>CAVWDQ010000013.1:0-155422 GCA_963753765.1 uncultured Bacteroidales bacterium
CCTCGGGAGTGAGGCGTTGGGTGCTAAGGTCCGGCGCCAAAAGGGAAAGAACCCAGACCATCAGCTAAGGTCCCCAAGTATATGCTAAGTTGAACTAACGTAGTGCGATTGCTCTGACAGCTAGGATGTTGGCTTGGAAGCAGCCATTCATTTAAAGAGTGCGTAACAGCTCACTAGTCGAGCGATTGTGCGTGGATGATAATCGGGCATAAGCATATCACCGAAGCTATGGACTCATGACTTAAGTTATGAGTGGTAGGAGAGCATTCCAGTTGCGCCGAAGGTGAACCGTAAGGTTTGCTGGAGCGGCTGGAAAAGAAAATGTAGGCATAAGTAACGATAAAGCAGGTGAGAAACCTGCTCGCCGAAAGACTAAGGTTTCCGGATCAACGCTAATCGGATCCGGGTTAGTCGGGTCCTAAGGCGAAACCGAAAGGTGTAGTCGATGGACAACTGGTTAATATTCCAGTACTACCTAATACTGCGATGGGATGACGGAGTAGTGAAAGGTCCGCGTGCTGACGGAATAGCACGTTAAAGGTTGTAGGTATATCTCCGGGTTAATAGCTTGGAGATGCTGACGCTGATAGTACCGTGAGCCTTCGGGCAAGCGGATAGTGACCCTAAACAGACTTCCTAGAAAAACCCCTAAGCTTCAGGTATTAGGTACCCGTACCGTAAACCGACACAGGTAGTCGAGGAGAGAATCCTAAGGCGCTCGAGTGATTCATGGTTAAGGAACTAGGCAAAATGACCCCGTAACTTCGGGAGAAGGGGTGCCATCGTAAGATGGCCGCAGAGAAATAGCCCAGGCGACTGTTTATCAAAAACACAAGGCTTTGCGAAATCGAAAGATGATGTATAAGGCCTGACACCTGCCCGGTGCTGGAAGGTTAAGAGGGGGGGTTATCCTTCGGGAGAAGCTCTGAATCGAAGCCCCAGTAAACGGCGGCCGTAACTATAACGGTCCTAAGGTAGCGAAATTCCTTGTCGGGTAAGTTCCGACCTGCACGAATGGTGTAACGATCTGGGCACTGTCTCAACCATGAGCTCGGTGAAATTGTAGTTCCGGTGAAGATGCCGGATACCCGCGACGGGACGGAAAGACCCCGTGCACCTTTACTATAGCTTAACATTGAGTTTGGGTAAATGATGTGTAGGATAGCTGGGAGACTTTGAAGTGGCTTCGCCAGGAGTCATGGAGTCAACCTTGAAATACCAGCCTTCATTTATCTGGATTCTAATCCCTTCGGGGAGACAGTGTTTGGTGGGTAGTTTGACTGGGGTGGTCGCCTCCAAAAAAGTAACGGAGGCTTCTAAAGGTACCCTCAGCATGATTGGTAACCATGCGTAGAGTATAATGGCATAAGGGTACTTGACTGTGAGACTGACAAGTCGAACAGGTACGAAAGTAGAGCATAGTGATCCGGTGGTTCCGTATGGAAGGGCCATCGCTCAAAGGATAAAAGGTACGCCGGGGATAACAGGCTGATCGCTCCCAAGAGCTCATATCGACGGAGCGGTTTGGCACCTCGATGTCGGCTCGTCACATCCTGGGGCTGGAGAAGGTCCCAAGGGTTGGGCTGTTCGCCCATTAAAGTGGCACGCGAGCTGGGTTCAGAACGTCGTGAGACAGTTCGGTCCCTATCTGTCGTGGGCGTAGGATATTTGAGAGGACCTGACACTAGTACGAGAGGACCGTGTTGGACAGACCTCTAGTGTACCTGTTGTGGCGCCAGCTGCATTGCAGGGTAGCTACGTCTGGAAGGGATAAGCGCTGAAAGCATCTAAGCGCGAAGCCTGCCTCAAGATGAGATATCCCTTAAGGGCCGTTAAAGACGATAACGTTGATAGGCTGCAGGTGTAAAGGCAGTAATGTCATAGCCGAGCAGTACTAATTGCCCGTGAGCTTTTTTCAAGGCTATTTAAAAGATACTTCTTCCAGTATGTTAATCTTATTTGAAGACTTTAGGTGACTATTGCAGTGGGGAACCACCTCTTACCATTCCGAACAGAGAAGTTAAGCCCGCTTGCGCCGATGGTACTGCGTATTGTGGGAGAGTAGGTCGTCGCCTATCTTATTTAATCCCATCCGGTTTTCCGGGTGGGATTTTTTTATTGCACGTTTTTTGTATTTATGCTCACTTTACGGAGTGAAATCGGGTATCAAAGCTCACTTTACGAAAGGTTATTGGAGTACGAAGCCTATAGCTGGCGAAGGCAGGTTAAGCGAGTAAACAATAACCTTGAGTCACATGATGCTTTATAGATTTCTTTATTAATTTAGTAACTCATACTGCACCCACTGGTGAGGAGATTATTAATTATATCTGTATTGTTTTTTGCTGTTGCGGTGCTTGCTCACGGACAGGTGATTGACACGACCAGAAAGATCAATACCTGGATGCTGAAGCACAACTATACTCGCTTTGAGGATGTTCGGCTTGACACCAATATGCACCAGATTCAAAGAGAATACAATCCCGCGTATCAACAGGGATTCGCCTATGAATCATATGGTATACTGGCAGGGGGATTAAACCACGTGGATTTTATGCGACGGCCCGAATCCAGTGAATTCCTCTTTGGCAGGGCATGGAATCCCTATATAAAAACGGCGGAGCGGACCATCTTCTTTAATACAAAAACTCCTTTTACCTCGCTCATTTACAGTGTCATTCCCATTAAGGGATGGAAGGAGGAGTCGATTGAAGTAATGCATACACAGAATTTCTCACCTTATACCAACTTCGGACTTGAGTTTAATATACTGTCTGGAAAGCCTTTATTTACGAATCAGGACACCAGGGCCATACGTGCAGGGATCTTTGGCAGCCACGCAAAGGATAAATACAGCATTTTTGGCACCTTTTACTACAATGATTTCGACCAGAACGAAAATGGAGGGCTGGCAAACAGGGATTCATTTTTAATGGGAGCCAAAGAGTCCTGGGTGGAATATGAGGTGAATCTGAACCAGGCGCAATCGCATTACCGTAACATGGCCTTTTTTGCCACCCAGAAATACAATCTTACGGAGCGGAAATTCTCCACGGACAGTCTGGGGAACACAAGCTCCACGGGGAAGACCCTTTCCATTTCGTATCAGCTTATGCTGGAGAGGCAATTTAAATACTACAGTGATGATGTGGTCCTGGGAGATCTGTCTCCTGTATACAGTAATTACTACTACATGACAGAGACTGCCATAGATTCAGTAAATGAGGCTAAGATCTCCAATGTTGTACAGCTGATCCTGGGGGATCCCGATTATGATAAGATTTCTGCGCGAATATATGCGGGAGATGAACTGAGACGCTTTGGGATGCTTAGTCCCGATTCGGTATATGTGGACTCACTTGCCAGAGATACAGTTATCAGCAACTTCCATTCGGAGACTTTTAATGATGTATTTGTGGGCTTACACCTGGCCGGGCCTACCACAGGTGTCTGGGACTGGGTCATCGACGGGAAGTACTATCTTCTGGGATATAATCAAAACAATTTCAATCTGCATGCTACCTTTTCAAGAGAGCTGGGTGGAAAGACAGACCTGGGGCTAAGGGGAAGTTTTGAATTGGCCAGGCCCCACTACTTTACTAATCACTATTCATCCTCATTTTTCAAATGGGAGAATGATTTTGCCTCCATGCTCCGGATTAAGGGAGAGGCTTTTATTCAGAGCGAGGAACTGGAGACAGATATCAGCCTGAGAGCGGCCTCCATCTCAAATTATATTTACTGGGACACGCTAGCAATGCCGCAGGTTTATGATAAGAATCTGCTGGTGTTCTCGGCCCATCTTTCAAAACATTTTAAACTGGCAGGCTGGAATTCAGATAACCGCTTGTTGCTTCAGTATGCAACAGCCAAGGATGTATTGAACCTGCCCGTGGCGGTGATTTATTCATCCAACTACTGGAAACAGTCGCTTTTTAAGGGGGCCCTGATTGCAGATCTGGGATTTGATCTGTATTTTACAAGTAAATACAAGGCAAGTGGCTATATGCCGGCAACTGGCGTTTTCCATTTGCAAAATGAAACGGATCTGGGTCTGTATCCTTTTGTGGATGTCATTCTTGCCTTCCAGATAAAGACAACCCGAATATCTGTTTCGTATAACAATGTGCTGCAGAGTGTCGGGTTTGCAGGAAATGATTTTTTTACAGCCACTAATTATCCCATGAAACCCAGACATTTCAAGCTGGGATTGACATGGTACTTTTATGACTGAGAAACATAAACAGATCGTAGTTTTACTCTTGCTGCTTATTCCGGTAGCACTCTTCCTGGCTTCGTGCAAACCACAGGGAGAGTCGAGGTTCCGTGATTTGGATCAGCTGAGACCGGAAAACCGGATCACTAACATGGAGATGATCAGAGAATACGGGGCACTAAAGGTGGTTACAGAGTACAACTCCATCAGCTATTTTCTTTATCGGGGTCAGCCATTGGGATTTCAGTACGAGATGTTGCAGGATCTGGCCAATCATCTGGACCTGGCTCTGGAGGTAAGTGTAAGCAACGATCTGGAGATGAATTTCAATGACCTGAGTGAAGGAAAGGTAGATTTAATAGCCATGAATCTGACCGTTACCTCTGAGAGAAAATCGGAAGTGGCATTTACCGAACCATTTCTTCAAACCAGGCAGGTTCTGGTACAGCGAAAACCATCACAATGGGAGGAAATGAACTGGAAGCAGGTGGATGCTGCACTGATCCGGAACCAGCTCGATCTGGCGGGGAAGGAGGTTTTTGTACAGGCGGCTTCGGTGTATGCAAACCGATTAAGCTCTCTTTCCAATGAGATTGGCGGGGGAATCGATATCAGGGAGGTGAATCTGGAGTCGGAGCAACTGATCCAACGGGTAGCCCTGGGGGAAATCGATTATACCGTATGTGATGAAAATGTTGGCCTGGTAAATACCACCTATTTCCCTCAACTTGATGTGAGTACAGCCATCTCTTTTCCACAAAACGTGGCATGGGCGGTCCATCCCCGTTCCGACAGCCTTAAAAGAGTAATTGACCAATGGATCAGCAACTATCGTTTAACCGATAAGTATGCCATTCTGTATACCAAATACTTTAATAACAGGCACTCCTACAGAAGCATTCACAGTGAATACTATACCCTGGGCAGTGGTAAAATTTCGGAGTACGACGATGCTATCAGAAGGGAGAGTGAACGCATTGGCTGGGACTGGAGATTGCTGGCATCAGTGATCTACCAGGAATCGCGGTTTAATCCAGAGGCGGTCTCATGGGCCGGTGCATTTGGTTTAATGCAGCTGATGCCGGTAACAGCCAAAAGCTACGGGATTACAGCAGAGTCCTCACCGGAAGAGCAGATCAAAGCGGGAGCAAGCTTTTTACAATGGCTCGACGACCGTTTTACGGATGTGATCCCTGATCGGGACGAACGGGTTAAATTTGTGCTGGCCTCGTACAATATTGGACTGGGACATATTCAGGATGCCAGGAGACTGGCGGAGCGATATGGGTCGGATCCCAATGTTTGGTTTGGCAGTGTGGATCAATGGCTTATGAAAAAGTCTGAGCCAGAGTACTATAGCGACCAGGTTGTCAGACATGGATTTGCCAGGGGGATTGAAACCTATAACTTTGTAAGAGATATTTTATACCGTTACGAACACTATAAGAATATAGTGGACCATGTAGCTATTGCAAATTGGTAGCCAGGTGAAGAACTTCGCTTAGCATCATGGCAGTGGCCCCCCAGATCTTTTCTTTTCCCACCCGGTAAAACGGAGCTTCAATGGCCTGTTCATGGTGATAAATAATTTCCGAATCTCTGTTGGCGGGATCAAGCAGCTCCCTCAGTCCGGCCTCAATTACATATTGAACCTCAGTAGGATCCGGACGAAATTCCGGGCTTTGGTCCATCCATGCAACAAAGGGGTGCACCATGAAGTTACTGACCGGAATATGAAGTGGTGTTAATGATCCGAGGACTTCGATTTGTTCCTTGATTCCCAGCTCTTCGCGGGTCTCCCTCAGGGCCGTTCCCTCCAGGCTGTGATCACCTGCCTCCCAGGCTCCTCCCGGGAAGCTGACCTGTGCACTATGGGGACCATCATATTCGTTACGTTTGATAAACACCAGGCAGGTATCCTTTTGCCTTTCGTAGAAAAGGACCATCACTGCAGCCTTTAAAGGATCTTCCGTGGAAGTGAACTCACCGCGAAAGGTCGGAGCCATCCGGAGCTGAGCCTTCTCACCGGGAAGTTTTTGACCCAAAATGTCTATCCACTTGCTCTTATTAAACATGAAAGGCATTTAATTGAAGCGAATGCTTTTATCGGGCGAAATCCGGGCTATGATCATGGAGGGAATCAGCAGAAAAAGGAAGGTGATAGCCATGGTTCCCAGATTAAGCATCAGGAGATGAATCAGGTTCAGGTTGATGGGGACCGTATCCAGATAGTAGGATCCGGGATCAAGGGGAATCAGGTTCAACTTCTTTTGCGCCAGGCAGATGCCCAGGCCGAAGAGATTTCCCCATAACAAACCCACCAGGGTCAGATATGCGCTCTGGTACATGAAAATTTTTCGGACAGAGAAATTGGTGGTGCCCAGTGCTTTTAAAATACCAATCATATTGGTACGCTCCAGGATCAGGATCAGCAGTCCGGATATCATATTGAATCCGGCCACCACCACCATCAGGATAACCAGGACAACCACATTCATATCCTGGAGCTTTAGCCAGTCGAAGATTTGGGAGTTTTTATCCAGAATGGTTTCTACCCGCAGGCGACTGCCATCTTCCAGAAAGTCAAAACCAATCCGTTCCCTTACCTTCGAGCTAAGTTCCTGCAGATCGTCCATCTCATCAATCAGGACCTCATACCCGCTCACCTGACCCATATCCCAGTTATTTAAGCGCTGTACCTGTTTGATATCTGAAAAAATATAGAGCTGGTCAAATTGTTCCAGGCTGGTATTGTAAATGCCACTGATGGTAAAGGTCCTGGCCCTGGGAGGATCCTGAATGAAATACATGGTAAAACGGTCGCCCACACCCAGTTTCAGCAGTCTTGCAATGGAGCCCGAGAGCACAACCATATTGCTTCTCACGCTATCATTAACTGTAAATAAGGTACCTTCATCAAGGTGTTCTTCAATGAAGCTCCAGTCATAGCTCTTATCGATCCCTTTCAGAACTGCGCCATGTATTTCCTCCCCTGTCTTTATTATTCCGGCCTTAATGGCAAAGGGCTGTACATTTCGGATTCCCTCCATCGCACGGATCTGATTCACACTCTCCAGTCCATCAGGTACAGGTACAGTTTCGTAGGAGAGATTTGAATCCATATTCAGAATCTGTATATGGGCTCCAAATCCGGTGACCTTGTTTGAAATCTCTTTTTTAAAGCCCGTTATAATGGCAACTGCAACGATCATGACCGCCAGGCTCAATGCGATGCCAAACATGGCAATGCCTACAATGGAACGCGAGAAACTGCGCCCTTCTTTCCTGCTGCCGATCAAACGGCGGACGATAAATAGTTCGGTATTCAATGATTCTCAATTGGGTTCCTCAAATGTATGCATCTTTTAGTTATTTTTAAGACGTGAAGAAACTGTTAATTCTATCCTACATTATTCTGAACGGAATGATGGCCGCTTGTTCACCGGACAAAGAGCCGGTACGTAGCGGAGCCGAGCAAATGGACCAGTATCTGCATCTTATTGGAGGAAAGCAGATTGCCCTGGTAGCTAATCATACCTCGGTGGTGGGGGACCGTCACCTGGTGGATACCCTCCTGAACAGTGGCATTGGAAAGGATCAGATCCTGAAAGTATTTGCGCCCGAGCATGGATTCCGGGGCGACCAGGCTGCAGGTGTGCAGATTGAAGATGGTACTGATCAGCTGACTGGTATTCCCGTGGCTTCGCTCTATGGCAGCCATAAGAAACCCGGACCCCAGGAGCTGGCAGGTATCGATATGATTCTTTTTGATCTTCAGGATGTGGGAGCGCGTTTCTATACCTATATTTCCACCCTTCACTATGTGATGGAAGCCTGTGCAGAAAACGGCATACCCCTGATCCTGCTGGACCGGCCCAATCCTAATGGAGGCTACGTGGATGGTCCTGTACTTGATACGGCATTCCGCTCATTTGTGGGCATGCATCCCATTCCTGTGGTATATGGTCTGACCATTGGGGAACTGGCCGGGATGATTAACGGCGAGGGATGGTTAAGCGGGGGGATCAGCTGTGATTTAACAGTGATTTCCTGTGAGGGCTATTATCATGGACAATCCTATAGTATGCCCGTGAGCCCTTCCCCGAATCTTGCCAACGACCATTCTATTCTGATGTACCCCTCCACCTGTTTTTTTGAAGGAACCGTACTGAGTGAAGGCCGGGGAACCAGCATGCCTTTTGAGGTCTATGGACATCCGGAGTTAAATGGCGAGTTCAGCTTTACGCCTGAGGCCATAGAAGGAGTTGCGAGGAATCCCAAGTTTGAGGGACAGATCTGCTATGGGGCCGACCTGAGAAAGTTTTCCCCGGAAGAGGGGTGGACCCGGATTCATTTACAATTCATATTGGAAGCCTATAAGGACTTCCCAAGGAAGGAGGAGTTTTTCACTTCCTATTTTAATACCCTGGCCGGAACCGATAAACTCAGAAAGATGGTGGAAGAAGGATGGGATGAGGAGCGTATCAGGGCCAGCTGGCAGCCAGAACTGGCCGAATATAAATTGAAACGAAGGGAGTATTTGATATATGAATAAAACAGAAAAGCGAGCATCGGGGGTTATTCTACTCCTTTCCTTTCTAAGTTTAAGTTTTTTTGCCAGTGCCCAGGTGATCCATCCGGAACCGGGATTTGTTTTTGATGATGCAGAGGTACCACGCATTGATCTGACCATTTCAGCATCAAATCTCCAGAGCCTCTATGCTGATCCGGAAAGCAACACGGAATATTATGCCACCTTCAAATTCACCCGGGGAGGCACCATTGAGGGACCCATCGATGTGGGGCTGAGGTTTCGGGGCGACACTATCAGGCAAAAGGAGAAGAAATCTTTCCGCATTTCATTTAATTCCTTCGACCCCGATGATAATTATCACGGGATTGAGAAGATGGATCTGAATGCAGAAGTCAATGACCCATCGCTTGTCCGATCAAAACTTGGCTGGAATCTGTTTCGCTACCTGGGTGCCAACGCTTCAAGATGTAATCACGTATTGCTCTATATCAACGATGCATTTTATGGTGTTTATCTGAACACCGAACATATTGACGAAAGGTTTACCAAATCGAGATTTGACAACAATGACGGTAACTTTTTCCGGAATTTATGGCCGGCCGATCTAAGCTACCTGGGGGACTCCCAGGATGACTATAAGTATGAGTATGATGGCCGGCGCGTGTATGCCCTGCGAACCAATGAAAAGTGGGACGACTATGAAGATCTGGCCGCTTTGATTTCGAATCTGAATCAATACAGCGGAGTGGAACTGAAAGCTGAACTGGAGCGCCTGATCAATGTACAGAGTTTCCTGAAAGCTGCGGCTGTGGATGTGATTGGAGGTAACTGGGATGGCTACTCGGGCGACAAAAATAATTATTATCTATACAGGGATCAATTGAGCGGAAGGTTTGAGTATATCCCCTATACCCTGGAAAACAGTTTTGGGATCGACTTCAGGGGCGTGGACTGGTCCACCCGTTCCATCTACGACTGGAACCTGGATCATCGACCCCTGTATGAAAAGATCCTCGAGGTGGAGGAGTATAAGACGCAATTTACCATGTATATCAAGAAACTGGCTGCCTATACTGCCTCCCCTGAACTGGGTGACGAACTAAGCCGCTGGAGGATGCAGATCAGGGATGCTGTGGCCATGGATACATTTTATACAGAGGACTGGGGATTTAGTATCAGCGATTTTGATGCATCCATGAATACTGGATGGGGCGAGCATGTGGATATGGGTGTGCAGGCATTTATCACTGCCCGGAATACTTCGGCGCTGGCCGAAGTAGTGGATTCGGATGCCATACCCTTCTTTTCTTATTTAAGGGTGGAGCCCCGGTCCGACAGGATTGACCTGGACTGGACCGCTGAGGACGATGAGGCGGGTTTTACGACTACCCTGCACTACCGGGTCGATGGTGGAAGCTGGATTACCTTATTAAAGGATACTCCCACTGAAACTGATCCTGTTTCCGGGGCCTTTTCTTATCGCGATACCATACGCTCCCTGAATGATACCACGGTGGTGGAAATCTATTTCACCGTGGTGGACGTGGGTGGACAGGAGAACCGTTATCCCGATACTACTTTGCTTGTTTCCTATCCCCTTGTTTCCGGCCCCCTCTATATCAACGAGTTCTCCGCTTCAAACCAGAATACTAAAATGGATGAATTTGGGGAATATGAAGATTGGGTCGAGATCTTCAACGCCAGTGGTGAGCCGGTCTGGCTGGCCGATTATTTCCTCAGCGACAATATGGGTTCTCCCGGGAAATACAGATTTCCGGGGGAGTATCTTCAGGCAGGTGCATTCTACCTGGTATGGCTCGATGATCAGAAAGAGCAGGGAGTGAATCATGCCAACTTTAAGATCAGCAAGGACGGCGAGGAGCTGCGTCTTTCGGAGAGACCTTCCACCGGCTTCCAAATCGTGGATTCAGTCACCTTCGGATTGCAGGAGCCGGACGTTTCCATGGGTCGCCTGGTGGATGGCGGCCAGGAGTGGGTGTTTTTTCCATCCCCCACACCCAGGTATTCAAATTTGAGTACGGCTGTCCCCGGGAATCCGGTCCTTCTGGAGCCACTTTCCATCTACCCGAACCCGGTTAGTGAAGGAGTGTTCCATTTTAACAGAAGGGTAAGCGGGGGCATCTATAATACCATGGGTCAGCTTATGATGGAGCTTGAGGATACTGAATATGCGCGTATTCCCCAACTGGGTCCGGGCCTGTATATTTTCAGGTCCAGGGAGGGACATTCCTTACAGTTTATTGTAAGCAGGTAGACAGCTTATTTCCGATAATTTTTATTATGAGATGAGCCACCTTTTTTGTAGCCTCCACCGCCTTTGTGGCCTCCACCGCCCCCTTTTCTTCCGCCGCCTCTGAAGTTACCCGATCGGCCCCTGTTTTTGGATGGGTCATAGGCGGGTGTCTCACCAAACTCTTCAGGCACCGAAGATTTCGTGACTTCTTTTTCCAGCATTTTCTCTATGCGGCCAAACTTAAACTGCTCCTCCTGGCTGATCAGGGTAATGGCTATTCCATCCGTTTCGGCCCTGGCGGTCCGCCCGATGCGATGGATATAGTCCTCTCCTTCGTGGGGCACATCATAGTTGATAATCAGTTCAATATTATCCACATCGATACCGCGCGACAGCAGGTCGGTTGCAACCAGGATGTTAAGTTTACGGTTCCTGAAATCCAGCATGATTTCCTCCCGGGTCTTCTGGTCCAGGTCGGAATGAATATCCTCTGCTTTCAATCCCTCTCTCTTGAGCTGCCTTCCAAGCTGTTTGGCCGCTAACTTGGTGGAACAGAAAACAATAACGCTTTTCAGGTCGCGTCCCTTCAGCAGGTGTGTCACCAGGGGTAGTTTCTGGGTCTCGTATACCACATAGGCTACCTGCAGAATCTTCTCGGCAGGTTTGGAGACGGCAATATTAAGCTCCACTGGCTGGTGCAGGACCTTTCGGGCCAGTTTACGGATCTCATCAGGCATGGTGGCTGCGAACATCAGGTTCTGCCTTTGTTTGGGCAGGTACTGGATAATCTTCATGATATCCTCGAAGAAACCCATATCCAGCATCCGGTCGGCCTCATCCAGTATCAGGTATTTCAGGCTGTCAAACTGAACGTAGTTGTTGTTCAGGTGGGCTATCATTCTGCCGGGTGTACAGATTACAATCTCAGTTCCTTCAGAGAGGGCCTTCTTCTCCTGGGCAAATATGCTGCCGTCGCCACCGCCGTAGACAGCGATTGAGCTTACCGGGGTGAAATAGGAGAACCCCTCCATTTGCTGATCGATTTGCTGCGCCAGCTCCCGGGTGGGAACAATCACCAGGGCCCTGGTCTTGCTGGCTTCCCTGGAAGCAATGATGTTCTGTATAACGGGCAGCAGGAAGGCGGCGGTTTTACCCGTACCGGTCTGTGCCGATCCAATGATGTCTTTACCTTCAAGTATGGCCGGAATGGCTTGTTCCTGTATGGGGGTGGGCTTTTCGAAGCCCATGGCACTGATCCCTTCCATCAGATCGGGATCAAAGCCGAAATCACTAAAATTCAAATTGTTTCTTTCTTAAGTTAAGCGCGTCAAAGGTAGTCATTAATCATGAACCACCTTTATATAAAACAGCCCCCGGATCAATTGGTTCGCCCGGGATAGGCTTTAAGAGCCTCGGCCAGGGTTTCCATGGCAGCAGCCAGATCCTCTTTCTTCAGCACATAGGCTATTCTTACCTCCTGTTTCCCCAATCCGGGAGTGGAATAGAAGCCTGAGGCCGGGGCCATCATCACCGTCTGGTTCTTGTATTCAAAATCGCTGAGGATCCACCGGGCAAATACATCTGCATCATCCACCGGCAGGTGTACTACCGTGTAAAATGCTCCTTTTGGGGTGGGACATATGACACCGGGCATCTTATTCAGCGCCTCTACCATATAGTCGCGACGTTCAATATACTCATCATAAACCTCCCTGAAATAGGAATCGGGAGTATCCAGGGCCGCTTCACCGGCCACCTGGCCGTAGGAGGGTGGACTCAGTCTGGCCTGCGCAAATTTCAGGGCCGTGGAGATTACGTCTTTGTTTTTGGAAATAAGGGTACCAATCCGCACCCCGCACATGCTGTAGCGTTTGGAGACCGAATCGAACATCACCACGTGCTCTTCCAGCCCTTTCAGATCCATGGCCGAAAAGTGCTTTTCGCCATCGTAGCAGAACTCCCGGTATACTTCATCAGAGTAGAGATAGAGATCGTGTTTTTTCACAATCTCACCCAGCATCTCCAGCTCTTCGCGGGAATAGAGATAACCGGTGGGGTTGTTGGGATTGCAGATAATGATTCCCCTGGTCCTGGGTGTAATGGCCTTTTCAAACTCCTCGATGGGAGGAAGTGCAAAGCCCGTGTCGATCCTGGATGTAATGGGGACCACCTCCACCCCGGATGCCACTGAAAATCCATTGTAGTTGGCATAGAAGGGTTCCGGAACAATCACTTCTTCGCCTGGATTAACCGTCGACATCAGTGCAAAAGTAATGGCTTCGGATCCTCCTGTGGTCACCAGCATTTCGGTATGATCCACCTGGATGCCAATGCCCTGGTAGAAAGCCGCCAGCTTGCGTCGGTAGCTTTCATTACCGGCAGAGTGGCTGTACTCAATCACCCTGGCGGTCATATTCTTTACTGCATCACGCGCCACTTCGGGGGTCTTGATATCGGGCTGACCAATATTCAGGTGGTAGACCTTTCTACCCTTGGATTTGGCCTCTTCGGCATAGGGGACCAGTCTCCGGATGGGAGATGCTGGCATTTGCTGTCCTTTTTTTGAGATACCTGGCATGATATTCTTAGTTTGAGATTTACCCCTCTTCTGATACTTTGGGAAACACTTTTCCTTTAATCTGTAGTTTTACAGGCGAGTTGGCTGCAGTGGAGTATACAATGACCGATTTCAAAAATGTACCGGTGGTTGCAGTATTATAGATAACGGTTATTTCACCGGAAGCTCCCGGTTCAATGGGCTCCTTTGGCCAGTCGGGGACTGTACAACCACATGTGGATCGTACCCGGTTGATTATAATAGCCTCTTCCCCCAGGTTCTTAAAAACAAAGGACCAGGTTCCGTCACTATCTTCCTCAATTTCTCCATAGTTGTGCAGATATTCTTCGAACCAGATTTCCTGTCCCTGATCTTTTGCCTTCTCTTCCGGTGTGTTGGCACACCCGGTGCTACTGATTGCCACTGCAATGATGGCTAGTGCTGATAAAATATTAATTCTCATAACTTTCTTTGAATGCCCAAAAGTACTTCATTTTCATGAAGTGGGAAATGATAAACAACAGGAAGTAACTATATTCATATAAAATTCCCTTTTGAATCATGAGAAAAGCAAACCAGGAGATTAAAAAGCATGAGGAATTGGAGGAGATCCTTAAAGCCGCACTAATCTGCCGCTTAGCTATGATGGATGGCAATCGGCCCTATATCATCCCCTTTAATTACGGCTACCGCGATGGCTGTCTCTTTATTCATTCCGCCCCTGAAGGAAAAAAGATCGACCTGATCGGGCAGAAACCGGAAGTCTGTTTTGAAGTGGAGGATAACATGGAAATCACCAAAGGAGAGAAGGCCTGCGACTGGAGTACCCGATATCGCTCGATTGTGGGTTATGGCAGGGTTGAGATCCTATCAGATGATAAGAGCAAACAGGAGGGACTGGAAGTGATCATGGCCCAGCACGGGGCACCTGAACTCATTGAGTTCAATCCGAAAAATATGAAGCGCATGGTGATCCTGAAGCTCAGCATCAGCTCCATGACAGGCAAAAAATCCAGTAACTATTAACCCTGACTGCGAGCCTCTACCTGCGCGCAATGCGCGCAAACTAAGCTGAAAGTTCTTATTAGGCCTCGCCTAATAAGAACTTTCAATATTCCAAACAAAAGCACGGATGCCCACATCGGTGTTTTCCTCATCCAAGCGTTTAACGCCATCAAGGACGGCCGCTACCTTATCATCCTCCATTACTAGCCAGTCCTGGCCGTATTCTGCTCCGGCCAGGTGTGGGTATTCATATGGGGCGGGCCATCCACACTTCCCCGGCCAGTAAGGTCGGTCCATCGTGTAAATCCCCTGATATTCAACTTGTCAAACAGATACTCTACCTTGTCGGTCTGCGCCTGATTATATACAATAAATACAGCTTTCATCTTATCTAATTATGTTCTTCAACGGAATTTCCATTCAAAAAGTTATATTTCACGGATTTCTTTTTTGTCTCACTCCTGCGAAGCATCATATGGTAGATGACAGGGACCAGTATCAGGGTCACGATGGTGGAGAAAATCAGTCCGCCGATTACTGCAATCCCCATGGGGCTCCAGATTTCCGATCCGGAACCGGTACTCATTGCCAGCGGAAGCATCCCCAGGATGGTAGTCATGGAGGTCATCAGCACCGGGCGGAGCCTGGATTTACCTGATTCTATGATGGCTTCCGTAAGTTCCAGTCCACGTTCCCGCATCAGGTTAATGTAATCCACCAGCACAATGGCGTTCTTTACCACTATACCGATCAGCATCACACCCCCAACCATGGAAATCACACTCATAGTGGTACCTGTGACCATATGGGCCAGAACCACCCCGGTAAATGCAAAGGGTATTGAGAACATGATGATAAAGGGCATCTTCAGGGACTCGAACTGAGAGGCCATCACCAGGTAGGTCAGCACCAGGCTGAGTACCAGAAGCAATGACAGATCCATCATGGATTCCTGCATGTCTTCCACGGCCCCCCCCATTTGTATATTCACATCGGGAGGAATATCCATGCTGTTGATCTTATTTTGTACCTCTTCGGCCATTTTATTCAATGGAACCTTGTAAGGGGTAATGGATACAGTGACCATCCGTTCCCTGTTTTTTCGCTCGATGTTTGGAGGTGACCAGTGCTCTTCGATGGTGGCCACTTCGCCCAGACGGATCATCTGGTTTTGTGCATTTATCAGGCCAATATTCTCCAGGTCGGAAAGAGATGAGCGCTCCTCTTCTATAAAGCGGACCCTTATGTCATATTCGTCGCCTTCTTCCCGGTAACGGCTCATATAGGGCCCTTCCACCCGGTTACGCACTGAATTTGCAAGGGTAAAGGTATTCAGACCATGCTGGGCCATCTTCTCACGGTCGGGTATAATCTCCAGCTGTGGTTTGGAAGGATCGCGGCTTACATTCACATTGGTGGCTCCCTGAATACTGCTTACACTGTCGGCCAGGGCATTTGCTATCATGGAGGTTTCCTCGAAATCATAACCATATATCTCCACCACAACGTTGTTTTCGGTGGTCCCTCCCATACCTCCGTTTGGTACCACTTCGAAAGTGATAATTTCCGGGATGGTCTCCAGGTATTCGGTAAGCATGTTGCTCAGGTCCCAGACATTTCGGTCGCCTGGTTCTTTCTCCCTCATTGTAAAGCTGACATTGATCCGGTGGGACCCCGACTCCATAAAGAGCGACATGATCCCTCCCTGGTCTTCGGAACCGGAGGAGGTATAATAGAACTGTGCCTCGGGCATGTTCTCCCTGATAAATGCATCTATCTTACGGGCCACCTTGGTGGTTTCATCCACCCGGAGTCCGGTTTGCAGCTCCACGGCAGCAGTCATAGATCCCTGGTCGGCTTCCGGCATAAATTCAAAGCCCATGCCACCGGCCAGTCCCATGGATAGAAGGAAGATCACAATGGCCGCAATCAGCGTACCCCACCTGAAACGAAGGGCTGTTTTCAGTGAACGGGCGTAAAACCCATCCAGCCAGGTAAGGAAACGGCCGATGATATTGTCGTAGCTGAACACCCTTATTTTTTTTGATTTCTTCCTCAGCTTCATCATTTTTGAGGCCAGCATGGGAGTCAGGGTGATGGCACTGAGGGTAGAGGTTACTACGGTAATGGTAACTATGTAGCCCAGGGGCCGGAACAATTCGCCGGTCATCCCGCCAATTAAAGTCAGTGGCAGGAACACGGCCACCACGGTCAGGGTGGTCACAATCACCGCCAGCCACACCTCATTGGTGGCATAGATGGCCGCCTCCCGCGGCCTGGACCCCCTTTCAACGTGTTTGGTGATATTCTCCAAAACCACAATGGCATCATCCACCACCATTCCAATGGCAATGGAAAGGGATGAAAGGGCAATAATATTAATGGAACTGCCTGAAATATAGAGGTATATAAATGAGACAATCAATGAAATGGGGATGGTCAGGATCACAATAAATGTGGCCCGCCAGCGACCCAGGAAGAACAGCACCACCAGGATTACTGCAATGGCTGCATACATCAGGGTGTTGGTCAGGTTATCGATGGACTCCACAATAAAATCGGAGGAGTCCCAGAATGTGGTAATCGTGATATCTTCTGGCAGTGATTCAATTAGTTCGGGCATCATGGCATTGATATCCTGACAGACCTGGACGGTATTGGCGCCGGACTGTTTCTGGATAATGATACGCATCCCGGTTTTGCCGTTAAGACGTTCATCCAGGGAGGTATCGCGTATGGTATCCCTGACGGTTGCCACATCACTCAGGTAGACGGTCTGACCATTAAAGCTGGCCAGCACAATGTCTTCCAGCACATCGCTGGAAGGAAATTCCCCCTTGACTCTCAGGGGGTAGTCCATCATTCCCATTTCCAGATTTCCTGCAGGCAGATTCAGGTTCTCGGCATTCAGGACCCCCGCGATCATTTCCACGCTTATATTGTAGGACTCCATTTTCCGGGGATCAATATCCACCTGGATCTCACGTCCCGGGGCACCCATCAGTCCAACAGACCCCACACCGTCGATGCGGTTCAGGGGATTGACCACCTTTTCATCCAGGATGTTGGCAATGGCCTCGTAACTCTCATCGGCCGTGACCCCGTAAAAGAGTACGGGCATGGCACTGGAGCTGAATTTAAAGAGCATGGGTGTTTCCGCCTCATCGGGAAGAAAGGGCTCAATAAAACTGATCGCGTCACGCATCTCGTTGGATGCTTCATCCAGATTGGTCCCCCACTCAAATTCACATACAACGACGGACATATTATCGCGCGAGGTGGAAGTAATGTTCTTCAGGCTTCCTACCGAGTTCAATCCGTCCTCGATGTTTCGGGTCACATTGGTTTCAATGTCGGCCGCACTGGCACCCGAATAGGTAGTAATCACCGATATGGCGGGAAAATCAATATCGGGGTAGAAATCGATGGGCAGCTTGTTGAGGGAGTAGAATCCCATCACCAGCAAACCTACAAAGATCATTATTGTTGTGATCGGCCGTTTGACCGCATTTCCGTAAATACTCATCTCAGATGCTTTAAAATTATTCAGCCACTATACTTACCTGGGTACCGTCTTCCAGTCTGGTCTGTCCGGCATAAATCAGTTGTTCTCCACCCTTGATCTCGGGGGAGGAAATTTCCAGCTGGTCATCGTGTCTGTTCAGGATCTGTACGATGACTTTCTTGGCACTTCCGTTCTCATGGAGCATGATATATCTCTGGTTGGTCCCTTTTTGTTGCAAGACCGCTATGGCCGGCACAATAAGGGCTTCTCCTTCTCCCAGTTTCAGACTTACCCTTGCAAACATACCCGGAAGCAGCTTGGCCTGCCTTGTTGGGGACCTTTACTTCTGCCACAAAGGTGCGGGTAGCTGCACTTACTGTGGGATGGATCCTGAAGACCTTGCCGCTGAAGGTTTCATCCGGAAAGACATCAGTGGTGACGGTGGCAGACATGCCTGATTTCACCAGGGGCAGGTATGTCTCGCTCAGGTTCACCATCACTTTTACCGGGTCGACCTGCATCATGGATACCAGGGCCGCCTTTCCTGCCGGCGTATTGGGGGCCGGTGAGTAAAGCTCGCCATCATTGTAATACTTTCCGGTGATCACACCGGAATAAGGGGCCCGGAGCAGGGTGTTTTCTTCCAGGTTCTCCAGGATAAGCCCGGTGGTTTCTACCTGGGCCTTCATCTGATCATAAGCCTGTTGCTGTGATCGAACCATACTGGAGCAGGGTATCCATCCGTGCCAGGTCGGTTTTCAGCTGATGATACTGCAATTTTGTCTGCTCCAGTTGTGTCCGGTCCATTTCTACCAGCAGTTGTCCCTTTTTCACATGATCGTTCACTTCCACCTTCACCGAGCGGATTCGACCCGAAAGAGAAGGGGAGAGATAGGTTTCCTCGAAAGCTACAACAGTGGAGGTGATCTCCTGGGTGATGGCAATTTCCTGGAAACTCAGATCCATCACCTTCACCGGACTGGCTTTTACTTCAAGGGCTGCCGATTCTGTACCCGAAGGTGCTCCCGGCGGCTGCATATCACAGGCTGTAATAAATGTGCCGGCAATAAGGATAAGCAGGGCAGATTTTATTGTTTTCATGGTGGGTATAGTTTTCATAATTGGTCTGGTTTTCATATTCAATGCTATAAGGTATTCATCAGTTTATCCAGTTGCAGTTTGGCATTCATCACTTCCATGATGGCTGTGAGGTAATTGTTTTCTGCATTCAGGTAGTTATCATTGGCCTGGGTGAGTTCAAGGCTGGTGGCCATTCCCTGCTCAAACTTGCGACGGTAGCTGTCATAAACCCGCTGGGCCACCTCCACATTCTCCTGCTGGGTGAAATAGTTATCCAGGGAGCTTGCAAGGTTATATTTATACTGTTTTTCCTGAAGCAGGAGCTGGTCTTCCATGATATCGAGGTTGACCTGTGCCATATTGTAGTCAATCTTAGCCTGGTCGACCCGCGCTTTCCTCAAACCACTGGAAAAAATCGGAACACCCATGCTCAGACCGACCATATGATTGGGATTCATATCAAAATCGGTGGTAAGTATCTTAGCGTTGTAGTTGTAAAAACCTGTAATGGTTGGAGCATAATTCCACTGCTCCAGGCCAAGCATTTTCTTATTGATTTCCTCCTGGGTCTTCATGATCTTGTAGGTCACATTATCATCAATGACAAAAGGCTTATCCAGGGCAGTTTCGGCCTGCATATTGGTAAAGAGCGACTCCAGCTCATCGGTCAGCTCTATATCCACATTGGTCTCCAGACCCAGCTGGAAACGGAGCATATTGTAGCTTAGCTCCAGGCTTCGCTGCAGCGAAGTGGTGGCATTGGCAAGCTGATTCACCGAAATGCGGATCTGATCCACATCGGTCTGCTCGGCCATGCCGGTCCTGTACATAATTTCGGTCTGCGCCAGGGTCTCTTCCAGGTTATCCAGGTTTTGCTTCACGATATCCAGCGACTCCTCGGTAATCAGGACCAGGTAATAGGCGCTGATCACCGATTCTTTGATGTTCAGTTCGTTAAAATCCAGGTTTTGCTCAGATATGAGCATCGCCAGCTTGGCGGTCTGGATTCCCACAATATACTGACCGCTGAAGATTAGCTGGTTTACCATCAGCTTGGCACTGGCCTGGTCCGACAGGAGGATGGTGCTTGGAGGCAGCATACCTTGAAGGACGCTATTATAGTAGGTATTTGCCCCGTGTACGGCCAGATCCTGTGGAGTGTAAAAGGGGAAAGCAGCCTGGGTTTGATTGAAAGCATCCATCAATTGGTCCTGGGTGAAATCGTCCCCACCGCCCATATTAAAGCTGAACTCCAACTCGTAGTTGAAGAAGGAGGAGTATTCCATCCCTCCATCCACCTGGGGCAGACCCTGTGAAATGGCTTCCCAGTTTCTTGCCCGGGCTCTTTCCACTTCCATTCGTGAATTCTTCAAGGACTTATTGAAGGAAATGGCATGGTCCACAGCCCCCTGCAGATTCAGAACCAGTTTATCTGCCTGATCCTGCCCAATCGCCCGGGTGAAAAGACCCATGGAGAGCAGGAGTGTAAATAAAATGATGATCTTTCTGTTTTTCATATCGCGGTCTGTTTTATTCTATAAGGTTTTTACATTCTACCAGGAGCTTTCGCCCCTTCTTAGTGGATATTCCCCTGAAAAAGGGAATTATAATATGGTCAAACATAAGTTTCCGGTCGTAACCTGCATCCACCATTTTGCTGTCGTGACCAAAGAGGTCAAAGAGCGTCTGGAGGGTCCGGTTAACGATATCAATGTCGATATCATCCCGGAACACTTTCTGTTCAATACCGGTTTCAAGCAATTTCTGGGTGATGCTGAAATCACGGATTTCACCCGGTTCGGCAAACTCTTTGAAGACTTTCTGATGGTATTTTCTGAAATCGTGGAAAAAGGCGGGACTCATGCGCATCATCTGGCCAATGGTCATCTTGATAATCCGGAAGAGGGCCTCGATGGCATTGTCCGATTGGTCGATCAGCTGATGCGCCTGCACCTGGGTCTGATCCTTGTAATATATAATCACTTCCCTGAGCAGGGTATCTTTATCCTTGAATCGCTCGTAGATGGTCCGTTTGGAGATTCCCATTTCCTCTGCCAGTGAATCCATGGTCATGCTTTTAATGCCGTACTTGGCAAACAACTGACCTGATTCAACCAATATCCTGTCTTTTACCTCCAACTGATGTAATTTCCGGCAAGTATATGAAAACTTTTTTAGTTTTTTAAGTTTTCCGAGTGAATTTAAGTATAAAATCGGCGAATGGTAATTTTGAGTCGGTGAAGAGCATTCAGTTTTACCACAACACCATTTTTTTACTACTTTTGCGGGCATGGATATTCCTTCAAAATATGATCCGGCCAGCGTGGAAGACAAATGGTATTCCTACTGGATGGAACAAGGTTTTTTCAGAAGCACCCCCGACGAACGTGAACCTTACTGCATCGTGATCCCACCACCCAATGTAACGGGTGTGCTGCACATGGGACACATGCTCAATAATACCCTGCAGGATGTATTGATCCGCCGGGCGCGCATGCAGGGAAAAAATGCACTCTGGGTTCCGGGGACCGATCATGCTTCCATTGCCACCGAAGCCAGGGTGGTCAGTAAACTGGCCGAAGAGGGGATCAAAAAAACTGACCTGAGCAGGGAGGAATTCCTGGAGCATGCATGGGAGTGGACCCATACCCATGGGGGGATCATCCTGGAGCAGCTCAAAAAGCTTGGCGCATCGTGCGATTGGGACCGTACCTGTTTTACGATGGATGAGGCCCTGTCGGATAGTGTGATCAAGGTCTTTGTGGACCTGTTTAATAAAGGGCTGATCTATCGCGGAGTCCGGATGGTGAACTGGGATCCCCAGGCACTTACCGCGGTGTCCGATGAGGAGGTTACACACAAGGAAGTGGCTTCCAAGTTATACTATCTGAGATACCAGGTGGAGGGTGAGAAGAACTATATCACCATCGCCACCACCCGTCCGGAAACCATCCTTGGTGATACGGCTGTATGCGTGCACCCGGAGGATGAACGTTTTAAGATCTTTCATGGCAAGCGAGTGCTGGTCCCGCTGGTGAACCGTTCCGTGCCCATTATTGTGGATGAGTATGTGGACCGGGAATTTGGTACCGGGGCACTGAAGATTACCCCTGCCCACGATATCAATGACTATGAGCTGGGATTGAAACACAACCTGGAATCCATCGATATCTTTAATGACAATGGTACCCTCAATGAGGCTGCACAGATACTGGTGGGAGAGGATCGTTTTAAGGCCAGGAAACTGATTATCCCCTTGCTGGAGGATGATGGCAAGCTGGTAAAAATGGAGGACTATATGAATAAGGTGGGTTTTTCGGAGCGCACCGATGCGGTAATCGAGCCCAAATTAAGCCTGCAATGGTTCCTGAAGATGAAGGAGCTGAGCGCACCGGCACTGGATAGTGTGATGAACGATGATGTGCAACTTCAGCCTGCCAAGTTTAAAAACACCTACCGCCACTGGATGGAGAATGTGAAGGACTGGTGCATCTCCCGCCAGCTCTGGTGGGGTCACCGGATTCCTGCATATTTCTACGGAGAGGGTCCCAACGATTACGTGGTGGCCGAATCCATGGAAGAGGCTCTTGATCTGGCACAGGAAAAGAGTGGAAACAATCATATGAAAGCCGGTGATCTTCGTCAGGATGAGGATGTGCTGGATACCTGGTTTTCCTCCTGGTTATGGCCCATTTCGGTTTTTGACGGCATTCGCAATCCGGACAATGAAGACATCAATTACTACTATCCCACCAACGACCTGGTAACTGCCCCTGAGATCCTGTTTTTCTGGGTGGCACGAATGATTATTGCGGGCTATGAGTACAGGAAGGAAAAGCCCTTTGATTCGGTCTACCTCACCGGGATAGTGCGTGACAGCAAGCGGCGGAAGATGTCCAAATCACTGGGGAACTCTCCCGATCCCATCGAACTTATGAAGAAGTACAGTGCCGATGGTGTGAGAGTGGGGATGCTATTCTGTTCCCCGGCCGGGAATGACCTGCTTTTTGAAGAGGGACTCACCGAACAGGGGAGGAACTTCAGCAACAAGATCTGGAATGCATTTCGCCTGATCAAAAGCTGGGAAGTGGATCCAAAACTCGAACAACCGGCACATTCAGCTGAAGCTATACGGTGGATTGAGGCTAAAATTAACAGGGCCTTTCAAAAGGTGGAGAATCAGTTTCTTAAGTACCGGATCTCCGATGCTTTGATGATTGTATATAAGCTCTTCTGGGATGAGTTCAGCTCCTGGTACCTGGAGCTCATCAAACCTGATTATCAGAAGCCCATTGATGCGCTTACCTACCAAAAAACCATTGGCTTTATAGACCAGCTCCTGCATATGCTCCATCCCTTTATGCCTTTTATCACAGAGGAAATCTGGCAGCTGATAAGGGAAAGAGAGAAGGGGGAAAGTCTGATGATTTCTGCCATGCCAGCTCCGGAGACCTACGACAAAAAACTGATCAAACAGTTTGAAGATGTGAAAGAGGTGGTGACCCAGATTCGCAGCATTCGGAAGGATAAGAACATTCCTCTCAAAGAGGGATTGCGGCTGATGGTCCGTTATACGGAGAATGACTCTTACCATGTAGGTTTCGATCCCCTTATTAAAAAACTGGCCAACTTATCTGAGATAGGCCTGGTGGATGAGGATCCGGGCGGTACAGTCTCTTTTATCGTGAAGAACGTAGAATATTTTGTTCCGGTGGGAGACATGGTGAATGTGGAGGAGGAGCTAGAAAAGCTGGAAACTGAGTTGCAATATACCCATGGCTTCCTGCAAAGCGTGCAGAAGAAGATGAGCAATGAAAGTTTTGTTCAGCATGCACCTGCCCAGGTGGTTGACAAGGAACGGCAGAAGATGGCCGATGCGGAAGGAAAGATTGCAGTGCTGGAGGCACAGATAAAAAAGCTCAGGGAGCAAGCCTGACGCGGCTCCACTTTTTATCCTTCAGGGTATATTCAATACGATCATGCAGCCGGTATTTACCCCCCTGCCAGAATTCAATTCGCTCTGGTGTGATGTATAATCCGCCCCAGTGCTTTGGTCTGGGAACATCTGTTGAACCTTCGAACTTTTCCAGGTACTTCCGGTATTCATCTTCCAGATACTCTCTGCCGGAAACCTCTTCACTTTGGGGCGATGCCCAGGCAGCCACCTTGCTTTCAAAGGGCCTGGAGCTGAAATAGTTGTCCGAATCAGCATCCTCCAGGGCTTGAGCCACTCCGGAAATCTTAACCTGACGTTCCAGCTCGGGCCAGTAGAAATGAGCCGCTACCTTCGAATTATTCCTGATTTCTTTAGCTTTTCTGCTCTGGTAGTTGGTAAAAAAGACCAGCCTGTTCTGATCAATTTTTTTCAGCAGAACAATCCGGGAAGAAGGAGAACCCAGGTCATCAACCGTGGAGAGGGTCATGGCGGTGGGATCAGGGATCCCCGAAGTGCTGGCCTTATCCATCCACGCCACAAAAAGAAGAAGTGGATCATCTGGTAATTTTGAATCGTCCAGCCGGCTCAGGTCATACTCCCTGCGTACATCTCCAAACTCCTTATTGCTCCAGGCTGCCATCCTAATAATCTGCTTTCAGGCTAAGATCCAGGCTGCGGATCTGATGTGTCAGGGCCCCAACCGAAATATAGTCCACACCGCATTCAGCATAGGAGCGAATGGTCTCCCGGGTAATACCCCCTGATGACTCCGTCT
Organism: uncultured Bacteroidales bacterium; assembly: GCA_963753765.1. Lineage (GTDB taxonomy): Bacteria > Bacteroidota > Bacteroidia > Bacteroidales. The sequence goes on from CAVWDQ010000013.1 coordinate 24,863, forward strand.
CTACCCGGCCATTGATCAGTTTAACTGCTTCCCTGGTCAGTTCCACGCTAAAGTTATCCAGCATAATCCTTTGAACTCCTCCCAGGGAGAGCACCACTTCAATATCCTCCAGGGAACGTGTTTCCACCTCTATATTAAGATCAAGTTTTTTCTCCTTCAGGTAGGCCCTGCATGCGGATATGGCTTGCGGGATACCTCCGGCGAAATCAATATGATTGTCTTTAATCATAATCATATCGTAGAGCCCGAAGCGATGGTTCACACCTCCGCCCAGCCTCACTGCCTCCTTTTCAAGGAAGCGCATACCTGGTGTCGTTTTCCTTGTATCCAGTATTTTCGTGCCCGTCCCTTCCAGCAAGCTCACATACTCCCTGGTGGTGGTGGCTATCCCGCTCATGCGCTGCATGACATTCAAAACCAAACGTTCGCATTGCAGGAGGGTGTGCACCTTTCCACTCACCCGGAAAGCCAGGTCTCCCGGTTTAATGACAGACCCATCCTCCATCATGGGCTTCAATTGAATTTCCGGATCAAAGCGATGAAAAATCTGCTGTGCCACGGAGAGTCCGGCCAGGATGCCTTTCTCTTTCACAAGCAGTTTCGCAGAGCCGGTGGCTAAGTAAGGAATGGTGCTGAAAGTGGTATGATCGCCCTCCCCGATATCTTCCCTGAACCACCGGTCTATGGATGATTCAAGGTCGTGGAGTGATTTCATATTGAGACTCTTTTTCTATACTCAGGTAGTATACAAGTCGTTTGCCCTCCTTGGTGAGGAAGAACAAATTGACCCTGAAGCTTCCATTTGACGTTGTCAGGGTCCCGATGGCATATTTTGACTCCTCTTTTGCCCCTTCAAAAGAGACATTGAAACCGGTGGGCTTATGACTCTTGAAAAAGCTCTCCAGGATTCTGGCTGCCTGGTTTTTACTGCATTCATACTCATCTTCCAGGATGGTCATCTCCAGGCTCTGATGAAACCAGGCCGACATGGCAGTTGCATTGCCCTGGCCAATGGCCTTGGACAAATCGGCAGGAACAGTCTGGCTCAATACTTGAGGGAGAACCAGCATGTTCATCAATAAAATAGTTAATATCCTCTGTTTCACTTTATCTAAATATCAAGTATGTTTGTATATCACCGCAACTATTGGGCCATAATAATGGTCCTGCAAGATACAAAAAACCTCTCGATTAACCCTGTATGCGCATAACTCTCATCGAAACCGGAAAGACCAGGGACCCTTTTATCAGAGAGGGTGTGGAACTCTTCCGGAGCAGGGTGGTACACTATGTCCCCTTCCGGATTGAGACCCTGCCTGACCTGAAAAATACCCGGAGTATGACTATGAAGGAGGTACAGGAAAAAGAAGGACAGTACATATTGAAACGTTTAAAGCCAGGCGATTATATGATCCTGCTGGATGAGCGGGGAAAGGAGTTTCACTCCATTTCTTTTGCCAGGTACCTGAATGGACTGGAGGGAAGAGTGAACCATCTTCTTTTTGTTATTGGGGGGCCCTATGGATTTTCTGATGAGGTATATCAGAGGGCCGATGCCTTACTCTCTCTCTCAAAACTGACTTTCTCTCACCAGCTGGTGCGGGTGATTTTTATGGAGCAGCTCTACAGGGCCTATACCATTTTAAAAGGGGAACCATATCATCATGCCTGATCAAAAGACATATCCCGGGTTTATACTGCTGCTGGCAGCTTCTGTTTTTCTTGTAGTGGGGGTTATATCAGCTACTCTTATGAGGGAGGGAAGCTACTCAAAGAAAGATGTCCGGAAGTTTGAAAAGACTCTTCATAATAAGGAGCGTCTTCTGAAGGAGGAATTCCTGGGCCTGAACGAACTACTAAATAATGATAATCCCACCGGGATTCTTGATAAAAAATCCATTGAATACCAGGAACTGGCTACAAGGGAAGGGATCTTTATTTTTTATTACGACGAAGGACTTATTAAGTATTGGTCCGACCATACAGTCCCTGTGGCAGATCGATGGAGGCCACGAATGAACAGGCCTTTTATTTCCCTTAGAAATGCATATTACACTACTGTTATTCAGCCATTTGATAAGGGAATGCTGGTGGGTATGATTGAAATCAAGACCCGCTACCCCTCACAAAATGAATTTCTGGTTAACGGATTCCAGGAGGATTTCGACCTGGATCCGAAGGTAGAAATTGAATTTATTGAGGCAGAGGGATCCGAAGCGGTTTACAATGATGCCGGAGAGTATCTGTTTTCTCTCGATTTTTCGAAAGCTGAGCCCAGGTCCTCAGGACTAAGGGTGCTGGCCATCTCCTGCCTGCTGTTTTCTCTGCTCATGTTTTTTATTGGATGCTGTTCCTTATTGAGACGTAGTACTGGAACTGGCAGATACCTTTGGCTCGGGGTGATTACTGTTCTGATTGCCGGAAGTGTTGTGGCCATATTCAAGTATTCCTTTCCGGCCCTGCTAACTGATACGAAGCTGTTCCAGCCTGAAATCTTTGCCAGTCGATTCTTCCCCTCCCTGGGGGCCCTGCTGGTTTTTTCCATTTCGGCCCTGCTTCTGGGGGGACTTTACTACCTCTTTGGAAATCTCGAAAAATTGGAATCGGAACGCTGGAAAAGAGGAACTGCCACCCTCTTATTTGTTGCTGCTGCTTTGCTTTTCCTGGTGATTGAGCAGCTGACCCGTATCCTGGTGCTGGACTCAAGCATCTCTTTCGAAGCGCAAAGGGTAACCACCTTTACAGGGAACACACTGGTGGGTTTGTCGGTAATCATTATCTGGTTTGTCCTGCTTGGCCTGGTCCTCGACAGGGCAATTTATCTGTTGAGGGGTTCCATATGGAGACCTTTGCTCTATGGATCAGTTGCCATATCGCTGACTTTCCTGGCGGCCCTGCTCTTTCCGGGAATGCAAAGTTCCCTGCCTGGCTGGATCGTCATCCTGGGTATTCTGGCAGGACAGCATTATATCAGGTACAAACAGCTTGGACGTATTCCTTTTTCACGCTTTGTATTCCTGGTCTTTATCATATCAGTCTTTATGACCATCCGGCTCCAGGAGAGCAACAGCATCAACGTGGAGCGTCAAACGGGAGGTGGAGCTGGTCAAACTCTCTTCGGAGCATGATCCGGTAGCAGAAATGCTCTTTAGTGAAATGTCCATGGCCATTAGAAATGACTCGGTTTTTGCACAATACCTGGATCAGGAATTTATCCCCATAGAAGAGGTGGTAAACAGGTTGCGCCGTAATTACCTGTCAGGCTACTGGACCAAGTATGACATGCAGGTGACGGTATGCAGGCCCGATGACCAGGTCTACCTTGAGCCCCCCGATGACGAATACCATCATTGCTACACCTTTTTCAATGAGATGATCTCGGGAAAGTGGTATGGAGCTTCCCGGGAGTGATTTTTATTTTCTGGATAACCTGAATGGCAGGATATCCTACCTGGCATCGATTCCTTATTACACTGCAGAGAGGGAACACAGGGTTTATATTGAGCTCGATTCAAAGATTTTTTCTGAAGAGCTGGGATATCCCGAACTGCTGCTGGATGACAACTACAGCAAATTTACCAGTTCCAGGTTCTCATTTGCCAGGTACAATGGTGGGGAGTTGATTACCCAGGACGGGGAGTTCCCATACAGAACCACCTGTTCTCACTATACCAGCAAGGAACATGAATTTGAGACCGTCTCCGATGAGGGCTATGACCACAGCATCTACAATGTGGACGATCAGAATACCATCATCGTGGGGAGCCCCTCCATGACCCTGATCGATTACCTGATCTTCTTTTCCTATATTTTCGCATTTAATTTCCTGCTGGCAGCACTGGGCTATCTTTATATTGCGGTGCGCACCTTCCCCTCTTTCAACTGGAGTTTTAAAAACAGGATCCAGAACTCCCTGGTGGGAATCCTTTTTCTCACTTTCGTACTGATCTGTTCAGGAACCATCTATTTTGTTATTCAGCAGTACCGGGTTGAACAAAATGATAACCTGGGAAACACCATGCGTTCGGTGTATATTGAGCTGATGCATAAAATCGAATTTGAGGAGGATCTGGCCAACTGGTCCTCAGAGGCTTACTATAGCCTGGATGAACTGCTTAAGGAAATTTTCCAATGTGTTTTATACCGATATAAACCTCTATACCCAGGAGGGAAATTTGCTCGCCACTTCCCGCTCGGAAATCTTCGACAGGCAGTTGCTGAGCCACCGGATGAACCGGCTGGTTTATGAGAATCTCTCCATTGAAAATGCATCGGAATATATTCATGAGGAGCATATTGGAAAGCTGAGGTATATTTCGGCCTATGTGCCCCTGATGAACAGTGAAAATAAGTTTCTGGCCTACCTGAACCTGCCCTATTTTACCCAATCGGGCGACCTGGCCCGGGATGTGACCAACCTGGTGGTTGCCGTGATCAATGTCTATATGATCCTGATGCTGCTCATCCTGCTGATCAGTGTATTCCTGGCCGAGCGGATCACCCAACCATTAAGGATGATCCAGAACCGCATTGCCCAGGTAAGTCTGAGTGAGAAAAATGAGATGATCCAGTATGAGCGGAACGATGAGATCAGGGGACTGGTAGAAGAGTATAATTATATGGTGAAGGAGCTGGAGCGGAGTGCCGGATTGCTGGCACAATCGGAACGGGAATCCGCCTGGCGGGAAATGGCCAAGCAGATTGCCCATGAGATCAAGAATCCCCTGACGCCCATGAAGCTCAATGTACAGCACCTTCAACGTACCATAGGACAGGGGAAGGACGATCCCGAGATGGTGAACCGGATCTCTGCCACCCTGATCGAACAGATCGATTCCCTGTCGGCCATTGCCCGCGAGTTTTCCGATTTTGCCAAAATGCCCAGTGCCAGGAATACCAGGATCAACCTGGTTTCCAAACTCAACAACCTGCAGCAGCTGTTTGAGACCAGTGAGAAAACAAAGATCCTTATTGATCTGGGCGAGCATCAAAAGGTCTATGTGATGGCCGATAAGGAGCAGCTTATGCGGGTCTTTATTAACCTGGTGAAAAACGGAATCCAATCCATCCCTGAAGGCAGGAAGGGCATTATCCGAATCGGACTGGAAACGGATAAAGAGAGGATGGTGAAGATCACTTTTGCCGATAATGGGAAGGGTATTCCCGAGGAGATACGGGATAAACTGTTTCAGCCCAACTTTACGACCAAGTCGGGAGGAATGGGCATGGGACTGGCCATTACCTATAATATAATAAGGTCCCTGGGTGGACGAATTTGGTACGATACGGTTTTGCATGAAGGAACCACCTTCCATGTGGAACTCCCTGAATCCATAGAGAAAAGATAAGAATCATATGTTTTTTTTGCTATATTTCGATGCTATTGCCATAACACCCCTGAATTGAATCTGAAAAGAGCCATATATCTGGTTGTTTTAATAATGGGTATTGCTGTACAGCAGACCTATTCTCAGACCTATACTCCCATTAGTGGTGTCATCAACGATTATACTTCCATTACAGCCATTCTGAGTGCCGACGATAACAATGTGGACTCGGTGGTGGTAAGCAATTCCACAGATTTTATTGTGGACGACACGGTCATGATCTACTGTGTGAAGGGAGGCACTATCGGGACCGCCCATGACAGTACCTATTTGCCTGGCAATAATCTCTATGACCCGGGTATAGATGACCAGAATCCCAGGAATACGGGAAGATATGCCTTTATGCAGAATCACAGAAAAGATCGGCAATACACTGGTATTAAATGCCACATATTGATGATTTAATCAGGCCTATGGAAGCTGGTGAGGTGGCCCAGTTGATTAAAGTTCGATCCTATCGCTATGCCAATGTTACTGCTGCAGGACTTGAAGCAGCTCCATGGGATCCTGCCACTGGAACAGGGGGAGTTGTGGCCCTTTTTGTACATGGGGTACTCAGGCTGGATGGGGATATAGATGTTACGGTGATGGTTTTAAAGGGGCTCCGGGAAGCACCGATGTTCTCTATACAGCAGGCTGCTCATCCACGGATACCATGGACTTTTATGAGCCTTTCTACCTGGATGGAGAGTTACAGGCCGGGTTGAAAGGGGAGGGAACACCGATACCCGGTTTCTCTATAATCGGGGATGGGCATCCAATATTAATGGTGGCGGCGGGGGAGTTGGCCTGCATGCAGGCGGAGGTGGAGGCTCCAATTATTCAGCAGGGGTTCGTGGAGGTGAGGAATCAACTTCCTGCAGCCCGGGAGTTTCGGAAACCGGAGGGGACGGTGGCTTTGACCTGGGCCGGGTTGGATACTATTATGTAAACGAGAATGGTACTCCACAGGTCGATAATGCTGCCAATCGCATTTTCTTTGGTGGTGGTGGCGGCAGCGGTACCCAGACAATCGCTTCTGCAAGTACCGATGGTGGAAATGGAGGCGGGATCGTGATCATCGTGGCCGATACCATTATGGGGAACGGCAACTCGATTATTGCAGATGGAGCAGATGTTTCAGGAACCGCTGTGGATGGTGGTGCAGGAGCCGGTGGTGGTGCTGGCGGATGCATCATTCTGGAAGTGGCCGGATATCAGGGTACACTTAACCTTTCTGCCATCGGAGGAAATGGAGGTAATAGCTCCACAAGCGGAAGCGATACCACGGGCATGGGTGGTGCAGGCGGTGGAGGGACCTACTGGCTGGCAGGAGATACCTATCCTGGAGTTTCATCCCAGTTACTCTACCGGGACCAACGGAGATATAATCGCCGTTCCAATGATCCTTTAGATGCACCGCGGTCTCCCGGACAGGTGGAAGATCTGGTAGCGCCCCTGAGGGGTTTTGTTTTTAACCCGGTACCCTCGGAATATACTTATTGTTCCGATGTGGATCCGGCCCCCATTGTGACAGCCGATCCCAAAGGGGGTGATGGTACCTACACCTTACCAGTGGATTGATAGTACTGCATCGCAAAGCTGGACCAATATCTCCGGGGCAACAAGCAGGGACTATGATCCACCCAATACTAACAGATACCACCTATTACAGGAGAATCGTGACCTCTGCCGGAATTGCCGATACCAGCTTCCGGATCGATGTCTATATTCATGAGGCCATTGCCGGGAATACCGTAGCAGCCAACGATACAGTCTGTTCCGGATTTGCACCGGAGCTCTTTGAGTCCACCGCCACCATTTCGGGCGGATATCCCGGGGTAACTTATAACTATAAATGGCAGTCCATGCCCGATGACTCAAGTTCTTTTTCAGATATCACCACAACGACAACTGAGCCCACCCACCAGGAAGGTGCACTTACCACCTCCACCAACTACCGGAGGGTTGCCTATGCGGGAGTATGTGTCAGCACTTCCAATGAGGAGCGTGTGCTGGTTCTGGAAACTATTACCGGGAATGATATTACTCCAAACGATACCATTTGCATCAATACAATTCCCGACCTGATCAGTGGTCCGGTCCCCTCAAACGGGGATCAGGGAGATATCCGTTACCAGTGGCTTAGCTCCACGGCTCCCGGGGATATGGGTTCCCTTATCTCTGGTGAAACAGCCCTTAGCTACCAAAGTCCGGCCCTGAGCCAGACCACCTATATACGAAGGGTCGTTCTTTCGGGTAATGACGATGCCTGCAAGGATACCAGTGCATATGTGGAAATCCTGAATGTGCCCGATATCAGCGGCAACATTATTAGTTCATCCCAGACCCTGTGCCAGGAGGATGCGGCAGGTCTCCTGAATGGATCTTCGCCCGGGGGTGGATATATGGGGCAGTACAGCTATACCTGGATCTCCAGCACCGATCAGAGCAGCTGGGCACCTGCAACGGGTGGGGGTGCAAATGATGTGAGGACCGACTTTGATCCCGGTGTGATGAACGGCGATACTACCTGGTACCGGCGTGTGGTGGGATCGGGCGGACTGGAACTGGTGTGTAAGGATACAAGTGACTTCATAGTGATAAATGTAATTCCTTCCATCACCAACAACCTGGTGAGCCCTGCTGACCTGCTGCAATGCCAGGGAGAAATGCCCGAAGATCTTAATGGCTCTCTTCCAGGTGGAGGTGCTACGGTGGAAGGTAACGATCCTACCAGGGTCTATCGCTGGGAACTTGCCCAGATCGAGGGGATACCGGGATCGGGCAACTGGAGCCATCCTTCCTCCGGAGCTGATGGACAGGATTATACAGATCCCAACCAGCTGACTTCTGATGTGGATCGCTGGTACAAGCGCATTATTATTAGTGGTCCGGGAGGGGAGTGTACCGATACCTCCAACCATGTACGCCTGGTGGTACATTCTGAAATTACCGCCAATGCCATTGATGTCGCCCAGGCCATCTGTTTTAATGACGCGCCCCGGGCATTACGAAATATTACCATGACAGGTGGGGAAGATACCATCGCTCCTGTCTATACCTGGCGCGGCTGGCTGGAGGGAGAGACTTCGGCCGATGCAGTGGATATCGCGGGTTCTGATCAGCTACAATATATGAGCGGACCCTATACGGATCCGGGGACCCTGATTTACTCTTACGACCGTGTGGTGGAGATCGGGGCCTGCCGTGATACTTCCAATGCCATGCTGGTAACAGTAATGCAACTTCCCGGTGGACAGCTGACCGATCCCGATTTCGACCCGCTCTGTGAACAGGATACGGTGCTGAACCTGGATCTCAATATGGATGCGCTGACAATGGGACATTACGTGACTCCCTGGGAGGTCTACCTGACGGATGGCGTGAATACAGGCATTGGTCCGGGTTCAGTCGATCAGGATATGGATACCATGGGCATTGTGCTGGATACCTACGGGGCCGATCAGGTAAGCTATACCTACGAAATTGAATCCATACGATATTACCCTGAAGGGGACGACTATTACTGTATCTCATCGGCAGCTGAACTGCCCCTTAGCCCGGTGGGGATTGATGTAAGCCGCAGGCCCGATCCCTTTATCCTGGTGGATGGTGAGGCCCGGGATAGTTTTAAGGTGTGCAGCTCCACGGCATTACTGGTGATGAATCCGGATAACGGAACCCTCAGCCAGTGGAGCGAGCCGGCAGGTTCGGTTTTCTTCTCAGCAGGAGGAGGGGCCAATGAGGTGAATGTTTCCATTCCTGACAGCCATGATGAGTACGGGGAATACAGGATATACATACAAAGTGATGCAGGAGACTGTTCCGGACAGGATTACATTGACCTGCACTTCTTTGAGCAACCGGCACCTGCTTTTGCCGGGACGGATACGGTCTTGTTCCTGGTTAACTCGGTTCAGCTGAAAGCCGATCCGCCCACTGCAGGAATTGGTTCCTGGTCAGTGGTAGGGGGAAGCGGAAGAATTGAAGAAGAAAATAACCCCAATACCGTGGCCTATGAACTGGGCATGGGAGAGGAGAATGAGTTCAGGTGGACGGTGACCAATGGGGAAGACGAAGGTACCTGTTCTACTTCCAGTGATGTGACCATAGTGCTGCGCAACGAGGTGAAAAGATACAATGGCTTTTCGCCCAATGGTGATATGAGTAATGAGTACTATATTATGCAGGGTCTTCCCTATGCAGATGAGTTCTCCATCTCCTTCTTTAATTCCCTGGGGAGCACTGTACGAACCATTACCAATGAGAATGTGGATGAGCTGGATGTGGATCCGGCCCTGATCAATAATGGCCTGAGGGATGATGAGATGGTGGTTTGGGATGGCCGCGCGAGTAACGGGAACATGGTTCCTTCGGGCACGTATTATTTTGTGGTGACCTATATTACCAACCAGCGAGATTATATTACCGATGAGATTGTACGGACAGATATCATATGAATTTTCAGATTATGTAGTAATTGTGAGAGAATAGGATGAAGAGAAAATGGCTCATAGGATTATTATTGTTGGTCGGTGTGGCCGGGTATTCCCAGAACACACTGATTCCTTCTGTGAGCAATTATCATCTGACCTGGACCACCATAAATCCTGCCTTTACCGGTTTCAGGGATGCCATCAGCATTAGCTCCCTCTACCGCTCGGCCCTCTATGGAGAACTGGGCCCAACCGATATGCAGCTGAACGTTCATAGCCCGGTGGGAGGCTCCAAAGTGGCCATTGGAGGCGTGGTGTCATACAACAACACTCCCGATGTGCAGAATCTTTATTCCATTATGAGTACCTATGCTTACAGGCTCTACCTGGGCAGCGGGCGACTTGCTTTCGGGCTCTCGGCCGGTTTGTATGGAATGAACAGCGATCTGAGTAACATTGACCTGCGGGATCTGGGCGATCCATCATTTCCGGCAGATCCCTACCAGCAATGGTTCCCCAACTTTGGGACAGGCATTCTGTATTATGCAGAGCAGTTTTTTGTGGGATTCTCTGTTCCGGAGCTTCTCTCCATGCCCGCAGAGGGCCAGAGTATTGGTGCCTTCGACCTGAATAACTACAGAATGATTCTGACTGGAGCATACCAGTTTAATATTTCTAAGGCATTTCGTTTGAAGCCATCGGTCCTGGTCGACTACAGCCAGGCTTCCACCTCATTTAAGGCAAGCCTGACAGCGGGACTTATGGACTCCAGGATTTATATTGGAGGAGCCTACGATTATCCGAACTTTGCCATTGCCCTGCTGAATTTCCAGATAAATCCCCAGTGGCTGATTGGTTACGCCTATGCTTTTAATACGGGAGAGGTTCGTACCTACCTTGGCGGAAGCCATGAAGTGGTGCTTCGCTGGGAACTTAGACCGGTGATTCGTACAGTCCCCGACGATCCATTCTATTTTTAGGAGATGAAGAGAGCGATTCTTACCATATGGACCCTGTTAATCCTGCTGCTGCCATCGGCGGCCCAGGATTACTATAAGGTGGTAAAGCAATCCCGTATTTCTACCGGACTGAATGAGGCTGCGGCTATTCCTTTTGAGGACGAGGGAGTGGTTTATATCACAGAATCCACCAGTGTGGGTGCCAGCAGTCCCACCGATGCCCAGGGTCGGAGGCTCTTCACCATTTTTTATATGGGGAAAAACGGACAAAAGAAGCCCTTCAGGGATGAACTGGTAAGCCAGGAACATGACGGGCCTGTTTCTTTCTCGGGCGACTTTAATACCATGGTATTTAGCCAGCAACGACCTGCAGCAGGAAGCAGGGTGGATCCCCTGGGTCTTTATTTTGCAACCCGGAATGAAGCCGGAGATTGGGTCGATGAGCGGGCATTTGAATTTAATAGTCCGGATGCATGGCTTTTTGCACCTTCCTTATCGCAGGATGGAAGAACCCTGTATTTTGCAGCTAATTATATAGATGGTCTGGGAGGATTTGATATCTACAGGTCGAGGCTCAGAGGCGGGGCATGGTCCACACCTGAAAACCTGGGTCCCCGGGTGAACAGTCCGGGAAACGAACTCTATCCCTTTATTCATCCCTCGGGTAAATTATATTTCTCTTCTGACGGACGAGACGATAACAAAGCTGGTTATGATATTTTTGTGACAGCATTCGTGGACGGAGAATGGTTTGAGGCCATCAAACTGAGCACTCCCATCAACAGCCTGTCAGATGATTACCACCTCTGGTTCAGTGAGGATTTTAAGGAGGGCTACCTGACCAGCAATCGCAGGAGCCGGTCCAAGGAGATTTACGAGATCAGCACCGATATTCCCGAATTCGAATCGCCGGAACCCATAAAGAAGACCTTCTACACCTGGATGCTTCGTGATAAAAAACTGTTGTTGGATACTGTAGATACCAATCTGTTTCACCTACTACTGGGTAATCAACGATACGCTTGAACTTCCCGGGCATGAGGTAATTTACAGGTTTCCGGAACCCGGGCTCTACGAATGCAAACTAATGGTATATGATATTCAGCTGGATACCCTGGTGTTGCAGAATACCATAAACCTGCCTATCGAGTTAAATGAGCAGGCAGTCATTATCTGTCCCGATACCATCACGGCCGGGAGCCCGGTGGAGTTTGACGGAACCCAGACCTATCTTCCCGGTTTTGATGACAACAGTTACATATGGGACTTTGGCGATGGCAGCTACGGACAGGGCAAGCAGACCATACATACCTATATGTATCCGGGTAGGTTCCGGGTAACGCTTGGGGTGCAGGAACGACAGCAAAATCGCAGGGATACTCCTGAAATGAGATCTAACTTCAAAGATGTCATTGTGATTAAGTCCGGGCAATAGTAAACTTTCCTTTTCGTTTTCTCGTACAACTATGTTTGATAACTCTTGGTCAAAGTTGCACGGATTTTGCATATTTTTAGTAAATATTGAAAAATGAGAACATTGAATCGGCCAGTATATATTTTTATACTATTAATAATAAGCACATTAGCCTACGCTCAACCTGTTCCTAATGTGGAGGAGAACATACCTTTCCTGATGACTTTCGGGAAGGATGGGCAGACAGATTGGGGGGATGATGATTTTTCCCAGGCATTTTTTTTCCAGATTCCCAAATCTTACGACCAGCCCTTTTTTATCCGGGTTTTTGACCCCGATACCGGGGGGGAAATTGATGAATACCAGGGACCATTTAATACCCGCTGTGTATTCGAGGTATTTGGAGGAGACAGAAACTGGTCAGATCCTGCAGCCAAGGAGACCAGTCCTGTTGGAAACTATAAAAGTGGTACCCTGTTGGCTACCCGGGCCTTTGGTGAAAATCCCAGGTACGATAACCAGTGGTTCTCCTTTGGCCCCTTTAACCCGGCTCAGGGAGAGTATACAGAAGAGTTTGACAGTTATATTTTCAAGGTCATCTGTGAGGGTGTCTCCGGTGATGATGGCAATATGTATCGTTACTATTTGAGTACCAGTGATACGGAGAACCGCCCCATTGAGGATGCAAATGCTTTTGCCTATGAATATTCTTTCAGAATGCATAACGACGTGGATGAGGTAGCCCATATTTATCCTTATATTGAAGATGGAACTGTTTCGGTCCGGATCTCAAACTTTGACTGGGACTGGGATGGAAATATTGTGGTGATCTCCGTAGCCAGGCAGGGCAGGGAGGTGAAGATTTCCGGAGAGGACCACTGGGCCAATGATGAACTGAGGGTGCAGGATGAGGAAATTAAGACTTCCATGGACTTCAGGTTTGTTAAATCCAAGTCGCTGGTGAAGAACAACAATGTGGTAGTCAATGTAAGGAACCAGTTTGGTGATGCCATGCGTTTCTACACCATTCCCATTGGAGGTGTACCCAAATACAAGGGTGAAGTGGAGTTTATTCCCATTGAGTAATATGAACTAATCTTATTTGTGTGAAAAGCTTTCCGGTTCTCATTTTTTTCTTCTTACTGCCCATCTCCGGGTTAAGCCAGACCTATCAGTTTACCAATTATGGGATGGACGAAGGGATGTTCGACAAGTTTACCTATACCATTAACCAGGATCGGCAGGGCTTCTTATGGATCGGCACCGGGGATGGTTTATGCAGATTCGACGGAACGGTATTTGAAAACGAATTCGAAGGGGATTCTATTCCAACCAGCATTGCCCATGCAAGTCTGATCGATTCCAGGGGGCGTTTGTGGTTTGGCCATGAGAACGGCTTGTTATCGGTTTACCAGGATGGTGCCTTCCGTCTTGTATCGCCCAGCGATAACCACCGTTCAAAAATCACGGCCATCAGGGAGGATAAGTCCGGAAACATCCTGGTCCTATGCCAGCAGAGCGGATTGCTGGTGATCGACGAGGATATGAATATCATTCATGAACGGGATCCGGAAGACCAGGATGACCCATTTGCAGATAAGTTTCTTTACGATTTCCAGATTACACCGGGAAACAATCTCCTGGTGGCTACCCAGAATGGAATCAGCATTTTCAGACACGATGAAGATCTGGGAAGCTATATCCATACCGGTATTCTGCCCGGACTTCAGTATCTGGGTGTACAGGAGCTGGTGAGTTCCGTTCAGGAAAATGAGTACTGGGCAGGAACCCAGGATGAGGGAATGTTCAGGATTACGGGTAGTGGTTATGACCCGGAAGGCTACCAGGTGGAGAAACTTGGAATTGGAACGGGTATTGAATACGCCAGTGTTTCATCCATCGTTTTTGATGGAACAAGACGGGTCTGGGTCAACAGCTTAAGTGAAGGGATCTACCGTTTCGACCTGGATGAGAATGGAAAACTGGGGGCTTCTCTTCTGTTTAATATGAATAATGGGCTTCCAAATACTTATATCAATCAGATTTTTGTGGATGAAGAGGGGAACCAGTGGTTTTCCACACCCGGGGATGGCATTGCAGTTTTAAGGGACCAGGCTTTCACTTTCTATAATATTTGGGATGATGAATCATATACCAATGTTAGTGCAGTGTTTGTGGATGGCGAAACGCGATGGTTTGGGGGGAAAGGAAGGCTCGCGGCTGTCCGGGGAGGTGGGAATAATGATATTAGCTACCTTGGATTGGCAAACGGACTCCCCGACGATGATGTAATGGCCCTCTATGCTGATGAAAACCACGATCTTTATATTGGGACCGGAACAAAAGGACTGTACTTAAAAAGGGCCGGAAGTTCAAGAATTGTTCCTCTTCTGGTTTCAAGAAATTCCCTGGAGAATAATGTGCATGCCATCGATGGGGATGGTAAACTTATCTATGTGGCCACCAATAATGGGATTTATACACTGAATCCCGTGACGGGGGAGCGTACCTTCCGTACAACGGCCAATGGCCTTCCACATAATAAGATAAATGATATTCTGGTAGACCATAGCGGGGTGGTCTGGATTGCCACCCTGACCCCCGGATTGATGAGCATCAATACGGACAAGCAGTTCCTGATTAGCGGCAAACCCAAAATCGAATTTAAAACCCTGACCGAGGGTAAAGATGGAGTCATCTGGGCCGGAAGCGACAGGGGGGTTTTTGTGTTTGATCTGAACAGAGACACCCTGGTTCACTTTGGCACCGATAAGGGGCTGAAATCAGACTTTATCTATGCCATTGCTGCCGATCCCAGGGGTGCCATATGGGCAGGGCACAGGATGGGAATGAGTGCTATTAATCCTGGCCGGGAAACGGTGAGAGTCTTTGGCCGGGAATCGGGCTTTAATTCGGATGTAAACGACAACGCAGTGGATCTCACCTCCGGGGGCCAGATGCTGATTGGCTCTTCAGGGGGCGTGATACAGTATGATTCCTACCAGGCCAGGGAAGATACCATGGCTCCCAGGTTGAGTATCAAAGCCATTGATATTTCCGGTGTTGCCTATGCGCCCGATGAAGCCATAAAGCTTAAATATGGAAAATACAGGTTACGGATCGATTTTGTGGGGATCAATTTCAACAATCCCGAACAGGTAAGCTACCAGTATAAACTGGATAATTATGACGAGGAATGGTCACCCATTTCCAATCTGAGCTATGCCTCTTACGGGCGTTTAGAAGATGGGGACTTCACCTTTATGCTGCGCGCCTGTGATGGGAACGGAAACTGTTCCGCTGAGCCGCTGACCCTGGATATTTCCGTCAAGATCCCGATCTGGAAGGCATGGTGGTTTATTTTTGCTGTCGTTATGCTGGTGCTGACTATCGTTTTTGCTGTATTTAAGATCAGGGAACGGAACCAGAAAGCTATTCAGGAGTATCTCCAGCGACAGTTGGATGAACGAACAAGAGAGGTGGTTCAGCAGAAAGAAGAAATTGAGGTAAAAAACAGGGATATTACCGACTCTCTTAACTATGCACAGCGGATCCAGGCCAGTATCCTGCCTCCCATTAAAAAGCTGCACGATGCCTTTACAGGTAGTTTCGTATTCTACCAGCCGCGAGACATAGTTTCGGGCGATTTCTACTGGTACGAGCAGGTGGATGCGAACAGGTTTATCGTGGTTTGTGCCGACTCCACGGGCCATGGTGTCCCCGGGGCATTTATGTCCATGATTGGAACCACGCTTATAAAAGATATATGCCTGCGGGCCGGCATCACAAGACCTTCACAGGTACTTACCACTCTGGACAACGAGGTCAGGGAAGCCTTGAACCAGAACGTGGAAACCAGTGGATCCAACGACGGGATGGATATTATTGTGGCAGAGGTCGATATGAGGACCAATAAGATTACCATTAGTTCGGCCATGCGTCCGGTGATCATCTATTCTGGTGGAGAGCAGATCTATGTGAAAGGGAGCAGGAGTTCAATCGGGGGACAGCTTGATGAGGACCGGGTGGAAAAGGACTTTATCGATCAGGAGTTCCAACTGAAAAAGGGAGATATTGTCTATATGTTCTCCGATGGTTATCCCGATCAGTTTGGCGGACCGCTTGGCAGGAAGTTCAAGATGGTCAGGCTAAAGAACCTGCTCAGAGATATTCATGACAAACCCATGGATGAACAGTACAACTACATTAAGAGCAATTTCTTCCTCTGGAAGGAGGATCTTGAACAGGTCGATGATGTATTGTTTATGGGGATCAGAATCTGATCAATAATCATCCAGATCAATACCGCTCAATACAATCACATCCGTGGTGTCTATGTTGCTGCGGTTGTAATCCCTGTCATAAATATAGAAGGTGTAATAGATGGTATCGTATACTATGACGGGATAGGATATCTCCAGATCCATCCTTCCGCTTAATGGCCGTTTGTTCAGGAAAGGAATCCTGTATTTAAGCACTCCTCCATCTTCATCCGGAATCTCTACAAAATCATAGCCCTGCAGATCATAGAGCTGGAGGAAAAAGTTATATTTGACTGAATCAGGTACATTTAATGCTGTTGTATCCACAAGGGGAAGCAGACCAATATTTCCGTCACCATCGGTAAAGTCAAAGCTGAGCTGACCTATCAGGGTTGCGTTGCCCAGAGCATCGGTTGAAATGAAAAGTCCGAATCCCTGATAATCAATTATGGGTTCGTCCGGGTAGACCGGATCAATCTCGTTGCAGGAGATCATCAGGAGCAGTGCACTGAACAGGATGGAAGCGATTGGTCTCATCAGACTACAATACTACAAAAATCTTGCCTATTTTTTTCGCATAAAGATCCGGATGGGAACACCGGTAAAATTGAAATGCTTCCGAATCTGGTTTTCCAGGTATCTTTTGTAGGGTTCCCTGATGTATTGAGGGAGATTACAGTAGAAGGCAAATGCCGGGGCATGGGTGGGCAATTGAGTGACGTACTTGATCCTGATAAACTTCCCTTTTATAGCAGGGGGATGGTTCTCTTCAATGGCCTTAAGCATCACTTCATTCAGCTTGGGTGTGGGGATCCTGACCATGCGGTTTTTGAAGACTTCAATGGCCATCTCAAGTGCTTTGTGGATCCGCTGTTTGGTCAGAGAAGAGATAAAAATAATGGGTACATCCACAAAGGGTTCGAGACGCTGCTTAATGCGCTCCTCGAATTGCTTTGTGGTCTGTGTTTCTTTTTCCACCAGGTCCCATTTATTGACCAGCACAACCACTCCTTTCCGGTTGCGTTCAATGAGATGAAAAATATTCACATCCTGCGCCTCGATCCCGATGGTAGCATCAATCAGCAGCAGGCATACATCGGCATATTCAATAGTGCGTACCGAACGCATCACCGAGTAAAACTCCAGATCTTCTTTCACCTTCCCTTTCTTCCGCAATCCGGCCGTATCCACCAGGTAGAAATCATGATTGAACTTGCTGTACCTTGTATGGATCGAATCGCGGGTGGTTCCAGAAATAGGTGTGACAATGTTTCGTTCTTCTCCGATAAGCGCATTAACCAGTGAAGATTTCCCCACGTTGGGGCGTCCTACCACGGCGATTTTCGGGATCTCATCTTCCTCTTCCTCTTCATGTTTATTGTCAAACATGGAGGTGAGTTTATCCAGCATATCGCCTGTTCCGCTTCCGTTGATGGATGAAAGCGCAAAGTAGTCACCCAGTCCCAATCCATAGAAAACACTGGCATCATAAAGCCGGTTGGCATTATCAACCTTGTTGACAACAAGCAAAACGGGTTTATTTATTTTCCGGAGCAAGCCGGCAACAGTCTGGTCCAGGTCGGTGATTCCCGAAATGACATCAACCAGGAATATTACCACATCGGCTTCTTCAATGGCAAGTATGACCTGTTTGCGGATCTCCTCTTCAAAAATATCATCGGAGTTGGTTACATATCCTCCCGTATCAATAATACTGAATTCATGTCCGTTCCAGATTACCTTGCCATAGTGCCGGTCGCGTGTCACCCCACTCACCTCATCCACAATGGCCTGACGTGTTTCGGTCAGACGATTGAAGAAGGTGGATTTGCCCACATTGGGCCTTCCTACTATGGCAACGATATTTCCCATACTATTGCTAACTTAATGGTAACCAAAATTCTTTATGGAACGTTCATTGTTCCGCCAGTCCTTTTTCACTTTCACCCGGAGTTCAAGAAATACTTTCTTCTGAAAGAAGGCCTCCATATCCAGTCTTGATTCCCTTCCCACTTTTTTCAGTGCTTTCCCCTCGTTTCCGATAAGGATTCCTTTCTGGCTTTCCCGTTCCACATAGATCAGGGCACTGATGCGGATCAATTTCGTCTCTTCTTTAAAGGATTCCACCTCCACCTCCACGGCGTAAGGAATTTCCTGCTTGTAGTAAAGCAGGATCTTCTCCCTGATCATCTCCCCCACAAAAAACCTTTCCGATTTATCAGTGAGGGCATCTTTGGCAAAGTAGGGGGGCGATTCGGGGAGGTACTCCAGGATTCTGTTAAAAATTGAATCCACATTGAATTTTTTCAGAGCTGAGATGGGTATAAGCTCTGCTTTGGGAAGAATCTCCTCCCACTGCTCCATGCATTTCCTCACCTTCTCCTGGTTGCTCAGATCTATTTTATTGATTACCAGCAGCACAGGAACCTTGGCCTTGGCCACTTTCTGGAGGAAAGGATCTTCAGGATCGGGTTTTTCATCAATTTCGGTCAGGTAGATCAGTATATCGGCATCCACCAGGGCCGACCGGGCTGCCTTAAGCATGGTCTCCTGCAGTTTGTAGCTGGCATCGAGAATCCCGGGAGTATCTGAGAAGATTACCTGGTATTCAGGGGTGTTCAGGATTCCATGAATCCTGTGCCTGGTGGTCTGAGCCTTGGAGGTAATAATGGATAGCTTTTCACCAACCATGGCATTCATCAGGGTTGATTTGCCCACATTGGGCTTCCCGATTATATTTACATATCCTGCTTTATGACTCATTTTATTCGTAGGCATTCATTTTTAACATGTTTACCTCTTTCTCGGTAAGGAGCCTCCATTTTCCCCTTGGAAGATTCTTCTTTGTCAGTCCCCCGAAATAAACCCTGTCCAGTTTATCTACCCTGTAACCAAGCGTTTCAAACATCCTTCGTACAATGCGATTTTTCCCTGAATGGATCTCCAATCCAACTTCCTTCTTGTTCTCGCTGCTGGCATAACTAAGAGCATCGGGCTGGATGAAACCATCCTCCAGGGTCACCCCTTCGGCCAGCTTTTTCATATCAGCTGCTGATATGGCCTTGTTCAGAAAAACATGGTAGATCTTCTTTTTGTTGCTGGATGGATGGGTCATCTTTTTTGCCAGCTCTCCGTCATTTGTAAAGAGCAGCACCCCGGTGGTGTTCCGGTCCAGGCGCCCTACCGGGTAGACCCGTTCTTTGCAGGCATCGCGGATCAGCAGCATCACCGTTTTACGTTCCTTTGGATCGTCGGTGGTGGTCACATAATCTTTGGGCTTGTTCAACACCAGGTATACCTTGCGTTCGGTACGGATCAGCGCACCATTGTATTTAACTTCATCAGCAGGATTCACTTTACTTCCCAATTCGGTGACGGATTTTCCATTCACGGTGATCAGTCCTGCGGTAATCAGCTGGTCGGCTTCCCTTCGCGAACAGATGCCTGCGGCGGCAATATATTTATTGAGCCTTACCAGGTCCTGGTCCCCCGGAGATTTTTTAGGGCCTGGCCTGCTGGTTTTCAGGGACGATTTCCCCTGACCAGGGCTCTTTGAACTACCACGTCTCTCTTCCAGTGGTTTGGTGCCACTTTCCCCTGTTAAGGAGGGTCGCTTGCCCGCTGCGCTACCCCGGTTTCCCGAGCCTCTCGGTCCGCCCTGACCCGGCCGGGACGATCCTGATTTGTTTCGCGGGGAAGAAGATCCGCTATTGCTCCTTTTTTTTGGTGCTTCTGCTTTGCTCAATGGCCTGATTATTAAATAGTGTTAAAGGCTACAAAGATACAGCTTATAACTTACATTCTTGGAATAATAATTCTAACTTTGCATGCGTTTAAAAAAACAGGTAAAAATGAGTTTAGTTATCTCAATTTCAGGCATTCGCGGTACCATCGGAGGGAGGCCTTCCGAAGGACTGACCCCCATCGATACGGTCCAGTTTGCTTCGGCCTACGCTTCCTGGTTGATTCAGGATTCCGGGAAGGAAAGACCAAGGGTAGCCCTTGGCCGGGATGCAAGAATTTCCGGACCCATGGTGGAGCAGCTGGTATCTGCCACCCTCGTGGCCATGGGTGTGGATGTTTATCTGATGGGATTTGCCACCACCCCAACGGTGGAGATGGCTGTTACAGAAGTAGGTGCTGATGGCGGTATTATATTGACTGCCAGTCATAACCCGGCACAATGGAATGCCTTGAAACTGCTGAATGGCTTAGGAGAATTTCTCTCAGCTGAGGATGGAGAAGCGATCCTGAAGATGGCCCGGTCAAATGATTACAGCTATGCAGATGTTAAAAATTTAGGGTCCATTAAACCTCTGGCTGGAATGGATGTCAAACACATCGATCAGGTACTGAATCTGGATCTGGTCAAACCAGAAAAAATTAAACTGAAGAAATTTCGCGTGGCTATAGATTGTGTAAATTCGGTTGGAGGCATCATCATACCGCAGCTGCTTAAGGCGCTGGGGGTACAGGAGGTGATTGAACTTTACTGTGATCCAACAGGCGATTTTCCACACAATCCCGAGCCACTGCCCGAACACCTCACTGAAATATCTGAGGTGATGGTGCGCGAAAAGGCCCATGTGGGCTTTGTGGTGGATCCCGACGTGGACCGTCTGGCCATTGTTTGTGAAGATGGTTCTATGTTTGGGGAGGAATATACCCTGGTAGCCGTCTCCGATTATATTCTTTCCAGGACTCCGGGAAACACTGCCTCCAATCTTTCCTCCACAAGGGCCCTGAGGGATGTGACCGAAGGCCATGGGCAATCCTATTATCCCGCAGCCGTGGGGGAGGTGAATGTGGTCAATGCCATGAAGGAGAACGATTGTGTGATTGGTGGTGAGGGAAATGGTGGAATCATCTACCCGGAACTTCATTACGGAAGGGATGCACTGGTGGGAATCGCCCTCTTTCTGACCCACCTGGCCGAAAGCGGCATGGATTGCAGTGTGATGCGAAAGTGCTACCCCGATTATTTTATCTCCAAGAACAAAATCACTTTGCCGGAGGGAGCAGATGCGGATCAGCTGCTTGCAGCTTTTGAGAAAGCGCATGCGAATGATGACATCAATACAGTGGATGGGGTTAAAGTGGATATGCCCGAAGGCTGGGTGCACTTGCGTAAGTCCAATACAGAACCAATTATCAGACTATATGCCGAAGCTGGTAGCAGTGAAGAGGCAGAGCGCATTGCCGGGGAGGCCATGCAGACTATAAATGAATTGATTAATTAGACACTTTTTAAAAAGAAGCATGAAAAGAAAAACCATACTTGCTATTGCTATTCCGGTTGCGCTGATCGTCGCGCTGGTGCTTTACTCCGCTCTCTCAGGAAAGGAGAAAGAGGTTGTACTGGAAACCGAAGTGGAACAGGGAACTTTTGAGATTTCCGTTATGGTAACCGGAGAGCTACAGGCCATCCGCGAGACCGAAATAAAGGCTCCCTCGCAGCTGCGAAGCAGGAACCTGAGAATCCGAACCGTAAAGATACAGGACCTGATTCCAGAGGGTACCGTAGTTGATTCGGGACAATGGGTAGCTACCCTGGACCGGTCCGAGGCTGACAACTCCCTGAAGGATATCCTGGATAACCTGGAGCAGAAAGAATCGGAGTATATGCGTACCAAGCTGGATACCACTATGCAGCTCAGGGAGTTGCGCGACCAGTTATTTAATCTGAGTTTTGCCATGGAAGAGGCAGAAATCACCCTGGAGCAATCTCAATATGAACCACCAGCTGCCATTCGCCAGGCACAGATTGAGCTTGAAAAAGCCAAAAGAGCCTATGACCAGGCTGAAAAGAATTATGGATTGAAGGTTCAGCAGGCCCGGGCAGAGATGCGTGAGGCGGAGATTAATATGGCTCGTGATCAAAGGAGTAAGGAGGAGATGGAAGCCGTGATGCAGAAGTTTGATATTTATGCCCCATCATCGGGAATGGTGATCTATAAAAAAGACTGGAGCGGACAAAAACGGGTGGCCGGATCGGAGATCAATACCTGGGACCTGGCTGTGGCCACACTTCCTGATCTCTCCACCATGATCTCCATGACCTATGTGAATGAAATAGATATTAGCAAACTGAAGAAAGGACAGAAGGTAGAAGTCGGAGTGGATGCCTTTCCCGAGAAGAAGTATACCGGGGAGGTGACTGAAGTGGCCAATATTGGTCAGCAACTGCCAAATACCGATGCCAAAGTTTTTGAGGTGAAGATAGAACTGAATGAGCGGGATACCATTCTTAGGCCTTCCATGACCACCAGCAATATGGTGATCACCCAGGTGTTGGATAGTGTGTTGTTTATACCGCTTGAAGCGGTGCATGCCAACGACAGTCTGACTTTTGTCTATACACGGGATGGCAAGAAGCAGGTGGTTGTGTTGGGTGAATCCAATGAAAACCATATTGTGGTGGATATGGGCCTGAAAAAGGGCCAAAAGCTCTACCTTTCCATGCCTGAGTACCCCAGATAACTTTAAGTATGCCGGACTTGATCTGATGGGGGAGATTCAGCGCAGAAAGGCAGAAGAGGAACAGAAGAGGCTGGAACAACAGGAGCAGATGAATCAGCCCAGGCAGCAACGTCAATTCCAGGTGCCTCCCCAGGGTGGCGCGACTGGTGCTAATCCAACCAGAACCAGGGGGTAACTATGGGACGCTATTTGCATGACATAGTTATTGCCATTGAATCGATTCTGGCAAACCAGATGCGAAGTATTCTGACCGCGCTGGGTATTATTTTCGGAGTGGCTGCGGTGATTACTATGCTGGCCATCGGTAAGGGTGCCCAGCAGGAGATCCTTGAACAGATAAAAATGGTGGGGGTGAATAATATTATCGTGACTCCCATTATTGAATCGGGCAATGGTGAGAACGGGGATGATACAGGTGGTGAATCGCAGAAGAAGAAGTTTTCACCCGGATTAACTCTTGAGGATGTGGAGGCCATTGCGGAGGTGATCCCCACGGTGAATACCGCCTCGCCCGAGATCACACTGAACTCTTATGTAATCAAGGAGGGGAAACGGGCCAGCGCCAAACTGCTCGGTGTCTCTACTACTTATTTTGAGATTTTTAATCTGCCCCTGGAGGAGGGTAGCTTTTTCAATGATTACCAGGAAGAGAATGGTATTCCGGTCTGCGTGATCGGGGCCAATATCAAGAATAAGTTTTTCAGCAAGGAGAACCCCATCGGCAAGTATATCAAGTTTGATAAAGTATGGCTGAAGGTGGTGGGTGTGCTGGAAAAGAATGATGTTAGTCTGACCCGTTTTGAAAATATCGGGGTCAATGTAATGAACGACAACATCTATGTGCCGGTGAAGACCATGTTAATGAGGTACCAGAACCGTGCCCTGGTGGGCTCCAGGATTAAGGGGAGTGAAGGCATGGTTTTTATGCGCGGCATGGCAGCCAGCTTCAGCTCTTCCAATGACAGCGAGTCCAACTACAACCAGCTGGACCGGATCATTGTACAGGTACACGAATCAAGCGAGCTTTCACCTTCCACCGATCTGCTGGCCAGGTTGCTGCTCAGGCGTCACGAAGAGGTCAAGGACTTTGAGATTACGGTGCCGGAGTTGCTGCTGAAACAGGAACAGCGCACCAAGGATATCTTTAATATTGTCCTTGGGGCCATTGCCAGTATTTCTCTGTTGGTGGGTGGAATCGGGATTATGAACATCATGTTTGCTTCGGTGATGGAGCGCATCAAGGAGATCGGTACACGCCTGGCCATTGGAGCCCAGAAAAGGGATATTGTGGTTCAGTTTCTCGCCGAGGCAGTGCTAATCAGCGTAATTGGGGGAGTGATAGGGGTCATTATCGGAATTACTGCCTCATGGCTGGTCAATCGTTTCGCCGATATCGCCACCATTGTCACACCCATTAGTGTTATTATCTCATTTGCGGTTTCCGCATCTGTTGGTGTTATCTTCGGTTACTCACCCGCCAAAAGGGCTTCCGAGAGGGATCCCATTGAATCTTTAAGGTATGAATAATATGTTTCGAAAGCTATTTACAGGAATAGGCCTGGTGCTTAGTTGTCCAGGCCACAGCACTTGCGCAGTCTGAAGTTGAAGTAAAAACCCTTACACTGAACGAGGTGATAGAGGTGGCCCATGAGCAGAGTCTGATGGCACTGATGTCGAGGCACCAGTTTCGCAGCAGCTACTGGGAATTCAGGTCCTACCAGGCCAGCACCAGGCCCGGACTGACCCTGGAGGGTACCCTGCCTTCGCTGACCATGGCCACCGAGAGTGTGATCCAGCCCGATGGAACAGAAGAGTTTATCGACCGTTCCTTTATGAATACCTCCCTGGACTTGCAGTTGAATCAGAACATCCCGCTTACCGGTGGACGTGTGTTTGTAAGCTCGCAGTTGCGGCGAAATGATAACTTCGGGGAGGAACCACCTACCAACTACCTTTCCTACCCGGTAACCATAGGTGTTATGCAGCCCATTAATGGCTACAATGAATTTAAATGGGACAAGAAGATTGAACCCATCAAGTATGAGGCGGCCAAACTGCAGTACCTCAATACCATGGAGCGGGTGAGTCAGCAGTCGGTGCGCTATTTTTTCGACCTGGCGCTGGCCCAGATTAACCTGCAGGTTGCGCTAAAGAATATGGCCAATAGTGATACCTTGTATCAGATAGCCACGGGACGCTACCAGCTGGGAACCATTGCGGAGAACGAATTGCTGCAAATGGAGCTCAGCCGCCTTAATTCGGAGACATCACTTAATGAAGCAACCATCGATTTAGAACTAAGGAAGTCGAGGCTTCGTTCCTTCCTGGGCTTCAATGAAAGAGTGAGCCTGGAGCTCATACTCCCCAGAGAGGTCCCTGATATCCAGATGGAATATGAAAGAGCGCTGGAGGAAGCCAAGGCCAACAACCCGGAGATTTTGCAGATGGAGCAACAGCTCCTGGAGGCGGAGCGTGCAGTGGCTGAAGCACGATCGCAAAAAGGGGTCCGTGGCGATCTCTTTGCCCAGTTCGGACTCAGTGGGGTGGATGAAGAGTTAAATAATGCATATAACAACCTGGAGCGGCAGCAACGTTTAGAAGTTGGGGTGCGAGTGCCTATTCTTGACTGGGGACAGGGAAAGGGCAGATTCAAAATGGCTGAATCGGCACAGGAAGTGGTCAAAATGGATGTAAGTCAGTCCATTATCGATTTTGATGAAAATATTTTCCTCCAGGTCATGCAGTTCAACCTGCAGGACGATCAGGTCAGGATTGCTTCCAAGGCCGATACCATTGCCGATCTTCGCTACGAGGTTACCAAGCAGCGTTTCCTGATCGGGAAGATCGATGTGCTTGATCTGAATGTGGCGCTGGAGGAGAAGGATGTGGCCCGCAGGGGCTATGTGGAGGCTTTAAGGAACTACTGGAACTACTATTATGATCTGAGGGGACTCACCCTCTTCGACTGGCAGAAGGGTGTCAGGCTTGCAGAGGATTTTGACGACCTGCTGGAGTAGCTGATCAGTTTCTGAATTCTTTACTGTACTGGCTTATATGATCCAGGATAATTTTGTCTTCCTGTGATAGCTGTATTCCCCTGCGTTCCATGACCAGGTTGGCGGTTTCCAGGACTTTATCCATCTTATATTCCACAAAGCCATCGGCACCACCCCAGCTGAATGAGGGGATGAAGGTGGGTGGGAATCCGGGTCCGAATATATTGGCGGAGACACCCACAATGGTTCCTGTATTAAACATGGTGTTGATACCGCATTTGGAATGATCGCCCATAATCAGTCCGCAGAACTGTCCACCGGTATCAATAAAGGATGCGCTGGGATAGTTCCAGATCTTCACATTGGCATAATTGTTTTTCAGATTGGAGTTGTTGGTGTCGGCTCCCAGGTTGCACCACTCGCCAATTACCGAATTACCCAGAAATCCATCATGAGCCTTGTTGGAGTTGGCAAGCAGCACCGAATTGTTGATTTCTCCTCCCGCCTTAGAGTAGGGCCCCAGGGTGGTAGGTCCATAGATTTTGGCTGCCATTTTTACCACGGCACCCTCGCAGAGCGCAAAGGGTCCGCGAATAACGCTTTCTTCCATGATCTCGCTATCCATACCCAGGTAGATGGGTCCGCGTGTGGCATTCAGGGTAAAATATCCACCACTGAACCCCGGCTCCACAAAGACATTCTCTGGCCGGTCAACACGTACTGTATCACTGAGTTTTTCGCTCTTTCTCCCCTTTGTTATCCGAAGGAAATCGGCTTTTATTTCCTGTCCGTTCAGACGAAAGATCTTCCAGGGAAAGTCAAGCAGTGAGATCTCCCCGGCATAGTCAAGCCCGTTCCTGATCCAGTATTCGGGCTGAAAGGAATCACAATCGCCTTTCCCGGTCCGGGCCGCCAATAAAACACCAGACTTTACCAGGGCCTGGTTCACCTGGAGCTTGGTGATGCTTTCAACAACTTCGCTTTCAGGTAAAAGTGAACTGTTCACATAAAGCTTGTCATCTCCCGACTGACAGGGATACTTCTCTCTCAGATATTCTCTGGTAAAGGGTGTTGATTTGCTTTTCAGATCATGTTCCCATTTCTCTGCAATGGTCAGAATTCCGACCCGCAGTTCAGAAACAGGCCGGGTGAAGGTGAGAGGAAGGAGATTATCCCAGGAGTGATCGTCAAAAAGGATCAGCGACATCTTTTTTATTTAAAAGTAAAAAAAAAAGCCATTCCTGATTTGGAATGGCTTTCAGTCAGGATATAGGTCCTGCTATTTATTTTTTCTTATCCAGGTGTGTCTTGTAACGGTTCATAAACTTATCTACACGTCCGGCTGTATCGACCAGTTTCATCTTACCCGTATAAAAAGGGTGTGAGGTACTGGAGATTTCAAGTTTGATCAGCGGATATTCAACTCCATCTTCCAGTTTTATAGTCTCTTTGGAGGGAGCTGTAGATTTTGTTACAAAGGTGAATTCATTGGACATGTCCTTGAATGCGACAAGCCTGTAGTTCTTTGGATGTATATCTTTTTTCATGTGTACTGTATTGTCTTATTGTTTTCGATAGCTACGCCTTTTTCAAAACGGAATGCAAAGATAGAAATGTTTGTTACAACTTCAAAATATTTTCAGGAAGTTTTGACTCATCCACAGCCTCTTCCATAAATCTCTGGTAGGGGCGTTCCCGGTCGAAAAGATACCTGTAGGTGAAGTGTGTTTTGGTGTGGACAGCTCCGGTGTTCAGGTAGAGGGAGATCATTTTGGGATTAAAGTCGCCCACCCAGGAGAGTTCAAACTCCCTGTACTGGGGTTTGCGATCCATTACCTTCCTCAAAAGGTAAAAGATGCCTGATTCTACTCCCGAATTCTGAAATTTCGGAATGACCCCTGCGGCAGTACCCCGGGCTCTGGTGATTGTTTTTTTTCTTTTATAGTAGAGAAATCGCAGTTTGTTGATCAGGTGGAGTTTGCCGTTCAGGTGCCTGAAAATCTGGTTTGCATCGGGCAGGAACATGAAAAAAGCAATGGGTTCATCCTTGTGGTAAGCATACCA
This sequence comes from uncultured Bacteroidales bacterium, assembly GCA_963753765.1. GTDB lineage: Bacteria > Bacteroidota > Bacteroidia > Bacteroidales. The sequence goes on from CAVWDQ010000013.1 coordinate 52,843, forward strand.
GATCATCTCCTCATCCATGATCATCTTTACCTTTCTCAATTCATCGTATAGAGAATCCTTATCCATGGGAGTGTAATCCTTCCGGAGTTGACTCCAGGCCTGGTCGTAGATGTATGCGGTATCATCCACAAACTGGGCTGCTTTTTTCAGTTCAAAGTGCTTGTATGTAAAGCCCTGTCTCTTATTGATCCACTCGGCAATTTTCCAGAAGCGCTCCGGGAAGGGTTTCACAATATCCAGGTGAAAGCCCAGCTGCCTGTAGTACAGTTTAAAGCCATAACTTTCGAATAGCTCTTTGTAGTAGGGCAGATTATAGTTCATCCCCAGTCCCTGGGGGATGAAGCCCTGGACCAGGCAACCCCAGTTGGTATCGTTTTCCCCGAAATTAATGGGACCGGTCATGGCCTCATATCCTTTTTCCTGGAGCCAGGCTTTGGCCGTGTCAAAAAGCAGGAAGGCCACCTGTTGATCGTCTATGGATTCAAAAAAACCACATCCTCCACTCCGGACATAATCAGCCTCATCTTTCTCGGTGTCATAAAAGGCAGCAATCCGGCCCACCGTTTCACCCCGGTCGTTCAGGGCAATCCAACGAACCGCATCACCATGTTTAAAGTAGGGGTTTATTTTAGGGTTGAAAGCATTTTTAATCTCGCTGTCGAATTGGACCACGTGGTTGGGATCATTGCGGTACAATTTCCTGGGAAAATCCAGGAAGGCCTTTTCATCTTTTCTGCTATGGACCGGTACTATATTCATAAGGGAATTGGACCTGGAGTCTAAAGCTTGAACCAATCGATCATTATCTCATCCTCAGGCAGGTTTTCCACATGACTGTGATGAATAAATTCATTTTTTCTGCTTATATAAACATAATCTTTTATCCACTCCTTGTGGTGCAGTGCAACCTCACGGATGGCATATAGAATATGCTTTACTTCATCATTGGTCATGGTGGGATGTAAGGACCATCTTACCCAACCTGGCTTCTCCGAAAGATCGCCATGATTGATCTTCTCCGTGATCTCCTGACTCTGGTCGTAGCTTACCTCCAGCAGGAAGTGACCATAGGTGCCTGCACAGGCACAACCTCCCCTGGTCTGTATGCCAAAGCGGTCGTTAAGCAACTTTACAAAGAGATTGAAATGGATTGCTGGATGGTAGAATGAGATTACCCCCAGGCGGTCGTCCACATTGTTGGCCAGGATCTCGATTCCATCAATATCCCGGAGTCCGGGCAAGGCTATCTTCAGAAGTTCCCCCTCGCGTTTCATAATATTTTCCACACCCATTTGCATCTTAAGCTCAATGGCCAGGGCTGCTTTGATGGATTGCAGGAAGCCGGGTGTTCCGCCATCTTCCCGAACCTCAATATCATCCACGTATTTATACTTTCCCCAGGGATTGGTCCAGTCTACCGTGCCTCCCCCCGGATTGTCGGGAACCTCTGCAGTATACATGGCCTTGTCGAAGATCAGTACCCCCGATGCCCCGGGCCCACCCAGGAACTTATGAGGGGAGAAAAAGATGGCATCCAGCTTTTCCATGGGATCCTCCGGGTGCATATCGATATCCATGTAAGGTGCACTGGCTGCAAAATCGATAAAAACCAGTCCCCCGTATTCATGCATCAGCTTGGCCATCTTGTAATAGGGTGTATTCACACCGGTCACATTGGAGCAGGCTGTAAATGAGCCAATCTTAAACTTCCGGTCTTTGTATAGCTCCAGCTTCTCCCTAAGATCATCCAGATCGACCCTCAGATGCTTGTTGGGTTCGATCATCACCACATCTGCAATGGTCTCAAACCAGGAAGTGTGGTTGGAATGGTGTTCCATATGGGTAAGAAAAACCACAGGCCGGTCGCTGGTCTTCACACAGTCACCTTCTTTTCCCCCGCACCCTTTCAGACTCAGGATACGCATCAGTTTATTGATCACAGCGGTCATACCATAACCGGCCGTGAGAATTACATCATTGGGGCCTGCATTAACATGCTTCTTGATCAGTTGATGGGACCGGTGATAGGCCTTGGTCATCAGGGTACCCGTAATAGTAGTTTCCGTATGTGTATTGGCCACATAGGGTCCGATTTGCGCCTGCAGTTTCTGTTCAATGGGCTCATAAAGCCTGCCACTGGCGATCCAGTCGGCATACAAAATTCGTTTGGTTCCATAGGGCGACTCAAAAGTAGCATCGTTCCCGATGATCTTTTCCCTGAAGGGTTCAAAGTACTTTTCTAAATCACTCACCTTGTTTGTATTTAAGATCTTCCTGAGAATCTCGATAGCAGTCTCAGGAATTCAATATATAGCCAGATCAATGTAACTATCAGTCCGAAAGCCCCATACCATTCCATATATTTTGGAGCCCCCATCTGCGATCCCTTCTCAATGAAATCGAAATCCAAAATCAGATTCATGGCAGCGATCACAATAACGACCAGGTTAATCAGAATACCCAGCGGTCCGGCCGAATGCATAAAACCCACTGGCATGCCAAAGAGGCTCATGATCCAGCTGATCATATAGGCAAAAAAGACAGCCCCGGTAGCCATCATCACTCCCCGTCTGAACCTGGGCGTGGCCCGAATGCGGCCCGACCGGTAGAGGAAAAGCATGGTAAACAGGGTGCCAATGGTAAGCATAACCGCCTGTAAGGCAATGCCGGGATACTTACTGTTAAGAATGGCACTGATTGCACCCAGGAAGAGGCCTTCCAGAATGGCATAGATTGGTGCGGTGATGGCCGCAGATTTTGGACGGAAAATGGTAATCAGGGCCATGATGAATCCCCCGATAGCTCCAACTACGGCCAGAGTGCCTGCCCGGCCAGGGTCGGCTGCCATAACCATATTCCAGGTATAGGCTGCTGCCGCGATGACCAGGAGCAGCATAAGCCCTATTTTATTGAGTGTCCCATTAATTGTCATGGCACTGCTTCCGGCAGCCGCTGTGCCGGCTTTCTCGAATATACTTCCTGTCATTGCAGGATTTGATGACCTTATTGCTCTCATCTTACTTTTATTTGCGTCAAATATATATGTTTTTATCATGAAAGATGAAGTCAAATGATATGCCATTGAATAGCAAGGGATAAATCCTGACAGAATTGCAGTTTAATTCCTATTTTTAAATGATGAATCGGGCATTTCGTACGATCTGGGACAGTGAGTTCTTCAGGAATGTGGCCACACTGATTTCCGGGACCTCCCTGGCACAGGCCTTTTCCGTTGTCATTTACATTGTCCTTAGTCGCATATATACCGAAGAGGATTTCGGGGTGTTTGGACTCTATATGAGCATACTGAATATCACCATCATTTTTGCCACGGCCAAATACGAACTGGCCATCCTTCTTCCAAAAAGTGAAAAGGAATCTTTTAACCTGCTGGGATTATCCGGGTTGATCTCTTTGGGGGTCAGTCTGTTATTGCTGGTCCTGGTGGTGCCGTTGAATCCCTTGATCTGCAAGTGGCTGGGTAGTGAGCAGATCTCAGTCTGGCTCTATTTTATACCGCTCTCCACGCTGCTGGTGGGATGGTTCACCTCTTTTCGAAATTACTCCAACCGGCAGAAAAGATACAAGTTGATTGCCGGGGCCAATATCGGACAGAGTGTTTCCAATTCCCTGATGAAACTTGGTCTGGGTTTCCTGATAGCCGGAGCAGCCGGTCTTATATTCGGAGTGATTTTCGGACAATTGGTGGGCTTCCTGATCTTTTTCGCGGTGCAGTGGCGCTTTAATGCATCCAAAATAGCCTGGATTTCGTGGAGCGAGATGAAGAGGCTTGGGAAGCAGTACAGCCTCTTCCCCAGGTACAATATGTGGCAGGGACTGATCAATAACCTCTCCGGAGCCTTCCCGGTGTTTATACTGAGCTCCTATTTTTCTACGGGCATTGCCGGCTTCTACACCTTTGGATATATGATCCTGTACAGACCCGTAAACCTGATTGCCAACGCTTTTTACCAGGTGATGTTTCAGCGTTTTGTAGAGAAGAAACATGGCAAGCAGTCCATGCGTTCCGAAGTCCTGATTTTCCTGAAACGGACTACCCAGATCCTATTGATTCCCTTCATTGTATCAGGAATCTTTTTCCCTGAAATATTCGCCTTCATCTTTGGCGATAAATGGATAGAAGCGGGAAGGTATGCCCAGATAATCCTTCCATGGATCTTTATGGTAAGCCTGGTGATGCCGCTCTCCTTTATCCCCGATCTGTATAAGAAGCAACGGGTAGCAATGATAATAGATGCTATCAAACTGGTGGCCCGGCTGGGGGGACTGGTAGTGGGCGTGATTCTTGAAAATGTTTATATTGGACTGGCTCTGTACAGTGGTCTGAGTACCATCATTATCGGGTACAGCCTGTTCTGGTATCTGCAGCTGGTGAAGACAGATCCACCTGCTGAGGATGAAACACTTATACCCTTTGGGAATGATGAGTAAGGTAGGAAAAGCAATGAAAGCCCTCTGGTGGATTCTCCGGAAACCGGTCCTGTTAAACCGGGTTCTGACAGATGAAGATACCTGGCAAAGCTATGTGGAGAAAAATTACCAGTTGCCGGGAGGGCTGCCTGTGGTGGAGATGGATCAACTTATAAGTGACGGACCTGTTTCCCTGGGTCCCATGACCTATCTGGATGGAGGATCCCTGCCAACGGATATGATGTTGTTAGCCGGCCTTGCCCGGGGGATCGGGAATTGCGCTTATTTTGAGATCGGAACCTGGAGGGGGGAAAGCGCGGCGACGGTTGCCGCCAGGGCGCAAAGTTGCCATACCCTCTGTTTATCCGATGAGGAAATGCTGAAAATGGGAATGCATCCAAATACCATAGCATCCCACGGCTTGTTCCTGAGGGGACTGACAAACGTGACCCGGTTGCGGGGCGATTCCAGGAGTTTTGACTTCGCACAGCTTAACAGGAAGTTCGATCTGATCTTTATTGATGGCGATCACCACTACGATTTTGTTAAAAGTGATACGGAGAATATATTCAGGCACCTGGTCCACGAGAGAAGCATCGTGGTCTGGCACGACTATGGCTTTCACCCCGATCAGGTTCGCTACGAGCTTATGGCCGCCATTCTCGATGGGGTGGGACGGGAAAGGACAGGCCTGGTATACCATGTGGCCCATACTAAATGTGCCATCTTCACCGGAGAGAAAATACCCTCCTTACCGGCTGATTTCCCGGTGGTGCCGGAAAACTATTACCTGAGCAAGATTTCCAGTCATAAAATACAGGAATCCTAATCTTGACTGCCGGAAAGAATGGAAAACAAAAAACGCATCCTGATAATCCCTTCGTGGTATCCGCCCGATGGAGGCTATTTCTTCAAGGAACATAGTGAAGCCATATTAAAAATGGGCTGGCAGACAGATGTGCTGGTTACCAGGCTGGTGGGGGTCCGGAAACTCATGCAGGCGGGTTGGTCAGCTCTTCGGCGCTACAGGGTAGAGGATGAAAATGGATTGCGTGTTGTGCGTTCCTCCTATCTGAAATTTCCGGGTAGTGAGAAATATAATATAGCGGGCTGGTCAAGGCAATGCCACAGGATCTATAGAAAGTATGAGAAGCAGTTCGGTAAACCTGACCTGATTTTAGCTCATAGTGTGACCTGGGCAGGATTTGCAGCATACCTGATACACAGGGGACATGGGATCCCTTATATTATAGTGGAGCACCGCAGTTTTTTTGTCTGGAGCACCGAAGAAGCCAGGCAAATGGTCTCTCCCCATCATATACCCTTGTTTGAGCTGGCTTTTACCCACTGCGTGAAGCTTGTACTGGTTTCCGATAGCCTGAGGAGGGGTATTGAGGCCCTTGTTCCTTCAGTAAGGAAGCGGATACAAGTCATACCCAATATGATCCGTGAGCACCAGTTTTTCCCGGCCTCTGAACCCAGGAAGTCAGATCCCTTTGTATTTATCTGGGCCGGCCGTCTGGAACATGTTAAGGGAGTGGACGTATTGCTGGAAGCAGTGAAGTTACTATCTGGTGCAACAGACCGGCGATTCCTGGTGCGACTGGCAGGGAAGGGTTCTCTGAGAAGGGAACTGGAAGAGCAGGCAGGTGCATTGGGAATAAGCGACAAAGTAAGCTTCCTGGGCAGGCTGTCCAGGGAGGAGATGCTTAAGGAGTATCAGGGGGCCAATTGTTTTGTACTGCCCACCCGATTTGAAGCCTTTGGGGTGGTATTGATCGAGGCCATGGCCGCCGGGCTGCCAGTTATTGCTACCCGTTCTGGTGGACCAGATACTATTGTGAACCAGGTAAACGGACTGTTGATTGAGAAGGATAATGCAGCTGAACTGCTCGGGGCCATGCAAGAGATGATGCTTAATATGGAGGAATACCCGGCGGAGGTGATCAGGAGCCAGACCCTGCATCAGTACGGCGATGCAAGTGTAATGGCACAGTACAACCAGCTCTTTCTTCAGCTTCTCGAAGAATAATTTGTATCAATGGATTCCGGGAATAAAAAATTTTGTAAATTTGCCATCCCAAACGGTGGATGTAGCTCAGTTGGTTAGAGTGCTGGATTGTGGTTCCAGAGGTCGCCGGTTCGAACCCGGTCTTCCACCCAACAAAAAAAACCGCCTTGCGAAAGCAGAGCGGTTTTTTTATGGCTGTGCTGAATGCTTGCATTCAAAAGCAGCCGGGTAACTACATAAAGAAGTCAATAGAGAAGATATAGAAAGCATTGAGTGTGCCTTCCCCAATAATTACTCCGAGAGCACATTTCCAGAAAGGAATGTTGAGCGTGCTGCTCACATAGATAATCAGGTCAGTAGGTACAACCGGAAAAAAACTCCAGCCAGCGATGATGGGTAGTTCCTTTTTATGGAGGGCATTTTTAATCTTTTCAATTTGTACCGGGTATTTCGATTCAAGCCAGAGGTCTATTCTTAAATATTGAGTAAAGTAGTAAACAACTACAGATGAGGTTATTATTCCAGTGAGGTTTAAAATGTAGGCTTCCAAAGGAGGAAATAAAAGGACGCCGGCAACGGCAAAAGGAGTAGAAGGAATAAAAGTTAAACCAATGAAAGTGAGGATAATAAGGTAGAGACTTAGTACAAGTACCTTGTGATCACTAACATATTCTTTCAGGAAACTGATATCAAAAAGGTCCCTGTTAGCATAGTAGAGAATAAGAGTTACGACAACTACTGCACTCCAAATGAATAAGGTTTTTCGTCTGACCTTTATTTTATTTCCCATCGATTAAACTAGCAATATCAATATTTGATCATCTGCTTATCAGGCTGTTTTACAAATTATTGAATCAAGATAGATAAAGTTATCATTAAGTTTAAAAATAGTCAAATTGGAAAACTCGATCATAGAAACGTCTTCCTTCGTCAGAATGATTTGGGATTTTAATATCAGATTCTCGGAAAACATAACTAAAGAGTATAATTTTATATTTGAATACGGGTTCCTGTTTTTTATTCTTGTATCATGAGTTTTAAAATTCAGTGTTTATTTACTCTTTGTTTTTTTTGCTTTCAATCAAGTTTTGCGCAAGAAAGAGATTTTCGTGATGAACTTCAACTTTTCGAGTTTATAGATGCAGATGAATCTGAAGATGAGATTGAGTATAAACTGTCCCGCATAAAGAGAGCTTTTAGTACGGAATATAGTAACAAGCTGAATTGTTCCCATGAATCCGGCTATTATTATGAAGGTTTTAGTTTACAGATTACTTCTGAAATAGCTATTACTGATACCATCTATTACACGTTGGATGGAAGTATTCCAACACCCAATTCAAATAGGTATCCAGGGCCTATTTCTATTGAGGTCCCTCAGGATACTGTATTATCTTTTGAATCATACGTAATTCGGGCCCGTTCCTTTAATTGTAACACGCCGACCAGTAAAATTGTATCCAGATCATATCTGTTATATCGAAATCAAAGCGATCGATTTTCCTTTCCAGTGATCTCCTTAATTACAGATCCGGGTAACTTTTTTGATTATGATACAGGTATTTATGTTGATGGAGTGAATCTTGATCCGAGTAATCCAACCTGGACAGGTAATTGTTTTATGACAGGGATCGAATGGGAAAGGGATGTACGTATCCTGTATTTTACTGCATCCGGGGAGATGGTTTTTGATCAGGATGCCGGTATCCGTATTCATGGTGGAATTATGCGGAATGTAGCCCAGAAATCCCTGAGATTGTATGCACGTGAAGAATATGGTCATAGCACCTTTGATTACCAGCTTTTGCCTCAGAAAAGAAAAAATAAGTATAAACGATTCATTTTGAGGTCATCCTTTGGATGCTGGAATAATACAATTATAAAAGATCCTCTGGCTGCCCAGCTGGTAAAAGGCTTACATTTTGAAACCCAGGATTATCGTCCGGTCATAGTACTTCTAAATGGCCAGTACTGGGGAATCCATGCCATCAGAGATTATCTAGGAATATTTCATTTCTCAGAAAAATATCATGTGGATAAAGATTCTGTAAATATTGCAGCTAATGATTATATTTTTGAGGGCTCGTCTGCTAAGTATGTTGAGGTAGATCAAATTCTTGACAGCATGGACATGACAGATTCTGTGACCATGCACGAGCTTGCCCTTAGGATGGATATGAACAGCCTGATAAATTATTACAATGCGGAGATTTATTTAAATAATTATGACTGGCCCGGTGGAAACAGACGTTGGTGGAACTCAATTGAGTATGACAACGGTAGAATACGTTGGATTTTTTATGATTTGGATGCTTCGTTTGCTGGCAGAGGTGGAGTTGCACTTGATAAACTGCAGCAGGCGACTGTTCCCAGCGATGCTTGGCCGAACCCGCCAAGTGCGACCAAGCTACTGAGCAGTTTATTGAAAAATCAACAATTTAAAAACGAATTTATTACAAGGGCAGCTTATTTGATGAATTACTATTTTCATGCAGATACAATTGTACCTGCAATTGAGCGGATGAAAGCGGAATATTCCACTGAAATGCAGGATCATCTGGAAAGATGGAGTTTCGGTAGCTATGCTACCTGGGAAAGTAACATTGAAAGCGCCCTTATTAATTTCGCACGTGATCGCAGGCAGTACGTCAACCAACATTATATCTCAAAATTTGGTCTCAGTGGAACATCGGAGTTAACTGTGAAGGTAAATTCTCAAGAGATGGGGCAAGTTTATATAAATGATATGCCCGTTCCATATTTGAATAATTCAGGAGTTTATTTTAATGATGTCCCCATAAGAGTCTCGGCCATACCAAAACCTGGTTTTCAATTCAGTCATTGGGAAATTCCGGATGATTCCATCTCCAATACTCTAAATATCTCACTATCATCCGATACGTTAATATGTGCAGTATTTGCAGACGGTCAACAAAGCGAGAGAAATATTGTGATTAACGAGCTTATGTCAAAAAATGCCACTTCTGTTTGTGATAACTCTAATGAACAGGAAGATTGGATCGAATTATATAATCATAATGATGAGTCTTATAATCTTGGCGGCCTGTATCTAACAGATGACCCGGAGCTTCCTTTTAAATGGCTTATATCTGATTCTTATGCTGATTCAGTTACCCTGCAGCCTTATGGTTTCGGATTGTTATTCGCTGACAACGAACCCTGTCAAGGCATTTTGCACTGCAATTTCAAGTTGAACTCGGATGGGGAGACGATTTTATTACTTAAAAAAGTTGCCGGAATTCCAGTAATATTAGATTCAGTGACATACAGTGCACTTCCTGCGGATATCTCCTGGGGAAGGATTCCTGATGGGATGCCCGTGTGGAGGGAATTTACAAAGCCTTCTCCAGGTAAAAGCAATTCCATTCTCACAATAAAACTTCAGGAACCTCAGCAAGCCGACATTCATTTGTTCCCTAATCCATCCACTTATTATGTTAATGTTCAATTAGAATCTGAGGAGTATATATCTCATCGCTTAACTATTTATAGTCTATCTGGCGCTGTAGTTAAAAATGTGGATTTTTATGGTTCAAAGACAGTGATCGATATATCAAATCTTCCTCCAGGCATATATATCCTGGGAATAGAGGAAGAGCCAATGCTGAAAAGGAAAATGATTGTTCAGTAATAGAAGAAAGAGCAACTTTAAAGATTAATACACAGAGAACTCGATTTGGAAGCACCTTGGCTATAGGCCTTTGTTGCATGATGGTATCTAATTTCTCAGACTGTCTTTTGTCAGAAACATACTGAATTAAGACAGATAGAGATCTCAATAAATTTGTATCTTGCAACAGTATTGCTCTGATCATAGTCATGGAAAAATACAATGATCAACATATTATTGAAAGCATCCGAAAAAGGGAGGATGTGGCATTTAAATACCTCCAGGTAAAATTCCAGGACAGTATTCGTCTGATGGTAATTGAAAAGGGCGGATCACAGGAAGATGCCAAGGATGTGTTTAGCGAGGGCCTGATTGCACTAATTCGTCTTGTGGACAGGGAGGATTTTGAATTGAGCTGCAAATTGGGCACCCTGGTATATGCCCTGTGTAAAAAGACCTGGGAGCAACACCTGGAGAAGCAGACCGCTGTGCGCAATTATCATGTGCGGAAACTTGAAAGTACTCCGGATTGGGATTTTACAGAAGAGACTGATCAGCAGTTATACCAGGAGATTTTCTGGGAGAGTTTCAAGAAGCTGGAGCAAGTCTGCCAGGAAATTCTTGAAGGATATCTGAAAGAAATCTCGCCAAAAGATATTGCACTAAAGTTAGGATACAGCTATGGATACATCCGGAAGAGGAAAAGCATGTGTCATAATTTCCTGATGAAGATGATCCAGAGTCATCCTACCTTTAGAAAAATTAAACAGACCGAACTAACTCTTGATATTGAATAGTTTACGCTGAAGCAATGGAGCACAGATTGGATAATAGCAGAAGATTGGCAGATTATATTTACAATGATCTGAGCCCGGAAGAACTGGTGGAGTTTGAAAGGGAGATATCCGGCGATCCAGTACTATCTGATGCATATGAGCTGAATAAGCAAGTAAAGGACTATTTGCAAACGAAAATCCAGTTGGAGGAGATGAGATCAGATCCAATGCTGGAAGATGCTGAGAAGTTAGCTAACATGGCCTTTGATATGGTATCCGGTGAGGAAGAGCAGCACCAGGAGGCGATCCCCATTGATCGAAAGAGGAAAAGGATCAGAAGTCTGACTTTTGCAGCAGCAATCGCTGCAAGCGTCGCCATCCTTACTTACCCTTGGAATTCCATCACGCATTGATCAGGATCTCTTATATGATCGCTACTATGAACCCCTGGAGGCCTCTGATTATTCCCAGCGCGGAGAATCCAATGAAGTGTACGGGAGTATTGCCATAGGAATCAATAGCTACCTTGATGGGAAATACGGACAATCCATTGAGCAGTTCAGCCAGCTGGATTCTGATCCGGTTTTCCAGTCAGAGGTGCAATTTTTCTCAGCGCTTTCCCATCTGGGACTCGGGCAATACGAGAATGCCCAAAAGCTATTTGAATCACTTGCCAGCAGTGATAGCAGGTATTACCTGGAAACCCTGTGGTATCTGAGTCTCTGCTGTATAAAGGCAGGAGAATTTGATGAAGCTTCCACCTATCTTGGGCAGCTGGAAAATTACGACGGGATGTATCAAAAAGACGCTCAGTCCCTCCGGAAGAAACTCCGTCGTCTTAAGTAGCAAAAAATCAGGAAGGTAATCAGTATGGACCCGGCTAAAAGGGCATAATTCTTCTTGCTGTGAACCGGAGAAGGATCACCGGTGACCTGGAATGCGGCCCAGTAATAGGGATGGGTATAAAAAGGAGGTTGCTCATCCAGGTATTGCCGCTTCACCCTGGTCAGGGCGGTGCTTTTGCCAAGTCCCTTTTTTAATTCTCCGTAGAATCCGACCATTATTTCCCTGCTTTTTGCATCCTCCACGGGCCATAGAGAATGAACAACAGACGGAGCCCCGGCCTGCAGGAAACTTCTTGAAAGACTCATGATCCCCTCGCCCCTGAATAACTGTCCTCCAGCAGTTTCACAACTGCTCAGCACCACCATGGGAGTGGAAAGTTGCAGGGCATTTATCTCATAATCATGCATCTGGTTGGCCAGCATTGGATCAGGTGTTGAATCCAGGATGAAATAGGGCGAACTTCCGGAGTTCTCGGTTGCCAGCGAATGCATGGCCAAGTGAAGGATGGAAGGCTCCTGTAATAAATTTATAAGATCCTGTTTGGCCAGAGATTTTTGAATGCTGCGGCCTTTAACCAGCTCCAGTATGTCCTGAACCTCCTGCACTGCTCCCTCCAGATTTCCATACCCACCAGGCGAGGCACTGGCATTCCCGGGCAACCAGGCTGTCACAACCGGGAAACGCCAGCCCCGTGTGCGATGGTGATTGATCAGCTGGGAATTATACATATACGAGATGTCATATTCATGCAAAAGATAGGGAGCCCCCGCATAGTTGCTAATGGAATTGGTTTCAAGACTCGTGAGCAAAGCATCAAATGGGATATATGAAAGCATCTCGTCAGGAACTATGATCAGGTTTTTACCTCTGAAGAGCGACTTTACAGGATAAACAGCTGACTGGTAAATCCCGTATAGGGCCACCATCAGACTGTCGAAGCTTTCCTGGTTTTCAAGGTAAGGGACAAAGCCATGAAGATTTTGCGTGATTGTTTCCAGGCGCTGATGGAATGTACTGTCGAGGGGTGACTGGCAGACATGGCATTCATGTTTCGTTACCACAAAAATGAATAGCTGTTCTTTTCCGGATGCATCCGGGCCTGATAGAAAATACTCTACCAGGGTCTCTTTTCGATTCAGCTTCTGTCGGATCTGTCCAAGTGAGAAATCCATGCTAGCGGACTCGAACTGACCAATTTCCGGCCTTTCCTTTCGAAGCAGTTCCATCTGTTTATTAAAGGAATCCCGCGCGTGAAAGAGTTGCTTCTGCCAGTTTACCAGGCGACTGGAGTCAGGATTCATTTCCAGATTTTGTGTCCGGATCAGGTTCGAGAGGTGATCAATTTGCTGCTTGAGTTCTGTGGCAGTGATAGCCATGGAATCAGGCAGACTTCCAAGATATAGCCACTCTTTGCTATTCATTTCAAACATCAACTCGCCTGACTTTCCTCTGGCAGCCGTAAGGAAGGCCTCTTCATTATAAAGCTGAAGGCCGGTCAGCTCAAACAGCTCCATGTTTAGTCTAATTCCGGTGGTAAAAAGATCTTTCTGATTGGAATTCAAAAAGAATCGGCTTTCAGCAGAAGGGTAGATGTCCTGGATCTGAAGAAGTACCTCCCTTGAAAGAAGATTGGTGGCAAGAGCAGCTTCCAAGTACCTGGTTTTTTCATCAGCCTTGGGCAAGGCAGTTGCAGTTCTTTCCAGCGCATCTGCTTTTGTGGCAAGAATCCTTAATAAGATCAGCTTGTGTGCGGAAGCTTCTATTGCCGGATTTGAGAACGGATCTTCATCCTCAAAGTCTTCCACAACGGAGTGCAGGGCCAGTTGCAGATATACCAGTGCCTCTTTATATTCTGACTGATCCAGGCAGTACTTTGCCAGAGATTCATAGGAGGAAGCAGTCAGGGAGTGATTGTTCCCGTAATTCCGCTGGTAGTTTTGCAGGGCTTTTTGAAGATATTCAATGCCTTGTTCAGGCTCTCCCCGGGCCGTAAGAAACTCACCAAAATGAAGGTAGATATTGGCTAGTTCATAGTAGTCCGGATCATATTCCGTACTCCATTGCTCAATACTTTTGAGGTAATACCAGCGGCATAGCTCTGAATTTTCCAGGCTATTGTAAACACGTGCCAGATTGAAATAAACAGATCCCAGGTAGGGATGATTATGAGTTTCTTTAATCTGCGCGCATTCCTTTAATACCTCCAGGGCTTCTTCATATCTGCTCAAAAGGTATAGCGTAATTCCCTTATTAAGTAAGAGGCTTGATAGCTTGTTTAATGAAAGTTCATCCCATTCAGGGATTAGGTTCAGCAGTCTGACAGCCTCATTATTTTGCTCCAGAGCATTGGTGTAATCGCCAAGATCGTTATAGTAAACTCCCAGGTTGATATGGATACTGATCCTGATCTGACGGGTAGCCGGATCTGAATCAGATGCCAGGCCTTCTGCCATCCGGTATTGCTCCAGAGCTTCCCTTAAGCGCCCTGTCTCATAATATAAATACCCCAGGTTGTTCCGAATAAGGGCGCGTTGGTAATTAGATAGGGGCTGTTCTAAAATAAGAATTTGCTCCAGCAGTATTTCCGAGCGCTCAAAATCCCCCATTGATTTGGCTTGCCGGTATTTATTGTACAAGTACCGGGCCGAATCAGTGGGGTCTTGCCCATGCCCTAAGGCTATGAAGGCAAATCCAATTAGAAGAGAAACGAATAGCTTTCTCAAAATGTCCGGGTTTCATTTCCAAAGTAAATGTATTAAAAAATACTCCCGATAAATGAGAAAGCCTTTCTCGCTACAACGTGACAATTAATATCTGTTACAACCAGGGATCATCGGTAGCACCTTGGCTTCCATTACCATCACCACCAACCAGGTAATTCATTTGCTTATGCTCAATGATTTCGTTCTCGAACTTTTTTGTCAATTCTTTTCTTGTTACTTTTTTCATGCTTCCTTGTTTTTTGGTTTGAATTACTGTTTAATCAGAAAGGCTCTTAAATTGTTACCCCGTTTTCGTGAAAAAATGCAATTTAAAATGAAAAAAGACAGGTGGCTTTGCTCCTGGAGGCCGGCTTAAAACCTGTCAATGAACTCTATCAGCCACCTGTCGACGGGGATTCCAAATCTATATTAGTTTTATCAGAGTTAAATGCACTTACAGGACGCAGATTGTCAAGGTTGTCTACCCCTCCTTCTCCAAGAGGCTCACGGGCCTCAATGGTCCATCCGAATCTGGAATCTGTCCTTCCGTACTTGGACCACATCATGATTCGACCACTATCATCCCAACGCAACACATCAGGCGAATAGTCGGGCCTGATATGACCTTTTTTCCAAACGGCCTCTTTCACGGATTTTTTCCAGCGTATTTCTTTTAGTTCCCGGTTTTTCATCATGTTTTTAGCTATCTGAATTTGTATTATCACTTTTTACCCAAACCTTTTCCAGAAGATCATTTTTGAATCTTTTCACTTCCGGCGTGATCCATACATCACTGCTCATATAGATTAAAAAATCTTTATCATCCTGGCTGAGAAAAACGATTTCTCTCTTACCTGTTTCATCCTGCAAGGTTCTCATATGCGCTCTGTTTTGTTGTAAACAATACCCTTATCCGCACAGGATCAAACCTTTATGGATTTGCCCGTGCGATTATTTGTATTTAATACTGTTTAATCAGAAAGGGCCCGGAATTGTTACCCGAAATCAGAGATTATTTTTAGAAAACTTTTAAAATAGTCTTTGAAGAGGGCTGTTTTCTTATGCCAGCGTGCCAGCGTGCTGGCAAAAGCCTGTCCGTTTCTTTTGCAATGAATTTGATTTTTTCATAAATTACGTGTAAGCGAAACGCTACGCCCGATCCTCTCATTATCCGTTCAGGATTATTTATCATCTCAACCATCACCCTTTAAGTTTTATATCCTCACCGCATGAAAAGAATTCTACCTTTCTCAATCTTTATCCTCTTCGTTGCAATATCTCAATTCTCCTTCTCTCAGGATTTCATAAGAACCGGGGTTGCTGGCTCCAGTAAGTCCGATTTTATTCACGGATACAGCGTGGATCCTCAGGGAGATCTGCTTATCTGCGGCACCTTTCAGTCCAGCATAGATCTGAACTTTGAAAGCGGATCGCAGGATCCGATGACTGCCTTGAGCAAGTATGACATTTATGTAGCTAAATATGACATAGTAGGAAACTATAAGTGGTCTTTTCAATTGGGAGGCGATCCGAACTATTGGGCCTATGTTAATGATATTGTCACAGATATGGATGGGAATATTTTTATTACCGGTTATTCTGATGGTTGGATAGATTTTGACCCCTCCGAGGCGACCGATAGTATCAAAGAAGGAACCGAATCCATGTTGTTCCTGGCCAAGTACAATCCGGATGGCGATTATCTGTGGGCGCATGGTTTTGGAAATGACGATATCAATGTCAGTAACATAGGATGGGGGCTCGCGATTGACTCCGTGGATGGAAGTGTTTATTTGCTGGGCCAGATCAACGATGCTCTGGATCTGGATCCGTCAGCCGAAACAGCCATATTATCCCCTGACAGGAATGCGGATATGTTTCTGGCCAAATACTCCAACGATGGGGCGTACCAGTGGGCAAGGCTTTTTACCTACCCGGGCGAATATGGCGTGGGAGGTCCACAGAAGGTTCGGGTTGATGCAGAGCGGAATGTTTACATTTGCGGGTATCACTACGGGCTTTTTGATATGGACCCCTCGGGGGAAGTTCATTCCATAGGTACATCGGAAACCTATGATACCAACGGATTCCTGGCCAAATATAACCGGGACGGGGAGTACCAGTGGTCCATTTCCCTGGGTGCGGACCAGCAGGATGCTGTCAGGAATCTCAGGATCCTGGATGGGTATCTTTATGTGGTTGGAGACTTTATGGATACGGTGGATTTTGATCCTTCAGGCGCAAGTTTCGAGTTACGTTCCATTGCCATGGAAAGCAGTGGTTTTATGGCTGTATATGATACCGACGGGGTCTTCCAGTCGGCCATGGGGATTGCAGGAGAACAGATAGATTTTAACTATTCAGGATCACAGATATATGATCTTGATATGGATAAACATGGTGATATTTATCTGATAGGCTCTTTCTATGGAAGTGCCGATTTCGATCCATCTGAAGGAACTGCCATCATGGGTTCAACAGGAGGAATCTCTGATTACGATATGTTCATGGCTAAATATGATTATGAAATAAACTATCAATGGGCCATCCATGCGGGGGGAAACAGCCAGGAGAGAGGCTACTTTGCATGTGCTAGTAACAACGGAGAAGTTATTGCCATGGGTTACTACGATGGTATTTGCGATTTTGACCCGTCTGAAGGAGAGAAATGGATTTATAACAACGGGGGACATGATATCTTCCTGGCCTGGTATCAAGGATATAGCAATGTTGGAATTATAAACAATCCTGTTTCAAACGGCGAGAAGATTGTCATCTATCCCAATCCGGTTCAGGGTAATCTGCATATTGCATCCGACAGCCACATAGACCGAATTGGGATATATAGCATGAACGGAGCGCTAATACAATCTCATGAGCTTAATCAGAGTACAGCTGTGATCGATCTTCAGGAACTTCCTCGAGGCATCTATGTTCTAAGTCTTCATCATGCTAATGAGGTGCAATACAGGAAGTTAATTAAAGTGAAATAAGAAATAGTATTTGATTAGAAATTCAGGGAAACTTATTTGAATCCCCGGCGCTGAAGGGAAGCGCCGGGGATCTTTATACAACTCTCTTATATATAATTTGCATATATATAATAATGTTATATATTTGTCGTTATGATAGCAAATGATTTGTTAAAAGGCACCTTGAGAACCATTGTTTTAAAGTTGTTGGCCGACAACGGACGGATGTACGGGTATGAGATTACCAAAAAGGTGGAAGAGCTATCCACCGGTAAGATCAAACTCACATTCGGAGCACTCTACCCGGTTTTACATAAACTGGAGGCGGACGGACATATAAGCACCGAAGCTGAATACATCGGTAAGCGGGTCCGGAAGTACTACACTCTTACGGAGACAGGGACGTACATGGACAGAGCAGAAGGTGGATGAGTTTTTTGATTTTGTGAACACATTGACTTACGTACTGAAACCTACCCCTGCCTAGTATGATTGCCGCTGTTATTGACGACAATTATGAACGCATCAGGAGCGACCTGGTCAGGCTGGGCCTGACCTACGACCGTCTGATGGATGATATGCTGGACCATGTCTGCTGCATGGTGGAGGAGTATATGGACCAGGGAAGCGATTTTGAATCTTCCTACCATCAGGTACTCGACACCATCGGCGAGAAAAGCTTGCCTGAGATCCAGCATCAAACACTGCTTAACCTTGACAAAAAATTCCAACGCATGAAAAATTTCACATATGTATTCGGACTAAGCTCGGCCATTCTGACCATTCTTGGATCCTTCTTTAAACGGATGCACTGGCCAGGTGCAGGCATTATGATCACCGTGGGCATGGTGCTGATCGTATTTGTCTTCCTGCCACTCTACTTCATTACCAACCATCGTGAGCAGGTGGAAAGAAAAAACCCGGTCTATGCCATTGTGGGCTACCTGACCATTGCCCTCTTATTGGCTGGAGCTACCTTTAAGATCCAGCACTGGCCGGGAGCCGGTTATCTGATCTATACTGCCATTGGTTTCATTCTTATTGGCTTTATACCCCTTTATGTGGTCAATGTATTCCAGCGAAGCGGAAAGGAGAAGGCCAACCTGCCCTATATCGTGATGTTACTGGTGGGAATCGCCTGTGTGATGCTAATGGGAAATATCAATATGTCCAAAGATTTGCTGAATATTTACCAGGAAGAAGCATTAATCAATGAGGCCAGTGTGGAGGTCGCTCAGATGCGCACCGCCAGTCTGACGGAAATTGCGCAGGACAGTTCTCAAATGGATCAGCAGGCTACCATTGCCAAAATCCATGATCAGGCCCGGGACCTGCAGGTCATGATCAAAGATATGCAGGAAGGGATGATTGCCTTTGTGGATCAGCCAGGGGCATCCATTGAGGAGGTCAGATGGAAGGACAATAAAAATGCAGGCCGGGAGGCCATTGTTGAAAACGGGGCAGGAAAAGCATTTATATTGGAATCCAGGAAGTTTGCTGCCATGTTGGATGAACTTGTGAAGGATCCGGTGGCAAATGCTCAGATTGAGGATCATCTGGAATTTACAAAACTATTCTGGGAATATGAGCATGGACCGGATGGTGTGAGCGATTCACCACTGATGAAGAACTACTACAAGAACACCGATGCTGCCAAGGGCATTGCACTGGCCGAGTATGTGGCCATAGCCTACCTCTTGCATCAGTGACAAATACAAAAAACAGCAAAGGAAAAAGGGGCCGACCAAGGCCCCTTTTAACTAACCACTTAAACCTAAAAAGAAATTTTACTGTATCACCCGTTAGTGAAATGTAAAAGGACGTAAGATTTGTTTTCAGGTTATTTATATCACAATATGTGCCAAAAATCGCAACTATTTAAAATTAAAATAGTTGCGATTTTTTAAAGCTTTCAGCTTATTTAGAAAAGTGAACGCTTACGGGAATGCGCTGTACGGTTCCGGACGATTTTGATCCGAAGGTTAAATCAGCGCGAAACTGTAATTCGTTTATTTCTTCTTTTCCCAGATGGTTTTGCGGCCCAGTGCTTTGATCCCGGCCACATAACCTTTGATATATAGCTTATCAAAGTCTCCATCTTCGAACCAGGCATAGCAATCATAGGTTTTGCCATTTTTAGGATCGTAGATGGAACCCTCTGTCCACCTTTCCTTCTTGCTATCGTATTCGAAGTTCTTTACAATAGCCAGACCCATAAGGGGACGCTTGGCCAGTTCAGGATCTTCGTTTTCCTTATCCAGTTTAGGTGCGCCAAATTCATTGGGTTCCTCCAGCCAATTGATTTCTCCTACATATTTCCCACTTGCATCTTTGGAAACTGCAATGGTCGAAGTTTTCTCCTCGTTGAACCAGGTTCCCTCAATTTTATTGGCCTGCGCATGCAGAAAAAGGGGAATAAAAAGAAGAGTAATGGCGGTAAACAGATACTTTTTCATGTTGATAGGTTTAGATTTGAGTTTGAAAAAATAGTAAAATCAGCGATCAGTAGCAACTGGAACCCGAAAATTATCAAGGATTTGATCCCCGTTGTCGTGCCGGACCAGGGTCCTCGATCCTGCGGGTTTAATCAATAAATCGTCTACAGTAATATACTTTCCTTTAGTTGTAAGCTGGTATCTTATTCCTGGTTGAGGGCTGCAGAGTCTTGCTTATCCTCACCCACATACCATCCACATTATGCACTTCACGAGAATTTAATCTCTCCCTCTGGATCTGCTTACCGCTTTCATCCCATTGCCATAGCTCCGGAGTGGGCATATTGTCGGTCCTGTGGTCCACATAAAGCCAGAAGGAGAGTTCCACCTCCTGATCGGAAAAGCGCTCATATAGCT
The DNA here is from genome assembly GCA_963753765.1 of uncultured Bacteroidales bacterium. Taxonomy (GTDB): domain Bacteria; phylum Bacteroidota; class Bacteroidia; order Bacteroidales. Next base: position 73,064 of record CAVWDQ010000013.1, read on the forward strand.
TCTCATTGCATAGTTCCATGCTCCCTTTCTTCAAATATTTGGAGCCGGAACCCGTAAAGGCCCGGTCGGAAGCGAACTCTTCAAAATCCTTATAAATCACCTTTTCAGGATCTCCGTCAATGCATAGCATCCCTGCCCCCTGGAGGCTGTCGGAGAGGGTATGAGCCAGATCCATCCACGACTCAAATCCCTGGTTGAAAGCCTGGACCGGAAGACGGGCCAGGGAAAAAAGATCGCCCGACCAGAAAACTTCCGCCCGTTTAAGCAGCGCCAACTCCCGGGGATTCAATTCCTGGGGGCCAAGCACCAGTAGCAGGGGTTTCTGGTTCATATCATCCACCCGTTGTTTGTAGATGCTGCTGTCGGCCAGCATTTGAATGGAACTCATGGCCTGGGACAGAGAGATGCGGGGAGAGAAACTCTGAACAATTGGGATCCCGGTCTGATCGCTGCAGCGCATGGCTTCTGAAAATGCACCCAATCCTCTTTCAAATTGCAATTTATCCCCACAGGTATTGGCGAAGGGCAGAAAAAAGATTCCCTGGAACTCCTCGCTGTTGCTCCCGGCTTCTTCAAGGAGTAAAGGTATATCCAGATCATGATTACTCAGGATCTCATTCTTATTAAAGATCCTTCGGGTACTATTATGTATCCGCGATGCAGCTTCCAGTCCCCAGTAAGAAAGTACGATCAACAAAGCAGTCTTTGCCACGATACCATATCCTTTTTTTCGCAGGACCCGGAACAGGTAATAGATATAGGTGGCAGTAAATACAGTGAATACATAATAAAATATCCAGGAGAAACGGCCCAGGCATCTGAATTGCTTCAGGGGAGGGAGTAACTCTGTCAGAAATCCAAGGCCCCATTTAAATGGGATACACATGGAGAACAGCAATACAAGACCTGAAGCAGCCAGGTAGGGGTTTAGCTTATTGTTGGGAAAGTAAGAAGACCACCGGGGATGTTTCCTGTTAGCCAGTTGAAGGATCAGGGCGATCAGAAAGGACAGAGCCAGCAGTGTGGCCGGCAGTCCCACATAAGCGCGTCCTTCCCAGGTATATTTAATATCGACAATGCCGCTGACCAGCTCCCTGAGGATGGATTGGGGGGGAAGAAAGATGCTGAATACATTGGCATGGAAGATGAAGAATCCCCAGGGATTATCCGGCCTGTCGGCCACCCAGTCGGTAATGCTTACCAATCCCCTGACGATCAAGAGGGGGAGTAAGGCAATCATCAAAAGATGCAGGCCCTCGGGAAGATATTTCCTGAGTGATTTCCTGTGATTCCAAAGCTGGACCAGGAAGATGGACAGGGGAAATATGGCCAGGAAGGCAGCATAGTAGGCACTGGTGAAGCCCCCTACCAGGGCTGTAAAGAGTAAGAGCAGGGTCCATCCAAGCTTTCTGCTTGCTTCCTGCCAGCGAATTAAGAGGTACCAGAACAGCGGGATAAAAAAGGCGTAGACCATCTCGAAGTGTCCACCCAGCCGATCCACCTGGGGACTAAGAAAGAGGATGATCAGGGAGACCACCGCCGCATACCAGGGCGGGAGTGAAAACTTTCTTAAAATCAGGTAAATGAATGGAATGGCCAGCAGTAATGAAAATATCATGCTCAGGTTCAGGATGCCAACTCCATGATCCGACAGGGGATAGATATGGCGGTCCAGAAATTTGATGCCCTGCAGGTAAAGGGGATGAGAATTCATATACTGCAGATGATCTCCATAGGGATAGTTGATCCCGTTGTGGTCGATTCCTGAATCATATTTGAGGTAGTAGCTGAAGTTGTAGTAGCTTTTTACGGCATCTCCGGAAGCCGAAAAAAGATAGGAATCGGGATGTACAATCACCCTGCCGAAAATTGCAAGCAGGATCAGGAATCCTGCACCGGTAACCGCAAGCATGGCGATTGTGTTTTTCTTCATAAATCAAGCACTTACGTGATCGGAAATATAGCAAAAAATGGTTACTTTATGGGATCAAAATAAAGCTGTAATTCAGATGGAGAAAGTCTCTTTTGTGGTTCCAATATTCAATGAGAAGGATAGTATTGAACCCTTGTGCCAGGCAATCAGTGCCGCCATGGAACCCACTCCTTATCCCTTTGAGATTATCCTTGTGAACGATGGTAGTATCGATGATACCTGGGCAGAGATCTCCAGGGCTTCAGAGGATTATAAGAACCTGGTAGGCATAGATCTGAATACAAATTACGGTCAGAGTTCAGCCCTGTCAGCAGGGATCGACCAGGCCGTGGGTGAGCTGATCGTGTTGATGGATGGTGATATGCAGAATGATCCTGCCGATGTGCCCATGATGCTCGAAACACTGAAGGAGAAAGATTGTGATGTGGTTTCCGGTGAGCGGGTTCATAGAAAAGATGCGGCCATCACAAGGAGAGTGCCCAGCAAAATAGCCAATTTTTTTATTCGTCTGATTACCGGTGTGAAACTAAGGGACTATGGTTGTGCCTTAAGGTTATTCCGGAGTGATGTTGCCAGGAATCTGGGGCTTTACGGAGAGCTGCACCGGTTTATACCGGTACTGGCGGTGCTCCAGGGTGCCCGCATGGAACAGGTCCCGGTACGCCACCACCGGCGGAAGTTTGGCAAATCCAAATATGGTATGGGGCGAACCCTCAGGGTGGTGAGCGATCTCCTGCTGATAGTATTCTTTAAAAGATACCAGAACCGGCCCATCCATTTTTTCGGAACCCTTGGAATCCTCACTTTTGGTGCGGGCGCCATTATCGACATTTACTTCCTGGTTCTGAAACTGATGGGGAACGATATCTGGGGAAAGCCCTTACTTTTGTTGGGGTTTATGCTGACCATCGGCGGTATTCAGATTATTACCATCGGGATAATATCAGAAATATTGATGAGGACCTATTATGAGTCTCAGCGTAAAAAGCCCTACAGGGTGAAACGAACCATCATCAGTGAAGAGTAAACTCAAACCATTTTTTAAAGTCCTGTTAAAACTGGCGATCACCGTTGGCGCACTGTGGTATGTATTTGCCAATATCGAGGTGCAGCAGGTGTTCGAAACCATTGGACAGTCAAAGCTTATCTTCCTGGCAGGGGCCCTTCTTCTTTTTGTGCTATCAAAGATGCTTTCCTCGGTCAGGCTCAATAGCTACCTGGGTTCCATTGGCATACATATTTCCCAGTTGGCCAACATGAAGCTCTATCTGCTGGGAATGTACTACAACTTGTTTTTGCCCGGAGGAATAGGTGGTGATGGATATAAGATCTATCTCCTGAATAAGAGATTTGATGTGCCCACCCGGAGAATCTTCTGGGCGGTCATGATGGACCGGATCATCGGGGTATTGGCACTGAGCTGCATGGCTGTGGTCCTGTTTTGCTTTGTGCCTGGCATGGGAAGCTATGCCTGGTATGCCTGGCTTCTCATACCTTTCTTTGTTTTTGCTACCTATTTGATCTTCCGGCGGTTTTTCCCTTATCTCCTGCCTGTATTCCTGATCACGAATCTTCAGTCAATGCTGGTTCAGCTATTGCAGCTGCTCTCCGCATTACTTATCCTGCTTTCGCTGAAGGAAACCGGCAATCTGGAAAGCTACCTTTTTGTGTTCCTGATCTCTTCCATTGTGGCCGTGTTGCCACTTACCATTGGTGGGATTGGTTCCAGGGAATTTACCTTTATGCTGGGGGCCCAGTGGCTGGGCCTGGATCTGAATTTATCCATTGCCCTTAGCCTGCTCTTCTATCTCCTTACGGCCTTTACCTCTCTCTGGGGCCTGATCTATAGCATTGGTCCGGGCCTGAAGCTTGAAAAGTAATCAGGCCCTGACAAATTCCGTGTAGGTATGGGCATACTGGTTTCGTTCTCCGGCATCCACATCCTCTGATTCAAGGATTTTCCACTGGCCGAAATCGATCTCCGGGAAAAAAGTATCGGCTTCAAAGGATTCATGAACCTGGGTCAGGTAGAGTTTTCCTGCAAGTGGAAGGAACTGCTTGTATACCATGCCTCCACCGATCACAAAACACTCTTCATCCCTTCCGGCAAGTTTTACTGCTTCCTCAATGGAGCGGGCCATTTCACATCCCTCGAAGGATTCCCCCTCCATATCTGAAATGACAATATGCCTTCGATTGGGCAGGGCACCATTGGGAAGTGAAAGGAAGGTATTACGTCCCATGATCAGGGTATGCCCGGTGGTCAGTTTTTTAAAGCGTTTCAGATCGTCCGACAGATGCCAGAGCAATTTGTTGTCTTTCCCGATAGCCCGGTTTTCGGCGATGGCTACAATGATGGATATATTGTTCAGGATCTTTGTTCCCATATCATACAGAGATGGTCCCCTTTATATGGGGATGTGCATCATAATTTTCAAGACTGAAATCTTCAAATCGGAAATCGAAAAGCGATTTGATCCCGGGGTTCAGTTTCACCGAGGGCAGGGGTCTCGGATCCCGTGTCAGCTGCAATCTTACCTGTTCCTCGTGGTTCAGATAGATATGGGCATCACCCAGGGTATGGATGAATTCGCCAGGTTTGAGCCCCGTCACCTGTGCCATCATAATCAGCAGGAATGAATAGGAAGCGATATTAAAGGGGACCCCCAGGAAGATATCGGCACTGCGCTGGTAGAGTTGACAGGATAGTTTCCCGTCGGCAATATAAAACTGGAACAGGATGTGGCAGGGGGGGAGTGCCATGTTCTCCAGCTCTCCCACGTTCCAGGCACTCACAATATGTCTCCTGGAGTCGGGATTCTCCCGGATCGAATCCACCACACGGGAAATCTGGTCTATATGGCTTCCATCTGGCGCTGGCCAGCTTCTCCACTGGTAGCCGTATATATGACCCAGCTCACCATTTTCGTCGGCCCATTCGTTCCAGATCCTTACTCCATGGTCGTTGAGGTAGCGGGTATTGGTGTCCCCATCGAGGAACCAGAGTAATTCATGAATGATGGATTTCAGGTGCAGTTTTTTGGTGGTCATCAGGGGGAAACCATCCTGCAGATCAAAGCGCATCTGGTATCCAAAGGTACTGATGGTACCGGTACCTGTGCGGTCCTCTTTGCGCGTTCCATGCTCCAGCACATGTGTAAGTAAATCAAGATACTGCTTCATATACACCTCCTCTCCAATGGCTGGTAAAAGTACCCAAACAAGCCAGAATTCAAAAGAATAATTATCAACATTAGTGCCTTAAAACTTCCCCCGGTCAATATCGATAAATCACTATATTTACAGCTGAGTATGTCATCAAAAAACTGGTTTAACTCCCGTTCCCTGCTGGCTGTAGCAGGGGTCATTCTGCTTGGACTATTGGTCTGGCGTTTCTCCAGTATTGTGGCCTACATCCTGATTGCTTCTGTGCTATCCCTTATCACCCGTCCACTGGTCCGTTTGCTGGGCAGGATCAGGATAGGAAGCTGGCATCTTCCGGTTTCCCTTCGTGCCCTGATCACCCTGGTATTTATCTGGGTCGTTTTTTTTAGTTTTTTCAGGATCTTTATTCCACTGGTGGCCAACGAGGCCCAGGAGCTTTCCAATATCGATACGGAGTTGGTCATTGAAGCTTTTGAGAAACCTATAGACAGATTGGAGTTTTGGTATGATAAGATGAACCTGGGGGGTGATGAGGCCATGTCCCTTCGGGAGGAGCTGAAGGGAGGATTGGTATCTGTCCTGAATATCGATGTTATCAGCAACCTGATTGCTACGGCTGCCTCCATCCTGGGTAACTTTGCATGGGCCCTGTTTGCCATCTCATTTATCACCTTCTTTCTTCTGAGGGAGGATAAATTAATCTCCGGCTATATAGTGACAATAGTACCCCAAAAGAGAGTGGAGGAATTCCGCCACGCTCTTGAATCGATCAAACATTTACTCAGGCGCTACTTTGTGGGAATCTTACTGCAAATGACCGGAATTCTTACCTTGGTAACACTGGGAATGACCATAGTGGGGGTGGGTTTCAGGCTCGGACTGGTCATTGGACTGATAGCTGCGGTTCTGAATATTATCCCCTACCTGGGGCCCTGGATAGGGGCCGCTCTGGGGATCATCCTGGGAGTTGCCACCCACCTGGACCTCGATTTTGCCACGCAGCTGCTACCCCTGATGGGATACATGACCCTGGTTTTCGCCATAACCCAGCTCACCGATAACCTGGTATTTCAACCGGTGATTTTCGGGACCAGTGTCTATGCCCATCCCATAGAAATTTTTATTGTGATAATGATGGCAGGAAGCCTGGCCGGAGTTGTCGGGATGATCCTTGCTATTCCTACATATACAGTGATCAGGGTATTCGCCAAGGAATTTTTTAATAACTTTAGGGTGGTCCAGAAGTTGACCGAGAAGATATGACCATTACCAGATTCATCGCCACTATTTGCCTTTGCTGCCTTCTGCTTCCTTGCCTGTCGGGACAACAGGAGGATACACTCGTTAATATAATTCCTCTTTCCGAATCACAATTTATTAATGCTGAGGTCAGCGATATCGATGCTCCCGGAGATGTGTTGGAAATTCCCAATGTTTTCACTCCCAATGGCGACCAGGTGAACGACTATTTCGAGGTGGAAACCGATGGGACAACCGTATACGAGTTTTCTGTCTTTACCCGGACCGGAACGCGTATTTATTATTCCAAATCTCCAAGAATTTTCTGGGATGGAAACAGCCTGGAAGGCAAAGAATTAAAAGAGGGAATATACTACTACGTGATCGACGAGGAGGGGGGAAGCGATCCCTTCGGGAAAGCCGGGTTCATGTATCTTTACCGTTAACCTTCGGAATCCATCCCAGTTTTTTCACACTCCATCCGAACAGCAGTGTGCTGAAGAATGTAAAGGATCCATAGACTACAGGAACCAGGGCCATATCATTGCTTTTAAGAAGAGTTGCTGCCACAAAAATGGCCAGGGCCGAATTCTGAAGCCCCACCTCTATGGAAATGGTAAACTGGTTGATGACCCGCAAACGAAACACCCTGGCAACCAGAAAACCCGATACCATGGCCAGGATATTGAGAAGAAGTGTGTACGGAAAGATGCTTATAAAATCGGAACGGGTAGCTGCACCTGTACCCTGATCGATTAAAATGACACCGGCATAAACCACCAGCAGGAGCAGGGGGAGAATCACACGGAGTGGACGTTCCAGGTTTACGGAAAATCGTGGATAGTTCTTACGAATTCTGGTGCCAACAAATGCCGGAACGATGGTAATCAGGAATACTTTGATGATGGTTTCCCCCACATTGAGCCGGATGGCAGCATTTTCATTGATAAATGCCTCCAGCGAGAGGTGTACCACCAGTGGAATGGTGATCAGTGTAATCAGGCTGTTCAGGGCAGTCATGGAGATGGAGAGTGCCACATTTCCTCGAAGCAAATAGGTGATCAGATTGGAGGTGGCGCCTCCGGGACAGGCCGCAACGATCATTAGTCCCACCTTAAAGTAAGGGTCGATATTTATGGAACGCGCAATCAGCCAGGCAATTACGGGAAGAAGGATCATCTGGCAACAGAGCCCTATGATTACGGCCTTTGGATGCAGAAAGATGTTCCTGAAGTCCTTATCAGTAAGAGAGAGGCCCATCCCCAGGGTTATAATTGCCAGAGTGACGGGCAGGAAGTATTCGGAGAAAAGCGAATGCATATTCGAAGATAGGACAAAATTATTTATACGGATTAAAAATAACATATATCGGAGCTTCTTGTCACTTCAGTTCCTCAGGTTGTTGTTATTTTACAACGAAGGTTTTAAATTGCATGAACCACAACCTAAGATTTATTACTAACCCTACAATACAAACTCGACCATTTATGAGAAGAATCTCAAGCCTGTCATTCTCTCTTATCTTCCTGATTCTTTTCCTCCTTCCACTGACTGAAGCTATGGGAGTTCAGGAGGAACATGATTCCCATGCCTCAAGGGAAGAACTGATGCGTGGAGAGCGCCTGTTTTACGGTTTGATTGACGGGAAATTTGAATCGAAGGCATGTGCCGATTGTCACAACACCATAGAGATTGACACCTTTAACTGGAATCCCAATGCCTGGGAGATCGCAAATCAATACAAAGAAAGGAGCCTGGAAGAATTTCAAAAGGCAGTACTGAATCCAACCGGGGGAACCATGTCTCTTATGCACCAGACCTTTCATTTGAATGAAAGCGATGTGGAGCAGATAAAACTATTTCTCGACCACTTTGAGGAACAGGGATTGACCAAGCGAAAGCCGGTAATCAATAAGATATTTCTATTTATACTCCTGGGAGTGGTGCTTACATGGGTGATCCTTGATGTCTTTTTTCTTAAAAAGGTAAAACGCCGTTATATCCTGGGGATCATTTTCATTGTGGCCCTGGGCTGGCAGGCCAAATTGCTCTATGAAGCCGGGACCTCCCTGGGCAGACAGCAGAATTACGAACCTGATCAGCCTGTGAAGTTTTCCCATGTGGTTCATGCCTTCGACAATCAAATCGATTGCCAGTACTGCCACACCACGGTGACTCAATCGAAACATGCGGGCATTCCCGATGTGAGTATATGCTGGAACTGTCACTCCATTGTGAGGGAAGGATCCCATTCAGGTAAACACCAGATCAGTAAAGTGGTCGATGCCTGGGAAAGTGGGACCCCCATCCAGTGGATCAAGGTGCATAACCTGCAGGACCACGTATTCTTCAGTCATGCACAGCATGTGACTGTGGGTAAAATTGAATGTGGCACCTGTCACGGCGCCATTGAGTTAATGGACAGGGTGCGGCAGGTAAGCGACCTGAGTATGGGCTGGTGCATCAACTGTCACCGCGACACCGAGGTCCAGTTTTTTGATAATGAATTCTATACACAATATAAGGAGCTTCAGCAGAAGATGGAATCAGGTGAGATTGACCGGGTAACTGCCGAACTTACCGGGGGAACCGAGTGCTCCAAGTGTCACTATTAAACCGAGCAATATCCATGGAAAAGCAATGGAGAAGTATTGAAGAATTTGAACAGGGTATTACCCGGGAGCAGGAGAGCAGCAGCGGAAAAACCAGTGGTTCACGCCGCGATTTCCTGAAACTGTTTGGATTCAGTGTCGCCTCTGCAGCGGTTCTCAACTCTTGCGAAAAGCCGGTTCAGAAAGCCATTCCTTACCTTATTAAACCTGAAGAAATTATCCCGGGGAAGTCTGCTTATTATGCCTCCAGCTTTTTCGACGGGACCGAGTATTGCAGCGTTCTGGTGAAGGTTCGTGACGGAAGGCCCATCAAGATTGAAGGAAACCATCAGTCGCCCGTTTCCAGGGGAGGAACCAGTGCAAGGGTGCAGGCTTCGGTCCTGAATCTCTACGACGATGCAAGGTTAAAGGAACCCATCCTCAGCGGAAATAACATTAGCTGGGATGAAGTGGACCGTTGGGTGATCAGCAAACTTGAAGAAGGTGGAAAGACAGTTATCGTAACACCAACGGTGATCGGACCCTCTACAAAAGAGGTATTCCGGCTTTTCCTCGCAAATCAACCGGATGCCACCTGGATACAGTATGATGAAGTCTCCGCTTCCGGAATCCGTGATGCACATATGGACCTGTTTGGAGCCGCAGTGATCCCTGGCTTGCATTTCGACCGGGCCGATTATATTCTGAGCTTCGATGCCGATTTCCTGGGAACCTGGATTGCTCCTGTGGAGTTTGCGAGGGATTATGCTTCCACCCGGGAAGTTAGCACGGCACATCCCCATATGTCCAAACATGTCCAGATTGAATCGGCCCTGTCCATGACAGGTAGTAATGCCGATGAGCGCATCCCTGTTACTCCGGCCGAATCAACTCTGATGCTGGGCAATATTTACAATAGCATTGCAGCTGCCACAGGCAATCCTGCCATATCTGTTCCACCGCTGGTAAAAGATATTGACGCTTTAGTGGCCGGACTGCTTGCTAACAAGGGAAAATCCCTGGTGGTAAGCGGATCCAATGATCCGGATATCCAGAAACTGGTTGCCGGTATAAATTATATGCTGGGGAACTACGGGACGACCCTGGACCTGGAAAGAACCATCCAGGTAAAACAGGGAAATGACAGGCAGTTTCAGGACTTTGTGAGTTCTCTGGAGCGGGGAGAGGTGGATAATCTCTTTATGATTAACGTAAATCCCATCTACAGCATGGGAGGATTTGAAGCTATAAAAAAGGCAGGATTTACTGCATATCTTGGCTCTTCACTAAATGAAACAGCCAGTGCTTGCCAGTTGATCTGTCCGGACCACCACTACCTGGAGGCCTGGGGAGATGCCGAGCCGGTAAAAGGATCCTTCAGCCTGCAACAACCCTGCATTCATCCTCTTTTCAACAGCAGGGCTTACCAGGATTCTTTGATTAAATGGACCGGATTTGAGAGAAGCTTTGAGGATCTTGTACCCTACATGTGGGGAGATAAGATTGCTCCTCCGGAGGCTCGTGGAGACAAGGACTGGTGGGTGAAAACACTTCAGGCCGGCTTTTTCGAGCAGGATCTTTCATCTGAATCTACCCCGGTTTCTTACACCCCTCCGGAAGTGGAGCTCAATCCGGTGGAGTCTGACCTGAGCTTAACTCTTTACAGCCCGGTGGGTTTAAATGACGGGCGCTATGGAAATAATCCCTGGCTTCACGAATTACCCGATCCGGTTTCAAAAGTATGCTGGGATAACTACCTGGCCGTGTCACCTGCCGATGCTGAGAAGCAGGGACTGGAAGATGAAATGGTAGTCAGCATTGACGGGATTGAAGTGCCGGTACTGATACAGCCGGGGCAGGCGGACGGAAGTGTTTCCCTTGCCCTGGGATACGGACGCCTCATTGCAGGTAAGGTCGGGGAAAATCTGGGTGTAAATGCTTTTCGCTGGGTGGATAACAAGGACGGGTACCGGAGTTATATCAAGGATCGGGTAGAACTGGAACTTACCGGGAAGACCTATCCAATTGCACGGACCCAGACCCACCATACCATGGAGGGAAGGCCCATTGTGCGTGAAACCTCCCTGCAAGAATTCCAGGAGGATCCATCTGCAGGGAACCATTTTCACCTGGAGGCTGAAGCGCATTCACCAGACCCTCTATCCTGAAGCAAAATTTGATGGATACCACTGGGGAATGGTGGTGGACCAGAATAAGTGTACAGGATGTAACAACTGTGTGGTTTCCTGCATCGCCGAAAATAATGTGGCCGTGGTGGGAAAAGAGGAGGTGAAGAACCGCAGGATCATGCACTGGATGCGCATCGACCGCTACTTCAGCGATCAGCCTGAAAACCCCAAAGTGTTTCACCAGCCCGTGATGTGTCAACATTGCGACAATGCACCCTGCGAGAATGTTTGTCCGGTTTCAGCCACCATGCATAGTAACGAGGGACTGAACCAGGTGGCCTATGTAAGGTGCATCGGGACCAAGTATTGCATTAACAACTGTCCCTACCGCGTAAGAAGGTTCAACTGGTTTAAATACATGAACAATGAGAAGTTCGATTTTAACCAGAACAGTGAACTCTCCAGGTTAGTACTGAATCCCGATGTAACAGTCCGGGAAAGGGGTGTGGTCGAGAAGTGCACCCTTTGTGTACAGCGTATCCAGGAGAAAAAACTGGAAGCCAAACTGGAGGGAAGATCACTCAGGGATGGCGAGGTACAGCCTGCCTGCGTGCAGTCCTGTCCCTCGGGAGCCCTGGTATTTGGAAATATGAACGATCCGGATTCTGAGGTGAGCAAGCTGAAGCGGGAGGAACGCAATTATCACCTGCTGGAGCAGCTTCATACCCTTCCTTCGGTGGGCTACCTGACCAAGGTCAGGAATACGGAGCCGGCTCCCGGTGAAGGTGACTCTCATGAAACAGGGGATGCGGCAGGTCATGAACAACATGGATAATAACTAATAAAGAGTATATGTACAACACGGAAGTCAGGGGTCCATTGGTGCTGGGGAATAAATCCCTGACACAGATCACTACAGACATTACATCTCCGCTGTATGCACGGCCCAAATTCTGGTGGATTGTGGGGCTGGGTATCAGTTCCATACTGATGTTGCTGGGATTCTGGTCCATTTATGTGACCATTTCACAGGGCATTGGAACCTGGGGTGTAAACAATACAGTGGGCTGGGGTTGGGCCATCATTAATTTTGTATGGTGGATCGGGATCGGTCACGCCGGAACCGCTTTCTCCATCTTCCTGCTAATCCTCCGCCAGGAATGGAGATCCTCCATTAACCGTGCTGCTGAGGCCATGACGGTGGTAGCTGTGGGATGTGCGGCCATTTTTCCTGCACTGCACATGGGCCGGATCTGGGATTTCTTCTTTATTTTCCCCTATCCCAATACACGCGGACCGCTGTGGGTAAATTACAATTCCCCTCTCTTCTGGGACTTCATCGCCATCTCGGCTTACCTGCTTATTTCGGCCTCCTTCTGGTTCCTGGGGATGATTCCCGATTTTGCCACCATCCGCGATAACACCACCTCTAAAGTGAAGAAAGCTGTGTACGGATTTTTCGCCATGGGCTGGAGAGGTTCAGTTGGAGAATGGAAGCGCTATGAAGGCCTGAGCTATATCCTGGGGGGCATTGCTGCGGTACTGGTAGTATCGGTGCACTCCATTGTCTCCACCGACTTCGCTGTTTCCGTTGAACCAGGCTGGCATACCACCATCTTCCCGCCTTATTTTGTGGTGGGAGCCATCTTCTCGGGATTTGGCATGGTGATGACCCTGATGATTATCCTGAGAAAAATATACAAGCTGGAAGATTATGTGACAAATTCCCACCTCGACAAGGTGGCGAAAATACTGATCTTTGTTTCGCTGATTATGGGTACCGCCTACCTTACAGAGATCTTCCTGGCATGGTATTCCGGGAACGAGTACGAGATTTTCACCTTTTTCCATAACCGGATCACCGGTGAGTTTACCAAGCAGTTCTGGATCATGTTCGTATGCAATGCCATCATTCCACAGCTGATGTGGTTCAAGAAGATCCGGAGTAACTTAACCGTGGTGTTTATAATCTCCATCCTGATCAATGTGGGGATGTGGTTCGAACGCTTTAATATCGTGGTCACTTCCCTCTCCAACGATTATCTGCCCTCTGCATGGGCCTCATACTCTCCCACTTTTGTGGAGATAGCCATGTACCTGGGAACCCTGGGGATCTTTATTTTCGGTGTACTGCTCTTTATGAAGTACATACCGATGGTTGCCATCCATGAGGTAAAAGATGTAAATAGATACCAGTTAAAAAAGAAATAAAACAGGCTCATATGGACTCAGAATATCTATTAGGCGTATTTGGTGACGAGGAGACCATGCTTTCTGCCTTCAGGAAGATGAAGGAGCAGGAGATCGAGATCGAGGATGTCTTTACTCCCTACCCGGTGCATGAGATCCTGGAAAAACATGGACGGAAATCGCGAATAACCATTGTTGGATGGTTTTACGGATTCTTTGCTACTCTTGGTGTCCTTGCATTTTTGTTCTATACGGCAGTCATCGACTGGCCCCTCAATTATGGAGGAAAACCCAGCAATGCATTTCCTTCCTTCCTGGTAATTACCATTATCCTGACCATTTTCAGCATCACCATCTTAAGTCTGTTTACCTTCTCGTGGCGGGCCAATCTCTGGCCATCCAATGAGAAACCCATTTACCACCCGGGAGCCACCGATGATAAATTTTTGATCCTGGTGAATAAGGAGAAGGCCGATGCAGCCAGGGCCACTTCGCTTATGAAAGAGACCGGTGCCATTGAAGTTATTGAAAAGTAGACAATTATGATATACAGAAACATCCTGCTATTTTCCCTTATCCTGCTGGCAGGGATCTCGTGCGACCGGTCCCGTACCAGTACCGGTTGGGACTATATGCCCGATATGTATTACTCCAATGCATACGAATCCTATACCCCCAATCCCAATTTCAGCGATAACATGACCATGAGGACACCTGTGGAGGGCAGCATATCCAGGGGAATGATCCCTTTTGAGTGGGAAAAAACGGATGAGGACCGCATAGCAGCGGGTGAGGCTCTGGTCAATCCCATGGAGGCAAGCCCGGAGAACCTGGCCATGGGACAGGCATCCTACGAGATCTTCTGCAATTCATGCCACGGGCCTGCCGGCGATGGGCAGGGTTACCTGTTTACAAGTCAGCGCTATCCTTATCCGCCCGCCAGCCTGATAAATGATAAGGCAAGGGCCCTGAAGGATGGAGAGATCTATCATTCCATTACAGTTGGCTATGGAATCATGGGAGCTCACGGGGGGATGATTGTACCCGAGGACCGGTGGAGGATTATTCTGCATATTCGTAATACGCTGCAAAAGTAGTTGGCCTAAAACACTTACAATGGAAGAGAGAATTAAGTTATCCCGCATCTATATCATCGTGACCCTGATCATGGTTCTGGTGGGCATTGCGGCCCTGGTTATGGCCTTTATGGGAGATCCCCAGAGGGGCTGGGCCAATTTCTTGCTGAACAATGTTTATTTTGTCTCCCTGGCAGCGGGCGCTTTGCTGTTTGTTTCTATCCAGCGGGTGACCCATTCAGGCTGGTCGGCTGGTTTTATACGTGTTCCAGAGGCCATGGCAGCCTACCTGCCTGTGGCTGCCGTCCTTTTCCTGGTAATGATTTTCGGGGCCCATTCCCTTTACCACTGGTCCCATACCCATGAGGTAGCAAATGATCCGCTGCTGACCCATAAGGCTCCCTATCTGAATCTCCCCTTCTGGATTGTCCGAATGGTCGTTTATTTTGCGCTCTGGATCCTGATGTTTGTGATCATCCGTCGCCTATCCATAAAGGAAGACAGTGTGGGAGGAGTGGAGATTTTTAAGAAGCTGGAACATCGGTCCAAGGTGTATATTTTCATTGTGATCATTACCTTCACCTTTGCCATGATCGACTGGATCATGTCCATCGATGCCCACTGGTACTCCACCATCTTTGCCATCAGGAACTTTGTGGCCGCCTTTCATCATGCAGCCATTGTGATCACATTCATCGTATTGCTAATGAACCAGAGAGGACTATTTTCCTTTCCTGAATAAAAGCCACCTGGGCGATTTCTCGCGCTATATATTTATGCTTTGCATTATCTGGGGCTACTTCTGGTTTGCGGAGTTTATGCTGATCTGGTATGCCAACATACCCTGAGGAGACCGCCTACTTCCTTCCCAGGGTGCAGGGGTGAAGGGTGGCGTTTCTTTTTCTTTGCCAATATTGCCATCAACTGGTTCCTTCCCTTTGTTTTGCTGATGCCCAAAGCCACGGCCAGGAACGCAAGACCTTCCTGAAAATTGTGATTCCCATCCTGATCGTGGGACAATTTATTGATCTCTACATCCAGATTTTTCCCGGGACCGTGGGAGAGCAGGTACTGGGTTTCCAGGAGATCGGAAGCTTTGTGGGATTTGCCGGCTTATTTATGCTGGTCACTGGCTGGGCCTTGAGCAGGGCGAGTCTTTACCCGAAGAACCATCCTTACCTGGACGAATGTAAAGGTCACCACACCTGAGTTCGATTACTTTTCTTAAATTCGTCCTTTCTTAATTAATCCTCTGGATGAAGATTATACCGAACCCTGCATTTCCTGAGCCTTGATATCGTTTTAGGGGCTCTGGCCACATCCTTTTTTGCCGCGCGGCTTTTTGCTTCAGATCCCGGATGGATCTGGTATATCACCCTGGCCCTTACTGTCTGGTTGCTCTATACGGGCGATCACATGCTGGATGCCTTGAAGCACAGGAAAAAGATCGAACGGGATCTTCATTATTTTATGATGAAAAACCGGAAGACCCTGGTATGGAGCATGGGGCTTGTTGCGACTGCTAGACATATTGCTGATATTCAATTTACTCGACCATGAGCTCATGAAATATGCCCTGGTCCTGGCGGGCCTGGTGCTGCTCTTTTATGCCATGCGCCATGTATTCAGGAAGAACAGGATTCCTGTCTATTCCCGGGGAATTCTTCGTGCTGCTGATCTATATGGCAGGGACCTGGCTGGGCCCTGCAGTGGCCATGGAAGGCAGTTTTGAAACTGGACAAGGGATGATCGCCCTGATTTTTATGGGGGTACTCCTTATGAACCTGGGAGTGATCTCCCTCTACGACATGAAGCTTGACAGCCGAATGGGAATTACTTCCCTGGCCAATCTGCTGGGCATGAAGCGCACCAAAAATCTGCTTCTGGGAACTGCCATTGCGATCTACCTGATATCCTTACTGCAGTTCATGGTATTTGAAATGGATCGCTACTCCCAGTATCGCGTTGATCCTTGCCGGCATGATTACCATTCTGCTGCTGGTAGTCTATTATCCTTCACGATTCAGGAAAAACGACTACTTCCGGCTGGCGGCCGATGCGGTTCTCTTTATGGGCTTTCTCTCCCTGCTCATCAAGGTCTAGTAGCCGGATCATAATTACGACGAAGCATCGGTTGCCCAGAAACGGGGAGTGAATATGATGAGGCAAGTGGTTGATTTGATTCCAAGCTGGAAGATGCTATCTTGCATTGAATCAATCATCAACCTGCGACCCCGATGCCTGACGAACCTGAAAGCCCTGACAAGATGACCCGCTTCTGGCAAGAACTCAAACGGCGGAAGGTGGTTCGGGTAATCTCAGTTTATGCGGCGGCTGCATTTGTGATACTTGAACTGACCTCCATTGTAGCACCTTCACTTGGATTACCTACATGGACTCTAAACCTGGTAATCATCCTGCTCTGTGCCGGATTTGTCATTGCTACGATCCTGTCCTGGGTATTCGACAGGCATCCGGAAGGCGGACTGGTTCGTACTCCAGGCTCTGACAGAGAAAAGGAGGAGCATAGCCATGAAAGCGCGGAAGAATCAGCCTTCGGCTCAAGTCTATGGAAGAAAGCCACTTATATCAGCCTGGTGCTGATTGTTGCATTGGTCCTTTTAAACATCTTCGGGGGATCTGGCACACTGGGGAAACGAAAGCAGAACCTCGCCATTGCCGTGCTGCCGATCCGCAATGACAGCCCGGACCGGGAACATGATTATATTATCAATGGACTTTTGGAGGCCATCCTGAATAATCTGGCAAAGGTGGAAGATTTGCACGTGGTCTCCCGGACTTCCATTGAGCAGTACCGTAACAGCGACAAAAGTATGCGGGAAATCGGCAAGGAACTTCAGGTCAACTATATTCTGGAGGGCAGTGCCACCATCATCAATAACAGCACGCGGATCTATCTGCAGCTGATCGAATGCGAATCGGACCGCCATTTGTGGTCCAGCCCTTTCCAGAGAGAAATCAACCTGGACAACCTCTTTGATGTTCAGACAGAAGTGGCCCTGGCGGTGACCGGCGAACTGAAAGCCATCCTGACGCCGGAAGAAAAGGAAGAGCTAAGAAAAAAGCCGACCGAAAACACAGCTGCCACCAACCTGTATCTGCATGCCAGGAACTACATGCAGGTGGCGAAATATAAAAACAGCAATAATCCGGTAGAGATAGGGGAAGCAAAACGCCTTCTGGAACAAGCCATTGAACTGGATCCGGATTTTGCAGATGCCCTGGCGTGGCTGGGAGATATTTACATTGATAATTACCATCTTTCCTGGATTTACCGGGACGTTGAGAAGGCATATGCTTATCTGGACTCCGGGCTGGTGATGGTTGAAAAGGCCCTGGCACTGGAAAAAAACAATACTGTGGCCCTTTATGCACTGGCCAGTTACTACCAGAGAAAAGGGATGCACCACATGGCAGAGCCCATCCTGGAGAATCTATTTGCCAATGAGCATAAAACCTACCTGTTTTATGAGGATGCTGTGTTCAGGTACCTGGAATATGAGGATTATTACCATGCCATTGAGAGTTACTTCCGCTACCTGGATCTTAAACCCACAGAAGTACTCACGCCTAACCGGACCCTTTTTGCCATGTACACGTGCTTCCGGAATACAGGCTACTATGAGCAGGCTGAGCATTTTGCCAGAGAGATGCACCTCCTGGATAATGATTCCGTGGCTTACTTGCACAATTTGGTCAATATCAGCAACTGGAAAGCTGACTATGAGGCTGCCATTGAATATGGCCTGAGAGCATGGAACATGGATACAAGCAATAGATACAGCGCCCAAAGCTTACTGATCAATTTTATGTATCTGAATGATACCCTGAATGGATTCAGGTTTGTCCGGATCATAGAGGAATTTCATGCCCGGGATGGGCAAGTTGGCATCGACATTCCCCCCAACGGCATGCTGGGATATGCTTATTTGCTGATGGGAAGAAACGAAGAAGCCAGATATCATTTAAACGGTTCTCTGTCCGCTGTATATAAGAACCTGGATTACAAAACTCCCAATGCACAGAAACTGCAAACGCATCTTACGATTGCCATAATATTTCTCCATTCTTAAAGAAGATACAAAGGCGCTGGAGTACCTGGCTTATCTGAAGGAAAGAAAGGCCATGGACCTGGGATATGTAAATGATTTAAAATACTGGCCCACTTTTGAGTCCATTAGAGATACCCCGGAATTCATCGAGGTCCTGAAATACCTTGAAGAAATCTGTCGGAAAGAATACGAAAGGATCGGAATCCTTTTGGAACAAGAAAGTGAACACCTGCCACCCCAGGGCACCTTTGCCAATCCTTACTGATCCCTCACTTTTCAGGAAGAAGTACTACTTCCGGCTGGCAGCCGATGCAGTCCTCTTTATGGGTTTTCTCTCCCTGCTTATCAAGGTCTAAACGCTTCGCCGCTGCATATGATTTCGGCTTTAATGATCATTGCGGAGAAGGTAATAATTCACTAACTTTCTTGGTTGTCTTATCTATTCACAGCTAAAACATTAAAAAATGAGTAGGATGGTCATGAAATCAGTAATTCTGGTTGCCCTGGTGGCAATCTATTGCATGCCTGCAACAAGTCAGGATCCTAACACCGGATGGCAGACCCCGCCGGAAGAAATCATGAAGGTGCTTCATGCTCCGCAACTGCCCTGGATATGGACAGCTCCAACGGGTGAGTATTTATTTCTGGCAGAACCCCTGGATTATCCTCCACTTGCCGAAATGGGGGCTCCCATGCATAAACTTGCCGGGATGCGGATCAATCCTGCCAACAACGGCTATCATGGCGATCACGGGGGCACTTCACCCTATGTCATCCGCATTGAGGACGGGACCCAAACAGCACTTGATCTGCCTGCCGGAGCCGAGGTCCTCGGGGTAAGCTGGAACGTGGATGGCAAGCGTTTCGCCCTGAGTGTAGGATACCCAGACCGTATCGAGCTGTGGACCGGATCGGTGGATGGAAAAATCAGGAAGATTGAGGATATTCAGCTCAATCCCCTGCTGGGTAACCCTGTGACCTGGCTGCCCGATCAGGAGCACCTCCTGGTATACCGTATCCCTGAGCGCGGACCAGCTCCTGCAGCACCGGTCATTCCTGCGGGTCCGGAGATCCGTGAAGGAGAAGGGGCCACGGCCCGTTCCACCTACGAGGCGCGTAATCTGCTGGAAACCGCCTACGACGATGAGCTGTTTTCCTATTACACAAGCAGCGAACTGGTCATTGTGGAACCGGGAACAGGCGAATTGAAGGTCCTGGGGGGACCCGCACCCTATTTCAATGCCGAGTTTTCACCCGATGGAATGTACATCCTCATAGAACGCCTGGTAGGTCCCTGGTCGCACGAAGTGGCCTGGTGGCGTTTTGCCTAGCGAGGCTGAAGTCTGGAACGATCAGGGGGAAAAGGTGGCAAGCATTTATTCCTATCCGCTGGCCGATGCGGTTCCCGTTCATGGGGAGATAGAGGGACCCCGTTCGATTACCTGGCGCCCCACGGCACCCCACACCCTTTACTGGGTGGAGGCACTTGATGGCGGGGATCCCATGGCCGAAGTGTCACACCGCGACCGGCTCATGCGACTGGATGCTCCTTTTACGGGTGAGGCCGAGGAAGTCTTCAGAGCGCAGCACCGGATTCAGCCCTGGATGAATGCATGGGCGGAAGAAGGAGGCCTGCTTATGCTGACTGAAAATGAACGGATGCGTCGCTGGCGCTATGTCTGGTTGCTGGATGTTGACAAAGGGACCTCACGGCTCTGGTTCGATATGGATGAGAGCGATCGTTACAACAATCCGGGCAGTCCGCTCAGCAAGCAATTGCCCAATGGGCGATGGGTCATGCGTCAGCATAAGGATGCGGTATATTTCCGGGGCAGCGGGGCCACCGAGCAGGGCGACAGACCCTTCCTGGACCTCCGGAACCTGGAAACTGACAAGACCACCCGGCTTTTCCGTTGCGATCCGGATCGCTATGAGTCTTTCGTGGCCTTTGCAGGTGATCAGGATAAGTTTATACTGCGTTCCGAGTCTCCGGTCGATGTGCCCAATTACTACCTTGCCAGCCTGGGAAAAAAGATAAAAGCGGCAGAAGGGGAGGCCACCCGGCAACTGGAGCGGGTACCTATTACACAGTTTGAGGATCCCACACCTGAGTTGCGACAGATCGAGAAGCAGATTGTCCGCTACGAAAGGGAGGACGGTGTTCCTCTTAGTTTCCAGTTGCTCCTTCCTCCCGGATACCAGGAAGGTACTGCCCTGCCCACTGTAATCTATGCCTACCCCCTGGAGTATGCCAGTGCCAGTACTGCGGGACAGGTCAGGGGTCACACGGCGCTTCATGCGTATGTCCGGGGCCTCCCACCTATATTTCCTGCTACAGGGCTATGCAGTGCTGGACCAGACCGCCATGCCCATGGTTGGCGATCCGGAGACCACCTACGATACCTTTGTGCCCCAGCTGGTGGCCGATGCGGAGGCTGCAGTGGCCAAGGCAGTGGAGATGGGAGTGACCGATCCTGAACGGATCGGCGTGATAGGCCATAGCCATGGCGGACTCATGGTGGCGAACCTCCTGGCACACACGGATCTGTTTAAAGCCGGTATTGCCCGCAGCGGCTCCTATAACAAGACCACCCAACCCTTCGGTTTTCAGTCTGAACGCCGCTCCCTCTTCGAGGCAAGGGATGTGTACATCCAGGTTTCCCCGACTTTTTTCGCCGATCAGGTCAACGAGCCGGTGCTGATCATTCACGGGAACGACGACTCCAACCCGGGAACTCTCACCTTCCAGTCAGAGGTCTTCTACGAAGCCGTGCGGGGATCGGGAGGTACTGCCCGTCTGGTGCTTCTACCTTTCGAGGACCATGGCTACAGGTCCATGGAAAGCATCGAGCATGTGCTGTGGGAGCAGCTCAGGTGGTTTGAAAAATATGTAAAGGAATAAAACAACCCATTGGCAGTTGTCATGAAATCTATCTGCCTGGTATTTTTTCTTCTGTCCCTGATACAGGCCAATGCCTATAACCAGGTGGTCCAGGAAGCTATTATTTTCCCGGAACTTAGAAATTATGGAATCAGGATTGAAAATACAATTCATCTGAATATCTCAGAATTCGACTATGAAACCCTTGGGTCTACCAAGGGGGAGAAGTTAAAGATAGGGGTCAGGAGGATTATAATAAATGGGGATACCCTAAGCCCAAAGGAAATGAGTACAAGGGGGAAGTCGACACTCATGTTCAAAAGGAAGAGTTTGAACTTCAAGCTTAAATCAAAAGCCTCATTCCGGCATGGAGATAGAACCGAATCCCTCAAAAAATTTTCATTGCTCAGCCTTTCAATGGACCAATATTATTGCCGGAACCGCCTTGCGTTCGAAATGATGGATACGCTTGGAATATTTGGCCTTTTTTATTCATTCAGTGAGCTGAGGATCAATGGAAACAGTGAAGGTGTGTTTATGATCCTTGAACGACCGGAAGATTGGGCCTTAAAGGGAAAAAGTTCTCCTCTGGTTTTACGAAGGGGTTATGATCATAGAATTGAAAAAATCAAAGCTGACAATAAAGCTGACCGGACAGCGACTAAAAAATATTTAGATAGTTACAGACAGATATACAGGTCTCTTGATGATTATGAAGGAGAAGAACTCTATAGGGTGCTCCTGGAATATATCGAAATTGACTTTTATATGAAATGGCTTGCATTCAATTATCTGGTACATAATGGCGATTACTCTGACGAAGTATTTTTCTATATTGATCCGGAAATCAATAAATACAGAATCATCCCATGGGATTATGATGATATTTTCGCCTCTTACCCGCATGAAGGTGCAAAACAAAGGAATAAAACCATTGGAAAGAAGCTGATGTTCTCAAGTGAAGATCTCCTGGATGAAAAAATAGCCACCGACCCCTATCTTTATGGGATTTACCTGAATAGCTTAAAAGAGGTTCTGGAAACGCTTTCACCGGAATTATTGAAACAGCTTATTGAGAATACCTATGCCGAATTGTATCCATTCTATTCAAATAAAGAGATTATTAGCAATGCACAGTTTGATTATTATAAGGATGCCGGCATAGGAAATCTCAAGATCTACCTATGTGAGATATATTTGTCATTATGCAGCCGCAGGATAAGCTACCTGAAGCACCTGGATAACAGAAATATTGAGAATTAAGTGAGGGAACTTAGACTATAGCTCCCCCTTAACCTCGTATCCTGTATCGGTGATCTTGCCTTCGATGGCATCCACAGAGGTCACAGCCTGGTCAAATTTCACCTTGGTCCAGCCCTCTTCGAAGGACGATTCCACGGAGGCAATTCCATCCAGGGATTCCACGCCGGCCTTGATGGCGTTTTCACAACCCTCGCAGGTCATGCCACCCACATTCAGGGTCACTTCTACCCACTCTGTTGCGGCCGCAGGCTCATCAACCACTGCTTCATCAGTTTTTTTTGCTGTGCTGTTACAGGCTGCCAGGAGTACCGCTGCAAAAAGCAGCATCATAATTTTCTTCATCATATAAGTTTTTTAGTAATCAAGAGTAAGTATCCTTCCTTCGGTGAAATCAAAAAATTGTTCTTTCTCGGCCATCTGAACCCCTTCTCTCAAATCTGCTTCCTCCACACCCGACACCTTCATACAGGCAGGACAGGCCAGGATGGTAACGTTCAGGTTCACCAGGCGCTCAAAGATCTCATCGGAGCTGTCGAAGGGTTCCATCTCCAGGTTGGGAGCATCTTTGGTAACCAGCTCAATCCCCTCTTTATCGAAAAATACCAAAACATCATTGGAGGTGGAGAACTTATCGGCCAGCATCAGGGCCATCAGTACATCATGGGTGTCAGCGGAACCTTTGCTGATATGGATAAAGGCCCCGTCGGTTTTGGCTTGGGATTCCGGTGCAATTTCACCTTCCGTGTTCACTCGTATACAGGCGGACATCAGCAGGGGTACCAGGAGGAGTGCAAATACTTTTTTCATCATGTTAGGGTTTTAGTTTATTGTGCTTAAAACATTCTGTCGGCAATTAAGACCAGGATAATCAGCAGGTAAAACAAATTTACTGTAATAAATGCCTTTTTCCAATGATCCACCAGATTCCCACGGTAGGAAAGAATGAACATGCGGATCAGGAAGAGAAGTGCGGCCACAATCAAAAGCCATGACATGGCCTGGTGACGGATGATCGGGGTGGCCGGCAGCATCAGAACACACACTCCGGTAGCAGCGATCCAGACAAAACTTAAGTTCCGGATTTGCCTTTGATCAAACAAAGAGGTAATTACAGGCAAACCAGCTTCATGGAACTCCTGACCGACTTTAATGAGCAGGAGCCAGTAGTGGGGCATCTGTCCCACAAACAACAGAAAAGCCACGGCCAGGATCTCCATATCCAGGGGATTCCCACCGGCGGCCGTCCAACCGATCAGGGGCGGCAGTGCTCCGATCAAAGCTCCCGGGAGCACTGCAAAAGCCGTAATCCGCTTCAGTGGTGTGTACACCAGGTTATACCAGAGCAGGGTAAAAATACCCAGGGCAGGAGCCAGAAGTTGTTTGGTAAACATCAGAAGGGCTGTGCCTGAGAGAATCAGGCTCACTGTGGCTAAGATAGCCTGGGTAAGGGAGATGTCGCCTGAAGGCAGTGGTCTGCCAGCCGTTCGCTTCATCAGGGCATCGGTATGACGTTCCTGGATCTGGTTCAGGCTTCCGGAAGCCATGGCCAGAAAAAAAATACCTGTGGTGCTGAGCAGGGCATTCAGATCCAGAACAGGATGAGCCATATAATATCCCAGAAAACCGGTAAGAGCTACTGGCAGTGCGATGCCAAATTTTCCCAGTTTCAGGAATTTATTCATTCAGTGCTTTCAGATACTCGATAATCAGTTCAACCTCCTCTTCTGTGACCATCCCTTCGTAGCTTAACATCAGGCCCTTGTTGAAGCCTTCAACGATATCGGCATTGGGATCGAAGATGGAGCGCTTGATGTATTCTTCGTCAGCGGTGACTTCACGTTCTTCCCTGCCGGTGGTGACCGTGCGGGTATTTCCCCAGATGCCCAGGTAGGAAGGACCTACCAGCTTACTCCCGTCGCTGGAGTGACAGGCATTACATCCATTCCGCCGCAGCACGTTCAAATCCCTGTTCCGACAGGGGTGTTTCAGTGTCGGCGACTGCCACTACGGCAGTGGTATCGGTCATCCATGCATCGAACTCCTCCCTGGGAAGCACCTTGACCCCGGTAAACATATAGGAGTGCTCCAGTCCGCAATACTCGGTACAGAAGAGATCAAATTCTCCCTCCGTACCGGGAATAAACCACATCACCTTATCCTGTCCGGGTACCATATCCTCTTTGACCCTGAAGGCGGGGATGTAGAGACTGTGCAATACATCCAGGGCCACCAGGTCGAGGATCACAGGCTCGTTGATGGGCACAATAAGTGAATCGGAGAATTTCCCGTTTTCATACTCAAAGTTGAAGTTCCACATGCGGGCAATGGCCTTCACACGCATGGCATCATCCGGCGGATTTTTCATGGGTTTCCAACCCATCCATCCGAAATAGAACATCACCAGGACCAGGACCAGTGGTATGCCGGTCCACAGTGCTTCAAGTTTATTGCTTCCTTCATTCTGAATGGCCTTCGGGTGCTTGTCTTTCCGGTATTTGCGGATAAAGACCAGCATCACAACGGTCAGAGCAACAAGGAAAAATATGGAAATTCCCAGTATGATCATAAAGGCCAGGTCGACACCGGCGACAAAATTGGAAGCTTGTTGTGGATCTGCAGTATACATAGGTATAGATTTATCTGAATCCGTAATCAAAGAAAGTGAGTACTATGACAGCAGTCATCACCAGAATAACAAAGATGGCCATGACTTTATAAATGGTCTGGTCGAACTTCAGGTGCATGAACACGGCCAGCACAAAGGCTGATTTTGTAGAGGCCAGCAACAGGGCCACAATGGTGGCCCATCGGGTTAGTTCGATCTGGGTAACTGCCACCGAGGTAGCGGTCAGAACCAGCAGCAGTAGCAGGATCAGACCGTAGGTGCGGTAGGGAACAATATGATGTGTGGTGTCAGACATAGCTATGGGCTTAAGTGATCAGGTAAAATAGGGGGAACAGGAAAATCCATATGAGGTCCACCAGGTGCCAGTAGAGCCCTCCGTTCTCCAGCAACTGGAAGTTATCAAAGGTAATTTTGTCCTTTCGGACCCGGACCAGGATGACGGCTATAAGGACCATGCCAATGATGATGTGCAGGGCATGCAGTCCGGTCATAAAAAAGTAAAGTCCGAAGAAGAGCGTATCGCCCCTTCCCAGCTCTTCCAGCAAAGGCGACCCGGGCCAGATGCCATGGTCGATCTTGGCACTCCATTCAAAGTATTTGTTCACCAGGAATACCAGGGCCAGGATCAGGGTGATCCAGATCAGGATCAGGGTGGTCCGTTTGTCTTTTTTCTGGATGGCCGTGGTAGCCATGGCAATGGTCATACTACTGATAAGCAGGATGACTGTATTGATGGTTCCTATGGTAACATCCAGTTGTTCAGCGGCCAGGTGAAAGGCCTGCATGATTGCGCATGACGGTACACCGCATAGGTAATAAACAGTCCCCCGAAAAACAGCAGTTCGGTAAATATAAAGAGCCATATGCCGAGCTTGGAGCCTTCGTCGTCTCTGTGTACCTCATGATGTGCAATGCTTTCTGTCATAGGGTTCAGCTTTAGTCGTATTTGTAAGTTGCTTTATCAATGTGACCGGGATCTCATCAAAATTCTCCAGAGGCGGAGGTGTGGGAACCTGCCATTCCAGGTTGGTGCCTCCCCAGGGATTCATTTCCGTAGTCTTTTCACCCTTACGGGCCGATTTGACCAGGTTTATCAGGATGATCAGGAATCCGGTAATCATCACCAGTGCTCCCAGGGTGGATATAATATTGGGCCCGTGGAACTCTTCCAGGTAGTCGAAGTAGCGGCGCGGCATGCCCTTGATACCCAGGTAGAACATGGGGCCGTAAAGGGTCACAAAGCCAATAAAGAAGGTAAGCCATCCGGTCTTGGCCCAGCTGGGATCATACTTGCGTCCGAATATTTTGGAGAACCAGTAGTGTATGGCTCCGAAAAAAGCAAATCCGACACCCCCAAATACAATAAAGTGAAAATGTGCCACCACAAAGGCGGTGTCGTGCACATGCACATCGGTGGCCAGTGAACCAAGAACCAGTCCGGTGAGTCCCCCGATCATAAAAATAAATATAAAGGAAGCAGCCCAGAGGAAGGGAACCTCGGTGCTGATGGAACCCTGGTGCATGGTGGAGATCCAGTTAAATACCTTGATGGCACTGGGAATGGCCACAATAAAGGTTAGCAGGGAGAAGGCCCAGAGAGCTGTGCCGCTCATCCCGGAAGTATACATATGATGTCCCCAGACAAAATAGCCCACAAAGGCAATGGCCAGGGTGGAGAAGACAATGGCCTTGTAGCCGAAAATAGTCTTTTTGGCAAAGGTGGGAATGATCTCTGAAACGGCCCCCATGGCAGGAAGGATCATGATGTAAACCGCAGGGTGGGAATAGATCCAGAACAGGTGCTGGTAAAGCAATGGATCGCCCCCCTTGGCGGGATCGAAGAACCCGATGCCCAGGATGCGTTCTCCCGCTACCATCAGCAGGGTAATCCCAATTACCGGGGTGGCCAGAAGCTGGATCCAGCCAGTTCCATAAAGGGTCCAGGGGAAGAGGGGCATCTTGAACCAGGTCATGCCCGGGTGCCCGCATGCGGTGGATGGTGACAATAAAGTTCAAACCGGTCAGGATGGAAGAGAAGCCCAGTACAAAGGCTCCCAGGGCTGCCGGCAGCATATTGGTCCCGGTTTTAAAGCTGTAAGGGGCATAGAAGGTCCAACCCGTATCGGGAGGGCCATTTCCAAAAAGGGAGATGATCACCAGGATCCCACCGAACACATAGATATACCAGGAAAAGAGGTTCAGCCTGGGAAAGAACACATCCTTGGCCCCGATCTGGATGGGCAGCATGAAGTTGCCGAACACCGCGGGGAGTCCGGGTATAACAATCAGGAAAATCATGATCACCCCATGGACCGTAAATGTGGCATTATAGGCCTGGGCTTCCATGAGGGTTTTTCCCGGTGCAATCAGTTCCAGTTTCATCAGGAGACCCAGCACCACACCAATAATGAACCAGCCCATCATGGTGTAGAGGTAGAGCAGGCCGATCCGTTTGTGGTCCGTGGAGAGGATCCATTTGAAGATACCCTTTCTCCCCCCGTCCTCCTCCAGGTAGGATTTATACCCCGTACTCTCAGTTTGCGTAGAGCTCATAGTTTATTTGGTTTTTCTTTTTTTGAATAAGAACAGTACCAGCAGCAATACAGCAGCGAAGAACAGGATCAGCGTGGCCGATACCTTGGTGATGTTCAGTACATATTTTTGTCCTTCGGGATCGTATGAATAACAATATTGCAATACCCTGTTGATGGTGGGACCCGATTTTCCTTCGGCCGCTTCCAGAAGCGACATCTTCAGTTCGAAGGGAAGGAAGTAAATACCATTCATGTAGCGTGTGATCTTCCCCTGTGGGTCAAGGATAATCAGGGTAGCTGAATGTATAAAGTCATTCCCGGTGGGTTTGTACCGGAATCCTGCCGCTTCGGTAAGCCGTGTAATGCTGGCACTGTCGCTGGTAAAGAAGAGCCAGCCCTCCTGGGCCTGCTCCTTCTTCTCCATCAGGTTGAGGTAGTTGTTTTTCTTCTTGACCGCCAGGAAAGTTCCTTCTCGGGGGTCAAAACTGATTGTTAGGGCCTGGTAATCCTCTCCCAGGATCATGTCGTTTCCGTCCATGGCATCGGCCAGTCCGTCCATCAGCGGAGAACAGATGCCCGGACAGCGGTAATAGACAAAGTTCAGGATGGTGGGTTTATCGATCAGGTCTCCAATGATCACCGTATCTCCATGCTCGTCCACCAGCATGGCATCCATGGGAATATACTGATCCAGTTTTTCGATTACACCTATCTCTATGTCAGCATCAGCTTGTGCAAATAGCGGTAAAAGTGTAATAAGCAGGAGTGAAGTAATAAGGGCGCGTTTCATCCTTTTGATTTAGTTGTCAGGGCAATATCCTCTTTTTTTAAAGCTTAGAGGGTGGCATAACAAATATGCGTCGTTTTTAGTGGAAATCCCACCAATCAAGGCATAAATTTTTTATTATTTGTACTAAGTAAAAATAGTACATTTGATATTGCGTTGATATGGTTTTATGATTTTATTAAACATCCCGGATCCAATGCTCAAGAGAATTTTCAATTTCTATTATAATGGATTCAGAAAGATGACCTGGGGGCGTAAGCTCTGGGGAATTATTCTGCTGAAGCTTTTTATCATGTTTGCCATACTCAGGCTCTTCTTCTTCCCCGATCTGTTGAAACGTGATTTTGATAGTGATGAGGAGCGGGCCGATTATGTACTTGAACAACTTACTAATCCATAATCTGATGCTTGAATCAATTGATATGTCACTGGTTGATTGGTCGCGCGGCCAATTCGCATTAACAGCAATGTTTCACTGGATTTTTGTGCCCCTTACACTCGGACTCTCATTTATAGTGGCCTTTATGCACACCATCTATGTGCGGACTGGCGATGAGGAGTGGAAGCGGATTACGAAATTCTGGATGAAACTTTTTGGGATCAACTTTGCCATAGGGGTTGCCACCGGGATCATCCTGGAATTTGAGTTCGGGACCAACTGGTCCAATTATTCCTGGTTTGTGGGCGACATCTTCGGCGCTCCCCTTGCCATAGAGGGTATCCTGGCCTTTTTCATGGAATCAACCTTTATCGCCATCATGTTCTTCGGGTGGAACAAGGTAAGTAAGCGATTTCACCTGACGGCATCCTGGCTAACCGCTTTCGGGGCCAGTCTTTCTGCTGTATGGATCCTGGTGGCAAATGCCTGGATGCAGCATCCGGTTGGAACAGTTTTTAATCCTGAGACGGCCCGTAACGAGATGACCAGTTTCTGGGATGTGGCCCTTTCAGAGGTGGCGGTTAACAAGTTTCTGCATACCGTAAGTTCCAGTTTTTTGCTGGCTTCCATATTCGTCATCGGGGTCTCAGCCTGGTTCCTTTTGAGAAAGAAGGATGTGATTTTTGCCAAGAGAAGTACTGTCATAGCCTCGGTTTTTGGGGTGATTACAGCCATTGCCACCATTGCCACCGGCGATACCTCTGCCAGGATTGTGGCCAGGGAACAGCCCATGAAGTTTGCAGCCATGGAGGCCCTCTACGAGGGTCAGACCCATGCACCCCTGGTGGCCATAGGGGCCATGCGCACCGATACCACCAGATTGCCCAATCCCCGTCAGGATTTTATTTTCAAGATTGAAATCCCCAATGCCCTCTCATACATGGTATTCCTGACGCCCAGCGGTTATATTCCGGGCATCTCCGACCTGGTTTACGGGAACGAGGATCATGGCTATATGTCATACGAGGAGCGGATCGAGCGCGGGGCAGTGGCCATTCAGACCCTGAAGGATCTGAAGAAGGCAAAGGACCGGGGCGACGAAGTCAGCTATAATGCCCTGCGGGAAAAATTCAGTGATCCGATCTGGGTCGACCAGTATTATAAGCATTTCGGATATGGCTATTATAAGGGAAGGGAACTAAAGGAGTTGATTCCCAATGTGAAATTAAATTTCTACTCCTTCCATGTGATGGTCATCCTGGGAATGCATTTCCTGATATTCACTATGCTTGTACTCTGGTTGAGTCTGAAGAACCGCTGGGGCAATCATAAATGGTTGCTATGGGTGGCCCTGATCACCATGCCCATGCCCTGGATTGCCAGTCAGGCCGGCTGGGTTCTGGCCGAACTGGGTCGTCAGCCCTGGGTTGTCTATGAGCTGATGCCCACCATTGCAGCTGTTACGAGACTGAAACCCGGAGCGGTGCAGCTTACCTTCTGGATCTTTCTCTTAACCTTTACAGCGCTCTTTATTGCAGAGATACGAATCATGCTTTCACAAATCAAAAAAGGACCTGGAGGAAATTAGTCATGTTTGGAGATCTATCACTTTTAGTTTTACAGCAGTACTGGTATGTTATTGTATCCCTCCTTGGTTCCATCCTGGTGTTCCTGTTTTTTGTGCAGGGGGGACAAACCTTTATTTTCCAAATCGGGAAGTCAGAAGCGGAACGAACCATCATAGTCAATTCCCTGGGTCGTAAATGGGAATTTACCTTTACCACTCTGGTGACCTTCGGGGGAGCATTTTTTGCTTCCTTCCCCCTCTTTTATGCCACCAGTTTTGGAGGAGCCTACTGGGTCTGGATGGCCATTCTTTTTGCCTTTGTGATCCAGGCGGTCTCCTATGAGTTCCGGACAAAAGCCAGCAATTTCCTGGGTCAGAAGACCTATGAAATTTTCCTCTTTATCAATGGTTTGCTTGGAACCTTCCTGATTGGAGTGGCCGTAGCCACTTTCTTTTCAGGATCGCAGTTTTCCCTGAACGAGATGAACAGTGTAATATGGGCTACAGAGGCGCACGGACTGGAAGCGGCGCTGAGTCCTTTTAACCTTTCTCTGGGTCTCACGGTCTTTTTCCTGGCCAGGGTACTTGGACTGCTTTATTTCATGAAGACCATCGACAATAAGAATATCATTGAACGGACAAAAAAGGCCCTCTTGAAAAATGCCATTCCTTTTGTGGTGTTCTTTCTCACTTTTGCTGTCTGGCTGATGCTTCGAAAGGGGTTTGCGGTAAATCCTGAAACAGCCGAAGTCTTTATGGAACCCTATAAGTACTTCCAGAACCTGCTGGCCATGCCAGTGGTGCTGGTGATGTTCCTGGTGGGCGTCCTGGCCGTGCTGGGGGGGATTGCCAATGGACTTTTAAGGGATCGTGGCAATGGCATCTGGTTTGCAGGTCCGGGTACGGTCCTGGTGGTCTTCTCACTGTTTATGCTGGCCGGTTTCAACAACACTGCTTTTTATCCATCGGCATATGACCTGCAGAGTTCGCTGACCATTCAGAACGCTTCATCCAGCCATTATACCCTGGTGGCCATGAGCTGGGTTTCCCTCTTTGTTCCCTTTGTGCTGGCCTATATTATCTTTGCATGGCGGGCACTTAATAAAAAGAAAATTGACGAAAAAGAAATGCAGGAAGAACATCATGTTTATTAACCAATAACCTAACTTAATAACCATGTACATTGGAGCTATTATCGGATACCTGAGCTGGCCATTTATGATCATTGTCAGCTACCAGGCCGTACGCTATGCCTTGAAGTATTTTCATAAGCAGTTGGAAAAGGAAGGCGAGCAGTGAAACGTCACCTTCCCAACCTGATTACGCTGCTCAACCTGGCCTGCGGTACTGCGGCCATTGTGCTAACCCTTGAAGGGCAATGGCGTATTGCAGTTTACCTGCTTCTGGCAGCAGCGGTTTTTGATTTCCTGGATGGCTTTGCAGCACGTATGCTGAAGGCATACAGTGAAACAGGAAAGCAGCTCGATTCCCTGGCCGATATGGTCTCCTTTGGGGTATTACCCGCGGTGTTTATCTATACCCTGTTTAAGATGCTGTTCCAGCATCAGCCTGAGGAAGCCGGGAAATTCTATGATTATTTTCAGTGGGTGGTTCTTATTTCCGTACTGCTGGTACCTGTAATTTCTGCCATCCGCCTGGCACGCTTTAACACGGAAGAGGACCGGGGAGAATTTTTCTATGGTCTTCCCACACCTGCACACGCCCTTTTCTGGACCGGCATTTTCTGGCAGGTGATGCAGAGCGGCAGTCTCTTCGGAACTCCCATAAACCTCTTTTTTATGTGGGCCATCATGCTGATCATGGCATTTCATATGATCCTTCCGATTCCCATGTACAGTCTGAAGTTCGAGCACTTTCGCTTAAGGGGGAACCTGATTCGCTACCTGCTCCTGCTAATGGCCCTGGCGATCCTGCTTTTTACTGGATTGGGTGGACTTCCCCTTGTGATCCTGGTGTATATACTGCTTTCCCTCTTGAACCTTTTGCTTGCCAAAAGGGTTTCATAAGAATGACATACGAAAACAGGACCTTTGCCGGCAGACTGAGCCTATTTAATTCCGGGTATTGTTCCGATGTTCCCTCCATGGAACTGTCGCGGCAATTTATTGAGAACATGGTCCATGCACTCTTTCCCATCAGGCAGAATTGTGCGGTGGATGAGGGAGAGATTGCCATTGAGCTGGACCGTTCGGCGGTGAAGCTCAGAGAATTACTTTATTCTATCCGAAAATCTCTGGAACATGAGCCCCAGGAGGTGGCAGATCAGTTTTTTGAACGCCTTCCGGAGGCCTTTGAGCAGCTGGCAGTGGATGCGGAGGCAGTTACAAGATTAGATCCAGCTGCCTCTTGTGTGGAGGAGATTATTCTTTGCTATCCGGGTTATTATGCCATCACCGTTTACCGGATAGCTCATATTCTATACCAGTTAAAGGTTCCGGTCCTCCCCAGGATCCTTGCAGAATATGCCCACGAAAAGACAGGCATCGATATACATCCGGGAGCCCAGATCTCTTCCCCTTTCTTTATAGATCATGGTACGGGGGTGGTGATCGGGGAGACAGCCATTATTGGCAAGGAGGTAAGGATCTTTCAGGGGGTTACACTGGGAGCTCTTACCGTAGATCGATCCATGGCCAATATGAAAAGGCACCCTACCATAGAGGACCATGTGGTGATCTATGCGGGGAGCACCATTCTGGGGGGAGATACGGTGATCGGTCACCATACCGTGGTTGGAGGAAATACCTGGATTACCGAAAGCATTCTGCCCAACTCAGTGGTCTACAGGAACCACCGGGTACTGGTGAAAGACAGGAAGGATTTTACACCTCCCAATAACTTTGAAATTTAAAGAAGGAAGATTCATATGAGATACGAGAGCATATTGGAAGGGATCGGAAATACTCCCCATGTACGAATCAGGCATATTTTTCCGGGAGCGGACCATATCTGGATGAAACTGGAACGGAACAATCCGGGGGGAAGCATTAAGGATCGTATTGCCCTGGCTATGGTCGGGGATGCCGAAGAGCAGGGAATACTGAAAAAAGGAAGTACCATTGTGGAGCCCACTTCAGGTAATACAGGTATAGGCCTGGCGATGGTAGCAGCGGTAAAAGGCTACAAAATTATCCTGGTCATGCCCGAATCCATGTCGGTGGAGAGGCGAAGCATCCTGAAGGCCTATGGAGCTGAAATTGTGCTTACTCCCCGGGAGCTGGGCATGAAGGGTTCCATGCTAAAGGCTGAGGAACTGGCTGGTGAGATCGAGGGTGCCTGGATCCCTTCCCAGTTCGACAACCCTTCCAATCCTTCCATTCATGAGGTGACCACCGCCCTGGAGATTCTTAAGGATTTTCCCGAAGGCATCGATTATCTTGTGACGGGAGTGGGAACCGGTGGCCATATTTCCGGAGTTTCCAGGATCCTGAAGCAAGAAATGCCGGGAATAAAGGTATTTGCCGTGGAGCCTGCCGATTCCCCGGTGATCAGTGGGGGTAAGCCTGCTCCCCATGGAATCATGGGAATCGGGGCCGGATTTCTCCCCGGGAACCTGGATATGGGGGTGATCGATGGTGTATTTCAGATAGAAAAATCGGAAGCCTACGAATATACCAGGCGGGCGGCCAGGGAGGAGGGTATCTTTACAGGGATATCCACGGGAGCCTCACTGGCAGCGTTAGCAAAACTACTTGAGAAAGCAGGTAAATCAGCCAGCGTTCTCACATTTAATTACGATACGGGAGAAAGATATCTATCTATAAATGATCTCTTTTAAGAGGTTTTACTATTTTTATCTGAAATTTTCAGTTACTGTTGGCCATGGAAAGCCCTTTGAAAATTGCTGTTGACTTTGATGGTACCATTGTTGAGCACAGGTATCCTGAGATTGGTAAGGAGGTCATGTTTGCCTTTCGAACCCTCAGGGCACTGCAGGAACAGGGGCACCAGCTGATCCTTTGGACCTACCGTTCCGGGAAGGAGCTGGATGATGCTGTGGAATACTGCCGCAGGAACGGAGTTGAATTTTATGCTGTTAACTCAAGTTATCCGGAGGAGGAGTTTGATGAGGATTACGACAGCAGGAAGATCGATGCAGATATCTTTATTGATGACAGGAACATTGGCGGACTACCCTCCTGGGGTGAGATTTACCAGATGATTAATCCCGATGAAAAGCCCACCCTGGAGGAGGAGATTAAGAGTCTCTCCCAAAACAAACCTTCACTGTTGAAAAAACTGATGGGGCGATAAAGGTTCAAGAATAATGAGAATTCCAGGAGTATTACTGATTGCTATATTTTTTCTCACCACCCCGGGATGTAGTCCGGGCAACGGAAGTTCCGGAGGCCATCCGGAAATTCAAAAACAAGCATCCCTGATCAGCAACCTGCTGGAACCTTCTGCTTCACTGACCCTCCCCCTTGGCGAG
The DNA here is from genome assembly GCA_963753765.1 of uncultured Bacteroidales bacterium. Lineage (GTDB taxonomy): Bacteria > Bacteroidota > Bacteroidia > Bacteroidales. Next base: position 107,950 of record CAVWDQ010000013.1, read on the forward strand.
GAGATCAGGCTTGTACTTTCTGTACCCGATACCGTAGCAGTCGATTCTGTACAAGTGTTTATGGGAGGGGAACTGAAACATAGCGTAACTGGATCTTCCTTTGTGGAAAGTCAGGGGGAATACGAATTCATGCTCGATACAGAAGGGGAGCATACCGGGAAATCGGGTCTCCGCCTCAGGCTCTTTTTTAAGGGAGGCGCGACTGAGAACCACAGCAGGCAGTTGACCTTTCTGTCGGATGTGCAGCCGGTGGAGTACAGTTACCAGCTAGTGAAGGAGTATCCCCACGATGTGGCAGCTTATACCCAGGGACTGGAATATGTGGACGGGGTGCTCTATGAAGGAACCGGGAATTACGGGACCTCCTCGCTCAGGAGGGTCAGCCTTGAAACCGGGGAAGTAAGCCAAGCAAAGGGACCTGGATCAATCACTTTTCGGGGAAGGCATTACCGTTCTGGGAGAGCGTATCTACCAGCTTACATACAAATCGCAGGTTGGTTTTATCTACGACAAATCCACTTTCCAGGAGATTCAAAAAGTCTATTACCAGAACAAGGAGGGATGGGGAATGACCAACAACGGGGAGGAGCTGATTATGAGCGATGGAACCAATATCATCTATTTTCTCGATCCGGAGATGTTTACCATCAACAGGCAGATTGAGGTTTACCACAATGAGGGGCCCGCCAACAGCCTGAACGAGCTGGAATATATCAATGGAAAGATATGGGCCAACCGTTATTTTACCGATGAGATTGTGATAATCGATCCGGAGAGCGGCAAAGTGGAGGGGCGGATCAACCTGAAAGGGATACTCAAGGCCGCCGACAGGAGGCCCACTACGGATGTGCTAAATGGAATAGCCTGGGATGGTGAAAATGAAAGGCTGTTTGTGACCGGGAAATTCTGGCCTAAATTATTTGAGATCAGAATAAGGGAATCAGGCGGATAGCTCTCCGGAGATCACCGTAACGCTTCTGGGTATAATTTCGAAACTGACAGGCCCGTGGCCCAGTGATTCACCATCTGTTTCCACCTTCAGCAGGGATGATCCATCGATCTGCACCGACTTGGCCATATAGGTTTCCACTTTGGAGTGCTGGGTAATTTTCCCGTTGTAGAGTTTCTTGATATTGGCAATAATATTCAGTTTCCCAATCTTCTTGATGAGGGTAATGCTATAGAGACCATCGTCGGCTATGGCATGAGGTACCTGGATCATTCCACCACCATTATATTTGCCAATGCCTACGTTCAGAGAGAAGATTTTCCTGTTGTAGCTGGTTCCGTCAATCTCAATAACCGCTTTTTTTGACCTGTAACCCATAAGGCTGTAGAAGATGTTGTAGAAGTAGAGGAATGGTCCGCTTTTTCCCTTCTCTTTCATCCGGTTTGTCCGTTCGACCACCTTGGCACCAAATCCCAGGCCGGCGATATTGATAAAGTAGCGTTTCCACTCCTTATCGTTCTTCCGGTAATGCACCAGTCCTGCATCCTGGATAAAGGTAAGCTGCTTCTTAATGGTCCTGACGGCACCTTCGTAATCGGCTGGAATATTAAAGGTTTTGGCCCAATCGTTCCCGGTACCCACAGAGATCATCCCCAACATCACATCAGTGGTATGGATCCGGTTCTGTGCAAAGACCCCGTTGATCACCTCGTTCATGGTTCCGTCGCCTCCCACCACAATGATTTTGGAATAGCCCTCCTTTATTTTATTCCGGGCAATAATGGAGGCATGCAGTCTCCGATCTGTAAAGTAGGCTTCATAGCGAATACCTTCTCTTTGAAGTATTTGCTCAATGAAGGGCCAGTCTTTTTTGGTTTTCCCCCCTCCAGCTGCCATATTTACAATGGCTATCCAGTTCGAGTTATTCATAGCTCAGGTTATCGCCGTGCAAAGATAGGTATTACAGAGTTATCAATGAAATTTGTTGAAAAGGTGTTTATAAATGAAAAATTAATGTTTACAATAACGAAATGGCTTAAATTATCGGGGGACTCGAAAATAGTAAATTTGAAGCCCGTTTTAAATCCAATTAAATATAAAGAAAAAGGCCGATGGGTAAAGTTATTTCGATAGCAAATCAGAAGGGAGGGGTGGGAAAAACCACTACAGCCATTAATCTGGGCGCAAGCCTGGCAGTGCTGGAGAAAAAGGTATTGATCGTTGATGCAGATCCCCAGGCCAATGCCACTTCAGGCACTGGGTTCGATACAAAAAAAGTCAAGACCAGCATTTACGAGTGTCTGATCGAGGATGCCGATCCCAAAAAGATTATTCTGAACAGCGAGATCAGTAATCTGGATCTGATTCCTTCGCATATTGATCTGGTGGGTGCCGAGATTGAAATGTTGAACATGAACGAGCGTGAGTATATGCTCAAGAATGTCATTAAGCAGGTGCGTGACGAGTACGACTATATCCTGGTCGATTGCTCCCCCTCACTGGGATTGATTACGGTCAATGCCCTCACGGCGGCCGATTCGGTGATCCTGCCTGTTCAGTGCGAGTATTTTGCACTGGAAGGGCTGGGTAAATTGCTGAATACCATTAATATTATTCAGCGTGGTCTCAATCCCGATCTGGAGATAGAAGGCTTTCTTCTTACTATGTACGATGCAAGGCTCAGGCTCTCCAATCAGGTGGTGGACGAAGTACGCAAGCATTTTCAGCAGATGGTATTTGAAACCATCATTCAGCGAAATATCAAACTCAGTGAAGCACCAAGTTTTGGAAAGCCGGCGGTTCTTTACGATGCTGAGTCGAGGGGTGCGATCAGCTATCTGAATCTGGCCAGAGAAATTCTTCAAAAGAATGAAGAAACCCTGCTGAAGCAGGAAGAAAAAGTAATGGACTAACGAAAGGAACTTATGTCAGCAAAAAAGAACGCTTTGGGAAGAGGATTGGGAGCATTAATCGACGTGGGTGATGAGCACCAGGACCGCAACCTGGTTCACTCACCCTCGGCTGTAAATGAAATACTTATTAAAAACGTTTCGGTCAACCCTTTCCAACCCCGAACCTCTTTTGATGAGGAGTCTCTGAATGAGCTGGTCATGTCGGTGGAGGAGCATGGAATCATACAACCCATTACAGTCCGGAGACTTGCCGATAACTCTTACCAGCTGATCAGTGGTGAAAGGCGTATCCGGGCTGCCGAAAAAGCAGGACTGAAAAGAATTCCTGCTTTTGTCAGAGAAGCAGGCGATGAGAATATGCTGGAACTGGCGCTGGTGGAGAATATACAACGGGAAGATCTGGATGCCATTGAGGTGGCCATTTCATATGCTCGCCTGATAGAAGAATTCGAGCTTACACAGGAAGCATTGGGCGATAGGGTGGGAAAGAAACGGGCCACCATTGCCAACTATCTCCGGCTGCTGAACCTGCCTGTGGAGATCCAGACTGCTATTCGTGAAAAGAAAATTTCCATGGGTCATGCCAGGGCACTTCTGGCCATCGAGGACAAAGATTACCAGCTGGAGGTTTTCAGTAAGATTCTCTCCCAGGACCTGTCGGTTCGCCAGGTGGAAAGCCTTGCCAAGAAGTCTAAGAGCGTTGAGGTCCCCAGCGAGGTTCCCGAAGAGGGCACACGTTCTGATTATGAAGATCTGAGGGAGCACCTTTCCCACTATTTTGGTGCCACCATTGAATTTAAACGAAGCAATAAAGGGAATGGCCAGATCGTTATTCCTTTTAAATCGGACGAGGATCTGCAGCGTATTGTCAGTATCCTCGACAAACCGGGTAAATGAGCAGATTCACCGTAGCGATTCTTCTTTTCATAATAGCACTTCCAGCTTTTAGCCAGGAGAGTGATACCGTTCATGCCATTCAGAAGTACGATACGATTTATGAAGCGAGTTCCGATTCAATCTACCAGCTGGGGGAGGGAATACTTCCTCCCGTGGAGACAGAGGTAGTTGAAGTTAAAAAACCCAAAGATCCTACCAAGGCCCTTATGTTTGCCCTTGTCCTTCCCGGACTGGGTCAGGCCTACAACGGAAAATACTGGAAAATGCCCATTGTCTGGGGTGCCCTTGGGGGCGCCGGATATGCCATTGTATTCAATACCAATCAGTACAGGAACGCCACCATTGACTATCTGGAGGCACCCAGTGAAATTGGTGAAGACATTATCCAGTACTGGAAAAGAAATATGGAGCTGAGTTATATCGCGGCCATTCTGGTATATGGTCTCCAGATCCTCGATGCCTATGTGGATGCCAATATGTCCACCTGGGATGTGAATGATAATCTTTCAATGGGAATCTCCCCCTCGATTCAACCCATGATGAGCCCCTCCAGTCTGAGTGGCCTATCCGGTGGATTAACATGTAGTTTTAAGATCAAAGGCAGATGACAAAATATTCCTCCCTTTATAGCTGTGGCATCGCAAGCCTGCTTGGCTTATTTTTTTTTACAGGCGCTGTGCTGTCCCAGGATGCAGATAGTCTTCAATTTACAGAGCCTGACTCATTTTCCATGGAGGGTGAACTGGTGCTTCGGACCGGCGATAACCTGGACAGCCTGCTAAATTTATGGTATGTGAACCAGAGCCTGGAGACAGCAACCGACGACTATATGGCCGAAGCTGATACACTGATGCCCGACTTCAGTGATTCAGTATATATGCAGCGTTTGGCAGAGATCCCCTCGGTGGTGAATCTTACCTATAACAGGATTGTTAAGAATTACATCAATGTTTATTCCCGCCAGCGCAGGGAGCAGGTAAGGATTATGCTTGGTCTCTCCGAATATTATTTCCCGGCTTTTGAGGAGATCTTCGATCTCTATGGAGTGCCCTACGAGATTAAATATCTTTCAGTTATTGAGTCTGCACTGAATCCAAGAGCGGTTTCCAGGGCAGGGGCCGTTGGAGCATGGCAGTTTATGTACAGTACCGGAAAGCATTACGGTCTGACCATTAATTCGCTGGTGGACGAACGCCGCGATCCCATTGCAGCCACCCATGCAGCTGCCAGGTTCCTGGTGGACCTCTATGACATTTATCACGACTGGACCCTGGCCCTTGCAGCCTATAATTGTGGTCCCGGCAATGTGAACAAGGCCATTCGAAGGTCGGGTGGAAAGCGTGATTTCTGGGATATATATTACTTCCTTCCACGGGAGACCAGGGGCTATGTGCCTGCTTTTATTGCAGCCACCTATACCATGAACTATTATGAAGAGCATCTGATTACCAGGGCACCACTTTCCCTCCCCCGGGTGACCGACACCATAATGGTATACGAACCGGTTCATCTGAAGCAGGTGGCAGAGGTGCTCGATATTCCTATTGCCGAGCTTCGGGATATCAATCCCCAGTACCGGGTGGATGTTGTACCAGGTACAGCAAAGCAGGGTTATGCCATCAAAATTCCCCAGGCTGAGATTGCAGCATTTATAGACCTGCAGGACAGTATTTTTGCCTATAAGGACTCTGTCTTTTTTGATCCGGATAAGAAGGTGGCATCACCCCAGCGCTACACTGCATCCTACCAGGTCGATCTACCTGAGGACAAGTACGATAAGCTCAGCTATTCGGTAAAGTCGGGCGATAATGTTGGCTTTATTGCCGACTGGTATGATGTGAGGGCTTCCGATTTGCGTTACTGGAACAACATCAACCGCAACCTGATACGGGTGGGGCAGAAGCTGGTAATCTATAAACCTAAGGGACAGTCGGCCCGATATAAGGCACTTGACAACATGAGCTTTTCGGAGAAGCAGGCCTTTGCAGGGCGAGCTGTTTCAACGGGTAGTACGAGCTCCTCTTCAGTTTCCAGCCAGGCGGCTGGTCCCGAAGAGGGTGTTGAATATATTACTTACAGGGTCAGGGAGGGAGATTCCCTTTGGTTGATTGCCCAGAAATATCCCGGGGTATCCGAGACTGATATAAGCAGGCTCAATAACATTTCGAACGCATCAAAAATCAAACCCGGACAGCTCCTTAAAATCAAGCCTAAGGGCTAATTATTATATTTGTGCATGAAGCCCTTCAGGATCTTCATATTTTTTCTGGCTGTTCTGTTATTGCTTTTCCTGGTATCCCTCTTGTTTCCTGAACAGGGGATCGGCATTGGCGGCGATCTCAGGCTCACATTTATGTCCCTGTCAGATTTGAACCGCGAGGATAGCATTGACTCAGGAATAGATGTTGAACTCCTGCTTGCAGGCTCCATGGTTAGCGATGATCCTGAGTCGGAACCTGAAACGGATTTGTTCCCCGGTATCGGCAATACCCTTGAAACTCCCAGACCAAAGGTGGTCCCGGCCAATGTGGAGCGCCTGAAAGAACAAGTCCACAGAATCCGTTTTGCTGAAGAGGGCTCATCCCTGCTTTACCCTTTTTTCAGGAACCTGGACCAGATTTCTCCGGGACATAACAGCCATACCCGGATTCTGCATTTCGGTGATTCGCAGATCGAGAATGACCGGATGACTTCCCTGATCAGGTACCGGATGCAGCGGCATTTCGGGGGAACCGGTACCGGACTGGTACAGGCAATTCCGCTCTATTCGGGCAGCCTTTCCTACCAGCAGGAGGAGTCTGGTGAGTGGCTGAGATACACCTATTTTGGAAAGAGGGATAGCACCATTGCACATAATTCTTATGGAATCATGGGAGCCTTTGCATCAGTGCCAACACCGGAGGATGATAGCTGGCCAATGTTGTACTACCGCTTCAATACTGCCCGCAGAGGTGGCAAGGTTCAGCGGATCAGACTGTTTATGCACTCCTATGTGGAGGGCGCCTCCGTGGCATTTCGGGCAAATAAGGAATATTCCGATACCCTGCGAGGGCTTCAGGATGGATTCAGCGTGGCTGAGTTTCACCTGAGCGTGGAGATAAAAGAAGTTGAGATCAGCTTCAAACTGCCAGAAGGGGGCAGGATCTATGGGATTTCATTTGAATCAGAGGGAGGCATTCAGGTGGATAATATTGCCATGAGGGGTGGTTCAGGGTTAATCTTTACTTCCATGCACCAGAGAACCCAGCAAGCCATGCTGAATGCACTTTCGCCCGGACTGATCCTCCTGCAATACGGGGGAAACGTGGTTCCATACATGAGTTCATCATATTACCGGAGGGCCTTTAAACGGCAGCTGGATTTTTTTAAGGAGTTATGTCCGGGGATCCCGGTAATAGTGATCGGACCATCGGATATGTCGCAGCGGGAAAACGGACATTTTTCTACCTATCCCGGGCTTGAGGGAATCAGGGATGCACTCCGGGATGCGGCTCTGACGAGTGGTTTTGGATTCTGGGACCTTTATGAAGCCATGGGTGGAAGGAATTCCATGGCTTCTTTTGTACATGCCGATCCACCCCTTGCCTCCACCGACTATATACATTTTACCAACCTGGGTGTTAACCTGGTTGCCGAGATGTTTTACAATGCACTGATGTTGGAGTATACCGAGTTTGAAACCCAAAAGAACAACAGGTGATACAGTTTCTGTCAGATATATTCCTGTTTAACCCTGAAAAGCCCCTCATATTCACCCGGCTCTTTTTCTGGGGCTTCTACCTGGTGGTGCTCCTGATCTATTCTGGGATATACCGACAGCGTGCAGTCAGGAATGCCTTTCTGTTTGCAGCAAGTCTCTTTTTCTACTGGAAGACATCCGGACTCTTTTTCCTGATCCTGGTCTTTTCCACATTTTCCGATTACTACCTGGGGAACCTGATTTACCGTGCCAGGAAAATTGGGTGGAAGAAGTTCGGTGTGGTCATGAGTGTGGTTGTGAACCTCTTTATGCTCTCCTACTTTAAATATACCTACCTCTTTGTAGATACCATAAACAGCCTGTTTAATCTCGATTTGGAGGTAGTCAATCACCTGGCACTCTGGTCCAACCGGCTTACGGGCACTCACTTTGATGTATCGGTCATCCTGCTTCCGGTAGGGATCTCATTCTATACTTTCCAGACCATTTCTTATACGGTTGATATATACCGGGGGAAGGTCGACCCGGTAAGGCATATCCTGGATTTCGGTTTCTATGTGTCCTTTTTTCCCCAGCTGGTCGCCGGGCCCATAGTCAGGGCCTCCGAGTTTATTCCGCAGTTGTATAAACGCTACCGGCTCTCCATGCAGGAATTTGGTTTTGCCCTTTTCCTGATCCTGAAGGGTTTGTTTAAGAAGATGTTTATCGGGGACTATATTGCCCTGAATTTCGTGGACCGCGTCTTTGCCAATCCCACCGGATTTTCGGGATTTGAAAACCTGTCTGCACTCTTTGGCTACTCCCTGCAGGTCTATGTGGATTTTTCGGGATATACCGATATTGCCATTGGTGTGGCCCTGTTGCTGGGATTTCGCCTTCCCAAGAACTTTAATGCGCCATATAAGGCAACCAGTGTGGGAAATTTCTGGAAGCGCTGGCATATCTCTCTGTCCAGCTGGTTGAAGGACTACCTTTATATTCCACTGGGAGGGAACCGGAAGGGGAGGATCATGACCGATGTGAACCTGATGATTACCATGTTGCTGGGAGGCCTGTGGCATGGAGCCAGCTGGCAGTTTCTTATTTGGGGCGGACTCAACGGACTGGGACTGATCGTATACAAGCTCTGGAAAAACATATCCCCCTATGAAAAGAGCAAGCACTGGGCCGTGCGCTTCTGGAAGATATTCAACACCTTCGTATTTATAACCTTTACCCGAATCTGGTTTCGTTCCGAATCCATGGAAAAGGCCAATCAGCTGATCCACCAGGTACTTCATGAATTCAACCTGAGGATCATTCCGGAAGTGCTGTGGTCCTACCGCCTGGTATTCGGGGTGATGGCCCTGGGCTATTTCACACACTGGGTGCCTGAACGTTGGAAGCTGAATCTGCTCAATGCCTTTATTCGCACACCTCTCTGGGCAAAGATTCTGATTTCTGTCCTGGTCATCTTTGTGATCTACCAGTCATGGTCAGCCGATCTGCAACCATTTATCTATTTCCAGTTTTAGAAAGAAGGTCCTTTTTACCCGGTTCTACCTGGAGATGGGCATGGCAAAACTGATTACATCCTTGCCGGTAATCTCCTTTTCACAGAGTATAATCAGGCGCTCCAGCACATTCCGGAACTCCCGGATATTTCCTGTCCAGTTGATCTTCTGGAGCTCCTTGATGGCGTCCTCCTTAATCACTTTGGGTGAATTGCCATACTCATCGGCGATCATTTGATTAAAGTGATCAGCCAGCAGGGGGATATCCTCCAGGCGCTCATTGAGTGAGGGAACCTGGATCAGGATAACGCTGAGCCTGTGGTAGAGGTCCTCCCTGAAGCTACTCTTCTCTATCTCCGTTTTCAGATTCTTGTTGGTGGCAGCCACGATGCGAACATTCACATTAATGTCCTTGTCGGAACCAACACGGGTAATCTTGTTTTCCTGGAGTGCCCTTAGGACCTTGGCCTGGGCGGAAAGGCTCATATCTCCGATTTCATCCAGGAAAATAGTACCTCCGTCGGCCTGTTCAAATTTACCCTTACGTTGCTTGATGGCTGAGGTAAAGGCCCCTTTTTCATGCCCGAACAATTCGCTCTCAATCAGTTCGGAGGGAATGGCGGCGCAATTCACTTCAACAAAGGGTGCGGCTGCCCGGGTGCTGTTCTCATGGAGTGATCGGGCCACAAGCTCTTTACCGGTTCCGTTGGATCCGGTGATCAGTACTCTTGCATCGGTGGGAGCCACCTTGTCGATGATATCCCTGACCTGCTGGATGGCCGCCGATTCGCCAACCATTTCATAGCCCTTACTGACCTTCCGTTTCAACACCTTGGTTTCGGTAATCAGGGTCGACTTATCCAGGGCATTGCGCATGGTGATCAGGAGACGGTTCAGATCCAGCGGTTTTTCAATATAGTCGTAGGCACCCTTCTTGATTGCCTCCACTGCCACATCGATGTTTCCATGTCCGGAGATCATGATCACCTGGGCATCGCTCTGCTCCTCATTTATCTTCTCCAGCACTTCCAGCCCGTCCATCTCGGGCATCTTTATATCGCACAGTACAATATCGTAGTTCCCATTTTTAAATTTTTCCAGGCCCTCGGCACCATGTTCGGCCAGCTCCACCTTGAACTTTTCATATTCAAGAATTTCCTTCAGGGTATTCCGGATACTTTTTTCGTCGTCTATAACCAGTATGTTTTCCATAATCAAAAGTTTGAACTCAGATGCCCACCAGTTCGGAGATGACCCCCTCTTTTAGAGCAAATTCAGAGTGATAAAGCTGACTCATCTGGCAGGCACGTATCACAAAACTAACAAAAATCGTGGCGGCCACAATCATCTCAACCCGCACTGGTTCCATGCCGGGCATGGCCTTTCGTTGCTCAATGGTGGACTGAAGCAGTGCCTTATGCAGGCTGTAGTAATCCTTTAATGGAATCTCCCTGCCAAAAAAGTTATCAGATTCGAGCCCTTTTCGGTGCATGATCATGGCCTGAAAGGTATCAAAGGAACCTGAGGCGCCAATCAGAATACGGGGTCTTTCCTTTTTAACCGCCTCCAGCAGGGGAGCCAGTTCCTGCATGAAATAGTCTTCCAGAACTCTTATTTCCTCAGAAGTGATTGGATCAGAAAGGGTATAACGTTCCAGCAGGCGTGCCATTCCCAGTTCGAAACTCTGTTTCCAGACAATGCCCTGTTTATTACATATGATGAACTCTATGCTGCCACCCCCGATATCCAGAATCATGTCATTTTCCTCCCTGAAGGAGACTGCCTGGCGAACGCCCTTATAAATCAGTTCAGCTTCCCTGTCGCCCGGGATAATCCTGGTGCGGAAACCAAAACGCCGGTATACCTCTTCGGTGAATTCTTCGCCATTGGCAGCATTCCGGATGGCCGAAGTGGCGAATGCCCTGATCTCGTCCACCTCATAATTCCGGATGATTTCCATATGGTTTTGAATGGCCACAAAGCCCCGCTCGAGGGCATCGGGGGTGATCCGGTTCACCTGGATTCCACCGCGTCCCAGCTTTACAGGTTGCTTGCTACTGAGCAGGATGTTGAAACCACGATTCTTTCGTTCAGCAATCAACAGGTTAAAGGTGTTGGTACCGAAATCGAGAATCGCTGTTATCATAATCTCTATTGAGTTAGGAGCTATACCTTAGCCATTTCCAGATCTCTTTATAACTGGCCTTCTTGCCATACATCAGGATCCCGGTGCGGTATACCTTCGCAGCCACCCAGGTCATCCCCAGGAAAGTCATTATGAGCAGGGAGCCCGACAGGGCCAGCTGCCACCATGGTACCCCGAAGGGGATCCGAACCATCATTACCACAGGCGATGTAAAGGGGATGATGCTAAACCAGAATGCCAGTGCATTATCGGGATTATTGATGGCGCTTATCATGACGTAGATGCCCAGGATAAGTGGCAGGATGACCGGAAAGATCAGCTGCTGGGTATCTGTTTCATTATCTACCGCCGATCCTATCACTGCAAACATGGCGGCATAGAGCAGATAACCGAAAATAAAGAAGAAGAGGAAGGAGCCAATCATCACTCCTGCATTGATGGACTTCAGAGAAGCAAAAATCTCCTGTGCCGTATCCATATCTTCATTGGCCAGTAGTTCGGGGGATTGATTCTCCAGATTTTGAACACCGGCATCCTGGTCAAACAGATCGCTGCCAACCACCTGTTCGGTGGGACTTTGGTTTAGTTCCGGGAAAAAGGCTGCTTTAAGCCCGGTAACCAGGACAGCCGAAAGAATCATCCAGATCAGGAACTGGGTAAGGCCCACAAGGCCCACTCCCACAATTTTGCCCATCATTAACTGATAGGGTTTTACCGAGCTCACTATGACTTCAATAATGCGACTCACCTTTTCCTCGATCACCCCTCGCATAACCTGGGAGCCAAAGAAAAAGATAAAGAAGAAGATCAGCATTCCACCCAGATACCCGATGCCCATTATCACGGCAGTATTGCTCTCCTGGGTTTTTCCATCCTTGGTCCATTTGATGTTACGAACATGTATGCTGGTTTCGACCTCGGCAAGGATTCTTTCAATGTCTTCGATCTCATGCTGGGCCAGTTTTAAATCTTTGATCTGGCCCTCCATGGAGCGCTTCAGGTACTCCGATATTTCAACGGAAGTTTGCTTGGTGGAGTAAATAAGCGATGAATTGGAAGCCAGAATATTTGCCGGGACAAAGAGCAATGCATAGTAGCCCGATTCCTCAAAAGTCTCTTTGAATGTTTCAATGGGAACGCCCTGGACCACCTGGAATTTCAGAGTTTCGGTTTCCTCGACTGTAAACGCGGGACCATCTGCACCCTGCCGGGTAAAAAGCCCGGATTCGTCAATCACTACTATTAATTTCTCCTCCTTGTCCTCCAGGGTGGCAAAGTACATGGGGATCAGAACATAGGCTGCAAAAATCAAGGGTCCCAGCACCGACATGAGTATAAAGGACTTCTTACGGATGCGGGTAAGGTACTCCCTGCGAATAATCAGACTGATCTTGCTCATACCCGGCCCCCCTTCTTTAAATTGGTGTCATTAACCACCTGGATAAATATATCGTTCATTCCGGGCAAGATTTCACGGAATTCTCTTATCTCAATGAGTTCCAATAGATTTCTGATCAGGTCGTCCGATCCTGTTCCTTCCTTTACAATCTCTATGGTAGCCTTCCGGCCCATTCCGTTCTCCTCCACACCCAGCAATTTAAAGCGAGGATCCAGGCCGCTGGCCAGTGCTTCTTCAGTTCCTTTGAAGCTAAGCTGGTACTTATTGGCACGATAGCGCTCCCTGATTTCAGAGATTTCGCCCTGCAATACAACCTCCGATTCGTTGACCAGGGTGATATGGTCGCAGAGTTCTTCTACAGAGGCCATGTTATGGGTTGAGAATATGATGGTGGCTCCCTGCTCTTTCATCTGGAGAATCTCCTGCTTCAGAAGGTTAACATTGATGGGATCGAATCCGCTGAAAGGTTCATCAAATATGAGCAATCTTGGCTCATGCAATACCGTGGTAATAAACTGAACCTTTTGTGCCATTCCCTTGGAGAGTTCCTCCACCTTCTTGTCCCACCAGCCTTCAATCTCGAATTTCCGGAACCACACCTTCAGCCGCTTTATGGCTTCCTGTTTGGATAGTCCTTTTAACTGTGCCAGGTAGAGTGCCTGTTCTCCAACCTTCATTTTCTGATAGAGCCCCCGCTCCTCCGGGAGGTAGCCGATCATATGCCTGTGGTCCTGGCCCATGGGCTTTCCTTCGAAGAGGATGTGACCCTGGTCGGGTGCAGTAATCTGGTTGATAATTCGGAGAAGGGTAGTCTTGCCGGCACCATTGGGGCCAAGCAAGCCATAGATGCTGCCTTCAGGAACCTCCATGGACACACGGTTCAATGCCCTGTGTCCGCTAAAGTCCTTGACAACTTCACTGGCACTGATCAGGATCATTCGAAAAAGTTTTTCATCCGGTTGAAGAAACCTTGTTCATTTTTATCGGGTCGGGGAGTAAAGGTATCCGATTGTTCCATCTTTTCAAATATCTTCTTTTCCTCTTTTTCCAGGGTTTTGGGAATCCAGACATTGATCTGTACCAGCAGATCGCCCTTCCCATAACCATTGACATCTGGTAGGCCTTTTCCCCTGAGCCTCAGCACCCTGCCAGGTTGGGTCCCCGCTTCAATCTTAATCTTGGCCCTTCCCTCAATAGTGGGAATCTCCACTGTGGTACCCAGGGTGGCCTGGGGGATACTCAGGAAAAGATTATAGAAGAGGTCGCTTCCATCCCTGGACAGCTCCGGATGATTCTCTTCCTGGATGATTACAAGGAGGTCGCCGTTGACTCCGCCCCGGCGGGCCGCATTGCCTTTCCCGCTCATCTTTACCTGCATCCCTTCCGCTACTCCGGCGGGGATATTGATCTTGATCACCTCATCTTTCTTTATAATTCCTTCGCCGTAACACGATTCGCATTTCTGAGAGATGGTGGTTCCTTCACCGTGACAGGTGGGACATGTGGATGCAGTCTGCATCTGTCCCAGGAAAGTATTGGTTACACGAGTTACCTGGCCATTTCCGTGACAGGTTGAGCAGGTGTCTTTTGCCGTACCGTGTTTAGCTCCCGATCCGCTGCAGGCATCACAGGAGACGTATTTTTTTACTTTAATCTTCTTTTCCACTCCCTTGGCCACCTCTTCCAGGTTCAGCTTCACCTTGACCCGCAGGTTGGATCCTTTGGTGACTCCGCCACCCCTGCTGCTTCCACCAAATCCGCCAAATCCTCCAAAACCGCCAAAGCCACCAAAGATATCCCCAAACTGGGAGAAGATATCTTCCATGGTCATTCCACCCCCGTGGAATCCACCGGCACCCCCGTTCTCAAATGCTGCATGACCAAACTGGTCATATTTTTGCCTTTTCTGGGCATCGGAAAGCACTTCATAGGCTTCAGCTGCATTTTTGAACTTCTCTTCAGCCTCACTGTCGCCCGGATTCTTATCGGGGTGAAACTTCAGCGCCTGCTGTCGGTAGGCTTTCTTGATCTCGTCCTGGGCAGCATCTTTGGATACACCAAGTATTTCGTAAAAATCTCTTTTCCCCATATTATTCTCCTATAACCACCTTTGAAAATCTCAATACTTTATCGTTCAGGAAATATCCTTTCTGAACAACATCCACCACCTTGCCTTTCAGCTTTTTCGATGGAGCCGGGATTTTGGTGATTGCTTCGTGAAGATCGGTGTCAAAGTCCTTTTTAAGAGCTTCAATCTCTTTGATTCCCTGCTGATTAAGAAAGCTGGAAAATTTCCCTGATATCAGCTTCAGTCCCTCTTTGACTGCCTCGATGTCCTTGGCCTCATCTACCGATTGCATAGCACGGTCGAAATCATCTGCCACGGGCAGGATGGCTTCCAGCAGGTTTTCATTGGCACTCTTTTGCAGGTCAATTTTCTCCTTGAGGGTTCTTTTCCTGAAATTGTCATATTCAGCTGACAGGCGCAGGTAACGATCCTGTAATTCTGCCAGTTTTTCCTCTGCTGTGGGCTCTTTTTTCGGCTCCTCCTTCTCCTCCTCTTCTGTCTCTTCCACAGTTTCTTTCTCTTCCGGCTTCTCCTGAGCCTGTTCCTGATTTTGGGTTTCCTCCACCTCTATTTTTTTACTATGCTGATTATCAGCATTTTTCGACTTATTTACCATATTCTTATTCACTTATTATATTCAATAATTTGTCCGTGGTAGGTCAAATATTGAGCCAATGAGGTGAATTTGACATTTTGGCAGATGATGCCTGGGATTACCGAAGGATCAATTTCCTGATGAGCTGGTCCGAATCATGCACAACTCTGATGAAGTACATGCCCGGGGGCCGGTCTTCCAGATTGTATTCTTCCCTGAGCATGTGATATGGCGGAAATAGCTGTTGCATAAGGATTCTTCCTGCCGGATCAATAATCTCAAGCTTGAGCTCCTTCTCTAATTCGCCAGCCATTTCGACAATAAATCTGCCATTGGTGGGATTCGGGTATATTACCATGAAATCTGGAGATAGAAGATCTGCGATCCCAACTCCGGATTCAAATTCCACCGTGATGGTAAAGTTCTGATCCGTAGTAAGTTCCCTGTCTGAAACGCTTAAGGTCACGTTGTGATCGCCAATATCTCCGCTATTGGGAGTTCCATGCAGCACACCTGTAATAACATCAAAGACCAGCCAGTCGGGCAAGAGGGTGGAAGAAAAGGTGAGGTCATCACCATTAGCATCCTCAGCTGCCACATAATATACATACAGATCTCCCTCAATGATTGATGTCACCGGTGTGGATGTAAATTCGGGTGCAGTATTTATCTCTTCCACGGTTATGGGGAAAGACTGATCGGCCGCTACAGTTCCATCAGATACCCTGACGGTAACATCGTGATGACCTAAATCACCACTTTGTGGGACTCCGCTGATCACATTTGTTTCAGGATAAAATGTTAACCAGTCGGGCAAGACAGGAGCAGAATAGGTCAGCGCATCCCCATCGATATCATAGGCTGTAATGGTGTAGATATATGATTCTCCCACAATTACTGTCTGTGGCAGGGTCAGAGGTAAAGCGCGGAGCATGGTTCGCGTAGCTTACTGTAATGACAAAGGTCTGTTCAGCATACAGAAATCCGTCAGAAACCCTGATGATTACAAGTTGATCACCTTCGTCTGCGCCGCTGGGAGTCGCGCTCAGTAACTGGGTTGTAGGATTGAAGGTTAACCATCCCGGAAGGACCAGCGCTGTATAACTTAGGTTATCCCCGTCTACATCTACAGCTGTAACCGTATAATTATAAGCTACGCCTGGGCGGGCTTCTGTGATTGGTGTGGATGTAAATGCAGGGGGGTCGTTAATATTTTCCACAACGATGACGAAAGACTGGACCACATTGACACTACTGTCACTGATCATCAGCGAAACACTGTTATTGCCCACATGCTCATCGCCTGGTATTCCACTTAGTAAGTGTGTTACGGTATCGAAGCTCAGCCAAATGGGAAGTACAGGAGCGGTGAAGCGCAGGCTATCCCCATCAATATCCACCGCTGTGGAGGTGTAAGAATATAAATCACCCTGACGGACCGCTGTGATTGGTGTGGATGTGAAAGTTGGAGCATCATTTGCATTTTCCACCTCAATTATAAAAGTCTGGTCAACATCAACCATTCCATCATTAATTCTCACCGACACATTGTGATTTCCCACATGTTGATTTCCCGGAATACCACTCAGTGTGTGTGTAGTATCATTGAAAGTTAACCAAAGTGGAAGTGTTGTAGCATTAAAGCTCAGCGTATCTCCATCAATATCCTCGGCAAGGATGGTATAAGAATAAAGTTCACCCTGAAGAGTTACTGTATCCGGTATGGATGTGAAGGTTGGAGCATCATTTATATTGCCCACGTCAATGACAAAGGACTGGTCCACATCAACTGTTCCGTCATTGATCCTAAGCGTCACGATGTTATCTCCCACATCAGCGTTGCCAGGAATACCACTCAATACGTGCGTAGTATCATTGAAAGTTAACCAGAGTGGAAGTACCGGTGCTCGGAAAATTATACTATCTCCGTCTAAGTCTGCAGCAGAGGAGGTATAAGTATAAAATGCCCCCTGAAGAGCTATTGTATCTGGGTTAGATATGAAAGTTGGAGCATCATTAACATTCTCTACAACAAGGGTAAATGATTGATCTACATCTACAGCTCCGTCGTTAACTCTGATGTTTACATTGTGATTTCCCACATTTTCATTTCCCGGAATTCCGCTCAGAATATGGGTTGTATCATTAAAAGTTAACCAAAGGGGAAGCGTAGTGGCGGTAAAGATTAAAGAATCTCCATCAACATCCACAGCTGTGATTGTATAAGTATATAATGCTCCCTGAAGAGCTAGTGTATCGGGTGTGGATGTGAAGAAGGGAGCATCATTTTCATTACCCACAGTAATAACAAAGGACTGGTCCACTCCAACGACGCCATCACTAATCCTCAGGGTAACAGGGTGGTCGCCAACATGTTCATTTCCCGGAATTCCGCTCAGAATATGGGTTGTATCATTAAAAGTTAACCATGCTGGAAGCAGCGTTGCCCGGAAAATTATGCTATCCCCATCAATATCTTCTGCAGAGGCGGTATAAGAATAAGTCGCTCCTTGAGTTGAAGTAGTTAGTGGTAAGGATGTAAAGGTCGGAGCATCATTTACATTTTCCACTTCGATAACAAAAGCCTGATCTGCAGAAATCGAACCGTCGGATACCCTGAGTGTTACATTATGACTACCCACATGCTCATCTAATGGAATTCCACTTAAAATATGGGTTGTGGTATCGAAAGTTAACCATACAGGTAGTGTAGGGGCACGAAAGGACAAGGCATCTCCATCAACGTCCTCAGCAATGGCTGTATATGAGTAAGCCACTCCCTGTGTTGCTGTTGTATCTGC
Source organism: uncultured Bacteroidales bacterium (assembly GCA_963753765.1). GTDB lineage: Bacteria > Bacteroidota > Bacteroidia > Bacteroidales. The sequence continues at coordinate 125,911 of CAVWDQ010000013.1, forward strand.
TATGGAAGTAAAGGTCGGAGCATCGTTAATATTGCTTACGGTAATTGAGAAAGCTCTGGTCCACATCAACTGTTCCGTCATTGATCCTGATGAGCACTGGGTGAACTCCCACATGTTCATTTCCCGGAGTACCTCTTAAAATATGGGTTGTATCATTAAAAGTTAACCATACTGGAAGCACCGGTGCGCGGAATATTATACTATCCCCATCAATATCTTCAGCTGAGGCGGTATAGGTATAAGGGCTACCCTGGGTGGCTGTAATGATTGGTGCAGAGTTAAAGGTCGGGGCATCGTTTGTATTGCTGACTGTAATGGTAAAGATCTGGTCCACAGAGAGCAGACCATCCGAAACTCTGAGAGTCACATTGTTAATCCCCACATCATCATTTGTAGGTGTTCCATACAATTCTTGAGTACCGGCATCGAAGGTCAACCATGAGGGATGGGTAGGAGCAGTGAATGTCAGGATATCCCCAATATCAATATCAGATGCTGTGATGGTATAAGAGTAAGCAATATCTTCTGTAGCGACAGTTATCGCAGCAGATGTAATTGTAGGTGCATCATTCACATTAGCCACATCAATAACAAAGACCTGATCATCGAAGAGTCCGCCATCATCGGCGACCCTGATGGTGACATTGTTTGCACCCACATATGCATTTGTAGGTGTACCGGTGAGGAGTCCGGAGTTTGGATCGATGGACAGCCAGCCTGGATTTACCTGAACACTGAAGGTCAGGACTTCCCCTGGATCGGGATCAGAGGCATCGGCGTCGTATGAATAAGCTGCATCCTGTGTTGCAGTGGTGATTGCTGTGGAGGTAATGGAGGGAGCATCGTTCACATCAGTTACGTTAATCACAAAGGCCTGATCATCGAAGAGTCCGCCATCATCGGCGACCCTGATGGTGACATTGTTTGCACCCACATATGCATTTGTAGGTGTACCGGTGAGGAGTCCGGAGTTTGGATCGATGGACAGCCAGCCTGGATTTACCTGAACACTGAAGGTCAGTACTTCCCCTGGATCGGGATCAGAGGCATCGGCGTCGTATGAATAAGCTGCATCCTGTGTTGCAGTGGTGATTGCTGTGGAGGTAATGGAAGGTGCCTCGTTCACATCAGTTACGTTAATCACAAAGGCCTGATCATCGAAGAGTCCGCCATCATCGGCGACCCTGATGGTGACATTGTTTGCACCCACATATGCATTTGTAGGTGTACCGGTGAGGAGTCCGGAGTTTGGATCGATGGACAGCCAGCCTGGATTTACCTGAACACTGAAGGTCAGTACTTCCCCTGGATCGGGATCAGAGGCATCGGCGTCGTATGAATAAGCTGCATCCTGTGTTGCAGTGGTGATTGCTGTGGAGGTAATGGAAGGTGCCTCGTTCACATCAGTTACGTTAATCACAAAGGCCTGATCATCGAAGAGTCCGCCATCATCGGCGACCCTGATGGTGACATTGTTTGCACCCACATATGCATTTGTAGGTGTACCGGTGAGGAGTCCGGAGTTTGGATCGATGGACAGCCAACCTGGATTTACCTGAACACTGAAGGTCAGTACTTCCCCTGGATCGGGATCAGAGGCATCGGCGTCGTATGAATAAGCTGCATCCTGTGTTGCAGTGGTGATTGCTGTGGAGGTAATGGAAGGTGCCTCGTTCACATCAGTTACGTTAATCACAAAGGCCTGATCATCGAAGAGTCCATCATCATCGGCGACCCTGATGGTGACATTGTTTGCACCCACATATGCATTTGTAGGTGTACCGGTGAGGAGTCCGGAGTTTGGATCGATGGACAGCCAACCTGGATTTACCTGAACACTGAAGGTCAGTACTTCCCCTGGATCGGGATCAGAGGCATCGGCGTCGTATGAATAAGCTGCATCCTGTGTTGCAGTGGTGATTGCTGTGGAGGTAATGGAAGGTGCCTCGTTCACATCAGCTACATTAATCACAAAGGCCTGATCATCGAAAAGTTCATCAACACCCGTGACCCTGATGGTTACATCATTTGCACCCACATATGCATTTGTTGGTATGCCGCTGAGGACTCCGGAGTTTGGATCAATGGACAGCCAGCCTGGATTTACCTGAACACTGAAGGTCAGTACTTCCCCTGGATCGGGATCAGAGGCATCGGCGTCGTATGAATAAGCTGCGTCCTGTGTTGCAGTGGTGACAGGTGTGGAGTTAATGGAAGGCACAGTCTGGGCATAGGCTCCAAGAGAAAGAAGTAGCAAGGGAAGAACCGATATGAGTAACTTTTTCATTTTTTTACCTGGTGTATGAATTATTCATCCAAATGAAGCGGAGAAACCAATTGCATCAATGGGTCTAAGCATGCTAGAAGTAAATATCATATTAAACTCAGATTACCTCATGCAATTTGCAATAAAAAAATTCTTCTTCTAAATATAAATTGACAAAATAGCATTTGTCTGTAAATCTCGTTTTGTGGAAGTGATGAACGACTAATGCTCAGTTATGATTAATCAATTGAAGTAGAGGAAAATAATCTAAGAAAAATGGGGGATAAAGAAGTTTTACCAGGTGTCCGGACAGCTTAGAGGGTAATGTTATTTTGACGAATTTATTTCACTTCTTCGCCAAGCTCTTTTGTTAGTTTTCAAATGGGATCTCCTTCAGGGTAAGATATTTCTTCCTGTGGTTCTGTCTTATTCTGAGCAGAACGAAAACCAGCAGAAGAAGGAGGATAAAGGCTCCTACAATGGCTGCCTGCCAGGTGCGGGTTTCCGGTGAGGAGAGAAGAATAACTTCGTGTTTAATCAGGTAGCCTGTGAGCACGTTAATAAGACATTCCGGGATCAACCCGATGGTGGTTCCCAGAAGATAGGAGCGGGTGCTGATACTGCTGAGGGGAAAGCTGAAATTGATCAGGTTGGTGGGGATAATGTAAATACTCCGGCTGAAAACCACAGTCCAGAGCCCGTATTTTCCGATTCTTTTATTGATCCGTTTGATCAGTTTTTTCTCACCGTACTTTTCCCTGAAATAGGAGGTGAATGCCTTGCGTACCATAAAAAATGCGGCCATCACCGAAAGCACATTTAGCCCCCAGCAGATAAGCAGTGCCGGGGTCAGGTTCAGCAGGAACCCGATGGCCATGGAGAGATAGAAGATGGGCAGGCCAGAGAGAGTGCTTAGCAGGGTAAGAGCGCCGATCATAAGTACCAGGAAGACGATTCTCTGGTCGCTAACTACGATCCGTTCAAAAAGCATTGTTTCGGCATCTGCCCCTGCAGTAAGCCAGATAAAGGCGCCTACTGTAAGCAGGATAAATGCGATTATTACAATCCGCAGTTGTTTCACTCTTGTAAATTATCAGGACTCTAAAACCCTCCTTTGGTCCGGTAAAGATAGAGCCATCCGGTATAAAGAGTATTTGATTCTGTCTCAGTTCCGTCCGGATTACCACCTCCCTGATCCACTTCCACCGTTCAGCTTACGCTGTTCTCTGAGGGTGGGATCACTGTATTCCACCCCATCATATCCCATGGCTTCCACCACAAAATAGTACTGCCCTTCAGGAGCATCGCGATTGCTGTCATGCATTTGTCCACCCCAGCCTTCCCAGGTATAAATATCATCGATCTCTCTTTTATAGACCATCTTTCCTGTTCGGTCCACAATGGTGATTTTACAGGTCTTAAGCGACTGGTGTTTAAACACAAAATAATCATTGACTCCATCCCCGTTGGGGGAGAAAACATTAGGGATGGCCAGTTGGGATGACACCACATGAATGGCCTCAGTCAGCCTGAAGGTATCGGTACAACTCTCCTCACTGGTAGAGACCATGTAAGGATAGTAATACTTATCGGCAGTTATGTAGGTGAATTCCGTCAGTGTCTCCAGATCGTAGGTGGTTTCATCTTCCAGGACCCCTCCCAGGGTATCCAGGTACACCCAGTAGTAAGAGGCCCCATTCAGAGATTCATTAATAAACCTTACAGTCAGCATGGCATCCAGGCTTCCCTTTTCCGCGCTCCAGTCCCCGGTCAGATTTGTTACATATTCACCGGTCACCTTATCGTGGTATTCCACGCTGAATTCTGCCTTGGTCTGAATGCTCTCATAAAAGACTTCGTCCACCGCCGAATTCCCGTACTGGTCAGTGGCCGTCAGGTAGTACTCTGTATCCTTATACGGGGGCTTATAGGAAATATTGGGTCGTAACACAATGGAGTCATTGGGGATGTTCAGGTCGCTGTTATCCGAGGTCCATTTGAAACTGAAAGTGAGCGGACGGGTAATGATTTCGTGGGACAGGAGGTCATAATATACCAGGGTGTCGGGGAAAACATAGCCGGACACTGCAATAAAGTCGCAGGTATAGAGATACCCTGGTAGTGTCCCCGTATTGGTTTGCACTATGCTGTCACGTAGTTCATCCAGCATGATCCACGACATATAAGTCTCGTCCGTATCGCTGCCGTTCCAAATCCTGACACTGTATCCACCTTCATCGAGGTTTGATACAGTTGAAGAGGTGGTACCTGTTTCACTGCTGAATGCCGGATCAAATCCATTGATGGCCGGATTGTACATGCGCCATTCAAAATTGTAATTTCCGCCTCCCGGGTAGCTGGCTGTGAGCGAGCCAGGTTTGTATACACCATCGGTCTGGTAAAAGACAAAGAGGGGGTCCCTGGCCGGATTCCCTGTAAGATAACTCAGCGTATCCACATGATCGGCTGTGCCTGAGTTAATCTGTGCCACGGTTTCCTGCAGGGAAAAACATAGCGCGATTAATCCCACTGTCAGGCCCAACAGATACTTTTTATTAACCGCTCCGGGTAGTGTCATTATCAATGTTTATTCTATAAACGAATTATTGCCAATTTATTATACAAATGGCGGGGCCGTAAAAATGCAACTTTTAGAATAACTGTGCAATAATTTATGTCTTCCAGTTCGATTGCAGGTGAATATTATCCATCAACATATGTTATCTTAGTCAGCCAATAAAAAGCAGGAGGGTGTGGAAGCAATCAGGACGGATTTAAACGAGGCGCAGCAGGAAGCAGTAGTGAATCATAAAGGGCCTGCACTGGTTATTGCAGGAGCAGGATCGGGGAAGACACGGGTATTGACCTACCGGATCGCCTACCTTCTCTCAATGGGGGTTAGTCCCTCCAGGATTCTGGCCCTGACCTTTACCAACAAAGCGGCCAATGAGATGAAGGAGAGGATTGCCACCATGGTTTCCCCGGATCTGGCCCGCTCTCTTTGGATGGGTACCTTTCACTCACTTTTTGCAAGGATTCTGCGCCGGGAGGCGGAAGTTCTGGGATTTCCATCCAACTTCACCATCTATGACACCATTGATTCACGGAGCCTGATAAAGACCATTGTCCGGGAGCTCAGTCTGGATGAGAAAATTTACAAGCCCTCAGAGGTATTTGGTCGGATCTCTGCTGCCAAGAATAACCTGGTTACCCCCGATGTATACATGGGCAGCGGCGAATTCCAGGTTCGCGACCAGGTCTCACGCCGTCCCCGGCTGGGCGAGGTATATGATCGTTATGTGAAGCGCTGCAAGCACTTTGGAGCCATGGACTTTGATGATCTCCTGTTGCAAACAAACCTCTTGTTCAGGGACCATCCTGCTGTGCTTGACAAATACAGGGAGTCCTTCGACTATGTGCTGGTGGATGAGTACCAGGATACCAATTATTCACAGTACCTGATTGTTAAAAAACTATCAGAAGTACACCGCAACCTTTGTGTGGTGGGGGACGATGCCCAGAGCATCTACTCCTTCAGGGGGGCACGTATTGAGAATATGCTGAACTTTAAGAATGACTACCCCGACTACCGCATTTTTAAACTGGAACAGAACTACCGGTCCACCCAGACCATTGTCAATGCAGCCAATTCTGTGATCAAAAAGAACAGGGGACAGATTTCCAAAGAGGTTTTTTCTAAGAATGAGAAAGGAGAATTGATCCGTGTGATCAAGGCTGCAAACGACCGGGAGGAAGGCTTCCTGGTGGCCGGGCATATCTCGGATCTCCGCTTCAGGGATCAGCTTGAACATAAAGATTTTGCAATTCTCTACCGAACCAATGCACAGAGCCGGATCTTTGAAGAGAGTTTGCGCAAGATGAACATCCCATACAAAGTGTTTGGGTCGCTCTCATTTTACCAGCGTAAAGAGATCAAGGACCTGCTTGCCTATTTCCGGATTACGGTCAACCCCAGGGACGATGAGTCGCTTAAACGAATCATTAACTACCCCATGCGGGGACTTGGAAAGACTACCGTGGACAAGTTGGTTGCCTATTCCGAAAAGCTTGATACCTATATCTGGGATGTCCTGACACATCTGGATCAGATCAACCTGGGATTCAATAAGGGAACCCTGACCAAGTTACAGGGCTTCACCAGGATGATCCTGGGATTCCGCCAGCGCCTTCATGAGATGGAGGCCTTCGATCTGGCCTATACCATTGCCAATGAAACCGGAATAATCAGGGACCTTCAGGCCGACAAGACCCCTGAGAATGTGAGCAGGTATGAGAACATTGAGCAGCTGCTTAACGGGATCAAGGATTATACAGATGATCCGGAACGGGAGGGCGATATGAACCTTGGAAATTACCTGCAGGAGGTCACCCTGATGACCGACATGGACCAGGAGAAGGATGATGATAAGAACAGGGTGACTATGATGACCATTCATTCGGCCAAGGGGCTCGAATTCAAACACCTGATTATAGCAGGAGTGGAGGAAGAGCTGTTCCCTTCCCCAATGAGTACCGATAATCCCAAGGATCTGGAGGAAGAACGCAGGCTTTTTTATGTGGCTCTTACCCGGGCCGAAAAGGGCGCCATCATTACCTATGCAGCATTGCGTTTTAAATGGGGGATTCAGAATTCCTGTTCCCCCAGCCGTTTTATAAAAGAAATCGAACCCAAATACCTGGAGCTGCCGCCCGATTTTTACCCGGTGCTACCCGGGAGCGGAGCCGGTGAAGCAGAGAAAGACATATTTGTACCTGAAGCCAAACGCAGGTTGATGGAGCAAAGAAAACAACCCAGCCAGATCCAGTCTGGGGGGCGCCGACTTGTGAATGTGAACCAGGCCACCAGCAGGATCCAACCATCTGCCACTTCTGCCTCGTCGCAACCGGCCAAGGATTTCGTTCCATCCGATCCTGGGATGATCAAAGTTGGCACCAGGGTTGAACACCCCCGCTTTGGTATAGGGGAGGTGCATCAACTGGAGGGCACGGGTTCCAATATAAAAGCCACTGTACTTTTTCCCATCGGAACCAAGCAATTACTTCTTAAGTTTGCCAAATTGAGGGTGGTTGAATCATAAATTTTGTATTTTTGACAAATATTGTCAAGACAATTAATGTCAAATGGAATCATTTGGAGATTTGATCAGGCGGTACAGGTTGGATCAAGGTCTTTCTTTAAGAGTTGTGGCAGCATACCTGGAAATCGACCAGGCCATCCTCAGTAAGATAGAATGTGGAAAACGAAAGGCCAGGCGCGATTTGGTAGGTAAACTGGCACATTATTATGGTCAGAATCCGGAATATCTTCTTAAAATTTGGTTAAGTGACCGTATCCTTGATGAATTGGCCGGAGAAGATAATCCTGAGGCTGTTTTGCATGTAGCTGAAGAGACCCTTGCTTACAGAAAAGCTGCAGGTGTTAGCAGAACTTATTTGCTTAATCGGTTCAGGAGGATAATGGGAGAATTTCCAGCCATTAAGAAAGCCTGGATATTTGGTTCCTTTGCAAGGAGTGAGGAGGGGCCTTTAAGTGATATTGATGTTCTGATAGAAGTTCCGGAAAACCTTCCCTTTAGTTTATTCGATATGGCCGAAGCCAGGGAAAAACTGCAGGGCCATACACCTAAAAAAATCGACCTTGTAATGTCAAGAGCTCTTAAGCATGAAGTTCTTGAGCGCATTAAAAAGGAAATGATATTGTTTTATGAAGCCGGATAGGCAAAGCAGCCAGCAAAGGATAGAACATATCCTAAAAGCTCTTCAGGATATCCAAACATTTACTCAGGGTATAACTTTCGAAGATTTTAAAGGCGATCTAAAAGCATATTACGCCTGTTTATACCAATTTGCGGTAATTGGAGAAGCTGTTGTAAATATGGATCCTGACATATTAGCCAGCTACGATTACCCCTGGTACAAGGTTAGATCATTTCGGAATTTTATCATGCACGAATATCATGCCATCGACGAAAAGATGGTTTGGGATACCATTGAACAGGAGTTGCCAGAATTCAGAAAACTTATGGAGCGGATTCTTGAAGTCGGCTAAAAAAACGTACTTTTGTAGAAATCTATTCTTAAAGAATCTCCAATGACATACGATTATAATTCCAGTCGAGATAAGTTGATCCTTCCTGAATATGGAAGAAATATCCAGAAGATGGTGAACCATATTAAAACCATTGAGGATCGTGATGAGCGAAATAAGGCTGCCCAAACAGTGATAGGCGTAATGGGAAACCTCAATCCGCACCTGAGAGATGTGGCTGATTTTAAGCATAAGCTCTGGGATCATCTGGCCATCATTTCCGATTTTGATCTCGATATAGATTCGCCTTATGAGTTGCCGGAGCGGGAGTCCCTGCAAAGCAAACCCGAAAAAGTTCCCTATCATCAACACAAGATTCGCAAAAAGCATTATGGCCGCTCCATTGTACTGATGATCGAAAAAGCAGTTGCCCTGGAACCAGGCGAAGAAAAGGACGATCTGGTTAAGATGATTGCCTACCATATGAAAAAATCATATCTCACCTGGAACAGAGAAGCGGTTAGCGATAGTGAGATTTTTGGTGATATGAAAACGCTCTCAGGAGGTGTTTTGGTGGTGAATCCTGATTTGAAATTGCCTGAGACCAAAGATATTCTTGCCAAGAACCGTCCCATTACACCCAAGAAAAAAGGGGGTGGTAAAAAGGGCAAGCACCAGTACCATCAGCAAAAGCAATAGTCAGCATATTCCTGTTCCATGGGGAAGTTCATCATTGAAGGAGGACAACGCCTGAAAGGGGAGATCACTCCCCAGGGTGCCAAAAATGAAGCACTTCAGATTCTTTGTGCCACCTTGCTGACTTCAGAGGCGGTCACCATTCATAACCTTCCCCGAATAAAGGATGTACTCCTACTTATCCAGCTTCTCAGGGATCTTGGCCTGGACATTGAGCAACTTGGCGATACTTCGTATCGTTTCCGGGCAACAGAGGTGAACCTGGACTATTTTCAGACTGAGGCTTATATTCAGCAGAGCGCATCGCTCAGGGGATCAGTTATGATCCTTGGACCTCTGCTGGCACGTTATGGGAAAGCAGTTTTACCCAAGCCTGGTGGGGACAAGATTGGCCGGAGAAGGCTCGACACACATTTTCTGGGCTTCCAGGCATTGGGAGCAACTTTTGACTTTGACCATGCAGAGAATTTTTATAAGGTCATTGCGTCCAATCTGAAAGGCTGCTATATGCACCTCGATGAGGCCTCGGTAACCGGAACGGCAAATATCATTATGGCCAGTGTCATGGCTGAGGGAAAGACCACCATTTACAACGCAGCCTGTGAGCCCTATATCCAGCAGCTCTGTAAGATGCTGGTCCGGATGGGAGCCACCATTGAAGGCATTGGCTCCAACCTTCTGACCATTCATGGTGTGGAATCCCTGAGAGGAACGGATCACACCATTTTACCCGATATGATCGAGGTGGGAAGCTTTATTGGAATGGCTGCCATGACAAAGTCTGAGCTCACCATCAAAAATGTGGCCTATGAGCAGCTGGGTATTATACCGGGCTCTTTCAAACGACTGGGAATCGCCCTTGAAAAGCGTGGGGATGACCTGTTTGTCCCGGCCCAGGATCATTACATCATCGAAACCTTTATAGATGGTGCCATTATGACCATTGCCGATGCACCCTGGCCCGGTCTGACCCCAGATCTTTTAAGTGTCATTCTGGTCACCGCCACCCAGGCAAAGGGCAGTGTGTTGATCCATCAGAAAATGTTTGAAAGCCGGCTCTTTTTCACGGACAAACTGATCGATATGGGGGCGCAGATTATCCTGTGCGATCCCCACCGTGCCACAGTTATTGGTCTGGATCATAATATCAGGCTCCGGTCGACCACCATGTCTTCGCCCGACATTCGGGCAGGAGTGGCCCTGCTTATTGCAGCCATGTCGGCCCATGGCACCAGTACCATATATAATATTGAGCAAATCGACCGGGGATATGAGAACATCGATACCCGGCTCAATCGGCTGGGCGCCTCCATTCGCCGCGAGTAATTATCAAGATGAATTTCCTAACTTTGCACCGCAAACCTAAATCTGAGCTATGAAAACTGTATTCTACCTGCTTATTGCGTCCCTCTTTATGTTGTCATGCAGCGGCAGGACTGAAAAAGGAACCCTTGTTGAAGCTGCTGCATTGGAGCAGAATGGCATTAAGACCGGGATCAATATCGGAGAACGTGCTCCAGAGCTGGTTTACGAATCGCCCACAGGCGAAAAGATCTCCCTCTCCTCGCTTCGTGGCAAGATGGTCCTGATCGATTTCTGGGCTGCCTGGTGTTCCCCCTGCCGGATGGAAAATCCCAATCTGGTGAGAACCTACCATCATTTCAAGGATAAGGAGTTTCAGAATGGTGATGGATTTACGGTTTATGGAGTCTCCCTGGACCGGACCAAGCTAGACTGGACCACAGCCATTGAAAAGGACGGACTTGTATGGGAGTCGCACGTAAGCGATTTGAAAGGTTGGCAGTCGGTTCCTGCTGCCCAGTACGGAGTGAGGGGCATCCCCGCCAACTTCCTGATCGATGGGGATGGTGTTATTGTTGCCAAGGGCCTGAGAGGTGAGTACCTGGATAACAAGCTCAAAGAACTGCTGAAGTAAAAATGTGAAGGGCAACATCCCTGCACAATAAGCCTGGGGATTGTATAAATCCATAATATTCAGGAATTTACTTGACACGTATGTGGCTTCTGTTGTAACTTGATCTGCAACCCAAAGCTTGCAATCATGACAAAGCAGAAACACTTTACCCGACGGGAATTTGTTATCACGGGTGTGGCCGGTACCCTGGGCATTGCTTCAGGCTTTACTTATGCGGATCCTGCTCCTGTGGTTGCAGTAGTAAAGATCAAGGACGATAATATAGCTCTTGCTGTGAATGAGGCCATTGATCTGCTGGGAGGAATCGAAGAAGTGACCCGGGATAAGCAACGAATTATGCTGAAACCAAATCTGGTTGGTCCCGATCCCAGGTTCACCACCAAGCCGGAAGTCATCCGGGCCCTGGCGGATTTGATGCTGGATGCAGGTAAAGAGGTAAGTATCGGGGAAGGTTCAGCGGCCGCCCCAGGATTCAATATTGACGAGCAGGGGGTTCACTTTTCAAAGGATGCCGGAATCCTGGATCCCATGCAGCAGTATGTATTCGATCAGCTGGGCTATACCGAACTTGCCGAGTCTCTTGGAATCCCCCTGATCAATCTCCATACCGGGGAAATGGTCGAGGTGGAAGTCCCGAATGCTTTTGTATACAATAAAATTGTAGTTCATAAGTCCCTTTCGGAGATAGACCTGCTCTGTTCCGTACCGATGATGAAAACCCATGTTCTGGCCAGGGTAACACTTGGAATGAAGAACCTGATCGGCCTGTATCCCGGCAGTGCTTACTGTTCTGTAAGATCATGCATTCATAACGAGGCCTTTGAACGGAATTCCCCCTGTGTCTCTTTTGAGATTATAGATATGGTCAGAGCATGCCCCCCCGGTCTAACGGTGATCGATGCTTCCACCTCCATGGAAGGGAATGGTCCCACCGATGGGGAACTGGTGAAGACAAATCTTATAATTGCAGGAACCAATCCGCTGGCCACCGATATGGTGGGTGCAAAGATCATGGGCTTTCATAAAAATGAGGTGGCCACCCTGGCCATGGCCATCCGCGCCAGGATGAAGCCCACTTCTCTGGACTACATTGAGATCAGGGGTGAGCCACTGGAAGGGGTGCAGATGGCCTTTAAAAAGCCCGAGATGGTCCCCTGGGGTGACATCAACAGTTGGTATGGCGCAAAGGAAATTCATGCATGATCCTGATCAGGATAAGGCCCAAAATTAAGGAATACGATTGGCCGGCAATGCAAAGAAAGCTCTGTATCTAAAAAGTCTCGACTATAAATGTTCAGGCCATTGAACCGGATCCGCTGGCCTTCCGTAAATACTATTCCGATATTCCTGAATCCCCCCTCCCGTGTACCTGTGCATACTTGTCAAATTTCTTGACCGATGGAGACGGCATCACTCAGGCTGTATGTTTGCGCGGGAATTATCCGGACATTAAATCAGATAGGGAACACTAATAACAATAATTCCACCCCTCAGCTGCTCTCAGAGTGCAAGCATCAAAAAAATGTTGATAAACCATTTTTTATTTGTAACTTTTTTTAGGTTAATCAAGTTGCTAATCATGCACTTACCTTAATAGCAGGGCTGGGTTTAGTTATTAACACCTTGAAATTGCTAGACCCCTATAAGCTGAATGTATTATGAAAAGAACTTTCCTCCCTGTTTTGGCAATGGTGATCCTGTTCGGGTCAGTTAACGACTTGTCCGGTCAGACCAGGACCACCTTACCCTTTATGAAAATTACTGTAGAAGACGGAAAAGTTGTTAGTGCAGAACCACTGGATTCGACCGGGAATAACTTAACCATTTTGCAAGACGGAGTGGATCAGAATGCACGGTTCCATACGTCGATGAGTAAGGACACCCTTTACCGGCCCGATCGTGCAATAAGAAGCTTAATGGGGGAGGATGAATCAGGTGAGGCCTGGGAGAAGCCTGGAAAGGGGAATTCCTTAACCGGGAGAACCGAACTGGCCAGTGAGGTCCTGGATATTGGCAATGCCAGTGTTCAATATATGTCAGGCAAGGACAATGATTCAAAAGAAGATATTAATCCCGACGACTTTAATCCTGAAGCAGGGTGGGAGGTGATCATCAACGAAAGCTTTGAGGGCGCTTTCCCTGCCATTGGATGGGACCTCTACCCGGCCAGCGGTTTTACAGATGCCTATTGGGATGATAATTCATACAGGTCCTATACTGGTTCCTGGAGCATGTTTTGCGCTGGTATGGGAACGGCCGCTGTTACCCCGCCAGCAACATATCCTGTGGACATGAATACCTGGGCGATATACGGACCCTTTGATTTAAGTGATGCCACTGGTGCCGAACTGGACTTTACGCTATGGCTGGATTCCGAAAGCGGATACGATTACTTCAAATACATGATTTCTATCGATGCTGTCAACTACTATGGTTTCCAAATCTCTGGAAATACAGATGGCTGGAGCAACCAAAATATCGATATGAATAATGTCCCGACCATTGGAGATGTGACAGGTGTGTCATCAGTCTATGTTGCCCTGATATTTGAGAGTGATTACAGCGTGAATTTTGAAGGAGCTTTTGTTGATGATGTACTTATTCAGAAATACGTGGAGGATCCAGTGGAAACGGATTTGCATTGGACCAGTTTGGCCCTGTCCACTGATTCCTGGAGTGTTGGCGATATTGTTATGGCAGATTTGATGGTTGAAAACTCAGGTGCTGAGGCTGCTGGGCCGCATTATTCGCGAATCTACCTTTCTTATGACAATATACTATCAGAGGATGATATTCAGCTGGGAGACGATCTCTATTTCAGTTCTGTCGGTGCAGCAACTACATTCACCTTCACCGGGCATACTTTCACTGTACCCAGCGAACCAGATGGGACCTATTACGTGGGAGCGATAGTAGATTTTTATAATGATATACCCGAGACTGACGAGACCAATAACGGAGGTTACCGGGCGGGACCTGTTACCATAGGCAGTCTGCCCGACCTGGAATGGTCTACAATATCATTTCCGAGTAATTCCTGGGTAATTGGCTCCATGGTGAATGCCAGTTTGACAGTCGACAACATAGGAGGTCAAACAGCTGGCGAACATTATTCCAGAGTTTACATGTCAGTGGACGATATCATTTCAGATGGTGATACCCCTCTGGGTGAGGAGATTTATTTTGGCTCCATTGTTGCTGGTGGGTCCGGTAATGAAAGTATCAGTTTCACTGTGCCGGATATGCCTGGTACTTACTGGGTAGGAGCTGTCATAGACCTCCACGATGATGTTGCCGAATCAAATGAGTCCAACAATGCAGGAGCAAGAATTTCACAGGTAACTATTACAGAGAACCCTCAGCCGGATCTGGCTCCCATGAGCATGGCACTATCAGAGAGTCAATGGAACATAGGCACTACCATCTATTCAGATATAACTGAAGAGAATATCGGTGGGGTGAATGCAGGTGCACATGAATCGATGGTTGTAATGTCGGTTGATAATTCCCTGACCACCTCAGATGTGCAGCTTGGGTCGCTTGTTTCTTTCCCGGTTATAGATGCAGGGGCATCAGCAATGGTCAGTACCAGCTGGCAGGTGCCTGATGTTTCACAGGGGACCTATTATCTGGGGCTTCTTGTTGATGTTAACGATGATGTAAGCGAATCGGATGAATCAAATAATAGCGGTGTCAGGAGTGGAACTGTTGAGGTCATGGGCATTCCTGAACCTGAAATCAATGTGACTCCCACTTCATTAACCATTATTGAACCTCTTACTGAGCAGGCCGAACAAGCCGAGCAAAGTAATTTGGGACCCATTCAAAAAGCATCATGGTCAGCTGCAGATGGACAAATTGTTCCAAACCAGTTGATTGTCAGGTTCAAGGGAAGTGAGATGACCACTCTGAAAGGATTAAACGCTAAAAGCAGCGATTTTGAATACTTCTCTACAGAGCACCAGCTTATGGTAATCAAGGAGATGAGAAAGCCGCGCAGCCAGTTGGAATCACATGAGAACACAAGTACTGTTTTGATTCAGCTGGAGCATGAAGGAACCATGGAGGATGTGATCAGGGAGTTGATCGCTTTGGATATAGTGGAACATGCTGAGCCCAACTATCTGTTGAAACATGATGATGATCTTATCCAGGAGTATGAGCCAAACGATCCTCTGTTTCAGTATCAATGGGGATTGAAAAATACGGGAAACGCTGTTGCATTAAGCGGTAGTCTCGTGGGTAGCCCCGGATCGGATATAAATGCTACAAATGCCTGGGATATCACTACAGGTTCTTCAAATATTATTGTTGCAGTAATCGATGATGGCATTGATCCCATCCATCCAGAGTTTATCGGAAAAATTGTTAATGGATATGATTTTGTGGAAGATGACACCGATCCTACCAGCCAGGATGGGGATTTCCATGGCAATGCCTGCGCAGGAATTATTGCAGCTGCAGATGATGAGCTGGGCATTGTTGGGGTGGCTCCCGGTGTACGCCTGATGCCTCTGCGTGTATGCAATTCTGTAGGTTGTTCAAGTTCAGGTATTATTGATGCTATTTACTATGCAGTGGATAATGGCGCAAGGGTGATCAGCATTTCCCTGGGAGGTGATTCATTCTCGGGTTTTATGGATGAGGCCATCAATTATGCCGTCTTTAACAATGTGCTTGTATTTGCATCTGCAGGAAATGAGAATGAAGATAACACGCTTAATTCTCACTATCCGAGTGGCTATACCAACTGCATCTCAGTGGGTGCCATGTCGCCATGTGGTGAGCGCAAAACACCATCTACCTGCGATGGTGAAACATGGTGGGGTAGTAATTATGGTGACCTGGACTTTATCACTCCCGGAACCAGGATTTATTCAACAGATATATCAGGTGCGGGAGGATACAACTCAGATGATTACATTACGAATTTCAATGGGACCTCTGCTGCATGTCCGCATGCTGCAGGTGTGGCAGCCTTGATTCTGTCTATTGACCCGAGCCTGAGCTCCATAGAGGTCAGGCAATTTATGCAACAGGGTTCAGTGGATATTGGAGCTGCAGGGTATGACGCTCAGTCTGGCTATGGCCGTTTGGATGCCCACCTTGGGCTTCAAATTGTGCAGTCAGGAGGATTAGATCAGTTTATCATTTCAAATCAGGGTAATGCAGATCTGAATATTTCAAGTATAATAGATGATGTGAGCTGGATGACTCTTAGTCATAGCACTGTTCCGCTTGTTTTGGATGCTGGTGAAAGCATGATTGTTGATGTAAATGTTGACTGGAATCTGATTTCGGCTACTGAAACGGGCCATATTACCATTAGCTCTGACGATGCAGATGAGGGAATTGTGGTCGTTGATGTAAATGCGAGTCCGCAAACCGTTGGCACATGCATGATTACTGCTGAGGCCAATCCTCCTTCCGGAGGCTTTATCGAGGGTACTGGAGAGAAAAGTATAGACCAGGTAGTGATTTTGACTGCAAGCCCTGCATCCACTTATGACTTTGTGAGTTGGACCGAAAATGGAATAGTGGTTTCGACAGACCAGGTCTACTCCTTTGTAGCAACAAGTGACAGGCACCTGGCAGCAAATTTTGAATTGAAGAGCTTCACTGTCTCGGCAAGTGCCAATCCCTCATCGGGAGGCACAGTTTCAGGAGCAGGCAACTACGACTATGGTGATATGGCAACGCTTACAGCAACACCGGCAGAGGGATATACATTCACAAACTGGTCCATTGGTGGAACAGTATTATCTACCCGTGCAGTATATAGTTTTTCAGTAACTGAGGACCTTGCACTCACAGCCAATTTTTCGATGGAATACTACTCCATTACCGCGTCTGTTGAACCAGTGGGTGCAGGTACTGTGACAGGAACCGGAGCCTATACACTCGGTCAAACAGTTCAATTGCTGGCTGTAGCATCAACAGGATATGAATTTGATGAGTGGTTAGTCGATGGGATCACAGTGTCAAGCTCAGCAAACTTCAATTTTGCAGCAGATGCTGACCTGCACCTTGTAGCCAGATTTTCTGTGCAATCATTGGATGTTACTGCCATTGCAAACCCATTGGGAGCAGGAACCATAATCGGGGGAGGCAGCTATACTTATGGCAGTCAGGTCTCCTTGCTTGCTACAGCCTCGGAAGGTTATGAATTTGTAAACTGGACCATTGAGGATATCGAGGTATCTACCAGTCCCGCTTACAATTTCAATGTTTATCAGAACAGTGAAGTGGTGGCTAACTTTAAAACTGAATCTTCCTTAACTATCCAGGCTTCTTCAGTCCCCGCAGAAGGCGGGATAACTGCAGGAGGAGGACAGTTTGTTTTTGGGGATCTTGTCATTTTAGCAGCTGTTCCAGCTGAAGGATATCAGCTTACTTATTGGATAGATGAGAATGATGTGGTCTTATCAGATAATAATCCCTATTCATTTACAGCAGTTGAAGATGCCCATATTAAGGCTGTATTTCTTCCTGAGAACACCACGGGTGCTGAGCCACTTGAAGGGGAGCATCCTTTTGAGCTTTATCCAAACCCGGTTGGTGACTTTCTTTATGTGAGCTCTACCCTTAATTTGAGCTCTTCTGCTATTATCTCTCTGTATGATCTAAATGGGAAAGCAATCGCAAATTATAGAATGGTTTATCATTATAAGGATGTAATCGAACTCAACACCTCGCAGCTGTTTCCCGGGATGTATTTCATCAGGATCATAGATCATGACACCGGTACCCGTTTCACGGGTAAATTTATTAAAAGGTAAACCTTATAATAAAAAAATGGAACTTTCCTAGTGCTTCCAGTCTCATATTTTCGACAGGTTGACAAAAGATCTGGCTAAAATTCAAAAATATATATGTTTCGTATTGATATAGTGGGAATTAGGGCGTGTAATAATTGTTTATAAGTTTATTTTCCTGTAACTTATATGGAATTTCTCCAATACTAACTAATTACCTAAAATCTGATGTAATATGAAGAAAAACTTTTACTCCTTAATTGTGCTGATCTTCCTTTTTGCTTTGGGAGTCAGTATGTTTGGCCAGGAAAAAACGGCCAAACCGCTCATGAAAATTACCGTCAAAGACGGTAAGGTAGTCAGTGCTGTACCACTGGATAATAGTAGTAATACTGATATAGCCTCTGACACACCCTATGCGGAAGATAATTTAACCATTATTAGCAATGGTTTGGAGCAGAACAGCCAGGTCAGTGCACCTGTGAGGCCGGATACCATTCTTTCTCCGGATCGTGCCGCGATACAAGCGAAACCACAGGATCCTGAGATGGTTGTGGGCACTTTAGAAGTTAGCCCAGGGGACCCTGCTGAACCAGGTGCTAATCCTGATGAATTTTTCATCAAAAATGATGTTATACCGAAGGAAGCACAGGAAAAGGTTAAAAAGGGTCAATTCTTAGAAGCTGAAATTGAGCCCACCAGTGCAGTTTTTGATCCAGAAACTGCTAATGTAAGATACCTGCAAAATGATAGTCGTGACGTGAAGGAAAATTACGTTGCTCAAGAGGCGGATATTCGTCCTGAAGCGGCATGGGAGCTTATCTATGCCAATGATTGGGAGCCGGCAGGCCCATATGATTGGAACATCTATACCGGTAGCGGAGCTGCCGATGCCTACTGGATTGATAACACCTACCGGGCCAGTAATGGTATCTGGAGTCTTTTTTGTGCCGGTGCGGGAACTGCAGGGGTGACCCCTCCAGCCAATTATCCTAACGATATGGATGCCTGGGCTGTTTACGGTCCCTTTGATTTGAGTGATGCCACCATGGCAGAAGTGGACTTTGAGCTTTGGCTTGATGCCGAAACGAATTATGACTACTTCAGGTATATGGTATCTGTAGATGGTGTCAATTTCGAAGGATGGTCAGCAACAGGAACCACGAGTGGTTGGTGGTCCTACGTGTTTGATCTGACCACCGTACCTGTACTGGGAGATGTGACCGGAAATGATGAGGTCTACTTTGCTCTGCAGTTTGAAAGTGATTATATTGTTGGGAGAGAAGGAGCCTTTGTGGATGAAATAGAAATTTGGAAATATGCTCAGGATGTGGATCTGATAGCTACCAATCTTACCCACACACCCGATCCCTGGAATCCTGGACAAAGTGTAACTGCTGACCTAACAGAGTTAAATACAGGAACTGACCCGGCACAGGCACATTACTCTCGACTCTACCTCTCAGAGAATAGCACCATTACCACGAGTGATATCCAGCTGGGAGGAGATCTTTACTTTGGTTCTATCGCAGCCGGAGGAAATCAGACTGTTTCCGAAACTTTTACAGTTCCAGCCGTACCTGATGGTTTCTATTATGTGGGGACCATCCTTGATATATATAATGATTGTCATGAGACAATTGAGAGCAACACCTATTATCTATCCACCATGGTTGAAGTTATAACGCCGACGATAGACATAGATCTTTACTGGACCTCGTTGGTAGTGACTACCGATCTTTGGTCCGGAGGGCTCTCAGTAACGGCAACCCTTACAGAAGTGAATGGCGGGACCGGTCCTGCAGGCGGACACTATTCACGTCTTTACCTCTCGGACAACTCCACCATCTCCACCGGTGATACACAGCTGGGAGGTGATCTCTACTTCAGTTCTATTGCAGCAGGAGGCAGCCAGGCTGTTGCCGAATCTTTCAGTGCGCCCGCCATGCCAAGTGGCACCTATTATATGGGAGCCATCGTGGACA
This sequence comes from uncultured Bacteroidales bacterium, assembly GCA_963753765.1. Lineage (GTDB taxonomy): Bacteria > Bacteroidota > Bacteroidia > Bacteroidales. Next base: position 145,598 of record CAVWDQ010000013.1, read on the forward strand.
TCTATGATGATGTGGCAGAAAGCGATGAAAGCAATAATATAAACTACCGAATGGGCATGATCAACTATGATCCTGATATCGATCTGTACAGTACAAGTATTGGCTTGTCAACCTCTGCCTGGGTTGTGGGGAGCCCGGTAACAGCAGATCTGACTGAGGTGAATAATGGGCTCGATGCTGCAGGGGCACATTACTCACGCCTTTATCTTTCGATCGACAACACAATAACCACAGGAGATGTCCAGCTGGGAGGTGATCTCTACTTTAGCTCCATTGCAAGCGGGGGCAGCCAGACGGTTGGCGGTCACACCTTTAATGTACCCAATGTAGCAGTCGGCACCTATTATGTGGGAAATATTGTGGATATATATGATGATGTGCTGGAGACAAATGAAGCCAACAATTATGCAGTTCGAGCAGGATTGGTGGACATCATCCTCCCGACATTTACCATAAATGCTACTGTTCAGCCTGCAGGCTCTGGCACAGTAAGCGGAACGGGAGTCTATGATCTGAACCAGAGTGCCAGCTTGCTTGCAACGCCGGCCACAGGTTACGAGTTCGTGAACTGGACAGAGAGTGGCTCCGTAGTTTCTACTGATGAGAGCTATGTATTCACGGTGACCTCCGACAGGAATCTGGTGGCCAACTTCCAGCTGATAACCCTCCAGGTTACGACCGAGGTAAATCCGGTTGAAGGTGGAACAGCAGGTGGCGGAGGCAGCTACCCCTATGGATCCTCTGTTACCCTTCTGGCTGTTCCTGCCACGGGCTACGAGTTCGTGAACTGGACAGAGAGTGGCTCCGTAGTTTCTACTGATGAGAGCTATGTATTCACGGTGACCTCCGACAGGAATCTGGTGGCCAACTTCCAGCTGATAACCCTCCAGGTTACGACCGAGGTAAATCCGGTTGAAGGTGGAACAGCAGGTGGCGGAGGCAGCTACCCCTATGGATCCTCTGTTACCCTGGTTGCAACGCCGGCCACGGGCTACGAATTCGTGAACTGGACGGAGAGCGGCTCCGAGGTTTCTACCCAGGAGAGCTATGTGATCACCGTGACCTCCGACAGGAATCTGGTGGCCAACTTCCAGCTGATAACACTCCTGGTTACGACCGAGACAAATCCGGTTGAAGGTGGAACAACAAGTGGCGGAGGCAGCTACCCCTATGGATCTTCTGTTACCCTCCTGGCTGTTCCTTCCGCAGACTACGATTTTGTGAATTGGACCATTGCGGATGTGGAAGTAGCCACCACTCTCACTTATACCTTCACGGTAACTGAGAATACGGTAGTCAGGGCAAATTTTGCACTCATGACACTGACGGTTACTGTGGTAGCTGATCCCGTGGAGGGAGGTACAGTTACCGGTGGAGGCGAATACCTCCTCGGGGAAACAGCAGTGCTGGCAGCGGCACCTGCAGACGGATACGCATTCTATCATTGGACAAATGAATCAAACGAGGTAGTCTCCGCTGAGAATCCCTATTCCTTTACAGTTGTCGAAAACATCAGCCTCAAAGGGATTTTTGGGAATCCTAACGGCATCGGTGAGTCTGAGATGCAAAACATTGGACTCTATCCAAATCCGGTTGGCGACTATCTCTATGTGGAGTTCAAGGTTGAACTGAGTGAAGCAGCAGTCATTTCTCTTTATGATGTGAGTGGTAAAGTACTTGCCAACTACAAAGGCTCGCATCTATTCAACGATGTTCTTGAGCTCAAAACCTCGCACTTGAACCCTGGAATCTACTTCATCAAGATCACAGACATTGATACGGGTACCCGTTTCACCGGCAAAGTGATCAAGAGGTAGGCATATTGAAAACTGCCGGAATTTAATAAGAGGCTGTCTTCTGTTTTGAAAAACCAGCCCTCTTAGAACAAAGTTCAGGAACTGCGGACATTTATTCGTCCGCAGTTTCTTTTTGAATGAATTCAATCAATCTTCCCGGTGGTTGCCATTCCGGGTCCAAGACAGTGTGGTAAATCAACCCTGGCAGAAATGATAATCTCAGGCAGCTCTTTTATACAAAAAAGTACCTGGATTTTCTGGATGTAATTGGATCTTAGAAAATTGTTACATTTGCCCCAGTCATAAAAACAAGCACATGAAAGCTATACACTATATTATTCTGACTACTTTTTTTCTTCTGTCCTTTGGTGCCACAGGACTTAAGGGTCAGGTAAGCCTGGAACCGGCAAAGGAGAAAGATGATGTGGAGACTGGAATCCATATTGGCGATCGGGCGCCTGATATCGTGTTAGAATCCCCGGCAGGGGAAAAGATTTCCCTCTCTTCCCTTCGCGGGCAGGTGGTTCTGATCGATTTCTGGGCCGCCTGGTGCCCACCCTGCCGCAGGGATAATCCCAATCTGGTGAGCTTTATCACGAATACATGGACAAGGAGTTTGTAAATGGATCCGGGTTTACCATCTATAGTGTTTCCCTTGACAAAAGCATGGAAGACTGGACTGCAGCCATTGAAATGGATAGTCTGGAGTGGAAATCTCATGTAAGCGATCTCAAAGGAAGGGAATCTGCCGTGGTTGACTTATTTGAATTTAGGTCCATCCCTTTCAACACCCTTATCGACGGAGATGGCATCATTCTGGCAGTTGGTCTGCGCGGCAGTCATCTGGAAGCAAAACTGAAGGAACTGGTAAAGTAGGGTTTCATGTTATTCCCTCATCGCTGAAAACCTTTATGAATAAATGTTTACAGGCTTCTTCAGGAACAACATAATTATCCTGGAGAACTAAGGGTAACATCCCTTCACAAATTACAGGGGGGTATTTCTACGAAAGGATAATAAAAAAAGGGCACCTTAGCCAGCCTTAGGCTGGGTTCAGTGCCCGTTTTTATTTATCCTGTAGTTCTATTTATTCTTCCTCTTGTTCAGCGGCGTACGCTTTCAGGAGTTCATCCTGGATTTCTCCCGGCACCTGTGCATACTCGTCGAACTTCATGCTGTACATGGCACGTCCGCTGGTCAGTGAGCTAAGTGCCGTGGAGTACTTGTTCATCTCCGCCAGGGGCACCTTGGCTGTGATCTTCTCAAAGCCCTTCTCGCTGGCCATTCCCTGAACGATGGCACGGCGTCCCTGCAGGTCGCTCATCACATCACCCATATAGTCGGATGGTACAAGAACCTCCACCTCGTATACAGGTTCCATTATCTTGGGGGCTGCATCCTTAAATGCCTGACTGAAGGCGTGCCGTCCTGCCAGCATAAAGGAGATCTCATTGGAGTCAACCGGGTGCATCTTTCCGTCATATACATAAACACGGATGTCACGGGCGTAGGAACCGGTCAGCGGCCCTTCATCCAGTTTCTCCATGACCCCTTTCAGGATGGCGGGGAGGAAACGGGCATCAATGGATCCACCAACGATACAGTTAACAAACTCCAGTGTACCACCCCAGCTCAGTTTGTGGGTGTCCACACCGCGATTGGCCATTTTTTGCTCTTTACCACCAAATTTAAACATGGCTTTGGGCTCCGAACCTTCCAGATAAGGTTCAATGATCATATGTACCTCACCAAACTGGCCGGAACCTCCCGACTGCTTCTTGTGACGGTAGTCAGCCTGGGCAAACTTGGTAATGGTTTCACGATAGGGGATCTTTGGAGCTACAAATGCAGTCTCCACTTTATATATGTGATCCAGTTGCCACTTCACAATGTTGAGGTGGTACTCACCCTGGCCCGACAGAATGATCTGCTTCAGTTCCTTGCTGTATTCGATCTTAACAGTGGGGTCTTCCTGGTTGATCCTGGTAAGTGCCTCACCCAGCTTCTCCTCATCACCTTCGGTCAAGGTTTTGATGGCTGTTCTGAACTTGGGTTCCGGGAATGGAATTTTATCAAATTCATAGGATACACCTGGTGAAGTCAGTGTGTGGTTGGTTTTGGTATTTTTCATCTTCACGGTACAGCCCAGGTCGCCAGCAGCCATGGAGGTGACCTTCTCTCGATTCTTACCCTGGGAGGCAAAAATCTGGGAAAACCGTTCCTTGTTACGGGTGGCGTTGTTGGTCAGGTCATCTCCCTCTTTCAGGGTTCCCGATACAACTTTAAAGAAGTTGATTTCGCCGATATGCGATTCCACGGTAGTCTTATATATGAAGATGACGGTGGGGCCTTTGGCATCACAGGTCACTTCGGTACCATCTGTGGTAGCGAAAGTTCCCATTTCGTTAGTGGAAGGAGCCACATTGGTCAGAAACTCCATGAAACGTCCCACACCCATATTCTTTTTAGCCGACATACAGAAAACAGGGAACATACCGCGGGCAATTACGCCTGCTGTAATTCCGCTACGCATTTCATCTTCGGTAAGTCCGTCATTTTCGAAAAAGAGCTCCATCAGGGCCTCGTCATTCTCGGCGGCCTTTTCGATCAGTTCGTTGCGAAGCTCTTCGGCGCGCTCCATCTCTGAATCGGGAATATCGCTAATTTCAGGCTTTCCGCCGTCTTTGGGATACTTGAAAAGCTTGAACAGAATTAAGTCCACAATGGAGTCAAATCCGGGACCGGCGTTCACCGGGTACTGGGCCAGCACGGCGTTGGCACCCAGGCTTTCCTTGACGCTTTCAAAGGCCTTATCAAAATTGGCATGGTCATGATCACACTTGTTTATCACAACAATGGCCGGCTTGTTTAATTTCTCCAGCCAGCGACTGTGAATCTCGGTTCCTACCTCTACGCCATTCTGAGCGTTGACCAGGATGACTCCTGTGTCGGCCACATGAAGACTGGATACGGTACCGCCCACGAAATCGTCGGCACCGGGAACATCAAGGATGTTGATCTTTTTACCATTGTATTCGGTGTACATCACACTGGAATACATGGTGGTCTGGTTTTCCTGCTCAATCTGGTGGAAGTCTGAGACAGTATTTTTGTGATCCACGTCTCCTCTTCGGGGGATCACGCCACCTTCGAAAAGCATGGCCTCCACAAGTGTGGTTTTCCCTGCTCCGGAGTTTCCAAGCAGGGCAATGTTTTTAATCTGGTCGGTCGAATATGTCTTCATCGGGATCTAAATAATAGGTAATCAGTTAATTATATTTCTAAATATCTTCAATCAGCCTGAGAATTAGTGATGCAAAAGTAATAAAATTTTGAATCTAAACAACTGATAAAAAGGAGGAAGCCCAGCTGAAAAAATGCCTTTTTGAAGATCTCCGGAAGGGGAGAGGCAGATGTTCAAAACCGAAGCAAGGGAAAAAATCTTCCCGAAGGGACTTAAGGAAACCCTTGATATTTCTGTAATTCGTAGGGGGTGAGGAATATTGGGGAATTATTCATTAAAATATTATTGTTTTTTGAAAATAAATTCTACCTTTGCGAACCGAAATTAATGACGTTTATATAACAAAGATCAATACAATATGCCGACGATTCAGCAATTAGTTCGTAAAGGCCGGAAGAAATTGAACGACAAGAGTAAGGCTCCTGCACTGGATTCATGCCCTCAGAGGCGCGGTGTTTGTGTGCGTGTTTATACCACCACACCTAAGAAGCCAAACTCAGCCATGCGTAAGGTGGCAAGGGTGCGTCTGACCAACCAGAAGGAAGTCAACGCCTACATCCCGGGAGAGGGTCACAACCTCCAGGAGCACAGTATCGTGCTTATCCGTGGTGGAAGGGTGAAGGACCTGCCAGGTGTAAGGTATCACCTCATTCGTGGTGCGCTGGATACATCAGGTGTTGAAGGCAGAACCCAGAGAAGAAGTAAATACGGTACAAAAAGGCCCAAGAAAAAATAGTAAAGTGACTGCCGATGGTATCACCGGAGGCGGATACAGTACTCGATAGTATATATATATTATTATAATGAGGAAGACAAAACCAAAGAAGAGAATTATTCTGCCGGACCCAAGGTACAAAGATGCATGGGTAACCCAGTTTGTGAATAACATGATGATGGACGGTAAGAAAAGCATTTCTTACGATATCTTTTACAATGCCATGGACCTGATTGATGCAAAGACCAAGGAGGAAGGAAAAACTCCCCTTGATATTTTCAAGCAGGCCATTGACAATATCACTCCCCAGGTGGAAGTAAAAAGCCGCAGGGTAGGTGGAGCCACTTTCCAGGTTCCCATGGAAATCAGGCAGGAGCGTAAAGTGAGTGTCGGCATGAAGAATATGATTTTATTTGCCCGCAAGCGTGCAGGTAAATCAATGAGTGAAAAATTGGCTTCAGAAGCCATTGCAGCATACAATAACGAAGGCGGTGCATACAAAAAGAAAGAAGATACACACCGCATGGCTGAGGCCAATAAGGCTTTCGCCCATTTTAGGTTCTAATACATTATTTGAAATAGCATTTATTGCAAGGTAAGTGTGTGACACTTATGAGCCCAGATTTAAAACATACTAGGAATATCGGGATCATGGCACACATCGATGCCGGGAAGACTACCACCACAGAACGCGTATTGTTCTATACAGGTATCACCCACCGCATCGGTGAAGTTCATGACGGAGCCGCTACAATGGACTGGATGGTACAAGAGCAAGAGCGCGGTATCACCATTACATCAGCAGCCACTACCACTTTCTGGAAACACAACGACCAGGAGTACAAGATCAATATTATTGATACTCCGGGCCACGTCGACTTCACTGTCGAGGTGGAACGTTCGTTAAGGGTACTGGATGGAGCGGTTGCAGTATTCTGTGCTGTGGGCGGAGTAGAGCCCCAGTCCGAGACAGTATGGCGCCAGGCAGACAAGTACAGGGTGCCCCGTCTCGCTTTTATTAATAAGATGGACCGTGTGGGTTCCGATTTCTTCGGCGTGGTTCAGGAGATCAGCGATAAACTGGGCTCCAACCCCGTCCCCATGCAAATTCCCATTGGATCCGAAGAGAACTTCAAGGGTATCGTTGACCTCATCGAACGTAGAGCCATTGTCTGGAAAGAGGATGCAGAGCTGGGGATGAAATACGAGTACTGTGAAATTCCCGAGGATCTGGTCGACACCGTTGAAGAGTGGAGAGAGAAGCTTGTTGAGGCTGTTTGTGTTTCAGATGACACATTGCTCAACAAATTCCTCGAAGACAGGGATTCCATCTCCGTTGAAGAATTTATGGAGTATGCCCGCAGGGCCACCATCAATATGGAAATTGTTCCGGTGCTTTGCGGATCTGCTTTTAAAAATAAAGGGATCCAGCGGATGCTGAATGCCATTTGTGACCTGCTTCCCAGTCCAATTGATGTGGGTGCTGTTAAGGGAATTGATCCCCGGAATGAGCAGGAGATATCCAGGGAGCCCATGGATGATGAGCCTCTGACCGGACTGGTATTTAAGATTGCAACCGATCCCTTCGTGGGACGCCTGGCCTATGTGCGTGTTTATTCAGGCAAACTCCAGGAAGGGGTTATGATCTATAATAACCGGACAGAGAAGAAAGAGCGCATCAGCCGTATCTACCAGATGCATGCCAACAAGCAGCTTCCCAAGAAGGAGATTGGTGCGGGCGATATCTGTGCAGTGGTTGGATTGAAAGAGCTGAGGACTGGAGATACCATCACGTCGGTGGGTAAACCAATGATTCTCGAAGCCATAGAGTTTCCCGAGCCGGTAATCGGTATTGCCATTGAGCCCAGGACACAGGCCGACATTGATAAGATGGGTATTGCTCTGAATAAACTTGCAGAGGAGGACCCGACCTTTCAGATTCGCAGCGATGTGGAAAGCGGACAAACCACCATTAATGGAATGGGAGAACTTCATCTGGAGATTCTGCTGGACCGCCTGAAGCGCGAGTTTAAGGTTGAGTGTAATGTGGGAACTCCCCAGGTTAATTATAAAGAGGCCCTTACTACCGAGGTGAAGCACCGTGAAGTATTTAAGAAGCAGACTGGTGGACGCGGTAAATTTGCAGATATTGAAGTAACTATTGGCCCACCGGATGAAGCCGGCAAGGGCGTCCAGTTTATAGATGAAGTCCGGGGAGGACGCATCCCCAGGGAGTACATCCCCTCAGTGGAAAAAGGATTTAACAACGCCGTGACCAATGGCCCTCTTGCAGGATTCCCTTTAGATGGTATGAAAGTGCGTCTTACCGACGGCTCTTTTCATGCAGTGGATTCCGATCAGCTCTCTTTTGAGATCTGTGCACGACAGGCTTTTAAGCATGCCGCCAGCAAAGCCAACCCGGTGATGCTGGAGCCCATTATGGCCGTGGAGGTGGTCACACCCGAAGAGTATATGGGTGATGTGATTTCCGATCTGAATAAAAGGCGCGGACAGGTAGAGGGAATGGATTCAAAGGCAGGTGCCAGGGTTATAAAGGCCAAGGTACCCCTATCCGAGCAGTTCGGTTATGTAACCGTACTCAGGACACTCTCTTCAGGCAGGGCAACTTCCACAATGGAGTTCAGCCATTATGAGCGGATGCCTAACAATCTTGCTAAAGTGGTGCTGGAAGAAGTAACAGGAAAAAGTATATAATCAGATAGATAATGAGTCAGAAGATTAGAATTAAATTGAAGTCGTACGATCACAACCTCGTGGACAAAAGTGCCGAGAAGATTGTAAAGACAGTGAAATCCACCGGAGCTGTGGTTAGCGGACCCGTTCCACTACCAACCCACAAGCGGGTGTACACTGTACTGAGGTCTCCCTTCGTGAACAAGAAATCGAGGGAGCAATTCCAGTTAAGCTCTTTTAAAAGGCTGCTGGATATTTACAGTTCCACTCCCAAGACTATTGACGCACTCATGAAACTTGAGTTGCCCAGTGGAGTAGAAGTTGAAATCAAAGTCTAACACAGGTAAAAACAGTATACTATGCCAGGATTAATTGGTAAGAAAATTGGAATGACTTCCATTTTCGATAAAGACGGAAAGAACATCCCCTGTACTGTGATACAGGCCGGGCCCTGCACGGTTACACAGGTGAAGACTGTTGAATCTGACGGTTATGCATCAGTTCAGCTGGCTTTTGATGAAAAAAAGGAGAAGAATACTCCCAAGGCCGAACAGGGCCATTTTGCTAAAGCCAACACCACTCCCAAAAAGAAGGTTATTGAACTGAAGGGGTTTGTTAAGGATTGGAAAGCGGGTGACGTGATCACCGTGGATTATTTTCACGATGACACCTGGCTCGATGTATCCGGTATTTCAAAAGGTAAAGGATTCCAGGGTGTTGTAAAGCGTTACAACTTCGCTGGTGTGAACGATGCTACTCACGGTCAGCACAACAGAATGCGTGCTCCCGGATCACTGGGTGCCTCTTCTTATCCATCCAGAGTATTCAAGGGAATGCGCATGGGAGGACAGACCGGAAATAAGAAGGTCAAGATCCTCAATTTGCGTGTGATGAAAATTGTTCCTGAGAACAATTTGCTTATCCTCAAAGGTTCTGTTCCCGGATCAAATGGTTCATATTTAATTATTGAGAAGTGATGGAATTAGATGTAATGAATATATCCGGCAAGAGCACCGGGAAGAAGGTTAAGCTGAACAAAGAGATCTTTGGAATTGAACCCAATGATCATGCCATCTATCTGGATGTGAAGCAGCTTATGAACAACAAGCGTCAGGGTACTTCCAAAACGAAAGAACGTAGCGAGATCAGGGGTAGTCGCAAGAAGATCAAGCGTCAGAAGGGAACCGGTACCGCACGTTTTGGGGATATCAAGAACCCCCTGTTCAGAGGAGGTGGACGTGTATTCGGTCCCAGGCCCAGAAGCTATGGCGGTAAGCTGAACCGTAAAGTGAAAGATCTGGCACGCAGATCAGCTCTTGCATACAAGGTACAGAACAAGCAATTAATGGTATTGGAGGACTTCAACATGGATGCTC
>CAVWDQ010000014.1:0-240147 GCA_963753765.1 uncultured Bacteroidales bacterium
GTGGTTATGATTTCGAGTTAAACCGGGATCTCACTTTTTCACCATCTACGCTTTTAAAGTATGCTGAGAATGAGAAGTTTCAGGCAGATATTAGCGGGAAGTTTTATTTTCAACAGTCATATTGGGCTGGATTGACGTACCGGACCGGACAATCAATCATTATACTTGCAGGTGTAAGTGTCGATAAGTTTATCTTCGGATATGCCTATGATATAGGCTTAAACAGTATCATGAAGTACAGTTACGGCACTCATGAATTCACCTTTATTGCCAAGTTTGGCGACAATGCTAGACGCTACCGATGGTTAAACAGGTTCTAACCGCTGTTTGTTAAATCCCATCCTTTTAATTGCCTACCTCGGAAAATCAATATAGATTTGATTGAATCCCTTTATCAGGGGACTCAGAATTAAACTGAATAGTGAATATTTCCAATGCGAAAATAATTGGAGTACAACCATAATTATAGATCTATTGTCATATCCAAGTGAGGCCATTGTTTTTTTTCATGTGTAGACACAGATATTCTTTGTTCATCAGTAAGCTGTCTGACTTTATTTCAATAGGGTTACAGTGCCGTCTTGGCCTAAGTATCATCATTTTATTTATTTTTCAATCTCCGCTTCTATCACAAGATCCTTATACTTCGATTCAGTAGTTAATATGAGCGGAGCATTTCAATATAAAAAACTCATTGTAAGACGAAGGCATATAGCCTTTTCCTGGGGAAGATTTATGTCAGGCATAGTTAGAAAAGGGATTGCCAGTGTGCCAAGACGGTATTCATTGGTGATGTTTCTGCTCTTCAGTATTTTTACAGGAATACTTGCTCAATCAGAAGGTGATTACCGCTCTGCAGGTAGTGGAGACTTTGATCAGGCAGGGACATGGCAAATTTATAGCCTGGGCTCCTGGATCGCAGCCTCAACCGCCCCTGATGATACTAACGGTACAGTTACCATTCAGTCTGGTCATACGGTTAACATTGATGCGGATCATACAATAAATGACCTGGCTATTTATGGTACACTGCACGTTGAAATTGATATTGTTCTTACTGTGCTGGGGGACATTCATGTCTATCCAAGTGGGACAATGAATGTAGATGATAGACCATTAATTACTTTTGATGATCCGGCAGTTATTGCAGTTTATGGTAATTTCATCAATGAAGGAACAGTAGTATTTGAAGATGCACTGGTTGTTGTTGCTGGTAATTTTGAGTCTACTGGTTCTACTTCAATGAACAACCCTTTCATTCTTGACGCTGGAAATATTGTGGTTGGGGGAGATGTTACCGGGAATTTTGATTTCGGTGGTGACGCAGAGGGTCAATTATCTGCTGTTAATCCCGGCGCAACAGTTAACATAAACCCTACAGATACTTATGGTACTGTAATACCCTTCTGGGTGGGATTCTTTTTCCCGGATATTCTGGATATTTTGAACACAGTTATCTACGGTGGTCCAGATCCCTGTCCTTATACGATAATTGGTCCTCTCAGTACAATCAGTTGTTCCGGAGCTACAGTGTATTATGAGATTACATCCACTTCTGCTACAAGTCCTACCTACCAGTGGGAAGTAAACGATGGTATGGGTTGGATTAATGTGACTGATGGGGGCGTATACTCAGGGGCAAACACGGCGCTGCTTACTATTTCCTCTGCAGGAGCTTCAATGGATGGTTACATATTTCGTTGTGAGCTGGAAGATGCTTCCAGCTGTGTGAAAAAGAGTTATGCAGCAACATTAACAATTTCGAATGATGCTGCACCTTCTGCTCCTACGACCACAGGAGCCTCTGGATGTATCAATACTTCTGTAACACTGACGGCAAGTGGAGCTGGTATTGGAGAAGACTATTTTTGGTATGATGCTTCAGCAGGAGGGACCAGACTTCAGTTTTCTGGTGGAATTTACACAACACCGGTGTTAACTGCTACTACCACCTATTATGCTTCAGTTTATAATACAACAAGTGGTTGTGAGAGTGAAAGGACATCTGCTACAGCAACAATAGGTGCCACAAATACCGCTGGAGCCCCGTCATCAACCGAGACCCTGTGTATCAATACTCCTCTTACCGCTATCACGCATGCCACGACCTTAGCCACCAGCATCGCTAATGATGGTGTCGATGGAGCGAACGGTCTGCCGGCTGGAGTAAGTGCTACCTGGGCTGCGAATGTTATTACGATCAGCGGTACTCCGAGTGCAGCCGGTGTTTATCCATATAGCATCGCCCTGATCGGCGGCTGTGGCACTGTGAATGCTACGGGTACGATCACTGTCACCCCGGATATGACAGTAGGGGCAGCGTCATCAACCGAGACCCTGTGTATCAATACTCCTCTTACCGCTATCACGCATGCCACGACCTTAGCCACCAGCATCGCTAATGATGGTGTCGATGGAGCGAACGGTCTGCCGGCTGGCGTAAGTGCTAGCTGGGCTGCGAATGTTATCACCATCAGCGGTACTCCGAGTGCAGCCGGTGTTTATCCATATAGCATCGCCCTGATCGGCGGCTGTGGAACGGTTAATGCTACGGGTACGATCACTGTCACCCCGGATATGACAGTAGGGGCAGCGTCATCAACCCAGACCCTGTGTATCAATACTCCTCTTACCGCTATCACGCATGCCACGACCTTAGCCACCAGCATCGCTAATGATGGTGTCGATGGAGCGAACGGTCTACCGGCTGGCGTAAGTGCTAGCTGGGCTGCGAATGTTATCACGATCAGCGGTACTCCGAGTGCAGCCGGTGTTTATCCATATAGCATCGCCCTGATCGGCGGCTGTGGAACGGTTAATGCTACTGGGACGATCACTGTCACCCCGGATATGACAGTAGGGGCAGCGTCATCAACCGAGACCCTGTGTATCAATACTCCTCTTACCGCTATCACGCATGCCACGACCTTAGCTACCAGCATCGCTAATGATGGTGTCGATGGAGCGAACGGTCTGCCGGCTGGCGTAAGTGCTAGCTGGGCTGCGAATGTTATTACGATCAGCGGTACTCCGAGTGCAGCCGGTGTTTATCCATATAGCATCGCCCTGATCGGCGGCTGTGGAACGGTTAATGCTACTGGGACGATCACTGTCACCCCGGATATGACAGTAGGAGCCCCGTCATCAACCGAGACCCTGTGTATCAATACTCCTCTTACCGCTATCACGCATGCCACGACCTTAGCTACCAGCATCGCTAATGATGGTGTCGATGGAGCGAACGGTCTGCCGGCTGGCGTAAGTGCTAGCTGGGCTGCGAATGTTATTACGATCAGCGGTACTCCGAGTGCAGCCGGTGTTTATCCATATAGCATCGCCCTGATCGGCGGCTGTGGAACGGTTAATGCTACGGGTACGATCACTGTCACCCCGGATATGACAGTAGGGGCAGCGTCATCAACCGAGACCCTGTGTATCAATACTCCTCTTACCGCTATCACGCATGCCACGACCTTAGCCACCAGCATCGCTAATGATGGTGTCGATGGAGCGAACGGTCTGCCGGCTGGCGTAAGTGCTAGCTGGGCTGCGAATGTTATCACGATCAGCGGTACTCCGAGTGCAGCCGGTGTTTATCCATATAGCATCGCCCTGATCGGTGGCTGTGGCACTGTTAATGCTACGGGTACGATCACTGTCACCCCGGATATGACAGTAGGGGCAGCGTCATCAACGGAGACCCTGTGTATCAATACTCCTCTTACCGCTATCACGCATGCCACGACCTTAGCTACCAGCATCGCTAATGATGGTGTCGATGGAGCGAACGGTCTACCGGCTGGCGTAAGTGCTAGCTGGGCTGCGAATGTTATTACGATCAGCGGTACTCCGAGTGCAGCCGGTGTTTATCCATATAGCATCGCCCTGATCGGCGGCTGTGGAACGGTTAATGCTACGGGTACGATCACTGTCACCCCGGATATGACAGTAGGGGCAGCGTCATCGACCGAGACCCTGTGTATCAATACTCCTCTTACCGCTATCACGCATGCCACGACCTTAGCCACCAGCATCGCTAATGATGGTGTCGATGGAGCGAACGGTCTGCCGGCTGGCGTAAGTGCTAGCTGGGCTGCGAATGTTATTACGATCAGCGGTACTCCGAGTGCAGCCGGTGTTTATCCATATAGCATCGCCCTGATCGGCGGCTGTGGAACGGTTAATGCTACTGGGACGATCACTGTCACCCCGGATATGACAGTAGGAGCAGCGTCATCAACCGAGACCCTGTGTATCAATACTCCTCTTACCGCTATCACGCATGCCACGACCTTAGCCACCAGCATCGCTAATGATGGTGTCGATGGAGCGAACGGTCTACCGGCTGGCGTAAGTGCTACCTGGGCTGCGAATGTTATTACGATCAGCGGTACTCCGAGTGCAGCCGGTGTTTATCCATATAGCATCGCCCTGATCGGCGGCTGTGGAACTGTTAATGCTACGGGTACGATCACTGTCACCCCGGATATGACAGTAGGGGCAGCGTCATCAACCGAGACCCTGTGTATCAATACTCCTCTTACCGCTATCACGCATGCCACGACCTTAGCCACCAGCATCGCTAATGATGGTGTCGATGGAGCGAACGGTCTGCCGGCTGGCGTAAGTGCTAGCTGGGCTGCGAATGTTATTACGATCAGCGGTACTCCGAGTGCAGCCGGTGTTTATCCATATAGCATCGCCCTGATCGGCGGCTGTGGAACGGTTAATGCTACTGGGACGATCACTGTCACCCCGGATATGACAGTAGGAGCTGCGTCATCAACCGAGACCCTGTGTATCAATACTCCTCTTACCGCTATCACGCATGCCACGACCTTAGCTACCAGCATCGCTAATGATGGTGTCGATGGAGCGAACGGTCTACCGGCTGGCGTAAGTGCTACCTGGGCTGCGAATGTTATTACGATCAGCGGTACTCCGAGTGCAGCCGGTGTTTATCCATATAGCATCGCCCTGATCGGTGGCTGTGGAACGGTGAATGCTACGGGTACGATCACTGTCACCCCGGATATGACAGTAGGGGCAGCGTCATCAACCGAGACCCTGTGTATCAATACTCCTCTTACCGCTATCACGCATGCCACGACCTTAGCCACCAGCATCGCTAATGATGGTGTCGATGGAGCGAACGGTCTGCCGGCTGGCGTAAGTGCTAGCTGGGCTGCGAATGTTATTACGATCAGCGGTACTCCGAGTGCAGCCGGTGTTTATCCATATAGCATCGCCCTGATCGGCGGCTGTGGAACGGTTAATGCTACGGGTACGATCACTGTCACCCCGGATATGACAGTAGGGGCAGCGTCATCAACCGAGACCCTGTGTATCAATACTCCTCTTACCGCTATCACGCATGCCACGACCTTAGCCACCAGCATCGCTAATGATGGTGTCGATGGAGCGAACGGTCTGCCGGCTGGCGTAAGTGCTACCTGGGCTGCGAATGTTATTACGATCAGCGGTACTCCGAGTGCAGCCGGTGTTTATCCATATAGCATCGCCCTGATCGGTGGCTGTGGAACGGTTAATGCTACTGGGACGATCACTGTCACCCCGGATATGACAGTAGGGGCAGCGTCATCAACCGAGACCCTGTGTATCAATACTCCTCTTACCGCTATCACGCATGCCACGACCTTAGCTACCAGCATCGCTAATGATGGTGTCGATGGAGCGAACGGTCTGCCGGCTGGCGTAAGTGCTACCTGGGCTGCGAATGTTATTACGATCAGCGGTACTCCGAGTGCAGCCGGTGTTTATCCATATAGCATCGCCCTGATCGGCGGCTGTGGAACGGTTAATGCTACTGGGACGATCACTGTCACCCCGGATATGACAGTAGGAGCAGCGTCATCAACCGAGACCCTGTGTATCAATACTCCTCTTACCGCTATCACGCATGCCACGACCTTAGCTACCAGCATCGCTAATGATGGTGTCGATGGAGCGAACGGTCTGCCGGCTGGCGTAAGTGCTAGCTGGGCTGCGAATGTTATTACGATCAGCGGTACTCCGAGTGCAGCCGGTGTTTATCCATATAGCATCGCCCTGATCGGCGGCTGTGGAACGGTTAATGCTACTGGGACGATCACTGTCACCCCGGATATGACAGTAGGGGCAGCGTCATCAACCGAGACCCTGTGTATCAATACTCCTCTTACCGCTATCACGCATGCCACGACCTTAGCTACCAGCATCGCTAATGATGGTGTCGATGGAGCGAACGGTCTGCCGGCTGGCGTAAGTGCTAGCTGGGCTGCGAATGTTATTACGATCAGCGGTACTCCGAGTGCAGCCGGTGTTTATCCATATAGCATCGCCCTGATCGGCGGCTGTGGAACGGTTAATGCTACTGGGACGATCACTGTCACTCCGGATATGACAGTAGGGGCAGCGTCATCAACCGAGACCCTGTGTATCAATACTCCTCTTACCGCTATCACGCATGCCACGACCTTAGCTACCAGCATCGCTAATGATGGTGTCGATGGAGCGAACGGTCTGCCGGCTGGCGTAAGTGCTAGCTGGGCTGCGAATGTTATCACCATCAGCGGTACTCCGAGTGCAGCCGGTGTTTATCCATATAGCATCGCCCTGATCGGCGGCTGTGGAACGGTTAATGCTACTGGGACGATCACTGTCACCCCGGATATGACAGTAGGGGCTCCGTCATCAACCGAGACCCTGTGTATCAATACTCCTCTTACCGCTATCACGCATGCCACGACCTTAGCCACCAGCATCGCTAATGATGGTGTCGATGGAGCGAACGGTCTGCCGGCTGGCGTAAGTGCTAGCTGGGCTGCAAATGTTATTACGATCAGCGGTACTCCGAGTGCAGCCGGTGTTTATCCATATAGCATCGCCCTGATCGGCGGCTGTGGAACGGTTAATGCTACTGGGACGATCACTGTCACCCCGGATATGACAGTAGGAGCAGCGTCATCAACCGAGACCCTGTGTATCAATACTCCTCTTACCGCTATCACGCATGCCACGACCTTAGCTACCAGCATCGCTAATGATGGTGTCGATGGAGCGAACGGTCTGCCGGCTGGCGTAAGTGCTACCTGGGCTGCGAATGTTATTACGATCAGCGGTACTCCGAGTGCAGCCGGTGTTTATCCATATAGCATCGCCCTGATCGGCGGCTGTGGAACGGTTAATGCTACTGGGACGATCACTGTGACTCCGGATATGACAGTAGGGGCAGCGTCATCAACCGAGACCCTGTGTATCAATACTCCTCTTACCGCTATCACGCATGCCACGACCTTAGCTACCAGCATCGCTAATGATGGTGTCGATGGAGCGAACGGTCTGCCGGCTGGCGTAAGTGCTAGCTGGGCTGCGAATGTTATCACCATCAGCGGTACTCCGAGTGCAGCCGGTGTTTATCCATATAGCATCGCCCTGATCGGCGGCTGTGGAACGGTTAATGCTACTGGGACGATCACTGTCACCCCGGATATGACAGTAGGGGCAGCGTCATCAACCGAGACCCTGTGTATCAATACTCCTCTTACCGCTATCACGCATGCCACGACCTTAGCTACCAGCATCGCTAATGATGGTGTCGATGGAGCGAACGGTCTGCCGGCTGGAGTAAGTGCTAGCTGGGCTGCGAATGTTATCACCATCAGCGGTACTCCGAGTGCAGCCGGTGTTTATCCATATAGCATCGCCCTGATCGGCGGCTGTGGCACTGTGAATGCTACGGGTACGATCACTGTCACCGTTGGTAATACCACAATTCCCCCTGATAATGCAATCAGCGATCCTGCTGAGGTTTGTTCCGGCGATGGCTCCATAGTACTGAGCTATAGTGGAGGGGATCTGGGTACCAATGGTGTGGCGGTATGGTATGATGATGCTGCACTAACATCACAAGTGGGAACAGGGAATGGATTGTCCTTAGCTGGCACCAACAGTAACAACTACTTACTATGTAAGGTTTGAAGCCGACTGCGATACATCTGCGGCAGTTTCAGTACAGGTAAATGTGTGGCCCATACCTGAACCCACATTTGCCGAAATGACGGAGAATGCCTGCACCAATGGGCCCCTGTACAGGTATGTGGCCAGCGGGATGACGGGTTCGACCTATTCATGGAGCATCACCAACGGCACCATTGTGCAGGATTACAACGATACCATCTATGTGGATTGGGGCGATCAGATAGTTACCGGGACCCTGGAGCTTACTGAAATATCAGTGAATGGCTGTACATCCATACCTCTAAGCCTGGAGGTAGAGGTTGGAGGACCTGAACTTGAGCTTGGGGAGGATGTGGGATTATGCAGGGGGAATTCAATCACCTTCGATCCGGAAGGAGATTATACATCTTATTTATGGCAGGACGGCAGCACGGGACCGGTTTATACAACGGACCAGGAGGGCTGGGTGAAACTGGAAGTATGGGATGCCTATGGGTGTAGTGCCTTAGACAGTCTCTATATTACAGTTTACGAAATACCGGAGGTGGATCTGGGTCCCGATACTACGGTTTGCGTTGATGAGGGACTGGTGCTGGATGCGGGGACCGATGGGAATATATACAGCTGGTCCACAGGTGATG
This sequence comes from uncultured Bacteroidales bacterium, assembly GCA_963753765.1. GTDB lineage: Bacteria > Bacteroidota > Bacteroidia > Bacteroidales. The sequence goes on from CAVWDQ010000014.1 coordinate 8,601, forward strand.
TCAGTCAACGGATTACCGTCTATGATGATGGCGATCAGGAGATCTGGGCAGAGGTAGAGAACGCCTTTGGGTGTGTGGGAAGGGATACTGTCTTCATCGAAGCTTGTGATATCTACTACGAATTTGATCCGCCCACTGCCATCACTCCAAACGGGGATGGTGTAAATGATGTTTGGAACTTATATGGTTTGCTGGAGTTTCCCCAGTCCGTTGTAGAAATTTATGATCAATGGGGAACAATGACCTGGAAATCTGAGCCGGGTTACTCTATCCCCTGGGATGGAACGGACATGAATGGGCGGGCCGTACCTGTCGATTCATATCACTTTGTTGTCTATTTCAACGATGGAAGCGATGAAAGATATATAGGAATTGTGACCGTCATTAAATAAGAATGAGAAGGCTAATATATATCGTAATATTACTGACAGTTTTTCTGGCTGAGGGGCATTCTCAGCAGACCCCCATATACAGTCAGTATATGCTCAATGGATTCTTATTGAACCCGGCAGTGGCAGGCTCTGAAGGATATACGGCAGTGAACCTGACGGTCCGGGAACAATGGGTGGGCCTTGCCAATGGGCCTTCAACCTATGCCCTGAGCTTCCAGACCAGGCTGATGCAGGACAGCCAGATCTCCAGGTCCAAATCCATAAAGAGAAGGGGCCGGTCAGCTTCCAGGGGAGGCCGGGTAGGCCTGGGGGGATATATATTTAATCACCGGAATGGTGCGGTGGACCGGACCGGACTAAAGCTTACCTATGCCTATCATATCGATCTTGACCGGGCTCAGCTCTCTTTCGGACTCTCCATGGTGGGGTACCAGTTCAGGCTGAATGAAGAACTGATTACCCTGGAAGAGCCCGGCGATGATCTCTGGTTTGGAGTACATCAATCTGTCTTTATACCTGATGCCGATTTTGGGGTATACCTCTCCGGTAAAGAATTCTGGGCGGGTGTTTCGGTGGACCAGCTTCTGGAGTCGGCCCTTAAATTCGGAGATAGTGGCTATGAAACTTATGTCATGGAAAGGACCTATAATCTGATGGGTGGTTATGATTTCCTTGTGAACAGAGATCTCACCCTGAGTCCTTCGGCCTATGTTAAGGTAGCCGAGAACGGGAAAGCTCAGATCGATATCAGTGCAAAGGCCTACTTCAAGCAGGCTTTCTGGGGTGGTCTGACCTACCGGACCGGTCATTCGGTTGTTGTGATGGTAGGTGCGGGGGTTGACCGCTTCGTATTTGGATATGCCTACGACATCGGTTTGAACGGATTGATGAAGAATACCTTCGGTACCCATGAGTTTACCTTTGTAGCTAGATTTGGTGATGTTGCTTCCAGGCACCGTTGGTTGAACCGCTTTTAGCCCGTCAGGGATATTTCGCGTCCATTTACCGGTAAATTGAGTCCTTTTGCCGATTTTTATTTTCAGAACACCATCTTCCATATTACATTTACTCCATAAGCTATAGTATTATGGAAAAGTATTCAGATTGGGACAACAAGAGACAGGGTGAGGGAAACTCTTATGGAGACGGATCACCTGGTCAGTTTAAACGCTCGGGCAGGGCACATATGCTGCTGGGAATCGTATTGATGTTCCTTGGCCTGTTCCTTATTGCAGACCTGGCAGATATTATCCCCTGGCGGCTCAGGGATTTTTTATTTACCTGGCAGGCTCTGCTGATCATACTGGGATTGATCTTCCTTTCCAATAAGGAGAATAAAGGAACCGGGATCATTCTGATCGTAATCGGTTCATTCTTTCTCTTGCCCCGGATCTTAAATGTACCTCATTACTGGGGTTCCCTTTTCTGGCCTTCCATGCTGATCATACTCGGACTGGTGGTCATATTCGGCAGTCGAAAGGGTGGCAGAGGAGGCACTTACTTTGGAGGACATAAAAGGCATACCTCAAGTGAGGACTGGCTGGACGATGTCTCTGTCTTTGGAGGAGGCGACCGGATCATCAATTCTCAGCAGTTTAAGGGAGGTAAACTCACCCATATATTCGGGGGTTCCAAGGTAGATTTTACCCGGGCACAGCTGGCGCCGGGGAGGAACCATCTGGAAGTTGTAATGATCTTCGGGGGGACAAAATTGATTATGCCTGAAGGTTGGGATGTGAAGGTGGAAGTGACCTCGGTTTTTGGGGGGTTCTCAGACAAGCGTGTAAAGTCCATTGTGGTTACTGATGCCGACAGGAGTTTGCATATTACCGGAGTGAATGTGTTTGGCGGGGGCGAGATTGTAAACTACCACTGATAATGAGTCATCCCATAACCGGAAACAGGAGATCTGTACTGATCTATTCCCTGGTCTGGATCATGGTTGCGGTCACCCAGGCATTGCTTTACTTCTATCTCCTTCACTTTTCCATACCGGTTGTAATCACCGATGCCCTGCTTTCGAGCCTTTTATTCGGCTTTATGGGCCTTCTGGCCTGGTATCCCACACGATATATCCCTTTCCAGCGCAATTCCCCTTTCTATTCCATTACCGCCCATGTAGTGGCCGGGATACTTGTTATGGGAAGCTGGGTAGTGCTTACCCTGGCATTATTGAACGCCATCTTCAGTCAGCAGGCCGATTATGTGGAATTTCTGAATCAGACGGTGGCATGGAGGGCCATGCTGGGCGGACTGATTTACCTGGTTCTGGTACTGATCTATTACCTGGTCACCAACAGTCAGAAGCTACAGGAAAGGTCAAGACAGGAGGAACGCTTAAAAGGCCTGGTAAGAGATGCAGAGCTGAATATGTTAAAAGCCCAGATAAATCCCCATTTTCTTTTTAATTCGCTGAACTCCATTGCTTCGCTGACCATGTCCAATCCCGATGAGGCCAGGGAAATGATTATCAGGCTCTCGGATTTTCTGAGATACTCCCTGAAACACCGGGAAAACGAGTATGTTCCTTTGGGAGAAGAACTGGGCAGAATGAAAGATTATCTGGCCATTGAGAAAATTCGTTTTGGGGAGAAACTTTTATATGAAATTGATATTGACAAGGCATGCGAAAAGTTTCCGGTACCTACTATGATTTTTCAGCCTTTGTTCGAAAATGCGATACGTCACAGTGTGTATGAGAGTGTGGATCCGGTGAGCATCAAGTTTTCATGTATGGCTGAACAGGGACATATGAGAGCTGTTATTACAAATGATTATGATCCCGGAACTCCTTCATCGAAAGGAACAGGGGTTGGACTTCAGAATGTTCGTCAACGTATAGCCCTGGCCTACCGGGAAAAAGGTTCTGTTCAGTGGAGTGGAAATGAAGGAGTTTTTACGGTTACCATTTTATTTCCACGTATATTTATATAGCATGTTTATTCTAGAAAGATGAGTAACAAGAAGATTATTATTGTTGAAGATGAACGCCCGGCCAGGGACCTGCTTAAAAATTACCTGGAAGGATTCGGCGATTTGGAGATCATAGGTGAATATGACAATGGATTTGATGGTCTGAAGGCCATCAATGAATTTAAACCCGATGCCATTTTCCTGGATGTCCAGATGCCCAAGCTAACCGGGTTTGAGCTGCTTGAGGTTCTGGAGCATCAACCGGAAGTGATTTTTACCACTGCATATGATCAGTTTGCCATACGCGCCTTTGAGAAGAATGCGGTCGATTATCTTTTAAAACCTTTCTCAAAGGAGCGCTTCAGAGAAGCTGTTGATAAACTAAGTTCCCGCCTGGAAGCAAAGGAAGGAGGAACAAAGGAGGAGAGTGGCATCGAGAAAATTCGTCAGCACTTTGCCGAAAGCGATGAGAAGTTGAACAGGGTGGTTATAAAAAAAGCAGGAAAGATCCATGTGATCTCCACCAGTGATATCAATTTTCTGGAGGCACAGGACGACTATGTGATGGTCTATACGGATGAAGGCAGGTATTTGAAGCAACAGACCATGAAGTATTTCGAGCAACATCTTGATAAACAACAGTTTGTAAGGGTGCATCGCTCCTATATAGCCAATATCACACGCATTGAACGGATCGAACCCTACGAAAAGAGCAATTTTATACTGATCCTCAAGGATGGAAACAAGGTTCCTGTGAGCCGCAGTGGCATGCAGGTACTCAAGGAGAACCTTGATTTTTAAATGAAAGGAGTTTATTGATGTCTTTGCAAATCGAAGAAAAGAATCTGAACAAATTCATCGTGGTGGGCGACAGGGTTCTTATTAAGCCAAAGAACCAGCTGGATCGGACCAAATCAGGACTTTATCTGCCTCCGGGTGTCCAGGAGAAAGAGAAGATACACAGTGGCTATGTATTGAAGGTGGGACCGGGTTATCCCATCCCGGCCATTCAGGATACAGACGAACCGTGGAAGGACCGGGGCGATGAAGTAAAGTATGTGCCACTGCAGCCCATAGAAGGCGATGAAGCTATATATTTGCAGAACAGTGGCTACGAGATTGAGTTCAACAACGAAAAGTATGTGATTATTCCTCACTCAGCCATCCTGATGCTCATCAGGGATGAGGATCTGTTTAAGTAGGCTTCCCGGATTTCCATCGTCCGCTTTTACGCAAGGCCTGGTCAAGGATCCATTCTATCTGGCCATTGGTGCTTCGGAATTCATCCGCTGCCCACTTCTCCAGTGCTTCCATTTTTTCCGGATCAATCCTGAGGACAAAAGCTTTCTTCTTACTCATCCTAATGATGCAATGTGCCTGTATTAACAATGGGACTAGGATCCTTGTCTCCGCACAGTACCACCATCAGATTGCTTACCATGGCTGCCTTCTTCTCATCATCAAGGTGGACTATATCTTTTTCTGCCAGTTGTTCCAATGCCATCTGAACCATGGATACAGCCCCTTCAACAATCTTAAACCTGGCTGCAACTACCGCTGTGGCCTGCTGCCTTCTTAACATGGCTCCTGCAATCTCTTCAGCGTAGGCGATGAAGTTGATTCTTGCCTCAATCACATGGATCCCTGCCATTTCAAGTCTTTCCCGGATCTCCTCCTCCAGCTCATGGTTCACTTCAGCACCGCCACCCCTGAGTGTAATCTGGGCATCATGATCCTCAAAATTGTCATAGGGGTATATTCCTGCCAGCTTCCGGAGAGCTGTCTCACTCTGTACATATACAAAATGTACATAGTCATCTACCTCAAAGGCGGCTTTATAGGTATCATCAACTTTCCAGACCAGGACACAGCCTATTTTAATGGGATTTCCGATTTTATCATTCACTTTAATGGTCTCACTATCAAAGTTTCGTGCTCTCAGCGATATTTTCTTTCTCACAAAGAAGGGATTGACCCAGAATAATCCGTTTTTCTTAATGGTTCCTTTATAAGCACCGAACAGAATGAGAACGCATGATTCATTTGGATTGATAACAGTGAATCCTATACCTGTCAGGAATACGTCTACACTTAACAGGATTCCCAGCCAGGCGATTCCGTTCATATAGCTGAAAATTGCCCCGAGAATTAACAGCAGGAGTATCATGAGCATAAGATACCCTGATACAGCCCTGTAGCTTGCTTCTTGTTTTTTCATGATATATGGGTTTAGTGATATTAAAATGATATCATAAAAATATCACAAATTTCCCAAAAATGCAAATGGACCAGCTTGCTGAGCTTTTACTCCTCCATGCACTTGCTGTATCTGAAACAATCTACCAGGTGGTCATTTACCTGGCCGGTGGCCTGAAGGTGGGCATAGATAATGGTGGAGCCAAGGAATTGAAAGCCTCGTTTTTTCATATCTTTGGCAATGGCATCTGAGAGTGGGGTATTGGCCGGGATCTCAGATAGCTCTTTAAAATGATTGACCACCTGTTTCCCATCTGTGAATCCCCAGATATAATTGCTAAAGCTTCCGTATTGCTCTCTGACTTCCAGAAAGCGATGTGCATTGTTGATGGATGCTTCAATCTTCTTCCGGTTCCTGATAATACCTTCATCCTGGAGCATGCATTGGATACGTGCCTCGTCAAAGCGCGCCACGTTCTCCGGATCGAATCCTTCATAGAGTCTGAAGTAGCCTTCGCGTCTTTTCAGAATAGTAAGCCAGCTGAGTCCGGCCTGGGCCGATTCCAGAACCAGGAACTCAAATTGCCTGCGGTCATCCCTTGCCGGAACTCCCCATTCATTATCATGGTATTCAATGGAATTGGGATGTGTAACAGACCATCCACAACGTATTTTTTTGCCATGTTCCAAGTTAATGAATCCGTGGAATTTATTTAGAATTATTATAACTTAAAGATAAAGTGCAGGGTCCTGATTCGTGTAAAAATGTTTATGTTGTATCTTTGCGTCACAGAAGACCATATTTTTTTCCCTATATGTGTGAAAACAATAACAGTAATCAATTAATAAGCATTATGAGCAAGATTAAAACGCTGGCAGATCTGGAAAAGATCCGTAATGAAAAGCAATCTGGATGGCAAACCCGTGAGAATGGAGACTCTGCCGAGAACCAGGTGCACATAAAGGTGGCTATGGCTACCTGTGGAATTGCTTCCGGTGCCAGGGAAACCATGGAGTTTATGACAGAAGCTTTAGAGAAGCGGGGCGTTAACGCCCTGGTTACCAAGGTTGGATGTATGGGCTATTGCTATGCCGAACCTACTATTGAGGTAAGGCTTCCAGGTAAAGCACCCATTGTGTTTGGCGGAGTTGACAGGGAAAAAGCCGACGAGATTATTGAGAAATATATTAAAGGTGGTGAACCGGTGGATGGAATTATCCCGGTGAACTATCGAACAATAGATTAAAAGAAGAAGCTAATATCAAAATACTGTGGTCATATGACTCTTAATAAAACGCAAATACGAATCGCCCTGCGAAATTGTGGCGTGATTGACCCTGAGATTATCGATGAATATATTGCCAGGGATGGTTACTTTGCCCTTGCGTGAGGTGCTTACCAACCAGACTCCCGAAGAGACCATTGAATTAATGAAGGCCTCGGGACTGAGAGGACGGGGAGGGGCAGGTTTCCCGGCCGGACTGAAATGGGATTTTGCCAGGAAGAATGAAGCCGATCAGAAATATGTGGTTTGTAATGCAGATGAGGGCGATCCCGGTGCGTTTATGGATCGCTCCATCCTGGAAGGAGACCCCCATTCCGTACTGGAGGCCATGGCCATTATAGGGCACTGTATCGGATCAGATATGGGGTATATCTATATCAGGGCAGAATATCCGCTTGCCATTGCCCGCCTGAAAATCGCCATTGCACAGGCCAGGGAGTATGGCTTGCTGGGTAAAGATATTCTTGGATCAGGTTTCAACTTCGATATTGATTTGAAATATGGAGCGGGAGCCTTTGTATGCGGAGAAGAGACCGCCCTGATCCATTCCATGGAAGGAGACAGGGGTGAGCCTACGCTGAAGCCTCCTTTCCCCGCCGAAAGTGGTTACATGGGGAAGCCAACCAATGTGAACAATGTGGAAACCCTGGCCAATGTCCCTGCAATCATCCAAAAGGGAGCAGAATGGTTCAGCAGCATTGGTACAGAGACTTCCAAGGGTACCAAAGTATTTGCCCTGGCCGGTAAGATCAATAACGTGGGACTGATCGAAGTCCCCATGGGAACCACCCTTCGGGAAGTGATTTTTGAGATTGGTGGAGGAATTAAGGATGGAAAGAAGTTTAAAGCGGTGCAGACCGGGGGACCCTCCGGGGGATGCCTGACCGAGAAGCACCTGGATACTCCCATTGATTATGAGAACCTGGTGGCCAATGGTTCCATGATGGGCTCTGGCGGTATGATCGTGATGGATGAAGACGACTGTATGGTTTCCATAGCGCGCTTCTACCTCGATTTCACCGTGGAAGAATCATGCGGAAAGTGTGCCCCTTGCAGGATTGGAAACAAGCGCTTGCATGAACTGCTTCAGAGGATCTGCGAAGGCAAGGGTGAGGAAAGTGATCTGCTCCGACTCAGGAACCTGGGCGAGGTAATCAAAGACACTTCCCTTTGTGGCCTTGGTCAGAGTTCACCCAACCCGGTACTTTCCACCATGGATAATTTCCCGGAGGAGTACCTGAGCCACGTGGTGGACAAGAAATGTCTCTCCGGAGTTTGTACCGATCTGCTGGAGTATTTTATCGTGGAGGAGAACTGCATTGGATGTACTGCCTGTGCCAGAGCCTGTCCGGTAGGATGCATATCGGGGGAGCGAAAAGAACCGCACCTGATCAATCCGGATACATGTATCAAGTGTGGTGCATGTATGGAGAAATGTAAATTCGATGCAGTGATCTTAAAATAATGTTGAGAGAGATGAGTCTAGTTAAACTTACAATAGATGGAAATAAGGTGGAGGTGCCTGAGGGAACCACCATCTACAAAGCCGCCAAACAGCTGGATATTGATATACCGATCCTTTGTTACATGGATCTGAAAGATCTGAATATTGAGAATAAACCGGGAGGTTGCAGAATATGCTCCGTGGAGGTTGAGGACAGGAGAAACCTGGCCCCATCATGCTCCACCGATGTGGCTGAAGGCATGGTAGTCAAAACCAACAGTATGCGGGTGATTAATGCACGCAGAACTGTGATGGAACTGATCCTTTCGGACCACCCCAAGGATTGCCTTTCCTGTGCCAAATCAGGTAACTGCGATCTGCAGGATATGGCCGTCAAGTTGGGAATCAGGGAGATACCCGGCCAGGAGTATGCCGAGATGTCGACCTACAGGCTGGATACCTCTCCCTCCATTATCAGGGACCTGGACAAATGCATCATGTGCCGCCGGTGCGAGACCATGTGCAATGACTTCCAGACCGTAGGTGCACTGCATGCTGTGAATCGAGGATTCCAAGCGGTGGTGGCCCCTGCCTTCGAGATGAACCTGGAGCACTCTCCCTGTACTTACTGCGGACAGTGTGTGGCCGTTTGTCCAACCGGGGCACTGACCGAGGTGGATCATACCGGCAAAGTGATTGCAGCCCTCAATGATCCCACCAAAACCGTGGTGGTTCAGACTGCTCCGGCCGTCAGGGCTGCCCTGGGTGAAGAGTTTGGCATGGAGCCCGGTACACGGGTGACCGGCCAGATGGTTTCGGCCCTGAAACAGCTTGGATTCGATTATGTATTTGATACCGATTTCGCAGCCGACCTTACCATTATGGAGGAGGGCACCGAATTGCTGGGACGTCTGAAAAGGCACCTGGAGGGTGACGAGACTGTGCAATTGCCCATTCTTACCTCCTGCTGTCCGGGCTGGGTGAACTTTTTTGAATACAACTATCCCGATCTGAAGGATGTGCCTTCTACAGCCCGCTCACCCCAGCAGATGTTTGGTGCCATTGCCAAGACCTACTTTGCCGATAAGATCAAGGTAGACAGGAAGGACATGGTGGTGATCTCCATTATGCCCTGCCTGGCTAAAAAATATGAGTGTCAGCGTGATGAGTTTGCAGTGGATGGTAATCCTGATGTGGATTACAGTATTTCCACCCGTGAGCTGGCCCACCTGATCAAGCAGGCCAATATGGACCTTAATAAGCTGCCGGAGGATGAATTTGATGCTCCGCTTGGAGAGTCTTCCGGAGCGGCAGTGATTTTCGGGGCTACGGGTGGTGTGATAGAAGCAGCTACACGAACTGCCTATGAACTTCAAACTGGGAAAACACTGGAGAAGGTGGATTTTGAACAGCTCAGGGGAATGGAAGGAATCCGTTCTGCAACGGTCGATTTCGATGGACTGGATATCAATATCGGAATTGCGCACGGATTGGGCAATGCCAGGAAACTGCTGGACGATGTGAGAGCCGGAAAGTCTCAGTACCATGCCATTGAGGTGATGGCCTGTCCCGGTGGATGTATCGGTGGAGGTGGTCAGCCCCTTCACCATGGAGATGCTTCCATTCTGAAGGCCAGGACCAAAGCCATTTACGAGGAGGATGAAGGGAAGGTTATCCGGAAATCCCATGAGAATCCGTACATCCTGAAGCTATACGACGAGTTCCTGGGAGAACCCTTAAGCGAGAAGGCCCACGAATTGTTACACACGCACTATTTTGATAAGAGAAAAAAGATATTCCAGGTTTAATAGCATATATAATATAGATAGATATGTCAAGCGTTAAAATAGAACTCAGACAGGATCAGGTGGATAAGATCCATGCCATATGTGATTCCTTTGACAACCAGGAAGGCGAATTGATTAATGTCCTGCATAAATGTCAGTCAAGCTTTGGCTATTTACCTGCTGAGGTTCAGGAGGTCATTTCAGAGAAGATGGAGATGTCTGCTGCTAAAGTATATGGCGTGGTTACCTTCTACTCTTTCTTTACCATGACCCCTAAAGGGAAATACCCTATCTCGATCTGTACCGGTACAGCTTGTTATGTGAGAGGTGCCGAGACCGTATTGAGCGAGTTTAAGAAACAGCTGGAAATTGAGGTTGGGGAAACGGATGTGAACGGGTTATTTTCACTTAGTTGTTTGCGTTGCGTGGGTGCTTGCGGACTGGCGCCGGTAGTACAGGTTGGAGACAAGACCTATGGCCGGGTTGCTCCAGATGATGTGAAGGCCATTATTGACGAATACACGAAATAGATTGCTGAAATCACCATATGTATATAAAAGGGGCTCCGGGGCCCCTTTTTGTATAGGATGACCATTCACTTGCCTGTATTTGTTCTTAATGTTTCATTTTCTGCTATTTATCAACATGATTTGACAATCGTCGGGAAAAGTACTACATTTGAATTGGACGTAAGATTGGAAAACTTTGAGAAAATGAGGTTAAAAATTTTAACCCCGGTTTTGGCTTTTTCCATTCTTTTAATTTCCGGGTGTGCCGAGGAGAAACCGGCCAAGGTCATGCCCGTAACTACCGATTCGGAACTTGCTCTGGAACTCTATGAGACCGGAATGGTGGCATTTGATCAGTTTCAAAAGAGTCTTTCCTGGCAAAGTCTCAATACTGCTGTTGAGTTAGACCCTGATTTTTTTATGGCCAATTTCTGGATATTTTACATGTCCAGCAAGGAATCCAAGAAAGCTGCCGAAAAAGCATTTAAGTCTGAAGCTAAGCTTAATCCAGCTGAGGAGCAGGTCAGGTTAGCTCTTAAATACCTGGTGGATGGGCAAGAAGAAAAGGTATTGGTACATCTGCAGAATCTGGTTGACATGTATCCTGCTGATCCCCAGACCCATAAGATATTATACCTCCTTCAGCAAATGTATTTTCATGATTACGAAGGCGCCATCATTTCCCTGGAGCGTGCCATCCGGGAATGTCCCGATTTCCCCTTAGCCTACAACCAGCTGGGTTATGCATATATTGAACTGGAGGATTTCGAAAATGCAGAAAAGGCCCTCGACAACTATATCAGGTTGGCACCCGATCAGGCAAATCCCTATGATTCCAAAGGGGATTATTTTATGGCCACAAAGCAGTATGATGAGGCTTACGAAAGCTATATGAAGGCCTACGAGATCGACTCTGTTGCATTTGGATTGAGTAAAAAGAAGGCCGAAAAGGCCAGAATGCTCCAGGAAAAACAGCGTAACAGCATCTAATCCAGTCTTTCGAAAAAATAACTAAGCTTTTTCTCCGTGTCATCATAGGTGAAGAGTTCACCTTTATGGCTGCAGGCATAAGAGATCATGGCAAAATCTCCTATACACATGATGTTATGGCTTAAGAGGAGGGAGGCTGAAAGCATTGTGATCTGGGGTGCCCAGAGGGCTGTAATTAATATGAGCACCAGGTTTATCAACACAAATGGTGTCATGGCCAGGAAGGCAAGTTCTCCCTTTGAAATGGAAAAACGGTCGGCAGTTACATAAAAGATAAACTGCTGAAGATCCACACCAAATTTGATTTTCCGGGCGCCCAGAATCCGGTAGGCGAGCCCGTGAAGTAATTCATGGGGGGGTATCACCAAAATGCTTCCAGCCAGAATTCCAGCCAGGACCTGCAGGATCGCCCTTCCGCCGTTTAGGTGCCCATTGTTCACACTCCACAGGGCATAGATTATGACGAATATCAGGGTAGCCGAATTGATGATCAGATAAAGAAAGGAACTCAGGCTGGCTTTCCGGATGTTTGAGAGAACAAAAGGGATGATATCATTGAAATCAAGCTCCAGGATCAATCTGTATCCCTGTGCTTTTTCAAGTGTCTCAGCATCCGGTATTTTCCTGGAACTCATCAATTTCGTATTTGTCATCCCTTTTCACTATTTTGGCGCGGATTCTCAAGACTGAAAGTAAGAAATGAATCGTCAACAGACAAATGGTTCCCTTTATGCCCTGGGTGCATCCCTGGCCCTGGCAGCATCTTTTGTGTTCAGTAAATCGGTACTGAATCAACTGTCCATGCTGCAATTTGGGATGCTCTGGTTCTCCCTGGGGGTCCTGTGGAACGGCATCTGGTTTTTTTCGAGGCGTGATTACAGAAATGTGAGGGGAGAGACCAGGGGTAAAACTGTCGTTGCGGTGGTGATTGCTGTATTGGAAGGTTCGGCAACCGGGCTTTTTTATCTGGCCATTAAGGCCATGGAAAACCCGGCAGTTGTTTCTTTTATCGGGAATATAGGTCCGGTTTTCGTTACCCTGATGGGTATACTCCTGCTTAGAGAGAGATTTCGCACATCCCAGGTGTTAGGCATTGTCATCACAATTATGGGGATCTTTGTTATTAACTACAGGGAGGGCGGATTTGCCGGATTTATTGATCCGGGATCGGTATATGTGATTACTGCAGCCTTCCTTTTTTCAGTGGCTACCATTGTGGCTCGCCGTTGGCACCATCTGCTGGTGCCTGGGTATATGTCTCTGATCCGATCCGTCCTGCTTGCCGCAGTGATGATCATACTGTTTCTCCAGGGGGGCGATGCGGCTCCTCTTTCACTGAGTCTATGGAAGGACCTTGCACTGGGGTCTTTGCTGGAGACACTGATTGTGATTATTTTTGCCTACCAGGCTTTAAAGTTAATTGAGGCAACAAAAACTTCCCTGATTATCAGTACTAAAGGGGTGTGGACACTTATACTGGCCTGGATATTCCTGGATGTGTTCCCTACGGGGGTCCAGCTTGTGGGCGGACTGCTTACCCTGGCAGGGGTTTGGTTGATTACCTGGACCCGGAGTTCTTCTCATCCAGAATAAAGCTATAGCTGGTCAGCCTGGAGGCTTTACGGGCATAGCTTTCCGATTCCTTGTCAAGTCCCTGCTTTTCATAGAGCCTCGACAATCCCATATAGCTCATGGCTTTGTATATATCGGTAAAAGGACCGAAGGCCTCGGTCATTTCAATGCATTCCAGGTATCCTGTCCTGGCACTGCTGTCATCTCCCGACTCTTTTTCATCCAGGAAAGCTTCAGCAAATCTTCGTATCATCTCTGAATAGCTGTCGTCCTGGTCCGCTGTTTCCGCCAGCAAGTCTCTGACATGATCGTAGCTGTGCTGGTGAAGCAGGATCGTGATCAGGTGCCCCCGATACATGGTATTTGCAGGAAATTGTCTCACCAGCCTTTCCGCATAGATAGTTGCAGAATTAAGATCTTCCTCGTATTTCAGCTGTATGATGGACATAAACAGTATGGCTTCCATCTTCAAAAAGACGGTATGATTGATGGCATAATTCAGTTGTTCAAGTCCCAGCTCCCGGTCGCCTTTATGCATAAATGAAACCAAAGGTTTATAGGCCGGGTGTGCTTCCGGGTAGGCTTCTATATAATAGTTATAAAGCCCGCTTGAAAAATAGAACTCGACAAATTCCTCCTTTAATTCGAAGCCTTTTTTTGTATTCCGGTACATATTCCCCAGGTCGCCTATTACCTTTCCCGACTTTCCATTGTCGGCCCAGAACATGGCTTTGAAAGCTCGTCCAAACAAATCAAAAAAAACACCTTCCGTATAGGTCAGGGTATCTTTCATGAGCTCACTGGCCATCTCCGTGACCTTATCCATCAGGTCGACAAATTGTGCGGTGGCCTCATTTGCCGGAAGAAGCGGGAAATTTTCCCAGTAGACGATCAATGCTTCCAGGAAAACCGGTGCCGGATGTTCCGGAGTGGCTGATGCTAACGAAGACTGGATTCTTTTTGCTTCGTCGAAAGAGAAACCATAGGTGTGTTGCAGGCAAATCTCAACTTCCTCCAACAGCTCAGGTGCGGCCCAGGTAGCTGACCTGGGAACTTGCTACAGTCCACGATATGACTATCAATCCCAGTGTTAAAAGCACTCGCCTCATGTGGCAAAGATAGCAAATTAAGAAGGCCATCCACCGGAGTGGACGGCCTTCGAAATCACTACTTCACAATCACTACTTCACAAACAATAATAATCAAGCTCTTATTTAATTATCACAACCCTGACTGGATTTGGCGCTGCTTGAGCTATTCGCATCCGCCATTTTGGAAGAAGGTGTGATTACTGCATCTATAACATGTACTACACCATTATCGGCTTTAATATCAGCAACAGTAACCATTGCTTCATCAATGTAAGCTTTCCCATCTTTGAATTTAACTTCAATCATGTCGCCATTCAGGGTTTCAATGGTTTGTCCGTTCGAAAGGTCGGTCGATAGTGCTTTTGCCCCTACCACATGATAAAGCAGGATATCAGCAAGCGCACCAGTCGGGTCTTCCAGAAGAGTAGCCACAGTACCCTCTGGCAATGCTGCAAAAGCTGCATCGCTTGGGGCAAACACGGTAAATGGACCTTCACCGCTCAAATCGTCGGCAAGTCCGGCTGCAATAACTGCAGCTTCAAGGGTAGTGTGGTCCGGACTATTTACCACAATGTCCACGACAGAGCCCTGTGCAAAAGCACTAAGGCTAACTACGGCCATCATTAGGGCCAGCATAGAAATCCGCATCATATGTATGGGATTTTCAAGAATTAAATGTTGTGTTTTCATTTTTTCAATTTTTTGGTTGTTTAACGAATGCTTATGAATATTAGACAGAATCGGGCTAATATTGTTTAACTATTTAACATTAATTACTAAACAAAAAATCTTAAAAATCAGTAAATCAACCATTAAAGATTCTACTCTGTATTCATTTTTTAACAAGTGAGATGTTATGAAAAAGGAAGTAGAGCAGCGCTTTTTTTTGCACATTTGTCTTTTATTAGAGCTACTTTATGATTCAGATCGGGGAAAAGATCATTAGCCGGGACCTGTTTGAGATGCATTTTATATGTCACCTGGAAAAGTGTGAGGGCAATTGTTGTGTTTTTGGCGACTCAGGAGCTCCTCTTGAAGAGGATGAAGCCGCATTGCTGTCAGGTGAGCTGGAGTCGATCCTGCCTTTTTTGAGGGCTGAAGGAAAAAGAGCTGTCAGGGAACAGGGGGCATGGGTTATCGATATGGAGAATGAAAAGGTAACCCCACTTGTGGGCCGGGAAGAATGCGCATATGCTGTATTTGAAGATGGCATTGCACGTTGTGCCATTGAACAGGCCTATGATGAGGGAACCATATCATTCCGAAAGCCGGTATCCTGCCATCTCTACCCAATCAGGGTGACGAAACTGAAACAGGGTATCGCACTGAATTACCACCAGTGGAGTATTTGTGAACCAGCCCGCATCCTGGGAAAAAAAGAGGGGGTTCCTGTTTTCAGGTTCCTGAAAGATCCGCTGATCAGGGTTTATGGAGAGGAATTTTATAAGGAGCTGGAAATTGTATACAGGGAGCTGATAGAGAAGAAGTCAACCACTTTATGATACTTAATATATTATACACCTATGAAAGCAATAAAAGATTATGTGGAAACCCACAAAGACCGTTTTCTGGAAGAGCTGTTCGATTTGATCAGAATCCCTTCCATTAGTTCCAAGGCAGAAGCCAAAGACGATATGTCCAGGGCAGCGGAGCATATTAAAGAAGCACTGCTGAAAGCAGGAGCAGATCATGCGGAAGTAAAGGAGACCACCGGATGGCCCGTGGTATATGGATATAAACTGATAGATGAGTCGCTGCCCACCGTACTGGTTTATGGTCATTATGATGTACAGCCTGCGGAGCCGCTGGATCTTTGGGATTCGCCTCCCTTTGAGCCTGAGGTCAGGGATGGAAAGATTTTTGCCAGGGGAGCAGATGATGATAAGGGTCAGCTCTTTATGCATGTTAAAGCCTTTGAGCTGATGAATGCATCCGGAACGCTCACCTGCAATGTGAAGTTTATGATTGAAGGTGAAGAGGAGATAGGGTCTCCGAGCCTGAAGCAGTTTTGTAAGGAAAACAAGGAATTACTCAAGGCGGACATTATCCTGATCTCGGATACAACGATGATTGCCCAGGATATCCCATCCATTACCGTTGGTCTGAGGGGCCTTAGTTACATGGAGGTGGAAGTTACCGGTCCCAACCGTGATCTGCACTCAGGTCTCTATGGTGGAGCCGTGGGAAATCCCGCCAACCTGCTGGCGGAGATGATTGCCTCCCTGACCGATGAGAACAATCATATTACTATTCCCGGGTTTTATGATGACGTTCAGGAGGTAAGTGATAGCGAAAGAGCCGAAATGGCCAAGGCACCCTTCAGCCTGGAGGAGTACAAGAAAGCATTGGATATTGATGAGGTGGTAGGTGAAGCAGGATATTCAAGCAATGAGCGAACAGGAATCAGGCCCAGCCTGGATGTTAACGGGATCTGGTCGGGTTATACCGGGGAGGGCGCAAAAACGGTATTGCCATCCAAGGCCTATGCAAAGATCTCCATGCGACTGGTTCCCAACCAGGATTCAAAGAAGATCGATGATCTTTTTATAAAGCATCTTGAAAGTATTGCGCCTGCGGGGACAAAGGTGAAGGTAAAGAGCCTGCACGGGGGACAGGGCTATGTGACGCCCATCGACTTCCCGGCATACAGGGCGGCAAGCAAAGCCATTGAAGAGAGTTTTGGGAAAGTACCCATCCCGGTCCGAAGCGGTGGAAGTATTCCAATCGTATCTGATTTTGAGGAAGTATTGGGAATAAAGTCCATCTTAATGGGTTTTGGACTGGATTCAGATGCCATCCATTCCCCCAACGAGAACTATCCTCTTTTTAATTTCTATAAAGGGATAGAGACCATACCTCTTTTCTATAAGTATTATGTTGAGGAGATGAGCTAGCTATAAAAAAACATGCATTACCCAGAAGCCGCCGGATTTTTCCCGGCGGTTTTTTTATTTCTTAGAAATCCCGGACAATGCCTGAAAAAATCAGGGGTATTTGTAAAAAAGCATAAAAAATGAATTAATGCATGCAAAAAATAGGGGGATAGATCAAAATAAAGTATATATTTGCACAATCAAACCCTAAATTTATACATACAAACTTAATTTTTTTAATTATGGCGGTTATCAGATTTAAAGCACTGGAACAGGTTTATAGCAGAAAGCCTCTTCATGTATCCCCTCCTTCAGATAAAACATCGGATTATTATGGAATCAATGTGTTTGACAAGGCGAAGATGCAAAAGTATCTTGCCAAGGATGCTTATCATCATGTTATGGATGCCATGGATAAGGGCACTCCCATCGACAGGAGGAAAGCTGACTCCGTTGCTGCAGGTATGAAAGCCTGGGCAACTGAAAGGGGAGCTACCCACTATACCCACTGGTTCCAGCCCTTAACCGGAGGTACGGCAGAGAAGCATGATGCCTTTATTAGTCCAACCAGCAACGGGGGAGTTGTTGAGACCTTTGCCGGAAGTGCACTGGCCCAGCAGGAGCCCGACGCCTCTTCCTTCCCCAGTGGTGGAATCAGAAACACTTTCGAAGCACGCGGTTATACAGCCTGGGATCCCACATCTCCCGCCTTTATTATTGATAATACCCTTAGTATTCCCACCGTTTTCATCTCTTATACAGGGGAGGCACTGGACCATAAGGCTCCCTTGTTGAAGGCATTGAGTGCTGTGGACAAGGCAGCCACAGATGTCTGCCAGTTTTTCGATAAGAATGTTACCAGGGTGAATGCCAACCTGGGCTGGGAACAGGAATACTTCCTGATTGATGAGGCACTCTACTATGCCCGTCCCGACCTGGCGCTTACAGGACGTACACTGATGGGACACGCTTCTGCAAAGGACCAGCAGCTGGATGACCATTATTTTGGATCCATTCCTGAGCGGGTAACTGCTTTTATGCATGACCTTGAATCCGAGGCCTATAAACTTGGAATTCCTGTAAAGACCCGGCATAACGAGGTGGCTCCCAATCAGTATGAGCTGGCTCCGGTTTTTGAAGAGTGCAACCTGGCGGTGGATCATAACGTATTGCTGATGGACCTGATGACCAAAGTCTCCAGGCACCATGGTTTCAGGGTACTCTTCCACGAGAAGCCATTCAAAGGCATTAATGGTACGGGTAAGCACAACAACTGGTCGCTGTCCACCGATACCGGTGTAGTCCTGCACTCTCCTGGGAAAAATCCCAAATCGAACCTGCAGTTTCTCACCTTCGTTGTGAATACTGTAAAAACGGTTTATGATAACCAGGATCTGCTGAGGGCCAGTATTGCTTCCGCATCCAATGCCCACCGCCTGGGTGCCAATGAGGCACCACCGGCTATCCTGTCCTGCTTCCTGGGATCAGAGGTATCGTCCATGCTCGACCAGTTGGAAGAGCAGGTTACCAATAAAAAGATGACTCCGGACGAGAAGACAGCCCTGAAGCTCGACATTGGTAAAATCCCTGAGATTCTGCTGGATAATACGGACAGGAACCGGACCTCGCCCTTCGCTTTTACCGGAAACAGGTTTGAATTCAGGGCTGTTGGTGGAACCTGCAACCCCGCCACACCCATGACCATACTGAATGCAGCAATTGCTAAACAGCTGATCGATTTTAAACAGGAGGTTGATACGCTTGTGGAACAGGGTGTCAAGAAGGATGAGGCTATCTTCCAGGTGCTCAGGGAGTATATCATTGCATCCAAAGCAATTCGTTTTGAAGGCGATAACTACAGTGATGCCTGGATCAAGGAGGCTGCAAAACGTGGACTGACCAATATTACGGATGTACCGGAAGCATTGGGGGCCTATCTCACAGATAAATCCAAGAAGCTCTTTTTTGACCTGGGGATTTTCTCTGAAGCCGAACTGGAAGGGCGTGTGGAGGTGATGTTTGAGCAGTACACCATGAAAATCCAGATCGAAGCCAGGGTGCTGGGCGATCTGGCCATAAACCATATTGTGCCTACAGCTGTGAAATACCAGAACAGGCTGATGGAGAATGTATTGGGATTGAAAGAGATCTATGGCGAAGAATATAAATCACTTGCTGGCAACAGGATCGAACTGATCAAGGAGATCTCGGACCATGTTACTGCTATTAAGATTGGCGTAAACGACATGATAGAAGCCAGGAAAGTCGCCAATAAAATGGACGATGAGAAAGAGAAATCCAAAGCCTACTCCAAAACAATTGCTCCATACCTGGATAAGATCCGCTATCATATTGATAAGCTTGAGCTTATTGTGGATGATGAGATATGGCCATTGCCCAAGTACAGGGAGTTGCTGTTCTCAAGTTAATCATACCCATCTGGCCATATTCATTGAAGCCCCTCGTAATTTACGGGGGGCTTTTTACGTTTTATTATCATAGAAAAAATGGTAATTTTATCAAATTGTAAAAGGCAAGCGAAAATGAATAGATATATCAGAATATTTTCACTGGTCATAATGGCCACTCTACTGCTTGGCAATCCTGCTGAGGGTCAGAAGAAGCAGAAAGACTCCAGGGCTCAGGCCGCATATGATGCCGGAGAATATTTTGAAGCCATTGACCTGTACAAAAATGCAGTGAATAAGGTGAACGATCAGACACAGAAAACTGCAATTCTTTTTAAGATCGGGGAATGTTACCGGGTTCTTGGCGAAGCCAATTCTGCAGAGCTATGGTATAAGAAGGCAGTGAGGGAAGATTATCAGGATCCTATCATCTTTCTCAGGTATGGTCAGATGATGCTTATCAATGAGAAGTACGAAGATGCCAGGGAGCAGTTTAAAAAGTATTTAGAGCTGGTTCCGGACGATCCCCGTGGAAATGTTGGTATCGAATCCTGCGAAGCAGCTATAAACTGGAAGGATAATCCCACAGGATATATTGTGGAGAGTATGCGCTATTTTAATTCCAGGCAACGGGATTTTAGTCCGGCTTATATCAATGAAGCCTATACGGAGTTATATTTTACATCCACCCGGGAAGATGCCACCGGTAATGAAACCCATGGTGCAACCGGACAAAATTTTGCAGATATTTTCTCCTCTACCCTGGATAGAAAAGGGAGGTGGAGTGTACCAGTTCCGGTGGAGAGTCTGAATTCCGAATTTGAAGATGGAACCCCATGTATCACTTCCGATTTTTCCACACTCTATTTTACACGTTGTAAGAAAGGAAAGAATCAGCAGCTGGGATGCCAGATCCTTAGCGTAAGTGCCGAAGGCGGGGACTGGTCAGAACCCAAGGTGGAACTTGAGGAATTGAGCGACAGTGTAACCACTGCGCACCCGGCCATTTCACCCGATGGGAATACGCTCTATTTTGTTTCAGATATGCCCGGCGGAGTGGGAGAGAAGGATATCTGGAAAGTTACCCGGGGTCAGGGTGGAAGTTGGAGTCAGCCAGTTAACCTGGGTGAACAGATCAATACGCCAGGAAATGAGCTTTATCCTTTTGTGCACAGCGATGGCACGCTATATTTCTCAACGGATAGCAGGGTAGGGATGGGAGGCCTTGATATTTTTAAGGCCACCAAAGATGAGACGGGCAATTGGATTCTTGAGAATATGAAACCCCCGATCAACTCGCCCGAGGATGATTTTGGGATTGTATTTGAAGCTGATGCGGAGCGGGGATTTTTCAGTTCTTCCAGGAAAGGAAGGGGAAATGACGAGATATTTTCATTTGTTCTGCCACCACTTGAATTCTCTGTAACAGGGGTGGTGAAGGATGAACGCAATGATCAGATTTTACCGGGCTCAACTGTTAAGTCCGTGGGTAGCGATGGTATTACCGTGGAAGCGAATACCGGTGAAGAAGGTACCTTCAGGTTTATGCTGAAACCGGGTACCGACTATGTATTTATTGCCAGTCAGCCTGGTTATCTGAATGGAAAAGAGAGAGAATCCACCCGGGGACTGGACCAGAGCAAAGAGTTTGAAGTGACCATCTACCTGGCGTCAATAACCCAGGTGATCGAACTGCCCAATATCTTTTATGACTTTGCAAAATGGGATCTGAGACCCGAATCGATGGTTTCACTGGATAACCTGGTGGAGACACTCGATGACAATCCCAATGTAACCATCGAACTAATGTCGCACACCGACTCCAGGGGAACACCTGCAGATAACCAGGAGCTAAGTCAGAAAAGAGCCCAATCGGTTGTTGATTACCTCATATCGAAAGGGATTCAACCCGACAGGTTAAGAGCAAGGGGATATGGAGAGTCTCAGCCCAAGGTAGTAGATGAAAAGGTGTTATCCCAGTACGACTTCCTGGAACTTGGAGATATCCTGACTGAAAGTTTTATTAATCAGCTGGGAAGTGCGGAACTTCAGGAAAAAGCACACCAGGTAAACAGGCGCACCGAATTCAGGGTACTTTCAACTGATTATATACCCCAAAACTAATCGAGATGGGTCACTCTTCACGATACCTTCAGCGTGGAGTCTCCTCCGGCAAGGAAGATGTACACCAGGCTATCAGGAACGTGGATAAGGGCCTTTTTCCGGGAGCTTTCTGCAAGGTAATCCCTGATATGCTTACCGGGGATCCCGATCACTGCCTGGTTATGCATGCCGATGGAGCCGGGACCAAGTCATCTCTGGCCTACATATACTGGAAGGAGACGGGAGATCTTTCTGTATGGAAAGGAATTGCCCAGGATGCCATTGTTATGAATCTGGACGATTTGCTTTGCGTTGGAATTACAGGCGATATCTTACTTTCATCAACCATTGGCAGGAATAAAAGCAAGATTCCGGGGGAGGTTATTTCTGCCATTATCAACGGGACAGAAGAAATCCTGGCAGAACTGCGGGACTTAGGTGTTCCTGTTTACAGTACCGGTGGTGAGACAGCCGATGTGGGCGACCTTGTAAGGACCATCATCGTGGACTCTACGGTAGTGGCCCGATCCAGGCGCTCAGATATTATAGAGAATCGCATTGTTCCCGGGAATGTAATTGTGGGACTTTCATCTACCGGTCGGGCCACCTATGAAAAGTCTTATAATGGGGGTATGGGAAGCAATGGACTGACTTCGGCACGGCATGATGTGTTTGGAGCATACCTTGCCCGGCTTTATCCTGAGAGCTTTGATCCTGATGTCCCCTCAGAGCTTGTCTATTCAGGGAGCAGATCATTGACTGATACCATTGAGAGTGTGGGGCTTGATGCCGGAAAACTGGTACTCTCGCCCACCCGGACCTATGCTCCGGTGATCAGGGAGGTACTTGAACAGTTCAGGAACCACATCGATGGGATGATCCATTGTTCTGGAGGAGCCCAGACCAAAGTCCTGCATTTTGTGGGGAATGTACATATTATTAAGGATAATCTGTTTCCTGTCCCCCCGCTGTTCAGAATGATTCAGGAAGAGTCGGGGACAGACTGGAAGGAGATGTACCAGGTGTTCAATATGGGGCACCGGTTCGAGATATATACCGATGAGCACAGTGCCGGGGGAATCATTGAACTGGCTGGCAAGTACGGAATTGAGGCCAGGATTGTGGGCCGGTGTGAGGAATCAGAACACAGGACGCTTACCATTGCGGGGGAGCAGGGGGAGTATAATTACTAAGGAGATAGCATATGGATGAGAATATGATTTTATCCCGTTTGGAGGGAGTCAGGGCAAGGTTTGAGGAGGTGGGCCAGCTAATCACCGATCCGGCAATTATCTCCGATATGAAGCGCTATGTAAGGCTGAACCGGGAATACAAACAACTGGAACCCGTTGTTGAAGCGATGAATGCATACAGGGATCTGCTGAGCAATATAGATAGCGCAAAGGAGATGCTCTCGGAGGAGAAGGATGAGGAGTTAAAGGAGATGGCCAGGGAAGAGCTTGATCTCTATCAGCAACAACTGGGTCCCCTGGAAGAAGATATTAAATTGCTTCTCCTGCCAAAGGACCCGGAAGATGATAAGAATGCCATTGTTGAGATCCGCGCTGGAACAGGAGGCGACGAAGCAAGCATCTTTGCCGGGGATCTCTACAGGATGTATTCGAAATATTTTGAAACAAAAGGGTGGAAAGCTTCGACCACCAGCTTTACTGAAGGGACTGTCGGGGGGTATAAGGAGATCATTATGAATGTTACCGGAGAAGGTGTTTACGGGATCATGAAATACGAGTCGGGCGTTCACCGGGTGCAGAGGGTTCCGCAGACTGAAACCCAGGGGAGGGTGCATACTTCAGCAGCAACAGTGGCAGTACTTCCCGAAGCGGAGGATTTTGAAGTCGAAGTAAAACAATCCGATATCCGGAAGGATACCTACTGCTCATCGGGTCCCGGAGGCCAGTCGGTCAATACTACCTACTCTGCCATACGCCTGACCCATATTCCAACCGGGATCGTAGTAACCTGCCAGGATGAGAAATCGCAGATAAAGAACCTGGATAAGGCCATGAAAGAACTAAGGTCCAGGCTCTATAACCTGGAATACCAGAAGCGAATGGATGAGATTTCTTCGCAGCGAAAAACCATGGTTTCCTCGGGTGATCGTTCTGCCAAAATTCGAACATACAACTGGTCACAGGGAAGGGTGACAGACCACCGCATAAACCTGACGCTTTACAACCTTCAGTCCATTATTAACGGAGATATACAGGAGATCATAGAGAAACTCCAGATGGCAGAGAATGCTGAACGCATGAAAGAGAGCGGTATGCAATAATACTTAAGCACATGAATGCCGAAGAAATATTCAGGAATATCAAGCGTAAAAAGAGCTTTCTCTGCGTTGGACTCGACACGGATTACAAGAAGATTCCCAGATTACTGCTTCATAATGAATATCCTGTATTTGAGTTTAACAAGCGCATTATTGATGCAACCCAGGAGTTTGCTGTGGCTTATAAACCCAACCTGGCATTTTATGAAATGCTGGGCGCCGCGGGTCATATGAGCCTGGAGATGACCGTTACATATATACGGGAAAGCTATCCCGATCTCTTTATTATTGCCGATGCCAAGCGGGGCGATATTGGCAACACTTCTAAAATGTATGCTCATGCATTCTTTAAGACCCTTGATTTTGACGCCATAACACTTTCTCCCTATATGGGTTACGACAGCATCTCTCCTTTTCTGGAAATAGATGGGAAGTGGGTAATATTGCTCGCGCTTACATCCAATGCCGGTTCTGAAGATTTTCAGCAGCTTCAGATAGAAGGCGGGAAAAAGCTATTTGAAGAGGTAATTACCACATCGGCAGAATGGGGAAGTGTAAATGACACGATGTATGTGGTTGGTGCTACAAAAGCAGAGGCCCTTACCAGGATCAGGGAACTGATTCCGGAACATTTCCTCCTGGTCCCGGGAGTGGGAAGCCAGGGAGGAAGCCTGAAGGAGGTAGCTGAATTCGGGATGAATGACCGGTGCGGACTCTTAGTAAATGCAAGCAGGTCGATTATCTATGCCGATGTTACCAATAAATTTGAAGATGCAGCCAGGGAGGAGGCCTCCAGCCTGCAGTCACAGATGGAGGAGATCCTTCGGGGACGCGATCTGATCTGAGCCTAGACAACCAGCTCTTTTACCTTCCCTGCAGCTTCTTCCAGGGTGATGGCAGAATGAACCTCAAGTCCGGAATTATCAATAAGTACTTTGGCCTCTTCGGCATTGGTGCCCTGTAGCCTGACAATCACAGGAATCTCAATCTTTCCAATGGTGCGGTATGCTTCCACAACACCTTCTGCTACACGATCGCAACGTACGATGCCCCCAAAAATATTGATCAGAATTGCCTTTACACTGGGATCTTTCAATATAATCCTGAATCCGGCTTCGACTGTTTCAGCATTGGCCGTTCCTCCCACATCAAGGAAGTTGGCTGGTTCACCGCCCGAAAGCTTAATAATATCCATGGTTGCCATGGCAAGACCGGCACCATTTACCATACAGCCCACATTGCCATCCAGCTTTATAAAATTGAGATTGAACTGTCCGGCTTCAACCTCGGTGGGATCTTCCTCGTTCAGATCCCTCATGGCAGCATAATCGGGATGCCTGTAAAGTGCATTGTCATCAATATTCACTTTGGCATCGGCAGCCATAATATGATTATCAGATGTCTTAAATACAGGATTTATTTCAAAAAGGGAGGCATCGGACTTTTCATAGGCTGTATAGAGGGCCATGGCGAATTTAGTCATCTCCTTGAAGGCCTGCCCCGATAATCCCAGGTTAAAGGCGATGCGCCTGGCCTGGAAAGCCTGGATGCCGGCACACGGATCAACTTCTTCCTTGAAGATCAGGTGGGGTGTTTCCTCGGCAACAGTTTCAATATCCATTCCTCCTTCGGTAGAATACATGATGATGTTTTTACCGCTTTCCCGGTTCAATAATACGCTCATATAAAACTCCTGGGGTTCACTCTCACCCGGGTAGAAGATCCCCTGTTCCACAAGCACTTTCCCGACCACCTTACCCTCAGGTCCGGTCTGATGGGTAACCAGGGTCATTCCCAGGATCTCGCGGGCATATGCCTTGACCTCATCCAGCGATCTGGCAATTTTAACACCACCACCCTTGCCGCGACCACCTGCATGAATTTGTGCCTTAACGGCCCATGTATCGGCACCGGTTTCGGTCTTGATCTTTCGTGCTGCCTGTTCAGCAATGTCGGGTGTGGATGCTACAGCTCCTGAGGGTACGGAAACACCAAATTGTTTAAGAATCTGCTTTCCCTGGTATTCATGGATATTCATGAGGATGGTTATTGGTTAATAGTTATTGGTTATTTTGATACACAAATTTAACGATTAGAAAGATAGGAAAAAGTTATAATTTCGTTTAAGAAATTTTACCTATGAGAAAGCTGTTAAATGAAGAGCTGGAAAGGCTGACTGTTGATGAGTTTAAGCAGGTCGAAAAGGTACCCCTTATGGTGGTGCTGGATAATGTAAGGAGCCTGAATAACATTGGTTCTGTTTTTCGCACTGCCGATGCTTTCAGGCTGGAAGGAATATACCTTTGTGGCATCACGGCCACCCCTCCTCACCGGGAGATCCATAAAACAGCACTTGGGGCAACGGAATCTGTTCATTGGGAATACAGGAAGGAAACCACCCATGCCATAGCAGAGTTAAAGGAAATGGGTTACCTGATTTACTCTGTGGAGCAGGCAGAAGGTGCGTTGTTGCTGGATGAGGTTCAACTTTCGGACCATAAGAAATATGCTCTTGTATTCGGACATGAAATCAGGGGTGTGGATCAGCAGGTGGTGGACATGAGCGATCAGTGCATCGAAATTCCTCAATATGGTACCAAGCACTCCCTGAATATCTCTGTGGCAGCAGGTATTGTTATCTGGGAGCTGTTTCGCCGCAGGGTATAATATACCCCACAAAAAAAGGGTGCCGAAGCCGGCACCCTTTTTTTATGATTGTGTTTATAATCTACTCTACGATTGCTTTGAATTCGGCAGTTTCGAAAAGCTTGGCGAATTCAAGATCTTTCGCTGCAAGGTCTTTGATATATTGCGCAGATCCGCAATTCTCAACAGCCAGCTGAAGGTTCTCAAGAGCAGCTTCGGGCTTGTCCTGTCCAGCAGCAATCACTGCCAGCAGGTAATATCCCATACCACCTCTTTTTTCGAGGTTTGCAGCCATTCTCCAGGCACCGTCGCTATCGCCTTTCAGGTACTTGGCCAGTGCAGCATTAAAAGAAGCCTCACTACCAAAGTAGTTCAGAGCAGTCTCATATTCACCTTCTTTGATGCTTACAATACCCAGGTTGTAATTGACTTTGGGACCTGCTCCCATGGAAGCTGTGAAAGCTTCTTTAGCAGCTTCTACATCACCATTTTTCAGAGCAATGGCTCCAATATTATTGTTGATGATATCGTGGTCCTTAATTGCCTTGGCAGCATTGAAAGCAGCGGCAGCTTTTTCCATTTCACCCATGTTGTAAAGAACAACACCCTGGTTGTTATGTGCGCGGAGGCACTGGGGAGAAACTTTCGTAGCTTTGGTATAAACGGCCAGTTTGGTCTCGTTGTCTTTAACCAGGGTAGCTGTGTAGAGAAGCTCTTCCAGGACCAGGGTATCGGGATTGTTTGCAAACAGGTCAACCAACTCTTCATCACTCCAGCCAATCTTATCCATGTTCACAGTGAACTTGGACCTTCTGAGCTGGGGAAGAATCTCTTCTTTGATTACTTCAAAGGCAGCAGTCAGGTTCTTGATCTCTTGCTCACGAACAACGGGGTCGGAGTGCATGCTGAGTACCCTGAGGATCATTTCTTTATCCTGGATATCAGAAGCTTCCATGGCTTTCTTGAAACCTTCCCAGTCTTCGGGAGTGGCCAGGAGAGTCATCAGCTCCTCTGCAACATCCATATCGGCTTTTTTCAGCTGACCTGCCAGGTATTTATTAGCAGTTGCCTGACGCTTGTCGGCCAGTTTGGTATTCAGATCCAGTTCACCATCTGGTGATGCATAGGCTGAAATTTCGATGCCTTTAAGATCGAGCCTCTCATTTTCATTGGCTGCTTTGAGGGTTTCATTCAAACCTGCAATTTCATCCTTCGTCATCTCAGATCTGCGAACATCAGCCCTGTTGATGACATATTTGATGTCAGCTTCATAAGCTTCAGGAACGATCTGCTTGAAATTGTTGTCGAAAAGGATGGTTTTGGGATTGTTCTGAACCAGCAAAGGAGTAGTAATAATACCGTCGGCCAGTTTGACTTCACCAAGATCGGCTGTTTTGTCCTTGATCGCAGCGCTGGCACTTACATAAAGTTCAGACATTCTCATGGCATCTTCGTAGACGAAAGTATGTGAAATACTTGCTTTTCCTCCACCGTCATAGGAGATGACTTTGTTGTTCTCAGTTGCATCCTCACCTTGTACTACAAGGGGGTCAAGTACTGTCTCACCACCTTCGTACCTGACGACAGGGGTAAGAGTAACCACAGCTTTTTTGTTAAAATACTTAACTGGGTAGTTCACATCAACAGTCAAATCTACTTCTCCACCGTGCATTTCAAGGACTTCAGGAGTTACCTTGTAATTAACAAGAGCGGAATCTTTGACCATTTTGTTCAGACCACCACAACTGCTTAAAACTGCGGCTGCGAGGATAAAAATTGCAAAGTTTTTAATGTTTCTCATATCAATCTAGTTATTTGTTGATTTCTCTTTTGAATGGTTAGTATAGTATCCGGTGCAAAACTAATATATTTTTGACAAAAATAAAGATTTCTTGGTCGAATGAATGCATTAAGTTACAAAATAAGCGTGTTCAATCCAACACTATACTCTCCTTGTAAGATAACTTTTTTCATTTCCAGAAAGTCTGAGTTCTTATTAACAAAATCGAGACGACTCGTATCTATAACGAGTATTTTCATCTCTTGTTGTGATTTGAAGAAGCCAAAGTAACCCTCCTGAACCTCCTTAAGGTACTCGTACTGAATATGTTTTTCATAAGATCTGCCTCTTTGCCGGATGTTTTCAAGCAGTCTTTCCACGGGAAGATGCAGGTAGACATAAAGATCAGGTTTAGGAGCCTGAAGGTTGATAATGGAGAATAGTTTCTCAAATAACTTCATCTCATCATCTTTCAGGTTGTATTTGCTGAAAATAAACGATTTGGCCAGAAAATAGTCACTGATAACTGGCTGTCCGAACAGATCGGGGTGGCCCAGCTCTTTTTTGATCTGCTGATATCTTTCAGAAAGAAAGGATAACTCGAGCTGGAAGGCATACCGGTCCGGGTCCTCATAAAATTTTGCAAGAAAAGGATTATCACTGAAGGCTTCCAGAACCAGGCGACTGCCCGTCTCCTCAGCCAGCAGAGAGGCCAGGCTTGTTTTCCCGGCCCCAATGTTCCCTTCTATAACTAAATACTTGTATTTCAATTAGAGTTAAAACTCAGGTGTGAAGTCCATGTTCTTATAGATAAAGGACCATACATCGGTATATTCCTGAATTACCATATCAGTAGGTTTCCCTGCGCCGTGTCCGGCATCGGTGTTAATCCGGATCATCACAGGATTCTTGCCCTTGTATTTCTCCTGAATTGTGGCAGCATACTTAAAGGAGTGTGCAGGCACCACCCGGTCGTCATGATCGCCGGTGGTGATCAATACGGCAGGATAGTCCTTCTCAGAAGAGATGTTGTGAATGGGAGAATAGCCCAGCAGGTACTTGAACTCTTCCGGATCCTCTGACGATCCGTAATCTACAGTCCAATACCGGCCGATGGTAAACTTATGAAAGCGAAGCATATCCATAACACCAACCATGGGTATGGCTGCTGCAAAAAGTTCAGGACGCTGGTTAATAACGGCACCAATAAGCAATCCGCCGTTGGACCCGCCATAGATAGCCAGGCGCTCACTGGAGGTATAGTTCTCCTCGATCAGATATTCAGCTGCAGCAATAAAGTCGTCGAACACATTTTGTTTCTGAAGAACTAGTTCCTGCCTTGTGCCATGCTTCACCATATTCGCCGCCTCCTCTGAGGTTGGCCAGGGCAAAGACACCGCCCTGTTCAATCCATACAGCCCGGATGATACTGAAGGAAGGGGTCATGGAGATATTAAAGCCCCCATATCCGTATAAGAGAGTGGGATTGTTTCCATCCAGCTCTATACCTTTTTTATGTACGATAAACATAGGAACCTCAGTTCCATCCTTACTTTTATAAAACACCTGTTTGGTTTCATAAGCTTCAGAATCGAAGTCAACCTCAGGAGTATAGAACAGTTCAGAAATATTCTCCTGGATATTGTATTTAAAGGTGGTCGTTGGATAGTTAAAGGAGGTGAAGCTATAAAAAGCTGTATTGTCTTTCATCTTTCCACTGAAACCGCCAATGGAGCCAATTCCGGGTAAAGAGACTTCGTGGAGCATGCTGCCATCCAGCTCGTACACATAGGCAGCATTGCTGGCATCCTGCAAATAGGATGCAATTATTTTACCTCCGGCCAGCGTAGCCGATTCCAGGACATTGCCTTGTTCGGGAATGATATCTACCCAATTCTCCCTGTCAGGATTGTTCAGGTCGATACCCACCAGGCGGTAAAGGGGTGCATCGTTGTTGGTCAGCACATAGAGCATATTCTCCTGGTTCCCGATGGGTGACCAGTCATCGTCAAAATCCTTATCAATCCAGGTAAAGGGTGTTTCGTCCAGCCCGGCTTTTTTAAATGCCAGAGAATTGCCACTGGTAGACTCATACTCGCTCATTATGATATAAGCCTCGTCCTCTGTCGCGCCAATAAAGAAGCTGCGTTCGGGATGAGCAGCATCCTGATGGATCAGCTTATCTTCCGTTTGTGAAGTGCCCAGCAGATGGTAGTAGATTTTCGCATTCTTATTTTCTCCTTTCAATTCATCACCCTTGGCCGGGGTATCATACCGCGTGTAAAAGAATCCGTTTTTATACCAGGATACACCGGAGTTTTTAATCCACTCGATATGATCATCAAGATCATTGCCTGTGGCCACTTCCTTCACAAAAAACTCTCTCCAGTCAGACCCCCCTTTGGAAATCCCATAAGCTGCATATTTATGGTTGTTTGAGAAACTTAAACCGGCAAGGGCCACTGTCCCGTCTTCAGAAAAACCATTGGGATCCAGAAATACCTCGCCCTCCTCTTCCAGACTCTTCTTCATATATACAATGCTCTGGTTCTGCAAGCCCGTATTATAGCTGTAGAAATAGAGATCGCCCTCCTTGAAGGGGGTACCCATTTTCGGGTAATTCCAGATCTTGGTCATGCGATCTTTCAGCGCATCCCTGAATGGAATGGACTCCAGGTAAGCGAAGGTAACTTCATTCTGGGCCTTTACCCAGGCAGCAGTTTCCTCCGACATATCATCTTCCAGCCACCTGTATGGATCGGGAACCTCTGTACCGTGATAGTCATCCACCACGTCGCCCTTTGCTGTTTCGGGGTAGATAAAAGATGCTTGCTGTGTACAGCCCATAGCAATAAAAATTAAAATGATGGAAAGCAGGTTTTTCATGATATAAAATTTTGCCTTAAAGTAAATATTATGCGTTTAGCATGCAATGGAATCATCATGCTATTGAATATGCCGGCCAAAAGAAAAGACTGTCTGATAAAGACAGCCTTCATTTTATCTATGAGTTGAACTGGTCTTAGTCCTTTTTCTCAGGTTTTGGAAGAAGTGCTTTCCTGGAAAGTTTCAGTTTTCCATTCTTCTCATCTACTGCAAGAAGCTTAACTTCAATCACATCACCCTCACTGAGTACTTCCTCTACTTTTTCAAGTCTTCTGTGCTCAATTTCGGAAATATGGAGCAGCCCGTCTTTTCCTGGCATAATCTCCACAAAGGCTCCATAGGGGGTAATGGTTTTTACCTTGCCCTTGTAGACCTCACCTGGCTCCGGAACGGCAACAATGCCCTTGATCCAGTTCATGGCGGCGTCGATGGCTGCCTTGTCAACAGCAAATACATCCACCAAACCTACATTTTCAATCTCTTCAATGGTAATGGTAGAGTTGGTCTCTTTCTGAATTTCCTGGATTACTTTTCCACCGGGTCCGATCACGGCACCGATCATATCCTTGGGAATCTCGATTCTTTCTATACGCGGAGTATGAGGCTTGTAATCGGGATTCGGTGCTGACATTGTCTTGGCTATTTCGTCAAGGATATGAAGCCTGCCATTTTTAGCCTGTTCCAGTGCCTGAGAAAGAATTTCGTAGGAGAGTCCCTCTACCTTGATGTCCATCTGTGTGGCAGTGATCCCGTCGCGGGTTCCGGTTACTTTGAAGTCCATATCACCCAGGTGGTCTTCGTCTCCCAGGATATCGGAAAGAACAGCAAATTTGTCGGAATCTTTATCAGTGATAAGGCCCATGGCGATCCCTGATACAGGTTTTTTAATCTGTATACCCGCATCCATCAGAGCCAGGGTGCCAGCACAAACAGTAGCCATGGATGATGATCCGTTTGACTCAAGGATATCAGAAACAATCCTGAGAGTATAGGGCATGTCATCTTCTGAGGGGAGTATTCCCTTCAGTGCCCTGTGTGCCAGGTTGCCGTGTCCCACTTCCCGGCGACTTGTACCCCTGTTTGGGCGGGCATCGCCAGTTGAGAAGGCAGGAAAGTTATAGTGCAATAAGAACTTGTCGTTCCCTTTTTTAAGTACATCATCGATGAGTTTCGCATCCATCTTGGTACCCAGGGTAACTGTAGTGATGGATTGCGTTTCTCCCCTGGTGAATACTGCTGAACCATGCGCTGAAGGCAGGTAATCCACTTCGCTCCAGATGGGGCGGATTTCGTCGGTCTTCCTTCCGTCAAGGCGAACCTTGTCATCGAGGATGGCGCGGCGAACAGCTTCTTTCTCCACATCGTGGTAGTATTTTCCCACCAACTTTTCATTTACTTCTCCTTCTTCTCCTGCCTCTTCAATAAGTTTGGCAAGAAAATCCTCTTTCACCTTGCTGA
The DNA here is from genome assembly GCA_963753765.1 of uncultured Bacteroidales bacterium. Lineage (GTDB taxonomy): Bacteria > Bacteroidota > Bacteroidia > Bacteroidales. The sequence goes on from CAVWDQ010000014.1 coordinate 41,225, forward strand.
AAGCTTCACTCCTGGCATGCTTATCGGCATTCCCCGATTTGGCAATCTTGTAGGCCGCATCATATGTTTCTTTCCAGGTGCGCTTGCTGAGTTCTTCGTCGCTAACTTCGTGGTTAAATTCTCTTTTCTCCTCTTTTCCGGTCTTTTTAGTCAGCGCCATCTGAGCTTTACACATGGGTTTGATGGCCTCATGGGCAAATTTGATGGCTTCCAGCATGTCAGCTTCACTAACCTCTTTCATCTCCCCTTCAACCATCAGAATGTTGTCGTAGGTAGCACCTACCATGATCTCAATATCGGCCTCTTCAAGTTGCGAAAAAGTGGGATTTACCACAAATTCTCCGTTAACCCTTGCAACACGCGCTTCGGCGATGGGGCCGTGAAAAGGAACATCTGAAACAGCCAGTGCAGCTGAAGCAGCCAGTCCGGCCAGTGCATCGGGAGGAGTATCCATTTCAGCCGACATCAGGGTCACATTTACAAAGGTGTCGGCATGATAATCGTCCGGGAACAGCGGGCGCAGTGCCCTGTCCACCAACCTGGCAATAAGAATCTCATAATCCGAGGGTCTGGCTTCACGCTTCAGGAATCCCCCGGGGAATTTTCCAAGTGCAGCGTATTTCTCTTTATAATCTACAGAGAGTGGCATAAAATCCACATCTTCTTTTGCTTCTTTTGCACTGACCACAGTGGCCAGCATCATGGTATCGCCCATGCGTACCATTACGGCGCCGTCGGCCTGCTTGGCCAGTACACCTGTTTCAATACTTATTGAGCGACCATCACCTAAATCGATGGTCTCTTGAATTACTTTCGGTTTCGACATAATAACTGATTAAATACTATGAATACAAAAAAAAGGCAATCCTGGAATTGCCTTTTATGTAATAAATATCTTATTTTCTGATCTTCAGGGCTTTGATGATACCGCGATATCTCTCAATATCTTTTTCCTTGAGATAATCGAGCAATTTCCTCCTCTTACCTACGAGTTTGAGCAGGGCCCTTTGAGTGCTGTAGTCCTTCTTATTGGTCAGCAAATGCTGGGTAAGGTGATTAATCCTGGTGGTAAAAATTGCAATCTGCCCCTCAGCTGAACCTGTATCAGCCTCGGATTTGCCATACGTCTTGAAGATTTCCTTCTTTTTCTCCGTTGTTAAATACATCCTGTTTTCTACTTTTTAAATCTGTTTCGATTTTCGAGATGCAAAGGTATATATTTATTTTAAATTAGCAATAGATTGCCCCGGGTTTAGATTCCTGAGCTGTCGGTGGTTATCGTATTGATTAACTGCTTGATCTGTGTCTTGGTCCCGAGGGCAAAGAGCTTGTCGGTGGAAAGGAGGGGTGTTTCCGGAACCGGATTGATCAGGTAGGATTTATCCTTACGCTTCATGCCTATAATATTGGCACCCGAGGTATTCCGAATGTCAAGTTCAAGCAAGGACTTTCCTTCAAAACAGGTGGCGAGTTTTTGACAGGAAATTTCCTCCAGAACCACACTTTCGATGCTCTGAAGCAGAATCAGTTCAATAAACTCCACAACATCAGGCTGTGCCACCAGCTTGGCCATGCTCTGACCTCCAAGTTTATCAGGCATGATTACGTTGGTGGCCCCTGCGCGTTTTAATTTCACATCCGCATTATCAACCGAGGCACGCGAAATGATCTTAAGGTCGGGATTCAGTTCCCTGGCAGTCAGTACCACAAACAGGTTGTCAGCATCTGTGGGAAGGGTGGTTATCAGGGCCCGGGCATGCTCCAGGTGGGCCAGTTTCAGCACTTCTTCGTCGGTGGCATCCCCTTCCACATACAGCATTCCATTGGTTTCCCTGAGCAGCTGAACAGTTTCCGCCTTGTCTTCAATCACCACAACTTTCACATCATGCTGGGAGAGTTCAATGGCAGCCTGTTTGCCATTTCGCCCAAAACCGCAGATGACCACATGGTCCGATAATTTCTCAATCTTTCTTTTCACCTTATTGTCTTTATATGAATTCATAAATACTCCCTCTACAATGTACCGGGTGAAAGAGGTAACAGCATAGAAAAATACGCCAATGGAGACCACCACCAGGAAAGAGGTAAACCACATCCCGCGGTTGTCAAGCTGATGTACTTCCTCGAAACCTACGGTAGCCATGGTAATGATAGTCTGGTATACGGCTTCCGAAGGCGTAAATCCAAGCAGGAAATAGCCAATGCTCCCAATGATGATGATGCTTATTAGCAGTCCGAGTGTTACATAAGCATGTTTTAAGCTATTTCTTTTCATGGAGTGAAGCTTCCAGTAAATCTCTGCCTAACTGACAATCCAGACATCTTTTTTGTTTGCAGTAAACGTGATAAAGTTGTAGAAGGGCCTGGCTCTCCCAGGCCTTGTTTGCACTGATGCCAAATTTACTCCAATTTTTGATGATCTGGTTGGATTCTCCTTTCAATTGAAAGAGAATCTCAGCTGCCTGCAGTCTGCTTCTGCTCTTGCTTCCTTTTTTTTCAAGAGCAGAGAGGAAGGGAATAATAACATTGATGATCAAAGTTGTGATAAACTGCTCGCCTGGAAATTTTGGAAAGTGGGGAGAGCTTTTACCAAACAGGTAGTGAGTTGTCCAGTATTCACCGGCACCTGAGCGAAAGATCTGTTCCATCTCACCCATGGAACCTGAGGCCAGAATACCTTCAGCCAGAGGAAATCTGGTGTGAATCAGTGAGGCGAACTGGGAAATCCTCAGGGTTGGGAAGGATGGCGGCCTGAGCCTCAGGAATTTCCACAGGTGCCCCGGAAGAGGTTTTTCTATGAATACCTTTTTAAGTTCAAGATATCGATTCCAGAGGGAGGAAGGGTAGGGGCCCAACTCCCTGGCAGGCTGGAGCAGTCCCGATTGACCAAATAAGATCGCTTCCAGGTCATGCAGATTATCGCGGTATTCAATTAGTCGCTTAAAGGGGATTCCGTTTACCAGCAGCTCGAAGGGCAAAGAGTTTAAGGGGATGCCAAATCCCGGGGCAAGGGCCAGGTACAATGCCTCATCCAGGTTCTTTGCAGGATCGCAAAGGATCTGCTCGATCCTGAGCTTTTTTTGAACTGCTCTTTCTGCCTGCAGGGTGCTGAGCCAATGTTCCAGCCTATGGATCGGAATATCGCCAATATAATTACCACAGGGCAGCCAGTTCTCACTCCTTTTAAGCATTTCATAACGCTGCAGGAGGGTTTCTCTGTATTCGGGGACCATGGTCTGAATCCGACGCCCCAGACTATTGGTCACATCCGTGTCGTAATCCCCAACCACATGCAGAATCACATTGTTATAATCCGGATTGAGGTGATGCCCGTGCCTGTACCAGTCTGAAGCACGACGGTGTATCTCCACATTTCCGGCCCAGACCATCCGGTCAAATCTGATCCGGGCATTGAAAAAGTCAGGTCCGGCATGAATGTTTTGTTCACCGGGATACAATATCTCCAGCTTTTCACCACACATGGTGTTCAGAGACTTCCCACGGTACAATTTATACTTCCAGATAAACTGAATAAATCCTTCTGAGGCCATCACTTCTTAATGTGACCACCTGGTATTTTTCAGTGCATGCTTTGCTAGAAAGAGTAGGCCAGACCAGCCGTAATTTCCAGGGTCTGGACATAAAATTCAGCATCGAGGGGCGGAATATCATCGATAATTCCCTCGTAAAGTCCAAAGGTGTAAGTGTTTTTGGATTTTGTCTGGACAAAGTCCGCACTAAATTTCAGGGCAAGATTGGAGTTGAGCATAATCCGGATTCCTCCTCCGGCAGTCCAACCAAAAGCAGCATTGGTTTGATCGGTACGGTTATAGATGCTGTTCCCGTCGTAGGTGATGGTTAACTCCTGGTCCGGCGATCTTATGACACTTAGTCCGGCCAAACCCCTGAAATCAAAGTAGAGCTTCTGCGAAGCCCTGATGGAGAAGTGAGGTCCGATAAACATATTGAAATAGTTCCAGAATCCGGAACCATAAAGAATCTCTGCATCTTCGGGGATATCAACTCCACCAGGTGCATTATCTTCAATATATGCGACCATGTCGTTTACAAGTGAGTCACGTAATACATAGTTGGAGCCAAAGCCAAAGGATGCTCCTATACCCAAATAGGAGACAGGAAAATATGCTCCATCAAATTTGATGGCTCCTCCAGTTCTGGCATAACCATTGCTGGAAAGATCGCCTGTGGCAGCATAGTCTTTCAGGGACATGGAGGCCCCGAAAGATATACTGGCAAAGTTCTGTTGGGCCATAAGCTGCACGGATGCAGTTGCCATAAACAGTATAATGATTCCGATCGCTTTTCTCATCTCTTTCATTGTTTTCATTCCAAAAGTACTAATTTCTATCTTCTTCTTTTAAATGGCATGGTCATACATCTTACACCGCCTCCGCCACGGGAGAGCTCTGCTCCATCAATGGTTAATACATATTTATCAATGTTGGAGAGATCAGTTTTTCCATTTAATACATCTTTCGATCCAATGATTTCGTAGCCATTCTGATTCAGGTTATCAAGGGTATGTACGTTCCTGTTATAGCCTATAATTTTACCAGGGCCAATGGCAAAAAAGTTGGCCCCACTGTGCCATTGCTCCCTTTCCTGGGTCATAGTGTCCTTTATGCCTCCACAAAACGAGGGCTTCAGATCCATTCCCAGATTTTTCAACGCCTTATGGAGGTTCTCCACATTTTGGATGGAAACGACCTTTCCACCTTCAATATCTATCTGGATGGTCTGGTATTTATTGGATTTAAGTATCAGGGGCTCATAGACCATGCAGGAGTCATGATCCAGGAGAGTGAAGGTCATATCGAGGTGGATAAATGATTCGGGCGTTGAGGGCAGCTCCTGGATCAGCAGGTGTTGCTTCTCTTTTCTTTCTGCCAGCATTTTTACCAGGAAATCAATACCCCTGGAAGTTGTTCTGGATCCCAATCCTGCCAGGGTGATATTGTCTGATGCGACCAGGAGATCCCCGCCTTCAAAGGAGAGGCTTTCCCTGCTTCCAGCTCCGTCGTCGAGATGAACAGTCTGAACCCTGAAACGGGGATGGTAGTCAAAAATAGCCTGCATAATCATGGCTTCCCGGTCCCTGACCCGGTTTGCCATTCTGGAAATAAGTACCCTGTCGCCCAGGGTCACAGCAGCATCCCTTGTAAAGAAGAAGTTATGCAAGGGTCTCAGGGCGAAATGTTCGTTACTCAGGTAGGCTGTAAGTGAATTTCGCTCAAGAGGTACTCCCTGTACCAGTTGCTTGGCAAGAATGGTTTCATTAAGATCCAGAAGCCTGTCTATGAGCAAGGGTTGGCCCTCATGGTAGCAGGCTTTTTTAACGATTTTTTCCCGTATTTCGCTTGATCGGAGGATATCTTTTAAGAGATCCATGATCCGGAAAGTGGGGACCAGGTGCTGCAGAATGCATTCCAGCTGGTTGTACTCCCTTCGGGCCACAGAGAGATTAAGAATATCACTGTAGAGGGCACGCTCCGCATTTTTTGGGGTCATGTTCTCGACTTCGGGTCCCGGAGGATGAAGAAGTACCCCTTCAAGGTCACCCGTTTCGCTGTATACCTGTATGGCCGACATAGCACAAAGGTAATAGAATTAGGAGATGAATCATTCTGAAAATCCGTTCCGCTTATGGCTGCCGTCGCAGAAAGGCTTGTTTAAAGAGCCTCCACAACGGCAGAGAAATACGGGCTCGTCTTTTTCAATGATCTTCCCGTCGGGTCCTTTCATCTGAAACTGTCCTGAAACTCTCAATGGACCACCCGCGATTACTTTGAAGAGGGTTCTACTATTCTCCATAAGCGGTTTTTTGGTCTTGGAAATCAATCTTACGGTGTGTTCCATCGCAGTATGGCATGTTCCGGGATACACCACAACGGCAAAAGGAGGTCATCGTAGTGGGCCTTAGCTTCTGGTCATCGTTCCCGATAATGGTGAATTGTCCCTCAACAACAATGGGACCATCCTTCATAATGCGTATGCTTGTTGGCTCTTCCTGTCCGGATAAGGATCTTGGAGTCTCTTCCCCGGATTCCACCTGCCTCTGTGCTTTTCTCTCCTCCTTTGTCAGGTCTTCATTGTTCTTCCAGATCAGTGCCTGGGTGGGACATTTGTTGACCACTTCGATGATTTTCCGGGTGGGAGCTCCGTCCATATTCACCCAGGGTCTTCTCCCGGGATTAAAGACTTCGATCAGATCCCTGAAGCAGGTTGTGGCATGGATACATTTGGAAGGTATCCAGAATACGGTAATGTCGCCATTGGTGTACTGTCTGTTCCGTGGATCGTCCATCTTCTGCTTGCGTGATCAATTGCAATAAAAGACAAAAATGACCATGGAATGTTCAAAAAAAATATCTCTTGATGGGAAATTTGCTTAAATGAATCCGGCCTCAATGCCAAGGACAATGTCCTCCATAATTTTATCCTGGTTAAGTGGATCATATTCGGTCTTCAGATTGTTTCCGAAAATCCGGGCAATGCCCTGCCAGAAAAAGGCTGTAAAACCCCCTTTCAGCTCCTTGATCACCTGGTAGGATGTTCGTCCCGTTTCCCGGTCAATCAGTTTTACCAGGATGATCCCCTGGGTGACGGTCAGCTTTTTAACCTCCTTCTCAAATTGATCCATGATCTCCTTCTCGGCCTGATTGATGTATTCTTTTTGCTCCTTTTCACTTTCAAGTGTAAGCAGGTAATCGTCCAGTTCTTTCAGTCTGATTCCGGCAACCTGGGCGTAGGGGTAGGCTTTCTTTACATTATGGATCATCCTTCGGTACCTCCTTTTAAGATAGAGGTATTCAAAATCTCTTCTTTCATAGACACTAACCTCCGGCAATTCCATAATTGGAATGGTATCTGAGCCTTCCACCACGGCGCGGGTAAGCACCGACCTGTCTTTCGGAGCTTCCTGGGCGGATAGCTCTGTTATCGGGCAGAACAGGGCAAGAACCAATATAATATGCAGAAGGTTTGCTTTCAACATACATGTAAAATGAGCAAAAACTGTACCGCTATGTTCGCTTTTACTAATCCATTAACTTTATCATGGCATCCACCAGGTTGTTGGCACCCTCAGCAATCTGATCGATGGTGGCATCAAGCATGTAGCAGGGAGTGGTTACCAGCTTATGATCGGGATCCACCACCACTTCTCCATGCGTGGTATAAACATGATTGGCTCCGAGAGACTCTATGGCATCTATGGTGTTTTCATCATCTCCAATGGTCAGGTGAACCTTTCCAAGTACTTTTGCCAGGATCACAGGAGAAATGCAAAGGGCACCTACCGGCTTATTTAAAGCTACCATTCCGCTTATGGCTTCTTCAACTTCCGGGAGAACGGAGGCATCGGCTCCTTCAAATGCCCAGGTTGAGAGGTTTTTAGCAGCACCAAAACCACCAGGCAGCAGCAGGCCGTCGAAGGAGGCAGGATTGAACTGTTTCAGATCCCTGATCTTGCCGCGGGCGATTCGAGCCGATTCCACCAGGACATTCCGGGTTTCGTCCATTTCTTCTCCTGTGATGTGATTAATCACATGATGTTGATTGGTATCCGGAGCGAAAATTTCATAGCTGCCACCCTGCTTAACAATGGCCAGCATGCTAAGGGTGGCCTCATGGATTTCAGCGCCATCAAAAACGCCGCATCCAGAAAGCAAAACTGCAAATTTCTTCATAGGTTTCATTTTAGACGATTTGATACTTTTGTAAGTAGCAATTTATGGAAAAAAACTTTAGAACTTTTATCGGATTGCCACTTCGTGTGGAGCCGTGCTTTCTCCAGGCACGCAGGGAATTGATGAGTGCCCTTGATGGGGAGCGGATCAGCTGGACGAATCCGGATCAGTATCATGTAACTCTAAGGTTTATTGGCGATACGGAGCTTTCTTCCATAAAGAGAATCGGAAGTGCACTGCATGCAGGAGTGACTGTTCCCCAGCGGATCCCCCTTGGTATAAACAGGCTTGACAGCTTTGGACCACGCAAAAGGCCCAGGGTTATTTGGGCGGGATTTGAAGAGTGCCCTATGATTGAATCATTAAAAGTTGAGGTGGATCGTGTTTTGGGAAGGTGCAGCATTCCCAAAAATGAGCAGCCTTTCAGAGCGCATCTTACACTGGGGAGGGTTCGAAGCCTGCAGGATCTGCAGCGCTACTATCATACAATTGAAGCAATGGAGAAAGCCTTCAACAGTTCAGTCTTGTTTGATAAGCTGGTGTTCTTTCGAAGTATATTGGGGCCACACGGACCAGAATACCAGGTCTTGGATGAAATACGCTTCCTTTAGGAATTCAGCCCTTCCGGATCTCAATCAGAACATCATCCTTCATAACCGTTTCACCCTTTTTTACGGATATTGTTTGAACGATGCCTGTGATGTGGCTGGTGATTTCGTTCTGCATTTTCATGGCCTCCAGGATGATAATGGGTTCGCCCTCCTTAACCTCACCGCCCTCTTCTACCATAATATCCACAATTTTTCCAGGCATGGGTGCCTCAATGGAGACACCGGCAGGAGAATCGGCCTGTTGCTCCAGGTATCGTTTTGCGCTTCAAAGAGACGGGGGTTTCCACGGTGAATGAGTGCCAGACACCATTAACCATTATGGTGTATCGGTTCTGCTTCTTCTCAATCACATCGATCATGTATTTCTTATTCTTCCAGACAATATAGGAGAAACCTTTTGGATCTTCATGAAGGTTGATATCTACCATCTCCCCTGGTACTTGATTCGTTTTTCCAGGGGTTTCTTAAACTCATAAGTTTTATTGGTTGAGCTAAGCGCTATGAGCTTGGAGGACTGTTTCTTCTTTGCTTCTCTTGCCATATCCAGATTCAGATTTATCGTAAGCGTTTTTTCAATACCCAGGGTGTAATTGATTTGCCATTTTCTGTATTAAGAGGTTTTTCCTCATTCTCATTGATTTCCCGGGCGTAGTCATAGGTGGCAAAAAAAGCAGCCAGCAGGGCATCATCGGGTTCATTGTGATAGTGAATCTTCAGCTCTTTGCTGAGAAAAGAGGTGTTAAAATCCCCCTTTCTGAAGTTACTGTTCTGAAGAACAGCCCTGCAGAATGCAAGGGTTGTTTTCGTTCCTTTGATCCAGAATTTCCTGATGGCCTGGCTGGAGAGTTGCAGGGCCTTCTCCCGGGTCTCCGCATGAACGATCAGTTTGGCAATCATGGAGTCGTAATAGGGAGTGATGACCGATCCATCCCTGACCCCGGTATCTACTCTGACATTTTCACTTTCCGGCCAGGAAATCTTCTCAATGGTGCCCAGACTGGGAGAGAATCCTGATTGCACATCTTCGGCGTTGATCCTCCATTCTATGGCCCAACCATTCAGTTTGATCTCCTTCTGGGTAAAGGGAAGCTTTTCACCTTCTGCAATCCGGATCATCTGTTCGATCAGGTCGATGCCGGTAACCATCTCAGTAACCGGGTGCTCCACCTGGATACGGGTATTCATCTCCATAAAGGAGAAAGAGTTGTCACTGTCCAGCAGGAACTCAACGGTACCGGCTGAATAATAATTCACAGACTTCGCAATGTTGATGGCTGCTTCCCCCATCTTTTTCCTGAGGGCAGGGGTCATTGCCGGGGAGGGCGATTCTTCCAGCAGTTTCTGATGTTTTCGCTGTACCGAGCATTCCCGTTCTCCCAGGTGCACAATGTTTCCATGTTGATCCGCCAGGATCTGGAACTCAATATGGCGGGGTTCCCTCACAAATCTCTCCAGGAACACATCGGGATTGTTAAAGGCCTTTGCCGCTTCATTGGTGGCCAGTGAAAACATTCTCTCAATGTCTTTTTCCCTCTCTACCACCCGCATTCCACGGCCTCCTCCTCCGGCTGCAGCCTTCAGGATCACAGGATAACCAATATCATTTGCAATTTTTCGGGCTTCTTCTGCATCCCGCACTGCACCGGGGCTTCCGCCAAGCAGGGGAACCCCATGTTCCCTGGCAAGCTCTTTGGCAATGGTCTTATGCCCCATGCGATAGATGGCATCATGTGAAGGTCCGATAAAGATGATCTTCTCCTCTTCACATCTCCTTGCAAAGTCGGGGTTTTCAGCAAGAAAACCATAACCGGGATGAATGGCATCTATCTTACGCTTTTTGGCGCTCTTGATGATGCGTTCAATATCAAGGAATTCAGGAATGACATCATCATAATTTCCAGAGAAATCAATGATCTCGTCCGCTTCCTCCAGGTACCAGGCGTTAGGTTCTTTGGCTGTTTTTATCACATAAGACCGGATGCCCATTTTCCGGGCGGTCTTGATGATCCGGATGGCGATTTCGCCCCGGTTGGCTATAAGTAAGCTCTTAATTTTCATAGAAGAAATTTAAAGAGGAATATTGCCATGTTTCCTGGCAGGGTTATCAACATGTTTTGTTTCAAGGGCTTCAAAAGCACGGATCAGTTTTAATCTGGTCTCGGCCGGATCGATCACTTCATCGATAAAACCGCGTTCTTCGGCTACATAGGGATTTGCAATTTCATTGCGATACCTGTCGGCAAGCTCTTTCTTCATGGCTGCCGGATCATCCGAAGCCTCCAGTTCCTTCCTGTAAAGAATGGCTACTGCACCTTCGGGTCCCATTACTGCAATTTCAGCGGTTGGCCATGCAAAATTGAAATCGCCCCCAAGATTTTTGCTGTTCATTACGCAATAGGCTCCGCCATAGGATTTTCTAAGGATCACTGTGATCCGGGGTACGGTGGCGTCGGCAAAGGCATAGAGCATTTTGGCACCGTGACGGATGATCCCACTGTGCTCCTGATCAATTCCCGGTAAAAATCCGGGGACATCTTCCAGGATCAGGAGGGGAATATTAAAGGCATCACAGAAGCGGATAAAACGGGCTCCCTTGTTAGAAGAGTTGATATCCAGAGTGCCTGCAAGTACTTTGGGCTGGTTGGCCACAATGCCTATGACCTTTCCATCCAGTCTTCCAAAACCGATCACAATATTCTGGGCATAGTTTTCTGCAACCTCGTAGAAGGAACGTTTATCTACGATGAGTGTGATGACATCTTTAACATCATAGGGTTTATTTGGATCATCGGGTACAATTTCCCTGAGTTTCTCTTCCATATCAGCCGTCTCGTCGTCCGATAACTCCATTTCCGGGGAGTTCTCCATGTTGTTTGAAGGAAGGTAGGCCAGGATCTGGCGAACGCCCATCAGGGTATTTTCTTCATCCGGGAAGACCAACTGTGCCACACCGCTTTTTTTGGAGTGTACCCCTGCACCACCAAGATCATTGAAGGATACATCCTCATTCAGCACCTCTTTCACCACGTTGGGACCGGTTACAAACATATAACTGGTCTGATCGGTCATAAATACAAAGTCGGTAATGGCAGGAGAGTAAACAGCTCCGCCTGCAGCAGGCCCCAGAATAACTGATATCTGGGGTATAACCCCTGAGGATTGTACATTCCTGTGAAAAATACCGGCATAACCCGCCAGACTGGCAACACCCTCCTGGATACGGGCCCCTCCAGAATCGATAAGCCCCACCATAGGAGCCCCCATCTTCAATGCCATATCCTGGATCTTCATGATCTTGGCCGCATGGACCGAACCCAGTGAGCCACCCATAACTGTAAAGTCCTGTGCATAGGCAAATGTAAGCCTGCCACGAATAAGTCCATGACCTATGATAACTCCATCTCCAAATGCCTGCTGAACCTTTCCAAATCCAGTATCTGTTTTATCGGCGGTCACAAAAGCATCCACCTCTTCAAATGTATCTTCATCAAAGAGGATATCGAGCCGTTCCCAGGCAGTTAATTTACCTTTAGAGTGTTGTTTTGCTTCCGCCCTTGCATCATGCTGGTCATTGTGGGCCTGTTGCCTTTCCAGAAAGCGGGTAAAATTTTTTCCTTTCACATCCATGCTTCAATTCTTTATGCATAAATAGAACCAATGAGTCTGAAAAAAGTTTTCAGCTTTTTTTCTCACGGGTGCAAAACTAAAAATATTTATTAATTACGGGCACAGCGATCTAATCTAAGACTTTTCGATCAATTTCGGAAGCTGGTCCGCTTAAATGTAAGGGAATAAGGGACCAGTTTTGATTCACCTGGGGTCTGAGGGTGTCCTGTCGTCTGAGATACTCCATCAGATAATAGCGGAGGTCACGGTCAGTGGACCAGGATATTCGCCCCGACAGCTCCTCTTTGGGGATGCCGGCACCAGTGGTCAGATGTCCGCCCCCACCGTTTCCACGGTAGGAGTTCAGGGCTACGCTGTAAGTGCTTGTTTCGCTGAAAGGACTTCCATCTGAAAGAGCTTGTATCTTAACGCGGTCGCCGGGAGCCTTGCTGACATCAACGGTATAGTCTATTCCTTCGGCAGAAGAGAAATTGTAGTAGGGAGCAGCCAGACGACGGGGCTGGTCGGGACTGAAGAGGAGAAGGTGATCTTCCGGGCCAGACATGGTGTTAAACCAGGGACCGACAGCATGCTCCAGGAATCCATCGATCTCATTTCCCGTAAGTTGCATCCGGTAGAGCATATTTTCGAAGCGGTAAAGCTTAAACATATCGGATACCAGTAAAGGACCCTCTTTCAGTTTGGCATTTATGGAGAGAGGCGCGGTGAATGAGATCTGTGCACCGGTCATTTCCAGCTGCAGGCTGTGAATTAGGCTCATCATGGATGAGGGGCCGAACAGGGCATCCAGCCCTTCCATATCCTCAGAAAGCCAGGTAATGGTATCTTCCAGGTATGCTGAAACGATTTCATATTCCGGGGCGAACTCTTCCAAAAAAGCTTCTGAAGGCTCATAGGCCGACATGGGAATATTCTCAGCTGTAATTCTGGTCCCCTCTTTATCGAAGGTGACTGTTGCTTCTCCTGCAAAGCGCCCGTGACTGCCCGGGTCAATGACCAGCACACTGTCGCCCTCACAGTTGACTATCTTCCGGGAGGAGACCCGGTGATCATGTCCGGCAAAAATAATATGGAATCCGGGCACCTGTTCTGCCACCAGCATAACGGCATTTTCATTTAAATAAGGATCTGGATCCCCTCCATAGGAGGCATCCGTCCCGGAGTGAAACAGTCCCACCATCAGATCCGGATCCTCTTCTTTAATAATCCGCGGAACCCATTCCCGGGCCGTGGCAATCATATCCAGGAATTCCATCTCCGGCCAAAGATTCTTTGGAAGCCAGTCAGGAATCCCGGGAGTGATAAGACCCAGTATGGCAATTTTTTTCCCTCCGGCCTTCAGAATGGTATAGGGGGCAAAGTAAGGTTCCCCTGTTGAGCTGTTTACTGCGTTGGCCGCCAGCCAGGGAAACTGAAAAGTCGCCTCAACTCTGTTATACACTTCCGGTCCGGTTTCAATATCATGGTTTCCTACGGTCCCTGCATCATATCCCATAAAATTCATCACCCTGGATGAAAGGTGTTCCTGTGCTGTATCCACAAAATTGTAATAGTAAACTGTTGGTTGCCCCTGCAGGAAATCACCATTATCCAGCAGGAAAAACAGGGTGTCCACTTTCCTTCGCTGTTCGCATACGTAACTATATATATGGGACAGCGAATGATCTGCTGGCTGTCGACTGATGAAGTCATGTGGAAAAATCATGCCATGCACATCTGTTGTGGCAGCAATCCTGATGGTTATCTGATCCTGCTTGCAGGCGGTGGTCCAGATCAGAATAATTAGGAAAACGGGTAAAATTCGGGCTCCTCCCCTCATGTTTTTTAGCATCAATATTAGGGCTTCCACCCTGATTTAGTATTTAGAAACGTTCTTCTCTGCCATCGCTATAAGGCATAATGGTTTTATTGATAGCAGATTACTAAAGTAATACTTTTCATTTATTTAGCCATGTCGATGCTTTCGTCGATATATGTCGATGCATTTGCCGGGCCACACCTTGAAATAAGCATATATATAAAGGGTGTGAATCTTTGAACAATAAACCGGACATAGATACTTTAGCACAAAACCAATTTAGCTATGAAAAAGAAACTATCTATGTTATCACTACTGGGAGCGATTGCCATCCTTATTGGAGGAGCCCTTATCCTGAGTAGTTGCGAAGGCCCTGCGGGAGCCGATGGAGCCAACGGTCGCTGACGGTATTGACGGTGTTGATGGTGCCGACGGTGCCGATGCTAATTCTACCTGTATCTTATGTCACAGCGACGATCAGGTGATTGTGACCAAAAGCAGGCAGTATGCAAATTCAGCGCATAATACCGGGCACGCATCCGGTTACACCAACAGATCCAGCGGGGAATTGTATAACTGTGCAGGTTGTCATACCAGCCAGGGATTCCTGGATGTGCTGGTTGGCGTAAGTAATGTTCCTTATGCGGATGTTACCCAGCCAAACTGTTACACCTGTCACAGCATCCATGACACCTATACAGAGGCTGACTGGGCGCTGACTAACGCAGATCCAACGGTACCCTTTACCAACGCTGCCTATGACTCACCAGCTGTTGATCTGGGTAATGGTAATCAGTGTACCCAGTGTCACCAGTTTGCAGGTCTTTACCTGACTGTTGATTCATTGTGGTCTAACTTTGACCTTGCAACTGACTCGGTGATTATCACATCGAGCATTAAGCGTGCTGGCGTGCATCATGCTCCCCAGTACAACATTTTTGTTGGCATGGACCTCTTTGAGTTTACCGGTACTGAAGACTATCCGACAAGCAGTCACATTATGGATCAGGCTCCGGATGGATGTGTTACCTGCCATATGAATGATGGATTTGGTGACCTCACCGGACACTCCATGTCTATGACTTATGACTGGCATGGTTCTGAGAATCTTCACTGGTCTTCCACATGTACTTCATGTCATGATGGCGAAGATGAGTTAGATGAAGCACTTGAAGAGATTCAGGGTGATGTTCAGATCTTGCTGGATGATCTCTATGATCTTCTGGTTGCATCGGGAGTTATGTATGCCTCTGATGCTGCGGCTGGAAATGGTTACCTGTTGCAGTCTGGAGAGCAGAATACAGCATTGACAGCAGCTGCGGTGAATTACAATGCTATTCGTGAAGATAAGAGTGTTGGATTCCACAACAAGGATTATATTGAGGCTGTTCTTAAGAATACCATTGAAGCCGTTACTCCACTGGTTCCCTAGTAGAGGAAAGACTTAATAAGTGAATAAAAAATGGGTGTCCTTCCGGGCACCCATTTTTTATTGATATAAATTTCTTTTAGCCTGTTTCGCTGATTTGTTTAATGCGCTTGTAGTCGATAACCTCAATGGATTTTCCATCCATCTTGATGAGGCCTTCATCATTAAATTCTTTCAGCATCCGGATAACCGTTTCAGGGCTCATGCCGGATAGTTCGGCCAGCTCTTTTCGGGATAGTGGCAGATCAAATTCACAATTTTTAAAGATACGGTCTGCCAGGCACAATAAGATGTCAGCCAGTCTGCCAAAGGCCTGCTTGTAGGTAAAACAAAAGAACCTGCCATAAATCTGCAGACTGTTGGAGCTAAGAATATCAATAATTTCTTTGGTGAAATCGAAGTTCTCCTGCATCAGGGTGCGAAAAGCATTCACTTCAATCTGCCTGATCTCGGAGTCTATATACGCCATGGCAGAGTAAGGAAAATAGGAGTGTTCTTCAGAAACAGAAGAAAGCCCAAGAAAATTCCTTTCCGGTGTGACGCGAAGTATAAGTGAATTGGTGCCATTTTCCAGGAATACCTTGGCCAGGCCCGACTCCATATACATCACATGGGAGACAAATCCGCCCTGCTTGCATATGATTTCGCCTTTCTTGTATTTGATCTTTACCGAGTTTGCATCCAGGAATTCCTTCTGTTTCGGTGTCAGATTCTCAAAACACCTGCACTCGTGGAAACTTAAGGTGCATGCGGAAAATTTTGTTGACTCTCCCATCAATAGATATTTCAGCTACAAATATACAAAACAATCATGAAATATTGTGATCTGCATCAGCTTCTGGCTCAATTTAGATCAGTTTAATCCCGTAGTTATTTCAGCTGTTTTTTCTTTCACAAATCCCCTAAATATCCAATCTTTACAGCGGTTAGCACCCTTTATACTACTTGTTTTTTTCAAGTGTTAACTATTTCATTACTAATACATACTAAGATCAGGAAAGATATGAGAGACGCAAAGATTGGTTCAGGATTAGTGCTATTATTTGTGGTGTTTTTAATAGCCGGCATCGGCTGTACGAATTATCAGATTCCGGGAAGCGGGAATAGTGGAGAGATTGAAGCGAATTCTTGCGAGGGATGTCACACCGATTATGACCGGCTGGTGGCTGTACATTCACCCGATACTGCTGCTCCGGTTGGTGGTTGCGGAGGTGAGGCTCCACACTATGAGCCCTATGACCGGGTTTATCTGGGTGGAACTGGTTATGACTCGTTCAAAGCTTCCGGGCCACTACAGTGTAGGATGTACGGGATGCCATAATGGTGAATGGGAAAACTGGTGATAAGAATGAGGCCCATTCGGGCGATTGGATTTCATCACCATCCCTGGACCACCAGGAAAAATGTGTTACCTGCCATGAAGGTGTGAGTGATGGTTTTGTTACCAGTATCCATAACGGGACCGGACAAATGCGTAAAGTTGCCATGCGGTCGGGATTGGCGGGACCTGAAGAATTTGATCAGCTTCCTGCACATCAGATTGAAGGCTATACACAAAAATGTGCAGTTTGTCACGGTACCTGTGGGAATTGCCACGTGGTACGGCCAGCCATTGCCGGTGGAGGTTTATCCAACGGGCATAATTTCAATAAGACCCCGGACTGGTACAACGTATGTTCCGCCTGTCATGTATCCAGGGGTGCACACGCTTTCCTTGGAGCGGATCCGGAAACTGAACCTGACTACCACAGGGATGAGTTAGATTATACCTGCCTGACCTGCCACGATGGGGTTGAATTGCATGGTGATGGCCAGCCGGTAGAGCAACGCTATGCCTATACCGAGCTGCCGGAGTGTGAAGATTGTCATGAAGGACTGGAAAGATGAAAACAATTATCACTCGGTACATTACGATGATTTCCAATGCCAGGTCTGCCACTCCCAGGATTATAATAACTGTGGAGCCTGCCATATTGCAGATGGACATGCCGAATATGGACCATATATGGACTTTAAAATCGCCATGAACACCATTCCTGATATTAAGGAACATAAATTAGCCCTGGTTCGCCGCACCCTGGCTTACCCTGATAACTGGGTAGGTTATGGAGAAGATCTTACCTACGAAAACTTTGAGGAGTTCCCAACCTATAATTATACCACTCCTCATAATATTCTGGAAAGAACCAAGCGCACGGATGTGGCAGATGGTGCGCGCTGTTCCTCGAATTGCCACATTCGCAACGAAGGTGGTACACTGATTAACGCCGAATATTATCTCTGGAAAGACAGCCTGCTGACCTGGGAACTGGAAGCCACTCAAGCCTATGCGGTTGATGGACAATTGCCAGCCTCCTGGTTCGAAGAAAAATAACAGACAATCCCAACAATAGAAAATAATGTTTAACCAAAATCATATAAGAATGAAAATTAAAACAAAGTTTAATTTTTGGATGTTAGCCATCCTGATTGTTCCTTTTTTCGTAGTTTCCTGCGATAATGAAGAGGATCCCCCTGAAGTTAATGAAGCTGAAGTACTTATCAAGTACATGGAAGATCCGGGATCAGCTGCCGGCAACTATGGTAACTCGGCCCTGGCCATCAAGGCTCCATCAGCAACTCATGCTGGAGTGGTAGCCGATAATGTATATGTTATTGATATTCGTGCTGCTGCTGATTTTGACTTAGGTCATATCGAGAGTGCTGTGAATATAGCTGCAGCTGATGTAAGGGCTCATATTGATGCCACCGACCTTTCTGCTTACAATGAAATTCACATTGTATGTTATACCGGCCAAACTGCTTCCTGGCTGACCAGCCTCCTGCAGCTTGCTGGATACAAAGATGTTTATTCCATGAAATGGGGTATGAGCGGATGGCACTCTGACTTCGACAGGTGGACCTCTAATACCAATAGCGATAAAGCGACCCTTTTTGTGGCAACTTCGACAGATAAAGCTGCTGAAGGTGATCTTCCTGTACTGACTACCGGATTTGAAGATGGAGCAGATATTTTTGAGGCTCGCTTTGATGCAGTTCTGGCCGAAGGCTTTGGAGCAGCTGCCGTTTCTCAGGGTGATGTATATGCCAACCTGGGCGATTACTACATCATTAACTACTGGCCCGAGGCTGAGTACATTGATCCGGGTCACATCGATGGAGCCATACAGTACACTCCAGATGTGGACCTTGAGCTGGATGCCGCCTTAAAAACCTTGCCCACCAACAAGCCTATTGCAGTATATTGCTATACTGGTCAAAATAGTGCAAGGATTGCAGCTTACCTGAGGTTGATGGGTTATAATGCCAAGTCCCTGAAGTTTGGTGCCAACAGCATGATCTGGTCCGAGATGACCAAGTCCAAGTGGACAGCTGAAACTCCAATGGACTATGATTATGTAGTCACACCCTAGTAAGAATGCTTAACTTTTAGAAAAGGCTTCTCATCTGAGGAGCCTTTTTTTTCCCTTTTCGGCCTAAGTTATATGCCTTGCCCCCAGATGATCAGGACGAAAATGGAATTTAAAATGGTTATATATAAGTCAATCTCGGTAAATTTGGCCCGGATATTGATTTAGAATTGATAATAAATAGATTATTTTAGCCCTATCAGTCTAAAATTATCAAAAAACAATTAGCTATGTTGACAAAAAGAATTTTCACTATCGCAATGCTGGTCTTCTTTGCAGGGAGTGCCCTGATGGCCCAGAATTTCAAGTACATTGGAGCTTCCAAATGCAAGATGTGCCATGTGAAGCCCGCCACGGGTGAGCAGTACAATATTTGGTTAAAAGGTCCCCATGCCAACGCCATGAAAACGCTGGCCAGTGATGAATCAAAGAAAATCGCCACTGAGAAGGGTATCGCTGATCCCACTACGGATGCTGCATGTATCAAGTGTCACGCTACAGTTGGAGCTATTGATGCCAAACTTAATGCCAGTGCTAAAATGGATGAAGGTGTTTCCTGTGAGACCTGTCACGGACCAGGAAGCATGTATAAGGGAGCTTCGGTGATGAAGAACCGCGAGCTTGCTATGTCCAAGGGGATGATTATTCCCGATGAGGCGCTTTGCAAGACCTGTCATAATGAGGAGAGCCCTACCTTCAAAGGATTTAATTACACTGAGATGTTAGCCAAAATTGCTCATCCCAATCCAGCTAAATAGTAAGGGATAGATTTATTATCATATTTTGTTATTTTTGAAAGTCCTCTGGTAAGGTCACCGGGGGACTTTTACTTATGGAATGATTATGAAAAAAACTATGAAGATTTTGGTCGTCGCCCTTATAGCGATCGCCACGGGATGCAGCAGCCCTGGTGCTGATGGAAATGTTACTGTGAAAGTGAAGGCTGTTGAGCAGGTGCCAAATTATACCTACTTGCTGGTGAAGGGAAAGGGGCCTGCCTACTGGATAGCTGTTTCCTCCACAGAGATAGCGGAAGGGGAGAGCATATCATACACTGGTGGTATGCTTATGGAAAATTTCTATAGCAAGGAGCTGGACAGGACCTTTGAAAAAGTGATATTCCTGGATGGTGTTGGTGGAGATGCACCAGCAGCCATGGGGGCTATGCCCGCGATGCCTGGTACATCGACAGGGGCAGATGTAAAAACTGACAGACTGGAGATCAAGGTGGAAGCAGAGGAAGGAATAGTCACCATTGGTGAACTCTACGCAAATCCCGGTGCCTATGAAGGAAAAACAATACGTGTCAAAGGAGAGGTGGCCAAATACAATCCTGGCATCATGGAACGCAATTGGGTTCATCTCCAGGACGGCACCGAGTCTGAGGGGAAATATGATCTGACTGTGACCTCCCAGGAATCTTTCCAGGTGGGCCAGGTGCTTACCATAGAAGGGATTTTTGCTATGAACAGAGATTTTGGCTATGGATACAGTTATGAAATCCTTCTGGAAAAAGCTACTAGTGTAAAGTAGTCCAAAGAAAAGCAAGCGTATTCAGGGAATCCTGAGAGAACAAGAGGCTGTATCAAAAGGTACGGCCTCTTACTTTTGTACCCAGTTAGATTTTAATGGAGTGACAAGCAAGGAGTCGGGAATAAATAAAGAAACCGTCTCCTTTTGAATAGAAGACGGTTCCTTTGTTACGGATAACTTATCGGATCTTAATGTCCTCCGCCGGCATATGAAGGTATAGACAATAAGCAAGGATCAGGAGTACTCCGATGCCAAGAGCCATAAAACCAAAGAACCTGATTGATCCGCATGCGATCTTTGGAGAATTCTTTTTCAAAGACGCGCTGATCAAGTTTTCCTGCTTCTTTTACCTCCTGGTATTCCCGGGGACGTTCATGTTTAAAGTGTTCCAATGGCATGTATCCAGTAAATATTACGGTATCCATGGGGAAGGCTTCCGGCCGGAAATGGGTGTTGAAGAAGTGGATCGTAAAGATGAATCCAACGGCCAGCAGGGCTTCATCACTATGAATGATCTGGGAAATATTGATGAGCCAGCCGGGGAAGAATTTGGTAAAGAAGACCGGGAACCAGAGCACCAGGCCGCTGAATCCGATCACAGCTACTCCCCAGAAAACTGCCAGGTAGTCAAATTTCTCCCAGTAGGTCCATCTTCCATAATCGGGTCTGGGTCCTTTGCCAAGGAACCACTTGATGGTGGCAACAAAATCCTTTATATCCTGCTTATTGAACCAGAGAGTAGTCTTTCCCAAAGATGAATTTCGTCATGGAAAGGCGTTTCCTTCTCTTTTCCCTGATCAGGTTAAAGATATGGAAGGCAAAATAACCAAAGGTGATCACTGCACCAATGCGATGAAGCACTCCGGCAGCCTGGCCACACCGCCAAGGAACCTGGCAAGGAACTTGTGCCCAATCCATATGGGCAAACTTCAGCATCATTCCGGTCACGTGCAAGAAGGATGAAACTGATGATTACAAAAATATGAGTAATCCGCTGGTTCCTGCTGAAACGTTTGATAATAGAGGTTCCCGGTTTCTTTGGGCTCCTTCTTTCTTCTTTCTTCCGTCTTTCCTTCACAGATCTGGGTAACCACATCAGCAGGTGGATTCCGAAGAAGGAAAATACTGCCAGCAGAAGCGCAGTCATAAATATGTAGGCCCAGCGCAACTTGGGATCATCCTTATGGGTGGCATGACTCAGGTAACCGGTAAAGCGTTTGTTGGCGCCCACATGGCAGCTTCCACAGGTTGTCACCAGGTTTTCTTCAGAAACCATCGATGCCGGATTACTCGGCTTTCAGTATATTGTGCGCCCCATGACAGTCGGAACATCTGGCCGATTCAAAGTAGCCCAGCTGGTAGGCTTTTCCATGATAGGTCTGCATGTAAGTTTTGGCCGTTTCCTCATGACAGGATCCGCACTGATGGGTGACTTCATTCATGAATTTATCCTGACCCACCATAGAAATCTCATGTGCACTGTGACATTTTACGCAGGTGGGATACTCAGTACCCTCGGGGTCGGTTCTGAAGGCATGGTCGCTTTGCAGGTAGGTCTCATAGATTCCTTTATGACAGACCCCACAGGTCGCCTGAACATTGGCAGGATTTACCGAAGAGCGTTCATCCTCCATTTTCAGTTCCATATGGGAGGTGTGGCAGTCGGTACATACCGCACTTACTGTTAATCCTTTGCCTGTGAGCCCCATGCCATGGACACTGGAGGAATAATCAGCCAGTGCATTATTCTCAAGGAGGCCCTCCACTTCGGCAGCTAAGCCATCCTCACGGTGGCATTCGCCGCACAATTGGGGGATTGCCATTCTGTAAACAGGGGAGGTGTCGTCGTATTTGGATTTGGTGGCATGTGTCCCATGACAATCGGTGCAATAAGGGGCATCTGGCTGCTTATTATAATGTGCCTGCCCGTGACCGCTTTCAAAATACATATCGAAGACCTCGGCGTGACAGGAGGAGCAGTCTACCGGCTGATTGGTGGAGCAGGGACGTTGCAAATGGTCGGTGACCTGGGTATGACACTCGGTACACTGGATGTTCTTGTGTACTGAATTGGGGAGCTCGCGATTATCTCTGAACAGAGAAATGGTATCGCCCCCGACTATTTTATGCAGATTTTCATCCTGATGGCACTTCATACAGGCCTGGTCAGAGATCCTGGCCTGTATCTTGGGCACATCCACAATATGGGGTGGGTGACAGGATGAGCATGCAGGAATGATGGATGGATTCTTTTCCCACAGTTCGCCCTTGATGACCTTCTTGTGGGCTTCCTCAATTCGCGTATGACATTTCATGCAGGTACCCGCAATTCTGTTTGAATTTATGGATGAGTTGGGACTGGTATGGGGAAGCACCAGGTGGTTACCATGACAGTCGTTACAGGTGGCAGTTACCACGAGTCCTGCTTCAAATAATCCCCGTCCATGAATACCCTGGGTATAGTTCTCAACTATATTGTGTTCGGAAACATCATATACCCTGGCCACCACTTCGCCCTCTTTGTGGCATCTTCCACAGAGGTAAGGGATATTCATTTTATAGGTGCGCGATTCGGTGTTTGAGTTATGCAGAATATCGTGATGGCCGTGACACTCTTTACAGCTGGGTGCATTGGGATCATTTCTTAAAAGTGCCTGTCCATGGACACCTCTAACATTATTTTCCATCTCAAGGGTATGACAATTCCCACAATTGACAGGTTTCAGATCATCGGCATGGGGAAAACCTTCATCGGCAGCATCGGCATGGCAGGACAGACAGGTGTTGCTGTGATGGACCGAGTGAGCAAAGATGGAGGTGTCTACAAACATGGAAACGTTTCTTCCATTAAGCAGCCCGGTCAGTCCCCGGTCCTCATGACACATCATGCAATCCTCGTCAGCCTGTGCAGATACCAGGCTTGAAAACGAGCCGGCTAGAATGAATAGAATGAACCAGATTGCCCTGGCTCTGAAGAGAGAAAGAAAGTAAAAGTTGGTCATTTTTCAGGGTGTTCGGTTAGAAGGGTAAAATAGTGATTATTACATAGTAAAACACCCAATATCAGTGATATTGGGTGTAATTTATATCTAATCTGAATATAGATCAGCTCCCTATTCGTGCTCTTCGTGGTAGCCGTTGATCATGCTCTTAAAAAGGGTTCCCGGTTTATCTCCCAGGGTACAGGTATAAAGATGGATCACCAGGAAGATGGAAAGAGCAAAACCAACAATAATATGCAGCACATCATAAAAGAGAAGTCCGCTGATGTTAAATATGGTATTGGATATTTTTTCAGGGAACATGAGTGCGATCCCGGAAACAATCAGCAAAGGCATGCCAAAATACATTGCAAATACATAGGATATCTTTTGCAGGGGATTGAATTTCTGTTTCTTGGTGATGGGGAAGGGATGCGGTTCACCTTTGAAAATTCCCACGGCATAGAAAAGAAATTGTTTCCACAGCTTGGGCCAGAGGTTCTTTCTCCACTTCCGGTAGTACATGCCATTTCCTGTGAACATATTGCCAAGGACAAAAACTCCATAGTTGATTGTCAGAATAATGGCGCATACATTATGAATCGCAACGGATGCCTGAAAAGGGATTAAGCCATTTCCCGCTGTGGCATAGTGAAGGGAAATTCCGGTTAATATTAATAAGAGGAACATCAGGGCATTGATGACATGCCACAAACGGATCCATACGGGATAGAGGTATATTTTTTTATTTGCCATGTCAGCTTTTTTTATGTTTTCTAATACGCAGAAAGGTATGAAACGCGATCACCAGCAGGGTCCCTCCGAACACGAGAAAGCTGAGCCGGTTTAGCCATACATTTTGATTTGCTCCAATGACGTAGGAATTATTGATCATGATTCCATTTACAAATCCACCTTTTCTTTCTTCCAGGCGCTGAAACTTATATAGTGTATGCATAAGCCTGGAATCTTTGGAATGGCATTCGGTACAGTTTTTAACGGCTTGCTCTTTCGGCAGGATCTTATGCGCGATCAGGATGGAATCATTGACTTCGGTATGGCACTCGATGCATCTCACATTCTTGAAATGAGCTGCCTGGTTGGGCAGCCAGTCGTGACTCTCAACAACCACGATTTCCTCCCTCTCGGTAAGCAAGGTAAAGCGGTCAAAATTTGCATGGCATCTCAGACACATATTGTTATCATAGAGGATCGCTTCTTCCAGGTCATCGGCATTCCTCATAAATGCCTTATAACTATGGGGAACATGGCAACTCCAACAGGTGAATTCCTCCATATTGTGGATACTCTCCTGGAACTCTACTTCTATATCCTCAAAATGATATTGCGCAAATGTCTCATCGTAGCCATGGCAATCCATGCATAAAAATTGCTCTTCAACCCTGGCTTCAATGCTATGCGGGAAAGTAGTATAATCATAAGAATGACAGTCCGTACAGGCGAATGCTTTGTGTTCCGATGAATAAAAAGCATCTCTGTCAATGGAACGTTCACTATACATTCGCTCATGTGTGGACCTGCCCGTGTTGGGATCTTCGATGATGAATTTTGTCTCTCCGTGGCAATGAAGGCAAGCTTCATTGTCTTCCACGAAGTCGTTCACTTCGAAGTAAGAGGGTTTTAATTTTAGAGTGTCATCCTGTCTGAGCCGTGAGGGTGATGGCAAGGGTCAGCAGGAAAATTGTTAGAATTTTTGTTGGGGTTTTTTTCATTTATTTTAGAACCTGATTGTAATGTTAAATCCAAAGCGGAAATCACCATCCCAGGGATTATTGCTGTTATAGGCAATACTCTGATTCCTGACAATATAGTCGTAGTTGGAAGCAAAAACCCTGAATGAGTGGGTGCTGGTTCCGATCTCCACGCCAAAGGCAAGGTTCGGATAGACGTCTTCATCGGCATCAATCAGAGGCTGTTCATATTCAAGTATGATGGAAGAAAAGCCCAGAACCTGAAAACGCGCTCCAGCATTGATGGAAGCATTGATATTGTTGTATCCTTCCGGTACTGCATTGAACCAGACAAAGGTTGGAACTACCTGCAGACTAATCTTTTCACCAACCCTGCTGGATACAATTAGCTCATTCAGATAGGACATGCGGTAGGAAAACTTGTAATCCTCTTCAGGTCCGAAATATTTGCTGTCGCGAGCATCCAGAACGGCATTTCCATGATAGGAAAGCGAAATGGGCAGCTTACTCGTCTGGGTCAGAATGGCATATTTCCACTCCAGGTCCTGCAGCATATTTTTCCGGGTGGTACCAAAACCAAGCATGAGCTTATCAGTAATCCCGTAACTAATTCCAATGCGGGTATTGGCACTTCCATAGATCCCAAAGAGGTCAGCGATCTCCTCTATCTGGGAGAAGCGGTGCTGGATTTCCAGCATAAACTGCCCTTTATAAGGACTTGCAGTGGTCTGGGCATCTACCAGGGTCAGGGTCTCAAAAGCCGGCATTACTGGTTCAGCCTCATCTTGAGCGAATAGAAAACCTGCTGATAAAAAAGCAAGTATGCAGGCAACGGTTGTCAGTTTTGTATTTCGTTTCATAGCTATTGGTTATTTTAAATATCAGTTGTCCTCGGCTCCTTCATCAATCCAGCCAAGGATGGTTAATACTTCGTCTTCAGTAACCCGGTCCGCATGGGAGCCTGTTAGAATTTCATACAGGTAGCTGGAGCAGGGAAAATCAGTGTCCACGTATTCGCCATCTATGAGCTCATCGTAGGACCAGTCGGGTCTCAGGTCGGGGACCTGGCCACCGCTGTGACACATTACGCAGCTCTGATCAAATATGGATTGAACATCAGTGGCGTAACTTACCCCGGTTGGGAGATCCTCCGGACATTCCGGTGCCGGAATCTCATATTGTGTACAAGCTGACAGAATCACCAGCAAGGATCCAGTCATTATCAACATCATTCTTCTCATATCAATACAGTTTATGTTTTCAGCTGAACTTTTGCTGCTCTTGAGTGCGCAAGATAAGTGTTCTGGCAGATTGTAAGAAAAAAATAAGAGGCAGATAGAATAAGTTTTTTATGGGGATAGATCATCTATTTGACTGACATAAATCAGTCATTATTTTTCTTTAACTTGTACCAGCATAAGAAAAGGATAATCCAGGAGCATGAAAACTGACAAGAATTGTACAGGATGTGACGAGTGTAACAGTAAATCGCCCCTGTTCGCTTCGCTGACTGAGGAGGAATTAAAACTGCTTAATAAGGATCGCTATTCCGTTCGCTTTCATAAGGGAGAAATGATAATCAAACAGGGCACCCGGGCGGGTTTCCTGGTTTCGGTGATAGAAGGATTTGCCAAAATGTATGTGGAGGGTAATTATAACCGGAACCTGGTGCTTGATTTTATCAAACCACCCAGGTTGGTGGGGGGACCGGGTGCAC
The DNA here is from genome assembly GCA_963753765.1 of uncultured Bacteroidales bacterium. Taxonomy (GTDB): domain Bacteria; phylum Bacteroidota; class Bacteroidia; order Bacteroidales. Next base: position 67,752 of record CAVWDQ010000014.1, read on the forward strand.
AGCTTGAAGGAAAGCACAGGTACAGTGTTGTTGCCATCAGAGAAACCCTGGTATGTTTTCTTGACCTGGTTAACTTTAAGCAGGTGCTTGCCTCCAACAGTAAATTCTCAGAACAGTTCCTCATTCATTGTTCCGGAAATTATCTTGCCGCCCTGGACCGTATGGTAGCCATCAGCCAGAAGCAAATGCATGGCAGGATGGCCGATGCGCTGATCTACCTGAGCAATGATATTTATAACAGTACGGCCATTAGTGAAGAGATTAGCAGAATGGATATGGCTGAATATACATGTATGTCAAAAGACAGCGCAATTCGCGTGCTGAAAGAGTTTGAGAGGGATCATATCGTCAGTCTGCATGGGAAGCAGATCGAGGTGCTGGATGCCAATAAACTGAGCGAAATAGCTGATAAAGGTTAGTCAGCTCTTCTTAAGTCAAGGTCCTGAAAATCATAAGAGAAATCGATATCCGGTGCAATCCCTTTCATGCGGATCCGCTCTGCCAGGCCTTCTTCATCGAGACTGAATATGGCAAAAGCATCGGCATCCAGCTCACGATTCTCCCATTTAATGGCAAATGCATTGGCCTTGTAGAAATACATGGGACCTGTAAGTGCCGGTGAACGAAGGGAGGAGAACCAGAGTTGCTGGTCCTTCAGATAGACCCTGATTTTTCCAAACCAGGGATCCTCGTATATGCCCGTATAATTATCCGGATTGATATGTTCGTCACTGGCAGCTTCTACTGTACGCCAGATTCGCTCCACTTCAGCTTTGGCACCGCCCGAACTGGCCTGGTAGGAAGCCAGGTAGCGGTCGGTCCATCCATTGTCGTCCAGTCCCAGGTAGCTATCCACAATAGTCTGTGAAACCGCCCGGAAGACTCCCGCACCCCCGTAATAGGAGTTGGTCAGTACCACCACACCCAGATCCAGGTCGGGGATCATGATCGTCTTGGAAAGCATTCCCGAAAGGTCGCCCGTGTGGGAAACGCTCATTTTCCCATTCATATCACTCAGTCTCCATCCCAGTCCGTACCCGGAAAAATGAGGATTATATCTGCTGTCGGGCCTTACAGGGATCGTTGTATGTATCCTCCACATTTCGCGCTGACTGGCAGCAGAGAAGAGTTGATGCTCCAGCTTCTCTCCGTATTTGCCTTCGTTGAGATGAACCAGCATCCAGTGGCACATGTCATCCGCATTTGACAGGATAGCTCCAAGGGCCCCGTTCATTTTTTCCGGATCGTGTTCATGCCAGGCTATGGTCTTTAGCTTACCATCTACCGCAAGATGTGGTGTGGCCAGATTTGTTAATTCGGTCATGCTAACCGGCAGGGTACAGGAGTTTTCCATTCCAAGCGGATCCAGGATCCGTTGTTTCACAAAGTTTTCCCAGCTCTGACCACTTACCCTCTTAATCACCTCTCCGGCAACCACATAGAGCACATTGTCATAATCATATTTCGTCCGGAATGCAGAGACGGGCTCGAAGTATTGAAAGTTGGTAAGCAGGTCATCCATGGTAAAATCAGAACCGTTAGGCCAGAATTGCAGATCCCCGGCTCCCAGTCCCAATCCGCTTCTGTGAGTCAGCAAATCCTGGATGTTAAAGTTCTGGGTCACATAATCATTGTACATTTTAAACTCGGGAATGTAATCGATGACCCGGTCCTGCCAGGACAAAAGGCCCTCTTCCACAAGGATGGCCAGGGCAGCCGAGGTAAATGACTTTGTGTTGGAAGCGATGGCAAAAGAAGTATGTTCATCCACCTTCTCACCTGTTTCTACAGATTTCAGTCCATATCCTTTGGCATGGATGATTTCACCGTCTTTTACAACTCCGACGGCTACACCGGCCACGGTAAATTTCTCCATGGCATCTTCCACCAGTTTATCTATTTCCCTGGAGCTGAGCTGTCCCCATACCGGGATCACCAGGACTAATGCAAGCAGAACAACGAAGGAGGCTTTCAGATTACCTTTTTTCATATGACAAGTATTTTATTGTTTCCAAAGATAGAAATATGAGGAAAATAATAAATCATAACTTTGGATATGCGCGGAAAAACAGGGGAAAGAGGCCGGGTCATTACACTGGTGACACTGGTTATTGCCGGAGAATCTGTGTTTTTTCTTCCTTTTGTACTGGCACGGGTATTTCGTCCAACCCTGCTTGATGTATTTCAAATTTCTAATACGGAGCTTGGATTGTGGTTCTCTGTATATGGAGTGGTGGCCATGATCTCCTATCTTTTTGGTGGAGTTCTGGCCGACCGCTTTCCGGCACGTAATCTGATGGCAACAGCTCTCTGGATGACATCGGGCGGCGGAGTTGCAATGGCTATGGTGCCTTCGAACAAGGTGATGTTGGTACTCTATGCATTCTGGGGATTTACCACCATCTGCCTGTTCTGGGCGGCCATGATCCGGGCCACAAGGGAATGGGGCGGAACTGAATTTCAGGGAAGAGCCTTTGGGTGGTTGGAAGGAGGCAGGGGAGGTGTTGCTGCTTTGCTGGCCACATTAGCCTTTCTTTTATTTTCCCGTGAAGGAAATTTCCGGGCAGTTATCCTGGCCACATCCCTGTTTACATTTCTGAGTGGCTTACTGGTCTGGATTTTTATTCCAATGCGCCAGCCTGAAAGCAGGGGTACTCCATTTTCTGAAACCATCCGGGGAGTACTTAGACTGGTAAGAATGCCTAACACCTGGTTGTTGACTGTGATTATTATTTGTGCATACTCCGGGTATAAGATTACCGACGATTTTTCACTCTTTGCCAGGGAAGTGCTGGGCTTTTCTGAGGCAGATGCCGCCGGGGTCGGAACTATAGCGCTCTGGCTGCGAGCACTGGTAGCAATTCTGGCTGGCTACCTGGCCGATCGCTATAGCAGGGCTGATATAATCACTGTGAGTTTTGGGCTCACCGTGATTGGTGGTGTGCTTATCGGTTTTAAGGTATTGGATGGAATAGCCGGGCTGCTTCTTTTGAATCTGGCATTAACTGCTGCCGGGATTTATGGTGTGCGGGCACTTTATTTTGCTGTGATGAAGGAAGCGGGATTTCCCATTGCATTAACCGGTACTGCAGTGGGGATTGTTTCCTTTGCCGGGTTTGCCCCTGAAATTTTTATGGGTCCATGGATGGGGCATCTTCTGGACAGCTACCCTGGAGCTACAGGCCACAGCTATGTTTTCATTCTGCTATCGGCTGTTGCCATGCTTGGCCTGTTGGCTGCTTTGCTGTTTCGACGCTCGGCCCGAACCTGACCGGGTCGCTTACAGCTCAAGCAACATCCAGATATTACAGGTCGTGTGACCGGAATTTCCAAGGGGACCCGGGAGATTTCGAAATCCCAGTTTTTCATAAATGCGCACCGCTTTTGCAAAGTGGGGCATGCTTTCCAGGTAGAGTTTCTGGTATGCCAGTTCCCTGGCCGAATGAATGCAAAGTTCCATCAGCTTTCTTCCTGTCCCCCGACCTCTCTCCGAAGCAGCCAGATAATATTTTACCAGCTCAGCACAATTGTCAGCCAGTCCCTCGGTGGGATAGATGCCGCAGCATCCAACCGGGATACCATCTGCTTCAGCCACCCACAAGACCGACCTGTTAAGACGAAACAGACCAAAGAGATCGTCCGTAGTGGGATCTGAGAAAACTGTTCCTGATTGAGGTGCATCATGCTCTTTAAAGACCTGTCTGATCATTCTGGCCAGTAGTATATTGTCCGTTTTCTTAACTTCTCTGAAGATTACCGCCGATTGCATGGCTCTAAAAATAGCATTTCTGATTCAAATTCATTTACTTACAAATAAAAAGCGCCATGAAAACCAGAATGAATTATTCCTGCATCAGGCCCCTTATCATTCTGTTGATTCTCCCCGTTCTCCTTGTGGGCTGCAAGCCAGCTATGGCAGATGGAAACGGCAATGATGGATCAGATCAGGGGGCAAAAGAGATTTACGATCAGTATTGTTCCAATTGTCACGGAAAGGATCTCAGGGGAGGAAATGCACAGAGCCTGCTTGATGGGGTATGGCAATTTGGTGATGGGTCCGGATATGTTACAAGGAACATCAAGTATGGCATTCCGCACCTGGGTATGCCTTCCTACGAAAACTCGCTGGATGATGAAGAGATCAGGCTGCTGGTAGATTATCTCTATGAGGAGCAGTCCAGGGCAGGTGTTGAAAAACCAGATCCGCCGGCGCAGCTTGAGAGTATCGATTATACCATGGGATGCGAAATCTGGGTTGACAACCTGGATATCCCCTGGGCTATCGTTTTTCTGAATAAGGATACGGCACTTTTTACCGAAAGGCCAGGTAAGCTGAGGATGGTTGTTAATGGGAAGCTGCTTGAAAATCCAGTGAAGGGTATTCCCGAGGTGCTGGCAGAAGGACAGGGGGGATTACTGGATGTGAATATTGATCCGGATTACAAGAGGAACGGATGGATCTACCTCTCCTACAGTCACCAGATCGAAGCCCCGCCTGGAGCAGAGAGACCCCCGGCCATGACCCGGATTGTCAGGGGCAAGATACGTGCAATGCAGTGGGTGGATGAGCAAAAGATTTATGAAGCACCCCTTGAAACCTACAGGACCACCAGGCACCATTATGGCAACCGGGTGGTTTTTGACCGGAAAGGTTATCTCTACTTTAGTATCGGAGACCGTGGTGCTCAGGATCAGGCCCAGGATCCCACAAAGCCAAATGGCAAAATTCACAGGATCTACCCTGATGGGACTATTCCGGATGATAATCCTTTCAGGGACAAGGGACTGACTACTTTGTATACACTTGGGAACAGGAACCCACAGGGTCTTTCTGTTCACCCGGTTACAGATGAGGTCTGGGCCGCTGAGCATGGCCCCCTGGGGGGAGATGAACTGAACCTGATCACCCCGGGCACCAATTATGGCTGGCCGGTCATTACTTATGGCAGCAACTACGACGGTGCACCCGTATCAAATTTCACACGGAAGGAGGGGTATGCCCAGCCGGCACTTTACTGGAAACCCTCTACAGCAGTTTGTGGGATTGAGTTTTACCAGGGAGAAGAATTCGCAAAGTGGAAGAATAAGCTACTGGTGGGTGCTTTGAAGTATGAAGAGGTCAGATTGCTTGATATTGAAGCCGACCGGGTCATGCACCAGGAGGTCATCTTTAAGAATTTTGGAAGGGTCAGGGACATCGGGCTCGATCCGGAAGGGAACATATACATTGTGGTTAATAAACCGGACCGGATTATCAGGCTTTCTTCACTGGCAGAGCGAACCGGGCAGTAATATGAAAAAATCCATGAGTTAAATATTCATGCCATGAGAAATTCTTGTCTTTTAATCGCCTTTCTGATCTTTATCTTTATGCAAAGCTGTACTAAACCTGAACGCACCTATGTCACGGTGGTTTTTGATGTGGAGGATTATATCTCACCTGTTGCCGATAGTGTGGATGAGATTCCCAAGTGGCTGGCCGAGACCATGACTGAAGTGGGAGTAACCGGAACGTTTTTTGTAATTGGGGAAAAAGCTCGTTCCCTGGAAGAACGAGGACGCCGGGACGTGATAGAAGCCATGGCCGCCCATGATATAGGTAGTCATACCAACCTGGGATCTATCCATCCAACGGTTACCGAAATTCTGGAGTATGCCCACTGGGACCAGGGCGTACAGGTGATGCTCGAAAATGAATCCCTTGGATTTGAGGAGCTGGAGCGGATATTTGGAGTTCCGGTGAGTACCCTGGCCCGGCACGGCGGATCCTATGGTCCCCAGCTGGTTTATGCCCTGGGACAAATGGGGAAGGGCTATGTCTATTCACCAGTACAACTACCTGGTAAACATGCTGTCTGGTTCTGCAATACTCTTAATTTTCATGGCGATTATGGGGCCTTCGATGATGTCTATTACAAGGACGAACTGTTTAATCCTGTCTTTGACAGCCTGAAGAAGAACTTCTTAACGGATATTGAAGGGGTGGATATGATTTCTTTCTTTGCCTGTCACCCCACCAAGGTCAGGGCGGAACAATTCTGGGATTTTAATTTCTACGAAGGAGCCAACCCGGCATAAGGACAGCCTCTTACCCCCCGTTCTGCGTCCTGCAGAAAGTATGGTGACCGCCCAAAAGAATTTTAAACGCCTGATGCAATTCCTGAAAGACCAGGAGAGTATCGAGGTAGTTACCATCGGAGACCTGATGGAAAGATTTTCATATCAACCTGACTATATTTCCAGGAAAGATCTGTTGAGAATTGCCGGTGATATCAACTTTTCAGGGCAGGTTGTTTATGACGATGTGTATTCACCTGCAGAGGTTTTAACAGCACTGGCTCAATCCCTCCAGGAGTATAGCCGGAGTGGAAAGATTCCCGGAAAGCTTCAGCGTGAGAGCCCCCTGGGGCCCATGTCAATGCCACCTGAAACGCCAGGCATTTCGTCACTTTCGTCGGAGCGTGTTCTGGAGCTTGCTGACCTGGCTTCGGACAGCATCCGCAACCGGGGGTATCTTCCTTCAGTAATGATGGTAGGTGATGCCAGTATCGGGACAGGATCTCTTATGCACCTGTTCAGCACAGCATACCTGGATATGGCAGGAAAAGACCTGAAAGAAAGCTATGAGGTGATCGCCTTTGATTCTTATCCGAAAGCCAATGAAGAAATTATCATTGGGGAAGTGGAGGACTATAAACACTGGATCGTTCACCGGACCGATCTTGATATGTCGCACCTGGCCGAGATGACACGGATGCAACTCTGGACTTTGAAACCTGCCCATGAAAAGCCATAGCCCCGGTCTTATCTGAAAATAAAGAAAGTCAGCACCAGGAGACCGCATAAAAGGGCAAGCAGAAATATCAGGATCATTTGCCTTTTTTTATTCCGCTGATCCCTGATGGTAAGTGTGCTTATTGCATCCTCATCAATCTCCTGCAGGCAGCTTTTAAGCTGTTTTACCTGGAAATTGCTTTGCTTTATTTGGGCTACGGCACCAATGGCATAGCTGAGAATGATGACAACACAGCTTACCAGGTAATCATCCCACTGGAAGGGCCGGATCTCCCCGTATTTGAAGTAGAAGTAGTAGAGCATACCCGCTAAAACAAGCAGGGAATTGGAAAGTGCCCCTACATAAAGCGATTTGATATAGCGCTGGTGATAAAAACTAATCTTGTTCTCCAGGGTGGTTCTGACTGTCTGGTCTGCTGCACTGGCCTCCGGGATCCTTCCGATCATAAGCCACTGGTAGCGAATGGCCCAGAGAATTACCAACAGGATTGCTGAGCTTATGAGGACCACAGACAGGTTATTTCTAAAGAGTGCTGTGATTCCCAGGAAGGATGCACCGATGACACTTTTCAAAACAATATCAAAGATTAATCCTTTTCTGAACAGCTGGCTGATATCTTTCGATTTGCCGGTGAGAAACCCTTCTATATCGGCTTCCGACAATCTCTTGTCTTCGAAACTTCTTTCTTTTTTCCATGCGGCTTTCATGGTATCTAGATCTATGGATTTCATCTTATTGAAGTTTTGAGATGATTTCGGCCAGTTTGGCCCTGATTCGGACCAGTCTGACGCTAACATGCTTTACACTTATTCCGATGGCCTCTGCGATCTCTTCGTAGCTGTTTTCTTCAAGCCATAAGAGAATGATGGCCTTCTCTATCTTTCTTAGCTTTGAAATGGCCTTGTAAAGGATCTGGATCTCTTCTGACAGATGATAGGAGTCGGAAGGATCGTACGGAATTTCAGGGGAGGAGGATGTGTCAAGCAACAATCCGGGCCGCCTGGTCTGGTTAATCGCGGTATTAAGTGCAACGCGGTACATCCAGGTTGAGAATGCAGCATTTTCAAGGAAAGAAGGGAATGATTTCCATAACTGCAGGATAATCTCCTGTTGAAGATCTTCCTGGTCAGCTTTGTTCTTACAGTAGACAAAGCAGATCTTGTGAATGATACTCTGGTGACTGTGTATCAGTTCAAGGAAGTGCCGGTGGGTCCGTTCATGTGCCATTGACCATTAGTTCTTTCTATGTTAGTCAATGATCCGCACAAAAAACTACAGAATATATTTTACTGTTTTGTTTTCGATCATTTCCTGAAGCTGATTAAGCAGGGCCTTCTCATGAGGATCAATATGGCCATCTTCTGTAACAAGGCTAATGATGGAATCCATTTCTTCTCGCGTAATTTTTTGATCATCAATGGCTTTTTCGATCATTATTTTGAGCTTCGAGGCACTTTCACTGTATCCCATAGTGGTAAGAAGGTTTATTTTATTCTATAAAAATAGCAGGAAAAAGCTTTTTAGAGGATTATTTGACATAAAAAAAGCCTGTCAAAAATGACAGGCTGTAAATGCCGTAGGGTCAAAATGTAGTTATACTAATTTGACGTTTGTTGCGCTAAGGCCTTTTGGACCTTCTTCGACATCGTAGCTAACTTTATCGCCTTCAGTGATTTCGTCGATTAATCCGCTTTGATGTACAAAAACGTCTTTACCTCCTTCTTCAGGGTTGATAAAACCAAAACCTTTTACATTGTTGAAGAATTTTACTGTACCGTTACTCATAACTTTAAATTAAAATGAAACATAACTCTTATAATAACAAGTGTAAAGGTAATTTGTTTTACCGGATTATTGCTTAATTATTATTCTGGACGACAAATATTTAACTTGAAGGTCGATTTTAAAGGTATAAAAGCCTGCTTTTATGGCTGGAGTAGTTCAACTTAGAATGCTACACTATCTGATAAATTGTTGTTCTGCACTTTTTAGAGCAGGGTCTGTCCTCCCGAATTGACACGTACCGATTAATTCTTTAAATTCAGAAAGAAATGAAGTGCCTTCCAGGTTTATACTCCCATCCTGGCAGCTTAACTAATTGCCCGAAATCATGAACAACAGAAGAGATTTATTAAAAGCACTTACGCTACTTCCCCTGGCTGCCTGTACCAGGACTTTAAATAATGAGGTCCTTGTAAATCCCCGGGAAGCAGGACCAGCTCCACTGGGGTGGAAACCGGAAGGAAAAGAGCTCAATATGCAAAAGGTCAAAATAAAAAAAGTCAGGGCCATATTAACGGCCCCCTATGGCATTGAACTTGTAATCGTGAAGGTGGAGACTGACCAGCCCGGACTTTATGGAGTAGGATGTGCCACTTTCAGGCAAAGGGCACATGCAGTGGCGACAGCCATAGACGAATACCTGGACGATTTTTGCAGGGACAAGGATGTAAGTAATATTGAAGATCTGTGGCAGACAGCCTATGTTAGTTCCTACTGGCGAAACGGACCGGTCCTGAACAATGCACTTAGTGGTCTGGACCAGGCATTGTGGGATATTAAAGGTAAGATGGCGGGAATGCCGGTGTACCAGTTGCTTGGGGGGAAGACAAGGTTCGCGGTAGATACCTACACCCATGCTTCTGGTCCCACTCCCGAGGCGGTCATGGACGATGTGGCCAAATACAGGGAGCGGGGATTCAGACACATTCGCATTCAGCTGGGGGGATATGGCGCCACCCATCTGTCGGCCAATCCGGATTACAAACAACACGGTTTTGGTCATCCCGATGATAATACCCTGGATGCCCAGGCCTATAAAAGGGGAGTGGTAAGGATGTTTGAGCTGGCAAGAAAAAGATTCGGGGATGAGATCGAATTCTTGCATGATGTGCATGAGCGGATTGAACCTATGGACGCCATTGATCTGATCAAGAAGCTGGAAGAATACCGCCCCTTCTTCATTGAAGATCCCTTTTCGCCGGAGAATATGGGCTGGTTTAAGATGTTGAGACAGCAAAGCGCCGTTCCCATTGCCATGGGGGAATTGTTTAATAATCCACACGAATGGGTGGAGCCCATGAGCCAGAGAATGTATGATTTCATACGGATTCATATCTCCCAGATCGGCGGGATCACCCCGGCCATGAAGGTGGCCCGGCTGGGAGAATGGTTCAATATAAGAACTGCCTGGCACGGTCCCGGCGATACTTCTCCGATTGGTCATGCTGCCAATGCACATATCGACTTGGCCGTCTGGAACTTCGGTATACAGGAGGCAGTATCCTTTAACGAGCTTACACGGGAGGTATTTCCAGGAACCCCCACCATGGAGAATGGCTATATGTTTGTGAATGAAGCACCCGGACTGGGCGTAGACCTTGATGAAGAGAAGGCAAAAAAATATACACTGCCTCATTTTAATTACAACTGGACCCAGGTACGCAAAGCTGACGGCACGCCGGTCAGGCCCTGATATGATTGAAAGTAAACACATCTAATTTCAGACAAATGAAAAACAGGAGAGAATTTATTAAGTCAACTGCCGTTCTGGGAGTGTTTGGTATGCTGCATCAATGGGCATCGGCCATTCCTCAGGCAGATACGTATGGTGATATGTTACCTGTGCGTCGACTGACCAGAAACGGTGAAAAAGTAACTGCATATTCGGTAGGTGGCTGGCACCTGGGCAATGTAAAGGATCCTTCGGAGGCTGAGAGAATGGTGGAGATGTCCATGGAAATGGGGGTTCGTTTTTATGATACGGCAAGAGGTTACCAGAATGGCGGCTCGGAAGAACGAATGGGGCGATTATTGATTCCAAAGTACCGGGACCAGATATTTGTAATGAGCAAGTCCCATGCAAAAACCGGGGAGCAGGCCAAAGAGCATCTCGAACTCTCTTTAAAGGCCCTGAAAACTGAACAGCTCGACCTCTGGCAAATTCATACATTCACCACACCGGAAGATGTGGATCAGCGCATCGGGAACGGGGTGCTGGATGTATTTCTGGAGGCAAAAGAGCAGGGAAAAACCCGGTATATTGGGTTTAGTGGTCACCAAAGCCCACTTACCCATCTGTATTTTTTGAATTGGCTTAAAGAACGGGGGCTGGAACTGGATACCTGTCAGTTGCCCCTGAACGTCCTGGATCCCAGCTTCGAATCTTTTCAGAAGCAGGTACTCCCTGTGCTACTGGAAAGAGAATACGGGATTATCGCCATGAAAACCATGAGTGGTGGCAGCATGATGGGAAAGCGTATCGATACTACACCCGATTGGATCAAAACAGACATGATACCCGATTTGGTCCGGGAGACCGGGATCACTCCCGCAGAGCTGCATCAATATGTATATGCCCTGCCTGTATCCACACTTGTAAGTGGGTGTACAACACTGGCAGAGCTGGAGCACAACATCAAGGTACTGCAGAATTTTAAGACTCTCAGCGAATCAGACATGCAGCGTCTTGAAGAATTGGTATTACCCTATGCCGGACTGATCGTGGAGAACTATAAGCGGGTATTGAGCATATAAGCCGTTATGCTAAATGAAAGAATCGATTCCAGGATGGCCAATTTGGGATTCTATTCCTTGAGTTCCCGGTCTATGAAACCTATGAGTGAGTATATTTCTCCAATCAGTTGAGCATTTCCCTCTGTATTAAACATGGCTGCATTTTTTATCCATTGAACGTGATTGATAAAAACCTGATCTTCAAACAAGGCATTGTAATCATTTGGCATGGCACTTTCCCTCCAAAGGATGGGTTCGATTCTCTCCAGATGCACTTTATAGCTCATATGCACATGATCCTCCCTGAAATAGTCATTGGATTTTAAGCCATAGGGGAGGTGTTGGTTGTACATTTGAAGGATGTGATTTCTCAGGGAGGTATTGGAAATCAATTCTACTCCTCTTGAATTCAGGTTGGATATTGCCCCCGAGTTGATATAAAGTTTTTCAAAATCATTCCAAAGGTCAAAGTGAATTTTCAATGAATCATGGAATGGTTTCCTGTTTTTAAGATGGTCAACCAACACTTCACAGGAAAAGATTGTTTTTTCGTACCAGTAATTTACATGATTGATTGACTCTATGTCAGACCTTAGGTCCTCCCTGAATTGCTCCAGGAGGTCTCTTTCGATCTCATTTTCTTTCCTGGTATCATTCCAGTTCTCCAGGGCAAAGGCCACAAGAATACCAACTACCACAGCAAGGGTTTCAAATCCGTACTTAAACCAGTCGGCTTTCAGATGCTTGAGTATTTTCATAGAGTAAGAACATTAGCGAACATAAATTGTTTTCGCATAATCTTTTAAAAATCTATAATACGATAATTACTCCCTTTATCACATTAATCCCTGTAACCAAATCTTTAGCATTATGAAATATGGAGTAAACAGGGTGACCCTCGTTGGAAACGTAGGGGAGGTGCCCAGGGTATCGGAACGGGATGGGGAGGCTTTTGTGGCTAATTTTCCGCTGGCAACCAATGAAGTTTGGCGCGATAAGGAAGGCGAGGAGGTTCGCCGGACCGAGTGGCACCGGATTGTGGTCTGGAACAAAGCCGCTGAAATCGTAAAGCAGCATGTCAGGAAGGGGGATGCTCTCTATGTGGAAGGGAAGATCTCTACCAATTCCTGGGATGACAAGGAGGGGAACAAACATTACAGCACAGAAGTTGTCTGCGATAACTTCCTGTTTCTCTCGCCCAAAAGTGTTGAGGAGCCTGTGGAGTAAGCTTAGCGTGTTATTCGGATTCTTCTTGTTTGCTCTTTTGCCTTTTGGAGTAGAAAATGGAAATACCCAGGGAAATTGCAGCTATGAACATCAGGGCCACAATCCGGTATCCAAGGCTGATGCTGCTCAAATCAACAAGGAAGAGGTAAAAGACAGTGACCACCATGGTAATGATGGCCAGCCAGCGGTATTTCATATTCCTGATCAGAACACTCAGGAAGAAGAAAACCACGGCAGACAATGCCCATGAAAGGGTAACAAAGTTTGGCGGTACTGCCTCGTGAAGACTGAAAAGGACCATGACGGCACCTGTGAAGAGGAAAATATTCCGGATTAATTCAGTACGTATTTCCAGGCGTTGTTTTTTCCAGTTCAGGATCCTGGCAGTTCCAAGTGCTACCAGCGCAAAAGAGAAGTTGGTACCGTGTAGAAATTCGCCCGCGGCAAAGTAAGCGATCAGCAATCCCAGGAAAAGGATGGTGTTCATAATAATTATGAACCTCGAACGGAACCACAATGCCACTATGACTACCAGCAAACTCTGGATGGATAGCAGTAGAAATGCCAATGGGAAGTGATAAATCCCGGCTATGGAAATACTCAGAGCCACAAAACTGTAAATAGCATACAGAGAGGCGATGGATTTCCAGGTCCCGCGCAATTGAAGCCAGATGGAGTAAGCAATGCAAAAAGCAGCAATCAGGCCAAAGTACCTGAAATAGCTTTCGGTGAAAAATACCAGTACTGTTAGGGTGAAAACGAATGAAAAGCTCAGTCCGTTCAGAACAATCGATGGATTAAGCTGCTTCTGTGACACCTTGTCCGATGCAGGCAGCAGGGCCATAAGCGAGTAAGCAAGGGCACAGGCAAAAAGGTAGAGATGACCCAATTGAGGAAGGGAAATAAGTTCGAAGGTCTTACTCAGAACCGGATTACCAGTGATCCACATCAGGTAGATGAAATAGGACAGGAAGATGGAGATCAGCAGTCCTGTCCACCAGGCTTTCCTGATTGCGAAATAGATGGCAGAACCGCTGATGCCAACCATCAGCGGAAGCATGAAATGGGTAGAACCATCGGCAATTGCAGTGATGACAGCCATGAGCCAAACCAGGATCGCCAGCATCTGTGAACTGTTCCTGTAAGCCAGGTAGATCAGCGATATAAGGACCACCAGGACCACCGCATAACCCAGAAATGAATTTTCAATAATTTGACTTCCAGGGAAAATGCAAATCCTCATGGCCTGGATATATAGAAGCAGATGGCCGTTGTAAGAGAAAAGCCTGGACATATAGGGGAGAGACTTCCGGGTAAGATGCCCCATCAGATATACAAGTGCCACCGAAACAAACCCAAACACCAGGGAAATGATCTCCTGGTTGTTTTTCTGCAGGTATTGGGACAGGAACAGGATTCCGAAAAGAAGGACTATGTTCCCCATCCAGGCCATGCCATATTCTCCAACTCTTGATTCCATGGAGTCATCATTGGAGCTATCTCGCTTCTGCACAGTCTCTTTTCCCTGGGAGTACTCGAATTGAAACATCCCCGTTCTGCGGAGGGCGGGATCAGCAACATCTCTTTCCACAAGGGTCAGCCGCTCTTCCAGATCTGCAATCCTTTTTTTCAGATGATCAAGTTCCCCGTTTGCGGGTTGACTTTTATTTTCCATCAAAATCTATTTTTCAGGCCTCCTCATGCTTCTTCCACGGAGGCAACAGCCATAGCAGAAACGCAAGGATCAGGAAGGGGAGAACAATCCAGACAATGGCCATAAACAGACCCTCCGTCCCTGCCAGACCCAGTTTAAAGTTGGTAAATCCATGAAATCCTTTGGAGAAGAGTTGTCCGCCGATAACGACGTTCCATCGCATAAAAAAGATACCGATCAGGACCAGCAGGCCTGTAACAAGATAGATGGTCTTCCGTACCTGTTCCCTGGCTTTGAATACCTGGAGCGCGCCAAGGCTGATCAGAGGGATGATCATTCCCAAGGTGATTTGAAAACCAAAAAGGGTAATAAACAGTTTGCCATTGACGAGCATGTGTAAAATATCAAATGATTCTTCTGCTTCATAGATCCTGTGAACCTGGTCCAGGGACTCCAGGGTAAAATCAAGGATAAGCATGTAGAAAAGGTATTTCCCGATCATATCCAGGCATGCCATATCAATTTTTACTTTCCTGATGTAGGAGACTACCATGTACAGTACCATGATGAGTGCAATTCCGGATACCATGGCTGAGAAGATGAAAATCACCGGCATCAACACCGTGGACCACCATGGATTGGCTTTAACTGATCCAAAGATAAAACCCACATAGCCATGAAGCAGGAAGGCAGATGGGATCCCAATCACGGTGATTATATAGCCGAGACGATCATCCAATTTTACAGCCTTTGGTGAGATATCGCTGATTCCCAGGCTTAATACTTTATATACGAATCGCATGAAACCCTTTTTTTCCTTTGACCAGATCACAAAATCACGGCGGTAATCCAGCCAGATTTCAAATTCAGCACGGCCAGGAGGTACCAGAGATAGACGAATCCGAAAATGGCCATGGCGGAATTCCCGTTGGGTGTAATCATGATCTCATAGGCCCTGAGCGGGTTGTCCCAGATGGGATATCAGGGTAAAGGGGGCTACAATCAGGAAGGACAGAGCCGTTAATAAGGCAAGTTGGTAGGTTGGCCCGAGTACTTTAATTTTGAAAACCCTTTCAAGAGATGCCAGTATAAATGCTCCTGCCACCAGGCCGGTCAGATAGGGATACAGGACAATCAGGATCCCCCACTGAAGCGAAATTTCATTGGGATAGATGTATCCTTCTACCTTGGATAGCATCTCGAATAAATGTTGCGTATGATCCTCCATATTAGCTTATTTCTGCGTTGAGGCCATTATAGAATAGTTTGGAGCCGGTATTCAGATGCGGTTTCAAAACCTGGTAATCATGTTCACGCAAGAAACTTACAAGCTCACTATCCCTGTCTCTTAAATCCCCGTATATTCTTGCTTTGGTCGGGCATACCTCCATACAGGCCGGGGCCAGTCCCTTTTTCAGCCGGTGATAGCAAAGGGTACATTTATCGGCCACTTTCTTTTCCGGGTGTATATATCTGCAACCGTAGGGACATGCCTGCACACAGTAGCCACATCCGATGCAGTATGTTTCATCAACCAGCGCCACACCATCGGGACTCTCATAAGTAGCCCCGACCGGGCAGACCTGCGTGCAGGGCGATTTTGCACATTGGTTACACATTTTTGGAACGAAGAAGGTTTTGAAAATTTCCTCTTCCGGAAACGAAGGTTTAAAACCATCGATTCCCCCGTTTGGGGATTCGATTTTTACCTCGCCATTGTTTAATATAGTATATTGTTCCACCCAGGTACGATAATAGAAGGGTTCCTCCGGGACATCGTTTTCCATTTTACAGGCCCGGGCACACATTCCGCAACCGATGCATGTGTGGATATCGATGCCAATTCCCCACCATGGGCCCTCTTCAGGTGGAGGATCAGATGCCATCAGAAGCACATCAAATGGTCTTGTAAGCGAGGATAGGACCAGAGTCCCTGCTGCTGCCACGTGAAGCTTTCATGAATTTTCTGCGCGATGATTTCATTCCATTCCCTCCCATAGTGCATGTGGATTATGACATTCAATGCAATCTGTTTTCTCTGTATGATGTGTATTTATATCCACCTGGTTTATGACATCTGTTGATTTTGCCGGATGGATATCATGGCACCTTCCGCAAAATTCCCGGCCGCTGCTTTTAGTAATGTTCCCCAACTGGGGGTCGTCCACATGAGTTCTTCCCGGGCCATGACATATGAGGCAGGAAAGTCCAGCATGCATTTCATTTGCGAGTATTTCCCCTATATCATCGTGACATGCATAGCAGTCCTCCTTGTCCGCAAATGTCATCTCTTTCTCTGCATTATCGATTAAGGAGTTGCCCCGGTAATGTCCGTATTGGCCAAATGTTTCAGGGATAAGAAAATGGCGAACGATGAGGAAAACCCTATGAAGGCAATGAATAGCAGAAGGATTCTGTTGATTTGAGCGGGCATGATTAAAAACTGTATTAAATAATACACATAATCAGTTACTAATAATACTGAAAAATACCTTACAATCACTATATTTGTATGAGTGAAGTGCCTAATTATCAGCTTGTTTATATTTAGTCCAGATAAGTATTATGAATACACGCAAACCCCTCCAGTAAATACGATCAATTTAGGTAACAACAGTCCGGTTTATACCCTTGGGGTGGCCGCGCAGCTCTCTGAAACTCCTGCGCACTCCATAAGGCAGTATATTGATATGGGAATGCTCATTCCCTATAAGCTTGAATCGAAACGTCATCTGTTTTCCCGAAATGATATCGATAGATTGAAACTGATCAAAACCCTCATTCGTGATAAGGGGCTCAATTTTTCAGGCGTTCGGGCCTTAATGGGCATGATTCCCTGTTGGGCGATCCGGGAATGTTCAGAAGAGGACAGAAGCACTGCGGAGCATATACAGATAACTTCCAGCCTTGCTGGGAAGCCTCTGAAAAAGGAAGGCTATGTAAAAATGAGAATTGCAGGGATTGCGGGGTGTACCATTCCCTGGATGCTGATTCCGGAATTAAATCAACTTTAAAGACTCTTCTTTAGGGTCAGCCTGTCGACTTACTCCCGGTAAGCTTCAATGGGGGCACATGAGCAGACCAGGTTGCGGTCGCCATAGCCATCATTTATACGGCTTACCGAAGGCCAGAACTTGTTTTCTTTTACCCAGGGCAGTGGGAAGGCCGCTTTTTCTCTTGTATAACTACGCTCCCAATTTTCGGTGAGCAGTGTTTCGGCTGTATGTGGAGCGTTTCTTAGCACGCTTTCTTCAGCTTTCAGCTTCCCGTCAGCTATTTCCATGATGTCCTTATGGATATCAATCATGGCCTGGATAAAGCGATCCAGTTCTGCCTTGGATTCGCTCTCGGTTGGTTCCATCATCAGAGTGCCATGGACAGGGAAGCTCAGGGTAGGGGCATGGAATCCGTAGTCCATCAGTCTTTTGGCGATATCGGCCTCAGTGATATCGGCCATGGCCTTGAATTTCCTGCAATCCAGGATCATCTCATGTGCAACCTTTCCTTCTGTGCCGGTATAGAGAATGTCGTAGTAATCTTTCAACGAGCATGCCACGTAGTTGGCATTGAGGATGGCAATCCGTGTTGCATCGGTGAGTCCCTCTGTGCCGAGCATCCTGATATAGGCATGGGAGATGGCCAGAACTCCTGCACTTCCGTAAGGGGCAGCAGCAACACTGCTAATCCCTTTGATACCTCCGGTCTCTACCAGGGGATGTGTAGGCAGGTATTCCACCAGGTGGCTGGCCACACCAATGGGACCAACTCCGGGTCCGCCTCCGCCATGCGGAATGGCAAAGGTTTTGTGCAGGTTCAGGTGGCAGACATCGGCACCGATGAAAGCGGGACTGGTCAATCCCACCTGTGCATTCATATTGGCTCCGTCCATATAGACCTGCCCACCGCATTGGTGAACAATGTCAATGATTTCGCGGATGTTATCTTCAAATACTCCATGGGTAGACGGGTAAGTGATCATTATGGATGAAAGCACTTCCTTATGGTCTTCCGCCAGCTCTTTTAAATGAGCCGTATCGATGTTCCCATACTCATCGCATTTGACCACTTTCACCTCCAAACCGGCCATCACAGCACTGGCCGGATTGGTTCCATGTGCCGAGGCAGGGATCAGGACTACATTGCGCCCTGTATCTCCCCTTTCTTTGTGATAGGCCTGGATCACCATCAGTCCGGTATATTCCCCCGCAGCCCCTGAATTGGGCTGGAATGAGATGGTTTCAAATCCTGTAATTTCTTTGAGTGCCTGCTCCAGTTCATTGATCAGCTGATGAAAGCCTTCGGTCTGGTCAATGGGGACAAAGGGGTGTATGGATGCAAATTCAGGCCAGCTTACTGGCATCAACTGGGAAGCTGCATTGAGTTTCATGGTGCATGATCCCAGGGAAATCATGGATTGGGTCAGAGAAATGTCCTTTCGTTCCAGCATCCTGATATAGCGCATCATCTCTGTTTCGGAACGATATCTGTGGAAAGTCTCCTGGGGCAGGATGATAGATTTTCTTACAAACTCCTTTTTAAAAGCTGTGGCAGGTTCCAGGTTCTTCTGGAAATGTATCCCCTTCCTGACCGCAAGGGAAAAAATCTCCAGGATCTCATTTAGTTGTTCTTCATTTGTGCTTTCATCGGTGGAGAACTGAACTGTATTGTCATCCGGGTAGTAGAAGTTGATTTCCCGTTCTTCAGCAAGCTTACGAATCTCCTCGGCACTCAATTTACCCGGGAGCACCACCCTGAGCGTATCAAAATAATCCTGGTGGAGCAGGGAGTACCCCAGTATTTCCAATTGTGAAGCCAGGTAGGCTGCGCCTGTGTGGATATTGGAGGCGATCCGTTTCAGGCCTTCCGGGCCATGGTAGGCCACGTACATACCGGCCATGCTGGCCAGAAGAGCCTGGGCGGTGCAGATATTGGACGTGGCACGTTCCCGTTTGATATGCTGTTCCCGGGTTTGCAGTGCCATACGAAGAGCTGGTTTCTCATTCACATCGATGGATATGCCAATGATCCGGCCCGGGATATGTCTTTTGAAACTTTCTTTCGTTGCGAAATAAGCAGCATGGGGTCCTCCATAGAACATGGGGATTCCGAAACGCTGTGTGGAACCCACTACCACATCTGCATCCCATTCACCCGGGGGGGTAAGTAAAACAAGGCTCATGATATCAGCTGCCACAGCAACCGCAATCTCCTTTTCATGTGCCGATTGGACAAATCCTGCATAATCCCTGATCTCTCCATCAGCGGCGGGGTATTGTACAAGCGCTCCAAAAAAGGATTCTCCTAAAACGCCGGAGTGGTAGGATCCGAATTCAAGCTCAATGCCAAGTGGTTTGGCCCTGGTAATAAGAACGGCCCTGGTCTGGGGAAAAATATTCTCATCCACGAAAAAGCTGTTCCTTCCCTCCCTGACCGCAGCCCTGGAGCGCGCATTGTAAAACATGATCATAGCCTCGGCAGCAGCAGTGGCTTCATCCAGCAGGGAGGCGTTGGCTATCTCCATACCAGTCAGTTCCATTACCATTGTCTGGAAGTTCAGGAGTGCTTCCAGTCTGCCCTGGGAGATTTCAGCCTGGTAGGGTGTATAGGAGGTATACCAGTTGGGATTTTCCAGGATATTTCGGTGGATCACCGGGGGGAGTATGGTATTGTAATATCCAAGCCCCATATAAGTCCTGAACATTTTATTCTTCGATGCCACCTCTTTGACCCTCTGCAGGTAAGTCTGTTCATCCACAGCCCCGGGAAGGTTCATCGCCTGTCCAGTTAAGATGGAGGCAGGAATGGTAAGGGAGACCAGTTCCTCTAAGCTTCCAACTCCAATGGTGTTCAACATAAGTTCAATCTCGGGCTGTCGGGGACCCAGGTGACGCTCACTAAACTGATCAAGTTTCATAAAATGAGAATAAATATTATACCATCGTAAGGCTTACTGAAGCGCAAATATAAAGAAACCTTCCATTAAAAATGTTGAAGGCTTTCATGTTGTTAAGCCATGCCAAGGAAGGGGTTATTTATAGCTTCACTTTCAATGCTTGTTGGATCCCCGTGACCCGGGTAAACAACTGTTTTCGGGGGAAGGGTCAACAGCCTGGTTTGAATGGAACTAATGAGTGTATCGAAATCGCCTCCAGGCAGATCAGTACGGCCAATACTACCCTGGAAAAGGGCATCTCCGGTGATCACAAACCCTCCCTCGGGGGAGTAGAAGCTAAGGCTGCCAGGTGAGTGACCAGGAACCAGGATGGCTTCCAGGAAGTCCGTTCCAATTTCAATAAGTTCTTTGTCAGCAATGGGTTTATCGATTGCGGAAAGCGGTTCAACTCTAAGGCCGTAGACCTCTCCCATGAGAGGAGCGTTGTTAAGCAGGCCCGACTCGTCCTGGTGAGCACGCAATGGACAATCATAGGCAGTTCGCATATGCTTAACACCAAGAACATGATCCACATGGCAGTGGGTATTTAACTGCCCGATAATATTTAATCCCCTGGAGCTTATGTATCGATCAAAGGTGTTGATCTCTTCCGGAGAATAGAAAGCCGGGTCAAGCACCAGGCAGTCTCCCTGCTCGTTCTTTACCAGGTAGGTATTGACCTGGAAGGCGTTGAATACCAGTGACTCAATAGTTAGCATATTATTGGTTTTTACCTCTCAATAATGGAACAAAAGAAAAATGGCCATGCTCGCTGCGTTGAAAGTGATCTTCACTTTCTCGAACCACACGTATCATTTTCTGACCAAACCTGTCGCCTTCAGGTACGACCAGGATACCCCCTACCGCCAGTTGGTCCAGGAGCATTTGCGGAATTTCCGGAGCAGCTGCTGTGATCAGGATTCTGTCAAAAGGCTGATAGGAGGGCAGGCCTTCATAGCCGTCGCCGAAGAAGAAGATGGGCTTATAGTTCAAAGGCCCCAGGGTTTTCTGTGCATCAAGGAAAAGCTGTCGTTGCCTTTCTATGGTATATACCCGCGCACCAAGTTCCAGCAGAACAGCAGTCTGATATCCGGAACCGGTTCCAATCTCCAGGATCTTCAGGTGTTTTTTTACATCAAGCAGCTGGGTTTGAAATGCAACGGTGTAGGGTTGGGATATGGTTTGTCCCGCTGCAATCGGGAAGGCCTTATCTGTATAGGAGAAGTTGACAAAACTGCTATCCATAAAGAGATGCCGGGGAACCCGGCCCATGGCTTCAAGCACATCTTCATTCATGATCCCCTTGGATCTAACGGAGTCTATAAGCTTCTTTCTCAGCCCTTTATGTCTAAAACTATCTATATATTCCATCTGGATGGACAAATATAATGGATATTCTTAAACATATATGGAGTTTTTTTTGACTCGTGATGCAATTATCGGCAGGGACTTGCAGTTATAAGACCAGAGGTCGACCATTTGAATGAAGAACCAACGAAAACAGAGATTACTTTACATTTTTTTTGACTTCCTGGCTGCCATGGCTGCCTGGGTTCTCTTTTTTCTTTTTCGCAAGATATATATTGAACCCCAGGTCTTTGGATGGGCGTTGCCCATCACCTTTGGGCCCAGGTTCTGGACGGGTGCCATTGGCCTTCCATTTGCATGGATCCTGTTATATTATTTTACGGGATTTTATAAGGATATGTACCGCCGTTCCAGGTTGGAGGATTTTATCAGTACGCTGACCAGCTGTCTTCTGGGAGTAGTCATCATTTTCTTTCTCCTGATCCTGGATGATGTCATTCTGAATTATACCAATTATTACAGCCTTGCCATCACGCTATTTCTTCTGCAATTCACTTTTACGCTGATTCCAAGGATGATTCTAACCAGCAGGACGGTTAGAAAAGTCCACAAGCGCGAAATTGGATTCAAGACCGTCATGATCGGAAGTAATGAAAATGCAGTAGATGTTTATCTGGATATAGCGAATCAACACAGGTCCAATGGATATGAGATACTCGGCTTTATCAATGTGCAGTGGAAAGAGCACTACCAGTTGCAGGACCATTTGACCCACCTTGGAGGCTACGAAAATATGGAGTCCATTTTGCGGGACCAAGAGGTTGAGGAAGTCATTATAGCAATGGAACCAGCCGAACACGATAAAATCGGGGATATTGTGAACAGGCTATCCATGCTTGATCTAAGGATCAGTGCCATCCCGAGTATCACTGACATTCTCACGGGGAAGGTGAAAAGCACCACCATATTCGGAACGCCATTGCTTGAGGTAAACCAGGATGTTATGCCTGCATGGCAACAAAATGTGAAGCAGTTGATGGATATTGTGATTTCCCTGCTGGCATTAATTCTCCTGATTCCTTTAAGCCTGGCCATGATCATTGGAGTGAAGATCTCTTCGCCAGGTCCCATACTATACAGGCAGGACCGGATAGGCAGGTTTGGACGGGAATTTAAAATCTTTAAGTTCCGCTCCATGTATCACAACGCAGAAGAGAATGGTCCGGAGCTATCTTCCAAGCACGATCCCCGGGTGACTCGTTTTGGACAAGTGATGCGGAAACACAGGTTCGACGAGATTCCCAATTTTATTAATGTTCTTAGAGGAGAGATGGCCCTGGTAGGACCGCGGCCCGAAAGAGAATATTTTATCAATAAAATCACAAAAATAGCCCCCCATTATACTCATCTTCATAAGGTAAAACCAGGGATTACATCCTGGGGCCAGGTGAAGTATGGCTATGCCGAAAATGTAGAGGAGATGATAAAGAGACTCAAGTATGATATTCTCTATATTGAAAATATGTCCCTGTTTGTAGATGTCAAGATACTCTTCTACACAGTGATCACTATCCTGAAAGGCAGGGGAGTCTAGTTGAGCCCCCGGCCTTTCAGTAAGGGTTCAATGGTGGGTTCGGCTCCCCGGAAATTAACATACATCTCCATCTCATCCCTGGAACCACCTTTCTCCAGAATATTTTCTCTGAAAGATGTTGCAGTAGCCTGGTCGAAGAGACTGGTTTCCAAAAAAGCATTAAATGCATCTTTATCAAGTACCTCAGACCACATGTAGCTGTAGTAGCCTGCAGAGTATCCACCTGCAAAGATGTGCTGGAAATAGTTGGATTTGTAACGTGGGATAATCTCATCAATCAGCCCGATCCGTTTCATGGAGGCTTCTTCAAATTCATTGGCAATCACTCCCGAAGCATCTTTCAGGGTATGATAATCCATATCCAGGATTGAAGCAGCTGTATATTCTACGGTTACAAAACCCTGGTTGAACTTGCTGGCAGCTTCCAGTTTTGCAATAAGCTCATCCGGAATAACCTCTCCGGTTTGGTAATGTTTAGCATAGGTTTTTAGCACATCGGGATGGGCGGCCCAGTTCTCCATGATCTGGGAACCCAGCTCAACAAAATCTGTTGCAACAGCGGTGCCGGAGACTGTCAGATACTCACATTTGGTAAGCATGGAGTGGAGAGCGTGTCCGAATTCATGAAAGAAAGTGAGTGTTTCATCGAAGCTGAGCAGGGCTGGCTTGTCACCAGTGGGCCTGGTAAAGTTCATTACGATCAGGTGTACCGGGGATATCTGTTTCCCATTCAGAACATGTGCCCTGCGAATACTGGTACTCCAGGCTCCGCCTCTTTTTCCTGGTCTTGGGTGGAAATCCATATAGAGAATGCCCAGGTGGGATCCGTCCCGGTCCTTAACTTCGTATGCCATCACCTCCTCGTTGTAAACGGGAAGATCTGTCCGAGGCTCAAAGGTGAGTCCGTAAAGATTGTTTACCACATTGAAAAGTCCATCCATCACTGTTTCCAGACTGAAATAGCTTCTGACCACCTCTTCGTCCAGGTCATACTTTTCATTCCGGATCTTCTCAGCATAGTACCACCAGTCCCATGAGGCCAGCTGAAAATCTCCACCTTCCCGGTCGATCATTTCCTGCATCATCCTTGCTTCTTCTTTAGCCTTAGCAAGAGCCGGGTCCCATACTTGCATCAATAGCTCATATACATTTTCGGCATTTTTGGCCATGCGTTCTTCCAGAACAAAAGCAGCATGCGTATCATAACCCAGCAGATTGGCACGTTCGATACGAAGTTCCAGGATCTCTGTAATCAGCTTATTGTTGTCATATTCGTTCCCGTTATTACTGCGCATAAACATGGCCCGGTAGATCTCTTCCCTGAGTTCCCTTTTGTCAGAATACTGCAGAAAGGGGATCCAGCTTGGCTTTTGGAGTGTAAAAACCCACTTTCCATCCAGATCTGCTGCCCTGGCAGCATCTGAGGCTGCAGAACGTACCGATTCGGGAAGTCCTGCCAGGTCAGCTTCATTTTCGATTATTAACTGGTAGCTGTTGGTTTCTTTCAGGAGGTTGTCGCCAAACTGCATGGTGAGCATGGACAGATTCTTGTCGATCTCTTTAATCCGCTCTTTGTCCTCGCCTTCCAGGTTAGCACCACCCCTAACAAAACGGCGGTAAATTTTTTTCAGAACCATGGCCTGCTCCTCGGACAGGTCCAGCGACTCCCTCTTTGCATAAAGAACTTTTACCCGTTCAAAGAGTCCCGGATTCAGATTAATGCTGCTACCGTGGGCGGTTAATACGGGCTGGATAAGCCTTGCGATGGAGTCCAGTTCATCATTGGTCTCAGCCGAGCGAAGCCTGAAAAACACGCCGTTTACTTTACTTAGCAGCTCTCCGCTTTTATCAAGTGCTTCAATGGTATTTTCGAATGTTGCTGCATCGCGGTTGTTCACGATGGCGTCGATTTCAGCCTCTTGCATCTTCATTCCCTCCTCAAAAGCCGGAATAAAATCTTCGTTCTCAATCTTATCAAAGGGGGGTACTCCGAATGGAGTTGTGTATTCTGTCAGGAATGGATTCATGTTTTCTTGATTTTCAGTGTTGCATCCGAACAAAATGGCCGTTACAACTACCATAGCTGCTACAAATTTTTTCACGATGTCAGTTTTTTGGATAAATATTTGAAGGGTGCAAGATAGAACTTATCAGGGGTATAAAAAAGAAGGACTGCTATGTCGAGTAGCAGCCCTTCGGCAGAAACCTAAAGATCTTGATAATGGTAAAATTGCCTACAGCCGGTCAGGCACGATACTAAATCTTGTCTGTTTCAACAATCCTTCCGAGGATATCGGCATAGGGCATCATCAGGTACTCTTTACCGTCGAATTCCAGTTCTGTTCCTGAAAAATTCTTATAAAAAACCACATCGCCTACTGAAATCTCAGGATCTTCGATCCCGCTGATAGCCAGAACTTTGGCGAATTGGGGTTTCTCTTTTACGGTATCAGGAATGATGATTCCCGAAGCTGTTTTCTCTTCTTTTGCTTCAATCTCAAGAAGCACATGTTGATTGATTGGCTGTAACTCTTTCATTTTACTTTAATTTAGGTTTACTATAAGCGTCGAACTTATTTTATCTCAAGCAGCTGATTGATCCGGGCCTTGTCAAAACCCACAATCATCTGTCCGTTTATTTCTGTCTGAGGAACTCCTTGCTGACCACTTCTTCGAACCATTGACTCGGCGGCTGAAGTATCTGCTGCCACATTGATCTCCCTGTACCTGACCTGCTGCTGGTCCAGGTAGGTTTTCAGAGTGGTGCACCAGCTACAGGTGGGAGTGGTGTATACGGTAACCTGCTTGCTCTTTCCTTGTTTTTCACCTGCAGATGCTCCAATTTCTCGTCCTGATAAAATGGATTCGTATGCCGATTCGGTCTGACAGCCTTTGATAATGTTCACCATTTTACCTTCTTCAAAAACCACCAGGCTGGGAGCTGTGGTGATCTCCAGGCCTTCGTGAATATCACGGACACTGTTTACATCAGCTGTAAAAAGTACAGGCGAATTCCCGCTAATCATTTTCGTAATTCTTTCCAAAGCACAATCACTTTGGGTTGCACCACTTTTATATAAGAGTAAAAAAGCTTTTTTTTCTCCGGAGACTCCCGCTTCCAGCTCTTTGTATGAATTTAGAGATCTTGTTTTCATGAATTCCTTACACTGTTTTTAACAGTACAAAGAAACAGAAGTAGGGTGGAGATATCAGTAACTTTTGTCACACAACGGGGAGTAATCGATCCGACCGCGGGAGAGACTGATCAGTTCTTTTTTCTCCATCTGTTTTAAGAGCCTGGATATGACCTCCCTGGAGCTGTTCATGGCCAGGGCCACATCCTGGTGGGATCCTTCAAAAATTTTGGAGCCCGAGGAATGAAAGCGATCTGTAAAAAACTTTTCCAGGCGTTCATCCATCTTTAGAAAGGCAATGCTGTCAAGAGCATTAAGCAGCTCATCGAATCGCAGCTGCATGGAGCGCATTACATATTCTTTCCATGTTTGATACTTTGTCATCCAGCTGTCGAGCAGCTCCACCGGAACCACGATGGCAGTGGTCTCTTCTTCCGCAATAGCCTTTACCCTGCTTCGGGTCCGGTCCATACAGCAGATAAGTGATACTGTGCAAACTTCACCGGGACGCAAGTAGTAAAGCAGCAGTTCATTGCCCGCCTCATCGGTCCGGCATACCTTGATCAGGCCGGAGAGCACAATGGGAAAGGACCTGATATACTGATCCTCACGGATCAATTCTTCCTGCGCTTCAAACTCTCTGAAAGTGCCTGATTCGCTGATAGCTGTCCTGAGTCCCGATTCAAAAAACGGAAAGCGTCTCTTTACAAGCTCCTCATCCATTATACAATTATTTTTATTTATATGGCCTTCTTCTTCGGATAGCTCCCGAAACTGAAACTTCTGGTGAGGATTGCTTTCTCTGTAGAAATCTTCCGTAAACCATGACCAGGATACCCACAAAAAAGGGAGAGTAGATAAGCATTGCCGGGAGCATCTCTAAAATGATTCCTGCATTATAGGCGATGGAGATGATTAATCCAATCACAGCCAGGATCAACCCTAACCGGTACCATTGCTGTGCCCGGTTCGGGTGTCCCTGTATTGCTGTTTCGCTGAGTACCCGTTCATCCACCTGCCGGATCAGACTGCGTATATCCTCTTCAGTCATCCCCGATTCTGATAACTCTTCACGAATAGTTGAATAGCTCTTCCCGGCCATTTTCTCCCGGACAAGCTCCTCAATTCGGTTTTCCATTAGATCAACTCATAGTTAATAGGTTCCGAAGGCCTCACTCTTCTGTCACGCCTTTGAGGTATTTGTCCAGGAACTCCAGGATCTGACCGTAACCTTTGATCTGGTTCTCCTTTTTTACAAAACCGTGGCCTTCATCATCGAAGATCACATACTCAACCGGCACCCCGTTTTCTTTTACTGCGGCTACGATTTCGTCCGACTCCACCTGCAGTACACGCGGATCATTGGCTCCCTGAAGTACCATCAGGGGCTTGGTCACATTATGTGCATGGAACAGCGGGCTTATCTCATAAAGTCGTACAGAATCTTCTGTGAAGGGATCGCCCAGTTCGTCATAAAGTGCTGTCCTGAAGGCTTCCCAGTAGGGGGGGATGGATTTCAGTGTCCGGAGCCAGTTGGTAACTCCAAAGAGGTTGACTCCAACCGTAAACTCTTCCGGTTGAAAGGTAAGTGCAGCCATGGTCATGTATCCTCCATAGGAACCTCCCATGATCCCTACCTTCTCCATATCGATGTAACCCAGAGTAGCCAGGAAGTCCTTGGCCTTCACACAATCCATGAGGTCATCTTCGCCATGACGCTGATTATCCAGGTTGTAGAAGGTTTTCCCATATCCTGAACTTCCCCTGTTGTTCACAGCCAGGATGGCATATCCGTGGTTCACGAAGTACTGGATCAGACTACTGAAACCCAGCCGGCTCTGTCCCCCGGGCCCTCCATGGATCCATAACAGCGCGGGAACCTGGTTTTTGGTGGTGGCTTCATGCGGCTTGTACAGGATGGCAGGAATCTCCAAACCATCGTAAGATGGATAGCGGATCACCTCCCCGGCAACCAGGTCGGCTTCATTAATCTCCTTATTAAGGGTATGTGTTAAGCGGGTAAAGCCTTCTTCACCAAACTGATGCATATAGAGATCGCCAGGTGAAGTCGCGCTTCCGGCATTAAGGCGTATCAGGTTTTCCGAACGGGAAATGGATACTCCAGATATATCCCTGTTTCCAAAATCGGGCATGTCCACCTCTTCCCCGGTGACAGTATCAAAAACCTTAACTACGTTCTTGGCGTCTTCATTGATCCCGATCACCTTGTATTTTTCGTTGAATGAGAAATAGGCATAGGAGACATCCCAGTCAGCCTCGAAAACAGTCTCTTTCTCCCCGGACTCCAGGTGGTAGGAGGAAAGGTAGGTAAATTCACTTCCTTCATTGGAAAGATAATACAGATATTGATCATCCAGAGAGAAGTCGGCCGGTGAGAAGGTAGCATCACCTTCATGTTCCGAAATATGCCTGAGATCCCCGGTAGTTAGATCCATCAGATACATCTCGCTATTGGATGTGGTGAGTTCCCTGGTAAGGGCCATGTATCTTCCGGTATTGGAGATGATTGAAGGGGTCAGGTTATCTGTGTTCTCGTAGATCATGACCGGCTCAAAATTCTCCAGATCCATTTTATACATATCGAAAAAACGCGGATCCCTTTTGTTGGATACCAGGTAGAGGTACTTAAAATCACGTGTCCATCCCCCGAACTGGGAGGTGCTTCCTTCCCAGGGGGTGAGGTCAGTAACAGTGCCATCCGGCTCTTGCATATAGAGATGACTGTTTTCATCCCCACCCTTATCGGCGGAATAGAGGAAACGGTCGTCCTCCGGGAAGTAGGAGTTGGCAAAGAAAGACTCTTCCTCCGAGAAAGTGAGTTGTTGCTCTCCCGAACCATCCACATTAAGAGCATAGACATTGTAAATACCGCTCTGGTTACTGGTAACAAGAAGCTTGCTTTCATCGGCCGAAAAGCTTCCTCCGCCGATGGAGAGGTTGTCAAAAAACTGTTCGATGGTGTAGCGGGTGACCTCAACAGGCTGCTGGGTACAGGCCACCATCATTGCCAGTACAATAAGACCAGGAATTTTTTTCATGGATTGATTTTTTTGGTTGATTAAAGATAGTGATTACTCCATAATCTCCTGCCTGTTATGCTCCAGTTTCAGGATCGATTCCAGAAGGGAGGCTTCGGGTTCAATGGTATTATGAATTCCCCAGAATTCGGGATCAAACTGGAATGGTTCATCGGCCAGGACAATATTTCTGCTTATTCGGTCGGCATGATCAATTCGTAAACGCTGGTTCGGAATAAGATCCGTAATTGCCATTTCAATGGAGATTTTATATCTGGAGCTGATCCATTTTTTTCGTTTCCTGACCTTCATTTCCACTTCTCCACGCACCTGGCTAATATAATACCTGTTCTGAACCGATCTGTAGTCCACATGATATTTGGCCATTACCGGCCGGATGCGAATATTTGGTGACCGGCTTACCAGGAAGAGTTCGGGTTCCTTGTGGAGCAGATCGGGGTTGAATTCAAAATCAGCGGCAACCAGGGCGAGGCTCTCCTGATCGAGGTATATTTGTCCTGTAAAAAGCAGATCAGGAATCTCCTTTTTTTGCTGAAAACTGATCACATAGACCATGCGGTCGCCATAGGTCATCATATCGGTAAACTCAAGGTTGTACCTCGATTGAAAATCTTCTTTTAGAAAATCGGGATGGTTCTTGATTATGTCGAGGTTAAGTGAAGTAGGGATTCCGGATCGCAGTTTGATCAGGACCGTATCCTCGGCAGTGATATCCGTAATTTTCCTTTGTTTCAAAATACTGACGTTGTCACCGGATATTAAGGAGTTATAGGGCCCTTTTGCCACATTCAGGACCGCTTCAGAATAGACCATGCAGTGGTCATTTCGTTTGACCGACTCCCTGTAGAAAGCAGTCATGGTGGAGTGATCATCCAGGTAATTCTCGGGAAATCTCCGTATGGCCTCATGCAGCAATTTGACCGGATCACTATACCTGATGATTACCTCCTGAAGCGGGATCAGTTCCTTTTCCAGGCCAATTTCAAGTTCCTCCACAACCGGATAACTTACGGGAAACATCATACTCCTGTATCCCATATAGGATATAACTATCATGGGATCGGGAAGGTCAAGGGGAAGTTTGAAGGAAAATTCGCCCTGCTGATTGCTGATGGATCCCTGGCTGGTTTCCAGGAGAGCGATAGTGGCATAAGCAAGAGGCTTTCCAGAACGTTTGTCAACCACACGACCTTTTAAAAGGGTCCGGTCGATGCTGCTGCTGATGGGAGAGGGAGTAATCTCATTTTTCCTGTAAATGACAATATTTTTTTCAATGAACCTGTAATCCAGTTGAGGATTCATCAGCAGGGAGTCCAGCGCTTTTTCCAGGGGCAGGTTGGAGACCTTGAACTGAATCTTCTTACCACCATCAACAACAGCTGCATCGTAAGTGAAATGGTAGCCGGTCTGAAGAGTAATCTCATCAAGAACCTGATTGATGCTTTGGTTTCTGGATGATATGTTAACCTTAACGTCAGGCAGGGATTCCTGTCCATGGACCGGCAGGGCTAAAAGGAAGGATATGCACAAAAGGAGTAATGCCGGGCACAGATGTCCGGACAGATATCCCCTTGATCTATTTCCCATGCGCTATCCTATTTGGTCAAAAAGTAGTTGTTATCCTTGTGGCTGATATTCAATTCAAAAGCTGTCCCAATGGTCTCCAGGATGGCATCGATGGATTGCCCGCTGTAAGAGGTGGTGATCCTCATTTCTGCCAGATCAACATCTTCTGCTTGAATACCCACATGATAGGATTCTTCCAGTTCCCGGAGAACCTCTACCAGGGGTGAATTTACAAATTTAAAATCTAAGGTTTTCCAGGAAATGTAATTTGGGTCTTCCTGCAATGAGGAGCTGAGCTTCCGGTTTTCAACA
Source organism: uncultured Bacteroidales bacterium (assembly GCA_963753765.1). Lineage (GTDB taxonomy): Bacteria > Bacteroidota > Bacteroidia > Bacteroidales. The sequence goes on from CAVWDQ010000014.1 coordinate 98,849, forward strand.
AGACCAAATTCCTCGGGCTCCAGTTGAATGAACTGGTCTGAAGCTTCCAGGGATACCCTGACCTTTCCGGTTTTTACATAAATCTCTGCATCGGAAGAGCTGTCCAGCTGCTTCACATTGAAAGAGGTGCCCAGCACAGTAACCAGTATATCGCCGGAATGAACATTAAACGGGTTCTGGGGATCCGACATCACTTCAAAAAAGGCTTCTCCCTTGAGTTCAACAGCTCTCTGATTCATAAAAGCTTCGGAATAGGTGATCTCCGCTCCCTGGTTAAGATATACCCGGCTGCCGTCTGGGAGATTCACTGTGGTAACTCCCTCCTTGGCCAGGTGATGCCTGATGCCCTCCTTTGGGCTATCCCGGATCACTCCATAATAGAGTGCCGGGATTCCAATGGCCAGAATAAGCGCAATAGATGCAGCAATCCTGAGTAAGGGGGTGAATCTGCCCCTCAAAGGTATTGCTGACTGATCCTCCAAAAGCCCTTCCGATTCCAGCCTTTGATGCAGCTGGCTCCAGGCCTCAACGGAATTCCAGTCTTTCCGTGAAGGATTCTGATCATAATATTTCCAGTTCTTTTCCATGTTTTTCAATTCTGATAATTGCTCCTGGCTTTTTTCAGATTCGCTTAAAAAGGCGATCTCTTCTTTCATTGTCATCTCTCCGGCCAGATAACGGGCCATCTCAATGTCTCTACTCCTGCTCATATCTCTCCATGCTGTTTCTCAATGCTTTTAATGCTTTTCCCATATTGGCCTCCACTGTTTTTTCTGAGATGGACAGCTTCAGGGCAATCTCTCTGTATTTTAATCCCTCCTGGCGGTTCAGCCTGAAAATTTCCCTGGTCCTTTCCGGCAGACTGTCAAGTGTTTGAGAGATCAGCTGTGATACCTCATCCAGTTGAATGATCTGTGAAGGATCCGGCGCGTCCACGCTGGGTTCCGGTCGGGAGAGATCCTCCATGAAATGTTCCCTTCGCATTTTTCTCAGGTACATCATGGAGTTGTTATATGCTGCGCGATACAGGTAGCTTCGCAGGCTCTGCCTGATTTGCAGCGTTTCCCTGTTTTTCCAAATATTAAAGAACACGTCCTGTACCACTTCTTCTGCTACCTCTTTCATACCCACGAGACTTTCAGAATACCCACACAACCCGCTGTAATAGTGGTGAAAAAGAGCCTCAAAGGAAGCGATATCTCCTTTGCGGATTTTTCTGAGTTGCTGTTGTTCTTTCAGGACCATTTCAATGTTTAAAAAGCACTGTCTGTATTGTGGCTTAACAGGGACGGTAAAGTTACACAATTCCTACAGACAGCGCTTTGAGCTATATAGATAGATGCTTATTAATCAGCTATTACGTTTCAGATATTTTCTGTTCAGTTTTCGAATGGCACTCTCAATGGACTGATCGGGTTCGATCACATTGTAACCTTCCCAGAATCCCTGATCAAAGAAAATATATACTTTCTCGTTTAGCACGTCATTGCTTCTAAAGCGCTCCTTGCCAGCAAATTTCTCAATTCCTTCATAGGTTCGGTCGGTAATGGCCAGCTCAGACATGGTTGAATAAGTGGTATTGAAGAATTTCTTCTTCCAGTTCACCTTGAATTTCACTTCAGCACGCGCATAAGAGAAGTACCACCTGTTTTCTTCAATGGTATACTTGGCCCGGTAGGCAGCTCTTTCCGGGAGAATGCTCATACCCATTGGTTTCCGCTGGATAAAAAGCCTTGCTGCTTCATCCTGGTTCTCTACATTGAGCTCAAACTCGGCTTCCGAAATGGCAAGTTTGTCCATTTCGATGTAGAGGCGGCCCTTATAAAAGGGATCATCCACATATTCCTTCTGATTGAAGGAGATAACATAGTGCAGCCTGTCGTCGATGGTGATTACATCAGTCAGACGAAAATCATAAATATTCATGTATTCCTCGGAAAGCAGGATGTAGGGATTTTTTACAACATCCATCAGGATGGTCGTATTCGGTCCACCCTGAACCTTAAAGAGGACGGTATCCATCTTTTCCACATCAGCACTTTTGCGCCCCTTGAAAAGTTTTACCTGGTCTACCTGGTATTCATTGCTGTAGCCACCCTTATAGACATCAATAATAGCTTCTGAAATGGAAACATAGTTGCGTCCCCTCTGGATGGTTTCCCGGTAAAATCCGCGCATCATCATCGGTTCATCACTGTAGTTGTTCCGGATATTGTCAAGGACATCGGAAATAAGCTCCATTGCATCCTTGGGGCGAATGGTAACCTGTTTCAACTGTATGGAGCTTTGCTCCAGCTCTACCGTATAGGGTTTTTGAGCCAAAAAATTAGACAGGTCAACAACTTTGTTCTGAAATCCGATATAAGAGATTTTTAATTGGCTTACGTCCGCAGTTTTTTCAATCTTAATGGTGAATTCACCATCAATATTGGTTACGGTTGCGGTATTACTTCCCATTGCTTCAATGGTTGCAAAGGGAAGTGCGCTGTTAGAATTGGAATCAACTACCTTGCCAGTATATGACTTGTAATTGATGGTATCGGCCAGCTCTTCCTTATTGCCGGGAAAAGCGTAAAGTGTAGCACCCAGGAATAACAGTGCTGCCATTAACCATATGCTCCTGCTTGTCTCTTTAGTTTTCATTTTTATTTTGTTTTAAGTGTTATATTCAATCCGCTTTACACATAAGATGCAAACCGGGCAGTTTACCCTATGCAAATCTCTTATATAAATGAAAAAAAAAGGATGGAACCTGGATCATATACCTCCGCAGCAGGGAAGGATAGCAGTGGTTACAGGTGCCAGTGGCGGAATTGGATTTCATACTGCCAGGGCTCTTTCCATAAAAGGGGCAAAGGTGGTAATGGCCTGTAGGAATCTGGAGAAAGGGGAGCTGGCCAGGAGACTTATTTGTTCAGAAAGTATAGCAGAAGAGCCTCAGGTATGGCATCTCGACCTGGCCCGCAAACTATGGAAAGTTTCGGAATCCTTATGTGGATAGGAGTTCAGGGTCTAGACACCATTAGTTCTGTGGCACAGTATTTGTAATTTTTATGTTTGAAACAAAAGAGCAGATATGAAGCTAAAGATATTATCCCTGGGCATACTTGCCCTGCTATTTCTGTCCGCTTGCGGACCCTCCATCAAAATATATTCAGATATTGATGATTCAGCCGCCTTTGAACAATATATCTCCTACAACTTTTTGGATTTCAGTGAGGGGAACAAAAAGACCATTACTGGAATGGAACTGGAGCGTATCCGAGTGGCTTTTGCCAAAGAGCTTGAAAGCAGGGGGCTCACCTATGCAGAGGAGAAGGCAGATGTAGCTGTACAGATCGTTGTCTATCATCGGGAGGCTGTAAGCTCTTATGGTTATACAGGTATGTACCACCACATGGAGCGAGCCATCTCCATAGATATGTATGATAACCTGAGCAGGAATCATGTCTGGCACTGTGCGGCTGTTGGAGAATTGGAGAATGATCCGGAAGTCAGGGCCGCTGAGCTCACGATCCTGGCTGCAAAAATTTTTGAACGCTATCCGATTCCGGCAGCATCTTCAGACTGAGTAGATAGCATATCCCTATATGTAGGTATTCTGTTCTAAATAGGCTTTCTCTCATCGCTTGTAAGTATCAGATTATCATTCTGTCACCCCAGATTGTTATTTAGAATCATTCTGCCCGTGTTAGGTAATCCTCATTCTGTCAGTTATTTTGCTGTAGTTTTGTTGAATGAGGAAAGCAATTATAAGAGTGGGTATCGGAATAGCAGCGGCGATGATGCTACCATTTTGGGTCCACGCACAGGAGCTTGAAAATACAGCTGACAGGATGATGCAGGATGAGGACAGATTAACTATAGGAGGGTATGGCCAGATCGACTATAATCAGCTGCTCGACGGGAGCATCTACAATAATGGCAGTCTTGATGTACACAGGCTGGTTTTAATGTTCGGGTATAAGTTCAGCAAGAAAACACAGTTTGTAACAGAGATTGAGTTGGAACACGTTTCTGAAGTCTATGTGGAACAGGCTTTCCTTCAGCATGAAATACTTCCCTGGTTGAAGCTCAGGGGTGGATTGATGCTCATCCCCATGGGGATAATCAATGAGTATCATGAACCTCCGACCTTTAATGGTGTGGAACGTCCCAACCTGGATACGTATATTGTACCAAGCACGTGGCGTGAAATAGGAGTGGGTTTTACGGGGACATTTCCATCGGCTGCTCTTTCTTACCAGGTCTACGTGATCAATGGGTTTAAGGGATATGATGACGGCCCTGAACTCAATGGAGCCAATGGCTTTAGAGGTGGCCGCCAGAAAGGAGCTAAATCAATCATCAACTCGCCGAATCTGACAATTAAGGTAGACTATTTCGGACTGCCGGGACTGCAGTTAGGCCTGTCGGGCTATACAGGAAAAACCCAATCCACCCTATATAAGGGGATTGAAAAATCAGACAATCAGGCTGTTGCCTCTGCGGATTCTTCAGTTGTTGGACTGTCAATGTTTGGTGTGGATGCGCGATATCAGCATGGAGGCCTGCAGCTCAGGGGACAGGCAAACCTGGGAATGATTACAAACTCCTCCTCCTATAATCAATTCACGGGAAGCGATCTGGGCAGCACCATTGGAGGCTGGTATGCTGAGGTGTCCTATGATTTGTTTCACAGCGTTGAGAAGTTTGATTCAGGATTGATCCCTTTTATCCGGTATGAACAGTATAACACCCACGCTTCCACGGAGACACCAACCAATGCTAATCCCGCCTATCAACGTACTGATCTGACCATTGGATTGGGATGGAAGCTGGCTGCCGGAGCCATGTTGAAAGCTGACTTTCAATGGTTCGGAAACAAGGAGACAGATGAATCAATCGGGCAATTCAACGCAGGAGTAGCTGTCTGGTTTTAATTCTTCAAAGCTTGATTATGAGACTTCTTATTCTTTTTACTGCGCTGTTCAGCCTTACCAGCTTCCTGTCCCAGGATCAGGATCCACTGACAAAAAAAGAGCAGAAGTTCATTTCCAGGATTTTTGAGGGAGAGCCCTTTGCTGAAAGACTCAGTATTCCCGACCGGATATACCTGATGAAGGAGCAGGATGTCGTAGTGGGATATCTTTTGACAAGCAGTGCAAAGGGGAGGTATGACTACTTTGACTATACAGTTGCTTATGCCCCTGACTATTCTGTTCTGGGGCTAAGCATTCTGGTCTATCGTTCCTCACATGGTGCTGCCATCTGCCAAAAAGGATGGTTGAGCCAGTTTGAAGGATATGCAGGGGAGGAGTTAACACTGGGAAAGGACATCGATGCAGTTGCCGGTGCCACCATTTCGGCCACGTCTTTGATAATGGATCTGGAACGGGCACACCAGTATATGATCCAGCTAAAGGAGGAAGGGCTCATTCAATAAGCCTGTACCTTTAATCTTCTTTTTTCCTGCCTATCCTGAGATCATTTTTAATGAAGCTGATGAAATCGCGGTTCAGCTGCCTGCTCTCCTCTTTGGGCATTTTAAGGAAACGTTTGAGCAGGCGGTTGTCCATTAATTCAGTCACCAGGAATAGTTCGCAAAGGGTGATATACAGATCTTTCAGATCAAAGGTGTAGAATGGTTTTATGGTAATGTAATCGAGCGATCCGCCCCAGAAAGCATTATCGATCAGGTTGGCCAGAAGGCCTGCCAGGAAGAGGTGGATAAAACCATTGATCCAGAAACTGTTCCTTTTTCTTACCACATAAAACCTCCAGACCTCAATAAAGATGATGCCCACCACGCTGAAAAGAATAATATTGAGGAGGTGGGAGCTTTTCTCCATTTTCAAGAGGACCCAGAGGTAAGAGCCCAGGGTGTTCTGGGTGGGTTCCATATAAAACACCGGTTCGATAATTGGGATGGAAAGAGTTTCCCATTCAAGTGAGAAAAGATATGCTTTGATGCCCTGGTCAATGGCAACAGCAAAAAGCAGAAAGATCCAGTTGATCCCCTTTTTTACCCTGATTTTCTCCCCAAGGAAGGTACCCAATCCAGCCAGAAATCCCAGAAAAAGTGCGGGAAGCAGGAAGAACTTCCAGAGATAGTCCAGATCAGTTACCCTGTTGCTTATGGCGTATATAATCATGACCACCACCCAGATGGAAAAGAAGAGAGCAATATTACGGAAATAGATGCGGGCCATTTAAAGGGTGTTAATGCGTGGCGAAAATAGTGAAATTTGGATTAATAGAAATCTTTCTGTTATTTTGACATTCAGAATTGAATAATATGAAATTGATTCGCACAAATTGGTGGTGGCTTTCCTGTTTCCGAAAATCCGGAGCATAGGTAGCGTCTCATTGTGCATAACAATATTCAAGGCTCCCGCTTCGGCGGGAGTTTTTTTTTGATCAAAACCAAACAAGAGAATGAAAAAAGTACCTGTAAGAGTAGTCAAACGAAAGATCCTGGCGGATATCATTACTCCTGTCAGCATCTATCTGAAGGTTAGGGATATTTATCCCAATTCCCTGCTTCTTGAAAGCTCGGACTATCACAGCAAGGAGAATTCCTATTCATTTATATGCTTGGATCCCGTAGCAGAGTACCTGGTTCAGGACAATGACATAAGTATCTCTTTACCGGGTCAGGAGACCAGCCATCAAACCATAAGCTCCGGACACGAGGTGGTAGAGAAGCTCAAGGGTTTTTTATCGGCCTTTGAAGTTGATAAGGAGGGAGATGATTTGCTGGTGGATGGTATTTTTGGATACTCAGCTTTCGATGCCGTTCAGTATTTTGAAGATATCCGCTTCCAATCAGCAATTCCCGAAAAGGAGGATATCCCACAGCTGAGGTACAACTTTTTCAGGTTTGTGCTGGCTGTAAACCATCTGACAAATGAGCTGCTTCTTTTCGAACATATCGTGAATGGAGGAGAGAGTGAGATAGACCGGGTAAGTTCTTTGCTGCATAACCGGAACATTGCCACCTATAGCTTTGCTACCTCCGGGGAGGAATCTTCCAACCTGAGCGATGATGACTTCAGGGCCATGGTAACAAAAGGCAAGGAGCATTGTTACAGGGGCGATGTTTTTCAGATTGTGCTGTCCAGACAGTTTTTCCAGGATTTTACAGGCGATGAATTTAATGTATACCGGGCACTTCGTTCCATCAATCCTTCGCCATATCTGTTCTACTTCGATTATGGCAGTTACAAGCTTTTTGGCTCATCTCCTGAAGCCCAGATTGAAGTAAAAGGAGGTAAGGCTTTTATTAATCCCATAGCGGGGACCTTCAGGCGTACGGGAAACGACCGGGAAGATCAGGAACTGGCCAGGAAGTTGAGCGAGGATGAAAAGGAAAATGCAGAGCATGTTATGCTTGTGGATCTGGCCAGGAATGATCTGAGCCGGACCGCCACAAAAGTCAAAGTGGAAGAGTACCGCGAGATCCAGTTTTATTCCCACGTCATTCATATGGTATCAAAGGTGTCGGGGGACCTGCCAGAGGATATCAACACCATACAGGTACTGGCAGAATCATTTCCTGCAGGCACCCTCTCCGGCGCACCCAAATACAAAGCCATGGAGCTGATCGATCGTTATGAAGGAAAACGACGGGGTTACTATGGTGGCGCCATCGGATTTTTACGTTTTAACGGGGATATAAATCATGCCATTATGATCCGTTCCTTCCTCTCTCGTGACCACAGGCTCTATTACCAGGCAGGGGCAGGAATTGTCTCTGAATCTACTGAGGAAGGCGAGTTACAGGAGGTGAATAACAAACTTGCAGCTTTGAAATCGGCCATCGAAATGGCCGGGAATATGAATAATTATAATTAGACCGACATGAAGATTCTTGTACTGGATAATTATGACTCCTTTACCTACAACCTGGTTCAGTATATCGAACGGTTAGTGAAAAGAGCGGTCGATGTGAAACGAAATGATCAACTGACACTTGGGGAAGTGGCTGCTTACGATAAGATATTGATCAGTCCGGGACCGGGGATCCCGGTGGAGGCAGGCATTACCCTTGATCTCATAAGAGAGTATGGCTCTGTCAAAAGCATCCTGGGGGTTTGCCTGGGACACCAGGCCATTGCGGAGGCCTATGGAGGTACAATCACCAACCTGTCAAAAGTCTACCATGGGGTAACTGGCCAGATGAAACAGCTGGTTGGTGATGAATATCTTTTCAAAGGAGTGCCTGCTGAATTTGATGCGGGACGCTATCACTCCTGGGTGGTGGAGCCTGATACCCTGCCCCGGGATCTGGAAGTCACCGTGGAGAATGATGAGGGATATATTATGGCCATCAGGCACAGGGAGCATGATGTAAGGGGCGTGCAATTTCACCCCGAGTCGGTGTTGACCGAATATGGTGGAATGATGATAAAAAACTGGTTAGAAGGTTAGTAAGTTAATCAGATGCATATACTATGAAAGAGACGCTACAATATCTGTTTGATCATAAGACTCTGGGGAAAGAGGATGCCAAGCTGATTCTTCAGAATATGGCCGCAGGGAAATATAATGAAGCTGAAATGGCGGCATTTATTTCGGTCTACCTGATGCGGAGCATTACAGTTGAGGAACTTGCCGGCTTTCGCGATGCCCTGCTGGAGCTCTGTACACCGGTGGATCTGTCGGAGTTCAATACCATCGATGTGTGTGGTACGGGAGGGGATGAAAAGAATACCTTCAATATCTCGACACTTACCTCTTTTGTGGTGGCCGGTGCAGGAGAAAAAGTGGCCAAACACGGGAACTACAGTGTCTCATCGGCATGTGGTTCATCCAATGTGCTGGAGTATTTCGGGTATAGCTTCAGCAATGATCCCGAGCGCCTGAAGCGGGAGATAGACCAGTTCAACATCTGTTTTCTCCATGCCCCCCTGTTCAATCCGGCCATGAAGAATGTAGCTCCCGTCCGGAGAAGCCTCAGGATAAAAACCTTCTTTAATATGCTGGGTCCCATGGTCAATCCGTCCAACCCGGGGAGTCAGCTGGTGGGAGTATTCAGCCTTGATGTGGCCAGGCTTTATCACTATCTCTACCAGGAATCGGAGAAGCAATTCTGTATTATACATTCCCTGGATGGATTTGATGAAATTTCCCTCACCGGAAGTTTCAGGGTGCTTACCCGTAGCACAGAGAGGACCTTTGTGCCGGGCGACCTGGGATTAGGTCTTGTTGCACCTTCGGATATATATGGGGGGGCCACGGTGGAAGAGGCAGCCGCTGTATTTCTGAAGATTCTTGAAGGGAAGGGGAGCAGGGCCCAGAATGATGTGGTTGTGGCCAATGCTGCACTGGCGCTCTACTGCATGGATGAATCCTCCGGAATGGAACGCTGCCTGGAGCGTGCAAGGAAGTCGCTCGAATCGGGCTCGGCATTTAATGCATTTAAACAATTGATTGGGAGTAAATAATATGAATATCCTTGATACCATCGTGGAACATAAGAGGGCGGAAGTTCTGAAACGAAAACAGGAGAGCCCCCTGTCCAGGCTGGCTTCGTTTGAAAATTACAGGCGGAAAAGCAATGTGATAACTATTCCTGAAGCGGAAGGCAAAGCGGGCATTATTGCCGAGTTTAAACGTAAGTCACCCTCCCGCGGCCCCATAAACATGGATGCGGATCCTGTTCAGGTTGCCACTGCCTATGAAGCGGCCGGGGTTTCGGCTATGAGTATACTGACCGACGAGAAATTCTTTGGTGGATCATTGGCGGATTTGAAACAGGTCAGGGAGACTTGTCCTCAACTGGTTCTTTTAAGAAAGGACTTTATTATTGACCCTTACCAGCTGCATGAGGCCACTGCCTACGGCGCAGATATGGTCCTCCTTATTGCCGCCATTCTGGATCGCAGAGAGGTGGAGGAGCTGACCATGGAAGCTACATCGCTGGGCTTGAATATACTATTTGAGGTCCATCATAAGAATGAGCTGGAAAAGTATCATCCCGGGATTAAATTTGTGGGTGTAAACAACCGTGATCTGAAAACATTCGAAGTGGACACAGGAAGGAGCCTGGAGATGATTCCGGCGATGCCGCAAGGTGTGGTTCCGGTTTCTGAAAGCGGACTCAGCCGGCCCGGGGAGATAAATAGGCTGTGGTCCGCAGGGTACAGGCTTTTCCTGATGGGGGAAAATTTCATGAAGGAGAAGGACCCGGGTGCAGCCTGCCGGAGCTTAATAAACAAATTATAAGAGATTGGCATTGAAATGGACAACAGGAGGCAATTACAGATAAAAGTTTGTGGGATGCGTGATCCTCAAAACCTGGAAGAGGTATGTGCCCTGGATCCTGAGTTTGTAGGATTTATCTTTTATAAAGGCTCCAGGCGTTTTGTTGGGAGACAGACCCGACCCGGCCCTCTTTGATATTCCCGGTCCGGAGATAAAGAAAGTGGGTGTGTTTGTGAATGAGGAGCTGGAAAAGGTGAAAAGAGCCATAGAGATATATGGTCTTGACGTAGTACAGCTGCATGGAGGAGAATCGGAAGATTATTGCCGCAGTCTGTCCGGGGAATGCAGTTGAGCTGATCAAGGCTGTGGATCCCCATGGAAGCATGGCGGATTTGGAAAGATACGCTGAGGTAGTCGACTACCTTCTGTTTGATTCAGCAGGAGAAGGCTCGGGAGGCACAGGCCGGAAATTTGACTGGAAGCTGTTGGAAGATCTGTCGCCTGGTGCTCCCTTTTTACTCAGTGGAGGGATAGGTCCTGGGGATGCAGAAGAGCTTCGGTCCCTTGAGCTTAAGGGCTTGATGGGAATTGATGTCAACAGCAGGTTCGAAGAGTCGCCCGCACTTAAAGATGTAGCGCGTTTAAAAGAATTTATCACTGAAATCAGAAAATAGAACACAATGGGAATGGAAGTGAATGCAGAAGGATTTTATGGAGAATTTGGCGGGGCCTATATTCCGGAGATGCTCTATCCAAATATCAGGGAGCTTGAAGAGAACTATATGAAAATTATACAATCGGAGAGTTTTCAGAACAGGTTCAGGCTCTTGCTAAGAGATTATGCAGGAAGGCCCACACCACTTTTCAGGGCTGAGCGTTTGTCGGAACATTACGGCACACAGATTTTTTTGAAAAGAGAGGATCTGAACCATACCGGGGCCCATAAGATCAATAACACCATTGGCCAGATCCTCCTGGCCAGGCATCTAAATAAGAATCGGATTATTGCGGAAACAGGAGCAGGACAGCATGGGGTTGCCACTGCTACTGTGTGCGCGCTGACGGGGATGGAATGCATCGTCTATATGGGGGCCCTGGATGTGGAGCGTCAGGCTCCCAATGTGAAAAAGATGAAGTTGCTTGGAGCCGAGGTGATTCCTGTACATAGTGGAAACAGGACCCTGAAAGATGCAACAAATGAGGCCATTCGCGACTGGATCAATCATCCGGTGGATACGCATTATATCATTGGTTCAGTGGTAGGACCACATCCTTATCCTGATATGGTAACCCGGTTTCAGTCGGTTATTTCCGAGGAGATCAGGATTCAGTTAATGGAGAAGACGGGCCGGGACTATCCCGATTATCTGGTGGCCTGTGTAGGTGGCGGAAGCAATGCGGCAGGGGCCTATTATCACTACCTGGAAGATGAACGTGTGCGTTTTATCTCGGCCGAAGCAGCAGGCCTTGGGGTGGAGAGTGGTAAGACCGCTGCAACTTCCCTGCTGGGTAAACCAGGGATCATACATGGCAGCAGGACCCTCCTGATGCAGGATGATGATGGCCAGATCGAAGAGCCATACTCCATTTCGGCCGGACTGGATTACCCCGGGGTGGGTCCCCTTCATGCATGGCTGGCCCGATCGGGCAGGGCCACTGTATATGCCATTACAGATGATGAAGCGCTGCAGGCAGCACTTCTGTGTACCAGGAAGGAGGGGATTATTCCTGCTCTTGAAACCGCTCATGCCCTGGCTGCACTTGAGCTTATCAATCCAAAGCCAGAGGATGTAGTGGTGGTTAATCTTTCCGGGAGGGGAGATAAGGATATGGAGACCTATATAGATAAATTAGAATTTTGAGCAAGATGACAAACAGGATAGATCAACTTTTCAGGGAGAAGGACGGTGAAATTCTTTCCATATATCTCACGGCTGGATTTCCCGGGCTCAACGACACCGTGAGCCTGTTGCAGGCGATCCAGGAACATGGTGCTGATATGGTTGAGATTGGAATTCCTTTCTCCGATCCACTGGCAGACGGACCTGTGATCCAGCAGAGCAGCTTGCAGGCCCTTCGAAATGGAATGAAGCTGGATCTCCTTTTCAGACAGTTGGAAAACATCCGGGAGAGCGTTCATATTCCCCTGATATTGATGGGCTATCTGAATCCTGTTCTGCAGATGGGCATGGAGCGCTTTTTAAGCAGATGCCGGGATACCGGGATCGATGGTGTGATAATTCCCGATCTGCCTCCTGCCGAGTATGAGAGCCGTTATTCGGAGATGTTCGGGAACTACGGGATATATCATAGCATGCTTGTTACACCCCATACCGATGATGATCGTATCAAGCGGATCGCTTCTCTATCAAAGGGATTTCTGTACCTGGTGGCAGATGCCTCTACCACTGGGGCCAGGGATTCCGTAGGAGATCACCAGCGGGATTATTTTCAGCGGCTGAAAGGGATGAATCTTCCCTTACCCGGACTGATCGGTTTTGGAATTTCTAACCGGGAAACCTTTTTAACTGCCTGCAAATATGCCAGGGGAGCCATTATTGGAAGTGCTTTTATCAGGGCTCTTGGAGAGCAGAGTTCCCTTACGCTGGAAGAGCGGGTGAAACGATTTATCGGGGAAATAAGAGGGAACTGACTCCGGCTTAAAAATGGAGCCATATCAGCCCTTTTATCTGCACGTACCACCCGGTCCAGTCAGAGTTCAAGGTCTGCTCTAAATCATTAGGATCCAACAGTAGGTTTCCACTATCGCTGTTCTTCAGGTCTCCGGTCAGATCAACCAGATATCCGGCTTCCATTCCAAGGGAGTAATTCTTCAGCTTGTACATAAGCTCTGTTCCAATGGAGCCGCTTGGACTGATGGACCTGTATTTGTTAGTCAGGCCATTCGAATAATTATATATGGAGTAGGTCGACTGGATAGTCATACTGGTAAAATTTGCATCCACTCTTCCGTTCAGTGAGAGCCCAAGGCGATCGCCACCCAGAACCAAATAAGAGACATAGGCTCCCAGGCGGTGTGACATGGCTGTAAATTCGGTTGCAATATTACCGGAATAATCAGCGTAGCTTGATTTACCTCCAGTGTTGGAATAGCTGTATGCACCGCCTATCCTGATATGATCATATAATTGTTTGAACACGCCAAGTGAGACTGAAGTATAAGGGGGGAATGAGCTAGTAATCTTTCCTTCCACTGGATAGGTACTAAGAATATGCTCCTGCAGATATTTCATATCATCCATTCGAACCGATGCCACACCAAGGCCAAGGGTGATGCCATAACTCTGAGCCAGGGCATGGGGAGAAGAAACAAGTATCATGACCAGGGCGATCAGGAATTTCACTCTTCTTCTCATTTTTTGTCCTCCAGGTTAAAATCGATGGCAAATGACAGGTACTCAACCAGGGCCTCATATCCTGTCTTATCGGCCAGACTATTGGAATTGCTGGAGTAATAGAATTCCATATAGAGGGAATCTATGCCCGATGAATCTGCCAGGATGGGAAAGATCCAGAAGGATCCGGAAGTGCTGTCCGATTCAAATATTGTGGTATTGCCCACATCAGCATATAAATAGTAGAGTTCTCCACCACTTATCTCAACATCGTAGATTACTTCAAGACTATCGTTTACGGTTGGATTGGAAAGGGTATCCAGGTTGGTGCTGACCGAAAAAAGAGGCGGATCGCCCGGGATGGGTTCCACTTCGTGGATTTTGGTATCTGAATAGAAGCAGGCCCTTAATCCTGATACCAATAGTATGACAATAAATATGGAGATGTACCTGCCCATGAGGGCAGTAAAAGTAACAAAAAAAGCAAGTCTAAGTGCGCAGGGCCTCTTCAATTACCTGCTGCATGACTGTTTCCATTTTCAAGCCCATGGAGCCTACCTGTTTCGGAATAATACTCTCCCTGGTCATTCCCGGTATGGAGTTCAGCTCCAAAAAATATACCTGGTTGCCCTTGATAATAAAATCCACCCTGATAATGCCGGCACTATTGGTCAGATTATAAATATCCATGGCCAAAGCCTGGCATTTTTTAGCAATATCCTCAGGAATCCTGGCAGGGGTGATTTCCTCAGCCTTTCCTTCGGTATACTTGGCTTCATAGTCGAAAAACTCATTTTTCGAAACGATTTCAGTAATGGGGAACAGTGTAAAACCATCACGTCCTTTCATGAGGCCACAGGTCACTTCGGTCCCTTTGATATACCTTTCGACTATGGCTTCATCATCTTCCTGCAGGGCATCGTCCAGGGCCGCTTGCAACTCTTCGGGCCGGCCAACTTTGGCAATTCCGAAGCTGGAACCACCACTGTTGGGTTTTACAAAGCAGGGGAAGCCTACCAAAGCGGCTACTGCTTCAAGATCGGTCTCCAGGTATTTTCGAACGAGGCTTGCCTCGGGGGTGAGTACATTGTGTTGTTTGAGAAAACTTTTACAGGTGTATTTATCAAATGTCAGCGCCGAGGAGAGATGATCAGAGCAGCTGTATGGAATGCCCATTATATCGAAATAGCCCTGTAATTTTCCATCTTCACCCGGAGTACCATGAATGGTGTTCCAGACAAAATCGAAGGTGATTTTCTCGTCTTTGTTCAAAAAGCTGAAACTGTTTTTATCCAGTGGAATCCGCTTCTCCCCATCATGCACTGTCCAAATATCTTTTTTTATCTCAACAAGGTAACAGGAATGGCCTGCAGCTTCGAGCCATTTAAGTACCTGGCCGGCACTTTTCATGGAGATCACATATTCAGAAGAATCTCCTCCGGTAAAAATGGCAATTCTCATCTTTTCTATATTGAAAGGTTCCTTCACTTAAAAGTAACACCTTTTATACGATTGTAAGATGCTTAAGTGGATTCATTTTTGACGAACGGGGCCATTCATCCATGAAAGCTCAAATTTACAGGATATTTCTATCTAATCATCCCGTCGTCCCTGGATGTAGGTGCGCCATTTTTCCAGTACCGTACTAAATCCTTCAGGGAGTGGGGCATCGAAAAGCATAGCTTCTCCCGAGGATGGGTGGACAAAGCCAAGTGTCCGCGCATGCAGGGCCTGTCCGGGTAGCAGATCGAAGCAATTCTGAACGAATTGCCTGTACTTTGTAAAGGTGGTCCCCCTGATAATACGGTCGCCACCGTACTCCGGATCATTGAACAGGGGATGTGATTTGTATTGCATATGGACCCTGATTTGGTGGGTGCGTCCTGTTTCCAGTCTGCATTCAACCAGATTCACATAGCCCAGACGTTCCAGCACACTGTAGTGGGTTACAGCCTCCTTGCCCTGCTCCCCATCGGGAAAGACATGCATCTGTTTTCTATTCTTTGGGTTTCTGCCAATATTCCCGATGATGGTGCCTTCTTCCTCCTTCATATCGCCCCATACCAGAGCGCTATAAGTTCTCTTGGATGTTTTGTGGAAAAACTGACTGGCCAGCTTATTGAGAGCAAGCTCATTTTTTGCCACAACCAGTAATCCGGAGGTGTTTTTATCGATCCGGTGTACCAGTCCCGGCCTCTCTTCGCCAGAGTGAAAGAGAGGATTATCCCTGAGGTGGTACATCAATGCGTTGACCAGGGTTCCTGTGTAGTTGCCATACCCGGGGTGAACCACCAGGCCGGCTCGTTTATTTACAACGATTACATCTTCGTCTTCAAATACAATATCCAGCGGGATATCTTCGGGGATCAACTCAATTTTCCGCGGAGGATGCGGCAGAACCACGGTTATCAAATCTCCCGGTTTAACACGGTAGTTGGGTTTGACCGGTATTCCGTTGGAGAGGATGTTGCCAGCATTGGCCGCGGACTGGATTCTGCTTCTTGAAGTACTTTCAAGTTTATTCTGGAGGAATTTATCTATCCGAAGGGGGGCCTGACCGGGGTCGGCAGTGAACCTGAAATGTTCAAATAACTCATTGCTGTCTGTTGGTGGATCGGAGCGCATTATCAGTTGATCAATACTTTGGAAAAGAAGGATTCGCCAGCGATTACAACCCTGATATAATAGAGCCCCGGTGTGTATCCTGAAACATTAAGCTCATTGGATCGAAGATGCGACTGGTGTAGCTGTCGCCCCGAAGTATCATAAATATAGACCTGTATATCTTCTTCATCAGAAGCGTTTGGCAATTGGAGCCAGATACGTTCACTGGCCGGATTGGGATAAATGCTCAGGCCTGTTAGCTCCTTTTTAATTTCCTGCCTGGTGTCGGTGGAGGGGTCATATAAATATGGTCTGAACAAAACCGTTCCTGGCGCTTCTGAGCTGGTCCAGTTACCAATGTTGAAATACATAATCGGGGAATCCGGTTTGTTGTTCAGGTCGAGACCCATATTAAGGGTATAGGGTTTAATCTGTCTCCAACCTACATAGAAAGGTCCGTTTACCGGTACCGGTTCCGTAAACTCATAGGCGACAAATCCAGAATAGGTGGATGTATACCGTGGTTTATAAATGGTTCCGTCATCCCAGATAGCTGTACCTGGAATTCCTCCGTTGTCATTCCAGACCATCAGGTTAAAGGTATACTCCTTCATGTTCAGCGAGTCATTCACCTGGTTAAAATAAATATAGACACCACCCAGCATGTCCGCTTCATAGGAATTATACCTGATGGCTACTAAACCGTAATCTGTGCCATCGCCCCTGAGACCATAGCCAGCTTCTGCCGTTCCATCATCGTAAGCATAATAATCCCTGAATAGCTGGTCATGTATCACGGTATCGTTTACCTTGGGGTCGAACTCATCGGTGCGAAGTGCCACTTTCAACCTGATAAGTGCAGAATCACCCCTGTTGAAATCCAGATCGTAGGTATAGGCAAAATCAACAAGCTTTTCATCAAATGCTGAAATATCCTGTGCTGTTGGTATACCGATAAGCTGAGATTCACCATAAATCGGTTCTTCGATGGTAAGGGAGCGGGTAACATTTCGTGTTATAGAGTCATTGTTCCTGTATTGAGCCGACACCACAGGTGCAAGAGTTGTATTGTAGGCGCTTTCAAAATGCGACCAGGGAACAGCGGTAAGCTCCTTAAAGATGGAGGTAAGAGGTAAGTTAAATGCCACATCCCTGAGGATGGTGTCGGCAACAGATCTGTTTCTGTCAAGGCGGACATAATCCACATGCCAGTAGTCCACATTGCTCCTTTTGTCGGGCGTTTCATTGTTCCGGGGAAGGCTGGCCCTGTTCCTGAACCTGAACCTGAATTCGTCGTTCAGAAAGCGTTCCTCCTTTACAGGAATCATCACATGTTTGAAATCGTGCAGCCCTGTTCCCGGTATGCGCCAGACATTGATCCAGCGGCTTGAATCACTGGCATAGAAATCGACCATCAGCGAGTCCTCTTCTTCCGGCAGGTCACATAGTCCACCCGGCTGATATAGAAAACTGAAGTAGATGCTGTCCGATGCCGGGTAGGTCAGGTTGATGGGGTGACTGCTAAGGTGATCGGCCTCAAAGGTGTTGGGTGATAACACCGCGTTGGAATAGATGGACCCCACCTCATCAAGGGCGTCCAGGGTAGCTACCCCATTGGTGACAGGATTAAGCGAGAAATTGTTGTTCACGAAAGCGTAGGCATCGCTCCAGCTGCTAGTGTCAGCATAAAGGGAGCTGTTTGAGAAATCATCAAAAAAAGGAAGCTCCAGCAGGGTTGAGTTGCTTGATTTTTTTGCACTCCGGAAGTTATTGTACTCTTGCTCAGCCCTGGGGTTCTTATGAAGGGGGGTAATGACTTCCTGTGCCTGCAGTCCTGGAATTCCAGAAAAACAGAGCAGCAAAGCAATTAATGCGCATTTGATGCTATTCATCCATTCTTTCTATGTCATCACCAGTGAGGGTCGAATCGGGCATTGGAAACAGCGTGGAGTCCAGTGAGAGCCAGATATCCATTTCCATACCCATGTTCAATCTTTTGAACTCATCGTAATCGGGATACTGCCTCCATATAAATGCTCCGGAACTGTCTTCGGCTTCTTCAAAACTCTCATCGTAAGTAATGGCACCAAGATTCAGAAAGTAATCAGAAAGGATCTCTGTTGCCTCTTCAAGTCCCAGCCCCATAAGGTCGGGCACCCTGGTTGTCTCATTGCTTAGTCCCATACCTAAAACCAGATCTATTACTGCTCCTTTGGTGATTATGGTTCCTTCGTTAATAACGGTGTCGCCATGCATTTGTTGTAGCACATTGTTTTTTGCAAAATCAGGCCTGTAGGTAATTGTTCCCTGGATCAATCCAGCATTTTGCAATGCGAGTCTGGCCTGCCGGAAGGAGAGCCCGATGAGCTGTGGCATAGAGACCATCTCCGGGTTTACCGCATTCATGGTCAGGAAAATCTTCCTGTTTTTCTTTACCCTGGAAGTGGAGTAGGGATTCTGCTTTATAACTGTACCCCGTGGCATTTCCGTGGAGAAAACCGAATCGACAACTTCATATCTGAGGCGTCTGGAGGAGGTGACATCATCCACTTCTTCCAGGGTGAGGCCTGCCAGGTCGGGGACCACAATAGTCTTCCCGTGATGCGTATAAATCTTAAGCCACAGCAGGATTCCCAGTAACATGATCAAACTGATGGCTACAGCCAGCCCCAGATGCCGCAGAAACTTTTTTGTAATTAGAAACTTGAAAAAATCCATATTTCGAGCTTTGCCCAAAGGTAATGTTAATTGTAAAAATTTGAACAAAAAAATAACCAACCGGGAATCGGTCAGTTATTCAGCAATGTTAAAAAATAGGCTTATGCCTTATACTTTATGCCTTGGTTCGTCGGAAACGGTCAGCTTTTTGCGCCCTTTTTTCCTTCTTTTCGCAATCACACCACGTCCGCTGGCTGATGACATCCGCTCCCTGAAACCATGCTTATTCTTTCTTTTCCTGTTGGATGGCTGAAATGTACGCTTCATATCAATCTATGTTTTGAGGGTGCAAAAGTAAGTCATTTTTTTAGATATACAATCATTTTCGTAGAAAAAAACGGCTCCTCAAACCAGCTTGACAGAGGGAAGAGCTCTGTACGATTTATGAGTGGCATCAATTCTTTTTTCAGGTCTCCTCCTTTCAGAGAGATCAGTCCGTTGGGCATGCTTTGCTTATTCCCTGGCTTGATAAGCTTCCTGGTCCACTGGTTCAAAAGCGGAAATCCGGTAACGGCTCTTGAGACCACAAAGTCGACTTTCAAGTCCAGGTTCTCCATTCTCTGGTTCACCGGAGTAACATTTTTTAATTCCAGCTCTTTGCATAGCTCATCAACCAATCTTATTTTTTTTCCGATAGAATCGACCAGGGTAAAGTCAGTTCCGGGAAATATGATGGCCAGAGGGATTCCTGGAAATCCTCCGCCAGTGCCCACATCAAGTACCCTGGCTTTGGAATCGAAACTGAACTTCTTCGCGATGGACAATGAATGCAGGATGTGTCTCTCTTCCAGGAATGAAATATCCTTCCTGGAGATTACATTAACCCTTTGATTGAGCAGGGGAAGAATATCTATAAGCTTCCTGTATTGCTGGATCTGTTTGGAGCTAAGATCAGGGAAATATTTCAGAATCAGATCCATATCGGTCACCTGGACCGGCTTTTAGGGCTTTTCGCTGGAACGGTTTATGATATTTAGAAGCAATTCCCGTGCCCTGAAGAGCTGTGCTTTCACAGTGCCAATGGGTATGTCAAGTTCTACTGCGATCTCATCGTAAGAGTACTCCTTGAAGTAGCGTAATTCAACCAGTTGTCTGTACCTGGGTTTAAGGCGCGAGACAACCTTTCTCATGTGCTTTATTTTCTGCTTGTTAATCATATAGGCTTCCGGATCAGGGTCATCAGACTGGATCAGGGTAGAGGGGGCAAGGGAATCCTCTCCATCCATGGTCTGGTCCAGAGAAACAAGACTGGCTCGCTTTTTTCTTATAAAATCGATACAATTATTGGTGGCTATTTTAAAAAGCCAGGTGGAAAACGCAAAGTTGGGAGTGTACTGATCGATGTTTTTAAAAGCTTTACCAAAAGCTTCGATGGTAAGATCTTCGGCATCTACCTGACTGTTAACCATTTTAAGCAGCATGAAATAGATCGCGTCCCGGTACCTCCCCAATAATTCAGCGTAGGCAAGCTGGTCACCCGTCTTGGCTTTTTCGACCAGTTCGATGTCCTTTTGTGCTTTAAGTGAAAGATTGGAATTTATCTCCATGGTTGGTACTTTTTTTCAAATCGGCTGCTTAACCAGATTAGCCCTATGATCACTGGAAAAACCGGATCGAGCAGCAGCGAAGGTAACAATAAATATTTTTCGTCCAACCGGCGCATTCCCATTTTGAAAATGATAAGTCGGGTTACTAATAAAACCCCGAAAAGTGCACCAGCAGGCAAGCTCCATGGCAAGGAGACACAAATCCAGATCAGTGTGGTATAGAGGATGATCCTGCTGATCCATTCGCTGGCCAGCCTGATCCTGGAGCCTGTTTTATAATGGCTCCCGGCAGAAAGATGTCTCTGTTTTTGCTTGATCCAGGCCCGCAAAGTTGTCTCCGGCCTGGAAAGGGTATGGCTCTCGTGAGAAAACTCTACGGCACAGTTCTGTCTGGTAGCGTTCTCATTGACAAACAGGTCATCATCTCCTGATATAAGGTGGTAGTGCCCGGCAAAGCCTTTGTTATCGAAAAACAGGGCCTTCTCATAAGCGAGATTACGACCCACCCCCATGTAGGGTCTCCCTATGATGGCGTGGGAGAGATATTGTATGGCGGTAAAGGTTGTTTCGTAACGGATCACTGTATTGAGCAAGCCCTTGTGCCGCTCATAGCCCCCATAGCCCAAAACGATCTTTTGGTCCTCCGAGAAATTTGAAGCCATACGCGCCAACCAGTTATTACTAACCGGATAACAGTCTGCATCTGTAAGTACTACATGATCGTATTTTGCTGATTTCAGACCGATGGTGAGAGCCAGTTTCTTTCCCCGCTTTAGTTTTTCATCTGCAGGGATTGAAGTAGAACGGAGGTGATCGTACCGGGCCGATAATTCCATAAGCACCTGCTCTGTATTGTCGGTGGAGCTGTCGTTTACCACCACAACTTCAAATTCAGGATATTCCTGTTGCAAGACATGTGGTAATAAATGCTCCAGATTCTTCTCCTCATTTTTCGCACATATAATCACGGAGACCCCGGGGGTGGAAGAGCTTGCCTTTTTTCTCCGGTAAAGCGGAACCCTCAGAAAAACAAACAGATATATTCCCATTTGAAAGAGGAATGCAGTCAGGAAAAGGGCTAGTAAGATCCAATGATGCAAGAGCGTCCCGTCGATAATTTCTCTAATATTCATGCAGGTGTAAATTTAGCTGCCAAATAGGGAAAAGAAAAAGCAGGTTTTCAACAATTGCTTATCTTTGGCTGATCTCAGGATTTTCATGGAGTTTAAAATTTTACATCGGGATATAAAGAGTAAGGCCAGGGCTGGTACATTGATGACGGATCATTCCGAAATCCAGACTCCTGTATTTATGCCTGTAGGTACCGCAGGAAGTGTAAAAGGTGTGCATCAGCAAGAATTGAAGCAGGATATTAAGGCTCCTGTCATACTTGGCAATACCTACCATCTCTACCTGCGTCCCGGACTGGAAGTAATAAAAGGGGCAGGCGGACTTCATAGTTTTATGAACTGGGATCAGTCCATACTGACCGATAGTGGCGGCTACCAGGTTTTCTCCCTGGCCGCCAATAGAAAGCTGAAACCCGAAGGAGCCTGGTTCAGTTCACATATAGATGGATCAAAGCATATTTTCACTCCTGAAAATATTGTAGATACGCAGCGGATCATTGGCGCTGATATCATGATGGCCTTTGATGAGTGTACCCCCTGGCCCTGTGAGTATACCTATGCCAGAGATTCATTGAAGCTGACACACCAGTGGCTTGACCGGGGACTGAATCAGTTTCACTCAACAGAAGCTCATTATGACCACAGGCAGGCTTTTTTCCCTATTGTTCAGGGAAGCGTATTTAAAGAGCTCAGAAAGGAGTCTGCAGAATATATTGCCGGGAAAGGAGCAGAAGGAAACGCCATCGGGGGATTATCTGTTGGTGAACCTGCCGACGAGATGTATGCCATGATAGAAGTGGTTAATGAGATTCTGCCCGACGATAAACCCAGATACCTTATGGGTGTTGGAACTCCGGTCAATATTCTGGAGGCCATTTCCCTTGGAGTTGACATGTTCGATTGTGTGATGCCTACACGTAATGGAAGGAACGGCATGCTGTTTACAGCTGAGGGAATCATCAATATCAAGAACAGGAAATGGATGGACGATTATTCTCCTATCGATACTGCTGGCAACAGTAAGGTAGATATGCAATATTCCAGAGCTTATCTACGTCATTTAATTATATCAGGTGAGATGCTTGGTATGCAGATTGCAAGTCTGCATAATCTGGCATTCTATCTCTGGCTGGTCAGAAGAGCATTCGAAGAAATTAAAAGTGGCACATTCACTGCATGGAAGGAAAAAATGATACCAGCTTTAAGTACAAGATTATAAGGTTTTTTGGCCTGAAAATCCTGGACATCTACGTAATCCGAAAATTTCTGAGCACTTTTCTCTTGTCTATTGCTTTGATCCTTTCTATTGTGGTGATCTTCGACCTGAGTGAAAAGATTGATGATTTTCTGGAAAGCGGGGCCAAGTTAAATGTGATCCTCTTTGATTACTACCTGAATTTCATTCCCTACTTCGGTGTTCTTTTCAGTTCACTGTTTGCATTTCTCGCAGTGATTTACTTCACAAGCAGGATGGCATATAATACAGAGATCATCGCCATTCTGAATAGTGGCATGAGCTTCCGCAGGTTCTTACTTCCTTATTTTATCTCGGCCACCCTTATTGCCGGAGTCTCCTTCTATCTGAGCGACCAGGTAATACCAGGTGCCAATAAGGTGAAGCTGGATTTTGAGGAACAGTATGTAAATAAACGTCCCATCCGCTTTAAAACAAAGGACTTTCACAGGCAGATAGAGCCAGGTGTATATGTATACCTGCATAGCTACAGCAATGTTTCCAAGGTGGGATACCAATTTACCATTGAGAAGTTTGAAGATGGGGAACTTGTTTCCAAGATGGTAGCCGACCAGATCAGATGGGACACAACTGTGAACAAGTGGAGGGCCCGGAGGTACTATATCCGTACCATAGACGGCCTTCATGAGACCATCGTGGAGGGGAAACAAATTGACACCACTCTTGCCATGCATCCGGACGATTTTAAAATGAGGCTGACCATTGTGGAGACCATGAGTCTGAAGGAGCTGGATGAATTTATTCAAAAACAACGGATGCAGGGAGAGACCAATGTAACCTCTTACCTTATAGAGCGACACAACCGGATTGCTTTTCCATTTTCAACCTTTATTCTCACACTTATCGGGGTGGCAGTATCGTCCAAGAAGATGCGGGGAGGCATCGGACTCCAAATTGCCATCGGTGTTGTGATCAGCTTTACCTACATACTGTTTATCCAGTTTTCCAAACAGTTTGCCATAGGAGGTTTGTTGCCGGTGATGGCGGCAGTCTGGTTACCCAATGTATTTTTCCTGATTGTATCCATATTTTTAATGCGAATGGCACCCAGATAGAGGGCGTCTGAAGTAGTCAGGAATGTATTATGCAACAGATTTACTGACTCAATTTTTTTTGTAAGATTGTAGCACTAATTAAACCCAAGAACAATGTCCTCAAACAAAAAAGTTCAAGAACTTAAAAAGCGCCGTAAAGAGGTGCAGCAGGGGGGTGGCGAGCAGGCCATTCAGAAGCAAGTTGCCATGGGGAAGCTGACGGCCCGGGAACGCATTATTAAACTTCTTGACGAAGGGTCCTTCAATGAGTATGATATGTTTGTCGAGCATGAAGCGAGAGATTTCGGGATGGACCGGAAGAAGCTTCACGGGGATGGTGTTATCACGGGAACCGGAACCGTCGGGGGCAGACCGGTATGTATTTATGCACAGGACTTTACTGTTGCAGGGGGATCACTTGGGTTTATGCATGCCCGGAAAATTACCAAGATCATGGACCACTCACTGAAGATGCGAATGCCCCTCATTGGCATTAATGATTCAGGTGGAGCCAGAATCCAGGAAGGGGTCAACTCCCTGGCAGGATACGGAGAAATCTTTTTCAGGAACACCCTGGCCTCAGGTGTGATTCCGCAGATTTCAGTTATTCTTGGGCCATGTGCCGGAGGAGCGGTCTATTCTCCTGCTCTGACCGACTTTGTTTTTGTGGTTGACAGTATTTCAAAAATGTTTATCACGGGCCCGGAAGTTATAAAAACGGTTCTGGGTGAGGATATTTCCATGGAGGAGCTGGGGGGCGCCCGTGTTCATAGTGAAATTACAGGAAATGCACACTTCTTTGCGGAATCGGAGGATGAATGTTTTGATCAGATAAAATCACTGCTTTCTTATCTGCCCTGGTCCAATACAGATGTTCCGGCCAGGAAAGAGGTAAGGGAACCGCTTGAGGAATTCAATATCTCAGAAATTGTTCCAAATGATAAGCGGCAACCCTATGATGTCCGGAATGTAATCCGGGCCATAACCGATGGCTCAGATTTCTTTGAGATCCAGGAGAGCTGGGCTGCCAATATGGTGATTGGTTTCGGAACCATGAACGGACGAACCATTGGCTTCGTGGCCAATCAACCGCTTGTGCTGGCAGGGGTGCTGGATGTGGATTCATCTTGTAAGGCAGGGAGGTTTATTCGCTACTGCGATGCATTTAATATTCCCATTGTGACTCTGGTTGACCTGCCGGGTTATCTGCCGGGAGTGGACCAGGAGCATGCCGGAGTCATCAGGCACGGAGCAAAGGTCCTGTATGCCTACAGTGAAGCAACAGTGCCAAAAATTACTGTGATTCTTCGTAAAGCTTATGGGGGCGGGTATATTGCCATGAATTCAAGGCATCTCAGGGCTGATTTTGTACTTGCCTGGCCCGATGCCGAGGTGGCTGTTATGGGACCAGAAGGAGCGGCTAATATTATATTCAGGAAAGAAATAGCCACTGCAGAGAATCCGGATGAAATGAGGGCCCAGAAGGTCCAGGAATACAAGGAAAAGTTTGCCAACCCATATGTAGCTGCGGCAAAGGGATATATCGATTCGGTCATCGAGCCCAAAGAGACCAGGAAGTCATTGCTTCATGCTCTTGAGGTTTCCGGTGAGAAGAGCGTGGGAATGCCTATGAAGAAACATGGAATACCCCCATTTTAAAAGCAACTCATGAGTAAGAAGGAAAAATCTTCGGAAAAGAAACCCGCCAGTGTTCCCAGGATGGAATCGCTGGAGATCGGGAGTGTTACTTATAAAACCAGGCTTACCAACAAGTTTAAGAACAGGGAGCTGTGGCAGAAATCCGATGTGAAGAGAATCGAGTCCATTATCCCGGGTAACATTCAGAAGATTATGGCCAGAGAGGGGGATGAGGTAAGTGCCGGTACTCCGCTTTTGATTCTGGAAGCCATGAAAATGAGAAACGAGGTACTCTCTCCAATCGATGGTATGGTCAAGAAGATCCATGTGAGCGAAGGGGAAATGGTCCCCAAGTCTTATCTGCTAATAGAAATGCACTAGGCCTGTCCTTCCCAGATCACATACTTCCGGATTTCCTCAGGAAGTGCAGGAGGAGTATCAAAGATCCCGTAAAGAGATGATCCACTGCCGCTCATGGATGCGAACTTCGCCCCGGCATTGTAAAGTCCAAGCTTCAGGTCTTTCAGCAGGGGGTGTCTGATAAATGCGTTTTTTTCGAAGTCATTCACAAGCTGTTTCTTCCATTGATTCACCGGCCCCTCTATTACCTGTCGCAGGTGTGAGTCCGGAATGGCAGGTGTGACTGCGGCATAGGCTGCAGCAGTTGAGATATGAATTTCCGGAAACAGTAAAACCAGGTAGGCAGGCCCGAGGTTTAGCTTAACATGGCTCAGAAGCTCACCTCTGCCTTCCATCAGCATTGGAACATCATACAGAAAGAAAGGGCAGTCACTTCCCAGCCGGGCGGCCAGATCTGCCAGTCTTTCATGAGGTACAGGGAAGCCTGCCAAAAGATTCAATCCCTTTAAGATGGTGGAGGCATTGGAGGATCCTCCTCCCAGTCCCGCCCCAACCGGAATCTGTTTGTGCAGGTGGATGGCTATAGCTGGGAGTGTGCACTCCGAAGCCATTAATTTCCACGCCTGTATACAGAGATTCTTTTCCTGATCGCCTTCAAAACGGATTCCGGATTGGGAGAAGCTGACCGGAACCTGGTCTCCTGCTGGCTGATGGATTTCGATAATATCACATAGACCAATGGGATACATTACCGACCGGAGCATGTGAAACCCATCGTCCCGTCGTTCAAGGATCTCTAATCCCAGATTGATCTTGGCAGGAGAAAAATGTATCATCTTTCATAAAGATATTGCATTTTTCAACATTTGTTAATTAAAACTTTGGAGGCTGTGTGCAAAAGTATACAAGAGGGTCAAAGCACCGCTGAAGGCGGATTCTTACCTTTACAGCCCAAATCAGAATTTTATGGCCAAACAACAATACAGCACCCCGAGAAAGAATCCAGCTATTGCCATGGACTATGGCAAAATTCCTCCCCAGGCCCTGGACCTGGAGGAAGCTGTTCTTGGAGCCATAATGCTTGAAAAGGATGCCATCCTTTCGGTACTGGATATACTGGAAGCGGGTAGTTTTTATAAAGAGTCGCACCAGACCATCTTTGAGATAGCTCAATCACTTTCCATGGAGGAAAAGCCCATCGACCTGCTGACAGTCACAGAGGCACTTCGAAAGGCTGAAAAGCTTGAAGCTGTCGGGGGTGCAGTTTATATATCCCAACTTACCTCCCGGGTTGGGTCTGCGGCGCACCTCGAATACCATGCCAGGATAGTAGCCCAGAAATATATACAGCGGGAGCTGATCCGGGTCTCCTCCGATATTCAGGAGCGTGCTTTTGATGAAGGTACGGATGTGGATGACCTGCTGGATTTTTCTGAAAGGGAGCTGCTGAATATTGCTGAGGGTCATATTAAGAAAGAGACCATTAAGCTGGATAAACTAATCAAGACGGCCCTGGAGCAGATTGATGAGGCCGGAAAAAGAGACGATGCCCTGAGTGGGGTGCCATCGGGATTTACCCGCCTGGACCGGCTGACTTCCGGTTGGCAGAAATCGGACCTGGTGATCCTGGCAGCCCGCCCTTCCATGGGTAAAACGGCATTTGTTCTCTCCATGGCCAGGAATATGGCGGTGGACCATAGCCGCCCGGTGGCCTTTTTTTCCCTGGAGATGTCCTCCATCCAGCTGGTTAACCGCCTGATCATCGGTGAGACTCAGCTGCCCTCTGATAAGATCAGAACGGGGCGACTGGAGAATTATGAGTGGGAGCAGCTTGAGTACAAAATTAAGGATCTGGAAAAGGCGCCCATCTATGTGGACGACACTCCGGCCATTTCCATATTTGAATTCCGAGCCAAGAGCAGGAGGTTGAAGCAAAAGTATGATATACAGGCCATTGTCATTGACTATCTTCAGCTGATGACCGGGTCCAAGGATTCGGGAAGCCGTGAGCAGGAGGTAAGTAATATCTCCCGGTCTCTGAAAAGTATCGCAAAGGAGCTGGATATTCCTATTATTGCACTCTCTCAGCTAAACAGAAGTGTGGAGATGCGTTCCGGGAACAAACGCCCGCAGCTTTCTGACCTTCGGGAATCAGGTGCCATCGAACAGGATGCCGACCTGGTTCTTTTTATCCACCGTCCTGAATACTATGGAATGGATGTGGATGAAGAGGGCAACTCGCTGAAAGGGGTTGCCGAGATCATAGTGGCCAAACACCGTAACGGACCCACAGGTGACGTTCAGCTGAAATTCGTACGTGAATTTGCCAAGTTTGTGGATATGGACGACACCCTGGCCATGGTAGATGAAGATAACGGTTTCACTGTCTCCTCCAAAATGAACCAGGAAGAAGCTGGTGGTATTGCCAACAAAGATATTGGAATGAATAACGGTTTTGACGGACCGGCTCCCTTCTAAAACAGAAGAGGCTGCCTAAAAGGGCCTGGTCATCCATTCCTCAATTTCAATCTCTCCTTCCATCTCTTCAAGCGATTGAAATGGTTCGGTCATCCAGGATTCCACTGTCAATTCCTCTTCATAGAAGCTATTTTCAAAGGGAGATAACATCCAGGATTCGACTTGTAATGTCCTCTTCGTAAAAACTGCTTTCAAATGGTTTGGTCATCCATTCTTCAACAGGCAAATCATATTCGACGGAAACATAAAATGTTTTACTTGATACCGGGGCCTCAAAATGATCACCGTAATTGATTCTGGCCGGATACAGGATTTACATAATGCTCCATGCGATTGCTTGCTGAGTTGTAATATGAGGCATAGAAAAGCAGGTCACTGCGACTCTCTGAATTCGGCTGTCCGAAGCAGAAAGCGCTTAGCGCAAACCCCACAATGCTTAAAAATATTTTTATTGTTTTCATGGCTTTTGCATGTTAATGTTAACTGGTCTGACACTTATATTTCATATTATGTGCCAAATGCCGTAAACGTCAGAATATGAGTTATATACATATAATGTTTCAAATGTTAAAATTCCATAATTCTGACCGAAAGTGCGACATATATGTTCGATTGCGTATATCAGCATGTTGTTTATGGGATGGGGGTGATGCATCTTTTCTTTCTTTCATTTGTCTTTTTAATTGAAAAGACAGAGTAAGGTTTAATTTTTTAATGATGATATGATGAGAAAGATATACTTCATGGGGGTTGTGCTTGCCATAGCCACACTCACAGGATGTTACTACGGGCCCTGTGTGAATGGCTCAGGTCCGGTGATTAGCGAATTGCGTGAGGTGGAAGGATTTACCGGCGTCACCAATACAGCTTCCTTCAATGTCTATGTTAGCCATGCCGAAAGTTTTAACGTAGAGGTGGTGGCACAGGAGAACCTCTTACCCATAATAGAGACCTATGTTTCGGGAAGCACACTGATTATCCAGACCGATAATAATACCTGTTACAGGTCCAGTGCACCTGTAGAGGTTTACGTTTCCATGCCTGAAACCGGGCTTCTCTCCCTGGAAGGATCAGGCAGAGTATATGCCGATTTGCTTGTAAGTTCAGAGGTGGAGATTTCCAACTCCGGTTCGGGCAGAATGGAGATCGATTCGGTTTGGACCGAAGCTCTGCTTTTGAGCAATGACGGATCGGGTTCTATTATTGTAGATCTTAATTACGCAAATGATGTTGATGCCATTCAATCCGGTTCAGGAGACATCCAGTGTGGCACAATAATGGGAACAAGCGATGTAAACATCCGGCACAGTTCTTCGGGGCGTATCAGTGCAATAGTCCCCGATGGCATAGTAATAGATGTTGATATGAGTGGCTCCGGGCGAATAGAATTAAGCGGAGATTTGGTGGAGGCTGAATACTCACTTAATTCTTCAGGAAGGATCGATGCCCTGGATCTGATGGCTCAGGATGTGGATGCTACCAATACTGGTTCCGGGGACATTTATCTTTGGGCCACCGAATTTCTGGATGCCACCGTAACAGGATCGGGCGATATCATTTACCAGGGTAATCCGCAGCTTACCATAAGAATCACAGGCTCGGGAAAAATTCGATCTTACTAAACTCCGGATCCTTCAATCACAATAACGATCTCACCTTTCACGGTTCCTTTGCCGAAATATTCGGCAAGTTCCAACAAGGTACCCCTTTCGGTCTCCTCGTGAATTTTCGTCAATTCCCTGGAGACCGATCCTTTTCTGTCCGGACCAAAATGTTCGGCCATCTGGTTCAGGGTTTTTACCAGTCTGTAGGGTGATTCATAGAATACCATGGTACGCTTTTCACCGGCAAGTTCGGTGAGCCGCTTTTGCCGACCTTTTTTTTGAGGAAGGAATCCTTCAAAAACAAATTTTTCACAGGGGAGCCCTGAGTTCACCAATGCCGGTACAAAGGCAGTTGGCCCGGGGAGTGATTCAACGCTAATCTCCTCTTCAATACAGGCCCTGACCAATAGAAATCCGGGATCTGAAATGCCAGGTGTTCCTGCGTCGGTGATCAGGGCGATTGATGTCCCGCCCTTGAGACGCTGAACAAGGGACTCAATGCTTCGGTGTTCATTAAATTTATGATGAGAATGAAGGGCTTTGCTGATTTGAAAATGCTTTAAAAGGAAGGAAGATTTACGCGTATCCTCCGCCAGTATCAGGTCCACATCTTTCAATACCTCAAGGGCCCTAAGGGTTATATCTCCAAGGTTTCCAATGGGTGTTGGTACCAGGTAGAGTTTAGACATGGGCTTAACGGATATACTTTCTTTTAAGCAGGTTTGCCAGGATCTCCACTCCTTCATGATCCATGAATCCTGCAAGTTGCTGTTTCAGAATGCCGCTTGCTACCTGGTAGCTCTCAGCGTGGTCAAGTTCATTGATCATGCTGGTAAATCGATCCGAATCCCCATCGAAAAGTTCCCTTATAATCAGGAAGCGGTCATTGATACCTATGTTGCGGCTGATATTGTCAATGGCCTGTCCAACCATTCTGGAATCTGAAGCAGAGCCAAGTTTCTCAGCCAGGTTTTCGTTGATACTGGATTCGGTAGAAAATTTCTCGGCCAGGATGCTGGGATCAGGAGGATCAGTTCCTAATTCCGGCTCCTGGATAGGTTCTGGCTCCGGCTCCGGCTCCGGCTCCGGCTCTGGTTCTGGCTCTGGTTCTGGCTCTGGCTCTGGTTCCGGTTCCGGCTCTTGGATAGGTTCTGGTTCTGTCTTTAGTGCAAACTCTGATTCTGGCTCTGGTGCAAAATTTACTTCTGGCTCTGCCTCTGCCTCTGGCTCTGCAGAAGGTATAGCCCCCAGGGCTTGATCACTGACCAATTCATGGAGACGGTCCGCTTTGATCATTGTAAGGATCTCATATACGTTCCTGAGTTTTGATAAAGCAAGGTCAAGTTCAATGGCCGGAGCTTCCTTAGAATTCCCAATGTTCTCCACCAGTTTTTCGATATCTTGTATATCTTTAGTCAGGATTTCAATGGTGTATTTTATCTCCATGATGAGTTGTGATTTTTGTACAGGACTATTACAAAACTAACGATAATCTTCTTATAATCTTGTATCATGTTTCTTGAAAATACTACAGGCAGTTCCAGCGGACAGGGATGGGTAGAGGTCATCACCGGATCGATGTTTTCAGGAAAAACTGAAGAATTGATCCGGCGGCTCAAAAGAGCCAGGATAGCAAAGCAGAAAGTGGAGATATTTAAACCCCGTATTGAAGTCAGATATTCTGTGGAGGAAGTGGTCTCACACGACGAAAATGTCATACACAGTACCCCTGTAGATTCATCTGCCAATATACGTCTCCTGGCCAGTGGTGTGGAAGTAGTGGGTATCGATGAGGCGCAGTTTTTTGACGATGGGCTTGTTGATGTCTGCAACCAGCTGGCGGATAGCGGAATCAGGGTAATTGTGGCTGGATTGGATATGGATTACAAAGGTATTCCATTCGGTCCCATGCCGGGTTTATTGTCCATTGCCGAATATGTGACCAAGGTACATGCCATTTGTGTCAGATGTGGCCACCTGGCCAACTATACACATCGCTTATCGGAAGATGATAAACTGATTGTTCTTGGAGAAACTGATATCTATGAACCCCTTTGCAGGATCTGCTATGCAAAGAATAAATCGCGAACTTAGGCATTCATGATTGCTGATTGGACAATGGAAAAACTGGCTACCCTCCTCAAGGGGAAGATCCATGGAAGGCGTGATCAGTCTTTTTCCCGTCTATCCATAGACAGCCGGACACTGGTTTCATCAGGGGAGACTCTTTTTATCGCACTGGCAGGTGATCAGCACGATGGACACAAATACATCCCTGAGCTTTACAAGCGGGGAGTTCGGGCCTTCCTGGTTTCCAGTCTCCCCGAGTATGCAAAGTTCCCCGAGGCCGGTTTTTGTCTCGTTGCTGATACCCTGTGGGGCCTGCAGGAGATTGCTGCAGCCAGGCGACAGCATTTCAATGGTGAGGTATTGGCCATTACGGGCAGCAATGGAAAAACTATTGTGAAAGAGTGGATTCACCAGTGCCTGGGTCATAGCATCAGGATTCACAGAAGTCCTAAGAGTTATAACAGTCAGGTAGGAGTTCCCCTTTCAATTTGGGGCATTGATGCTGAGCATCAGCTGGCAGTTATTGAAGCAGGGATCTCCCGCCCGGGTGAAATGCAAATATTACAGCAAGTGATTCAGCCGGATACCGGGATCTTCACCCATTTAGGAACCGCTCACCAGGAGCATTTTGAGAACATGGAAGTGAAGCTAAGGGAGAAGCTGATATTGTTTAAGGGGTGTCACAAGGTGATATGCAGAGCTGATATCAAGCTTGGCCCCAAAACACTTCGATCATACCTGGAAAATCTTCAAGCTGAAATTATTGACTGGAGCCTGGAAGGGGAGGCAAGATATCAATACAGGCTGAAGGGACGATCATCATCGAAGACATCCTTTGAAGTCAGCATTCATGGAAAGAAGATCGGTTTTAACTTACCTTTTTCAGATGATGCTTCCGTGGAGAATGCTCTGCATGTATTTACCTATTGTATTGAGAAGGGAATTTCCGCGGAACTGGTGAAGACGCATATTGAAATGCTGGAGCCTGTGTCCATGCGCCTGGAGATTCTGAAGGGGATAATGGGTAGTACCCTTATCAATGACACATACAATTCCGACACGGGAGGAGTGCTTGCAGCTCTTGATTTGATGGGACAACAGGATACCCTCAATGGAAGAGTACTTATCCTGTCAGATTTGCTTCAAAGTGGCATGGAGGAAAGTGATCTCTATTCTGAAATTGCCTCTCTGCTCAAACGCAAGGAGATTGATCTGTTCATTGGAATTGGTCCGGCACTATCGGATAACAGGGGATTGTTTCCGGATACATCCCTTTTTTACCCGAATACTGAAGAATTCCTGAAACGAATGGACAGGACCCTGTTTCATGAGAAAATAATATTGATCAAGGGCTCCAGAAAATTCGGTTTTGAACGAGTTGCTCAGGAGCTGCAACTCAAGACCCACCAGACAAGGCTGGAAACTGATCTGAATGCCATGGTTCACAATCTGAATCATTACAGATCCCTGCTGAATGAAGGGGTGTTTACCATGGTGATGGTGAAGGCATTGTCCTATGGAAGCGGAAATATCGAAATTGCAAAATTGCTGCAATATCACCAGGTGGATTACCTGGCAGTTGCTTTTATTGATGAGGGTATTGAGTTGCGCAAGGCCGGAATCCATCTACCCATCATGGTATTGAACCCCGATCCCTCTGCTTTTGGTCCCATGTTGGATTACATGCTGGAGCCGGAGATATACAACATGAGAGGCCTGGAGGCAATTCATAGGATATTGCGTCAACGGGCGATCGATGAATTTCCTCTGCATGTGAAACTGGACACAGGAATGCACCGCCTTGGTTTCGGGGAATCAGACCTGGATAAACTTGTTCCCTGGCTCAGTGAACCCGGCATCAGGGTAGCATCGGTATTTAGTCACCTGGCAGCTGCCGGCGATCCCGGGCATGACCGTTTTACCCGGGAACAGATCAAGAAGTTTGAGCGAATGAGTTCACACTTATCGGGAGCTCTTAATATAAGCTTCCGGAGGCACATTCTGAATTCATCAGGTATAGAGCGCTTCCCGGATGAGCAGTTTGATATGGTCAGGCTGGGCATCGGATTGCATGGTATCGGGAAAGACTCATCGTTGAAAGTGGTAAGCTCATTTCTTACTACAGTATCACAAGTCAGAAATGTTGATGCTGGTGATTCGGTGGGTTACTTGCGAAGCGGCGTAACGAATCAGCCGAGCTCCATAGCTACCATTCCTGTGGGATATGCGGATGGCTTTCACAGAAGCCTTGGAAATGGTGCCGGTAAGGTATATGTGAACAATCAGCCAGCCCCGACCATTGGCGAGATCTGTATGGATATGACAATGATTGATGTGACCGGACTGGATGTATCCGAAGGAGATGTGGTGGAACTTTTTGGAAAGCAACAGCCTGTTTCAGAACTGGCCAGGCAGGCCGGGACCATTCCTTATGAGATACTTACCTCGGTCCCGGAACGGGTGAAAAGAGTATATTTGCAGGAATAAGATGAAAGTACAAATCTCAGCAGTCATTATCACCTGCAACGAGGAGCACAATATCGCGCGTTGCCTGGATTCACTTTCAGAGGTGGCCGATGAGATTGTGGTAGTGGATTGCTATTCAACGGACCGGACCGAAGAGATATGCCGTTCATACAATACCATATTCATAAAACATAAGTTTAGCGGTCATATACAACAAAAGAACTGGGCCGTTTTGCAGGCCACTTCGCCCTATATTCTGTCCCTTGATGCCGACGAGGCCCTGTCAGAAAAATTGAAGGATTCCATTCTTGAGGTGAAGGATAACTGGACTCATGATGGCTATTTTTTTAGCAGGCTTACCTCTTATTGTGGGAAATGGATCCGTCATACCAGCTGGTATCCATCACGAAAACTAAGGTTGTGGGACTCAAGAAAAGGATACTGGGGTGGTATCAATCCCCACGACAAGTACGTATTGAACCGTGGAACCAAGAGTAAGGTGCTGAAAGGGGACCTGCTTCACTATTCTTACTATACGATGGAAGAGCACGTGCAGCAGATAAATTCATTCTCCTCCATCATGGCCCGTTCCTATTATGAACGGGGAAAAAAAGCCAGTATTTTCAGTCTGACTATGCACCCTTTATGGAGCTTTATAAAGGATTATATCATTCTGATGGGTTTTATGGATGGATATTATGGCTATATAATCAGTGTTAATTCCGCGCACGAGGTTTTCCTGAATTATGCAAAACTCCGTGATATTTACATGGAAGAAAAAGAGGCCTTAAAAGAGAGCATCTGATTTTTTATTCCCCGTGTTCAAGTTTATATTTTTCGTAGGAGTGTTTCCACCGCTTATGGGACCATAGCCAGTAGGCGGGCTCTTCCCTGATCAGGTCCTCCAGGATCTGGACATGGCGGTTGGTGATCTCGAAGGGCTTCAAACCTTCGGGGCTTTCACAGATCAGTTCTGCCTCCATTTCATACCGGCCTCTTTTCAGCTTTCTGATTTTTAGAAACACCACGGAAGCATCCAGTTTCCTGGCCAGTTTTTCTGTTCCCAGAAACATGGGAGTATCGCGGCCCATGAATTTGGTCCAGTATTGAATCTGATGATACAGGGGGCGCTGATCGCCCAGGTTGAGTGTCAGTACAGGAGTATTATTCCTATGATATTCCATTAGCTTCCTGGCAATCTTTTCCATGGGTACCGGGATTACGCCAAAGGCGTTCCTGTTCTTCATTACCATCCCGTCGAAATATTTGTTTCGAAGGGGTTTGTAGATGGCAACAACCGGGTAATCGATGGCCAGACCAAGGGAGGCCATGTATTCCCAATTCCCGTAATGGCCAAGCACAGCCATCACCTGCTTGCCTTTGCCATATAATTCATTCAGTAGTTCAGGATTCTTATACTTCATTCTCTTGAGGGCCTTCGATTCAGAATAAAAATGGAATATGGCCTGTTCCAGGAGGAGATCACAGAGATGGTGATAAAACTTCTTTGCGATTCGCTTTATCCCGGCCTTCTCAGTTTCCGGGAAGGCCTTTTCAAGATTGCTATACACAACCTTCTTCCTGTAGCCTGCCACATGGTACATGAGCAGGTAGAGAATATCCGAAAGTGCATAGAAAATTCGTTCAGGCAAAAGATGGAGCAGCCAAACAAAGCTGTAGATGAAGATGTAAGCTAAATACTTCATCTTCTAACCAAGCTCACTGATACGTTCCAGCTTGGGCAGGTCCAGGATCCTGATCTTCCGTCCGTCGATGGAGATAACTCCTTCCTGTGCAAAGGTTGAAAGTGTCCTGATGGCATTGGATGTGGTCATATTGGAGAGGTTGGCAACATCCTCCCTGGAGAGGTAAATTTTAATGGTCTTACTGTCATCCTCATAC
The DNA here is from genome assembly GCA_963753765.1 of uncultured Bacteroidales bacterium. GTDB lineage: Bacteria > Bacteroidota > Bacteroidia > Bacteroidales. The sequence goes on from CAVWDQ010000014.1 coordinate 135,199, forward strand.
CCGTAGGTGTCTTTGAGAAAGATCAATGATTCGGCCAGCCTTCCCCTGATATGCTTTTGCGTTAGTGTTACCGTACGATCATGTGAAAAACCCAGTTCAGAAGCAAATGACTGAATCACACTCATGCTCAACTCGGCATTGCTTCGCATCACCCTGAACACACTTTCTTTATCGACGATGCACGATACACAATCTTCAATGGCTACAGCAGTGGCTGTATGGTTTTCTTCGGCAAACAGTGCCCGGTATCCAATGAAGCCAACCGGTTTGGCCATTCTGACGATCTGTTCTCTGCCTCCAACTCCTTCTTTGAAAATCTTTACCTTGCCTTCGGCCAGGATCATCAATCCCATGGGTTTATCACCCTCCTTGAAAATAATTTCACCCTTCTTATAGAAGGCGCATGTATAATTTTGCTTTAGGAATTCTTTTTCTTTGGGAGTAAGTACCGTAAATACAGATTTCGGATTGTCTATGCAATCATCTGCATTAAAGTTCCTTTCCTGCATCGTAATCTTCTGGTTTTGATCTTAATTATGTTGAATAACAGACAAAATTAGAAAAAATTATCGATTTCCGGTTAATATCTGGCTACCAGTGGAAGACGTCTTCCAATACCGAAGGCCTTGGAAGAGATTCGCAGAATGGGAGGTGTCTGGTATCGTTTGTATTCATTCTGGTTTACCATCTTAATTATCCTGATGACCAATTTGGGATCGTATCCCATCTCAGCTGCTTTTTCAGGAGGAAGCTGTTTTTCAATATAGGCCTCCAGGATTTGGTCCAGTTCTTCATAGGGTGGAAGTGAATCGCTGTCAATCTGATCTGGCTTCAATTCGGCCGAGGGTGGTTTAGTGATGATATGGGAAGGAATTACTTCCTTTTCCCTGTTCAGGTATTGGGCAATCCGGTATACATCGGTTTTATACACATCGCCCAGCACGGAGAGTCCGCCGCTCATATCTCCATACAGGGTTCCGTATCCTACTGCTGTCTCACTTTTATTGCTGGTATTCAGCAGGATATTCCCAAATTTATTGGAGAGGGCCATCAGGAGTGTACCCCTGATCCGGGCCTGAATATTCTCTTCAGCAATATCTTCCGGAAGGTTTTTAAAAAGCGGATTCAGGGTCTCCCGGAATTGATTAAAAAGGCTTTCGATAGGGAGGATGTTATAGTTGACTCCCAGTTTACCGGCCATCTGGACTGAGTCATTCACACTGTGATCTGAAGAGTACTGTGAGGGGAGCAGGAGAACATGAATGTTGGCAGGGCCCAGTGCTTCAGCTGCCAGGGCCAGTGTTACTGCCGAGTCGATTCCCCCTGAAAGTCCCAGTGTTGCAGTTCGAAAACCCATTTTCCCGAAATAATCCCTGATGCCACAGATCAATGCATCGGCCATGCTTGCGATCCGGTCGGGGATTATGCCTAAGGAAACAGGAGGCTCAGGACCAGTCAGATCGTCCAGATCAGTGATAAGAATATCTTCCCGGAAGAAAGGAAGCTTGGCAGCAACCTTCCCCGAAGGGTGAACGGCCATGGAGCCGCCTTCGAATATAAGTTCCGTTTGCGCACCAACCTGGTTGCAATAGAGCAGGGGGAGCTTGTACCTGGCGGCTTTCCCGGTGAAAATCGACTGCTTGATCTCCATTTTCCGATGCGCGAAAGGGGATGCTGCTATGTTGATGATTACTTGCGGTCCCTGTTTATAAAGCTCCTCAAGTGGGTTGGTAGTATATAGCCGGCTGCGTGAAAACTCGTTTTCGAAAGGTTGTTCATCCCAGAGGTCCTCACAAATGGTTACGGCCAGCTTTTTGTCTTTAAATTCAAGGATATTGAATTCCCGGTTGGGCTCGAAGTAGCGGTACTCATCAAAAATATCATAGGTTGGGAGCAGCGCTTTACGGAATACCTGTTGAACCTTGCCTTCAAACAGGAAAAAAGCCGAGTTGTAAAGCAATTTCCCGTCTTTATTGGGATTGAATTCGGGACCTCCCACCAGAACCCCGGTGGCAGGGTCCACCAGGGTGGCCAGTTTTTCAATACTGTTCATGCAGGTATGGATGAACTCTTTCCTCTCAAGCAGATCCAGGGGCGGATAACCACAGATGGAGAGCTCAGAAAAAACCACCAGGTCGGCACCCTGGGCGGTGGCTTCAGATACTGCAGCTGCGATTTTAACAAGGTTCCCCTCAAAATCACCGATGAAATAATTCAGCTGTGCAAGTGCAATCTTCATAGCTAATCAGAAGAGTATTCCAAGGTTAATTGATATAGCATTCGTTTTCACATTGGCTCTGTCGTTATCGGTAACATCTGTAAGCCCGCCTGTCCAGCGCACACCTCCGATAAGTGCAGTACTGCCTCCCAGTTTATATTCAACACCCGCTCCCACATGGTAGCCAAGATTAAAAAGGATGGTACTCTCGCTAATATCTTCCTTGTCAAAGGAGGCATCATCAGAGGTGGCCTTGGCATTTAGCCTGAACATGGGATTGAATCCCAGCTGCAGAAAATAGGTGGCATATCCCATCTCTTCAGTTTTCAGTTTAAGCCCGATTGGAATATCGATATACTGCAAGTTCAGCTTTGCAGACTGGCCGGGCTCAAGGAGCAGGCTATCTCCTTTGGAAAGAAATATGGTCGAATCGGCATAGAGCAGCTTTCCCCCAATATTATTAATCCCAAAACCCAGAACGAATGCATAATTCTCGGCAAAGAAATAGTCCATATTCAGACCGGCATTTATATGCATGATCGAGCCATCAGGGTCTACATCGTTCTCGTCGGAATTAAACCAGGCGGACTGCGGGTCCACGTGTACACTGAACCTCACACCTGTGGTCTGGGCACTGGCGGTGACTATGGCACCCAGAGAAAATATTATAAGGAGTATTCTTTTCATTCGTATATCTTTCATATTATATACTTTTGCTTATGGCTTTAAAACTCAAATTTAATGATAATATTATGATGCGACCTGTTCATGCGATCATGCTTTTTTTCTTCAGTGTTGCTTTGGTGGCATCCGGATGCAGGAACAATGCCCTGGATGTGGATGTTTCGCGAATTGATGCGAACATAGAGCTGGAGCGATTCGACCGGGATCTGTTTGAAATGGATCAGGATACCATTGATGCCTCCATAAGTGCATTGTATAAGCGCTATGGTGATTTCTTCGATGTCTTTAATGTACATGTGATCAGCATTGGTCAGGCCTCCTCCCGAAGGTACTCTTCCTATCTCTCCATGTTTATAAATGATCCCACAAACAGGGAAGTATATGAATACACCAGTAAAATCTATGCTTCTACCTCTGACATAGAGGACCGTTTGAGCGATGGATTCCGACATTATCTCTATCACTATCCAGATTCTCTGCCCCCCAGGGTAGTGGCTTATGTGAGCCGTTTTAACCAGGGACTTCTTACAGTGGGTCGGTTTGTTGGAGTGGGCCTTGATCAGTACCTGGGGAGTGATTGTGACTATTACCTGCAGATGGGAACCCCCAATTACCTGGTACAGAAGAAGGAGCCTGCCAGGGTGCCGGTGGATGTGATGTTAGCGTGGGCCACCCAGCTATATCCTTATAATGATTCACTGGACAATGTTCTATCCAGGATGATCTACCATGGCCAGCTTTCCTGGTTTGTGGGTGCCATGTACCCCGAACTTGAGGAGCAGATGATTATGGGCTTCACTGATGATCAGATGAAGTGGTGCGGGAACAATGAAGAGCAAATGTGGACCCACCTGGTAGAAGAGAAATTGCTATTCTCTACCGATCCCATGAACATCCGCAAACTGGTGGAGGATGCTCCCTCTACAAGATTTTATACCCCGGAATCGCCAGGGAGGGCTGCAGTCTGGCAGGGTTGGCAGATTGTAAAAGCCTATGCAGAGCGGAACCCGAAGCTTAGTGTTCACCAGGTGATGTCGCAGCGCAACTACCAGGAGCTGCTCAGGCTGTCGAGGTACAATCCATAAAAAAAAGCAGCAATTCCGGGGTTGCTGCTTAAGTTAGTATTTCTGAATGGTGCCTGGACCTTACTTATATTTGCTAACCCGTTCGTCGTTTATCACGCCGCTCCAGTTCAGTCCGAAAGCGAAATCATACACATTTCCATCCGAATCGGTGTAGCAATTCATATCCCGGGGAACATCTTCAAACTGCTCCTCCACAGTCTTCATATCAGCCGGCATCTGGAAAGGCAGTAGGGCAGAAGGCTCCACTGCACCTGTGATCAGATCCATCAAAGCCTGGTCCTGAACGCCCATATGTACCAGGATGGCGCTGGCTGCAGGCTCGATCTCTGCAAAAACCATGGGTTTGGATACATTCGCTGCCACCACTACGGGTTTTTCACTCATTTTTTCGCGGGTTTCATTTACCAGTTTCATATCAGGCATGTTGCCGGCCGTGATGCTTTTATCCTTATAAGCTCCTGTTGGTGAAATCCTCGAAGGGACTTCCCCCTGCAAGACTGGTCTCACGGGCATATTTAGCTGTATAGGGGCCATACTGAAGTGATATGGGTACATAGCCGTTACCTCCCTTCTCCAGGTCGGTATTATCATAGCCGGTTCCTCCATTGGGGCTCTGGATGCCCACCAGGGCAAAGTCAGCCTCTTCCGGAGTATCCACTACTTCGAAATACCTGGAAACGATCTCCCTGTTAAAGGCATCTTCCCATCTCTCCGGGGTTTCACTGCCAAACCAGTTGGAGGCAGCTGGAATGTAGCGCTGAGGTATATAAACTTTTAACTGCTTCTCCAGCGGAAGTACCTGCTCCTTGTTTTTCAACATGACCACGGAGCGCAACTGTGCCTCATAACCGGCCTGCATAAATTCCGGCTTGCCAACTACTGCATCTGTTTCGGCAGGGTCCAGGTAGGCATTCTCAAAGAGGCCGGTCCTGAGAATATTTCGAAGCAGCCGGATGGCAGATTGTTCAAAACGTTTTCTCATGGTTTCTTCGCCATGCTCCTCAACCCCCATTCTATATGCCTCCAGCACCGGCCCCATATCATTATTTCCGCCAAACTGGTCGATGCCTGCTTCAATGGCTTTATAATGCCTTTCGGCCACACTCAGGGTTTCAACCCCCCAGGCCATTCCTCCAAAACTTTCAATACTTCCCGGATCCCTTGTAATCCCCCAATCGGAACATACGACTCCATCATATCCATACTTGTTGCGTAAGAGGTCTGTAATGATATACTTGTTATAAGCATTGCCCACATTTTCTCCGTTTTTGGTATCGATACCGGTTGAAATGGTATAGTAGGGCATAACTGCAGAGGCCATACCGGTTTCCCCCTCAAGCTTAAAAGCTCCCTCTGTAAAAGGCAAAAGATGATCCTTCAGATTGTTCCCCGGGTAAACTGCATAGGCGCCGTAGGCAAAGTGAGCATCGCGTCCACCTTCCTCGGGACCTCCGCCAGGCCAGTGCTTGACCATGGCATTTACACTATGGTAACCCCAGCCATTAAGGATTTCTTTATCCCCATCAGAGGTCTGAAAACCATCCACATAGGCACGGGCCATATCGGTAGACAGGTCGGGATCCCCTCCCATGGTTCCGTTAAAACGGCTCCAACGCGGCTCGCTAGCCAGGTCAATCTGTGGAGATAGGGCAGTGGCAATACCCAGTGCCCTGTATTCGATGGAAGCGATCTCTCCAAACTGTTTCATCAACTCCGGATCAAAAGAGGCTGCGATTCCAAGAGAAGCGGGCCACATGGATATATCTCCTCCCGATCCGAAATCAAATTCGGCACTTGAACGGGTCCTGTGGCGGGGATCAGAACTGGTATTTACAGGAATACCCAGTCCAAGTCCTTCTACCAATTCCTGGGCATTGTTGTTCCATTTTGCAGCAACAGCGGGACTGGCTACAGAGGTGATCAGTACATGACGAAGATGATCTTCGGCAAGAAATTTAAGCTGCTGATCGCTCAGGTCGGATGCTTCAGCTCCACTTTCATCGAATCCTTTTTCATTGTAGGTTGCCCCTCCGCCGAAACCGCGACCTCTTGATGGAATGGATTGGTGGGCGCTGTATAGCATCAGACCAGCCATCTGCTCAATGGTCATCTGGCTTACCAGGTCCTGGGCACGTGCATCGACCGGCTGGCGCCAGTCTTCATAAATATCAAGTTCGCCGTTCTTATTCAGGTCCTTGAAAGCAAAGCCGTTTTTTTCGATCAGTGTAACTCCTGATGCGGGAGCATATGCAAGGGTTTGCCCCCCTTTGTTACGAATGATCGAGATACCATCTTGATCTTCAACGGTATATTTCGGACCACATCCACTTAGTAAGAGAATGGATATCCCGGTAAAAATAAAGAGTACAAACTTGACTAATTTCATGATTGAAGGTTTTAGATAAAGATTAAGTTTAGTGATATGCAGCTTAGACATATAGAGAAAAAGAAAGTTTAATGCAACTTTGATTACATTTTATTCAGGATAACTCCCAATCCGAAATCACCCGCTCCACTCCAGTAAAACCGGGAATCGCTGTAAGTGAATCCTGGCCCTACGGCGAAATTCCAGTACCAGCGCTTGCCCATGGTATACTGGAAGCCTATGGTGCCACCCAGGGAGTAAGAAAAATCCGGGAACTCTATATTAAAGGGCATACTGATATACCAGCCCGAATAATAGCGGGTGGTTTTGCCCTTCAGGTGCCGGTCATCCAGGTTAAAGTAATAACGGGGTGCCAGTGTAAAACTTGGAGAGACATAGGGTGGTGAGGCCGGAGCCCATTCATCATAATCCCAGAAGTTGGTTCTCAACCAGAATCCCACAGAAAGTGTAAAATAGTCAGAAGGCGCAATCTCAGCAATAACTTTGGGAGCAATAAAACTGATTCTGGCAATAATTGAGGGAGATTCCGGCTCAAGGGTAAAGGTCTTGTCCTGCGCCTGTAGCGGTAATATGATCATGGTACATAAGAGTACGGGTAAAAGTCGTTTCATAGGAAAAAAATTAAATGATATATTACTCATTTCAAGACAAATACCATGCCGTTATCACTTCAGAGCCGTACCGCAGATTTTGCAATAATTCGCATCACTATCGTGATTGTTATGTCCACAGCTTTTGCAAATAACTTGCCTGGATTTCCGGGTTGATTTCACAGCCTTCCCGATTTCTACAGAAATGATCCCGGTGGGGACCGCGATGATGGAGTAACCTGTGAGCATGGCCACAGATGCTATGATTTTCCCCAATACCGTAGCTGGGGCTATATCACCATATCCCACAGTGGTGATGGTCACTATGGCCCAGTAGACACTCTGAGGGATAGAGGTAAACCCGCTCTCTTTACCTTCAATGAGGTAGAGGAGCGAGCCCAGGATCAGTACCATGGTAAGGACTGCACCAAAGAAAACAATAATTTTATGTTTACTGAGTTGCAAAGCCTTCCCAAGTATGGCCGCCTCTTTCACAAACCTCGCCAGCTTAAACACCCTGAACATGCGCAGGAGCCTGAGTGCCCTGATGGTTAGCAGGAAAGTATATTGATCAAAGAATAGTCCCAGATAGCTTGGAAGAATGGCCAGCAGATCGACCATCCCGTAAAAACTGGTGATGTATTTTAAGGGGCGGGGAGCGGAATATATCCTGAGCATGTACTCCAGCGTAAATGCGATAGTGAAAAACCATTCGGTGGTCATGAAGAGATCATGATATGCCTGCCTAAGAGATGGAACACTTTCCAGTACTACAGTGGCGACACTGAGGATGATCATCCAGAGCAAAAGAATATCAAAGGTGCGACCGGTCCTGGTTTCAGTACCAAAAATAATTACGAATATTTTCTTTCTCAGATCCACGCCGGTCAAAGTTAGGACATTTTGCACAAAAAAAGAGGCTGTACCTTTCGATACAGCCTCCCCTTTCAAGTTTTAACTTCCCGACCCTATTCAGGGCTGATTGCTTCAACGGGACAAACATCGGCGCATGCGCCGCAGTCAGTACACAGTTCTGGGTCAATCAAATAAATATCTCCTTCGCTGATCGCTTCAACCGGACACTCATCAATACAGGTACCACATGCAGTACAATCATCTGAAATAACGTAAGCCATATCTTATTGTTTTAAATTCTTAAGGGGCAAATTTAATGTCTAATTTCTATTACGCAATCCCTGTCAGCTATTTATTTTTTCAACAGCCTCTATTTTGAGTAATTCTACGGCCAGGTAGGCCATCAGGGATATCCCGGTCCGCAGTGAAGATTCATGGGCTTTAAAGAAGGGAGAGTGCAGGGAGAGAGACTGTTCAGAATCAGGGTCTCCTACCCCCAGCCGGTACATCATTCCGGGTATGCTCCGGGTAAACCAGGCAAAATCCTCGGCGGTCATCCGGATATCCATATCTTCCACATGTGCTTCTCCCAGCAACTTTGTGGCCAGCATTTTTGATTCCCGGGTCAGCTGCTCATGGTTATGGAGGACAGGATACCCGTTTTTGATCTCAACCTCCACAGAACCGCCCATCCCGGATGCAATGTCCGAAGCGAGTTGTTTAATAAGCCTGTGAGCTTCTAGGCGCCAATCCTCATTCATGGTCCGGAATGTCCCTTCCAGGGTCACATTGTCGGGAACGACATTTGTTGCACCATCGGCCAGGACTTTGCCAAAGGAGAGGACAGTGGGAACTTTTGCAGGTGCCATCCGCATAATCTCTTCCTGCAGGGTGAGAAGGATCCGGGATGCCATCAGCACAGGATCCTTTATATGCTTTCGCAGGGCACCATGCCCTCCTTTTCCTTTCACTGTGATATAAATCTCATCCGTTGATGCCATGTAGATTCCCGGTCTGAATCCCACATTTCCTGCTTTCATCTCGGGAAGCACATGCTGTGCAATAATCATATGGGGTTCGCGGCCTTCAAAAACTCCCTCCTCCAGCATCAGTTTTGCTCCGCCTGGATTCAGTTCTTCGCCCGGTTGAAAAAGGAAGAGAAGCTCTCCCTGAATTTCATGTTTCAATTGATTCAGCACATATATGCTTCCAAGCATGGAGGCCATGTGCATGTCATGGCCACAGGCATGCATCACTCCCTTGTTCCTTGATGAAAAGGCAAGTCCCGATTGTTCCAGAATGGGAAGGGCATCCATATCTGTGCGCAGGGCAATTCGTTTGCCCGGAGAGTCTCCCTGGATACGTGCCACAATACCTGTCTCCACATGGGGAAAGGTATATGCGATTCCCCACCGATCGAGATGTTCCCTGATTGTTTCGGAAGTTGAGTATTCCTGGAAGGATAGTTCAGGATACTGGTGAAGCTGGCGTCGTATCTTAAGGATCTCCTCCAACTTTTGATCGGTCAGGATGCTGGCTATCTGCTGTTCCAGGTTCATAAGAGAGCGGGTGGAGAAATTAAAAATCAAGACTAAGAGAGAGGTAGAACATCCGGGGCTGCACCACCATATTTTCAACTCCCCAGGCCCAGTCAAAGCGGATAAAATAACCCAGTAACTGGGCCCTCAAACCAAAACCGTATCCTGCAACAATGGGATCCCTGTTTGCATCTAAGGTGATGGTCATAGGCCCGTTCCGGATGACCTCGGTATTCCAGGCATTTTCTTCACTAAATGGATGCAGGCCGGTCCAGGCGGTTCCAATATCGGCAAATCCCACAACCTGAAAGTTGTTCAGGAAACCCGAACCCAGGGGGTGTCCGGCCAGGTAACGGAAAATGGGGAACCTGAGTTCCGTGTTGAATACCAGAAAGTTGCTCCCGTTCCTGATATTCTGAGAGAATCCCCTCAGATTGGTAGAAAGGGCCTGGTAAGCATAGTTCCGGGAATAATCGATGGCAACAGACTCATTAAAGGTGGGGTTATCCGACTGGTTGAGGTTGATCCAGTTATCCACGCTCCCCAGGTAATAGATCAAAGGGCTTCTGCCAAAAGAACCACTGCCTGCAATTCTGTTGGCCCAGATCAGGCTTCGGTGGATCCGAAGATAATACCTGAAGTCACCCCCTACCACGAAGAGATCGGATTTAGCTTCATTGATCTGACGGTAAGCTTCTCCAAATACTTTCCAGCGCATTCCGCTGTACAGATTGGTTCCCAACTTCCTGGTATTATCAAAAATCACCTCTCCTTTTAATCCTCCCCATACTTTTAACAGGTTTGGCTGGTTCATACTTGCAATGTCTCTGGAGAGATATACCGAATTATCGTGCCTGAAGGAAGCGGTCCCTTTTAGTGCCAGGGTCTGGCTTAAAGGATATTTTACCGAAGCAAGAAGCTCGTGGGTGTAAGTTTTGACTTCGTTATAATAGTCGATATAATTCTTAAAAACCTGGCGATGGAATACCAGCTGTTTATCCAGCTGTTGCTTCAGGTTCTCAAAACTGAGAAGATATTCATTGCTGTCAAAATCTGTTGCAAAGCGAACTCCTCCCACCAGCCTGTAATCTTCGAAAAGGTCATTGGCCCCCACCTTGAACAGGAGATTCAGACCAGGATTATAGTAAAATGCCCCTCCTGTAAAGGCCTGGTAGGAAGCGTTCAGGAAGCTGAAGTCTATCTGGTTGACCAGCTTGTTGGGATAGAATGCAGTTGTGTAATCAATATACATCATTCTCTTCTCCTCCGTAGAGTCAAGTACCAGGTTCAGATGTCTGTCTACAAGCTGGTTGTTATAATAGTTAAGCTTCTCCCGCTCAAAAATGTAGTTGTTGATATCAATTTTAAATTCCTGTAATTCAATGGTATCGCCCTGGTGAACCAGCTGATTATCGGCAATGTCTTTCATGGAGATCACCTTCTTCTCCACGTGATGGATGGAGTCCTCCGCGGTCAGCCTGTCCACATGCCTGTCCCTGTATAATGTGGGTTCCAGCTCATCCCCGAACTTCCGTTCAAATTCCATGGGATATTTGTACATATTGTATCTCCCATCGTCGTATATAATTTCTGCAATCTCCTGTGTTTCGGTATTGATATCATGCGAGAGGATATTTCGCTTGTAGTTGGAAAGCGGAAAACTATTTGCAAAATACCTGTAGTGTATGGTTGTGTCGACCAGGCTGATGGTACTGTCGTACTGTGCATAGTAGCGATTTATAATGCCATTCTTATCGCTCAGGTAAAAGAATTCATTGCGCCCGGGGGACAGCGGCTGGGCGTGATTGAAGTATTCGCCTTCGGATATAAGCTGCAGCTCCGGACCTTTGCCGGCATAATCATATACAAATACTGCAAATGAAGTGGTGGTGTTGTTCTCGGGGTCATTTTCCATGTATATGGTATCGCTCCGTCTGTTTGAGACAAAAGTGATGTTATTCATATTGTTTATGAACCTTGGATTGAAATCGTCGGCCAGATCATTTGTGATCCGTTCATTGGTCGAAGCCGCAATGTCAAATACCCAGATGTCGGTTTGGCCATCTGTCACTGCCGAAAATACAAGTTTCCTTCCATCGGGAGAAAAATTTAAATCCAGAACCTTCTCGAAGTTAAGCAGGTTCCTGGTGGTGATCACTTTCGTATCCAGGTTGTAGATATGGAACTTAAGTTCACCCTTCTCCTCGGTCACAAAACCAAGGATCTGTGAAGAGGGGTGCCAGGCTATTTCAGGGAAAGAATAGTCATGGATCTGGTCCAGTTTCTCACCCCTTTTGTAGATTCGTTTATGCTCGTCGGTGGCATCATTATGAATCCAGATCTTATACTGCCCTTTCTGGTTGGTTACATAGGCCACCATCTGTCCATCCGGACTGATCTTAATATTCTGGTAAACCCTTCTTTTCTTGGGTTTCTCAATTATTTTTCCCTGATCCGGAAGTCCGGCACTTTCTTCTGTAGAGTTGTAGAGCCCCATGTAATAGGCCGACCAGTCAGTTGAAAGCTCCTTCAGCTTGCTTCCCAGGACATATTGAAAGCCGCTTTCAGCATTCTTGTTGATTTTTGTTATATAGAGTATCTGTGGGATGATGGATTCTCCGTAAAGATCAGCTACATATTTCCAGAATGAATGTCCCGCATAACGGGCATCATCATCCTGGAGATTCACAAATTTGCTGTATTTGCCCGAGACAATCCCATCTTTTACCCGGTTCTCCAGTTCGTAGTCCCAGGGATTGGATACAAAAGAGATCAGCCCTTCCAGGTACCATTCCGGGAGGTTTATCATGGTACTACTGGTCATATTGTCTCTCAGCCCCTTCCCAAACATCATCTCGGTAACCAGGACCTCTGCAATGGCAGCTCTGATCTGTCTTTCAAAATTCATATGATCCCCGTCAAAATAGAGGAAGACCTTATTTTGAATAATCTTGGTTGTACCGCCTATATTGTATTCTTCAGCCTCTGAGACCAGGCCAATATTACTCTGTCTGAAATCTGAAAGCTTGTTATAGGTCAGGAAAATCAATCGCCTTTCGATATCATAATCGAAGAAACGTTCGATCAAAGCAAGTTCCTTTTCTACAAAATCGGCCACATAAAGAGAAAGGTCGGTACCGTTTTCATACGAATAGACATCAAATCTGTCGAATCGATAATACTTCCAGTACCGGTTGTTATACTGTACCCTGTTCTTTCCAAAGTTCATCTGCATCCCGTTGTAAAACTGGGCAGATAAACCAGCTGAACTGAGCATCAGGAATAACAGGAGCCCTATTTTTGCAATCCTTCTCATTTCCTGTTTTGGCTCTTTAAAAGTAAGCATTATTCGCAATATGGGTTTTTTGGAATGGCCCGATAATTGTATTCCTTAGCTTACATCAAAAATTGTGCAACTAATTTTAGCTTATTTGTGTTAATTTTACAGGCGTAAGTGAATTTAAATTAAATATTCAATTAAAAATAGTCGGAATATGAAACGGATATTATTGATCATCTGTTTGGCCGTTTTCATTGTACCTCTGATGTCTCAGACGGTACAACCAAAAATTTCTTTTAATGAAACGACCCACGAATTTGGGAAATTTAAGGAGGCAGACGGGAAAGTCTCCTATAAGTTTGAGTTTGTTAATACAGGTGGCAGTGACCTGATTATTCAGAATGTCTCTGCCTCGTGTGGGTGCACTGCGCCTAGCTGGACGCGTGAACCGATCCCTCCGGGAGGCAAAGGGTATGTGGCTGCAACTTATAACCCGGCTGGCAGACCCGGAGCTTTCAGAAAATATGTAACCGTTATTTCGAATTCCAATCCCGGAAGTGTTAGACTTACCATTGCCGGTGAAGTGGAGCCCAAACCCAGAACCATTAGAGGATGATTACCGCTATGCCATGGGCCCCATGCGGCTGAAATCGAACCACCTCGCCTTTGGAAACCTGAAAAACACGGCTGCAACTGAGAAATCGCTGGAAGTTATCAACAACTCTGGTGAGGATGTGAAGGTGACTTTTCAAAGGGTTCCCGGTCACATTTCCATAAAGATGGAACCTGCCACGCTGAAACCGAAACAAAAAGGTTTGATTGTCGCCACTTATAATGCACCAAAGAGAAATGACTGGGGATTTGTGATCGACCGCATGAATTTAGATATTAACGGGACAGCGGACAGGACCTACAGCCTCGTTATAAGTGCAAATATCGAAGAGGATTTTTCTGCTCTTTCGCAGGCGGAACTTGCCAATGCCCCGGTGCTTAGCGTGGACAATGCCGAGTTTAATTTCGGGAAGATCAATCAGGGAGATAAGGTAGATCATACCTATGTGTTGACCAATTCAGGCAAAACGAATCTTATTATCCGGAAGGTAAAAGCTTCCTGCGGTTGCACCGCGGTTCAGCCTGATAAACAGGTCATCGCCCCCGGGGAATCGGTTAATATTAAGACTGTATTCAATTCGGCCGGCAAGGTGGGTAATCAAAACAAAACGGTTACCATCATTACCAACGATCCCAAGAAGAGTAACATGATCCTCTGGGTAAAGGGGGAGGTAGTAAAGAATACCTAGTTCCCGGGGCCAAGGGAAAGAGCAAAAAAGAGAGCCGGCGCTGTTGCGACCGGCTCTGCTTTTTATGAGTGTACTGAATGCCTGTATAGCCTGCTACAGGAGCGATTCAATGGCTTCCTTGAGCTCATTACCATGCAGATTCTTGGCGGTGATAATTCCATCCCTGTCAATCAGAACAGTATGGGGAATAGCCGGTACACCATAGAGCTCAGCACCTTCACAGTTCCAGTATTTCAGATCAGAAATGTGGCTCCATGTTAGCTGGTCGTCTGCAATGGCTTTTACCCAGCTGGCCGAATCTCTGTCCAGGGAAACTCCCAGGATCTCAAAACCCTGTTCGTGGTATTCATTATAGATTTGTACCACTTCGGGATTGGCCTGGCGGCATGGACCGCACCAGCTGGCCCAGAAGTCGATCAGTAAGACATTTCCCTGGTGCACATCAGATACTTTCAGCATCTCACCTTCCGGAGTATCCAGACCAAAATCGGTATACTTCTTCCCGATGGCCACAGCCTTCATTCGTTCCAGTTTACCAAACATATAAGAATACTCTTCCATCTGGTGAAGAGGAGCATCCAGCCTGGAAAGTGCAGCATCAAGTTGATCGGTATCCAGCATATAGAAGCTGTTTCTTAATGCAAGTACTGTTGCGTAGGAAGCGGGATTCTCAGCAATATATAAAGAGTCGATGGCATTCTGCTCTTCATAAAGGGCATAATAAGCCTCGCGCAGGCTATCATATTCCTCCGGTTTTTCAGGATCGGGACCCTTTCTGAGAACAGCAACCATCTCACTCATCTTGTCAGTAACGGGCCTGAGCTTCTCATTGTAAGCATTCAGGTCATTCTGTGCTTTGCTATTGGTTTTAATTTCAGGTGCATCCAGGCTTCCGGTAATGGTGTAGTTGCTGTTATCCACCAGCAACTGAATGGATTCTTCTGCATCATCCACGGTCAGATACATGGTATTTACTCCCTCTATACCCCTGGTAAGAACTGCTGCTGATCCAGCTTCTGCAAAAGCAGAATCGTAGGTCACATAATTTCGTTCTACACGTGCCATCAGTTTGACCCATTTTCCCTCAATACCATCCAGGTTCACTTCAATATTATAAGCTTCTGTGTTTTGATCGCAGGCCTGTAAGGAAATGATGGCCAGCATGATCCAAATTAATTTACGCATATCAAATTGAGTTTTAAATTGAAGCGCAATAATACAATATATTATTTAACAGGGGAATAGTACGGAGGATTAATTAGCTGATTTATACTTATTCAAGATAGAGGAGGCTGCCATGAAGGAGGTGATACGTCCTTCTGAAATGGCTTTTTCGTATTCGTCCAGCTCTTTTCTCATTTCCGGATCATTAAATACCAGGTTGTAGATCCCATCCCGCAGGGTCTCATACATCCAGTACCTGGACTGTTCCAGTCTCTTTTCCTTCAAATAGCCACTCTTTGATACCTTATCTGTGTAGTCTCTGACCATTTCCCAAATCTCACTGATCCCTTTGTTGTAAAGTGAAGAACAGGTTTTTACCAGGGGCACCCATCCTGACAGGGAAGGAGGAAAGAGGTGAAGTGCATTGGCAAACTCTGCCTGGGCACGCCTGGCCCTGTGTAAATTATTGCCATCAGCTTTATTGATAACAATGGCATCGGCCATCTCCATGATCCCTCTTTTTATACCCTGCAACTCGTCACCGGCACCCGCAAGCATCACCAGGAGAAAGAAATCGACCATGCTATGTACCGCAGTTTCTGATTGTCCAACACCTACTGTTTCCACAAAGATGGTATCGAATCCGGCAGCTTCACACAGGATAATGGTTTCCCTTGTTTTTCTGGCTACTCCGCCCAGGGTTCCTCCCGAGGGCGAAGGCCTGATAAAGGCACGGTGACTTCCTGCCAGCTCCTCCATTCGGGTTTTATCTCCCAGGATACTCCCCCTGGAGCGTTCGCTGCTCGGATCAATAGCCAGGACTGCAAGTTTTCCTCCTCCTTCCAGAATATGCTTGCCCAGTGATTCTATAAAGGTGCTTTTCCCGGCCCCAGGTACTCCGGTGATGCCCACACGGAATGAATTCCCGGAATAGGGCAGACATGCAGCAATGAGTTCCTGGGCAGCTTTTTGGTGGCTTTCCAGTGAGCTTTCCACCAGGGTAATGGCCTGGCCGAGCAAACTGATATCGCCCTCCAGAATTCCTGAGAGCAATTGCTCACTGCTATAGTTCTTTTTTTTCACCTTCTTCAGATGATCCACTGCCTGCAGGTTGATTGATCCAGGTTGTTCGACACCCTCTGAGACTGATAGTGCAGATTTCTTCTTATCGCGCTCTGGCATAAGCTTATTAAAAGTACTGTTTCAAGATAGCTTCTACCTGATCCTGGGTCTGAATACTGGTGGTAGCTTTAACCACCTCCCCATTTTTGAAGTAGACTGTATAGGGGAGGCCCATAAACCTGCGGCATTCAGGCAGGTTGCGGATCACGTGTGACTCGGGATGATCAAAGGGCATATCACAGAAAGTGACCTCCGGGATGCGTTCCTTCAGGATCTCCATTGCCGCATAAACCGGCAGGCACATGGGACCCATACGGCCACAGCAGATCATCACATTTGCGTTCTCCCCGATGACCTGCCTGAATTCAGTTTCTGAATGGATGTGCCTGAGTCTTGTCTGAAGTTCCATTTGCCTGGGATTGATTATACCTTCTCTATGTATTTGGGGATGGTGTATTTATTTTTGAAATACTCGTAAATTGATAATTGGGCCCTGATGTCAGGACCCTTGGTAACGATTCTCTCGTTTTTCAGGTGTTCGTCAATTTCACATGCTTTTACATTGTCGGAGAGTTGGATGTTCAATATATCCAATATCTCTTTTTTAAGGTCCGGATCGTAAACAGGAAAAACACATTCAACCCTGCTTCGCAGGTTCCGTTTCATCCAGTCGGCCGACCCGAGGAAGACCCGGTGGTCGCCATTGTTAAGAAATACAAAAACTCTTGCATGTTCAAGATACCTGTCCACAATACGTATTACCCTGATGTTCTTGCTGTAGGGCACCCCGGTTCTTAGCGTACATACTCCCCTGATGATCAGGTCCACTTTTACGCCGGCTTCACTGGCCTTGTAGAGGCTATCAACCATCTCATTGTCCTGCAGTCCGTTCATCTTGAGAAGGATGTATCCAATTTCGCCATTCTTCACATTGGCAATCTCCTGATTGATCATCTCAATAAAGGAGGGGACCATATTGAATCCAGGCACCAGGATATGTTTAAATTCAGGACGCAGTTTTTGATCTTCCAGATGCATGTAAAGGTCTTTAACTTCTCCCACCACCTCAGGATTGGAGGTAAATAGTCCGTGATCGCCATAAAGACGGGCAGTTTTTTCATTAAAATTACCGGTTCCCAGATAGACCTGATCACCATATTTAGATCCTTTTTTACGAATGACCATGGCAAGTTTGGCATGCACTTTCAGCTTGGGAATGCTGTATATGATCCGGATTCCCGCCTTGGTCATCTCATAGGCCCATTTAAGATTGGCTTCTTCGTCAAACCGTGCTTTCAACTCCACAAATACGGTGACTTTTTTACCGTTTTCGGCAGCTGCAATCAGGGAATTCACCACCACCGAGTGATCCGATACCCGGTACTGGGTGGTTTTGATCTCCTTGACTGTGGTGTCGGTTGAAGCCTCCCTGAGAAACCTCAGATAGTGCTCAAAGGGCTGATAGGGCACATTCAGTAAAAAATCCGTGTTTACTGATCAGACTGGCTATGGGTTTCTTCTGGTTGGCCAGTGCCGGTATTGGAACCGGAGGCAGGCTCTGAATCTCAAGTTTGGGATAGACCGGATTTGGGAAAGTGAAAAAGTCCCTGAAGTTATGCCGGTTTCCTCCCATGACCAGGATATCTTTGGAAATATTGAAAGAAGTTAGTCAGATAATCAAGCAGTTTTTGAGGCATGGACCGGTCATACTGGAAACGGTTGGGTTTTCCAACCGAGCGATGCCGATCTGATCCTGTCAATGGCATCGATCAGGTCTTCACCTTCATAATCGTCATACTCCATATCGGCATCCCTGGTAAGTTTCAGGGAGTAGTTGCCTTTGACCTTGTAACCCGGGAATATGGCATCGATATGTTGCATTATCACATCCTCCAGGAACATAATATAGTGAATCCCATTATGTTCCGGAAGTTCCAGAAACCTGGGGAGGTTGTGATCGGTTGGGATCTTGATTATTCCGTAACGCTCCTGCTGATTTTTTTGTTTACTGTCGCGGCTGACCATTTCCAGGGCAATGTAGGGCTGTCCGGTTTTCATAAAGGGCCTTACCTTCTTTTTTACCAGGAGTACAGGTTGGATGGATGTAATGATGTTGGAATAGAATACCTCCCGGATGAAACTATGCTGCTCTTCCGTCAGCTCATCCTTATCACTTACCAGGACTATATTGTTCTTTCTGAGTTCGGGAATAATTTCATCCTCAAAGATCAGGTGAAAAATCGATTGCTGGTTGGTCACAATCTCGTTGATCTGCCTTACAATACGCAAAGGGTCTACGTTTTTGAAATGCTGCTTGGGGAACTCAATTTCGTGCCTGAGCATCTGTTTGTAGTAGCTGACCCTTACCTGGTAAAACTCCTCCGTGTTGTTGGAGTAGATGGCCAGGAATTTAATGCGTTCATAAAGAGGCAGGGTTTTGTCCATGGCTTCCTGGAGTACCCTGAAATTGAAAGAAAGCCAGCTGATATCTCGGTTGGTGTATTCGTATTTTCCCATAAAGTGCAGTTGAATTTACAAATGTAAGGATAGTTTGCAAATAGATCAGCATGGGAAAGGCTTTACCTGCCCCAAAATAGCTAGAATTCATATGGGGGATATCCCGGTTTTTCGTATTTTAGTAAAAAACACCCCTGACATGGATATACTATCTGATCCTGCAGTGATCTGGTTTCTCGTTGGCCTGGGTCTGCTGCTCCTGGAGTTAGTCCTTCCCGGACTGGTAATTTTGTTTTTTGGTGTGGGTGCCTGGGTAACAGCCCTGGTATGTACCTTCACCAATATAAACCTGAACTTTCAGATCCTGATCTTTCTGGTGGCCTCTCTGCTGGGCCTTGTTTTGCTTCGAAAATACCTGAAGAATCGCTTCTTCAACCGAAGCGATAAAGAGATCGATGATCAGCTGGAAGAATTTATTGGTCGCAAGGGCCTGGTCATAGATGATTTCAAAGACGGTTCCGGCCAGATTGAATTTAAAGGCACAAATTGGTCTGCACGCTGTGACGAGCCGGTGGCTAAAGGCGATTGGGTTGTAATCACAAGCAAAGACAGCCTGACCCTGAAAGTCAAAAAGGCCAGCCAATAACCATTAACACACTAACACATCTAACACACTAACTTAATAAACCAATAACTTTTACCTATGGAAATGAATGCATTAACACTGGTATATGCCGGGTTGATTCTCCTGGCACTGATCCTGCTATTATCCTCTATCAAAGTAGTACCACAGCGCAGAGCCTATATCGTTGAGAGACTGGGCAAATACCGTGTAACACTGGTGGCGGGTTTCAATGTTATCATGCCCTTTATTGACCGGGTAAGGTACCGGCATACATTGAAAGAACAGGCCATTGATGTGGCATCTCAGATCTGTATTACCAGGGATAACATCTCGGTTGAGGTGGACGGAATTCTGTATTTGCAGGTAATCGATGCCATGAAGGCTTCCTACGGAATTGACAATTATCAGTTTGCTTCGATCCAGATTGCACAAACCACCATGCGGAGTATTATCGGGAAACTGGAACTGGACCGGACCTTTGAGGAGCGTGAGACCATCAACAACAGCATTGTTGCCGCAGTAGATAAAGCCAGTGATCCCTGGGGAGTAAAGGTGACCCGTTACGAGGTAAAAAACATCATTCCACCCCAGAGTATCAAAGATGCCATGGAGAAACAGATGCGTGCTGAGCGTGAAAAGCGAGCCGTAATTGCTGAATCGGAAGGGGAGAAGCAGGCCAAGATCAATGTGGCCGAAGGATCCAAGCAGGAGCTGATCAAGGAATCGGAGGGTGAGATGCAGAAGCGGATCAATGAGGCCACTGGAAAGGCCTCGGAGATTGAGCAGGTAGCTACGGCCACAGCCAATGGGATCAGAGCCATTGCACTGGCCATCAATGAAAAAGGTGGAAAGGATGCTGTAAACCTGAGGATTGCTGAGCAGTATCTTTTGGAGTTTGGAAAACTGGCCAAGGAGTCAAATACCATGATTATGCCATCCAACCTGGCTGATATTTCAAGCATCATAGCCACGGCCACCAAGGTTTTTGATGCCACCAAAGAAAGCTGATTGTTGAAATTTTTTCCTAAACCGGCAGTGTAATTATATATATAGTTATACTTTTGCACCGTTGAATATCATGAGGAGCTAAAGATCGGTGTTGTATGCGTGGTCGGTTGATTAAAATAGTTATAATGCTTGGCGTGGTGATCTTGCTTTCTGCAAGCACCCTGTTTATTTCCCGGGGGCCAGAACCCCTTGACACATTATCTGCACAGGTCCATATGTCTGAAATTAAGGGAAATGACCCTAAGTCATTGTCCCCGCCTTTCAGGGATTTTGTCCAATTTATGCAGCAGGAATTGGATAGCACCCATACCGTTGGTGCTGCCTATACCATTGTACACCGCGGCGAAATTATTTATACAGGCACTTACGGGGTACGTGAGAATGGAACTAACTTTATGGTGGATGAGCATACCCTGTTCCGGGTGGCTTCGGTTTCCAAGGGATTTGCCGGGGTGCTGGCGTCCATGCTTGAGCAGGATGGAGCTTTTTCATTAAACGACCGGGTAGTAGAACATTATCCCGGATTCTCGCTAAAGGATTCTGTAAATACAACTGATCTTACCATCAAGAACCTTTTGAGTCATACCTCGGGCCTGGTTCCCTATGCTTTTGATAACCTGGTGGAGGCGGATCAGGATTTATATGCCATCATAGACCGCCTGGATGAAGTTGATATCTCGGCCCCTCCCGGTGAACTGTACGGATATCAGAACGTCATGTTCAGCATGCTCGATCCAATTGCAAGGAAAACTACCGGGATCCCTTACCAGGTGCTCCTGGAGGAAAAGATTTTCAATCCTCTGGGCATGAACGATGCTTCTGCCGGACCGGTTGATCTTGAACATAATCCCAACATGGCCTATCCCCATGTAAGGACCAAAAAGGGTTATACAGCTCTGGACCCGCATGAAGGATATTACAATGTGTTGCCTGCGGCAGGGGTTAATGCAAGCATCTCCGATATGGGAGAGTGGTTGCTGGCTTTGCTGGGCTACAAACCGGAATGGATGTCCGATGCAGTCCTGGATAGTATATCCACACCTGTAATTTATACTCCTCTGAAGTGGCAATACACACGCTATTGGAAACCTTTCCGGGAGCGTTACTATGGCCTGGGCTGGAGAATCTACAACTACCAGGGCAGACAGATACTCTATCATGGAGGCTATATTCGTGGCTACAGGGCCGAGATTGCCTTCTGTCCCTCAGAGGATGTGGGTATCGCATTCATGCAAAACTCACCCAACAACCTGGCTTCGCGTTGCGTCCCCACTTTTATGGATCTATTTCTGGAATAATTATAAAAATAGTTGTATTACTATTAAAATAGTTATATGTTTGCTTCATGAACGAACTGACAAAGGCTGAAGCACAGGTAATGCACTATATCTGGGAGCTGGAGAAGAGTTTCCTGAAAGATATTGTTGACGCATTTCCGGAGCCAAGACCCGCCTATACCACCATTTCCACGGTGATCAGGGTCCTGGTGAAAAAGGGATATGTGGATTTCAATACCTACGGCAAAATCCATGAATACTATCCGAAAGTCTCCCGAAAGGCCTACTTCCGAAGGCATGTAAAATCGATTATTAATAATCATTTTGATGGATCGGTTGTAAGCTTCGCATCTTTTTTCACCGGTGATGATGCAGTTGATCTTGGCGAACTGGAGGAGATCAAACTCTTAATAGATCAGAAAATTGAAGCTATAAAAGGGGACCAGCAATGAGCTTTATAGAATACCTTATAAAAGTGAACCTGGCTCTTTTGCTAAGTTGGGCCCTCTACAGGGTGGCTTTCCTTAAGCTTACCTTCTTTCAATGGAACCGATTCTATCTCATGGGTTCCGTTGTACTCTCTCTCATCCTGCCGCTGCTCATCCTGCAGTTGAAAAGTACCATGGTGGCGGTTGTGGATTTTGGAGGAATAGACTGGACCTATATGGATCACCTGGTGACAACTCCTGTGGCTATGACTGAGCAGACAGGCTCCTGGTCGCCCGGATCTGTTCTCTTGATTTTGTATATGATTGTGGCACTGACCCTTCTGGGAAGAAGTGTTCTCAGGTTCCGGCAGCTTTTTATAAGTACCGGGGGAGCACGGAAAATCAGGGGGGGGCGTGTTAAGGTTTATGTGCAGAATCAACAGACAGGCTCATTTACGCTCTTTCGGCGTATCTACCTGGACCCTTTTGCGTATGAAAAGCGCTTACGGCCGGTGTTTAGACATGAGATGGTTCATGCGGTCCAGCTTCATTCCCTCGATCTGTTGTTTATGGAATTCGTTGTTGCAATGCTGTGGTTCAATCCCTTTGTCTTTGTTCTCTTACGCTATGTGAGGGATAATCATGAATACCTGGCGGATCATCTGGCCCATGGAGAAAGGGGCTCCCTTATGGAGTACCTGGAGTGCCTGAAGGCAGAAACTATCCGTTATATTTCACCTGTTCCCGCAAGCTATTTTAAAAGTTCCACCATTAAAAAACGAATAATCATGTTGACAAATCATACATCAAAACCTGGAAATAAATGGCGTTACCTGGGGATTCTCCCCTTGCTTGCCTTTATGATGGTATTATTTCATACTCCGGCAAGTGAAAGCAGGGCCTTACAGGCTTCCGGTTCTTTTTTCCTGCTTGATGGCATCCCAACACGCTTTCCCCTTCCAGAAGAATATATGGGGAAAGTCAGCTGGGGATTTAATCAGGAGGCTATCAATCCCATTAGTAAAAAGGCTATGGTTCATAAGGGAATCGATATGCCTGCACCAACTGGTACACCTGTATATGCTGCAGGTGGCGGAGTGGTTCTTAAGGCTGAGAGCGTTGAGGGCTGGGGGAAGCTGGTTGTGCTTGAGCATGCTAAAGGCTACACCACCTACTATGCCCATCTGGACGAAATGGGTGTGGACGCAGGAGCGAAAGTTACTGTGGGCCAGATCATCGGAAAGGTTGGTAGCAGCGGGCAGTCCACCGGGCCCCACCTCCACTATGAAGTCCGCCTTAAGGGCGAGTATCTGAATCCGGCAGATTTTTACTGATTCAGGTAAACCCTTATTCGTTTTGCTTGTTATAATCTCGTAAATTCGTGAGATAATATTAAACCCAAGTAGAATGAACTTTGATCTTTTAGTTATTGGCAGCGGCCCAGGAGGATACGTTGCAGCAATTCGCGCCTCCCAGCTGGGATTAAAAACTGCAGTTGTAGAACGTGAATCTCTTGGCGGCATCTGCCTGAACTGGGGATGTATCCCTACAAAATCCTTATTGAAAAGCGCCCAGGTATATGAATACTTCCTTCATGCGGCAGATTATGGCATTGCCCTGGATGGCTCGGTAAAACCCGACTTTGAAAAAGTGGTGGGTCGCAGCCGCACCGTGGCTGAGGGAATGAGCAAGGGGATTGAGTTCCTGTTTAAAAAGAATAAGATCGAAGTGATTAACGGCACCGGGAAACTAAAGTCTCCCGGTGTTGTGGATGTGACCGGTGCAGATGGCAAGGTAGTGGAGATAAAATCGAATCATATTATCCTGGCTACCGGTGCACGCTCCAAAGAACTTCCCAATCTGAAACAGGATGGGAAAAAAATCATTGGATACCGCGAAGCCATGACCCTGCCTGCTCTTCCAAAATCAATGGTGGTAGTGGGTTCCGGAGCCATTGGAAGTGAGTTTGCCAATTTCTACAATACCATGGGAACAGAGGTGACCCTGGTGGAGTTTCTACCCAATGTGGTGCCGCTGGAGGATGAAGAGGTCAGCAAGCAACTGGAGCGTTCCTTTAAGAAGGCAAAGATGAAGGTGATGACCTCCTCTTCGGTGGAGTCGGTCGACACATCGGGCGAGTTGTGCAAGGTGAAGATCAAGACCCCAAAGGGGGAGGTAGAAGTTGAAGCCGAGATAGTGCTTTCGGCAGTTGGGGTTACACCCAATATTGAGGGAATTGGCCTGGAAGAGCTGGGCATTGAAATGGATAAGGGCAAGGTGAAGGTGGATGCATATTACCGGACCAGTGTAAATGGCATATATGCCATTGGAGATATCGTGGGAGGCCCTGCCCTGGCACATGTGGCTTCTGCCGAGGGAATCACCTGCGTTGAAAAGATTGCCGGTCACACACCGCCAGCAGTCGATTATGGCAATATTCCCGGGTGTACCTATACCAGCCCCGAAGTGGCGTCGGTGGGGATGACCGAGAAAGCTGCAAAGGAGGCTGGCTATGAACTGAAAGTGGGTAAGTTCCCCTTTACCGCCTCGGGAAAAGCTTCAGCAGCAGGTGCGAAAGATGGATTTGTAAAGCTGGTGTTTGATGCCAAGTACGGCGAATTGTTGGGAGCGCACATGATCGGTGCCAATGTAACCGAGATGATCGCAGAACTGGTGGTGGCCCGAAAACTGGAGACCACCGGGGAAGAGATTATCAAAGCTATTCATCCGCATCCCACAATGTCAGAAGCAATCATGGAAGCTGCCGCGGCAGCCTATGGGGAGGTTATACACATTTAAGCCCATACAGTTAAGTAGGCTGGTTCGGCCACTTTTCCCATAAAGAGTATGGATTTACTGCTCTTTTCTGTAATGGCAAACAGGAAGGGACGGTCCAGTCGTATCTGGCTCATAGGGTCGATGGAAGTTGCTTCCATGACTATGGCTGTTACAGCCGCAGCTTCGGTTCCCTCTTCATTCACTTTGATATAGGTCTTGTGGATCACATCGGCAATATAGAGGTCGATGGGACTTATTCCGCTAAAATCGGCCTGTTCGGTAAAGGCAATATCCAGTCCCATCCCTTTCAGATCTTCTGCCAGTGAGCGTTCAAATTCAAACTCGAACCTGGGCATATACACAGTGAAATCTTCCTGTTCGGTAAAACTGTCGATCCAGTTCTTCCAGGTCGCTCCATCCAGCTCCTGCACCAATTGATCTACTGAACTCTCCTCGGAGGGGAGGAAGAGAAACATACTGAATTTCCCATTCTTATAAGGAAGTTCCACGGCACTGAAGGATGTATTGCCGGCAACCTTAAATGTACTCTCCAGCTCCATCATTTCCACCTTTCCGAACAGGCTGCCATCTTCATTGTAAAAGTTTGCCTGCTGGGTGTTGTCGGGGTCAAACTCAACTTCCCATACACAGTTGAAATAGATGGCATTGATCAGGATCATCATCACTGCGGGATCAATGGCGTCGATAATCTCCTCAATCTTTCCATGGGTTTTATCGTTCACCCAATCGTTAATGGTATTGACGGCATCTGCACTGCCAAAATCAATTTCATTCACTTCTGCATCGTAATAGTGGCTGTTGAGGCTGATAAATTCAGGCTCAACAGGGAAGCCCTCATCATACCACATGGAGTTGGCGATCTCCAGCAGGTTGCCATTTACATTGGTAAGCAGTACATGGATCAACTCTTTAGTGATCTCATTTACCTCTTCGCGGGTAAGTCCCTCGTAATTCAGGACCTCTTCAAAGGCATCCCTTGTAGTATCCTCGGCTCCATTGTAAGCCATGCCCAGTGCGATGCTCACCGATGCCGGTGAGATCATCACATTGGCTTCATCTGTGGCATCAAAAACCCTTCTGAGTAACTCCAATCCAAATTCGTTATTGGTTTCGATCACCTCGGCCGATTTCAGATTGTAGTCAAATTCCGGAGTTACTATATCCTGACTGCAGCCGCTCCCCAGGATGGCGAGCATCACTGCACCTATAGGTATGTATCTTTTGTATTTCATTTCAAAGTATTTATACTGTTAATAATACGTATATACATGGCTCTTATTGCCAGCGGTTCAAGTGTTTCAAATACAAGATGTATCCAGATGCTTCCGGGTTGCGCAACCTCCGGCATATCTTTTGCATCATAGTACTGTGACCCGGGATGTGATATCCTGCCAATTTGCATAAATTTGCATAAGGAGGAAAACTGGATTGGCAGAAAAGCTGGATATATTATTAAAGGAGTGCAAACGAGGAAAGTCAGAAAGTCAGGAGAAGCTTTACCGAAGATTTGCAGCAGCCATGTATGGCTTATGCCTGCAGTATGCCAGTAATGAAGAGGATGCCCAGGATATATTGCAGGAAGGGTTCATTAAAGTATTTGCAAAACTGGATCAGGTGAAAAATCCGGCCGCATTGCCCGGGTGGATCAGAAGGGTGATGATTAACACGGCCCTGGAGAGATACCGTAGTCAGGTTGTTCTGCAGCGGGTTGATGAGTTGAGAGAGGAAAATCATGAGGACGCCGGGAATGAGGCACTGGACAAGATAAGCTGTGAAGAGCTGGTGGGATTGATACAGACCCTGACACCCAGGTATCGGATGGTGTTCAATCTTTATGCCATTGAAGGGTATTCACACCAGGAGATCAGTGAGGAACTTGGGATCTCCGTTGGAACCTCCAAGTCGAACCTTTCCAGGGCCAGGGCCATTTTGCAGGATAAAGTTGTAAGCTTATATGGATCAGCACTTGTAAGATGAATGATCAGTCAAATATGAACAGGGGTTTCCTGAAGGATAAGCTGGGTGATTACCAGGTTGCTCCTCCGGAGAAGGTATGGGATGAGATCTCCGGACAAATAGGTAAAGGGCGGAACAGAAGGGGATTCTATATACTTCTGTTGGCCTCGGCTGCTTCTATTGCCCTTGCCCTTACTCTGGGGATCCACTTTTTTGGTCCGGATTTACCGGCTGAATCCTTTGCGGAAGAAATGGATCCCGTGCAAACTGGAGTAGATATAAATAAGTCCGGAGATGAAGGTGAACAGCCCGCAGAAAGAGAAGAAATCAGGGATGCTCAGCCTGTACTGGCGATGCAGCAGCCCAGGAGTCCGGAGCGTGAATCCGGAATGCAAACGGTTGTGATTCAAGACCCTGATCCGGTGATAGAATCCTGATCCCGATCTGGCTACCGATGAGGATCCTGACCCGTAACCGATCCAGTGACCGATCCTGAGATTGTGACCGATCCTGATCCTTCAAAAAATATTATTGCTGAGCTGCCTCAGGATACAGCTGCCAGTATGAATACAGATCCATTCCTTTTCATGGAAGAGGAAAAGAAGAGGGATCCCAGGTGGATGGTGGGTGCAGCTGTTTCGCCTTTATACAGTTACCGCGATGCCGAAGTAGCAGCTATGTCCTCCAATCCTGGTGAGTCGGGTCTCCTGTCTTATTCCACCGGAGTCCATGTGAGTTACAGGCGAAATTCAAGGTTGGCCTTTGAAACCGGGATATACTACAACAAAACAGGAATTGCTATCGGGGCTCCGGAAATAAAGATTTTTAGCCGGAATCAAGACTATATGGCCCCAGCGATGAATTCGGGGGAGGTGGAAATCACCGCCATGAATAACTCGGTGGGGAATATTGTTGCCTATTCAGGCGACATCTATATGAACGGATATAAGATAAATGCGGAAAACGGCCCTGATGCATTTAGCGATGTTGTTACGGATGCTGCTCAGGCTTCTGAATCGGGCATTGAGCAACACCTGGATTACCTGGAGCTGCCTTTTAACCTGCGGTATTCGGTAATTGACCGGACCATTGAGTTGCAGCTGGTGGGAGGGATGAGTACCAACTTCCTGATTAGTAACTATGTTACCATGGAGGGCCCGTCCGGCCAGGAAGAGATTGGATATCTTTCCAATGTAAATACGGTTAATTTATCCGGGAATGCGGGATTGGGAATGGTCTATCATATGGGTAAAAAGCTGAGTTTCCTCCTGGAACCAAGGTTCCGGTACTTTATCAATTCGGTGAATGACGCTTCCCTTCCATCCACCAGGCCCTATTCCCTGGGTCTTTATACCGGCATTAACTATACCTTCTAGAAGCTTTTACTTCATTCCTTAGCAGAACTGAAACAAAACTGTAATTTTGTGCGTTACTGTTGAAAATGGTATTCATTAGATTGAGAATGATCATGAGCAGGGAAGAAACAGGCAGAAGGGCAAAGAATCGCTTTTTTATTATATCATTTGCAGGCACATTAATTCTGGGACTTGCACTTGCTTCTACGGGATATACAGGAAACGAGAGCGGGTCGGTAGAATCGGAGAATAAAGAGTCCTATGCTGTTTATGGTGTAGACATTCCGGCTCAGCTTACCTTTGCCGGGGAGCCGGTTCCCCTGGACCTGTTCGATGTAAGAGAAGCCCTGGACAGGGAACTGCTTTCCAATACCTATTTTCACTCCCAGACCATCCGCTTGATAAAACTGGCAAATCGTTATTTCCCCCAGATTGAGCCGGTTCTGAAAAAGAACCTGGTTCCGGAAGACTTTAAGTACCTGGCCCTGGCTGAGAGTGGTTTAACACAGGCCGTCTCTCCGGCGCATGCAGTTGGTTTCTGGCAATTGCTGAAGGGAACTGCCCAGGAATATGGCCTGGAAGTAGGGAGCGAAGTGGATGAACGTTATCATGTGGCTAAATCCACAGAAGTAGCGTGTGAATACCTGATTGATTCCTATAAGAAATATGGAAACTGGACCATGACAGCAGCCTCTTACAACGCAGGTCGGAGGGGAGTGGACAGGCAGGTTGAGCGTCAGAAAAAAGAGAACTATTATGACTTGCTGCTGAATGAAGAAACTGCAAGGTACCTCTTCAGGGTGGTAGCCTTTAAGCTGATTTTTGAAGATCCGACTGCTTACGGGTTTACCATCTCTGATAAAGATCTTTATCCCGAAATTCCTGTTTACATTGTAGAGTTGGACAGTGCTGTTGCCAATTTCGCCGATTTTGCCGAAGCCTACGGGACCAATTATAAAATCTTAAAGTATCTGAATCCCTGGTTAAGGGATATCAAGCTTTCAAATTCATCCCATAAGAAATACGAGATCCTTATTCCGGAAAAAGGTTATCGCCGGCCGGATGCCTGGGAACCCAACTAAAAGGGGCAAGCAAGAGCGTGAGTAAGGAAGAGCAGAAAATAGAGGTGCTGGGTGCACGGGTACACAACCTGAAGAATATAGATGTAAGTATTCCCCGTAATAAGTTAACAGTCATAACCGGTTTAAGCGGAAGCGGGAAGTCATCGCTGGCTTTTGATACCATTTATGCTGAGGGGCAGCGAAGGTATATAGAAACCCTGAGTGCATATGCCAGGCAATTTCTGGGGACCATGGAACGTCCCGATGTGGATAAGATTACCGGCCTGAGTCCTGTTATCTCCATCGAACAGAAAACTACCAATAAGAATCCCCGGTCTACGGTGGGGACGGTAACCGAGATTTATGATTTCCTGAGGCTCCTTTTTGCAAGGGCATCCGATGCATACTCCTATGTGACAGGTGAAAAGATGGTGAAGTATACGGAGGATCAGATCCTGAGTATTATTATGGATGCCTTCTCCGAAAAGAAGATCTATATGCTGGCTCCTGTGGTAAGAGGGAGGAAAGGACACTACCGGGAGCTGTTTGAGCAGATCAGGCGAAACGGTTATATCTATGCCCGTGTCGATGGAGAGATTGAAGAGCTCGTACCCGGCATGCGTATTGACCGCTATAAGAATCATGATATTGAGGTGGTGGTCGATCGTCTCTCGGTCAGGGAAAAGGATAGGGACAGGCTGAAAAAGTCCCTGTCTGCAGCTTTGAAGCAGGGCAAAGGAGTCACCATGGTCCTGGAAAAGGATGGAAGTGAACCCCGCTATTTTTCGAGCCAGTTGATGTGTCCTACTTCCGGAATCTCCTACAATGAACCTGCTCCGCACACTTTCTCATTTAACTCGCCACAGGGCGCCTGTCCTCATTGTAACGGACTGGGTACCATGAATGATGTGGATGTCAGAAAGATAATTCCGGACGATAGCAAGAGTATACGCAGTGGCGCGCTTGAACCTTTGGGCAAATACAGAAATGCACTAATTTTCTGGCAGATGGAGGCCATTGCCTCCAAATACGGTTTTACCCTGGATACACCGGTAAAGGAAATTCCCGAACAGGCTATGCGTTGTATCCTCTTTGGTTCCGAGGAGCCATTAAAGCTTCAAAATACCCCCCTGGGAGCAAACTCAAACTATTTCCTGAGTTTCGAGGGTATTATCAATCACATACAGAACATTGCCGGAGAGGCTAAGGGGTCTAACGGAAAGCTTCAGGTGCGACAATTTATTAAGAAAGTGACCTGTCCGCACTGCAATGGAAAGAGATTGAAGTCTGAGATGCTTTACTTCCGGATCAATGGGAAAAATATCTCCGAATTATCGTCCATGGATATTGGCGAACTTTCAGGATGGTTCGAGTCATATTGAAGAACACCTTAGTGAACGTCAGAATATTATAGCCAGGGATATCCTGAAAGAGATTCGAAGCAGGCTGGGATTTTTGTTGGATGTGGGGCTCAACTATCTCTCCCTTCAACGCAGTGCCCGTTCACTTTCAGGTGGGGAAAGTCAGCGGATCCGTCTGGCCACCCAGATTGGATCCAGGCTGGTAAATGTGCTTTATATTCTGGATGAGCCCAGCATTGGTTTGCATCAGAGGGATAACAGGAAACTGATTGCCTCACTGCAAAATCTTCGTGATCAGGGTAATTCTGTGATCGTAGTGGAACATGATAAGGATATGATCCTCTCAGCAGATCATGTTGTTGACCTGGGTCCGGGTGCCGGCCGTTTGGGTGGCGAACTGGTTGCCAGTGGTTCACCGGATCAGATCCTGAAGAGCCAAACCCTTACAGCCGAATACCTGAACCTGACCAGGGAGATTGTTATCCCCGAACAGCGAAGGCCAGGTAAAGGGGAGTATCTTATACTTGCTGGGGCCTCTGGTAATAATCTGAAACATGTGAGTGTTGCCTTCCCCCTGGGGAAGTTTATCTGCGTTACCGGTGTCAGTGGCAGCGGGAAATCGACCCTGATTAACGAGACCCTGCAGC
Organism: uncultured Bacteroidales bacterium; assembly: GCA_963753765.1. GTDB lineage: Bacteria > Bacteroidota > Bacteroidia > Bacteroidales. Next base: position 166,396 of record CAVWDQ010000014.1, read on the forward strand.
CCATTATAAGCCAGAAACTTTACAGGTCCAACAAGGATCCCTTGCCCTATGATTCTTTGGAGGGACTCGAACTGGTGGATAAGGTGATCGAAGTGAACCAGAGTCCTCTGGGCCGGACCCCGCGATCAAATCCGGTTACCTATACCGGCGTGTTCAGCGATATCAGAAAGTTGTTTGAGCAGACTCCCGATGCCAAAATCCGGGGTTACAAGGCAAGCCGGTTCTCTTTCAATGTGAAGGGAGGCCGATGTGAAACATGCGGTGGAGCCGGGTTACAGACCATTGAGATGAATTTCCTCCCGGATGTATATGTGCGTTGTAAAGCCTGTAACGGCAAGCGATATAACCGGGAAACCCTTGAGGTCAGATACAAGGATAAGAATATCAATGATGTATTGAAGATGACCATCAATCAGGCAGTGGAGTTCTTCTCCAGTATTCCATCCATTCTCAGGAAACTGAAGACTCTCCAGGAGGTAGGCCTGGGCTATATCCGGCTCGGACAGCCATCCACCACACTCTCAGGTGGTGAATCACAGCGGGTGAAACTCTCCGCTGAACTTGCAAAAAAAGACACGGGGAAAACCCTTTATATTCTGGATGAACCCACAACCGGACTTCATTTTGAAGATGTACGGGTATTGCTGGAAGTGATCGACAGGCTGGTGAACAAGGGAAATACCGTGATAATGATAGAGCACAACATGGATGTTATTAAGGTGGCTGATCATATCATTGATCTGGGCAGGGAGGGCGGTAGTCTGGGAGGAAGCATTCTGGCCGAAGGAACTCCTGAAGAGCTGGCCGGGGTTGACAATAGCTATACAGGTAATTTCCTGAGGGAGGAGCTGTCTCTGGGATAATTTGGTTAAATTGTTCAGTTAAAAAATGAGAGATAATGAGTGCAAAGGAAGATAAAATCACGAAGGCATTCCGGCAGAAAACCTGGAATGAAATAAAGTCCTCAGATTCATGGCAGATCTTTAAGATCATGGCAGAATTTGTGGAAGGATTTGAGAAAATGGCTTCCATCGGACCATGTGTATCCCTGTTTGGCTCAGCCAGAACAGAATCGAAGAACAGATATTATCTCCTGGCCGAAGAGATAGCCTATAAGTTAACACAGAACGGTTACGGTGTGATCACTGGTGGTGGTCCCGGAATCATGGAAGCGGCCAATAAAGGAGCCATGCGTGGAGATGGCATTAGTGTGGGACTGAATATTGAGCTCCCCCATGAGCAGGGGTCCAATCCATTTATTGATGCAGATAAATTGATCACCTTCAAGCACTTCTTTGTTAGGAAAGTAATGTTTCAGAAGTATGCCCAGGGATTTATTGTATTGCCAGGGGGATTTGGGACATTTGATGAATTCTTTGAATCGGCCACGTTGATTCAGACAGGAAAAATTGGCAGATTTCCCATTGTGCTGGTGGGTTCCGAGTTCTGGAATGGACTGGTAAACTGGATCGAAAAAGTGGTGCAGGAAGAGCAGAAAAACATCAGCCCGGAAGACATTGACCTTTTCACGGTGGTGGACACTGCAGAAGAGGCTGTAGATGTGATTAATAAATTCTATTCAAAATATCTTCTGAGTCCAAATTTCTAGAGCCGGATCTTCTTGCTATGTTAGTAATTACGGAGATTGTTTGAGAAATTATTTTGTACATTGTATCGTAAATTAACCCCTTGTGTAATGAAGTACATGACTCATTATCTAGCCGTTTTGTTTTTTTCCCTGGCATTTTCGCTTAGCGGACAGGATGTTGAGATAGCCATTGATCATCCAGTTACGGTGAATGCGGGAGAGGATTTCGAAGTCACGGTGACCATCAAAAAGGGCTCACTATCAGACTATTCCAGGTTTTCTCAAGATTTACAACTAGGTCTTTCAGCTAGCAATGTGAGTTCTCCCAATGCAGATTTCAGTTTTGATGAACAGCGGGTACGGATTATTTGGCTGAAGTTGCCGGAAGCCAATGAAATTAAGGTCTCCTACCTGATATCTGTTGATCCCAGACTCAAGGGCTCATTTGCTCTGGGCGGTGTTTTTGCCTATGTGGTTGAGGATGAACGCAAATTTCTGAATATTGATGAGCCAAAATCCATTACCATTGTTCCCAATAGTTCCATAAATCAGGCAGAGATAGTGGATATAAAAGACTTTAAGGGGAGTAAGGCTCCGGTAGCTCCTGTAGTGGTTGCCACGGGAGTGCAACCTTTTGCCATGGCTGTTCGGCAGAAGCCTGAATTACTAAATACTGGTGGCTATCTTGTTCATATTCTGGTTAATAATCCACCTGGCAGCAAGTATGCCAAAGTTGAAGAGACCATTCCTTCTGGCTACATGTTTGAGGAGGTGAATTCCAGCGAGGGTATTGTTTCACCTGCAGCTTCTTCTGTGAAGTTCATTTGGATGACATTACCTGAAGAATCAGAATTTGAGATCGTTTACCGGCTGGTCCCCAAGCAGAATGAGCCACAGGGTAATATGTTGGTCGAAGGCTTGTTAACCTATACTGTCGGAAATGAAAACAGGGTTGTGGAGATTGTGGAGATGGACGTACAACTGGATGAGATGAATATCAGCCAGAAAAGGGATCTGCTGGCCACCGGGAGAGTTGCTCAAACCACCGCAACTACTCCGCCTGTGCAGACAGAAACCAGAACTCCGGTGCGAACAGAAACCAAAACTCCGGCCACTACTACAGATACGGGTGGTGCTTCCGGCAGGACCATTGCAAACACCAAGGTGCTCGACCAGGGTTCGGGAGTATATTACCGGGTTCAGCTGACAGCTAACCTGACTGCCTTCGATGCCAGGACATTTTATCGTGATCTTGGATTGGAGGACGAAGTCTTTGTTGAGCAACACGATGGCTATTATAAGTATACAGTAGGACCGTTTCAAACCTATGATCAGGCACTTTCCCATAAAGATCAGGTGGAGAGAATCCCGGAAATAGAGGGTGCATTTGTGGTTGGGTATCGAAATGGGAACCGTGTTTCAGCCGGATCGCTAAGGTAAGATCCTCTAATCGCTAAGGACCACTTGCATCGATTACACTCATACCGCTTCTTTCTTCTGTTCCTGGCCATGCTGCCCTTTATGGTGCAGGGTCAGGAAATCGATTATGATTCCTTACTTCAGCGAATCGATACCATTGAGAATCCGGTCTATAAACCCGTGGTATCATTCTCCTACGGTGTCCTGAATTATTATGGAGATGTGCGCAACAGCTTTGTGAGTCCGGTTATTGGGAACAATGCCCTGGCTGTAACCCTCTCTACATTTGTGGATCGAAAGCACAATTTCGTGGGGAATTTCTCATTCCTGATGGGAAACCTGAGTGGCAACTCCTATGACTATAGTGATTTGTCCGGGAATCTGAATTTCAAGACTTCAGTCACCTTCATCGGGGCAAATGTGGAATACAGGTTTGGTAATCTTATTGATAAGGATGCCCTGGTGCGGCCCTATCTTTCCCTGGGTGCAGGCATATTAAATTTTAATGCAAAAGGAGACCTGGTGGATGATGAGGGGCAGACCTATTACTACTGGTCGGACGGATCCATAAGGGATGCCCCTGATATGCAATCGGGAGCCCTTCTTTTGTACCGGGACTATAATTATGAGACCGACCTTCGTGATTGGGAGCAGGAAGAGTTTGGATTGGGGAACTATAGTCAGACGGCCCTTTCGTTTCCGGTAACTGTTGGAAGTCATTTTCGAATCAGCAGCCGTGCGTTTTTCAGTTTGGCGCTTTCCTATTATTATGCAGTAACAGATAACCTGGATAATGTTGCTTACGAAGGAACAAGTATTCAGGGAAATAAGGGGAACGACGGCTTTTTCTATACCCACCTTGCACTTCATTTTGACCTTTTCTCCGATCCCACCACAAGAACAGTAGAACTTCTATATGCCGAGGTGGAGTTTGATGAGTCTCTGTTTGATGATGAAGATGGAGATTTTGTGCTGGATGTCTCCGACCATTGTCCCGGTACTCCCTATGGTGTTGAAGTAGATTCGCTTGGATGTCCACTGGATGGTGATATGGATGGAGTACCCGACTACCTTGATCTGGAACTGTTTACAGAGCGGGGAGCATGGGTAGATGATAAGGGAGTCACCGTGTTCGAAGAAGAATTTCTGGCAAGCATGGAGCTTCGTGAAAATGCCATGCCCAGGGAAGGAGTGGAGGAATATACAAGCATTATCAGTGGAGAGTACGAGCTGGCCTCGCAGGTGGAGATCCCGGAAAAATTCCAGTCGCTCGATGCCGATGGTGATGGCTATCTCTCTTTTGAAGAGTTGCTTCAGGTTATTGATAAATACTTTGATTTTCAGCTGGACCTGGATCTGGAGGAGATCAGGCAACTTAATGAATTCTTCTTCTCTCAGTAAAAAGAGTGCTACTTAATTTTCTGAAGGCGATCCAGCTGGCGCTGGGCGTCTTTTCGTTTAATGGTTTCCCGCTTATCGTACTCCCGTCTTCCCCTGGCCAATCCGATTTCGAGTTTCGCATAACCGGAATCTGAAATGAAAACTTTCAAAGAGGCAATGGTCAGACCACTTTCCCTGGTTTTGCGCTTCAGCTTCCTTAGTTCGTGGCGGGTCATTAAGAGTTTCCTGTCACGGCCGGGGCTGTGTTTATTGAAACTGCCCCATGCATAGTCGGCGATTTGCATTCCTCTGACATAGAGTTCACCATTCTCGAACAGGCAATAGGACTCACCCAGACTCACCTTTCCCATGCGTATCGATTTGATCTCGGTCCCCTGTAACTGAATACCTGCCACATACTTCTCCAGGATTTCATAGTCGTGGTAAGCTTTCTTATTCCTGATGTTGATCTTGTTTGCCATTTCCTTTTCCGTCCCCAAAGGTATAAAAAAGGTATATTTGAATTCACATGTATGGAAAATGATTGATCTGGTAACTGTCCTGGGGCATACGGCAGCTGGAAAGACAGCCTTCGCAGCGCATCTGGCCAATCAGCTGGGAGGGGAGATTATCAGTGCCGACTCGCGGCAGGTATACCGTGGGATGAATATTGGTACAGGTAAAGATTACAAGGACTACCTGGTTAAGGAGAAAAGGATCCCGGTCCATCTTATTGATATCCTGGATGCCGGTTATGAATACAATGTATTTCTCTTTAAGCGCGATTTCTTAAGGGTTTTTACAGATATCGCTGAAAGAGGAATAATGCCGGTTCTTTGCGGGGGAACGGGCCTTTATATTGAAGCGGTACTGAGAAACTACCGCTTGCTGAATGTGCCCCTTAATGACATTTTAAGGGATGAATTGAAGAATAAGAGTACTGCGGAGCTGGTAAAAATTCTAAAGCTGCACGGACCTCTGCATAATACCACAGATACTACCAATCGCAAGCGTTTGGTCCGGGCCGTCGAGATAGCCATGTACCAGACGCATCATCTGGAGGAAACTGGAAATGAACGTGAGCTGAATCCGCTTGTTCTGGGAATCCGCTTCGACAGGAATATCCGTAGAGAACGGATTACGCAGAGGCTCCATGACAGAATGGAAGAGGGCATGGTGGAAGAGGTGGAGGGCCTTCTGAATAGTGGTGTACCTGCCGACAAACTGGACTACTATGGCCTGGAATACCGTTATGTTTGCAGGTATATACTGAAAGAGCTTAGCTATGATGAGATGTTCAGAAGCCTGAATACAGCCATTCACCAGTTTGCCAAGCGGCAGATGACTTATTTCAGGGGACTGGAACGTAAAGGTATTGAGATACACTGGCTGGATGGCACACTGAGCATGGAAGAGAAAGTGAAGCAGGCAATGGCTCTTTTCAATGCTACCTGAACTCCCAGGGAAGATCCATAATGAACCAGATCATTCCCAGTGCAATGATAAAATTGAGCGCTGCTGCAACATAGTTAAAAGTGACACGCCATGAAACAATCCTCCGGCGAATCATAATCCCGATATTGGGTATAAAAAAAGCAAAAATGCTGAAAACGGTGAGCATGTTCAGAATCCTCTCCTCATCCACTTCCTCTGTAACCTCGCCACTGGCCGAAAAGAAAAGAATCAGGTAAGCCATTAAGAGGAAACAGGCCAGGTAAATCAGGTAGCTGGCTTTAAGAAGAATGGTTGAAACCGGTCGTTTACGATGTACCCTGAAAGGTTTTAAAATGATAATGGCTATGATGTAAATAAGCAGAAATGCTGCAATAAATATAAAATGTAACAGGAAATTCATACCTGATAAACAGATTAAGATTTATTATGTCTACTCCGCTGCATCCTGGATGGCCTCCTTGATCTTAACTTCTATCTCTTCAGCCAATTCCGGGTTATCTCTTAGAAGGTTTCTTACAGCATCCCGGCCCTGCCCAAGCCTTGTTTCCCCATAGCTAAACCAGGATCCGCTCTTTTTGATGATGTTCAGGTCTACCCCCATGTCAATCAGCTCGCCTGTTTTAGAAATACCCTGTCCATAGAGTATGTCAAATTCTGCCTTACGGAATGGAGGGGCCAGTTTATTTTTAACCACTTTTACCCTGGTCCGGTTCCCCTGAATATCCTCACCCTCTTTAAGCTGTCCGATCCGCCTGATATCGATTCGAACCGATGCATAAAACTTCAAGGCATTTCCTCCGGTGGTTGTTTCAGGATTCCCGAACATAACACCAATCTTCTCACGAAGCTGGTTAATGAAAACACAGGTGGTATTGGTCCGGTTTATATTGGCAGTCAGCTTTCTGAGTGCCTGAGACATGAGCCGGGCCTGCAAACCCATTTTTGAATCGCCCATCTCTCCTTCAATCTCGGATTTGGGAGTAAGTGCTGCAACAGAATCGATTACAATAATGTCGATGGCTCCGGAACGGATCAGGTGATCGGCAATTTCAAGTGCCTGTTCCCCGTTATCGGGCTGGGAAATATAGAGGTTTTCAATATCTACTCCCAACTTCTTTGCATAGAAGCGGTCGAATGCATGCTCGGCGTCAATAAATGCTGCAATGCCGCCGGCCTTTTGTGCTTCGGCGATAGCATGGATGGCCAGGGTTGTTTTTCCTGATGATTCCGGGCCATAAATCTCAATTACCCTTCCACGGGGATATCCACCCACACCCAGCGCCAGGTCTACTCCCAGGGATCCTGAAGGGATCACCTGGACATCATCAATGGCATTATCACCCAATTTCATGATGGTTCCCTTACCATAGCCCTTTTCAATCTTATCCAGAGTAAGCTGAAGCGCTTTTAATTTCTCCTGCTTGTTGTCACTACCGTTTCCGTTGCTCATATTATTTTACTACTTAATGTGATAACTCAGCAAATATCTGTTTGCTATGTTCCTTGGTTTTCACTTTCTCTATAATCTTTTCAACATAGCCATCTTCATTGATGATAAAGGTCTTTCGTAGAATTCCCATGTAGCTCTTTCCATACATTTGTTTCTCTCCCCACGCCCCATAATCCTGAAGAACCTTCCGGTCCTCATCTGAAATCAACCTGAAGGGAAGATCATACTTGGTCTTAAACTTGATATGCGATTTTTCGCTGTCGGCACTTACACCGATAATTTCGAAGCCCTGCTCAATAAACTGTGAGTAGTTGTCCCTCAGATCACATGCCTCAGCTGTACAGCCAGGTGTGTTGTCCTTGGGATAAAAAAAGAGTACAACTTTCTTTCCTCTGTATTCCTCCAGAGTGATCAATTCACCGTTTTCATCCGTGGCCTTAATGGCGGGAGCTAGGTCTCCTTCTTTCAATTCTGACATGGCTAAATTAAACTTTAAATGTACGAAGATTGGCTTAAACAGGTGCTCTTTGAGCCCGAGTCTTTATTAACAATTCAGGTCTCCCGGATGCAAGGGATTATTACTATTTTTGAGCTTCCAAGATTGATGAATCTATGTTTAAACAAGTAAGCAAAACTTTTGTTCCGATTTTCGCGATGTTATTGTATATGGCCGGAGCGGGCCTTTACGGACAACAGCAGACGGATGATATTCAAAAAGTTAAGGAGAGCTCTCTAAGCAGCTTTGATAAGGGTGATTATCGCTCTGCCCTTCCCGGATTCAGGACCTTACTGGATCTGGACGGCGGTGATCCCACATACAGCTATTATGTGGGAAGATGCCTGGTTGAGTTAAATGAAGGACTGGATGAAGCCATTGAATTGCTTTATGGTGCTTCAAAAAAAAATGCACCTGAGGATGCAGTTTTTTATTTGGGCAGGGCTTACCACCTCAGTTACAATTTCCAGGATGCCAGGAGCTATTATGAAAAATTTGAGGCGACAGCCAGCAGGCAGGAAAGAAAAACATATCAGGTGGAGCGTTTGATAGAGACCTGCAGCAGTGCCAGTGAGATCACTTCCAGCTACAATCCATTCGAGCTTATGAATGTGACTTTCCTGGACCTTTCTGATTCTCTGCAATATTCCCAGGTAAAGATGAAGGGGGGAGACCTGGGTCATAAGCCTGAGGCTTATTTTAGCAACGATGAAGACCACAATGCTATTACTGCCCTGATGTTTAAACCTAAGGATCCAATCAGAGGTGACTACATGTACTATTCAGGATATGGTAAAGGTGGCAAGGATGGAGCTCAGATTTTCAGAGTCCGGAAGGGTTCCGGAAAATCATGGGGTGATCCGCAGGAGATAGCATCTCTGAACAGTCCGGGTAACGAAATACTACCCTATTTTGACCCCATTGAAAATGATCTCTATTTTGCTTCAGATGGAAGGTATGGTGTGGGGGGCTATGATCTGTACAAATCGCATTTCGATGCCGAACGTGATCAGTGGTCAGAGCCAATCAATCTTGGCTTCCCTGTGAATTCAGTTGCAGATGAATACTTGCTGCTTCCAGGGTCTGACCTGGGCATGGTGCTCTTCTTTTCCACCCGGCAGGGCACAGACTCTACCGTAACTGTTTACAGGGTCCACCTGGTGGAACCCAAGAAGAAAACGGACCAGATGAATCCGGAGCAACTTCGGGAGCTTGCTCAGTTGGGAGGGGTGGCAGAGGAGATGCTGGCCGGGCTTGAGGCAAAGCAAAACAGCAGGGAGACCGGCATCACGGAAGTCCATTCAGCGCTGCCGGTCACCGAGGTCCATGAAGATAAACCACTTCCGGCATACCAGGAGATCCTTGCTGAAGCTCTGGAACATCAGGCAGTTTCGGATTCACTTAAGGATCTGGCCAGCAATGCCAGAGTGAAGGTGAGAGAATCGGATGATCCAAACGACAGATGGGTCTGGCAAAAGCAAATCATGGTATGGGAGAAGAAAGCCGCAGATGAGGAGGAAATAGCAGATCAGCTCTATGCAAAAATGGAACAGGAGCGCTCGAAAAATGCGGACAGACCCGCTGTGAATCCTCCGGAAACCATAGAAGTCGACAGGGTGGTGGATGGCCTTACCGTATACAGGTATACGGATACTGATCAGGAAGTTAAGGGAGAGCCTGTTGCCGGGATAAGCGAGGCGCAAACAGCTCCGGGTTCAAGCCCGATCAACAGATTTGACATTCTCAGCCAGAGTCCCTATAATGAGAACAATCCCATTCCCATGGATGTGGCTCTGCCTCCTGGAACCTTTTACCGGATCCAGCTTGGGGCCTATGGTTTTGCAGTTGATCCTGCAGTCTTTGGAGGGATTCGTCCTATAACAGGTGAAAACCTGAAGGACCGTGGATTGGTAAAATATTATGCCGGAAAATTTTCCAGGTATGAGGATGCTTCTTCGGCTCTGCCCCGAATCCATTCCTTGGGGTACGAAGATGCATTCATTGTGGCATGGTATAATCAGAACCAGGTATCGACGCAGAAGGCAAAACAGTTGGAGTGAGTCTTATTTAAGAAAGAATTTCTTTATATTTGATGAGTGTGATAGTTTACTACTATGGATAGTAATTTTACCAGCAGACCGCAAAAGTTAGGTTCAGAAGGTGTAGAACAACAGAACCAGGCAAGACTAGTGCTCCATAACGATGAGATTAATACCTTTGATTATGTTATGGAAATACTGGTGGAAATTTGTGATCATTCTATGACACAGGCTGAACAGTGTGCCACCATTACTCACTTTAAAGGCAAATGTGAAGTCAAATCCGGTTCTTTTACGGCAATGAAGGAGCTCCGTTACCAGCTTATTTCGCGAGGGCTAAAAGCTTCCGTGGAAAAATAATCCTGTTATGACAGTAATTATCATTTTGATTGTTCTGGGAATCCTGCTTTTTGTCATTGAATTCCTTCTGGTACCCGGAGTCACTATTGCCGGAATCGGCGGATTGGTACTAAGCGTTCTGGGGGTTTATAAAGCTTTTAATGATTTTGGTTCCACCGTTGGAATCTGGGTTTTGATTGGTACGCTGATGTTGAGCGTTTTTGTCATTGCCATGTCGCTGAGGGCAAGAACCTGGAGCCGCTTGATGCTAAAGACAAATGTCTCAGGGACAGTGGATACCGATATCACAGAAGACCAGATCAAAGTGGGTGACAGGGGTCAATCACTGACCCGTCTTGCACCTATGGGCAAGATTGAGGTCAATGGAATAGTGCGTGAAGCCAAATCTCTGGAAGGATATGTGGATGAACACTCCGCCATTGAGGTGGTCGCAGTTGAAGGAACCAGAATCAGTGTGAAACATTTTAAAGAACTATAGATATGGAATTTGATTATTCATGGATTATTATTGTTGTGGCCAGTATTATCGGCCTGTGGATCATTTTATATTTTATTCCCATTGGATTGTGGTTTACCGCACTCCTTTCCGGGGTAAGAATCTCTCTTTTGCAGCTGATCCTGATGCGGTGGAGGAAAGTTCCCCCCACAGTTATAGTCAGGTCAATGATCGAAGCATATAAGGCTGGACTCGCATCTATTCAACGGGACGAATTGGAGGCCCACTACCTGGCAGGTGGCCACGTGGAACAGGTGATCCATGCCCTGGTTTCTGCCAGCAAGGCAAATATTGACCTCTCTTTTAAAATGGCGACAGCCATTGACCTTGCAGGAAGGGATGTGCTGGAGGCGGTTCAGATGTCGGTAAATCCAAAGGTGATCAATACTCCACCGGTAACAGCTGTGGCCAAAGACGGAATACAGTTGATTGCCAAGGCACGGGTTACTGTCAGGGCCAGTATCAAACAGCTTGTGGGCGGTGCTGGAGAAGAGACTGTGCTGGCCAGGGTTGGTGAAGGTATTGTTTCATCCATTGGTTCCTCCAAATCCCACAAAGAGGTGCTTGAGAATCCTGATTTCATTTCGAAGATTGTTCTGGAAAAAGGGCTGGATGCCGGAACTGCTTTTGAGATACTCTCCATTGATGTGGCTGATATTGATATCGGGAAAAACATTGGTGCCGTGCTTCAGATGGACCAGGCCAATGCTGATAAAAACATTGCCCAGGCCAAGGCTGAGGAGCGGAGGGCCATGGCTGTGGCCACCGAGCAGGAGATGAAAGCCAAGTCTCAGGAGGCCAGGGCCAAGGTAATTATGGCAGAAGTTGAAATTCCGCTGGCCATGGCAGAAGCGTTCAGGAGCGGCAACCTGGGTATTATGGACTATTACAAGTTTAAGAATATCCAAGCGGATACCACAATGAGGGATTCTATCTCCAAAGGCACCCAGCGTCCTGATAGAAAGCAAGGGCCAAAGGATAAGGATAAGTAATCCTTCCTATTTCTTTGTGCGGTGATAACCACCGGTTGGAAATCCACCCTTCACACCGCGGGAGCGGGCATCGGACTCTTCGTCTTCAGACGGGGATATCCAGGTTTTCAAATCTTCAAGCAACTGCTCGTCTGGAGGGTTCTGCTTGGCTAGCAGGAAGCCCCTGTTAAATAGGCAAAAGGTATCTGATCGCTTGAAAGGGATTTCCTGAATTCATGAAGGACCTCCTGATCAGATTTGTACTGTAGTTTCACCACCAGGTCGAACTGATCATTACTGATTTTTTCCCTTCAATGTCGCTGAGCATTCCCTCAAAACTCAAATGATAACCGGACTGCCCCCATGAAGGAGCAAGTGTACTGGTTAACAATGCAATCAGGATATAGAATTTGGTAAGAATCAGATTCATGGCCTAAAGGTTTTGGGCAAACTAATGTTCGAAAATAGTCGCAAATTTCGCTTCAGCCTGTTAATAAGCACAATGGAAATGCACGGATCCTTTACTGCACTTGCCATAGCTGATATTAACAATTGTTAATATCCTGTGTGAATGAAATGTGAACATAGAAGGGGTGCTGCATCTTGACTTCCTTCGGTCGATGATCTATTTTTGATTGTACCGAGTAAGAGATAATAGGCCGCTCGAGGGATCGTCCGGTATAGTGAGCCAACCCTACGGGGATTTGGTTAGCAAGCCGGCCGGAACAGGGATTCCCCCCGATTCGGAGATTCATCCAGAGCCAGGCATATATCATGAGACAAAGTTTCCTGATATATTCAAGCTCAGATCTCCTCTTGGTTGATCTTTCAAAGCTTGATCCGAAAGGCTGAAGAGCCAAAAAGAATCCCCTGGGGTTCCACTAAGCTTTTTCACTCTGGCCTCAGGCAGATCTTAAGACCTGGCTGAGGCAGGGGCCTTCAGGAGCCAGTCCCGGAAATCTGGTGTTTCACCAGGTGAAAGGACGGTAGCAGGTCAATGTTTTACGGAACATGGGCCGAGGACCCGGGCCTGCCGGTTAAAACACCCTTCGGGGATGATCGGTTGGGCCGGCCATAATAACTGTAGCTCGGCACTGATTGGTGGCTATGGGTACTTATCAGTGAAATGGGAGCAAACCCAAAAGTTTGCTCCCATTTTGTTTTGTGTTAAAGGGCCGGCGTATTACTCCAGGCCATTTTTCGAACGTGCGCTTAATTTTCTGATCCACTGTACAATCATTCCCAACAGAACTCCAAAGATACATGCGGCAAAGGCATACATCACCAGTTGTTCAGAGATTCCAAAGAGAATAGCGGGAACAATGACCCCGATCAGGCAGAACAGGATGGAGAGCCAAACGCTGAGACGGTTGATCCTGGGGTAGATCCATAACACCAGGACCAGTAGTCCAAGCGACATGGTGAGTGAGACAAAGAAAAAGGTAGCATCCACAATATCCCGGAGAATCAGAGCCATGGTTACACCCAGTATCATAAGGACCAACATGCTCCATCGCATGGTTTTTCTTAGATTTTCAGTCTTGGTTAAACCGGTTTTCTCAAGGAAATCCTGGGTTACCGAGGCAGAGGCAGTAAACATGTAGGTATCGGCCGAGGAAGAGACCGAGGAGTAAATAATGACAACGGACAGACCGGCCAGGCCTACTGGCAACAACCTGCTGAAACCAACAATCAGGGAGGTGTCTGGAGCAATATCGGGGATGTCGGCACGAATAACCAGGCCGATCAGCAGCAGGATAAAACCAACAATGATATAGAACACGGACGACATAATAATGCTTCGCCTGAAATTCTTTTTGTCCTTTATGGCATAGACCCGTTGCCAGAGTTCCGGCGAGGCCATGGGGATAAAGAAGCCAGCCAGAAAAAAGCTGACTATTTGCATGGCAGGGATGCTAAACAGGTCCATAAAAGACAGACCGGGCTTTGTACCGGTGGTGGTGAGCAGGTACATCATAAGCACAAAAAGCAGGAAGATCCCAAAGGTTTGAACGATATCGGTCTTCACAACTGCATCAAAGCCTCCGGCAATCAGGTAAACCAGTATGATGCCTCCCACAATGACCACCGACAGGCCATAACTGATGGGTGTGTATTCGGAGACCAGTTTGGCCCCGGCAGTAAAGTTCAGCACCACCCACCCAAACATGATGATGATGGTGACTAGTGGTGGCCAGGTAGCCGGCAGTCTTTCCCTTCAGAAAGAAAAAGAAATCGGGCATGGTATAAAATTTTTCTTTATCGGCCAGCTTCTTCACCTTAAGTCCGAAGAAATAAAAGACAAAGAGTCCGAATACAGAACCAATAAAGTACCACAATGCACCCATTCCATACATATATACCAGGGCTGTGTAGGTTAACAGTATGGCTGCTCCGATGCGACTGGAGAAGATGGTGGAGGTGGCCTGGAGTGAGGTGAGTTTCCTTCCCGAGATCAGAAATTCCTCCTTTTCCTGCTTCCTCCCGGTCAGGGCTCCAACAACTAGAATCACAAGAAAATAGGCAGCAATAATCAGGTAATCGGTAATGGTCAGCATAGTGGTTAGTTTAGGTATATAAGTAGATAAATATATAAAAATTTAGATACTTGAATCTTAGGTGATATTTCCCTGCAGTTTCGCCAGGCAAGTATTTAGCCACTCCATTGACCCCCTTTCAAGGTCCATTTGACCCAGTGATTTGAGAGTTTTTTTGCTGCTGAAACCGGCATCTGTCAGTCAATGACACTGCTTAACCCCTTCAATGACGCTGATCGGCCTATCAATGGGCATAAACTGAATTAAAAATGCTGAATAGCCCCGGAAGCACGCCTTTGCTTGATTTAATTAGACAAAGAATTGTCTTTCTGCTTACTTCCATGTGAATTTATAAATGTTAATCTAAATCTGAGTCTATGAAAAGATTTGTATGCTTTCTGCTATTTATGGCGCTGGGCACCCTGACCATGTTCGGCCAGGCCCGGGAAGTCACCGGCACGGTGGTCGGCGCTGATGACGGAGAACCCTTGCCGGGTGTCTCTGTTTCTGTTAAAGGTACCTCTGTTGGGACCATTACAGGTCCTGATGGTACTTATAGTATAAGTGTACCACAGGATGGTGAAATACTTGTATTCAGTTTTGTGGGACTTCTTACCCGGGAACTGGAACTTGGCAACAATACTGTACTTGATCTGGTGATGGAACAGGACTTTATGGAACTGGATGAAGTCGTGGTCACTGCTCTGGGTATCTCCAGAGAGAAGAAGGCCCTTGGTTATTCGGTTTCACAGCTGAACTCGGAGGATATTGAGCAAAAGCCCGAAAGTGATATTGGACGAATTCTGAGTGGCAAAGCTGCCGGGGTTCGAGTGACTTCCACCAGCGGGGTTTCAGGATCGGGTACCAATATTACGATCCGGGGATACTCCTCCATTAAAGGAAACAATCAGCCACTCTTTGTTGTGGATGGAGTTCGTTTTTCGGGGAGTACCAACTCGGGAACCGATAATGAGCAGGGATTCCTGGAAGGGAATCAGGCCACATCCAGCCGCTTCCTGGACATTGATCCCAATAGTATTGAAAGTCTCTCTGTTTTAAAAGGACTGAGTGCTACCACCATTTATGGTGCTGATGGCCGGAACGGGGTGATTATCATTACCACTAAAAACGGATCTTCCAACAAGGGTCAACTCCAGGTAGCTTTAAACCAGTCGGTCTTTGCGAACAAAGTAAACCTGCCTGAATATCAGAATAATTATGGGAATGGTTGGAATTTGCAACACGGATGGTACTACAGCAACTGGGGAGCTGCTTTTACCGATCCTTACGAGACTGTAGCCCATCCCTATGGAAATTTTGCTGATGCTGATCTCGTAGCAGCCTTCCCTGAGTATCAGGATGCAGAGTATGTACTGAAACCATACAACAATGTTAGCGAGTTTTTCAGAACGGGAATTGCGTCCAATACTTCATTGACCATGAGTGGCGGAGATGAAAAATCCAGTTTCAATGCCAATATGAGTTATTTGAACGACCAGGGATTCCTGCCCGGAAATGATCTATCTAAATTCAATGTGGGAATTGGCGGCAGTACTAAGATTAGCAAAAGACTGACCTTCCGCGGAACCATGAGTTACGTGCAAACGGATATGAAAACCCCGCCTATCAGCTACGGTAGCGGTGATGGCACAGAGGGAGGCAGTGGCCTGTCTGTATTTGCGGACGTATTATACACTCCAAGATCCGTTGACCTGATGGGACTCCCCTATGAGAGCCCCATAACTCATGAGAGTGTGTACTATCGTGGCGACAATAGTATTCAGCATCCGATATGGACCACCAAATATTGCAGTTCCATTGACAATGTGAACAGGGTATTTGGCTCGGCAAACCTCGACTACAGTATCCTGGATAATCTGACCTTAGCATACAAATTTGGAGTCGACCATTTTTCAGAGCAACAGGAGTACCAGGTAAATAAGGGTTCGGTGCAGAACGACAATTACCTGAATGGTCTCTACCGTACCCGCCATTTATTGAACACCACCTGGGATCAGACTGTGCTGTTAACTTTGGAGCAGGATATAGGTAGTCAATTAACACTGGATGTATTGTTGGGAGGATCATCATTGCGCGAATTATACGCAGCCGATGGGATGGAGAGTACCAACCAGCTCATATTTGGAAAGATGAACCACAAGTACTTCAGTGATCACAGCGCCATCAACAGTTTTAACGATTTCCCGCTTCAGGCACAGGCAGAATCAAATACCCTGGGCGTCTTCGGGCAGATCACTGCCAGCTATAGCAATTATCTATACCTGAACCTGTCGGCCCGAAATGATTGGTTTTCCTCACTCCAGCCGGAAAACAGGAGCCAGTTCTATCCCAGTGTAAGTCTGAGCTTTATTCCTTCCAATGTGGTGGTGGCTCTCCAGGAAAGCATGAAATTTGATTTCCTTAAGCTAAGAATCGGATATGGGACATCAGCCGGTTTTCCACCTCTGTATGTAACAGAAAATGAGCTGTATAGCAATTCCCGCGGATATGTAGCCCGGGATGGATCAGTTATACCCACCAATGGAGTTTCTTTCTTCCTGGGGAATCCTGATCTGCAACCTGAACTACACGCAGAGACGGAGTTGGGGATCGAATTCGCCATGTTTAAGAACCGGCTTGGAGCAGACTTCACCTTATATACGAAAACCACAAGTAACCTGATTACCGATGCCAGCCTGGATCCAGCTACCGGTTATGCCCAGACCTACGTGAACATTGGGCAGATGAATAACCGCGGACTCGAGCTGGAGCTCCATGTTACTCCGATCAGGACTACCAACTTCGATTGGACCATCACCGGGGTATTTACCAAGTATGAAAGTGTTGTGGAAGAACTTGGAGCAGGACTTGATAAGGTACTGATCAGCGGATTTTCCGATCTGGGGAACTATGCCATTGCCGGACAGCCTTTCGGTGTGATGTATGGGTATAAAATAGCCCGGGACGAAAACGACAACTTCATTGTGGATGGAGCTGGAAACTACCTTCAGTCGGATGAACCGGAAATCATAGGAAATCCTCACCCGGATTTCGAAACCAGTATCATCAACCGGCTCAGCTATAAGGGAATATCATTCAATATGCAATGGGATTACCGCCAGGGGGGTGATATTTACTCTGAAACCGTAAACACTTTGCTGGGACGCGGACTCACAAAGGATACAGACTTTAACCGGATGGAAACCTTTGTAATGGAGGGTGTCACTACTGAAGGGGCTCCCAATGAGGTGCAGCTGACTGCATCCAATGCCTACTTCAATAATTTTGGAACACAGGCTCCACCCGAAGTCAATGTAATTGATGGTACCACCATACGATTGAGAGAGATCTCCCTGAGCTATTCCCTGCCCAAGAGCTGGTTGAGTAAACTGCCCTTTAAGGGGGTTGAAATCTCTGCGGTTGGACAAAATATCTGGTTCAAAGCCTTGAATTTTCCTGAATATATGAATTTTGATACAGATGTATTGAGTCTTGGTGTGGGTAACGGACTAGGATTCGATTTCCTTACCGGTCCCAGTTCCACCAGGTACGGAGGCAGCATTAGAATTACATTCTAGATCAACAAACAATAAAAATTATGAAAAGATTTATAGCACTTATATCAGTGACAGCCCTGCTGGGACTTCTTGTTGGCTCATGTGAGTTTTTCGATTTGGAGTTAACACAGGACCCCGATGCAGTGGCACTGTCAGAAGCAAATCCTGACTATGCGCTAAATTCCATGGAGATTGATTTTAAAAACTTTCTGAACGATGATGATCCTGCCAACTGGAACGGCGTGAATAAATTTGGGATGGAGGTTGTGAGGATGATGAATCCATGGGGAGGCACCTATGAAAACGCATATAACCCCCAAGATTTTGATGCAAACTGGGGATATGCTTATGAGGGCTTGCTTATGGATGCGGAATCCTTTATACCCATCTACGAAGAGAACGAATGGTGGATTCATGCCGGGATTGCCAAGATTTTAGAGGCCTATACACTAGTGACTCTGGTGGATTTCTATGGAGATGTTCCCTGGACCGCATCCTTTGATGCATCCAACTTTAATCCTGTAGCCGATGATGATGAGTCGGTTTATAATGTGGCTATAAGTAAACTTGATGAGGCCATTGCGGACCTCGACAAGGATGCAATGGCTACTCCATCTAATGATCTGTTTTACGATGGGGATCCCGAAGCATGGACCACCCTGGCCAAGACGCTGAAGCTTAAGATTTACCTTAACCTGCGACTGGTGGATGCTCCTGGAGCAACTTCAGTGATTAACAACCTGATTTCGGAGAACGATCTGATCAATGATCCTTCACAGGGCTGGGTATTCGAGTACAGCAGGAATACAGATAATCCCGATAGCAGGCATCCCTATTTCACTTACAATTATCTGAACGGGGGGAATGACTACATGTCCAACTATTTTATGTGGACCCTGTACGAAGAGAAAGCCGTTGTGGATCCAAGGATACGCTACTACTTCTTCCGCCAGGTAATTGAATCGACAACCAATGTCCAGGAGTTGCCCTGCTATGGCGCTCCCAGGCCAGGTAATTATCCCGTGGATATGCCATTCTGCACGCTGGAAGATGGATACTGGGGTCGCGATCACCTGGATGATGACGGCATTCCCCCTGATACGAAGAAGAGAACCTTATGGGGAGTCTATCCTGCAGGTGGAGAATTTGACGCAGACTATGGTTGGCCCGGGGATCCTACCTCAGGCTTACAGGGAGCAGGGGCCGAAGTGATCATGCTCGACAGCTATGTGAAGTTCATGCTGGCTGAAGCAGCCCTGACCCTGGGTACTACCGGAGATCCCAGGCAGCTTCTTCTGGATGCTGTTGAGGCTTCCATTATCCATGTGATGGCCTTTGGTGAAGAGACGGCTGTTCAGGCTTATATCCCTACTCAGCAGGAAATTGATGACTATCTGGCGGAGGTGGGAACGCTTTACGACAATGCGGGCTCCGAAACAGAGCGACTGGAAGTCATTGTGAAGGAGTACTATATTGCTCTCTTCGGGAATGGGGTAGAGTCTTACAACCTTGTTAAAAGGACCACCATGCCCTCGAATCTGCAGCCCGCATTACTGGCTGATCCTGGTAATTTCCCCAGGACGTTCAACTATGCGGCCGATTGTGTTAACCTGAACTCATCCATTGAGCAAAAGCCACACACTGTACAGGTATTCTGGGACACAAATCCGGCAGGTAGTATTAACTAATTTTAAAGAGAACACATCATGAAATTAATGAAATATCTAGTAATAACGATCCTGGTGGTCCTCGCGTATTCATGTGCAGAGCCCATGTTGCTAAACCCTGAGGAAACGCCAAGGGGGATCTATGTAACCTACGATGCCATTTCCTGGAATATAAACTCCGAGGATATTGAAGGCACACCGGTTACAGGAACATTTGATACTCCTGCAAACAACGTGGCAAGTCACGATGTCTATGTGAAACGGATCTATGACGATGGAGCCAGTGAATCAGATTATATGCTTCTGGAGACCATTACGGAGTTTCCCCTATGATTTCTCAGTGGACGGAAATGAACTGGCCGCGCTTTTTGGCGTACCCGTTGAGGAAACATTTGCAAACTTTCTATACCTTCAATTGTGAGGCAAACGGAGCAGACGGACAGATTGCGACCTATGAGAACCTGGAAGGAGAACTAATCGCTTACCCGGCTCAGATGCAGGGATTTCGGTTCCAGGCAGCCGTGGTTTGTCCCTCTGATCCAGATGTGATTGTCGGAACCTACACCGCAGTCACCTCTTCCACCTTCCCCGATTTTGCGGATCCGGTTGTGGATCTGGAGAAGACCATTACCATCAGTGTTACCGATGAAGAAGGATTTTATTCCATCTCCGATTTCACTTTTGGTACCTATGACCATTTTTATGCTGCAGTGGGCTGGTGTCCATACGGAGATTGGGAGGGAACCATCCAGGATGTATGCGGAAAATTCTTTATGGTGGAGACCTTTGATTACTGGGGCGAGACAGGTTATGGAGATCTTACTTTCAATAATGACGGCACCATTACTGTTGTAGGAGGAACGCTATATGGCGAGGTTTGGACAGCAGTTCTGACCAAACAGTAAACCAACAATAACATCCTAAAAGAAAACAGGCAGCTCATCCGGGCTGCCTGTTTTTTATGTTTTACATGGGACTTATTGAATGATAATCTCTTTCCCGGTTCCACCCGAAATATAGCCTTCTCCAAAGGATGATTTAAGTGCGGCTATGGATTTATCACCGGTACAATGGGTGGGACAGATTTGTTTGATCCCCATCTCTTTTAAGTTGGCCGCAAGTTGCTCCAGTTCCGTCGGCATTTTTGTTCATCAGGTGTAAACCGCCAATAAGTGTATGAATCTCAATCCCCAGTTCCTCTTCAGCAACAGCAATCATGGGAACTGCTCCCGGATGTCCACAACCTGTAATAAGTACTCCGCCATTATCTGTTTTAATGACCAGTCCATGCTCCCTGAATGCTACAAAATTATCACCGGTGGAGTAGAAGGGGCCATACAGATGAGTTGGCTTTTCCAGCCCCTTGCTGTTGGGAGGAAGAGTTCCCCTGGCCTTTAATTGTTCCGCATAGGATGCCGGCAGGAAGCACTTGACTGATGGATTAAGCTCAATGATCCAGGGCATGCCGGCCGTATGGTCGCCATGCTCATGGGAGATAAACAAACTTGGGATTTCTTCTGGATGAATGCCCAGAAGTTTTACATTTTTCTTGTAGAGCTCAGCATCTCGTCCGGCATCAAAGAGAAGCTGTTTGCCCTGGTATTCCACCAGGCAGGCGAAACCCCAGTCGGTTGCCAGGTTCTGATCATCCTGGTAGTTGTCATAGATAATGGTTACGTGAACAGCATTATCCGTGGAACCGTTGCCAGACAAGGCCGGTTCCCGTGCAATAATGGTTGACAGCCCCAGCAA
Source organism: uncultured Bacteroidales bacterium (assembly GCA_963753765.1). Classification (GTDB taxonomy): domain Bacteria; phylum Bacteroidota; class Bacteroidia; order Bacteroidales. The sequence continues at coordinate 187,563 of CAVWDQ010000014.1, forward strand.
CAGCAGTAAGCCGGTCAACCTGAATGATTTATTCATTTTATATTTCCTGTTTGTAGTGAAGGGCGCTGAAAACCTGATTTTTATAGTTCCTTCCGATTCTGAGTTTGGCATTCTCCAGCTCGATGGTGGTAGCATTAAATGCCCTGATTCTTGGAATGGATATAATATAGGATTTATGGATCCTGATAAATTGCTCTGAAGGCAATTTATTCTCTATACTTTGAAGACTGCTTTTTACTACAACCCGCCGGTTATCGGTATGTATCCTGATGTACTCATTTAATCCTTCGATGAAGTGGATCTCTTTCAGGTATATTTTGATAACCTTCTTGTTCTCTTTAACATAGATAAAAGCATCATTATTAACCCCGTTTCCACCTTCCAGTTCAACAGTTTCGGAATGCCCCGATTGAAAATACTTGTTGACCGATTTGAAAAAGCGTTCAAAGGTAACCGGCTTCATCAGATAGTCAACCACATCCAGTTCAAACCCCTCCAGGGCATACTGGCTGTAGGCTGTTGTAATAATGACTTTGGGGGGGCGTTTCAGGGTTTTCAAAAAATCGATACCTGTCATTTGTGGCATTTTGATATCCAGAAACATCAGGTCGATGTGATGCATACGCAAGGCTTCCATTGCTTTCATGGCGTTGTCACACTCATCAACCACCTCAAAATTCTCAAGTTTCAGGATATGTCCACGAATCAGCTCTCTGGCCAGTGGCTCATCGTCTACGATCAAACACCTTGTTTTCATGCATTCTAGAATTATAAGTCATAGATAAGCTATGTGATTATCTACAACTTCGTTAGAGTTAAAAGAGAAAAGAACATGAAAACAATCTTACAATCTCACTTCAACATAACAAATTTACACCCTTTTCTTAAACTATTTCAGTGAAATGCATGAAAAGCATGGGAAATGACAAAGAAACATCTGTAAACTGCTTTAATGGGCTGAATTGTGCAGTTGCCTGGTTTTAGCAGTGCCGTGATTGATAAGAGATGGTAGTTCACCATTTGAAGACTATTTTTAAAATATGATCAAACTATTGCTTAGTCAGAAGTTGACCATCAGAATATTCAGGCACCTGATATTATTTCTGACCATGGTTTTTCTCTTTGCATGGGTGGCATACTCGCGTTCAGGAGAAGGGGGTGGATTCTGGATGGGATTTATCATGGTATTTACAAATGCTCTCTTCTTTTTTGGCTATGCTTATATCACCGTTTATATCCTGATTCCGCATTTGTTATTGAAGCGGAAGATATCTCTGTTTATTGTCTCCTTCCTGCTGGCAGGACTGGGGCTATCCTTAATGAAGTTTCTCTTTTCCGATTATATCTTTTTTAATGCTATTGCACCTGAGAATGCCGCTCCGGACAATTTCATATCCCTTCAGGCGCTGCTGGTGAATACGAAAGACATGAGCTTTATAGTAGCTGTATTTGCTCTTGTCAAATTTGCCAGGGATCACTACACTCTGGAGCTGAGGAACAAAGAGTTGCAACGCAAAGAGCTTGAAGCAGAGCTTAAATTGATTGAACATCAGATGGATCCTCATGTGATATTCAATAATTTCAATAATCTCTATTCCATATCAATTTACCGGCCGGAACATCTTAAAGCTACTGTGAAAAAGCTTCAATCCATTCTTCATTATCTCTTTAATGAAAGCAAAAGCGAAAAAGTACTTCTGGAGAAGGAGGTGGAGATGATAAACAACTATATCGGACTTGAGACACTTCGCTTTGGTGATCGTCTAAAAGTCTACTTTGAGCCAGAGGGTCAGATGCATGGTTTAAAGATTGCTCCATTGATACTTTATTCATTTGTGGAAGGCTGTTTCGTTCATGGAGCCGGGGAAAATCCGATGAAATCCTGGATCCGGATTGAACTAAAAGTTCAGGATACCCGGCTTCGGTTTGTGGCAACTAATTCCGTATCCGAGGCAGGTGCTTTCCCAAGGGGAAAGAATGGTGGCAGCAATGAGAATAGTATCAGGCGGCTTGAACTGGCCTACCCCAACAGTCACCGTCTGGCCATCAGGGAAAGGAACTATGAACATCAGGTGGAACTTCATTTAAGCCTTTGATATGAGAGAAAGATTGTCTGATGAAGCTGGAGCAGAAAAGGGGTTTAAGGCACCTGGTATTCTGGTTGACCTGGGTGTTTGGATTTACATTTATCAAGAGTTTTGGTGAACCCATGCAGGTTTATCTGGGGTGGTTCTCCTACTACCTCATCACCCTTCCGATCTTTATTGCACATACCTATCTGGTGGCCTACCTGCTGGTTCCATATTTTCTAAACAAGCGCTTGTTCCCTTTTTTCATTGTCCTTTTTCTGGGTCTTTTTTACGGCTTCTCCGTGTTGGAACTTCTCCTGAGCAATGAGTTTATCTATAAATGGTATCAAACCGGGGCAGAACTTACAAATGACTACCTGGGGACCTGCAAATGTGATCATGAGCGGGTCTGGGAAATCTATATATAGTTCTTGTATTTCTGGCTGCAAGAACCATCAGGAAATGGTACTATGCCGACACCCGGAGCAAAGAGCTTCAGCATACAGAGTTGCAGCAGCAGATGGAAAATGCCCTTACCAGGGTACAGCCCCATATGTTACTCTATGCTATTAACCAGATCGACCGCATGGTGAATGAGTCATCCCCGGATGTAACAAAGGCCATCGCATTGACATCGGAGCTTCTGAACGATGTTATGATCTATCATGAAGAGAAATATAAGTTGTTCTCCGGGGAGATTGATCTGGTGCGGAAACTGGTGGCCCTGGTAACCCTCTTAAGGGAACGGAAGCCAGACGTGGAATTTTTTGTCTCGGGCGATCCCGGTCAGATTAAAATGCCTCCCATGATCCTGTTTTCAATTGTGGATATGATATTTAGGAAATTTGAAAAGGAAAGCTCATTGCCAGAGTTGAATATCGAGGCTTCAGGTTACTCAAATATGATCACAGTCCAGATATTATATGATGGAACAAAGAAACATGAGGCCACAGAGGACTGCCTGCAAACCCTTCAACAGATAGAATCCTGTTATAAAGACCAGGTTTCCATGAACATTGAAGCGCATAGCTATGGCTGTTCTATTATAATAAGGAACATTGAATCACCAGCTGCAAATACCACTTACCCCCTTACAGATGCGATTAACACCCCCCAACAGGTTGTAAACTGAATAAGTTTTTTTCATCGGCAAGTGTCTATTACATTTGAAATGACTCTATGCACATCAATTGACAAACTTGCCGTCAGCTTTCTTACTTTAAGGTTTTAGGTTTAATAAGTAACGACTCGACGGCAAGTTTTTTTTATTCCCCATTCTCCAATAATACCCCTGAGAAAGCAATTCAGTAGTTTAAATCTGCTCCAGAATTGTACCATGGCGCACAGCCTTGTTCAGTACCGGACAATTTTAACCAAAGGGAAATTCACACCTATTCAAGCTAAAATGCAGGTATACAGCGAATAATAATTTTTGGCATAAAAAGTGAAGTATTTGTTAATGATGTACAGGGACGGTACAAACGAAAGAAGAACGATGATAACAGATCAATATCTGATTTCCCGGAATCACAGGCAGCACGAGGATGATCGTAGCAGCCTGGAATTGTTCAAGAATCTGTTGCAACCTCATTTCCTGTTCAATTCCCTGAATAACCTTTACGCGCTTTCCCTTCGTAAATCAGAAGAAACGTCCCGATGCCATTGCCGGACTTTCACATTTGCTGGAGCGGGTTGTATCCTATTCACGCCAGGAGATGATTCCTCTTTCGGAAGAGATTGCTTTGATTCAAGAATACATTGCCCTTGAGAAGATCTGGCTTGGTGAAAGTTCATTTCTTATGGATTTCCAGGTAAAGGGAGATACAGAGGGCGTGTCCATTCCTCCGCTTACAATCTATACATTGATCGAGAATGCATTTAAACATGGCATCCGGAAATGCCACAACAATGGTTGGGTAACCATTCACCTGGTAGTTAAAGAGGACAAAATCCTTTTAAAGGTGCGAAACGGTGTTCAGCCCTGTGAGGATGCAAGACCAGGCTTCACCGGTTGCAGCTACCGGCCTTGGTATAGAGGCAGTCCGTAAACTTCTGGAATCCTCCTACCGGAAACAATATTACCTCACTGCCCGTCCCATTGGAAATGTCTATGCCGTGGACCTCATAATTGGCAGACAGGCAGCTTAAGATCCATTACAGTCATTCACACGTATTTTACTGTTGTATGTAATACAGATTCAGTCGTTGATTGAACTTAATTGATTCTCCCTTTTTTTCGTGGTAATTTTAATTGAAACAACAATAAGTGATTGCTATGAAGAAGGTTAGTTTGGTTAGAAGGTTGGCGACCATTGTCGTTGCACTCTGTGTATCCGCCACATTTGCATTTGCAGATGGGGAGATCACCGAGGTTTATCTCACGGGCACCTCAACTTCGTCGGCTGGCGATTTTGTGGTGCAAACCACCAGTGACATGTTTCACTACATGGGTCGTGAATATGAAGTATTCAGGGTTTATTACGACGACCCATCCATGAACATGAATATTGCAGTTAATAATGAGGGTAATTGTACCTCGTTTGTTGCCTTTAATGGCGAATTTATGTTTTTCTATAACTGTAATAAATACGGTTTTGGCGTAAGAAAAGTGATGTTTTCTAATCCCTGGGCAAAGGATGTTTTCGATCCACAGCAGTTCCACGACCAGACAATTCTGATGAAGGAAAAGAAGGTTGAAAAGAAGCAGGCTGTGGGTTTGATTGCAGCTTATGTTCCGCAATTAAAAGGGTAACCACTTGAACTAACCAGAAGTTTCTAGCAGTAAATTCACCTATTGAGGGGCCGGCATTAATTGCCGGCCCCTTTTGTGTTTTGTAACATACAGGGATTCAAATTCTTAACATATGAACGCTTCCATCCATATTCGTACAGAACTGTCCATTTTCGTGCGTATTTAACAATTTTTGAATTCGAACGAAAATGGTCTTAAGTAACAGAATAAGCAGCATTATAGAGTCTTTGGCACGGCTGTTGTTTTATAGCTGGCATAATTTAAAACATTAATTAAAACAAAAACCTGAATACGATGAAATCAAAAGTAAATTTTCTCAAGAGGTTCGCAGCTGCAGCAGTTGCCTTATTATTTGTAACCAGTGCATTGTTTGCCGATGGTGAAACCAATGAAGTCTACCTGTCAGGTCCTACCAACACCGCTGCCGGTGATTATGTTGTTACCGGTACCGATGATGTTTATCATTTCCAGGGAGAGGAGTTTACAGTATACAATGTATATTATGACAATCCATCCCATAACATGAAGATTGCGGTAAATACAAATGGAGATTGCAATTCTTTTATTGCCTACACAGGGGGATACTGGTTTATGTACAATTGTACCAAGGAAGGATTTGGAGTGCGTAAAGCCATGTTTAACAGCGCAGCCATAAGGGATGGTTTTGATGCCAATGAGTATCACGATCAGACCATTCTAGTAAAAGAGCGTAAAGTTGAGCAGGATAAAGCTGTAGGACTGATTGCAGCATACCTTCCCAGACTGCAGGGATAACAATAACATAGATAGGACCTAAGGGTCTTCCGATCAATATCAAACGTCCGCTTCGGCGGACGTTTTTTATTGTGGGCTATGGGCGGTTCAGTCGGTGCTTAAAATCTTCGCTTCGCGAATATTTGTAGGCACTCTCCCTGAACCACCCTGCGCCTGTCAAAAAAAAACTTCCTTTGGGAGAGGGCAAAAAAGAGGAGGTGGATAAAATGGAGGAGGGTATTAGATATTGGACTATTTTTTATATTTTTGTCCTGCTTTAAGCGCTATCCGGAGAGGTGGGAGAGTGGCTTAATCCACCAGTTTGCTAAACTGGCGTACTCGATTAGGGTACCGGGGGTTCGAATCCCCCCCTCTCCGCAAAGCAAATGAACCCTCAGCGAAAGCTGGGGGTTTGCTATTTGTACGGACACGTTAAAAGCTTGCTTTTATAAGTGGCCGGACAAATAGCAAACAGAGAATGCGGAAGCATTATCTGGGGTTTTTTTGCTTTGCAGGCCTCCCTCCCCGGGATCACGAGCAAAGCGAGTAATCCCCTTTCTGGGATCACGAGCCAAGCGAGTAATCCCCTCTAAGGCGTAGCAGGAGTCCCCCTTTCTTCACAGGTCTGACCTTTATGAAAGGTCCAGCTGACTCCGTTCACCTCCAGCTCATCCCATTCATCGCACTCCTCCTTGGTCCAGCCGTCTTTACAATACGTACTGTTAAACTCGGCACTGTAACCCGTGCATACACCGGTGCTCAGTTTCCCGCAATTACTTCCCAGAAAAATCAGGCAGGTAAAACCAGCAGCGAACAGAATCTTTCTTAAGGTTTTCATATGATTGATTTAGGTGGAGCTAAACAAAATGATATAGCAATTTAGGGAATATTACTTCTAAGTCAATGGATCTGACCTGGAGCGGTTTTTACTTATATTCGCATTAAACAAAATCCTTATCTCATGAAAATCATTTCACTTTCAGATGTAGAGAAGAAAGAAGTTCATATGGAAGGTGCCGTAGGTGCCTGGCGGCAATTACCACTGGGAAGTGGCGATGGAACACCGGTCTATTCTTACAGGGTATTTACAGTGGAAGCCGGAGGACACACACCCTATCACAATCATCCATACGAGCATATGAATTATGTTATCGAAGGCAGTGGTGTCCTGGTGAACGAGAAAGGGGAGGAGACTCCCCTGAAGGCAGGCGACTTTGCTCTGGTCAACCCGGATGAAAAACACCAGTACCGAAACAAGGGAGACAAGCCATTTAAGATGATCTGCGGGGTGCCGAAGGAGTTTGAGTAAAGGAAGGCTTATTTGTCCCTATAGTGTCCAATAGCTGAGACAATGAGTACAATTACTTTGTCTTCGTAGACCTTATATATGATGCGGTCTTTCCTGTTAATTCGTCTTGACCAATATCCGGACATTTGATATTTAAGCGGTTCAGGATATCCTGTCCCTTCAAAGGGTGTAACAGATGATTCCGGGAAAATCTGATTCATTCTTTTAGCCTACTAATACCATACTCCTTTTAAATGTGCGTCCAAAGGCTAAATCAATCCTGGGTGGCAGATATGATGCACTATATGTATAAAACACCTCAATATCGTGGAATCCCAATTCCAGTCCTCCCGGTTTTTTAACTGTAAGAATAGCGAGGTCCTGGATATTCCAGTTTACATCCGGAAAATTCGCTAATTCAGACTGTTCGTAGCTTGTCCCATTGATTGTCCAGGTAATTTGATCGCCTTCAAATTTTTCACCGTCCACTGTTATTGTGGCAGGACGTAGCATAGAAAGCCATACTCCCCTATAATATGTCGACCTTAAAGGAACCTGAAAACCTACCACATTTCCTTCTTCAAGAACATTTCTAAAACCCCTTGATTGTATATTATGTTTTTCAAGCATTTTGTTTTTTTTTATACTTCGCCTAAATAGCGCTTCATCATTAAATGTTGTCTTCTGAGCTGATCAGGCACATAACCCAGTACGTCCTTGTTGGGGCCTTCATATTCGCTAAGCAAATATCCATCCCACTTGTGTTCCATTAATACACCAATAATCTCATCATAGGGATGTGAGTCTTCGATCAGATCATCTGTCATGTTTGCAAATTTTGCATGGCATGCATAAATGTAAGGAAGGAGGGGAATTAAATCTTCAGGTTCGCTTGTTTCAATCGTTACACCCGGTATTTTCATCATCTGTTCTTTCGCCTGGAATACACCAAAATCAATATTCAGGCCGAAATTTTTGGTGCCGGTTTTCTCAATGAATTCAACATAGTCATCAAGTATTTTGGATTTTAATGCAGTTGGCTGATGTATTTCAGGGCACATAACCACATTATGATCAGCGGCCACAGGAAGTGCTAATTCTATGATTTCCTTCCAGTTTTTTACCGGAGTCAGTATTTCATCAATCACGCCCAACTTGGTTCTCATTACTGTAAATCCCAGTTTATTGGCAAGTTTGATATCTCGTAAAAGCATGTTGTAGGATTCTTTGGTAGTGAGCTCACGCCCCTCATGGAGCCTGGAGTCCACCCAATGGCCATACTCAACTGGAACAATGCCGTATTTATTCAACAAATTATACCAGTTCTCAACCCATTCGTCCGTCGGATCCGGATAATTTGTGATGTGCCCGTTAGCAAGAATTTCCAATCCGTAGGCACCCATAGAAGACATATCTGCCAAACAATCTTCAAGAGTCATACTGGTGTATAATTCACCTGCATAGCTGTACAAGGATACTCCTCTTTTGGGTTTCCCATTCTTCTCATAAGTGGGTATGTTTCTTGCCGAGGGGCTTCCCATCGCCAAGCCTCCTGTCGCTGGAATAGCGGCCATTGCTGCTAATCCGGCAGTTGTTCTTAAGAAATCTTTTCTTGATACTTTCATAATGATAGATGATTGAATATTAAAATAGCTATAAGCAACTAATATTCACAGGATTGAATCTGCCATAAAATTGATAAATTATATTAAGTTGTGAAAGGTAGTTTTCACCCTTTTCGGGGTACTTTTAGGAGGGATGATTACTGATACTTATCGCGAAATTCAGTTGGAGTATTCTTAGTATGCCTGGCAAAGTACTTGGTGAAATTAGTTGGTTCAGCAAATCCCAAATTGTAAGCTATTTCTTTAATTGAAAGATGGGTATGAACCAATAATCGCTTTGCTTCCAGCAATACCCTGTCAATAATCAATTCTTTAGGAGATTTAGCTAAAATTGCACTCGTCATTCGATATAAGCGTTTCTCAGAAATATTTAATTGTGATGCATAATTACCAACCGATTTGTGGATCTTAAAATTATTCTCCAGCAGATTCTTGAATGATAATTATGCAATCGAGATCAGCACTTGCTTTTATTTCTTCAAATCCTTGTCTGCATTTTTCCCTTTCAGAGATTAAAAGAAAATTGCGTAAATAATTACGTAATATGTCGTGTTGAATATTATTCTTGGGATAGGAAAACTCCTTCTTCATTGCTAATAATACAGAGCTTAAATCGCCTGTTGTCTGGTTTAACAAGACTTGGGGAATTTCATACAGTTCATTAAATAAAACAGTGCTTTGCAGAAATTGAGTATCAGTCTTGTTTTCGCAAAAGAAATTATCGGTAAACATGATAAGGGTCCCATCGTAATCCGCAGTATCAAAAATATTTACGCAATTTTTTGGAACAAATAGTATTGAATGGGGATTTAGAGTTATGGGTTTAAAATCCACCATATGTGTGGGTGATCCATTTTGGATCCAGAGAATTAAATAGAAATTTATACGATGTGCAGATACCAGAATTTTTTTATGTTGCTGATATAGATCAGAAATCTGTATGATCTCAAACTCATTTGGTGGCACATTATTGAACTCATATCGCACTATTTCTGATTTCAAGACCATATATTATCTTTGGATAAAACGCTACATAACTGCAAGATAATATTAAAAGTGAGAAGAAGTAGTGAGCTTGAAACTAGTGGTTCACCTTTTCTTATGAATATGTTCTTATGAAGAAAACGAAGAAGTATAGTGCACATGATTTATGTGATCGAAGGGGAAGGTGCACTGGTAAACGAGGCAGGGGAGGAGACCGCCTTGAAAGCCGGCGACTTTGCCCTGGTCAACCCGGATGAGAAGCACCAGTATCTTAACAAAGGAGACCAACCCTTCAAAATGATCTGCGGGGTGCCGAAGGAGTTTGAATGAGAAAATGTTATGACTGATCTTTTCTTTTGAATCCAACTGTTTTTCGGGGTCCTTTAGATAAAACCGGTTTTAGTTCATCAATTTTTTTAAGGAGAAACTTAAAGGAACTATTGATTTTCTTGTCTAACCTGATGATTTCGTTCCTTAGCTCTTTGTTTTCAATTATCATGGCCCTGTAGGATACAAAGGCTCTCATTATTTCAATATTAGCATAGATTGCTCTTTTGGAGTTTAGTACTGAAGAAAGCATAGCAACGCCCTGCTCAGAGAATACCATAATCGGTGCATAGGAAAATTTAAGATTTGCCAATCGTGGTTCCTGCATGAGTACTTGTTTCTTTTCCCTCTCTGATAATTCAAACATGAAATCCTCAGGAAACCTTTCAATATTTCTTCTAACCTGTTGTTTGAGCTTCTTTGTTTCAGTATCATAGAGTTTTGCCAGATCAGAGTCCAGCATCACATTATGTCCTCTAATCTGGAAGATAAGTGAATTAAGCTTTGATTTTGCAGGTTGATTGTCCATAATGTCTTGATTTATAGAAGCTGGTCACAATCTGTGACCAGCTAATAAATATCGTATTTGTGAAATCGCATCGAGTAGAGTATACCTGTTAATGTCACTAGTAGTAGGATATCATTCACATAATTCGGATTATTTGCCAGTAAAGCTCCATTTTCCTTTTCTATCCCGATTTACCAAATATGGTGGAGCGCTAATTTAAGATTCAGATGACTTATGTGATCGAGGGTACCGGTGCCTTAGTTGAATGAAAAAGGGGAGGAGACTTCTTTAAAAGCTGGCGACTTTGCCCTGGTTAATCCTGATGAAAAGCATCAGTACCGCAACAAGGGGGATGTTCCGTTCAAGATGATCTGCGGGGTTCCGAAGGAGTTTGAATAAGCTGCTGTGCACAGGTGAATTTCAAGCTTCGATCCTTTAATCTCCTGCTCTTTACAGTCTCCGGACACTGGTTCAATGGGTTACAAACCCTGTTCAAGTCTTACAACCGTAGCAGTACAGTTTCACTCCCTTGAAGAACAGTGACTGAAATCAGTTTTCGGGTCTAAGTATTAAAACTGATATCATGTCCATGATCCCGCTTAATCCGGCACGTCCGGGTTACTCCACCCTTAGCCTTTATTTATTAGTGGAAAACCCGGAACAGCAACTTGAATTCATTAATACTGTATTTCATCCGGAAATCACCGAACCGGTCAGGATAAATCCGGACGGGCGCGCAGATTTAAAAATCGGGAATGCCTCCCTGATCGTTGCAAAGGTGGAAAAGACCCGGCCCGGCAGAACCAGCACAGTTTACGTGTATGTGAAAAACATTTATGAAACCTATCTTAAAGCTGTGGGGAGCGGGGCAATCGCTTTGTTTGAACCCCATGAACGATACAATGGTGACCTGGAATGTGCCTTTGAAGATAAGGCCGGGAACCAGTGGATATGTGCGAAGTTTGAAAAACAGCTAAGCATGGATGTCATGATGGAACGTTTGAAGTCCCTGAACATCCCCTCCTCATGAAATGATTGCTGATGGCGAACCTGATACTAAGTATGCCGCTGACTGAACCTGTTGCAGTTTTCGCTGTACTGATCACTGCTATCTTTCTGTCTCCTTTCATTTTCAGGCTGCTGAAGATTCCCGATGTGGCAGCCTTCATTATCACTGGCATCCTTATTGGGCCTTATGGCTTTAATATTCTTTCCCGCGATTCCGGGATCGAATTGTTGGGTACGGCTGGCCTACTCTACATTATGTTTCTAATCGGTCTGGAACTCGATCCCGAGAAATTGCGAATCAGCAAGAGGTCCAGCATTGTATTCGGGCTTTTCACCTTTTTGTTTCCCTTCCTTCTTGGAATGATCATTTCAAGCTTCCTTTTTAAACTGGACCTGAATTCTTCCCTCTTCGTTTCACTTGTATTTTCATCCCATACACTGGTGGCTTATCCTATTGTAAGGAAACTGGGAGTTACAGGCGATTTAGCAGTATTGACAGCCATCGGCGGTACGATCATCGCGGATACCCTTGTACTGATTATCCTTTCATTCCTTGTCCATGCGAATGACGGGCAGGGATTTCCGACCTATCTTTTCAGAATCATCCTGTTCTTTGGGATCTACCTTCTGGTCATATTCTATGGCTACCCCAGGATTTCCAGGTGGTTTTTCGCCAATGTTAAAAGAGATCGTCCGGTCCACTTTCTCTTTCTGATGTTGATGATCAGCATCTCTTCTGTTCTGACCATATTAATTGGATTTGAAGCGATTATTGGAGCATTTGTGGCTGGCATGGCCTTGAGCAGGTCGGTTCCCAGGAATTCAGTGTTGATGCATCATGTGGATTTTGTTGGAAACATCCTCTTCATCCCCGTATTTCTTATCGGGACCGGTATGTTGATCAATATCGGGATACTAATTGCTGAACCCTCCCTTTGGATATTTTTTATGATCCTGGTTCTGGGGGCAATGGCAGGAAAGTGGCTGGCAGCCTATTTCACTCAGAAATTCATGGGTTTGTCCTTAAACCAAAGAAACCTGCTCTTCGGTTTAACGGGTTCACGGGCTGCTGCCGCCATCGCCGTCATGCTCCTGGGCTATGAGAGGAACATTATTGATGAGCATATACTCAATGCCACCGTATTGATCATTTTGCTTAGCTGCCTGGCCGGATCATTCCTGACGGAAAAGTATGGTAAGAAGATGGTCAAGGAAGGGAAGGTGGAAACGGATTCAAAACGGACTGATATTATCCTGGTCCCTATATCAGATCCGAAACACATGGCTCAACTGGTTGCCCTGTCCATCAAGCTTCAGGATCGAATGTCGCCGAGTCCGGTCTTTGTGCTCAGCATTATCCATGACGATAATAGCACCCGCGAAAACATGACTCAGATTAGGAGCGTGCTTGAAGCCAGTGTATCAGAATTCAATAACATGAACGAAAGTGTCAGGGTGATTACACGGGTGGATCTGAATGTGTCCAGCGGAATCCTGAGAGCGGCAAAGGAATACATGGTTTCTGACATAATCCTTGGTTGGGGGGGGAGGCCCACTACGTCCCGGAAGATTTTCGGATCCATCTTTGATCAGCTATACACTGGATCCCAGACCTTGTATGTCTGCAAACTTACAGAGCCGCTGGAGGAAACGGAACGAATGGTGATCCTGATCCCACCCTTTCTGGAGCATGAGCTAGCTTACAATTCAATTATAGAAAGGATTGCCCGGTTGCCGATAAGACCCGGAGGGAAAATCGAAATCCATGCGCCCCATGAAGAAATTCCGGTCCATATGAGATCCTCTTTGGCCCACAAACGTAAAGTTGAACTTTTGCACAGGCCCATGACTGCCGGTGCAAAGGTCACTTTGGAAGCGGCAACGAAGAAAATGCATGTATTGGTTCTCCCGCGCAGAAAATCAGTTTCTTATCATCCAGCCTATGCCACCAGCATTCGCAAGCAGATCCCTGACATCGAAAAAGGGAACTTCATCCTGATCGTGCCCGGCTTTGAATTTTTGCCACAGCCAGTCATCCTTTGACAGCCATTAAGCTAAATCAGGCTTCCTTTTCCAGGTTTTCTTTTTCCACAAATTTCCATCCCCCAATCATGGATGAGGTTACTCCCCTTCGCTCTATGTAATCGTGGTAAAACACCAGGTAGACGTGGATTACAGCAAAAATGATGAATCCCCACATCAGGACATGGTGAATCTGCCTGGTCATTAAATCTCCTCCCAGCAGGGGAACGATCCATGCAAATAATTTGGGGAACCAGCTGTCGCTCATGGCTGCATACATCCCAAATCCAGTTAGGCTCTGGACCATAAAGAACAGGAAGGTAATGAAGTAAGTTAAGCTGGCCAGCGAATTGTGTCCCGTAGACTCAATGTCCTTGCGTTTGACTTGCAGAATATCCACCTTGATGACGCACCAGATCTCCTGCCATTGCCGCTTTTTCAAGGGGATGAAATTGTTCCATCTGGCATATTTATTCCCCACAAATCCCCAGTATAACCTGTAATACAAAGTTGAAGAAAGAAGATGAAGGAGAAGAGGAAATGTCCAAAACGGATAACCCCGAACATGTAGCTCTCGGAAGCTTCCAGATGTCCCCCGGCGTCCAGGGGATTTCCGATCAGGTAGCCGGTAATACACAGGATGAAAATGCATGTTGCATTGATCCAGTGGTAGAACCTTACCGGAAGCTGCCAGACATAGACCTCCCTGAGGTCCACATCCCTTGCTTTGATTTTTCGGCGTGCCATAACTAAAAGGTTTTTACCTGGTGTACGTAGGTTCCTTTCTCATCATACAGGTGCACCGCACAGGCAATACAGGGGTCAAAGGAGTGGATGGTTCGAAGGATTTCCAGGGGATTTTCCGGGTCCTCGATGGGAGTGCCGATCAGCGACTCCTCGTAAGCGGAGCGCTGTCCGTTTTTGTCTCTCGGGGAAGCGTTCCAGGTGCTGGGTACCACCAGCTGATAGTTCCCGATCTTACCATCGTTGATGACTATCCAGTGGGCAAGGGCTCCTCGTGGGGCCTCGGTCAGACCGACCCCTTTTGCCGTTGCAGGCCAGGTGGACGGATCCCATTTCTCCCGTGTAAACGTACTGGTAGTCCCGTTTTTCAGGTTACTAAGCAAGGAGGAATAAAACTCCATGGCCCAGCCGGCCATCAGCTTGGTTTCCAGACCACGGGCTGCAGTCCGTCCCAGGGTAGAGAAGAGCGCATCCACCGGCACATTCAGGGTTTTCAGGGCCCAGTGGACCACTTCCTGGAATTCCTCTTTCCCGGAAGCATAGCCCACCAGCATCCTGGACAGGGGGCCCACCTCCATGGCCTGGCCCTTCCATCTCGGGGTTTTTAACCAGCTGTATTTTTCATCCACGTTCAGGTGATCATAGGGTGGTTCGGGTCCTGTATAGTTCAGATTGGTCTGTCCGTCCCAGGGATGTTTGGAATCACTTCCCTCGTAATCGTACCAGGAGTGGGCAATTTGTTCCTGGATCTGTTCCGGATCCGTGGCATCTACCGGAATAACTTCGTTCAGGTTCCGGTTGAGGATGATCCCCCTTGGGAAACTTGAATGAATCCACATCGGCAAATCCATTGGTTGGCAGGTCTCCGTATGCCAGGTAATTGGACAAGCCGCCTCCGATTCCTCCCCAGTCCAGGTAAAACGGTGCAATGGCCATGAGGTCGGGAATATACACCTGTTCAATAAAGGTTTGTGCATCCTCCAGCAGCTTGCCTACCATGGCCAGCCGTTCGGCATTAATGGCATTATTATTATCGAGGTTGAAGGAGCAGGGCACCCCACCGACCAGGTAGTTGGGATGGGGATTCTTACCACCGAAGATGGTATGGATCTTAACAATCTCCTTCTGCCACTCCAGTGCTTCCAGGTAATGAGCCACACCAATCAGGTTTACCTCGGCCGGAAGTTTATAGGCCTTATGACCCCAGTAGCCGTTGGCGAAAATGCCGAGCTGACCACTTTCCACAAACTTGGTCAGTCGCTTCTGGAGATCGGAAAAGTAGCCCGGAGAGGATTTTGGCCATTTGGAAATGCTCTGTGCCAGCTCCGAAGTGGCTTTGGGATCGGCCCCAAGTGCAGAAACCACATCCACCCAGTCCAGGGCATGCAGATGATAAAAATGCACCACATGGTCCTGCATATACTGGGCCGCGAACATCAGGTTTCTGACCAGTTCGGCGTTTTGAGGAATGATAATTCCCAGGGCGTTCTCAACGGATCGTACCGAGGCCAGGGCATGTACGGTGGTACATACACCACATACCCTTTCAGTAAATGCCCAGGCATCGCGTGGGTCGCGGTCTTTTAGGATGATCTCTATTCCTCTTACCATGGTACCTGAACTGAAGGCGTCCACGATCTTACCGTCCTTAATTTCGGCTTCGACCCTCAGGTGGCCCTCAATTCGTGTGATTGGATCTACGACTATTCTTTGTGCCATCGTCTATATTTTTTTCGTGATTATTCTTCTCCTGTGTCACCCAGGGTTATCTCCTTGCGCTTCTGGATATTGGTGGATATGGCATGCGCGGCAATGCCTGCAGCTGTTACAATACCCAGTCCCACCCCGATCTTGTCTGCCGTTTTCTCAATTCCGAATCCTTTAAACCCGGGCAGATGCTGATAGAATGGACCATTGTCCCAGAAATTGGCTTCTGAACAACCTATGCATGGGTGGCCCGACTGGATGGGGAAGCTGACTCCATTGTTCCATTTGATTACCCCGCAGGAATTATAGGTATTGGGACCTTTGCATCCCATCTTGTACAGGCAATAGCCTTTCCTGGCGTTCTCATCATCGAAGGATTCCACGAAGAGCCCGGCATCGTAATTGGGCCTGCGGTAACAGGTGTCGTGTACACGGGTGGAATAGAAGGCCTTTGGTCTCCCCAGCGCATCCAGCTGCGGGATCCGGTCGAAGGTCAGGATATGCACCACCACTCCGGCCATCACTTCTGCGATGGGGGGGCAGCCCTGAACATTGATAATGGGCTTTCCTTTGATCACCTTGTGTACGGGCTTGGCACCCGTAGGATTGGGATCCGCAGCCTGAACGCAACCTGCTGAAGCGCAGTTACCCCAGGCAACCACAGCCTTGGCTCCTTCAGCAACCTCATTCAGGATATCCAGGGCACTTCGCCCGCCAATGGTACAGTATCCGGCATTCTTGGTCGGGATGGACCCTTCCACCATCAGGAGATATTCCCCCTTGTATTGCTCCATGGTATCGTGAAGTGATTTTTCTGCCTGGTGCCCGGCAGCTGCCATCAATGTTTCAGTATAATCCAGGGAAATTTTGTCCAGTACAATATCAGCTACGATCGGGTGAGAGGACCGGATAAATGACTCGCTGCAGCAGGTGCATTCCTGGAAGTGCATCCACAATACCGGGATGCGGGATTTGGATTCCAGTGCTCTTGCCACCTGGGCCGCCCCGGATGCTTCAAGCCCCAGCATGGCTGCCATGGTTCCGCAAAACTTGAGGAAATCGCGGCGGGAGTATCCCTTTTCCCGGATCTCTTCATACATTGATTTAGGCTTTTGATTCATAGCTATTGTTTTTGGAATGAAGTATATCTACACCTTATTTTTTCTAGGGTTCCATGGAATCAATTTCTATTCTGCCTGTGACCTGTACCTTATCTCCCAATTGCATCTTCCCGTCATCGGGAACCTCAATAATGATTGTACCCGGATTGCACAGAACCCTGATAATCCTGTTCCCTTTTCGGGAGATCAATTCAGCCACCTCGCATGAGAAGTTATATTGGTTTGATTGTTTCAGGATCATAGCCGGGCTTTGCCAGCCAGTATTGCAACAGTAGTGCCAGAGAGGTATTTCTTATTCTGTTAGTTTGATAACAGGCTATAAAGCGCAGTTAATCAAGATAATATGAAACTGGCACCTGATTCTTATTTAGACCGAATAAGTAATCAGCTTGCGGATTTCCGAAGAAAAGTTGCGGGATTCCGCAACTAGATAAGGTCGCTGCAATCGGAAGGGGTCAACTCATATTTCCTTACCTTATCCCTGAAGGTTGAAAGGCTCAGATTGAGAAGTTTGGCTGCATGACTCTGATTGCCATTGGTCTGTTTCAGGGCTTCCCGGAGGAGCTTGTGTTCCAGGCAGCTCATGATCCGGTTAAAGTGCATTCCCTTTTCATTGAAACAGATCGAGCAGGAAGAAATAATCTTTTCCAGGGGATTATTGGTTCTGATCTCGGGCGGAATATCGTCAATGGTAATCTCATTGTGTGCGAATAAGGTGGCGCGCTGGACCACGTTCCTCAATTCCCGGATGTTGCCCGGCCAGTGATAATTCATCAGGTAGGAGAGGGCCTCGTGAGAAATGCCGAGTTTCCGGTTTGGGGCATAACGCTGGGTAAAATGTGCCGCCAGCAGGGGTACATCATCCAGCCGCTC
This sequence comes from uncultured Bacteroidales bacterium, assembly GCA_963753765.1. Lineage (GTDB taxonomy): Bacteria > Bacteroidota > Bacteroidia > Bacteroidales. The sequence goes on from CAVWDQ010000014.1 coordinate 205,344, forward strand.
GCGAAGAGGGGGAATTGTCAGTGTCACCACATTGATGCGATACAGCAGGTCGGCCCTGAACATCCCGGCCTTGACCAGATCCTTGAGGTTGACTTTGGATGCAGCAATGAGCCGGATATCAACGGGAATGGTCTTAGTTCCGCCGACCCTGTTCAGCTCCCTTGACTCCAGTACCCTCAGTAATTTCGTCTGAATCTCCAGGGGTACATCATCGATATCATCCAGGAAGACTGTACCCTGGTTGGCCAGCTCAAACAGACCCATCTTGTTTTCAATGGCACTGGTAAAGGAACCCTTCTCATGACCGAACAATTCACTGGCCATCAGGTCGGGGGGCATGGCCGAAAGGCCGATTTTCACAATGGGACCCTGGCTTCGCTCACTGATCCTGTGGAGATAATCCGCAAAGATCTCCTTCCCCACACCGGTTTCACCCTCGAGCAATACAGAGGAATCGGAAGGGGCCACTTTATCGGCCAGTTTGAGAATCTCCCTCATCCTCTGGTTCTGTGTAATAATGGTGATTAATTCAGTTCCTCTCATACCCAATAGTTTTCCTAACAGATTCTAGGCAGTTGTTCACCCGAAATCATGTCAACAATGCGCGAACTGCCAATGGTGGTTTGCAAGCTTACGATACCAGGATGTTCGGCAGTGACCCGGCCGATAATTTCAGTCTCCTTCCCTTCAGGATGCGATCTCATTATTTCCATGACTCCCTGAGCATCTTCCTGGGGAACTATAAAAAGCATCTTACCCTCATTGGCAATATACAGCGGATCGAATCCCATGATCTCACAGGCTCCGCGAACACCTTCACTGATTCGGATTTTGTCTTCATACAGGATCATGCCCGTGTTTGATGCCTCACAGATCTCATTCAAAGCACTGGCCAGCCCCCCCCTTGTGGGATCACGCATTACATGAACAGATTTGTATTCCCGGAGAACATCGGTCACCATGGCACTCAGGGAGGCAGTATCGCTACTGACATCAGATTCAAAGCTAAGCCCTTCTCTCCTGGAAATTATGGCAATACCATGATCGGCAATGGAACCATTGATAATAATTGCATCCCCGGGATGGCAGAGTTCAGGACCGATGGATGTACCTTCAATCACCTCACCAATCCCTGAGGTATTGATAAAAATCCCGTCACCTTTGCCTTTACCCACCACCTTGGTATCGCCGGTAACAATGTTTACACCCGCCTTGTCGGCGGCTTTTCTGATCGATTTTACGATCTCCCAGAGATCTTCAATGAGCAGACCTTCTTCCAGAATAAATGCCAGGCTGATGTACCGGGGGATCGCACCACAACAGGCAAGATCGTTCACTGTTCCATTGATGGCCAGGTCGCCGATGTTCCCGCCCGGAAAGAAGATGGGATCCACCACAAAGGAATCAGTGGTAAAAGCCAGTGTATGTCCGGGAGAGGGAAGGAAGGCCCCGTCGTGTCCCCTGTTGAGATATTCGTTCCCCAGTTCGGCATAGAACATTTTTTCGATCAGCTGCCGGGTGAGTTTCCCGCCCCCACCATGAGCAAGCAAAATATGCTCATAATCCGATTTCGGGATCGGACAGGCGGACTCGAATTTGGGATCAGATTTCATAGTCAATGGGTGACCAATTTATTTAAGTCTGTTGTATTTATAATAAGCGGCGCAGGCGCCTTCAGAGCTTACCATAGGGGCTCCAAGAGGTTTTTCAGGGGTGCAAAGGGTGCCAAAGGCACTACATTCATGGGGTTTATGGAATCCCGGTCAGGATTTCGCCGGCGATGCAATGTTCAGATTCAGATGCATGAATGCCTTCAATTCCCGGCAAAGTACCGGCATCAAATCGCTCATATCTTTCCCGAAGATGAAATCCGCTAAGCGGGATGTTTCCAATTCCCCTCCAGGTGCGGTCGCCAGGTTCAAATACCTGGTTCAGCAATTCACGGGCTTTGAGGTTGCCTTCCTTTTTCACCGACCGGGGATAGGCATTCTCCACACCTATGATGCCTTTTTCGAGCATCTGCACAAGGGTCTGGATTCCCAGCAGGATATCCACGGGTTCAAAACCGGTTACAGCCATGGGTATCTGAAACTCATTCGAGATGGGAATATATTCTTCATAGCCCATCACAGTGCATACATGCCCGGCGGCCAGGAAGCCGTCGATGCGTATATCCGGATTTGACAGCAGGGCCCTCATGGCCGGGGGGACCAGTACATGAGCCACCAGGATGGAAAAATTGCTAAGTCCTTTGGCCTCGGCCTGACTGACTGCCAGGGCCACAGCCGGTGCGGTGGTTTCAAATCCCACGGCAAAAAATACGATCTTCTTATCTGGATTTTCGGCAGCCAGGCTTACAGCATCAAGGGGCGAATATACGATACGCACATCACCCCCTGCAGCCCTTGCCCCCAGGAGGTCGTTTGTGGATCCGGGAACCCGCAACATATCTCCGAAGGATGTGAGGATGGTCTCTTCACGCATGGAGAGTGCGACGGCTTTATCGATCAGTTCAACCGGTGTGACACATACCGGGCAACCCGGACCGTGTATCATGGTAATCTCTTTGGGAAGAAGCTCCAGGAGGCCGTATTTCATGATCGAATGGGTCTGTCCCCCGCAGATTTCCATGAGGGTCCAGGGGCGTGTAAGCTGTTTGCCGATCTGTCGGACCAGCTTATCGACCAGCTCTTTATCCCTGTATTCATCCAGGTGCTTCACTATATATCTCCCATTTCTTTCAGTGCATTCAGGGTAAAAATGGCATCCTCCTCATCCACCTTGCTCAGTGCAGTCCCAATGTGTGCCATGACATATTCGCCTACTTTTACATCATCCACCCACTGGATGCAGATATCCTTGATGATCTCCCCGAACTTAACCTTGGCCATCTTCATGTCCGGATCGGACAGGTCTATGGAAATTACTTTTCCCGGAACGGCTAAACACATAATAATCAGGTTTTAGTCTTTAAATATATGAGAATATCCACATATTGCATCATATAGATATGTTAAATAGAATCCTGCTGTTTCATCCCTGATCCAAAGCCTGAAGGATCTCTTTGACTGCGCGGTGTACCTCAGGCAATCGGGCCTCTATTTTTTTTGATAGTCCGATCCGGACTTTGTTAAATTCGCTGATATTTATGGTGATAAGGTAAATCTCAGGCAGGTCGCCGATAAGTTCGGCCGACTGCATCAGATCCCTGAGCCCGATATCGTGGGAGGTGAGCGAGCGGGGAAAGTCGGAAGCAAATTTTGGCTTCAGCACATTGATCTCCCCGAGTGTATCCCGGCCAATGGTGGCATCGATTATGATGAAGCGCTTATACTCCTTGAACAGGGAAAGCAGGTGAAATCCACCGGTGCCCCCATCCAGCAGTTTCACATTCCCGGGGAAAGGAAATTCCTGCATGTATTCAATGCTTTTGACTCCGATGCCTTCATCGCCCATTAGCAGGTTGCCTAAACCGAGAATCAAAATATTATCTTCCATCGTTTATGAATTAGGAGATGGAGTAAATTACTCATTTTTTCCTATTTCTTATTCAGGGGCAATTCAACCCCATAATGCCTCCTTGAATCTTCCCGTTTCAGAATGATGCAAACATCAGGCCCAGCAGGCTAAAGCCGCAAACATAAGCATGGTGGGTGTATAATTCAGTACTTCCGGTGAGCCCGGGATTTGTCCTGTCGAGAACCATGCCTGCCAGAATTGGTACACCCCAGAGCCCCAGGTTCTGGACGGAATACATCAGTCCGTATGCGGTCCCAATCTCCTTTTCTTTCACCAGTTTCACCATGCTGGGCCACATGGCGGCAGGTACCAGTGAAAATGCAACTCCTAAAAGAATCATGAAGAAGTGAGGTTTCAATGGAGTCAGGCCAAAAATAAGATGAACAAACAACAGGGTAGCTGCCCCGATGATCATGGCTGTAGCACTGCGGCCTTTACGGTCCACCAGGAATCCAAACAGGGGAGTAAATAGCATGGTTCCCAGGGGTAGCAGGGAGGTAATCTTGCCACTTTCTAATGGTGCTTATCCCGAATTTATGATAGAAAAAATCAGGGGCATAGGCCACAAAGGGAAATACCGCCGAATAGAAAGTCACACAGAGCAGCAGTATGTAGATATAGGCAGGATTCTTTATAATACCCAGTAAATCACGAATAACAAATTTGTCCGCCTTTTTCTCCGGGATCCGTCATTCTTCAGTTCCCGGTCAATTTTAAGGTCAAAGAGCATGTAAACCACAAAGGCCAACAGTCCGATACATACCAGGATGGAAGCAAACCAGATAGCTGTTGTCAGATGTGTGCCTTCCTGGGCCAGGGTGGGTGAAACTCTGAGAGCGAGGAAGGTGCCCAGACGTCCAAATCCAACCTTCAGCCCAAAAGCCAGGGCCAGGTCCTTTCCCTTGAACCACTTCACCAGGATCTTGCTTACTACCACAATGCTTGTTTCGGCTCCCAGGCCATAGAAAAATCTCCCCGCCAGCATCATTTTTAACTCAGGGCTGTAGTTGGGAATAATGGAGCTCATCATATGGTGTCCGGGTCCGCCTGCCCTGTAAAAATCACTGGCACCATAGGCAGTCAGAACTGCACCGAATGCCATGAAAAATATAAACATAAAGCCGGTGCGTCGTATACCAAGCTTATCCAGGATCATACCTCCAAGCACGGCCATCAACAAAAAGGTATTGGGCACAGCATAGAAGGAGACGAACAATCCATACTGGGTATTTGTAAAACCAAACTCTTGTGTCAGAAGTGATTTTAGCGATGAGAAGGCATCATAGAAATAGTAGTTAACCGAAAGGATAACGCCCACTAACAATAGTATCGCCCATCTTGCAAAGGGAGATTCGCTTAATAGTTTCCTGGTTTTTCCCATACTTTCAAATGGAAGTCAATATAGTCCTTTTCAAATGAGAGGGTAGAAGTAGCAAAAAAAATTCCCTGTAGCAAAGGCTGCAGGGAAATTCATAATATATAAATGTGTATTTTGGTTTAGTTGAAACCGAATTTTTTCAGTCCTTCGTGACTGATTTCGATGGCTTCCAGAGGCTTCATATCATCGAAGGTCCGGTCCTGTTCAACGATGTAGTACTTCATCCCTGATACCTCTTTTTTTTCAAGAATTTTGGCAAAGTTAATGGTTCCTGTTCCAACAGGTGCAAATCTTCCCTGATCATCCATGTCTTTGACATGCCAGATCGTATATCGGCCCGGATATTTTTCCATATAAGCAACTGGATCGGCTCCAGCCTTCACTACCCAGTAGAGGTCAACCTGGAAATTGACCATATCCGGATCTGTGTTTTCCATGAAGTACTCGATGGGGACAATACCGTTTTCATCTTTTTTATATTCAAAATCATGGTTGTGATAGAGCAGCTCCAGGCCAGCTTCCTTGCATTTTTTTCCAAGCGTGTTCATGAATCGGTAAGCTCTGCAATATCGCCCTTCATTTTTATGGAACGGTTCTCCCGGTCAAATGCAAAAAAATCACCCGGGGGAACAGGGAGCACAAAGTACTTGAACCCTGCAGCTTTGGCATCAGCTATCTGCTGGTCCGCATTTTCCAGGCTTACGCCTCCCATATGGGCACTCAGTGGGATCAGGCCCAGTTCATCCAGTGCAGACTTAAATTCTTCCGGCGTCATTTTATAGAACTTCCCATCCTGCATAATCAGCTGCCTCAATGTATTTATATCCAACTTCAGCCACTTCTTTAAGTGTCTCATCAGGATTTTCCCCCATGTCACTTCGTAGAGGTATAGAGGGTAAGACCACCATATTTTTCCTGGGAAAAGCCAAGGAAGCTTGTTGCCATAAGAACAGCAATCATCAGTAGTTGCACATAGTACTATCTTTTTCATAGAACTGGTTTTTTGTGAGAAATTTGTCGAATATATTATTCTTTGACTTAATTCTCATGAAATAGTTTATTCCAGGCAGCATTAATAATCCGGGTAAGTTCCGAATTCGGATCATATTCAGTTATGCTTTGCCCGGCTACCATGGCCCTGACAACAGATTCATCAAAGGGAATCTTGCCCAACAGAGGGATGGATTGAGCTTCCAGAAATTCTTCGATTCTGATGGACACCTCGGTGTGGATGTCAAATTTATTAATGATGGCAAAAAGGGGTATGTCAAATTGCCTGATCAGTTCAACTAATCTTTGTGCATCGTGCAGACTGCTCATGGATGATTCAATAACCAGAAGAACAGCATCTGTTCCGGTAATGGAGGAAATAGCGGCGCAACCGGTTCCTGGTGGGCCGTCGGTCAGCAGTATGCCGGCACCTGTATCTTTGGCAATTTCCCTGGCTTTTTTTCTGACCTGTGAGACCAGCTTGCCACTATTTTCCTCTCCCGGTCCCATGGAAGCGTGGGTCATAAGTCCGGCCCGGGTTTTTGAAACAAACCAGGAATTATTGGTGCTTTTTACTGAAGAAATGGCTTTGGATGGACAGATCCGTTCACACAACCTGCATCCTTCACATTTGAAAGGGTTGATGCTCCGCATACCAGATTCATCCGTGAAGATGGCATCAAAGCGGCAGTACTCAGTACATATGCCGCAATGTGCACATAAGTCCTGATCAATGGAGGCGACCCAGGCTCCTTCGAATATATGAGACTCCTGGATATCTGGTTTCAGAATCAGGTGCAGATCCGCTGCGTCCACATCAGCATCGCATAGTACCAGATTCTCAGCTCTGCTTGCCAGTGCTGCTGTAATCGTTGTTTTACCTGTTCCCCCTTTCCCGCTGATAATGGTAATTTCTTTCATGAGAGCAGACCTTTTTCTGAAAGAGACTCATAAATCTGCTGGTGAGCCAGGCTCACTTCTTCCGGAATCAGATTAAACAGATCGGCCCTCGCATACTGATATGCGTAGGTTCTGTTAAAGGGGATTTCGCTGAGGATCTCTACATTTTCTTTTTGCAGATAGCTGTATATCTCTCGATTGCCCAGGTTAGCTTTATTAATAACCACCCCAAAGGGTAAGTCGAGTTCCCGGACCAGTGCATGCATTAATTTCAGATCATGTAAACCAAAAGGAGTAGGTTCGGTGACCAGGATAATATAGTTTGCATCAGAAATCGTTTCCACCACCGGACAACTGGTTCCGGGGGGAGCATCGAGAATCACTACTTTTTCATCTGCCGGAATACTCTTTTTCAGTGCGCGGATTACCATGGTTTGCATGGCAGAACCTATTTTTAACCGTCCTTCCAGAATTCCCTTCCCACCCTTATCCAGGTACCCGGTGATGGTGCCAATGGGTTCGTTCTGAACCCGGATGGCATCTGATGGACATGCCACAAGGCAGGCTCCACAGGAATGACAAAGACTTGAGTTAACCTCTGCGAATTCTGCTGGTGGAATGACTACAATCGCATTGAATTCACAATACTCTGCACATTTGCGGCAAAAGGTGCAGCGGGCAGTATCTATATTCGGAATCTCCTGGTTTATGGTCGTTTGAATGACCTGCTGAGATTCCGGGAAAAAGAGAGCATCATTGGGCTCCTCCACATCACAATCCACCAGGAGAGCATGTTCTGTATGCTCTCTATTGATGGTGCGATACAGGTTGGTGGCCACGGTGGTCTTGCCCGTCCCCCCTTTTCCACTGGCAACGGCAATCTTAATTGACATAGGCTGGATCTAATGATCGCAATAGTTGGCTGAAAAGCTCAGTGTTTCATTCAGGAAACCAGTAACCAGCTCTTCTGGAGTCAGGGCCGGTGCTCCGACGAATACATTGATACCTCTTTCGTTAAAGAGATCGATGGCACGCTGTCCCATACCTCCTGCAATGATATCGTTAGCACCACGCTCTGCCAGCCAGGGAGGAAGCAGTCCCGGTTGGTGTGGTGGAGCATCCAGGTAGTTTATCGCTTTGATATCCTTATCAACTACTTCAACCATGGCAAATTGTTTGCAATGGCCAAAATGTCCATCCAGTTTACCATTGCTGGTAGGTACGGCAATTTTTCTTGTCATCTGAGTCTGTTGTTTTTTAATTAATAAATTCAGGACAGCTAATTCTGCCGTCCATTCCTGCCTGGGCCTCTTCCGGCTCTTCGGCCTGTTCCTCGTTGAGCAAACCTTCCGGCTGCCTTTCCAACACCTCGTCCCATCCCTCTTCCAGTGCCCATTCCCATTTGGGATTCCTGTCCGGATACATTTTCATCTTTGTTACTGCATTTACCCAATTGCCTGCCGGTTCGGGATCCTTGTCCCTCTGGTCCGGTTCTGTCAAATCCTGGCATAGCTTAGTTTTTATCTTATGACTTAATAATGAGTTATTTAATACCGTCAATAATATCAGCAATGGATTTGGAGTCATCAGAAAGGAGAACCATCTGGATATTAAACTTTTCCAGTAACTCTTTTGCTTTTGGTCCAAAGTCGCCCGATATTACCCTGGTCACACCCAGTTCAACAACCTTTTCAACGGCTTTAGTGCCAGCCCCGTGTGTCGCTTCAAGATTTCCGTTTTTATAAAATCTTGTTTCACCGGTCTCTTCGTCCAGGAGGCAGAACCATCCTGCACGTCCAAATCGTAAATCAAAACCCGAATCAAGGTTGTCCCCGGTAGAGGATATAAGCGTTTTCATTATTATTTATTTATGGAGTTAATATTTTCAGATTTACATAGTGGGCAGTGGTACCCGGACTCCTTATCCGGGATGTTGAACCGGGCATGGCATGAATCACATACAAACCATGCTATGATCCAGGCGGGCATTCCCAAAAACAGATTTTATTTCACGGGTTTCTACCAGTGCCTTGGCAATTTTCCGTCTTGCATTTTCATATACCCGGGCAAAAGTGGCCCGCGAGACGCCCATTAACTGAGATGCTTCGAGGTGATTCATTAAATCATAATCGGCCAGTTTAATGGCCTCATACTCTTCGTACAAGAGGTCCACATGCTCTTTTCTCACATGCCGGTTTCCGTAGGGTTTATATCCCCTGAATCCCGGTGGAGCAACCACCTTTCTCATTCTTTTTCGTCTGGGCATGTGTATAAATTATCCTCAAAAATAATGAGAATATTCTCATTATAAAAATATCCGACCTGTTATTTTTGAAAAACTATATGCCTACATTTTCAGGCTGATTGTTTTAACTGACCACTGTGTAAGAAAATTCCCAAAATAATTGCTACATTTGCACCTCGAAAATCGGGGTATAGCGCAGTCCGGTTAGCGCACCTGCTTTGGGAGCAGGGGGTCGGGAGTTCGAATCTCTCTACCCCGACAGAAGACAAAAGGCCATCATGCCGTCAGGCATGGTGGTTTTTGCATTTTATCGGGCGTCAAATGCTTGCATTTGTAAGACCGGTGAAATGTAAAAACAATACGACAGTATTATGGCCTTTGTCTTTTGTACCCTCCCCAACAGGAAAACGAGGCACAATGTGCCGAGTAATCCTGCTACCCCGACAGAAGACAAAAGGCCATCTTCTTCACACTGGGAGGTGTCCTTTTTTATTTCAAACCCACCTATTGGTCCGGCCTTTGCGCCGCAGGGAGGGCGGGGCAGGGCTTTACCCATTTCCTCCATTGTAAGGAGCGCAAGCAAATAATATGTACCAAAACATATTGGCTAAGGCATTTATTTAAGGCTGGTCTTCATTCATTCTTTTAAAACCTACTCGTTTTCGACTTCGTTGTTCTAGTTGCTGTTGCTTGGCCTGCTCTAGTTGTTTAAGAAATTCAAAAATCAATAGAATCTTCTTATCGTGTTCGATATCTTTTCTTTCCAGATCATCAAGTTTCTTAAGAATCTCTTTATTAGTCTCAAGCATCTCACGCATTCGTGTAAAGATCCGCATGATCTGGATGTTTACCCTAATCGCTCTATCACTATGCAGAACTCCCGAAAGCATAGCAACACCCTGTTCGGAAAATGCATAAGGTGGAGTTCGGCGACCACCCCAACTTGGCCTTCCAATGTGGAATATCAAGTCGTCGAATTCTTCTACTGTTAGCTGGAACATAAAGTCTTCAGGGAAACGGGCAATGTTTCTCTTTACCGCCTTATTCAGGTTCCCTGTTGTGACATTGTAGAGTTCAGCCAGATCTTCATCCAGCATAATCTTTTTCTGTCGTATCACATAGATCTTACCTGTGATAAGCTCGTCAGGTATCAGGATGTTGTTTTTCTTTTCAGCCATTTTTTGAGTATCTGAGCAATTCAATTATCATATTTGTAGCTGCATATGAGATAGGATCTATTGTGTTTTATAAGCTGATTCTCTATTTGTCAGCGTCACTGTAAGTTGAAAAGCGAAAGTTGGTCCATCGATACAAAAGCCATTGCGTCGGGAAAAACTATGATGCAGCAAGAGGCGGGGCGGCAGTCCCCCCGAACACCTGCCGCCCCGCCCGCCCTGCGGAGCAGGGCGAAAAAAAGCTTCAACTTCAAGGGAACTCGGCGGAATTCGAGAGGGTCTCTCTGAAGATCAGGCCGAAAACGCTCATAAATCAACCAGAACAAGCTTTTTTCTCCCTCGAAAAAGGTTAGAACTTCGTTCAATAGTCACCGACAATACAGGACTTTCTTCTATTTTAGCGGGAAGTCCTTCTCTTTTTCCGCCCAGCCATTGCTTGATTTCCTTTTCCCAACGCTTTTTTTGCCCCCCAGGCTTCACCCATTGCCTGCATGTAGATCCCGCTTAAACTAAGCCATATGCTCTTTTGGAGTAGTTAGTTATAATAAGTAAATTCCAAAGTTGAATTATTTCCAAGGAACGAATGACTAAGTCAGAAATCCTTATATATATATCTGAGGATAAAAGTAATGAGATTCAAGTCAGACTTGAAGGAGATACTATTTGGCTTTCTCAAAGACAAATGTCCGAGTTATTTGAGAAGGATAGTGATACAATAGGACTTCACCTGAAGAATATTTATAATTCTGGAGAGCTGGAAGAGGGATCAACTACCGAGTATTCCTCGGTAGTTCAAACCGAAGGACAGAGACAAGTCCGAAGGAAAATTAAATTGTACAATCTAGATGCTATTATTTCTGTAGGCTATAGAGTAAACTCTATTCGTGGTACTCAATTCCGAATGTGGGCCAATAAAGTTCTTCGGGATTACCTGGTCAAGGGATATTCAGTTAATCAAAGTCTACTTGAAAAGAAAAACGAGAAACTAAAAGAGTTGCAAGAGGCGGTCCGAATTATTCGAGATTCAGTTGGTACCAAAGAATTGACAAATGAGGAGAGCCGGGGCCTGTTGGATATAGTAGCCGATTATTCCTATGCATTGGATATTCTGGATCAGTACGATTATCAGACACTGAGAATCTCTGATACAACTCTTGGAGAAACATATCACCTTAGTTACGAAGAAGCAATTGAAAAGATAAGAAATGTAAGGAAGGCCTATGGTAATAGTGAGTTATTTGGAAGAGAAAAGGATGAATCTCTTAAAAGTTCTATTGGAACCATTTACCAAACCTTTGGAGGAAAGGATCTTTATCCCAGCGTGGAAGAAAAGGCAGCGAACCTGCTCTACTTCGTAACGAAAAATCATTCATTTTCTGACGGGAATAAAAGGATTGCTGCATTTCTTTTTCTCTATTTCCTTGATAGAAACGGAATACTGTATGATGAATCAGGAAGAAAACGGATCGCAGATAATGCATTGGTAGCCTTAACATTAATGATAGCGATTAGTAAACCCGAAGAGAAGGAAACTATGGTAAGTATCATTGTAAATCTGATCAATAAAAGAATCATTCTTTGAAAGAAGCAGACTGGTATGACTACGGCGTACGGTTTACTGCCCATAGATTAGGCTGCTTTACATCTCAATAAGATGCGAATAAAGGTGATGTCTCGGAGCTGTCGAGGCCGAACCGCTATATGATCAGCTGAGTAATACTACTACCCCGACAGATGTTCAGTGCAATTGGTTAATAAATAACTATTTGCACTTTTTCTTTATCTCCACCCCACTAAAACCCCACCATAATACTAAGTGACAATCTTCTCTTTGCAGGATTATTTGTGAATTTGGCTTTTGGGATTTGAATACTGGGTAGCTGCCACATACCTGCCTCACTTAACAACGGTTATGGCATGACTTATTCGACCACTATTTTGCAGCTGCCAAATAGTTGAGGCTCGTTCCCGGTGCTAACACTGCGAATGTATACGATATAGTCCCCTTTACTGTCTGACGTGTAAAAAGATACGGTTTTGGATTGATTCCCAAGCAACTCAATATCTGAATCCCAGAATAATACATTTTGCCTGAACGTATGCTTACCACTGTTGGATGAAGTAGGGGGCGAAATATTGAAATTTCCTTCAGATAACAGGTCGTAGTTGAAAAACAGGCTGTTATTATGGAGTTCGATCCCGGCAAAATCATTTCTCTTTGTGGAAACGCAAATGATCCCGTTATAACTGACCCCGCATACCATGTAGGGTTTATCCAGAATCTCCACCTTTTCTATTTTATCCAAAGAAATCCTCAGTAATTCATCAACATTTAATACAGGTAAATTATCAATCAGCACCAATGGCATCAAATCATTGTATTCGCTGTACCTTGCCATTTTCAGAGAGGTCTTATTCTGACTTCGGATGGTCCTTACTTCCTTCACCAGTTCATAAAAGAATTCCTCCAGGTTTGGCAATTGAATGTAATCCCTGGTATAATAAACATGGCCTGGTCTGATATAGAAAGGGAGAGCCACCGAATCAGTCTCCCTGGTCCTGGTTTGATCATCATACATGTTGGCAAGTTGCATATTAACAACCATTTCAAGCGCAATTTCCTTTTCCAGAGAATCCAGGGAGAAAGGCACATATCCAAGTTGAATACTGCGCTTACAATAATCGTAGTCGATTAACAATTCGGCGCGTTCCCCATTTTCCAGGACAGCATCCAGATAAAAATCATATGTACCGTAAAAATCGGGTAGGGTAAAATAGAACAATCCGTTTTCCCTGGTATGGAAGGTGGTGAAGTACTTCCAATTTTGCGGAGTCGATAAATGCATCCTGGCATTATTTACCGATCCACGACCCGAGTCGGTCAGGATTTTCCCGGAGATGGAAATCCCTCTGGTTTCGGGTAGGAAGATCAATGTGTTTTCTGTGGGTGTAATCTGATCCGGAGCCTGAATGTGAATACGCCCCGTGTCAATATGAGCCGCCTTCGCAACAGAAACACAAAAGTTTGAATTCACATCACCCGGGAGGCTGTATTGTATCGTAAGTTCAACTTTTTCCCGCTGGGAATATCTGGATTTATCAGTAAAACAATCAATCCCCCGGTAAGAAGAACTCTGCAAGATTTGAACATTGGAAATTGCTTTACCGGATTCTTCAATCGGACCCTGATCAATGCTGCTTTCAAAGGGATTGATGATCTTTATCAAGCTGTGCGCATAATCTTCCACCGGGAAATTTCTCATCCACCGCGTATAGGCCCGAAGGTAATAATTGCCTGAAAGCAGAGTTTCGGGAATGGTCAGGTACCCTGAAGCTTTGTTTTCATAGATTTTGAATTTCGCCTGAGCTATTTTCTCCCCGTCCCACTTTACTAATTCAACATACATCACATTGCTCCATTGAACACCATCAATCGGATATTTACATGCATAGCTGACTGTGAAGTATATTTTTTCATCAATGCAGTAGAACGACCTGTCCGTGTCAAGCGCAATTTCTTCTCCGGCATCCCCGGCTACTGAAATGCTGTTAAAGGAGGGTAGCCTCTTTGCCTGAGAAAAGGCCAGTTGACTGATGAATAATAGAATTAGAATTAGTTTTTGCGACATAATGAATTTTTAAACTCACCAAAAATCTGGTTTGTCCAATGTCCCTCCTGAGAATCTGCAATCAAAGCAACCCGGCTGGGAGGTATTGTCATTTGTGATATATACAGGGAAATATGTAGAGTCGATGCGGCGGAATACGCCGTAGGCACCGTCCGGATCCTGTTCATAAAAGTCATCAATATTGAACCGTTCAGAAATGCAGCCTGCATTGCCAAAATAAGGACCCTCATAAAACACCCTCTTTTGCTTCCGAGCAGAAACCCAGAAATACCCGATCACCGTTTCCTGTTCATTTTGCGTGTTCGTAATATTTGACAGGTTTTGGCTTGGCTGTGTGTTATACAGTCCCCCAGATTCAGAGATTTCTGTTACTTTGGTTTGCCAGTACTTATATGCTTTTTCGCTAAGTGAATATTGGCTAACCAAACAACTGTAGCGGAAGGACAATTTTGTACCGACCGGAATAAAGTGAAGGGGAACACGTTTTTTCGAATCGGAGACAATATTAGACGTGCTGGAAAAAAAGAATTCATTGACTTCGCCCTCACGATAGCAAATATGAAAGGTGTCGGGTGTATTAAAATAATAAAACTCGGGAAGAGGGATCGCTCTGTCCCGAAGATACTCGGAATTCAAGGTATCCCATCTATAGGTGGTAATAAATGAATCCTTGACTCCAGTGAGCATCTTTTCGATATTAGCGTTGCTTGATCGCGATTCCCATGTTTCATGAATCTTCCATCGATAATATCCGTTAAATTCCTCTTTGGCAAACACATCCACGTTCAATCTTAGCCCATGTTCGTTTAAATATTGAGGATCGGTGTCATTTGTTTCCTGAACAAAAAACAACCTGTCAATGGAAGGGCTATCATACATTTCCTCCAAACCGGATTCATACACTTGCTTATTCGGGGTCTCTACAATCAGTTGATATTTTACGCCTATTTCCAGATAAGTTGAATCAATTCTGGCAGCATATATTCCTGGAGCCTGCTCATCAAACTGGAACACGTTGCTTTTGTCATCAGCGACAAACACATTGCAGCCTTCAACAGGAATGAATGTGGGATATCGCACCGATGTGGATCTGGATACAGTGATGGTTTGCTCTTCATTTCCCTGCAGAATACTTCCATTGATGACCAACAAACCATCGGCCGTATCGATGTCCGGATGGTATTCCTCCACACACTGAGTAGTTATCATGATCACTGAGATCACGATCAGGATCAGAAAACCAGAGTAAAACCGAACTTTACGTCGCATGCAGCATTGTTTTTAAAGTTTGCAACATTCCATATCAATCAGTCAGGTAATTGCCGAACTTAAAGTTCCAGGACACGGTAATAATCGGTCTTGCAAAAATGGATAATTTATACCCCTTTAAAAGTCCGTTTACTGATTCGTAATACACTGAATAGGCATTTTCCCGACCCAATACGTTGTAAATGCTGACCATCCAGAAACTATGAGCCAGCTTATCACGTTTGAGATTCCCTTCGATGTTGAGTGATAAATCCAATCTTATATAGTCAGGCAGGCGGTACAGGTTTCTCTCTGAGAAATGCAACAGAGGCTCTCCTTCCGAATAATAAGCAGCCACAGGCAAAGTCACGGGTCTGCCGGTGGTATATATGTAATTTGCTGAGAGGCTGAAACGCCGGTTGAAATGCTGATTTATAACGAGGTTCAGGCTATGTGGCCGGTCGAAATTTGATGGATAGGGTTTCCCCTGATTGATTCGTTCCAGGGCCTTGTCGCTGTCAACCTCCACATAGGTCTTTGAATAAACATAAGATACCCATCCAGTGAGCTTTCCGCCTTTCTTTTTGACCATCAGCTCCATGCCCCTGGCATTCTGTATGCCCTGCAATAGTTGGGTTTCAATAGGATCTGGTGACAGAAAATCAGCACCGTCTTTATACTCCACGATATGATCGATCCATTTTTGATATAACTCAATATTGGTTTCAATCCTGTTCCTGAAAAAATTTTGGTACCAGCCGATGGCCACCTGGTCAACCAGGGGAGGTTCGATATGCGAACTCACCAATTTCCATTGATCATTTGGCGAAATGGCGATGGTATTACTCAGCATGAAAATATACTGTTGCAGCCTGTTGTAGGAAGCTTTTACAGAGATATTTGGCGCAATCGAATACTTCATGGAGGCCCTGAACTCCGGTTTCGAATAATGATGGATAATTTCTCCTTTTTTGTAAGAATTTACCGACTTTACATTGTTCTTATCCGCAAAGTCGTCGAAATATTCATAGGTTTCTTTCGGGCCCAATTCGGCAAAAAAGTTATAACGTAGTCCTGCCGATAAGCTTAATTTGTTCCATAACTCTACCTGGTCTGAAACATAGAGTGCAACTTCCAAGCCGTTTTCAATTCCAAGCTCCACAGGACGCAGGTTTGACTCGGGTCCATGCGGTAAAATATCACCCCTGTTATTTCTGTAATACGTGGAATTTACTCCAAATGACAACTGGTGGTTTTTCTTCCTGAGATACCTGAAATCAGCCCTTGACTCGACGGATTCGATGCTGTATTGGTGCTTAAATGCGGTGGTTTCATTGGTTTTTTCGATATAGTCATTGTTGTATTTGCTGTAAGCAGATGAGAGATCCAGGATCAGAGCGGATTTAAAAATGTGTTTCCATGAAATGGATGTACCTGTATTCGAATACTCATAGTCGCTTTTACCCAGGAGTGAAAACCTGTCGAAACTCTTGTATCCAAATACTTTCAGGGTGTTTCTGTGATTGATATCAGAATTTACGCCTAGCGAGGCATCATAAAAGAATGCATTGCTGTTTTGAAGGTCGTAATTATCGATCCTGTTGAGTATCCAGTCGGAGTAACTGCTTCTCCAGCTTGCAATGACAGAGGTCTTATCTTTAATGATGGGGCCGTCAAATGAAATGTGGGCAGTCACCGGGCTGATGCCTCCCTGCCCATGGAATTTCTTTTTATTCCCCTGCCTGGTAGTAATGTCAAAGATGGAAGCCAACCTTCCTCCGTATTTTGCAGGGATGTTACCTTTATACAAGGTAAAGTCATTAACTATATCCGGACTGAAGGTGGTAAAAAAACCAAATAAATGAGAGGTATTATAAACCGGGATTTTATTCAGGTAAAACATATTCTGGTCAGCTGCGCTGCCCCTGACATTGATCCCGGAAGAACCCTCACCGACACTTTCAACTCCCGGAAGCAGTGCTGCCACTTTCAGCAAGTCTTTTTCGCCCAGGACCACTGGGATTTCTTTGATCGATTTTACCGTCACCCGTTCATACCCCATTTGCATTCCCGTGATGTTATCGGTCTGCGAGGCCGAAATCACCACTTCATCCAATTCCTTGAGCTCCTTATGCATTTCCAGCATGACAGAACCACTTGAATATACCTGAAAGTAGTATTCCTCTCTTTTCATGGAAACGTGCGTGATCAGGACCTTGTATTTGCCACCTATCAAATTCATTTGAAAATTGCCATCCACATCGGTAACCACGCCATATTCAATTTCTTCAATATATACGGTGGCACCTATGACTGGTTCCCCGTTGGATGCATCCCGGATTTTACCTTTCACGCTGAAGGACCTTCCGGAAGCTGATTTGCCCTCTTCCCCGACGGCCAGGACCTGAATGGAGGCAATTTTCTTGCTTTGCAGATACCTTTCTTCTGCAACGGTAATCCCATTATCCTTCCTGACATCCGGAACCGTGGCTTCATTTGATTTATATGCAGGCAATGCCGCAATGGGTTCTTGCCCAAACATTAAGACCACGCTATTCTCCTCAATGAAGAGCTTTATACCCCTTGTCGAGAGCTGCTGGCTAAGCTGCGGTAGCAGGGGAGAATGATCATTGATGGTAAGAAAAACATCACTTACCCAAACATCTTTGTAGTAAAACCTGAGTTTGCTCTCAGATTCAACAAATTGAACGAGTCCGGTAAACGACACACTTTCAAATGGCCTGGAGCTTATATAAGTCTCCGTTTGACCATAGGCTGCACGAAAAGAGGACAGGAGGAACACCAAATAACAGAGTTTTTTCATGCCATCTGCTTATTGGTTGTCTCCGGATGACAAAGTATTGATGTATTCCATCAGCAGTTCCATCTCAGCGTCAGTAGCATTTTTTACCTTCATCGAATGCTTTCGTATATGTTTTTTAATGGCTTTGTTGAAATCAGATGGAAACCTGCCGGCAAATGACCGGTTTCCTTTAAAGCTGACCAGTTCAGTATCAAGTAAAATATAGCTTTCCTTCCGTTCTTCAAACATGGATTTTTCTGAATTACCGGCATTTACCTTTGTGAGACTCTTTTTCCAAAAATAGAGCACCTTCACCGGCAGACCCTCTCCTATGACCTGGTAGAACCTTGGTTCCTTAGCACCACCCAGTATTTCGTGTATGAACCTTTTATTCTCTACGATGAATTCTGCAATGAATTCCTTATGTAGCCAAAGTTTATACTCGACCCCATCATGCAGGTAGATAAGCAGAAGTTGCTGATCGAATATGTCATATCTTAAATTCAGATTTGCATACTGCTTGCCCCGATAGATCAAGCTTCCCTGATTCGTATAATAATCCAGATAATACGGGTGCCCGATTGCCCCCTGGTTCTTACTTACTAGCAATACTCCGTTCGTTAACTCCTGGTGCATCCCATACTCCCGTTCACCAGCCGAATAGATTTGATTGAACAATGCTTGTCGTGAGGGATCCACCTGTGCATTTAGTGCACAGGAAAAGGCTGAGAGGAGGATCATCCAAATGAGGTAATTTCTTATCATGTATTACTTATAGATGACGGTGTTTGGAAGCCGGACCTGGCCATCCCACGGGATCATCCGGGATTGCCCGGGAAATCTTATAGATACCTGTGTATTTCATTGGATATTTACATACTTAAATCGATACCATGTTTCACCCAATTGGATGGTCAAAAAGACAATCGGGTCCTTAAATTCCAGGGCAAGATCTGAAACATCCCTTGCATGCAAGATCACTCTTCCGTTCATGGAATAGGCCGTGACCTGGTCTGCTTTATGTTTGATGTGCAATGTATTATTTACTATGGCAAAAGGAAGGTTATTCCTCATGCCGGATGGTCCGGAATCCCCTGACAAGGAGGTGGCCAGGTCCGCCGATGTGGCATATGTATGCAGGACATCAAGGTACATTCCAAAACCTGATTCGGTTTGCCAGTCCAGGG
Source organism: uncultured Bacteroidales bacterium (assembly GCA_963753765.1). Lineage (GTDB taxonomy): Bacteria > Bacteroidota > Bacteroidia > Bacteroidales. Next base: position 224,418 of record CAVWDQ010000014.1, read on the forward strand.
CCGATTCCACCGATGTACCCTCTCCCCATTCATTATAGCTGGTAATGAGCTGCCAGTTTACCCCGGAGCCCACCATTTCCTTCACAAGGTCTGTCCAAAGCTCTTCACTTGCCCGCTCTAAAAATGCTGTTTTGTTTGGATCGGCATGTTTAAACCCCGGAGAGATATTGATGCAAACAAGTTGTCGCGAGCTGTCCTCATGCTTATGCATCCTTGTGGACGGACCATATTGATGCCAGGAGCTCGGTTGGTACTTCATATCTTTATATCCTCCAAATACCTTCAGAACATAATACCATTTCCCGTCAACGGCATCTGCCCATTTTTTCATGAATTCCTCGGTATTGTCCTCCGACCCTTTTGTATAAACGAAAATCACAGGTTTACCGTCAATATGGGCATAACATTCATGGGTATTAACATACCGGTCCATGAGATAATTTAAATCCGCTTTGATGGTATCCATGGGTTCATTATAAAATGCCTCCAGCTCATAATAAATGGCCCATTTAAGGTCGATTTCACCGCTTTCGGCCCTTCGGTCGGTCTCTTCCATGCATTTTTTAATGGCCCAGTCACGCGGTCTCCGGTTGTCATTATCCAGCCCCCACCAGGAAGCAATGACCACATCCACATTCCCATATTCCAATTCATTGATGTGGTTGTTTATCAGGGTTCTGTCATTGTTATCATAATACCCATAGGTGGGTTGATAGGTCACATGATAACCGTTAGGTGCCCAGTTGTTCGGATACCAGGCATAATAAAAGATCCCTCTGAGCGGTAATTCCAGATCCTCATGGATGATGGAATCTGCCGATGCACCATCCTTAGGTTCGCCTGCCAGCAATGTACCTGTAGCCAGAAACCAGACCAGGATAACCGGAAGGAAAGACATTCTTTGAGCCAATTTACAATAGACGTTCATCCCCTTCGGGATAAGCACTTGGAGGCTATCCGGTTTCATTTGGCAGATGTATCTGTATCGGGATTCAATACACAATAATAATAGCTGGGGATTAACAGATATTTAAAATCGGATTAATCCCCGGGTTGTTAATCAAATTAAATCAGTTTGGAAGAGCGGTCAGCAACTCACCGCGTCAGAGAGTATACGTTGGTGGCGCTGACCACGTAATCCGGCACTTTTACATACCCTTCGTTGATGCATTCGTGAATCCCCTTTTCCTGAAAATGGGTAATAACTGTGTCCAGCATGTCCCCTGCAAGACCGGGATTAGCCCTGGCCAGAACCGGAATGATCCAAGGCAGGGGTGTAGCCCAGTAAGCACCGTTCTGGTAGGTTCCTTCCTCACATGGTTTGAACAGCTTGTACCAGTTTCCCTCACTGAGAGGAAGATGCCTTATCTGTCCTTTCCATGCGATCTGTTCAATATGGTCCTCCATATACAGGGCGATCTTTGCGGCCTGCCTCTCAGTCGTGACGCCCACATCCACGGCATAGGCGCTTCCCCAGATATCCACTTGCCGGCAATCCTTGTCTGCAGCCCAGAACATGCCATGGTCCTCACTCCACAAGACATGGATGTTCTGTCGCACTTTCTCAGCTCGTTCCTTATAGATTTCAGGTGTACCGCAATCCAATTTCTTGCTAAGGTGATACATATCCAGATTGGCTTTGTAAAAAAGCAGGGACGAGAATAATAGATTCCCGGTTTTCAGGACAATATCCGTGAATCCATATACACATTGTGGATCTTCGGGGTCATTGTACACCAGAAGATTTTTCCCGACAGATACAAAATCAAGTGCTTTACTTAGCTGTGGTTCAAGTTTCCTGAACAGCGCGTCGTCCTGGTACTGATCAACATAGGAACATACCAACATGGCCATGAAGGAAGCATTGTCCAGTGCATGATCGGCCATTGGTTTTCCGGGAGGTCCGGGGCTGTAAACCGGCTGACCTGCCGTATTCACCCGATCAGGAATACATCCGTCTTTGCGTTGTCCGTCAATCAAATAAGATATAGAAGCTTTTATTTCATCTGGATCCATTAGGTCGCCAGCATATTCCACCATGTAGTAGAAATCCCTCGTCCAAAGAGATTTGTAATTCCCAACTCCGTCCGGTGTATGCAGCCAGGTACCGCCTGCCCCTTTTAGACGGCAGCCTTCCAGCATTTTGAGGGTGGCTTCCTTCATCCAACCGGTCTGATCTTCCGTCAGTCCGTAAGAATAGTTCGGGGAGGTGCGCTGGCCTTCACTTCGGGAACTGCCCAGAATGGCAAGGACCATGAAAGCTGTGGCGAAACGACTTTTCACATTCATGTGCTTGATTTTCCACTTTATTTTGTCTCCACGATGACTACCCCGTTGGCGCCTCTTGACCCATAAACTGCTGCCGATGCATCTTTCAGGATATTGATACTTGCAATATCGGCGGTATTTAAATTGCCAAAATCAAAGGCACTCACTTCCCTTCCGTCCACAACCAACAGGGCAGCATCGTTTCCAGTCAGGCTGGGTGAACCACGAATCACAATTTCACCGTCACTTCTTACCTGGACCGATGTTGGGAAACTGTCAGAAATAATGTGATAGATGCTTGAATATTTGGAGAAATCCTTGTCGTCTTCATTCACATTTGAAATGGCGTAGAGCTTATCGGCATCCTTTACATGTCCGTAACCGACCGCAAGTTCACGGTTTTCTGGTCCTGGCAATAAGCTCAGATTCACCAGGACCATCTTGGTTTTTTCCCTGACCCGTACCTTCTGTGTGACAAATCCCCTGGCGCTTACACGAAGCCTGTCCTTTGGTTTACAGATTATGATAAACATTCCCAGTGAATCCGAATGGACGGTATCCTTCCGGCTTTGTACCACAATGGCGGCATTAACTAAGGGTATGCTTTCAAAGGTGGTCACCACCCCCTGAACTTCCTTTTCCTGCCCTGAAAGCATGGCTAGGGTCCCTGGGCCAAGGATTGATATGCAGATCAGTTGTGAAATGACCCTCCTCGAAAAAAGTTTGTATTTCACTTGGGGCATAATGAACGGGTCTTCCCTTTGGTCTATAAATGTGTTGGTGTATGCAAGATAGGGTTTTCTGATGATCCCTGCCCGAAACCTGCGGGTGAAATGGGATTCTATGGTGCTATATGAGCCAATTGTCTAATTGTAAGCGTAATCATTAGTTGAAAAAGAAAGTTTCCCCTTTCGATTAGCCCATCTCAAAAAGCACACCCTTCGGGCAATTTACTTTTTGAAAAGAGTAAAGGCCGACTCTTCGAAACTTTTGCCTGCGGACAGGAAATAACGCGATCGAAGCGAGACCTAAAGCATATGTATAGGATAACTTATGGCCGCCGGAAAATAACTTATGCTTTTACTGAGCAAGGAGGCGCTATGCTTTCGGGAGTTCTGCATATTGATAGGGCGATCAAGATATTCATCCAGATTTTCTCAGGTCATTGATTAAATCCGTGAATGACCATTTATAGGGTTCATCATACAATATCTTATAATCCTTGCAGAATTTGGTATAGATTTCCTTGGCAAGACTGTGTTTGCCAAGTGCAGCCAGGGCCTTGCACTTTATAGATATTGCTTCTTCATGCATCATATCAAATATCAATATTGCATCGGATATCTGGATCATAAGTTCATGATCTGATGCCATGTCATCCAGATTCATATGATGCATGAGGCTATCAATAATCTGATTCGAACATTCCAGTTTAAATTCATCCAGCCATTCATAAGAAGCATTCCCAAGCAAGGATCCATTTTTTATTATGCGAAGAAATTGCCACAGCTCCTCTTTTGCAATTGTGTTTTCTGTATTCATGTTTTTTGCGCATGCCCAGTAATCGTTGAATACAATTGAATCATCAAAAGCTATTTGCCAGTAGGATGTTTTCTGGCTCAGGGAACAACTCTCAATTTCCATTAAGAGATGCTTCAACTTGGCAATATTTACTGCACGGTTGTTTTTTGCAGTTTTGGCATCCATGGAAAACCAGAGCAACTCAGTCATTCTGGGAACTGAAATACCCTTGCCCTTGATGGAAAAAAGGAATATCAACAGGAAAAGTTCTTTCAAGAGGGGGGTAAATTTTTTCGTAATGTCCTCTCCATGCTTGTTAATCACCTGAAAGCCTCCGAAAAATAGAATAGAATTTGCAGCTTTTTTATGCATTTCAAGGCTGTTATCGTTTGGATCAGGCAGATCGCTCTTCAACGATTCCTTCTCTTTACCCTCATCCTGGTCCTGTGAAGGGCCTGCTTTTTTTGCCCTGTTCCTACTCAGGAATATGCCCGTTGCAGCAAGCACAAGCATAAATAAGATGCCAAACACCATGATCTTAGTAAAACCTTGCCTTTTACCGGCCACCTCGCCATTAATATATGGGGGGAAAGAGATTTTATGTACCGTGATTTTCGTTAAATTTTCCTCCGGTTCGGACAGGGAAGTTACAGCTATCAATTCCTGGCTGCTTTTTGAAAAAAATAAATCGCAATAAGAGTATTCGTTGTGAAATAAATAGATAATCTTGTCTCCCGCTGTCACCAGTGCCGGGTCTGCCAGCTTACCCCGCAATAACTGTAAATAAGTTTCGTACTCAAATATGGTGGTTGCCAGCACATAATAGGATTGATCTTCTGCATTGATTACCATGGAAGACGCAAAGTCTATGCCCTCCATGGGTGCCTCGAAATCATATTTCTTGATGAATTCTTTCTCCCTTAAAGAAAAAGCCAGCAGGTCTGTGTAATGCTCAGGGGATAGAATCTGGTCACCCGCCTTGCTCCCAAATCCACCAAGGATATATATAGTGTCGTTCAGGCTTCCAAGTGCGGCATGCATTCGTGGATAAAAAACGTCTCCGCGGGTCTGAACAGTATCCCATTGATTCTTTTTAAAATCATATCGCTGGACCAGGCTAAAATATTTGTGTTGACTGTATCCGCCAAAAGTATAGAGAACACTGTCGGGAACCGAATAAAACTGATTATGGTACCTAAAACGTTCCGGTCTGTCTGGCCCATCGAAGATCTCCTCCCATCTAAGCTCAGAGGAGTTGAAAAAATGCACCGTTCTATTCTTCAGACTATAACAAATCAACCTGTTCGTGACGGTATCGTAGAAGGCCTGGCTTCCCGGAATGAGGTCCGAAAACGGGGTAGTGTAAGTAAAATTTTCTATGGAATCCTTCAGGACAAAAAATACTTTCAACATTTCTTCACCCACCATGTATACTCTTTCCTGACCCGGTTCATAGCACATCACAGCGTTTCCATCCAGGTAGGTGTCGAAGGACCAGGTCCAGTTGTGATACCTGGACTTGATCCATCGTGGATTCTGAACATTCGCTCTCCTGTCTGAGAGAATATCTCTTGCTTCATCACCAGCCAGTTCATCGAGTGGGAAATGATGCAGACATTGGCCCTTCTGAAAAACTCTGATATCCTTGATGTTCATTCTTGGAACATCGGTAGTCTGAATGGGTCGGAAGTCATTCCTGCCAAAGAATACCTTTATTTTCCCTGAAAAATCAACATTTTGTTGCGAAACAGAAGTATCGGGTGTTTGAAAGTGCAAGGACTTATTCAGTATATCATACCTTAAACTGATTTCGGTCCATTTCTCGTAGATGTCCGGAGCATTGTCCGGTATGGTAATATACGTCAATGGTTGACCATAAATTACCTGCAAGCTATTTGATTCCGGGCCATTGAACATGATGTCGATATTCCGACCCTCAGCATCCACAATGCGCGCGATATAGCCAAATGTCGACGGCTCTTGGTTCCGCAGTTGAATGCTGAATGATAATTCGAAATTTCCCCTAAAAAAATAGAAGCCATCCGGATTCAGCTCAAGCTTGGTGCGCTGGTCTTTTGAAATGGGTTTTGCTGCGAATTCCAAACCGTATTCCTGTCCATAAGAGGAGAAAGGAAAAATGAAACAAAGCGATACCAGTATGGCTAACTTATTCAGGTTATATCCAACTTTCTCAGAAATAAGACTAATAATCGTGATGTTTCTCATCCTTGCAATCTGACACAGTATCCTTCTATTCTTTCTTTCACGGTATTGTCAGAATGGCAAAATAATCAAAATCCTCTAATTGACCAGTTTAATGCTGAATAATATGTGGCCATGCTTGTCTCAAAATTCCGCTAAAAAGGGGCTGGCAATACAAATTTTACAAGTGAATGTAGCCCCTGGTTCATTCTGCAGGCCATTAAGGTTTAATTAATCTTTCATTTATCGTGATATTCATACATTTAGGAAAGCGAAGTACTATATCTCAATGGCATTAAAGATTCCAATTGAAACATCATGAGAAGAATCCTGGTTTTTGCTCTAATAGTTGCCTCGTCATTTTTAATCACAGCTGGGGCGCAGACAAAACATGCAGCTGCAAGCAAGTATATGACCTACAAGGGGCTGGTCATGGCAGGATACCAGGGCTGGTTCAATTGCGAAGGTGATGGCGCCGGACGGGGTTGGACACATTACAGGAAAGGGAAGAAATTTGAAGATGGCAGCTGTACCATCGATTACTGGCCTGAAATGGATGAGTATGAAGTGAAATACAAAACCCCCTTTACCTTTCCCGATGGATCGCCTGCTTATGTTTTCAGTTCTTATGATGAAAGTACAGTCGACCTGCACTTCCGGTGGATGAAGCAATACGGCATTGATGGGGTTTTTATGCAACGTTTCTTTTCGGTATTGGAGAATCCGAACCGGATCAATCACAATGACAAGGTGCTGCGATCAGCGATAAAAGCGGCCAGTAAATATGGGGTTGCCATCTGCCTGATGTATGATATCGGCCACATGGACGATAGCAAATACGATCTTATTTTCGAGGACTGGAAGCATTTGGTGGATGATCTGAAGCTCACCAACCAGGGAGAAGAGACAAGCTACCTTTTTCACAATGGCAAGCCGCTTGTCGCTTTTTGGGGGATCGGTTCAGGCACCAGGGAATCCGGTCACATTCCCGAAATATTTGATATCATTGATTTTGTGAAAAACGATCCGGAATATGGGGGATGTTCCGTACATCTCGGTATCCCATCCAGATGGAGAACCCTGGGTTCAGATACCAAAGGCGATCCCAGGCTACACGAGGTGCTTGAGATGGTCGATGTGATCCATCCATGGCTTGTGGGCCGGTATAATGAGCAAACTTATGAAGCCTACCGCAGGGAACATATTGTTGAAGATGCGGCCTGGTGCAATAAGAGAGGGAAGTCGTACGCACCCACTGTATTCCCGGGATTTTCCTGGCACAATATGAAAGGGGATGGCTTAGATAAAATCCCAAGGAACAAAGGTGAATTTTTCTGGAAGCAGATCGCGGGGGCCATGGAAAGTGGTGCGGAAATGCTCTATGTGGCTATGTTCGATGAGATCGATGAAGGTACTGCCATTATGAAATGCGCCCATACGGTACCTGTGGGGAAAAGTCTGTTTGTTCCCTATGAAAAGGAAGTACCCTCGGACCATTACCTCTGGTTAACCGGAATGGCGGCCAGGATGCTACGGGGGGAAATCCCATTTTCTAATGAAATTCCTGAAAGGAAATAAAGCCATGACTATGCTGTTCAATTTCTTCATTCCTGGGAGGATGATGAGCCGGATTACGGGTGATATAAGCATCCGCGTGTTTGCCTTATTATGGCTTCTGATGTTCCAGCAAAATGGGCTCAGTGGACAGATACGCTTAGAAAAAGACAAAGTCCGGATCGTTTGTTCTGACAAAGAAGAAAATCCTTTAAAACTGGCGGTCAAGGCCCTTCAGAGTGATTTAGCCAGTGTATTGGGTACAAGCCCTCCTTTGTCAGACACATTACTCAGGGAGATTTCTGAAACAGAAATCGTGATCATAAACAGGGCTTCCGGGCATATGAAGGTGCCGGATGCTCAGCTCAGGGAGTTGGATGGATTTGAATCACACAGGGTTTACTTTTCTGAGAAAAGCAATAGGATCTACCTTCTCGGTAATGATCTCCGAGGCACGATCTACGCCATATACACATTCGCTGAGGAAGTACTGGGTGTCCCTCCACTGAAGTACTGGTGTACATGGAAACCTGAGATAAAAGAGGAAATCAGCATAGCCGCAGGCCTGGATATCTACTTCCCCTCACCCCAGGTGCGTTACAGAAGTATCCTGCCGGGAGACCAGGATTTCTTTACTCCATGGAGAAAACTTTCAGCAGAAAATGATAAGATCTGGCTCGAAACAGCCCTGCGGCTCAAGATGAATACCGTGGAAACCTATTCAACAATTCTGCCCCACTATACCCTTACGGATTATGCCTACCTGATCGATAAATATGGTCTGGTGATTACATCGCATCATACCAGCGGACTGAATACCTCCTTCAGGACCTGGGGGGATTACTGGAGGGAGATGAGGCATATGAAGCCGCCTGAATACAAGCTTTCCAACGAAAAGGCCATCCGGGAATTTTTCAGATACAATGCAGAAACAGTTCAGCAGAAGCGGCATTGAGAACCTTTGGACCCTCGCATTCAGGGGGGAAAGGGATCAGCCTTTCTGGAGTATTTTCACGGATGCTCCTGAGGATGATAAAGAAAGAGCAAAGGTGATAAACCGGATGCATCAGGTTCAATATGACCTGGTCAAAGAGATGACGGGCGAAACGGAACCCTACGCGAGAATCACCTTCTATGACGAGCTGGCAAACCTGATGGCCAAGGGGTACCTGAAACCCCCTGTCAGTAACAATATGATCTGGACCTTCGTTGCAGGTCGCCGGGATCATTATCCCTACGATGATATAGTCAATTTCAATGCCGGTGAAGGAGTAAAACTGGGGTATTATATGAACTTTAATTTTGCCTCCACCGGTGCCCATGTAGCCCCTGCAGAAAGCCCCTGGAAAATGGAATTCAATTACCGGTATGTGAATAACAAGGCTCCCCTCTTCTTCTCGGTGGTGAACGTGGGCAATTTCAGGGAATTTGTGCTTGAGCTCTCGGCCAATGCCAAATTGTTATGGGATTACGATGCCTATGATAGCGATCAGTTCATGATCGATTATTGTGCCCGGTACTTCGGAGAAACTTATGCCAGAGAAATGGCCGATCTCTACAGGGAATTCTACCAGGCCTATTGGATCCCAAAAAAATCAGAATTTGAAGGCCTTGAGCGCCAGTTTATTTTCCAGGACCTGAGGTATGCCAGGGCTTTTGACCACATCTATGACGAATTCTTTGCTGCTAGCGGTGAAGTGAATATGAATCCGCTGCATAAAATAGGCTATGAAAGCGTTCCGGGACGTACCTTCCGCATAGATCTGGAGTACAATCATGCGGAAAACCAGGTGGATGCACTGTTGAATGGAATGCTGGAAACCATACCGAAATTCGAAAGGGTGGCAGAAAGATGCACTGAGATGATGGCAAAGCTTGAAGAAGACAGGCAGACTTTCTTTAATGACAATCTGAGGATCTTCAGTTACTATATGTTCCATCTCAGCAAGACGCTGTACCATTATGTACTGGCCTACAAATTCCAGGAAGACAAAGAAATACTTTTGAGGAACCTGGACCTGGCATCCCGGGAAGCCAGGCTTGCGCAGCAATATCTGTTTGAAGCAGAACATGGCGTCTTTTCAACCTGGTATTCCAGCGCAGAGCCACTGAAAAGAACCTTCCAAATAGACGCTTTATTAAATAAAATAGTGACCTTAAAAGACCATGCTCTCAAGATAAACCCATAAAGCATGGAAAATCTGGCAAGCAGTCTTTTTCACAATCAGAATAACATGAACAAATTCAAAGCTTTTCACAGCCAATTACCGACTATCCTTTTTACTTGTCTGTTACTGATACTCATATGGGGCTGTAAGCATACTGAAGCTGAGAAAAATATTTCTCCCAATGTGGTGATCATCCTGACAGATGACATGGGATACGGCGATATCTCATGTTACGATAAGGAAGCAGCCTCCACACCCCATATTGACAAGCTCGCTGAAGAAGGAGTATTGTGCACGGACTTCTATGTGCCCACCCCATACTGCGCTCCCTCGAGAGCCACCCTTCTGACGGGGAGGTTTCCACTGAGACACGGAGTGATCCGGAATCCTGCCCCGGATGCCGGCATCAATGACGTGGGTATTGCTATGGAAGAAATTATGCTGGGCGAAGTGTTCCAGAGCAAGGGTTACAGAACAAAATTGATCGGAAAATGGCACCTGGGTCACAAAGCAGAGTTCTTTCCTGTAAAACATGGCTTCGACGAGTATTATGGCATCCTGTATTCGAATGATATGAGGCCTGTTCAGATCATTGAAAACATGGATACGGTGGAGCATCCGGTCGATCAGGCCTACCTCACCCAGAAGTACACAGAGGAAGCCATCCGCTTCATCAAAGAGAGTTCAGGCACACCCTTTTTTCTGCACCTCTGTCATGCCATGCCTCATAAACCCCTGGCAGCGTCGCCGGACTTCTACACGCCCGAAACTCTTGAAGATCTCTATCATGATGTAATCAGAGAACTGGACTGGTCTACCGGCCAGCTCATGGATGCACTGAAAGAAGAAGGGATCCTGGAACACACCATTGTGATCTTTATGTCTGATAACGGGGGCACTTTTGGAGGAAATAATGGGCCCTTGAAAGGAAAAAAGGCCACCAACTGGGAAGGAGGTGTTCGTGTGCCTTTCATTATCCGATATCCGGACATCCTGCCTTCAGGTTCGGTGGTACAGGTGCCCTGCTGGTCGCCGGATATTTTCCCAACTTTATTGTCTCTGACAGGGATTCCGATGCCTGAAGGGCTGTTGATTGACGGAGAGCAGATCGTTGATGTCCTCCGGGGAGAAAAGCAAATTCACTCGGCGATTTTCACCATGAGGGGGGATGAAATCAGGACAATCAGGAAAGGGGACTGGAAGCTGTTTTTAAAGAAGCCCAAATTTTACGTGCCTGTGGACCTGGCTACCTGGTCAGACTGGCGGGGCCCCGACGGCACCAGCATTATTGCACCCTATGAGCAAGCAGACCCGTCCATGTACCCCGGTGTGAAGCCGCAAAAGATGGAGGGTGATAAATTTCTGTTTAACCTGCGAGAAGATGTCTCCGAAATGACAAACAGGTTAGTTACTCACCCAGATATTTCAGCGGAGCTTGAAAAGGAATATCTGGATTTTCTAAATACATTTAACGAATGATGGCCGCATTGACCAGCCATAGGATGGAATTTAGGCGACTGCTTATGCTCATGCCGCTTGCTTTCCTCTTCGGATTTCAATCATGCAAAAATCCGGGAATCAAGAAGCACAAAATCGTATATATTAATTCCTACCACCAGGGATTTCCACCCAGTGATCAAATCACCCACGGGGTCATGAAAGGATTGCCTGCCGACAGCTTTGAGGTTTTTTCTTACTTCATGGATACCAAACGTAATCCTTCAGAAGCCTTCATTAAGGAGAGAGCTGAAGTCCTGCTCGATTCGATCCGGGAGAAAAAACCCGATCTACTGATCGTTTCTGACGACAACGCCATGAAATACCTGGTCGTACCAAACTTTCAGGAAAATCCCCTGCCCATTGTTTTTTGCGGAGTTAACTGGACCGTGGACCAATACGATATTTCAGATTGCAATATTACCGGAGTGCTTGAAATATTGCCAATTGCAGAGCTGATCCAAACCCTGAGACCTTATTATCCGGAAATGAAGAAGCTGCTGGTTCTGAATGAAAATACGACTACTTCCAGGAAGACAAGACCGCTGCTTGACACCCTGATAGGTAATATGGGATTAGAAGTTTCTCAGGAGCTGGTGGATGATTTTGCCAGCTGGAAATCGGCATTCAGAGAGGCCAATGAAATTTATGACATCATCTACTTTCAGACCAGGGGGGCCATCGTGGGATGGGATCATGATGAATGCTTGAAACAAATGGATCAGTTCCTCAGAATTCCCGTGGTCACCTGTGAAGAGTTTATGATGCCCTATGCAGTTTTTGGTCTGACACAATTCTCAGAAGAACAGGGAATGATAGCTGCTGAAAAAGCAAAAGCAATACTGAAGGGAGCAAACCCAGCGGATATTCCCATTACCAGGAACAGGATGTCGAAAGCATTGATCAATTCCAGATGGGCTGAGAAAATAACATTTGAACCCGATAAAGCCTTGCTTGAAAAGGCTGCTGAACATGCAGGATTAGTTTCCAGATAACTTCTATAGCTAGAAATAATGAATCGACGAGAATTTTCCAGAATAACAGGATTGGGTGCCCTTGCACTGCATACTTATCCGGTGAATTTATCTGCCGGAATTTTCAGGCACCACCCGAAGGCTAGCCTCAACATCCCTTTGGGGGTGGCGAATCATTCACTCAGGGGAATGAGGCCAAGCGCACGAGAATTGATTGAATTCGCCATTGAAAATAAACTGGATTCGGTTCAATTCAATACCTTAAAACCATTTGAAAGCCTTGAGACCCAACATCTGAAAAGCTTAAAAGCACTGGCAAAAAGCAATGATATCAGCATCTATGTGGGGGTTGGCAGCATCAGCGAACAGTCGTCGTCATTCTCAAATGGTTTTGGAGATGCCCGTGCACTGCTGAAAACCGGCATCCGGGTGGCTACGATCCTGGAATCTTCGATTGTAGGCGTACGCATAGGCAATCTCGAGGATCGATATACCCAGGGGGGAATCGAATCCAAGATGGAGGAGGTAATGAAGCTCATGAGGTCCTTCGGAGGACCAGTGTCGGATGCAGGCTTAAAATTTGCCTTTGAAAATCATGCCGGAGACATGCGTTCGGAAGAACTTCTGGATTTGATCGGTCAGACCGGAAGCGATATCTGCGGGGCCTTTTATGATCCGGGCAATGCCATATATGCAATGGAAGACCCAGGGATCGCCCTGGAAGCCCTGAGCAGTCACATCCTTTGCTGCCAGGCAAGAGATGTGTATATCTGGCCTTCGGAGGACGGAGCTGAATTCCAATGGACAGCCGTTGGAGAAGGCATGATGGATTTCAAGCACTTTATCAGGGTTTTAAGTGAAAACTGCCCGGGAGTTCCCATTCACATTGAGACCATATCAAATTCCCTGCGCTCCATCCCTTATCTAAAGGATGAATACTGGGAAGGATTTCCCGATCTGAAAGCCCAAGACATGATTGACTTCCTGAAGCTGGTCCGGATGGGACATCCCATTGAGCTTACCCGGGCTCCCGACGGAATGGACAAAAAAGCATTCGACAGGGAACATCAGAATAATGAACTTTTGAAAAGCATCAGTTATTTGCGCAAGGAGTGTGGAGCTGGTATAAAACAGTCCAAATAAAAAAGAAATCTGCCGCTATGGGAAACAGACTTTTGGCAACATGTATGATTTCATTGCTGTTAATCTTCTATTAATAGAAAATTTAACCTTCACAATTACATTCCATTTTACAAATTCTGTTGAGGCTATTAAAAGCAAGATATTATCGATACCGTACGTATCACCAATAGGACTGTGGCATAGCCTGATCCTGGTGCCTACTATGAACCAGGACCATACAATTCTTCTTTTAGATAAGGAACATGGAGACGAAGAAAAGACACTATTATAGACAGACAGGCATCACTCTTTTGCTATGCATTTTTCTATGGTCACTGACTACAAGGGTTGGGGCACAACAAGCCAACTTGACGGAAACCGAAGTCAAGGCCATCGATCCAGCCTCACTGGACCTCACTCAACCCACCTTGTTTATTGTGCCTTACTCACACCTCGATGATTTTTGGCGCTGGTCTTACCCTCAGACCATTCGTGATTTTCTGAAAAGGACCCTGGATGAGAATTTTGAGGCCTTCGAGGAGTATCCCAATTATGTGTTTAACTGGTCGGGGGCAAGCCGCTATCAAATGATGCGTGAGTACTACCCTGAAAAATATGAGGAACTTAAAGAATGGATAGCGGCAGGCCGCTGGTACCCCAGTGGAAGTTCATGGGTAGAGAATGACGTGAACGTTCCATCCACTGAAGCCATTATTCGTCAAATGCTTATGGGGACTCAATATTTTAAAAATGAATTTGGAAAAGAAAGCAGGGAATTTATGCTCCCTGATTGTTTTGGCTTTCCCTATTCATTGCCATCAGTTCTGAATCATTGTGGAATTCGCGGATTCTCAACCCAGAAATTAACCTGGGAATCGGCCAATGGAATTCCCTTTAATGTAGGTCGCTGGATAGGACCAGATGGTGAATCGGTAATTGCCGCATTGAATGCCGGGGACTATGCCAAACCGCATACCAGGGTATATTCAAGTGATGATCAAATGCTGGAACGCCTGGAGGACAACCAGGCAAAAAGCGGCCTTCCCATTGACTACTTTTACATGGGGGGTGGTGATATGAACAATGCCGACCGTGGCGGAGTTATTCAAAAAGCTTCTCTTGAAACACTGAAAGCGATTCAGGAAGAAAAAGGGCCTGTTCACGTTATCGCCGGTCAGGCTGACCTGATGTTCAGAGCCATCACAGATGAACAGGCAGAGAAGTTCCCTACACATGAAAAGGATTTATTACTGATTAAACATTCCACCGGGGTACTCAGCTCTCAGGCCTATACAAAAAAACTGAACCGGGATGCTGAATTGCTGGCTGATGCCAGTGAACGGGCAGCCCTGTCTGCCCACCTCTTAAACGGAGCTGCCTATCCCTATGGAGCGCTGAATAATGCCTGGGGATTAATGCTTCGAAATCAGTTTCATGACAACCTTCCCGGAACAAGTATTCCCAAAGCATACGAATATGCCTGGAACGATGGAATTATTGCTTTAAATCAGTTTGCCGGGGTATATAAAGATGCGATTGGTACATTAGCTCAGTTACTTCATACCGATGTCCCCGGATTACCTGTGGTAGTTTTTAACCCACTGTCAATTCCCCGAAAGGACATTGTAGAAGCTTTTATACCCGATGAATTCGTAAATGCAGAATCAATTGCTGTATTCGATGCTTCAGGCAAAGAAGTACCTTCGCAAATCACACAAGGGTTTGATGGACTGAGTCGCATACTATTTCAGGCTGATCTCCCTCCAGTGGGAGTGTCTGTTTACTCTCTTAGTCGAGCCGATCCAAAAAAAGTTGATTCTGAATTAATTGTTAGAAAAGATTATTTAGAAAACAACAGATACAAAGTAACAATAGATGCCAACGGGGACATCTCAAGTATTTTCGACAAAAGAATTAGAAAAGAACTTCTCGAAAAGCCAATACAACTTGAATTCGGAGAGAATTTCCCTGAAATAAAGCCAGCCTGGCGTATCTACTGGAAAGATATTAAGCAGGATGCCCGGAGTGTTGCTGCTGATCCGATTTCAGTAAGGATCGTTGAAAACGGGCCACTGCGTATTGCAGTAGAAGTGATACGTGAGAACGAAGGATCAAAAATTACACAAAGAATAAGACTTTCGGCAGGAGATGACGGAAGCCGCGTAGAGGTGGCAAACATGATTGACTGGAAAAGCCGTGGAACATTATTGAAGGCTGCATTTCACCTCTCGGCCGAAGCTCCTGAAGCAACTTACAACCTGGATCTGGGAACCATCAAACGTGGAAATCGAAATGAAAAGCAATATGAAGTGCCCCATCATGCCTGGCTGGATTTAACGGATACTTCCGGTGAATATGGAGTCTCTCTGCTTACCGGGGCAAAATACGGAAGTGATAAAGTGGATGACAATACCTTACGTCTCA
>CAVWDQ010000015.1:0-52494 GCA_963753765.1 uncultured Bacteroidales bacterium
AAGAAAGTTTTCCATCACCCAGATCTCAATATTTTGTTCAAAGGTGGAGAAAACGATTTGTTGCCCGTCGGGATGAATATTCACACTTGCATATTCCTTTTCTGATTGCCAGAGTTTTTCAGGTTCGCCTCCATCGACCGAGATTCGCCACATACCGTTGTCTTGATTCAACTTTCCCGGAAAGAGCAGGTATTTTCCGTCAGGTGTCCAGGTGAGGACTACGCTGGTACCACTAAATCCCGGAAAGTTGTACAATTCCACGGGTTCTCCACCTGAGACCGGCAGCATCAGGAGACTCGTAGTAGCTTCCTTTTCATTCGTTATACCGCAAACCAATCTTTGACCATCAGGAGAAAGTTTCAGTAGCCTGACCAATTGATTGTTCTGGTATAAGCTGTTTCTCAGTGCCAGATTCAAGATCCCGCTTATAGATTATTCCCCGGTTTAAATAGAATATGGCTTTCCCATCCTTTGACCAATCAGCCACAGAATTGTTCCACCAGACGTCCATTAAGAAATCCTGAACAGGAGGAAACTGCACGAGTTCACTTACATGGCCATTCTGAGCATCAATCTTGAATACCCCTCCATTGTATCCCTTTTGATCGCTCTTGTTGTTGTCGTAACCTGTGATCAATAACAGAGCTTCCATCCGGAGACCAACGGGGAACTCTGACTTCGATATCGGGTAGCTAATTCACGATCTTCCCCAGTTTCGAGGTCTAGAATATGGAGCGGCCTGTGATAAAAACCTGCGCCTCCGATCCCTGCCTGTTCATTTATAAAAGCCAGGGATTCACCATCGGGCGACCATACAGCTTGATAGTTAGACCCTAAAACGAGGAGGTCTGATTGCTCCTGGATGGTATCCGTATTCGTGTCAAATGGAGCAACTTCAACAGTGAATCGCCTTATTATGCTAAAGAAATAGAAGGAACCTTCCGCAGTGAAGCCCATCGGGAAAATCCTCCCAACATCGGATAGAATCCGTTTGGGTGATCCCATGAGCTTTCCATTGGCCACGGGAATGGTCCATACGTCCCAGCTACCCAGGTAGTCTCTCATGAATAAAATTTCTTTCCCACCTGGCGCCCAGCCAAGTACCCGGTCACTGGCCGGATCCTCAATCAGAGGAATTTCTCCACTGCCATCAGTAGCAAGCAGGTAGATATCGTAGTTAGCCGGATCATCTTTTACCGGATGGTCGTAGACAAGGTAACGATCGTCCGGTGAATGGCTCACGCCAGTGACCGTAGTGTGCTCTTCCAACATCGTCTTCAGAACCCTGACAGAGCCATCTTCAACTGAGATCCACACAAGCTGGTGATCCTCGTCCTTTTGGCTGTATAAGAATGTAGCGATATGTTTCCCGTCCCTGGACCATTCGTGTGGGAAAGCTTCAATATCCGCATTGCTGTACAAAGCACGATCTGCAGAGCCATCGATGCCCATGAGACGCAAATCGAAGGAGCCGTGCTTATTCATCCAGGAATAGGCAATCAGCGTGTTGTTCCGGAGATATTTTTGAATTGAGCGCAAAGGCCATGGGCGTCATAAGAGATCCCTTGTTCGTCAGGCGCTTCTTCTCTCCGGTGTTGAGATCTCGAATGGCAAGATCACCGGTGTCCCAATCCGTGAAGGTAAGATGCCTTCCATCGGGTGAAGGTGATCCACTGGCATCCACACCTTGACCGGACCATATCTGTCGGACCGCCAGGTTTTTTGTCACTTTAGGGCCCATCATGTTTCTCAAGTGCATAAAGTCGGGTCCTGGCCGCACTAACCATGTCCTCTTGCTCACTGTATTCCCTGATCAAGGTGCTGTAAGCGTTCTGAGCCTCTTGTTTGCCAAGCTTCTCGTAGCATAAGCCCATATGGAAATATGCCTTTGCCGCGACAGGCTTGTTATCCGGATACTTTTCAATGATTACCTGGTATACCTCGATGGCCTTCTCCAGTTCGCCATTTACTTCTTCCAGTTGAATGGCCAGGGGCATGAGTTCCTCTGCTGTCTGGGCAAAAGAGGTCTGGCCAAGCATCACAAGGATGACCGGGAAAAGGATTGAAATTCTATGGATCGCTTTCATGATACCCTCCTATTTTTTTCGTACAAAAAGTTCTACCCGAAAGGTATTGTGTCTTATGTACATAGTTGTGAGTGGAATGTAAAAGAACGTAAAATCCACCGCCGGATTTTTAAAGGAATTTGTATCCCTTGCCATGAATGGTGATAATCAATGCTGGCTTATCCGGTGTCTCTTCAATTTTTTTTCTCAAGGTGGCGATATGCGCATCTATGGTGCGGGTAAAGGGAAATGATTCGTATCCCCAGACCTGATTAAGAAGGTCTTCCCGCGATACTACCTCACCCTTCCTCTCTAACAGGTAGTGGAGTATTTCAAACTCACGAGGCGATAACTCAAGTGCCTTCCCCCGTTTCTGAGCCTGGTACTTCTTGAAATTGATCTCAAGATCTCCAACTCGGACTACATCAGGTATAGTGGGATGGGTCCTGGAACGCCGCAACAGCGCATTGATGCGGGCCAGCAATTCAAGGACACTGAATGGCTTTGTAATGTAATCATCTGCTCCCAGATCCAGGCCTGTAATAATATCAGCTTCCTGACTTTTGGCAGTGAGCATGACAATGGGGAGTTCGGGGTGAGTTTCTTTCAGTCTTTTACAAACTTCGTAACCATTCAATCCGGGAAGCATCAGATCCAGGATGACCAGGTCAGGCTGTTCTTCTGCGGCCTTTTTCAATCCAGTTTCACCATCAAGAGCAGCAATTACAAGGTAATCCCTTGCTTCAAGGTTGAACCTCAGACCCTCCACCATGTTCTCTTCATCTTCAATGATGAGGATCTTTTTCATGGTATCTGCTTGCTTTGTCATATTACGCCGGGAGTCTGAGGGTAAATGTACTTCCTTTCCCAGGTTCACTTTCAACTTCAACGGTCCCGCCGTGCGCCTCTATAATATGCATGGTGAGTGTTAATCCCAAACCACTTCCCCGTGTTTGCTTGGATTTACGATTGGGAATTCGGTAAAATTTGTCAAAGATCTTCTTCAACTCACTTTTGGCTATCCCGACGCCATGATCCGTGACTGAAACCATGACTGAATTAATTTCCCTGCTTATTTCGACTCCGATATATTTTTTGTCTTCTGAGTATTTCACCGCATTGCTGAGCAGGTTAAGGAAGGCCTGAGAAATGGCATCTTTGTCTATAGACACCATCACCGGTTCCTCCGGCATTTTACTTTCAATTTCAAATCCCCTGTCCCGTATATGATATTTATAGGCCTCTAATGAGTGTCTTATTACGGCTACAAGATCGGACTCTTCGATATCATATTCTTTTTTTCCGGAATCCAGCCTTGAAAAATCCAGCACGTTATTGATAAGATGGGTGAGACGTTCGCTCTCTTTCCGGATGATGCTGTAAAATTCCTGTCGCTTACCTTCATCCGTGACGATTCCGGATTCAAGTGTTTCCCCAAACATCCGGATCAGCGAAAGAGGTGTTTTCAATTCATGGGTGACATTAGATACGAATTCTGATTTCATGCGTGAGATCTCTGTTTCGTGGATCACCGCCCGGGCCAGCACAATGATTCCAATAAGCATCACTGTAAGGATTCCAATAAAGAGCGCCAGATAGAGCTGTCTTTCCCTGCCTGCCAGCTGTTCAATGGATTTACCTGCCGTATCGAAGAGTACAACTTTCCAGGTTAAAAAGAACTGGGTAAAATTCCCGGCCACAAGATATTTTGATATTTGAAGATTATTCTGGATAAATAAGAGGCTGTCATTTTCATTGAGAATACCTACTTCGAGCTCTTTCCCAAGTTCGACAGTGGACAGTAGCCGCGGAAATAGCTCTGTAAGCAGATAGTTTTCATCAAACTGGAACGACAGTGCTTTGAACTGAGCTTGTTGAATGGAGGGCGGAAGTCTGAAGTAATTTAATCCAATGGCGGGTCCCGGTCCTGAAGGGAACAACTTATACCTGGTTTCAGACGAAGACATGCGCTCAAGATCGGGCATTAATTCCTCAAGGATTTCTCCTTCAATAAGATGGATATATTCTGCTTGTTCCAGGAGCTTTTCCTCGCGATCCCTCAACTCATTGATCACATCCTTTTCAGTATGGGTGAATGCATTTGAGGACTCAATCTCTAGAATCTCTGCACTGGCTGATTTCAGGTAAAAAAGGTATTCACCACCAGAGAGGTCCCAGGGATGATCGAGCAATTTCCGGTATAACTCAAGGAGGATGCTAAGCTGGTCTTGAAACTCACCTAATTCTTTATAGCCTTCAGCTATTTGTTGAAGAGCCACGACGAAAGCCGGGACAGTGCCAATGGTAAGGGTTCCTGTTTCGAGGTCCAGGATCTTTTGGTACTCCAGTATGCCATTTTCATACTGTAGCATTTTATAATAGTTACGCCCGATCCTTGCATGTATCATGGCTTTTTCACCAGGCGAAATTGCGTATATGAATGCCTTTCTGTATGAGCTAATTGCTCCGGAATGGTTCTTTTCAATGAATTCTGCTTTTTCAGCGGATGAAATGGCTTCGTTAAGTTTTCTGTTGATCTGATATTTAGAGCTGCTAGTTTTGCTCTCTCCCATAGTGGCCATGCTGGTGATCAATTCCCCATTATTCCCGATAAGCATAAGATTTTTAAAGGCCGGGAACCTCAATACCTGCTGCCTGGAGCGACTTTTGGAGATCAGCTTCTCCTTTGGGAATTGATAAGGTATCTATGATGCTGTTTCTGAAATTTGACTCCAGCTGAAAAAGCTCCCCTTGCAATTTATCCCGCACCAGATTTACGGTACCAAGGTATTTGACTTTTTGATTGTCGGCTTTTTCCTGAATGGATTTCATGCTCAAATAAGAGATAATGGCACCAGGAATCAGAATAAGGAACATGGAAAGAAACAGGATTTTAGTCTTCGAAGTGATATGTTTCAGAAATTCAAGCACATACGAATGTATGAACTCTACCCTTGCAAGTCAATATTGTAAGTGTAAAAGTTTGTAAAAGGCGAAATATAATCCTGATTTCTAAAGGAAGGATGCGGAAAACCGGGCTGATACTGCAGACATTTAACCAAATCTCAAAGGATAAGTACTAGTCAGATCCTTTCCTCTTGATGTAACCCATCAAATCGTTGTACTCTATGGTAATGTAATAGAGGCCGCCAATGTGCGCACTTCCAAAGCTGGTGGTGTAGTAGGTATTCAGCATATTGGAGGCTCCCAGCTTAATGGTGGTATGTATTTTGGGAAGGGCATAGGAAAGATGTCCGTCGAGGGTGGCATAGGCGGGAATATCCCCGGCCCCGAATCCTGATTCCCACAGGAAGCCGCTTTGCCAGTGAAAGTTAAAGGCAAAGCCCAGCGTGGGATATATTTGCGGATGGGCAACACTCAGGTTCGCCCGGTATTCGGGAGTATTATAGCGGGTTTCCACACCGGGGGTATCAATGTTTTCCAGGAGCTTGTTAAGGCCACATTCCCCCTGAACAGGATGCCGTTGCGAGAAGCGGTAATCCAGTCCAAGCGCCCATCCCAGGGAGGAGACCGGCTCATCGGTGGTCATATAGGTCTGATAGAGGAGATCATCTTCCTCCCCGGTATCTTCAGCCAGTTGGGCCACCAGCTGTACGGCTTCAAATCCCTTATAAACGTTATAGTAAGCCATAGGCATCCACAAAAAGCTTCTTGCCCAGGAAAAGTCCTTTGTAACCGATCTCTGTGGAGGCCACTTTTTCGGTGAGTAGTGGAGGAAGAACAATGGGCCCGTTCTCGGTAATCACACTGTCCTTTACCGGGTTCCGTCCCGACATGGGGTAGATGGGGATGGTATTGAATCCATAATGGTCTCTCACCTCCTCCATTCCCCCCATGGAACGGAAGATGCCTGCATCCAGATCCACCCACTGGTCGGAGATGGAAGGAAAGCGGTAGGCGGTCTGAAAGGTACCACGGATGCTCTGTTCCTTTCCTTCGCTAAGAAAAACAATCAGGGAAAACCGGGGAGTGTATTCGGCATCAAAGTACTGGTTTTTATCAAAGCGGAATGCCCCGGTGATCCTCAGGCGCTCCTTAAACAGATCTTTATTCAGCTGAAGAAAGCTCCCGAATTGATTGATCCGGATAGGATCGCCGGGTTCATCAAAAAAGATGGTCCCGTCGCTGTCCACAATGGTCAGGCGCTGGGAAAATCCCAGCTGAATCTCAAGCACATCGGTCAGATGGGAAAAATCGTACATTCCTTCCACCTGGTACATTTTACTCTTGTCAAACACCTGGGCACCGCCCTCATTGACATTGGTGGAGCTAATCTCATTAAGCATCTGGTTGAATTCATCGCTTCCCGGAAGGGGAAATGCAGGTTTAGTACCATCGAATACAGTGCCGGTTTTGGGATCCCGGTTGTCGGCCACCAGCCTTCCAAACTGGTGCGCTGACTCCATGTTCTCACTTAACAGGGCAGTCTGGGTGTAAGCCGCCAGGTAATCGGCAAACCATTGCTCAGATGGTTTCCACATTTCATTGAGGCGAAGTGCCGCACCTCCGATATCATAGGAGGGACCCGAATTCTCAGCTACCCCCCAGGCCCTTAAGAAGAAGTTGGGATTGTTCAGTTCCAGTTTCCCGGAAAATATACTAAAGTCCCGGGCCGCAAATCTGTTCTGGGCGGTATACACGCTGCTTCCCTGTGCGTAATTTGCCTGGCCTATCACTTTCAGCTTCTCTGTAATCAAATAGTGTACAGAGCCCCCTATGCGGAAGTTTTCGGTAATATTATCCGCCATGTCGCTTTCTTTCCAACCGGTCCGGGTCACATTCTGATCCGGAAAGAAAGGAATCGCCCGGTTATAAAGATTTTCATACTCCGGAGAACCAGGCTCAAAGCCCTGCGATGCGGCAATGCCTGCAATAACCTGGTCGGCTACTTCTGCCAGGTTCAGGGAAACCAGTGACTCATCTCCATATGTGTTGACCCCGTCGTAGCCCGGATTGGACAAACGATTCAGTGAGCTGTCGTCCAGATCGCTCCGGTCCCTGTAATCGGTAGCCTGCCAGTCTGTGGCCCGCAAATAGGAACCCACTACCTTCACGGCCAGGCGGTCACCAAATACCTTGGAATAGCGGAAATCCATATTTAACAGCGGAGTGGGATGTTCCAGGATTTCACTGCCAATATTCATAACTCCGCTCTGAAGAGAAACAGCCAGGCCCTGGTAACGAAAGGGATCCTTGCTCTTCATCACCAGGGTACCGTTCATACCCCCCGGTCCGTATAGAACCGTTGAAGCGCCAACTACCATTTCCACGCTTTCCACATCAATCTGGGGCACTCCGAAAATATTTCCTGCGGCAAAGCTCAAACCGGGAGCGACGTTTTCCATGCCATCCACGATCTGATTCATCCGCGTGTTTGTGTAATCATTAAATCCCCGGGTGTTGGGCAACTGGAAAGTAAGCCCGTGCACGTTCATATCCACTCCCTTCATCTGATAGAGACCATCATAGAAATTGGCCGCAGGCATCTGCTGGATATCCCTGAGATTCAGTCGTTCGACGCTTAAGGCCGATTGAAGTGTACTTTTCTCCACCCTGCTGGCGGCAATGGTTACTTCCTGGCCCAGGAGGTAATCCTCCTTCATCTTTATGTTGATCTGCTGACCACTCTGCTCCACCTCTACAGTCTGGGTTTCAAATCCCACAAAGGAAAATTGCAGGGTGAAGGGTGGTGCGACGGAGGTACTTAACAGGAATTTTCCCTGTTGGTCAGCTGATGGTTCCCTGAACATTCCCTAGCACTGCCACATGCACGCCCAACATGGGTTGGCCGTTCTTTTCTTCAGTCACGCTCCCACTGACCTCATAGGTCTGGGCCGAAGCAATGAGACTGGCAAAAGAAAGAAAGAGGAGAATAAAATGGCTTAGCGGCTTACCCATTATTCTGTCTTTTTTTAAATGCTAATACTCTAGTCTAATGCAAAAAGAACTATGTTTGCTTTTTCTGTCGGGCTTATAATGCAGCCTAAAGGTATCAGATATGATTATAATAAACCAGAAATAGGTGAACATTTGATAATATGTTTATTTAAATGATTCAAAATGATGCAGTTCTCGGAATCTGACCATCGAACTGGCCAAACAATAAGATGATTATTTTCCTTAAGTATCATAAAAATGCATTTTAAGCGTTAAATGTTAAACATTTACTCCTTTAATGTGTATATACATGTGAACCGCTAAATAACGTACTATGAAAACACCAAAATTTATTTTACTTACATTTCTTTCAGTCTCCCTGGTATTCCTTTCAAGTTGCAAGGATGATCCGGAAGAGGAAGTCTCATCATATGTTGGTGATTACATCATTGTTAATGCTACCATCTCAGAGCCAATTCCACTAACTACCAATGAGATAGGCGAAATAAACATTCCGGCTGGAGTGGATATCACTGCTATGATGCAGGCAGCTCTTCTGGGTGCCATTGAGTGTGACCCTGCAAGTTCGCTTATTGAACTGCGCGAAGACTTCTCCCTGTTCCTGTCCTGCTCTACCTCCATGGAGGAGATAGACGGAGGAACCTGGGAAGAGCAAAGCGCAACAGTCTTTGTTCTAAATCTTAACAGTACCGCCATTCCCAGTTCACCTACCGGCGTGGTACTTACCGTTACGGATGTTACCGTGGTAGGTATGTGTTATCTGGCACTACATCAGTTCCCGTGGCGAAGGAAATGCTGGCCGGGATAGTAACCGCCATGACTCAGGGGCAAGCAACACTGGACATGGAAGCCACACCCGATGCAGTCCCCATGACCTTTACAATCGAGCTGGAGAAGCAGTAAGATGTTGAAGCAGTAAGATGCAGTAGCATTAATATTCGTACAGGTATTAAAATCTTAAGACAGGCAGCGATAATCGCTGCCTGTTTTTTTTGTGGCCTCCTAGCCATGACAGGACAGGCCTAAGCACCTTCTCTTTGCTAAGCTACTGGAATTCAATACAATTATTTTGTACATTTCATTAATCTTAGTGAAAATTAATCATTTAAAAGGAGGTATTATGACTGAAAACAAGAACCTTTCTCTTTTAAAATTTGCTCTGGGATACTTTGCCGTTTTGACAATCGTCTATGGCATAGGTCTGTTATTTTTTACTGAAAAACTGGTAGAAATGTCTGGGACACCTGCCTTCGAACCAAACTGGATCCGTTGGCCTGGAGCCCTTCTTGCCGGACTGGGAATTGGAGCTTTGTTGGCCCTCCGTAACCCTGGCAATCAAGATGGTTTTGTAATTGCTATTGCACTGGGGACTCTCTTCATCGGACTGGCACTTCTGTATCAGTTAATCTTTGATTGGCAAGCGGAATATGTTGTTTCATTCACTGCGCTTCCATGCGCTATTAACCTTCTTGGATCGGCCCTCCTGTGGTTAGGCAGAGCAAAAGCCAGGTAGCTGCCTAACAAAATAATGCAATCAAGCCCCCGGTTAAAGGCGGAGGCTTTTTATAGTGCCATATAGTGCACTATCGGACTGTTTCGCTCATCAGAATGAAAGAAATATTCAGCAATAGTGCATTATTAAGCACTTTTCATTTGATATTTCCGACAAATCACTTAATTTAGCTTCAAAAGAGCCATATAATGCACTCTGAAGATCTTATAAGAAGCGTCAAACAACGAAGAGAAATGCTACGGGTTACCCAGGAGGAACTGGCAAAACTCTCCGGAGTTGGTTTACGGACACTAAAACAATTTGAAAGCGGCAAAGGGAATCCTACCCTGGGCACCTTGCAAAAGCTTGCCGATGTGCTGGGAATGAAAGTTTGCTTGCAGGTGAAGCCAATGAATCCTGAACCATGAGGAAGGCCAGTGTACTATATAAAGGACAGGAAGCCGGAATGCTTACCCAATGGGATAATGGATCCTTTACTTTCAGATATACGGACCCCTGGATGAATGATTCCGGCAAAGCATCCATCTGCCTGAATCTGCCCAAGACTGTTCAGGAATATCATTCAGAGCATCTTTTCCCTTTCTTCTTCCACATGCTGCCTGAGGGCACCAATAAGCAGGTTGTATGCAAACTGATGCGTATCGACCCGGACGATCACTTCGGATTGCTTCTCACTACCGCAAAATATGATACCATTGGTGCAGTCACCATTAAAAAAATGGAAGATTCCCCATGAGTTGGTCTGAAATCATATATTGCCCGGGAACCCTGTCAGCCGGACATACTACCTACAGCAGTACCTGTCGGAATCGTGTGTTCAGCGGACGTAAAGTTCACCACATCCTGCCTTATGTATCGCCAGCAAGCGATGAGGCCACCGCTGCGCTATTCGACGAGAACCGCAAACGAATTTCCATCTCAGGAGTTCAGGAGAAGTTTTCGGTACTTCAGGAAAAAAACAAGATCCGTCTGATTAATGAAGGTGAACAGGGTACGCACATTCTCAAACCCATTCCCGGTGCCGGAAAGAATCCGGACCAGATGCCCGCCAATGAGCACCTTACCATGCAAATTGCCCGGCAGGTTTTCGATATAGAAACAGCAGAAAATGCGCTGATCTTTTTTAAGAATGGATCTCCTGCTTACATTACCAGGAGATTCGATGTTAAAGAAGATGGTAGCAAGTGGGCCAAGGAGGACTTTGCCTCCCTGGCAGGAAAAACACCCCAGAGCCATGGCGAACACTATAAGTATACCGGCAGCTACCTCGATCTTTTTGAGCTGATGAAAAAGTTCTTGCCTGCCTATCCGCTGGAAGCCCCCAAGCTATTCAAATTACTTGTATTTAACTATCTGTTTTCAAACGGGGATGCACAATTAAAAAACTTCTCTGTGCTGGAAACCCCCCTTGGTGATTTTCGGCTGGGCCCTGCCTATGATCTTTTAAACTCCCGGATCCACATTGAAGATCCCGATTTTGCCCTGGAGGATGGTCTCCTGCCCCGGGCTTTGACCAGAGGAAGTGTGCATGAACAATTTCACACAATGGCCGGTCTGGCCGGATTAAATATGCAGCAGGTAGAAGAAATATTCCAAAAGCTGCTTGCAGGCAGCACGCAGGTAGAAGCATTGATTCAGGCTTCCTTTTTGAATGACAGTTCCAAACGCTCTTACTTCCAGACCTACCAAAGGCGGCACAAGAAACTGAATCCCGGATAAAATCCGCCAATAACAAATGAATTATGATGTAGCGAATTGGCGCTGATAAAGGCTTAAATGTCAACAAAATACCTGGCTTATATGTCTTTATTATAGTCTAACCCTCAAAACTATTTACAATGAAAAAATTAGTAATTATTACAGCCCTTATTTTGTTCGCAGGAATTGCATTTGGACAAACTCTTCAAAAAGGAAATCTTATTGGTGTACACGTTCTAAAAGTTGAATTAAAAACAGGTGTCACCATGGACCAATACATCGAATTCTTCAATGAAAAAACCAAACCTGCCTGGGAAAAAGCAGATAAGGGAATGAAAGTCTTTCCGATAAAGGCTATCAGGGGAGAGAACAATAATGAGTTTGGAATGATTATCATTTACAAGGATGAAGCAGCAAGGAATAAACATTATGACGCTGATGGTAACCTCTCGGAATATGGTAATAAGGTAATGGAGGAAATCGCCCCTGTTACAGCTGAGTTAGAGAAATTAGGCACATGGACTTCAACATATACCGATTGGATTGTGCAATAGATATAGCAGCCCTTAATGATTAGCCCCCGGTTACTCCAATGCCTTGCATTGTCGTGAGCTCGGCAACTGCGTTGCCTCGGTTACTCCAATGCTTTGCATTGTCGTGAGCTCGGCAACTGCGTTGCCTCGGTTCACTCCGGGGGTAATTATGCACTGATGTGATCATTCTGGCTCGCAGGCTCCCGACTATATTAATTTAATAGGACTATTGTTATATAATGTTACCAGCTCTACTCACCGACCTATTTAATCCGTTATAAACCAACAAAATACTTGCTTCTTTTGTCTTAAAATAAGAACTTGCAGTTGACCTTATCCCGGCATGAAAATTACATTCAAGATATTATTCCTCTCATGTGCGCTGACCGCTCTTTTTATTCAGTGTGAGAAGGAGGGACCATTTGTCAAAATCACGGATAACAATTTCCTGAATGCACTTATAGAGCAGGGAATTGATATTGATGGAGATGGACAAATCAGTTATGCCGAGGCAGAGGTTGTAATATCTCTGGATGTCAGTGGAACTTATGAAATACCAGGGCTGATAACAGATATGTCTGGTATTGAGAAATTTGTCAATTTAGATACCCTTCGATGCCGTAATAACCAGTTAGCTTCCCTTGATATTTCAAACAATCAAAAATTGAAATATCTGGATTGCGGATTAAACCAATTAACCACCCTTGATTTTTCTTACAATACCGCATTAGAGTTTTTGAATTGCGCAGCTAACGAGATGGCAAACCTGGATCTAGCAGCATTGTCCAATCTGACTCATCTTTTTTGTTCAGTTAACAGCTTGTCTCATCTTGATCTTTCACTGAATACCAGGTTGACCAGGCTGGTCTGCGGAAGGAATTCCTTGAAGGTCCTGGATTTGTCAAAGAATACCTTGCTGGATTCACTTAAGATTGTCTCGAATTATACCATAAAAAGCCTGGACCTGTCTAATAATACGAAACTAAGCTACCTGCTCTGCGGCTACATCGGGCTCAGCACCCTGGATGTTTCGAATAACACCGAACTGGTGGATTTGACGATTGGTGCAAGTGATTTAAGAAGTCTTGATATTTCGAACAATGCAAAGCTTAGGGAATTGGATTGTAGCTTGTCCAGGCTAAATGAACTGGATCTTTCAAATAATCCTCAATTAACCACTTTATATTGCAGGGGGAATCTCATATCAAACCTGGACCTATCTTTTAATCCCTTGCTGGAAACACTATACTGTGGTGATAACCAGCTGTCGGAACTGGATGTCTCAGATCTTCCCCTGATCAGGCAACTATATTGTGAAAGGAATCTCATAAGTGACCTGGAATTGAGCTCTAATCCGGAACTAAATGAACTGGACTGCAGTTCAAATAACCTGACAAATCTGGATATCTCGAATAATCAGGAATTAACCGTTTTGTATTTAAAGGAAATGCCCACACTGTCAGAGGTCTGTGTCTGGACCATGCCTTTCCCCCCGAACAAGTGACCGTGGATACAACAGAAAGCCCCAACGTCTATTTCACAACAGAGTGTAGTAAGTAAGAATCTTCAAGCAGGTTATAGCAGAATCCGTCAGACTAGTTTCGACCTTTATCATATTATTGTAAGTGATCAAATTTATCGCTGACCACTTCTATATACTCCTTTATCTGGAATTTAGTGAAGCCAAAGTCTTTACATCAAGGATACATCCTATTTAGCTTTGGGGGGATTAATCAAGTGTGTGAAAGATAAATTTCATGTATCATCAACAGTCACAAATAAAGTAGTACCTGACCTGGTGAAAATGGGTTTTACCTGGTTAATATCAATCATCAACCAGGCTTCCATTTGATTTATATCCCCTATGTCATTAAATTGTAAATGATAAGCTAATCCAAAAAACTTATGAAGTATCTAAATACTACTCTTCTGGCCATTGCGATCGGCCTTTTGGTCCTTTCACAGGGAAACACACAGGATCAAGCAATCGTTGATTCACTTTTGAACGAACTCTCGGCTGATGTGGAGGATACTCTGAAGGTGGAAATCCTGCTCGCTCTGGGCGAAGAGTATAAATACAACCTGCCCGATACGGCAATGATCTATTTCCAGGAAGCACTCCAGATCTCGGAACAGCTGGGGTCCCTGAATCTGCAGGCAGATTGCAAGCGTTCCATAGGCGTGGTCATAGAGAACCAGGGGATGTATGACCAGGCACTGGAAGAATACTTTGAAGCCCTTGCCTTATTTGAGGAAGACGAAAACAAGTCGGGGATCGCAAGCTGTTACAACGATATTGCCATAATTCACTATTTTCAGGGATCCTCTGAACTATGTATGGAATACCTGACCTTATCCTTTGAGATTAAAGAGGAACTGGGTGATAGAGAAGGAATGTCCAGTTACTACACCAACATGTCCGCGCTGAATAACTCCATGGGACGGTATAAGGAAGCCCTGGAGTTTGCTGAGCTTTCCATTGATCTTCACAGGGAGCTGGGTGATAAGGCAGGGATTGCTGTTGGATACGGTAACATAGGCACCATCCAATATGAACTGAAAAACTACCGGGCCGCTCTGGAGAATCATTTAAAATCGGTGGAAATGCACGAGGAGATCAATAACAAGGACGGAATGGCCCACTCCCTGAGCAATGTTGCCGGTGTATACCAGACGATGGCGGACTCGCTGAACCTGACGGAAAGCCAGCGGTTGGAGTACCTGAACCTGGCCGTTTATTATGGACTCAGATGCTACGAACTTACAGAAGAACTGGATGCGTTGTATGTACAGAATTATGTGGCAAACACCCTGCACGGTGCCTACAGGGCACTGGGTGATCCATGGAAAGCCCTGGAATATGCAGAAGCTTTCATCAACACCCAGACAGCCTGTTCAACGAGGAAAAGGCCAGGGCTATCGAAGAAATGGATACCAAATATGAAACGGAAAAAAAGCAACAGCAGATTGAATTGCAGGAATCCCAGATCATTGCCAGAGACGCAAAAATACAACAGCAGACCACACTCCGGAACGCACTGATTGCTGGACTTCTGGCAGTGGTTCTGGTCATTTTCGTAATTATACTGGCCTATGTGCAGAAACGCAGGGATAACCGGAAAATAATGGAAAAGAATGAACAGATACTGGAAGCCAATGAGGAGCTGACCGTATTAAATGAAGCCATCAACAAGCAAAACACAGAGATCATGGACAGCATCAGCTATGCGCAGCGGATACAGACTGCCATGATGCCCCCGGAAGGCTATTTCAATGAATTGCTGGATGAAGCATTTATCCTCTATAAACCCAGGGATATTGTTAGCGGGGACTTCTTCTGGATCAGGCAGGTGAACCAGTACATTGTCCTGGCAGCGGCCGATTGTACCGGTCACGGTGTGCCAGGAGCCTTTATGAGCTTGCTTGGGATCAGTTTTCTAAACGAGATCGTTCAAAGAAGAGAGATTACAGAGGCCAGTGAGATCCTGAACGAACTCAGGAGCCAGATCAAGCATTCCCTGCGCCAGCACGGTCAGCCCGACGAATCAAAAGACGGGATCGATATGGCCCTCTGTGCCATAGACCAGAAAAACAGGACCATGCAATATGCCGGTGCCTTCAATCCACTCTACCTCATCCGAGAAGGAGAGACGCAAGCTGAACTGATCGAGTTTAAAGCGGACCGTATGCCCCTGGGTTACCACCTTGGGAAAGACCGGGCCTTTTCCAATCATGAAATTAAGCTTGAGATCGGTGATACTTTTTACATCTTTTCAGACGGGTTCATAGATCAAAAAGGTGGACCCAACCAGAAGAAGTATATGAGCAAGAAGTTCAAGAACTTGCTCCTGGAGATCCACGAGCTGCCTCTGTTCGAGCAGAAGAACATTCTGGAGAAGACACTCTCCGAGTATATGGGTGACCAATCCCAGATCGATGATATTCTGGTGGTAGGGGTAAGGGTTTAAGCTGGATATCCTGAGACCGGAGGATAAGTAAATCAATCGATTATTTTGTTCAATGATGCCATTGTTGTGGGACTGGCAACCTTGTTGCCTTCTGATTGAGCTAGAGATTTTCTTTTGGCCTGATTTTTCATCCTGGTACATCGGATCCCGACTATAATAATATAATCGGAGTTTTGTTAGTAAGCTGATAAACATCATCATAGAAGGATACAAGACTATTGACATTTTGTAAGGTAATTGGTAAATTGTATAACCTTAACCCTAAAAATCATCATATCATGAGAAAATCAATTTGTTTCCTTTTATGCTTTTCACTTCTTTCTTGTTTCTCCCTAAAACTCTACTCTCAATCTGCTGAAGAAGAACTTGACCAGGTATTACTAGCACAACAACTCATAGGGACATGGGAAGCCAAAATAGGTGGGGATAGTATAATACTATGGACAGTTACCCCTTCCTATGGAAAAGGGTTTATAAGTAAAATAGAATGGAAAGCAGATGGCAAGGTTTTCAATGAGGCCATTTCTGTGGGCGGTTTTAGCGACGATTTCAAGACTATATTTATAACATATGTCTGGGTTGGTGGGGATATGACAATTGATGTTGGAAGATTTGTAAATGAGAAGAAGTTGGTAATGGAAAGAATCCGGCAGAGTTCACCATTACATGCTATTGCATTGGAAGAATTTGATTTTTCCACACCCAACTTGTGTCTGTATACACATTCTCAAAGAGGTCAGAATATTACCTGGGAGCCTTTATGGAAATTTAGCCCGCAGTTTACCAAAATAAATAAAAATTAATAGATATGCACCTGAAGCCCCCGTTCTCCGATGGGGCTTTTTAATGCATTGCTGAGAATGTGAGGAGCAGGAAACTTCCGACTATTCTGGCCATCATGCTCTCCAAACCCTCATCAACCTGGCCGGCTGGACTTGCAGGGCTATTTCTCTGTACAAAGGATCCCAAAAAAATAGCGCGGGCTTACAGGCCCGCGCTACTTTAAAGACTTTGAAATAACTATATTACTTCCTCACCCTGATGGGATAGGGCGGCCGTACATATTCTTTGGGCGGATTCTGCTCCAGCTGCTCCATAATCACTTCAATGGCTTTTTCCAGCTGGGGATCGCGTCCCTCGATTACATCGGCCGGGGTTTGTTCCACTTCGATATCGGGATGCACTCCCACATTCTCGATAATAAATCCATCCTCGGTCCATATGGCCACATTGGGTGCGGTTACATAACCACCATCAAGCAACTCTGGGAAGCCAAGGGTTCCAACCAGTCCGCCCCAGGTGGTCTTGCCCACCATGGTTCCCACCTTGAACTTCCGGAACATAAAGGGCAGCATGTCGCCCCCCGAACCAGCGTTCTCATCGATAAGCATCACCTTGGGGCCCTGGATGGACGCACTGGGCGATTTGAAATCGTTGGTGTAGCGCATGTTCCAGTGCGACTGGTAGGGCCTGAGGAGGATATCGATGTAGTAGTCGGCCAGCGATCCGCCTCCATTGTAACGTTCATCCAGGATAATCGCCTTTTTGTTGGCCTGGGGAAAGAAGTAGCGCTTGAAATACACATGGCCCTGCAGTGGTCGTGTTGGGTACGTATACATAGGCCACCTGTCCGTTCGTGGCTTCATTGACCTTCTTCAGGTTACCTTCCACCCAGTCGCGGTTCCTGAGGGCATATTCGCTGCTCACAGGTACCACCTGGATATCCCGCGCTCCGGTACCATCGGGATTGGGTCCTACCTTCAGGTCCACAATCTTACCCGAAGTATTTTCAAAAGGCTGATACAGGTTGGTCGCGGCAGTCAGCTCCTTCCCGTTCACTGCCAGCAGGTACTCCCCTGCCTTCACATTCAGTCCGGGTTCAGTCAGGGGTGAACGCAGGTCCGGGTTCCAGTTCAATCCTTCAAATATCCTGACAATCCGGTAGCGGTCATTTTCCACCTTGAAATCTGCCCCGAGCAATCCGCCCGAAACTCTCTCAGGATCGCCCAGGCGATCGCCACCCCCGGTCCGGTGATGACCCACGGCCAGCTCACTGCACATCCACATCACCACGCGGTTCAGGTCGGCCCGGCAGGCAAGATCGGGCAGAAACTGTGCATACTTCTCTTTCATGGCTTTCCAGTCGGCACCATGCATGCCCGGATCGTAAAAGTAATCGCGGTTGATGCGCCAGGCCTCGTCGAAAATTTGTGGCCACTCGCTTAAGGGATCGATCCGGATCTCGGCACTTTTCATATCCAGGATACCTTTCCCGGCCTCCGGCTTCTTACCAGCATCGGCAATGCCCCAGCTTGGTCCCTTCCGGTATAGCATCTTCTTTCCATCAGCAGAAAGCATATAGCCATTCATCTCTGCCACCTCTTCGTCCTTGCGTTCCTCCAGGTCGTAGGAATGCATGGTGGTTTTTCCGGCACTCCTTACCATATAGAGGAACTGGTTCTCTTTGTGGGAACCCAGGTTGGAATAATCGCCGGCATCCACCGGAACTGCCACAATGCGCAGCTGAATTCCCTCCAGGTCGATCTTCAGGGTTTTCTCTTCCTCCTTCTCACTTTCATCTTCATCACCCTTCTTCTTTTTGGACTTCTTCACATCCTTGTCATCCTCCTTATCGCCATCTCTTCCTTATCTCCGTTCTCCTCTTCGGCTCCTTCTTCATCACTCTCTTTGGCAAAGGGTGAAAGGGTCTCTTTCTGAAGGGTCACCAGGTAGATGCTGCGGGTCATTCGCATATCATCGTTGGACATATCAAACCAGTTGACCACGGGACCGGCATCGGTGGAAGCAAAGAAATATATGTATTTGCCGCCCCTGTCAAAGACAGGCTCGGCCGCATCGCTCATTCCATCCGAAAGGGGATATGATTTGCTGGCATCCACCGAATAGAGGAATACCTGGCTGAAATTGGTAGCGGTAAGCTTCGTGTAAGTCAGCCATTTGGAATCGGAGGACCACTCGCCGTGAAAGCTCCTGAAGGGTCCCGGACGGTACAATTCGTCGGAGTCAATTTTCACTATGCTGCCCGAGGCCACAGTCAGGATATAGAAATTCCTGCCATTGTCCACATAGGTAATAAGCTTGTTATCGGGCGACCACTGCAGGTCGGCATAAAAGCCTGTTCCGGTGACCGGAACAGCCCTGGCCTCTCCCCTTCCATCCTGGGACTTGATATGCAGTTCATACTCGCCCGAAGCATCGGAAAAGTAAGCGATTTGTTTGCCATCGGGCGACCAGGCGGGTTCCTTTTCGTGGATGCCCGTGGTGGCGGTCAGGTTCCTTGCATCTCCCTTTTCGGCCGGAAAGGTGAAAATATCTCCACGGATATCGAATACCGCACGTGCCCCTGACGGGGAGATATGACCCGCCCGTACATATTCGTCCCCCTTCACATAGCGGGGACGAAGTTCCAGCAGGTCGGTGGCAATTCCCACGGTCAGTTTGCTGGCCGAAGCGCTCCCGGTATCGAAGGTATGCAGATATCCGGCCTGCTCAAAGATGATCTTATTCCCCTGGTGGGAAGCAGATAAAATGGGGAAATCTTCATAGCTGGTAAGCTGCTTTACTTCATTGCTAGCCGTATGGTAGGAGAAAAGGTTGAACTCCCCGTTCCGGTCACTGAGGAAATAAATCACTTCGCCGATCCACATGGGCTCAATGTCGTTGCACCCGCCTTCAGGCTTTGGAATCTCTGTTTTGGAATGATCGCCAAAGGAGAAGATCCAGATGGTGGACATGGTCCCTCCGCGGTAATTTTTCCATTCCCTGAATTTATCACTGCCGGGTGTGTAAGCCATGGATGTTCCATCGGGCGAATAACAGCTATGGTAGGCGTTGGGAATAATCAGTTGCTCCGGGAATCCTCCTTCCACCGGAACCGTAAACAGCTGGCTGTAACGGTTGGAATGTATGGTTCGCTGGGAAAGGAAAAGCACCCCGTTCCCCGAGGGGGTAAAACCTTCCACCAGGTCAGCAAAAGGGTGCCAGGTAAGCCTTGTGGGAACGCCCCCTTCCACCGGAACCGTAAACACATCTGTATTTCCGTCATACTGTGCGCTGAAGGCAATGGTTTTTCCATCGGGCGAAAAATGGGGCCTCGATTCACTTCCTTCACTTATGGTCAGGCGCCTGGGCAGAGTACCATCCGCATTGGCCACCCAGAGGTCGTTGGCGTAGATAAAGGCAATATGATCCTGGCTGATGGCTGGTTGTTCCATCAACCTGGTATCGATTGGATCGATCCCTGAGAGTATCATTGTAGTCATACTGAGCACCAATGAGAGTGCTGCTATCATTGTTGTTTTTTTCATGTGATATTGAGTATAGTTGGTTGAATTACTTGAAATGGGTACTCAATTTACACATTTGTTCTTTACCCCAAGAATAAATTGGAATGTTGTACAGAATTCCATATATTACGTTACATATTTTATGTAACTCATATTATGAAACATAATCCTTTTATTCTAAGCGGATATAATTCACCTGAATACTTCTGCAACAGGGATATAGAGACTAATAGACTTATTAACGCCATTGAAAATCAGCGAAATATCACTCTGATATCGCCCAGAAGAATAGGTAAAACAGGGCTTATTATGCATACTTTTAATCGATTATCAAAGGATAAGTCCCTGGTTCCTATCTATTTTGATATCATGGGCACCACTTCACTCAAGGAATTTGCGGAGGTTTTCAGCTCTGCGGTGATCCGGTCCATTTCAAAGACAGAAAGTGCTATCAAAAGCTTGCTCAAAAAACTGACATCCCTGCGTCCGGGTTTGAGTTTTGACCCTCTTTCGGGCGAACCCAGGATCTCACTCGATATCAGAAACGAGCAGGAAGCTGGCTTATCACTTAATCTTCTCTTTAACCTGGTAGCAGAGAATAAAAAGTCTTTTGTGGTAGCCATTGATGAGTTTCAGCAGATAACTTCATACCCTGAGAAAAATGTGGAAGCAATTCTCAGAAGCCATGTCCAGCAAACAGGCAACATTAGCTTCGTATTCTCCGGCAGCAAAAAACACATGTTGTCTGAGATGTTTTCACAGCCTTCCCGTCCATTTTTCAGTTCAACAGAAATGATGTTTCTTGATGTGATAGATCGCAGGGAATACTTTGATTTCATCCGTTCACACTTTTCCAAAAAAGGGAAAAGCATCCAGGATGACGCTCTGGACAGCATTGCCGGGTATACTGGAATGCATACTTTTTACGTTCAATTCTTATGCAATCGCCTGTTCAGTAGTTTCAAAAATGTTAGCTCCGAAGAAGTAAAGCAAACCATGCAAAAGATCTTAAGTGAAAACCAGCCTGTCTATGCTTCCTACCTCAATCTCCTGACCATTACCCAGTACCGGATTCTGAGAGCTATTGCCCTGGAAGGAGTAGTGGAAAGCCCCACAGCAGGTTCCTTCCTGGCCCGGTATGAAATTGGAGCTGCCAGCACGGTTTCACAGGCAGTGGAAAGCCTGGCTCGCAAGGAATTTATAGATAAGGAATCGGGCCATTGGAGTCTCCAGGATAAATTCTTCGCACAGTGGATCCGGAGCAAAAAAGGAATGAGACCATGAAAGTATACAGCATCAGCAAATGGACCTTCCGGGGAATATGTCTCCTGATTCTTCTCCTTCCTGTATCGCGCTACTGGCAACTGCTTATCACCGGTGAACGGACCACTGGTACGGTGACCCAGTATGTGAGGCGGATGGAGGACCCGAGATACCCGGTGGAGGCCAGCGAAATAGAGTTTCAGGTGGATGGCCGGACACATAAGGCATACGGACCTACGAAATTATGAATACGAGCAGGGACGAAGCCTTACGATTTTCTACGAGCGGAAGGATCCCTCCCATATCTGCGTGGCTACTTTTTCAGGATTCTACCTTACCGGCTACAGCATTCTACCCCTGATCCTGATTACGGTCTGGTACGCCTTCTACCTCTCCTTTAATAACTACCACAAACGAATGAAGATGCCCTCAGGCAGGGCTGCAAAGACCACAAGTGGCAAAAGGTCCACAAGGCCTAAGCTTCATTCTTAATTACCTTATCAGAACCAGTCGCTGCACCCCTTTGCCAATATCAGTTTGCACTACCACCGAATAAAGCCCGGGGGCAATACCTGACAGTTCAATTTGATGGTGCATGCCTGCTCCGGCCGCTTTCTCCTCCCTGTATATAACCTGGCCCTGCATGTTGACCACAGTTATTGCCAGTTCACCAGGCAACTCCTGAGTTATTAATTCTACATGCACCACTTCTGTAGCCGGGTTGGGATAAAGCAAAAACAAAGGCTCATGGGCCAATGGTGCCCTTCGCATGCCCGTGGCCACCTTCAGTACGATCATTATCTCAGCACTGTCAGCGAGTGGGATATCCCCGTCGTCGCGCACTCCCACATGCATCACCAGGGAATCAATGCCGGTTTTCCAGTAGTTGAGCTGTGCTGCATCCTTCACTGCGATCTCCCCGGTAATCGTATCCAGGCTGAAAGCGGTGGAGGTATTATTAGCTGCCAGGTAATACGTCAGCGTCTGGTCACGATCCTCATCGCTGGCCCAGAGGGTATCAATCACTGTTCCTTCCGTCAGCCATGGAGTTACCTCAAACACGCGGGCATAGATGACCGGCTTCCTGTTGAACTGTGTGGTCACCATTACTTCGTTGGAATATGCACTGGCATTTCCCACCCGGTCGATTGCCTTAAGGGCAAAGTAATAGGTGGAATCTTTATAAAGTCCATTCAGGCGTATGGAGATGGCCGTTCCGGCATCCAGGGGCGAGTTTTCACCCTCTACTGAAGCCGTACCATCGTATGGAGCACCACTCTGTGTTCCATAGTAGACCATATATTTGGCCAGGTCGATATCGGGAACAGCTTCCCATTTCAGGTCCACACTGTAAGCATCCAGCATGGCCGAGGTGATGACCGGTGTCTCCGGCGGATTTTCCTCGTAGATGGTAACGGTGGTGAGTCCTTCAGCGCCCCCTTTCCGGCTACTGGCTTTCAGGAAAGCGATCCCCGAAATGCTGTCGGAGCGGTAATCAAAGGAGATTTTTCCATCCACGGAAAGGATCTGTAAACCCACCGCAACGGGATTGACATCGGATGTAAGAATGGTCCCCCTGGAAACTTCTATGGTGAATTCTTCATCCACAACCTTTTCGCCCGTGGTATAATAGATAGTATTGCTTGTTACCCTCGTACTGTCAAGGACCTCCACCCGAATGGTATCGGGGTTGGCTGTGAGGATAATTTCACCATCCGGGGTAAAGGGAGCCAGGGTAAAGGTTCCCAGCGAATCGATGCGGGCTGTAACCTGATTAGTAACCGGGTCCACCTCGCCACCTATATAGATCCACTTGTTATTGGTTTTATCTTCCACGTACATCCTCAGGTCGGATTCGTTAATGGTATATGCCGTGCTGTCCTTCAGCATGACATCCAGCTCCGAGTCATCGTAATTGATGGTAAGTACCGCCGAATCGGCAACTACCATCCCATTGGGTTCGAACTGGTAGAAGCCCCCGATTCCGTAATCCAGCTTGTGTACCTCAACAGCCATGTTTTTAACATGCTCCAGAATCTTCAGGGACTCCGCTGCCATGGTGGCTTTCTTTTCTGTGATTCCATCGGTTCCGTACCAGTCCCAGTAGTTCACGTAGACGCTGTCTACGCCGGACAGCGTATCCACCGCCAGGTATGAGGTCCGGGAATCCGGGCCCACCTGAATCTCATAGGCATTGGTGGCTTTCAGAAGGTTAAAAGGCCAAATCGGGATCTGCTTAAAAATTTCCTTGATCCAACCTCCTGAAACTTGTTCCCACAAATAGGCTCCCGATTCATTCAGGATATCCTGCAGGATCGTACCCACTTTGATATCCTTATTCTGGGCCACATAATCGTAAGTCTGCAAGGGGTATAGTCCCCAGTCATAGAACACACCGGAGCGCCAGAGGTAATCGTTTGCCTCGTTGTATTCAATACCGGCACCAAACTTACACTTTACCGGTCCGATTCCGAAAGATATTTCCACCTTGAATGCACCCTGATCCACCAGGTCCTTTACGGTCTGCCTGTATGGAATCGGCGGGTAAGAAAATGCATTTTTGGTCTGCTCGGCAGCAAAGGTGGCAAAGGGGCTCTGGAACAGATTTGCACCCGAGAGGGAAGAAATATCCAGGCTCAGATTGCTCATATCGGTCGAAACCAGGTCTTTGGCCAGCTGGACCTTCTCTTCCACGATCCCCTTGAGATAGCTATCGTGGAAGTCGAAGATAAAATTGTACTCCCTGTCCTGCCCCACTCCGGCCCCGAACAGCGAAAATGCACTAACTTTTGCTGCATATTTGTAGCCATACATAAAGCCCAGGCTGGTGAAGGGTTGCGGAACCTCACGGGTGGTGCTGATGGAAGCCCCATATTTGATGCCTGCATTTGCACTTCCCAACAGCAGCTCGGGAATCTCTATCTTAAACTTGTTATCATCATCTTTCTTATTATTGTCATTGCTCTCCTTATCGTTTTTATCCTTTTCATCGCCACTGCCGAAAAGTTTGGCAATATCAAAACCCACCCCGGCTGAAACACCAAGACCAATCTCTGCTGCATAGGCAAGCGAGAAATCCAGCTGGTCGGAATAGGTATAAGAGGTGAAAAGGAAGTCGATGGCCCCCTTGGCTTCGGCGCTTCCTTTCAGCTCTGCCCCGATGGGCGATTCTTTTCCATCGTCGTCTTTCAAATTCAGCCCGATTCCCGCATTCGCACCGGCGGTTCCCGTATAGTTCAGCCCGATACTATTTGAAAATGAGGCCCCTTGTATGTACGGATTCTGATCCAGCAGTGCCACACCAAGGTACCGGTGCAGGGGAGAATCGAGGTATTGAAAGGCCGACCCGGCCAGGACAATAAATTTGGCCAGGGCCTCACGGCCACTATTGTTTTCATAATCAAAAATAAACTGGTCCTTCATGACTGCATTCAGGTTAACTCCTATTTCAGCCTCCGCACCAGCTTCAAGCGGACCAAGAGTGGCCTTGGCAGATGCGCCCAGGTTGATCCCTGCTCCTGCCTGGAAGCCCCTTTCAAGCAGAAGGCTTACCGGTATCTCTCCTGAACCGGAATTTGCAAGCACCACTCCTATGGATGCACCCACTTCCTGCTTAAACTCCACAATGGAAATTCCCTCTTTCAGCCAGAGTTTTCCTCCCCACATTTTTGTATAGTCCCTGGGAAGCTGTCTTGCCCTGAAGTACATCCGCTGGTCGGGAGGATAGGCAAGTGCATCAATACCTACCTGGGATATGTAAAAGGACCTGCCATTGCTGGTGGGATAGGTCTTGTCCCACGGAATGGCGATGGTGGCGATGCCCTTGTAGTTGGTATAAAAGGTATCGACCAGTCCGTCCACAAAGACCTCGGCTCCGTACACCGGATCGTGGGTGGTCTTGTCGATAATCTTGTAGTAGCGGTAAGCCGTGCCGCCCACCTGGACCTCAGACATGGGGGGGTTTACCTGGAAGGTAATGGTATCCACCAGGTAATCGATGGTGCGCTCCCGCAGGCTAACATCTAATAAATGGGAAGTGTCTCTACCGATAATGATGTCCTCATAAACCGTGTCGCGGTGTACTTTGGCGAAGGCATGCAACTTGTAACCATATCCGGGGTGAACATTTGAAATATAGTATGTACCATCGGTTTTACTGTAAACAATCTTCTCTTTTTTACCCTTCAATCTTAAAAGGGCTCCGGGGATTCCCACCCCATCCTGATTACTCACGGTTCCTGCAAGCACCGAGCTGACCAGGTCAAGCTCATCATCAGATTCGGTGAGGAATGGCTTATAATCGATATGATCGGCTACCCTGCACCCGTTTCCAACGGTATCGGAATTCGGATTGTAAGGGCCCTCTGATCCGTACCAGTAATTGTTTCTGGCATCGATGTCCCCTCCATCGCCCCCCTCGGGCTGCAGGGTGGTCATCCCGTAATTTTCTTTTGAAAGCAGGAAAGAAGAATTGTCGATGCTGATGGGATGGTCCACATACTGTTCAAAAACAGTGACGATGCCATGCCTGTACAGGCTATTGAACAGGCAGCCCGTAAAACGTGAGGACCATGATAAGCCGGCCCTGATCCGGATTGCGCCTGAGGCTTCTGGAAGCGGATCTCCTGTGTCCGGATCCGCATAAAGTCCCCCGTACTTGAATACACAATTTACCAGATCGAAGGCATGAGCCTCAATATAGCCCCAGTCCCCCGCCATGGGATCGCGGTGCTTCCCTTCAAACTGCTCGTAATCGTAACGGTGATCGTATTCGGAGGTAAACACCGTTGGGTCATCAGTTACCCCCCCTCTGGTCCTCAAAATACTTTCCGAATCAAATGAGATGTAAGGCTTCCTGCCGGGCTCCTCGAAGTATTTGAATTTAATCAGGGTTCCCCGTTCCAGATTTATTTCCAGTCCGGATACCTCTATAGGAGAAGTCACCATGTAGGGAAAAGAGAGTTTTCTCCAGTCCAGTTCAAAGGTCATGGGTCCCGGAATTGCATCGCCCTTTACCAACACCATCTTGCCTCCCAAAGCAAAATAGTTTTGAACGTTGTTGCTGAAGGTATTGCCTGAAAAATCTTCAATAAAGTAATTGGAGGTTTCACTATCCGCATAATCAAGCGTTACTTTCAGACCGTTAATCAGGATGGGGTATCCCGTATTGTTGGCTATGGTGGATTCCATAAGTCCGCAGGTGGTGGATGTAACCTGGACCCCATGCATGCAATCGGTAATAGTTGTACCAGTGATCTGAGCATTGCCCATCCGGATTCCAAGCCCCTTTGAATGGTGGACATGGCAATAGTACAACCACGTGCGGTTATCATCTGTATGTATCTCATCCCTGAAGGTAAGCATGGGATAAAATTCCGGGGAGGAGATGGTATCGGGATTCCGTCCTCCCCCGTACCTGAATTCGGTCCAGTCCATTCCATGTTCATTCGGTCCCGGATTGAGGTTGTTAAAATAAACATAGCCCCAGTCCCCGGGCCGGGGGATGCTTGCATTCCCCGTCCCGTAAAGATCCACCAGCGATGTATCTCTATCGGAAGTGAATACAACATTTGCAGCCTCACTCCCCCGGGATTGGATCCCGCCATTGATCTTCATGTAGCTTTTACTGTCCGGATCGGGGTGGTATTTGAACATCACTATAGTTCCGGCATCCAGAATCAGAAGTGCACCAGTACCAACAATAAGAGAATCCATAATCACATAGGGAGAAGCTGCCGGCGTCCATGTTGC
Organism: uncultured Bacteroidales bacterium; assembly: GCA_963753765.1. Classification (GTDB taxonomy): domain Bacteria; phylum Bacteroidota; class Bacteroidia; order Bacteroidales. The sequence goes on from CAVWDQ010000015.1 coordinate 27,019, forward strand.
ATCAGCTGTTATCTCGCCCGACACATAGGTCTGGGCCGAAACAGGAATGGACATAATGATGATAAGTACGGCAAGGAATTGTCGGGGGAAAAGCATGGCTCTGAGGGTTTTTTTCAAGTTATGGCAATTACGGGTAAAAGGCAAGTAATTAAAAAACAGTCCCTTCCAAGTGAGCTAGGCAGAAAAATGTCCTACGATCCCGATTATTCCGGCCGCTGCCATGGCAATGGTGAAAAGCAGCACCACGCCAAAGGAGATATTTGATGCCACTCCGAGCCTGTTATCCCCCATAACTGATTTCTTGTTATAGATATAGAGCATAAATGCCAGTACCAGGGGAGTTACAATGACCGTCATGGCCTGGGCAATGATCAGTACCAGTACCGGGCTCCCGCCAAATACCGGGACCACCAGGCTCAGCAGTACCCCGAACAGGACCAAGAGCCGGCTGCTGGTGGATTTCATATTCCGGGGTTTCTTGCTAAAATCGGCAAAGAGCCAGGGAGCCAGCAAGATAATGGGAAACAGTGAAGAGAGTCCGGCTGCCACAATACCTCCCACAAAGACCGAGATGGCAAACCTGTCCGGCCAGGGGCTCCATCAGTTTTACCATATCGATGGCATTGTCTACCTTCAGTCCCAGCGGGTGAAGCGTTCCTGCAGCTGCAGCCATCACGGCCACGCTCAGAATGAACATCATGGAAACGGAGACAATGGCATCGCGCCGCTCGGCCTTCAGGTCGCGCCTCTCCCATCCCTTTTCCTGTACCAGGATGGAACGCACCACATAGAGGATAGCACCCATGGTGGTCCCCACCATTCCGGCCATGATCAGCATGGTATCGGAGTCCCTGGGAATACGGGGACCAGGCCCTTGAGCACCTCCTCCGGATCGGGGATCACCATAAACATGGTAAGTATAAAACTAAGCCCCATGATTCCCACAAAGATGGCAAGGACCTTTTCAAAGACCCTGTGCTGTCCGTTCCAGAAAAGATAGTAAGAAGGGCTCCGAAAATAAGGGCCGTGATAATGGGGCTGAAGCCATTCCCCGATCTAGTAAGGGGCCTTGACCACTCCTGGACCACCTGGGTGACCACCCCCATCACCCCCATGCAGCTGACCCATTCACTGACCAGCAGGGAAACCAGTACAACCGGGGCAACTCCCACCCCGAAATGCTTCCGGAAGCTAGTCAGGATGGTCAGCCCGGTAATGGAGGTATATCGGCCAAATAGCATGACCAGGAAAAAGGTGAATATGCAGGAGAGCAGCAGGGGCCAGATCATGGTCATCCCGTAAGCCGCCCCCGAGGAGGCCATGGTGGTAATACTGCCGGTCCCGATGTTATACCCGATCAGGAACAATCCGGGTGCTATGGCGGCCAGGAAAAGACCTATTTTCTTATAGATATTCAATCTTTCTGATTTTGTTCAATTACCTTCATTATTTCCCGGGCATCGCGGATGATGAATCCTGGTCGAGAAATAGAAAAACCGATTGGTGGGATTTTAGTACCGATGCCGGAACATCATTAGAGATCCCGTTCTCCATGGTAAGCTTCACTGCAATAGCTTTTCGCTCACCCGGAACTGTGCAGATGATGGCGTCCGATTTCAGGATATGGTTCACCGACATACTGATGGCCCTTTCGGGCACCTCCTCAAAGGAGGCAAACCACCCCTCGTTCAATTGCTGCTGACGGCAATCATTGTCCAGTTGCACCTCTATATAGGGCTCCGTGGTTTCAAAATCGGCAGGCGGATCGTTAAAGGCCAGGTGAGCATTCTCACCAATGCCAATAAATGCCACATCAATTTCGTAGGGAGCAATAGACTCATTCAGTCTTTCTATTTCCGCTGCCGGATCCATTTCTCCGTTTATGTAATGAAAGGCCCTGAGCGACACATGATCCACAAAACGCTCCTTCAGATACTTCCTGAAGGATGCAGGATGTGTAAGCGGTATTCCGATATATTCGTCGAGGTGAAATGCAGTAACCTTGCTCCAATCGATCTTTTCCCTGATCAATGCTCCCAGCATTTCGAACTGGGAAGCACCGGTCGCGACAATGATATTGGCACTCCCCTTTCTTTTCAATGCTTCTCTGATCAGCTCTGCTCCCTTAGAGGCTGCAGCTTTACCCAACTCCTCTTTTGTTTGATAAATTAGAATTTCCATTCTTACTTAATGCTTGTTAATATGCAGATAAAAATAGGATAAATAAGTGCCTGCTCCTAGGGCTTCTGCTTCAATATCCATTCCTTATAATAGGAATAGAAGAGTAGCAACAGGCCGGAAAATAAGATTGGCAGGTGGAAATAAACAATGTTTAAAGATTCCCTCCCCCACCAGATACTGAGCAGGAGGGAAAGAAGAATCACCAGTACAGCCCCCAGGCGTTTTCTTCTCCACGAAATTTTAAAGGCTACAGCCACTAATACTTCGCAGAGGAAGAAGAGAAATACAGCATAGTCCTCTTTGATGGTAATTTGCTTCCCTATCAACTCACCGATCAGGTTTGCTCCAATAAATATGATTAATGCCAGGGTTGTTACTCCTCCTACAATCTGGGCAAACCAGAAAATAAATGTGCCAATCCGTTGGTGAGTTGATAATTTCATAAGAATTGTATTTTCGAATATAGCCGGCAAGATAGTCCATCCTGTAATTAAAGTCAAGGGAAGCAAGAGCTTGAGAAACAGGACTCAGCTTTTCCGGATCATGCTTTTCATACGGTCTTCCAGGAAATGGTGCGCTGTAAAAATGGCAAAGGCAAGTCCGCTGTTAAACAAGACTTTCAGGGCAACCTGTCCCTTGCTCAACTGGTCGATTAATGGATCAAAGGCCACCAGTGAGGCTTCAAATACAATCAGGAAGATAACACGCACAAATAAGGCAATAGCACTGAATTCAAAATAATTTGATTGTTTTCACTTGTGACATTCGACTTCCTCTCACTTACCATATTAACCATATGAACGACACACTTTATCCCTTGAATGAAGTAATATATTTATTACCTTTGAGATGGTTAAGTATAGTGAACTATTCCGGATTCTAAAGAAGGATGGTTGGTATATTGTCAGACAGAGGGGTAGTCATGCCCTCTTGAAACATAGAACAAAAAAAGGACAATTATCAGTCCCTTTTCATGCAGGAAAAGAAGTAAAAAAGGGCTTGCTTAAATCTATCCTTAAACAGGCTGGAATCAAAACTGGGAAACGATGAAGAAAAGGAAAGTTAAGGTTGTTGTGATAAAAGAAGATATGGGCTACAGCGCAACTACCACCATCGGGAATAGCTTTGTTGCTACAGAAGCAGAATCTTTTGATGAACTAAAAGCTAAGATAATTGAAGCTCTCAATTTTACTTTTGAAGAATTGGGGAGGACTTTTGCGCTAAACGATCTTACATTTGAATTTGACTTGGAAAGTTTTTTTGACTTTTACAAAGTCATCAATGCCAAAGCGCTGTCTGAACGGATTGGAATGAATCAAAGCTTACTTGCTCAGTATATTAGAGGAATAAAGAAACCCTCACCATCCCAAACCAGGCGGATCTTAACAGGAGTACAGCAAATTGGCCGCGAGCTTACTGAAGTGCGATTCCTGCTTTAAAGATTCCTTTCCGGTGTTGGAACAGGGGATTCAATTCATCATTTTACTTATCTTCAATGCATGCAATCACCAATTCTTTATCACAAACTCTGGGACCGGCTATTCCCCAATAAGTGGGTACTGGGACTCTTCCTGGTGCTACTCTTCGGAATCCCAAGGTTTATCCTGGTACTTAATTCATATGAAAGCGGACAATCGCAGTGGGTCTCCATAGTATTCACTCTTATGTTTTTTACTCCCCTCCTCTTTCTTAAAAAGGCAGGAAGGCGGGAGATGGGAATTCGCAAGAGTACCCAACCCTTATGGTTATTGTGGGGATTCCTTCTGGGCTGCGGCATGTGCCTGTTGCTTTTTGCCATCACCATGCTGGCATTCGGACTGGATATCTCAAATCCCTTTGTATATATTGCCTCACTGGCCGGTACGGATAATGGTTCGGCAATCTATTTCCTGATCTATATGATCATTATAATGACTTTCAGCCCCATTGGCGAAGAACTCTTTTACCGTGGTGTTGTTCATCAGGCTTTCAGGGAAAGGTTTGGAGAGAAGAAAGCCTCCATGATCGACAGCGCCGCATTCTCCCTCACCCACCTGGCACATTTCGGGATTGTCTATGCAGCCGTGGGCTGGAAGCTGCTTCCTTTACCTGCCCTGCTATGGTTAACTGCCATGTTCTTTACCTGCATGGTTTTCAACCGGGTAAGGCAGGAGAGCGGAAGCATCCTGGGGGCAATCCTCACTCATGCCGGGTTTAATTTCGGCATGGGATTTCTGATATTCTATGCGCTTTGATTCCAAGTCATGAAGAAATTAATTTTGCCCCTTATCTTTTCTGTATTATTACTTGCATCGGGACAAGTGATCTATAGTCAGAAAAATATTCACCATTACATATTTTTCTCAAGAGACCGGGAGTTGATTTATGACTCCTCATTCTATTTAAACCCGGGTATTGAAGGTGCACAAATTACCTACGTTTGGAAAAGACTGGAGCCGGAAAAGGATAGCTACGACTTCAGCGAAATTGAAGAAGATCTGGATTTCTTAGAATCCAAAGGAAAGAAGTTATTTATTCAAATTCAGGATGTGACCTTTAGTCCTTCCAGGATTCTGACCCCGGATTATATGCTGAAGGATACGATTTACCACGGTGGTTCTGATCCTCAGTTCTGGGAAAACGATTCCGGAAAACTTGTGATTGGTGGCTGGGTGGCCCGCAGATGGGATCCTGCGGTTGCACAGCAATACCGGAAACTACTCGAAGCATTAGCAGCACAATTTGATGGAAGAATTGAGGGAATCAATCTTCCGGAAACAGCCATTGATATAGCAAATCCGGAAGGGATATATCCTGCAGGTTACAGCGACCGCATCTACCTTGAAGAACTGAAAAGAAGCATGTTGACCCTAAATACGCATTTTAAAAACAGTGTTTCAATACTGTATGCCAATTTTATGCCCGGAGATTCCAAAGAGGATCTAGAAGAACTTTACGATTACGCTGCAAAGATTGGATTTGGAATGGGAGGTCCGGATATCAAAGTTTACAGGGATTGGCAAATGAAAAACTCTTACCCTTTAATCAGGAACCTGGCTGGGAAAGCACCAACAGGTGCTGCAGTCCAGGAAGGAAACTACAGTGTCCTGAATCCTAAAACGGAGAGACAGGTTACTCTATCAGAAATATTGGAATTTGCACAGGACTATCTGAAGCTCGATTATATATTCTGGTGTATGGAGGAACCATACTACTCCGAAGAGGTATTACCATTACTTAACAATATTCATCATGACTAAATCACCTTATAAAATGCTGCCCTTTCTCCTGGGCCTGTTCTTCCTGATGTCCAACCCGGCTTCGGCACAGGAATCCATGCTCTGTGTGGGGGGGCACTGGACCGGAAGATGAGGCCAACCTGATGATGAAGGAGTTTCGCTCCAGCTGGGACGATCTGGAATCGTGGGAAGAGCGTGCTGAGATAATCCGAAAGGGTATTATCGAGGGAATGCAACTGGAAAAGATGCCGGTCATTGAGGGCCAGTTCAATCCTGTTATTCATAGCCGACAGGAAATGGATGGATATGCGGTGGAGAATATTGCCATAGAGAGTTTCCCCGGCTTCTGGATCACCGGAAACCTTTACACCCCTCTTGAACCCAAAGAGCGCAATGCTGCAGTTCTTTGTCCCCACGGACATGCGGCTGATAAACGACTCACGGCCGATGTTCAGATCCGCAGTGCGGCGCTGGCCCGTATGGGTGCCATTGTCTTTGCATACGACATGGTGGGATACGGCGAGTCACATCAGATAAATCACAGGATGCCCATTGCCCTGGTGCTTCAAACATACAACAGCCGAAGGGTGCTGGAGTACCTGCTCTCCAGGCCCGATGTGGATCCGGAACGTATCGGAATGACCGGAGGTTCCGGAGGTGGCACCCAGACCTTTATGCTTACGGCCATCGAAAGCGGATCAATGTATCGGCACCGGTGGTGCAGGTATCGGCTCACTTTTTCGGGGGATGTGTCTGTGAAAGCGGAATGCCGGTTCATAAGAGCCATCATCACCAGACCAATAATGTGGAGATTGCTGCACTCTGTGCTCCACGCCCCCTGCTGCTTGTCTCCAACGGGGGTGACTGGACCCGGAACACTCCCCGGATAGAATTCCCCTACGTGCAGGAGGTCTATGCACTTTATAATGCTGAAAACAGGCTTGAGAATGTACACCTGCCACTGGAGAAGCACGACTATGGTCCCTCCAAGCGGGCTGCTGCTTACAATTTCCTGGGACATTACCTGGAGCTCAATATGGGAGCCCTTCCCTATGACAATGGATACAAGGAGGATTTTGTAAAGGTCCTGGAACCCCAACAGCTAAAGGTCTTTGATGCAGAACATCCCTTACCGGCCGGTGCCCTTCAGGGGGATGATGCGGTGATGGAATACCTGGGAATCCGCTGAAATTTTCGCTGATATTATCCATGGATGAGAAGAATCCGCTAAATTGGGTATCATTAAAATTTCTAAAAATCAAAATATGAAAACTCCCCCCATCTCCCGAAGGGAATTCATAAACAAAACCGGAATGGCTGCTGCCGGGACCACCATAGGAGCCCACACCTTTCGCCCAAAAGCCTTAGGGCAAAGGTGCCAATGTAAGATCCGGGTGGGTTTCATCGGTCTCGGCAACCGGGGCTCCCAGCTGCTGAACCTGTTCATGAAAAATCCCGCATGTGGAAATTGCCGCACTTTGCGATGTATATGAACCTTATATTTTACGTGATCGCTCCAAGGTAAATCAAAGGTACCTGGACTCAGGGAAGGTTCCTCGCATGGGTGAGGGCTTTGGGATTGAGGTAAAACGATACTCCGATTTCCGGAATATGCTGGAGCAAAAAGATATCGATGCTGTTTGCATTGCCACCCCCGATCACTGGCACGCCATCCAGGCCATCCAGGCCATGGAAGCCGGGAAGGATGTTTACGTGGAGAAACCACTCACCATCACCATCAAGGAAGGAAGGGCCCTGGTGGAGGCCCAGAAACGCACCGGCAGGGTCTGTGCCGTTGGACTTAACCGCCGGGGATCGTCCATCTTCCAGACACTTTCCAAAGAGGTGCCGGGCGGACTAATAGGCAAGGTAAGCACGGCACGGGCGCTGCGTATCAGCAATATGTTCCCCGATGGGATCGGAAAGATGATGCCCGAAGCTCCCCCGGCTGATCTCAACTGGGACATGTGGCTGGGGCCCCGCCCCCACCGCGATTACCAGTATAACATTGCTCCTTACAGCTTCCGCTGGTGGAGCGAGTATTCCTCCCAGATGGGCAACTGGGGAGTACACTACATGGATGTGATCCGGTGGTTAATCGGGGAGAAGGCACCGGTGGCCATAAGCGCCCATGGGGGCAAATACGCGGTAAATGATGACCGCGACATTCCCGATACCATGGAGGTACTCTTCGAGTTTGAAAGCGGATGCATCGTACAGTTCAGTATCCACGAAGCCAGTAGTGGAGGAGGTATCGTTGGGGGTGAGATTGAGCTGAATGGTTCCAAAGGCACCCTGCTGGCCAGTCAGGACGGATACCGGGTAGTTCCGGCAAGGCCCGGACAGTTCCAGACCTGGGAGAAACTGGTGGATGAAAGCTCTGCTGAATTGAAAGGTGAACAGGGTCATGGCGACCTGCAGATTAAGGAGGATAGCACGGCCAACCTGGTAAATAATTTCATCGAATGCATTCAAACAGGTAAAGAACCGCTGTGTACCCTGGAGGATGGACACCGTTCCACCTGCTTTGCCCACCTGGCCAATATTTCCCTGGCCATGAAGATGCGGCTGGAATGGGATCCGGTGGCCGAGAGGATTACCAACAGCGAAAAAGCAAATGAATTACTACACTACCAATACCGCGAACCATGGACACTGTAAAGCGAAGAGATTTTATTAAGACTTACTGGAATTGCCGCGGCCGGACTGGCTGCTGCGCCTGCATTTAGCGCAATACCCTTAAATCTGCCGGGAGAAGGGGATGAGCCCTGGAGCTTTAACTTTTTTTCCAAGCACCTGCAGTTTCTGGACTATGCCGGGGCCGCTGATGCATGTGTGGCTGCAGGGATGGACGGGACCGATCTGACCGTAAGACCCGGGGGACATGTACTTCCGGAGAACGTGGAACGGGACCTGCCCCTGGCAGTGAAAGCCTTTGAGGAAGCCGGGCTTAATGTCGAGATGATGGCAACAGGGATTACAGACCCGGACGATCCGCTTAGCGAAAAGGTCCTGCAGGTGGCCTCGGAGTTTGGAATCAAGTTCTATCGCCTGGGCTACTACAAATACGATCCTGCCCTATCGATGGTGAATAATCTTGAGCGGATTAAGGTGCAGATGAACGGACTGGCGCGCTTAAACGAGAAATACAATATCCACGGGGCCTATCAGAATCATGCAGGCAGTAACTTCGGAGCCCCGGTCTGGGATCTGTGGGAGGTCATCAGGGATATGGATCCCCGGTGGACCGGGTGTCAGTACGATATCTGCCATGCTACGGCAGAAGGAAACCGCTCCTGGCCCCTGGGCCTGAAGGCGCTAAAGGACCATATCCGTTGCATAGTAGTCAAGGATTTCAGGTGGGGAGAAAGGGATGGAAGGGCCAGGGAGATATACGTGCCTGTGGGCGAAGGAGTTGTGGATTTCGCAGCCTACTTCGGACTGTTGAAGGAATATGGGATACACGCACCCATCACCTTCCACCTGGAGTACCCCCTGGGCCCGGAAAAAGAGATGAGCGTGGCTCAGGAGAAGGAGCTGACCATCGAATGGATGCGCAAGGATCTGGCTGCATTAAAAAGTTATCTCTGATCCATGGACTTCATCCGAAGAGACTATATGAAAACTGCTGCAGTGGCCACAGCATGGTTCCTTATAAATCAGCCGGTTATGGCACAGGCATCCGGCAAGCAACTGCGTAAAACCGGTCACTATTGCCGCAGTCGATTCCAACTTTGAAAGGGAGCCCCTGATCCGGCCCTTTGGTTTCAAAGGAGGCTATATGAGCGAGATCTGGCAAACCATGGCCATGATGAAGAGTAGTACCGGAGTGGAGAAGCCTGGGCTCTGTACCCAGAGCGTGCTCTGGTCCGATGCCTCTGTATTTGCCAGCCATTCCGAAGCTGCAGGAAATGCGCTTATGTACAACATCAGTGAGCGGGCCCTGCAGATATGCAAAGGGCGTAGCTTTAACAGTCCTGTAGATTTGCTGGACGAGATCCTGGAGGAAGTATATGAATACGGGAAAGCAATTACCGGGAATCCCAATCTCCGGAAGACCTTTGCCCTGAATGCCCTGGTGGGAGTCGACAATGCAGCCTGGCTCTTGCATGCCGCAGGAGAACGGCATAGATAACTTCGACGATCTGATCCCCGAAGCTTACCGTCCGGCCCTCTCCCACCATCACAAACAGGTGGCCAGTATTCCCCTGATGGCCTACTCTGTTCCCATCAGCGAGATCGAAGAGGCCGTTGAAGAAGGCTACTTCTTTATGAAGATCAAGATCGGTCAGCCCGGCACCCAGGAGGAAATGCTGCAAAAGGACATGGAGCGTCTTTCGGCCATTCACAGGGCCATCGGTCACCGGGAGACAGCCTGGTCGGAGAATGGGAAACTGCCCTATTACTTTGATGCCAACGGGCGCTATGAAAAAAAAGAGACCCTGCTCCGGCTCCTCGACCATGCAAAGAAGATCGGGGCCTTCGACCAGATTGCAGTCATTGAAGAACCCTTTCCCGAGCATAAGGATATTCAGGTGGGTGATATGGGACTGCGGATCGCAGCCGATGAGAGTGCCCATACCGATGAAGATGCCATCCGCCGCATCGAGATGGGCTATTCGGCCATTGCCCTGAAAGCCATTGCCAAAACCCTGAGTATGACCATGAAAATTGCCCGGGCAGCCCACGAACGGGGGGTGCCCTGCTTTTGTGCCGATCTGACAGTGAATCCCATCCTGGTGGAATGGAACAAGGCCATCGCCTGCCGGCTGGCACCTTTTCCCGGATTGGGACTCGGACTGCTGGAGACCAACGGGCACCAGAACTACCGTAACTGGGATAAGATGGTGAGTTATCATCCTTACCCGGATGCCGGCTGGAGGAAGACCAGCAAGGGCGTTTTTAAGCTCGACGGCGACTACTATCAAAAGAGCGGAGGGATATTTGCACCCTCACCCCACTACCAGGAGATGCTCAGATTTTGAATGCTAATGTTGACTTTTAAGTAGAATCTGGTTAACTTGTTTACTGGTATAATTGTGTCAGATAAATGAAGTATTGGTAAAAATATCACCTTTATGACTGCTTTCAGCGCTTCTGCTGGTGAGCTGCTGGAAATAGGATCCAGTTTGTAATGGTTGAGATCGGAGACGATGCTTTTCTAAATGCACTCATTGAAATGGGGGTGGATACAGACGGTGATGGACAGATTAGCACCCTTGAGGCTGAAGAAATCACTTCTTTGAATGTCAGCAGAAACGGTATCTCTGATATGTCAGGATTAGATGCATTTATCAATCTGGAAAGGCTTATTTGTTTCGAGAATAACTTAACAAGTCTGGATATTTCCAAAAACACGGCATTAGAGTAGTTTTTTTGCGATCAAAATAATCTTTCAAGCCTAAACCTTTCTTTTCAAATAAATTTAAAAGAGCTTCACTGCAGAGAAAACCAACTAACTGCACTGGATATTTCTAATAATCCGTTGCTAGAAGAACTGATTTGCGGAGCTAACTGGCTTTCCGTACTGGATCTTTCAAAAAATACAGAGCTTGAGATTGTGCAATGTGAGAGTAATCAAATTTCCAGTCTTGATGTTTCGCATAATACTGATTTGCACAGATTAGGCTGCGGTGATAATCAAATAAGCAATCTGGATCTGGCAAATAATCCTAAACTGGACTGGTTGTTATGTGGACAAAATCAAATCGCCAACCTGGATCTCTCAAACAACACGAACTTAAATTTTTTGAATTGTTTACCGAAATCAACTAAGCAGTCTGGATTTATCAAACAATCCATTCTTAATGGAAATAATCTGTCCTGCTAATATCCTGGCCCATTTGGATATTTCGACTTGCACCGGACTGTTAGAAATAAACTGCCAGGGAAATGCCCTGGATAGTCTGGACCTATCAAATAACACTGCATTAATTGAACTTGCTGTTTATGGAAATGACCTTGTAAGCCTTGATGTTTCGAATAACACCTCGTTGTGAATCTAAATATCAGTGATATGCCCACCCTTGGAGAAGTCTGCGTATGGGTCACACCTTCCCCCGGAAGGAGTGATTATTGATACCACAGAAGTCCCGATGTAACCTTTACCACCGAATGCAGTATATAAAACTATCATGGAAGCACTTCTTCAACGACTCAGCATAGCCATACTACTGCTCGTGCTTATCGCAGGCTGCAAAAAAAACGATCCAGATCCCATTGTGGAAATTACGGACCAGGCCTTCTTAAATGCACTCATCGAACTGGGTGTGGATACTAATGGCGATGGCGAAATCTGTCCCTGTGAAGCCGAACAAATCACCTCTCTGGACGTGAGCGTGATGAACATCACAGATCTGACAGGAATTGAAGCCTTTATCAATCTGACCACCCTTACCTGCTTTGGCAATCAAATCACCAGCCTGGATCTTTCGAGCAATACGTTGTTAAGCAGTTTGCGCTGCGATGGAAATCAACTGCTCAGCCTGGAATTGTTGAACAATCCTTTGCTCACTTATCTGCGCTGTGATAACAACCCGCTAAACAGAATTGATATTTCTGAATGTCCGCACCTGGTGGAACTGAATTGCAGCTTTAACGCCTTACAAAATCTTGATCTTTCAAATAACCTGAGTCTTCAGAAACTGGTATGTAACTCCAGCGACTTGGCCTCCCTGGACATTTCGAATAATACTGCTTTAGAAATACTGCATTGCGAAGATAACCAGATATCCTCGCTGATTGTTGGCTCTAACCTCCTTCTTCAGGAACTGTATTGCCAGTATAACAAGCTGAGTGCATTAGTCGTATCGGGCCTTGCTGAACTAACAGACCTGAATTGTTCGGGCAATCAAATCTACATTCTCGATGTTAGCAACAATCCCCTGCTTGTAAACCTTCTTTGCTCCGGGAACGAACTAACATCTTTGAATGTGAGTAATAATCCGGATCTGGAATCCCTGGGCTGTGGGAGCAATCCTTTAACGAGCCTGGATGTTTCGAATAATGCCGGTTTGCTTAAGCTGGGATTTGGGTTTGCCCAGGTATCGGGTTTGAATCTTTCAAACAATCCGGATCTGACCCATTTAAATTGTACGGACAATGAGCTATCCACCCTGGATCTCTCCAATAATAACGGGCTTCAATGGCTATACTGTGCTAATAATGACCTCACCGGTCTGGAACTTGGAAATCAGACTGAGTTGCTGGAATTATGGTGTGGCGGAAATCGCTTAACCAGCCTGGATCTTTCAAATAACATCCTCCTTGGTTCCGGGGAATGGTCCTGTAGCTCAGATGATTTCAGTGTCTGTGAAGGTGTTTGTATTGAAATTGATATTCGTGAGATGCCTAATCTGAATGAAGTGTGCGTTTGGGAAAGTCCCTTCCCTCCTGAAAGCATATGTGTGAATACTACCGGTAGCCCCAATGTAAGCTTTACCCTGACCTGCAGCAAATAAACAAAGCATATCCTGTCAGTCTATTCTGTAAACCTTCCTGAAATGGTATCCGTAAATGCTGTAGGTAACAGCCAGGGGGATCATATCCGGCCTTTTACTCATGCTCCAGAACAATAATTTCCAGTAATATATCCTGCTTTTGTCCACGATGCCCAGGTAGAATACCGATCGCAAAAATGCCATCATATTCTCTTTATTAATTCTTCCCCTGTTTACCACACGCGGTTTGAAATGTGAAAGGAATCCCTTTAAACGCTCATGGTAAGCTTTGCTGGAGTAAATGCTGTGGACAATTTTCTGGTAACCATTCAGCAGCAACTCCTTGTTCATGACGGGGGTAAAATTCATGTTGTAATTGGTGTTATCCCCATCGGCAGTTTGCAGAATTCTCCCTTCTTTACTCAGTCGCTTGTAAAGCCTGGTGCGGCTGGGTGCATTCAAGAGTCCCACCATGGCGGTAATGATCCCGCTCTGCTGGATAAAATCAATCTGTCGCTGGAAGATGCTGCTGGTATCGCAGTCAAATCCAACAATAAAACCCGCCGACACTTCGATCCCAGCCGCCTGTATCGTAGCCACACTCTCCAGCAGATTCCGGCCCGTATTCAGCTTTTTATTACATTCTTTCAGGCTCTCCTCATCGGGGGTCTCAATACCCACAAAGACCTTTTCAAAACCCGCCAGTGCCATGGCGCTCATCAGTTCGGCATCGTCGGAGAGATCAATGGAAGCTTCGGTGGTAAAGGTATAGGGATAGTTGCGCTTGCGGTTCCATGCAATAATGGCCGGCAGGAGTTCCCGCTTCAGAACCTTCCGGTTCCCGATAAAATTATCATCCACGAAGAAGAGATTCCCCCTGAACCCGGTTCGGTAGACAATATCCAGCTCTTCGATTACCTGAGGGGTTGACTTCAGGCGAACCTTCCGTCCAAGCAGGGCAGTGATCTCACAAAACTCACAGTCGAAAGGACAACCCCTGGAGTACTGCAGGCTCAGCTGAGCATAGGCTGAAGCATCAATCAGGGAATAATCGGGAGGGGGTGTAAGCTTGATATCCGCATACTCCTCTGTCTGGTAAATTTTCCGGGGAAGGCCTTTTTCAAGATCTGCCAGGAACCAGGGCAGGGTGATCTCTGCCTCATTGAGTACCAGGTGATCGATTTCCGTCCAGGCATCGGGGTCGCCAGTAAAGAGCGGACCTCCGGCTACTATTGTTTTACCCAGTTTTTTACACCTTTGAACCACCTCTCTGGCCGATTCGGACTGAACCGACATGCCTCCGATAAAAACAAGGTCGGCCCAGCTGATCTCTGTGTCGGCCAGGGGTGAAACATTCAGATCCACAAGCTTTCGCTCCCAAGCCCGAGGAAGCATGGCCGCAATGGTTAACAGTCCCAGGGGAGGACTGGCTGCTTTCTTGGAAACAAATTTTAAGGCATGCCTGAAGCTCCAGTAGGTATCGGGATAGGCCGGACTGATCAGTAAGATTTTCATGGTCGGGGAAATTATTTTTCCTGACAAATTACTTCGACCATGATCTACTTTGAAAATAAAGGGGGCGACTGCCCGAAAGGAGGTATAACTAAAAATGACCCGGGATGAATGACAGGCCTTCCGGGATGAAAGTCGTCAATGGGGGATAAGCCTTTCATGCTTCGCCACAAAATCCGGATCGATGGTCATCCCGAGACCCGGACCGGTGGGGACCACCACCATCCCGTTGAAGCTGCTCATGGAAGATCCTGGTCCGTCCAGGGGGATGTGGGGACTGAATCCTTTAAACTCGTGGAAAGGACCGGCATTGGGAAGTGCCGATACAAAGTGCATCATATAGAGATAACCCAGTCCCGATCCTGAAATATGCGGAGTACACGCCTTTCTCATTACCCTTGCCATCCGCGCCACTTTCATGGAGCGGATCATACCCCCAAAGTAGAAGATATCGGGCTGTACAATATCCAGAGCATTGTTGTTAATAAGCCACCTGAAGTTGCGCATGCTGGGCTCCTGCTCACCCCCGGCAATGGGGATGCTCAGTGCTTCTTTAACCTGCCGGGTTTCCTCATACCAGTCAAAGGGAACAGGCTCCTCATAGAAATCGTACTGGTATTCTTCCAAAAGTTTCCCTATGCGGATGGCCTCCGGAGCATCGTAGGATCCATTTGAATCGGCATAGAGGATCATTTCTTCTCCAAAAGCCTTTCGTACCATTGGAATCAACGCTTCGGTACGCCCTGGTGGATAATCCCTGTTGTTGCTCATGCGGCCACCCACCTTGATCTTCACTGCCCGGGCACCACTACCTGCCACCTGCCTTCTGATCTCGCTCATGGACTCGGCCGCAGTCTTTCCACGATAGTTATTGGCCTGGTAAACTGCAACCCGGGGATGGTGAATCTCACCTATGAGCTTCCCCATGGGCAGACCGGTGATCTTCCCCAGCATGTCCAACACAGCAAACTCGATGGTGGCCAGGGGTACCCACAGGGCCAGGTTCTGCAACTTATAATTGCTCTGGTACACATAGACCTCTTCGAGCAATGCTTCCCAATCACGGGCATCCCTGCCCGGAAAGAAAGGCTGAAGGCGGTTTAGAAAAACAGGGTAGAGCGAGGCCATCTGAGCATTATTGGCTACCGATAAGCCCTCTGCTCCGTCTTTGGAAGTGACCCGGCAGATGAAGTTATCCTCGTATCGCAGAAGTTCTAAACGGTCGATGATTACCGGATCGGGAAAGAGTTCCTTTTTTAGGACAGGTAAGGAGAGGGCCTCATCCAGATTGGCATAATGACGGGCTGCCCCACCCTTTTCTCCATCATGGGAGCTACCATTACACGATCCAAGTATCAGGGAAGCTCCTGCAGTTCCCAATGCAGAAGTTTTCAGGAATGAGCGACGGGTTCTTTTCATTTTCCAGGCTATTGAGCTAGTCTAAATCAAATTAAAAGTGGGCACTTCATCAATATCTTAGTATAATTGTATATCATTTTCCACCCATGCAAAAAAAGTATATCGGCTTCTTCCTGGGTATTGCAGCCTTCCTGCTTATCATACTCTTTACCGACCTGGAGCCGGGCAAGCCGGAGGTAAGCGCCACCATGGCAGTAGCTGCCCTGATGGCCATCTGGTGGGTCACCGAAACCATCCCCCTGGCTGTAACTGCCCTGGTACCGGTGGTCCTCTTCCCTGCCTTCGGGGTCCTGGACGGAAAGGCAGTTTCTGAGGTTTATATGAACCACATCATTTTTGTCTATGTGGGCGGATTTATGATGGCACTGGCCATGGAGCGATGGAACCTCCACCGCCGCATTGCACTGAAATTGCTGATGTTTATCGGGGTCAGCCCGGGAAGGATCCTGGTGGGTTTTATGGCCACCTCGGCCTTTCTTTCCATGTGGATCTCCAATACGGCCACCACCATGATGATGATCCCCATTGTTATGTCCATCATTGTGAGCCTGGAAGAAACCCTGTCGGGCAAATCGGTCTCCAAATATGCCACCGGACTTTTCCTGGCCATTGCCTACAGTGCTTCTATCGGGGGGATGTCTACCCTGGTAGGCTCTCCCACCAACCTGGTCTGTCCCCGCATCCTCACCCTGCTGTACCCGGGGGCTCCGGATATCTCCTTCACCAGCTGGATGATCTTTGCCCTGCCCATCTCGGCGGTGATGCTGGTCATGGTCTGGGTGGTGATTCACCTGCGTTTCAGACCCACGGAGAAATGGAAGGGAATTGACCGGGATCATTTCAGGAAAGCCTACCGGAAACTAGGAAGAGCGAGCCGCGAAGAACGCATTGTATTTGTACTCTTTTTGCTCCTGGCCCTGCTCTGGATAACCCGTGCAGGGATCACCTTCTCTCACGTGACCATCCCCGGTTGGGCACAGTTATTCAAAACACCCGACTATATCAATGACGGAACCGTGGCTATTTTTGTCTCCATACTTTTGTTTATTGTTCCCGCGGGAAAGAAAGGAAAGGAGCGCATCATGGACTGGAAGACTGCCCGGCGGATTCCATGGAACATTGTCTTGCTCTTTGGAGGAGGATTTGCCCTGGCACTGGGATTCCAGTCGAGCGGACTGGCCATCTGGTTCGGGGAACAGCTGCTATGGACCGAAGGGGTGCATCCCTACCTGATTATGCTGGCCGTGGTGGCCCTGATGTCCTTCCTGACCGAGCTGACCTCCAATGTGGCCTCCACCCAGATGTTACTGCCGGTCTTTGCCAGCCTGGCCATCAGCAGCGGAAACAACCCCCTGCTCCTGATGATACCAGCAACCCTGGCTTCTTCCCTGGCATTTATGCTACCCACGGCCACTCCGCCTAACGCCATCATTTTTGGCACCAATCGCATTAACATTGCCACCATGGTGCGCACCGGTTTTATGCTGAATATGCTGGGCATCGTGGTGGTAGTGATTGTTACCTGGCTGCTTGGCAGTGCTGTCTTTGATATTGCGCCTGGTGTGCTGCCTCCCTGGATATCACCTTAACTTTTATTCCATGAAACTTCGCAAACTGCTTATCATCGTTACAGCCTTTGCCATTGCCATGGGCTTCCTGGAAAGCGCCGTGGTGGTTTATATGCGTGAGATTCTCTATCCCGGGGGATTTGAGTTTCCCCTCTCCCCCATTCCGGTGAGACTGGCCGTGGCCGAACTCCTCCGCGAGGTGGCCACACTGGTCATGCTGGTGAGCATCGGCATCCTGGCCGGACGGCGTTTCAGTACCGGCTTTGCCTGGTTTATATACACCTTTGCCATCTGGGATATCTTCTACTATGTGTTTCTCTGGCTACTGCTGGGCTGGCCCCAAGTCGCTGATGACCTGGGATGTACTCTTCCTGATTCCCACCACCTGGACCGGGCCCGTTCTTTCGCCTGTACTGGTTTCCATGACCATGATCCTGCTGGCCATGGTAATCCTGTTTCGGGCTGAACGCAAGATTGAATCCCGCATTCCAGGCAAGATATGGGCAGGACTGATCCTGGGCTCAGTGATCCTGATCTTTAGTTTTATACTGGACTATTCCCAGCATATGCTGACCCACTTTTCACTCTTCGAGATGTTCCAGGTAAAAAATCCCGAAGTACTGGAAGTGGCCACCTCCTACATCCCCCATCGTTTTCCATGGGGAATCTTCGCCCTGGGCGAAGGAGTGATCCTGGCCTCCATATCATGGTATGGTTTTTTGAACTATCTTAGAGAGATGTAAGATCATCTCTATGAAAAAGAACGTGTTACTCTTTCTTTTTGCACTATCTCTGGCCTCTGTGTATGCACAGACCGAAGATAGTGTTCAGGCTCCCAGACCAAGCTTTATTTTCAGTGGGGAAATTGGCGGTACTACCGTACTTTCACTGGGTTTGGAGAAGCTCTTTTTTCTAAAATCCAGAGTAGTGCTTGCCGGGAAAGTGGCTTTCGGATTTAACCAGAAGTTCGAGCTGTTCAGCAGTGAAGATCCCACAAACTACTTCATTCTCCCTCATTCTTTCACTGTAAATATGGGAGGAGGGAAACGAAGCATGCTGGAATTGGGAATTGGAGGCTCCTGGATTACCAATAATTCAGAAAACTATTACCTGGTATATCCCATGCTTGGATACAGGCTCCACCCCTTTAAGAATCCTGGGTTCAGCTTCAAGGCCTGGGCCATGTACCCTTTTGGTCAGAGCTCTACCATGGAAACAACCAACATATGGATTTTGCCTCTTGGACTAAGTTTTGGGATAGCGCTTTAATGGTATTGACTCCTCAAAGATTCTGATTATCTTTATTCATATGAACGAGGAACACATAGTACAGCAACTGTTTTCCAAACAGGACTATACGGAAAGCCCGCTGCCGGCAGGTGAGTATGATAACTGCAATTTCAGGGACTGTAATTTTGTCGGGTCAGACCTTTCCGGAATCCGTTTTATGGATTGCACGTTTAACGGCTGCGATCTGAGTAATGTGAAGGTGATAAAAAGCTCCCTTCAGGAAACGAAATTTAAAGATTGTAAGATGCTGGGGTTCCGCTTTGATTTGTGCGACCAGCTGGGACTGACGGTCCGTTTCGAAAACTGCCAGCTCAATCATTCCTCCTTCTACCAGGTGAAACTGAATCATACGGTATTTCTGAATACATCCCTTCAGGAGGTAGACTTTACCGAATCCGATCTGAGAAATACCATATTTGATCAGTGCGACCTGCTCAGCGCCACCTTCGACCATACCAACCTGGAGCGGGCTAATCTCACAGAAGCTACCAACTACTCCATCGACCCGGAAAACAACCGGATCCAGGGTGCCAGATTTTCCCTGGGCTCGGTGGCCGGACTGCTTGACAGATATAATATTATAATTAACTAATCTCTGCTCATGAAAGCCAACAAACTGACCAGGAGAAGATTCATTTCCAGCACCTCAGCCGGTGCTGCAGCCGCCATCCTTTCATCACCCTTGTATGCAAGCTCACGCAGAGGAGTATCTTCTGAACTTGCACTGCAGGGAGGTGATCCGGTCCGAACTGCTGACTGGCAGAGCTGGCCAGTTTGGAACCAGGAGGCCGAGGAGCCCATGTTAGAGCTCCTGCGCAGTACAAACTGGTACCGGGGCGATGGCAATAAATGTAAGGATTTTGAGAAAGAATACGCCGAACTGATCAGGGCCAAACGGGTTATCGCCACCGCCAGCGGAAGCGCTGCTCTGATCACCGCTTTGCACACCGTGGGAGTGGATGCCGGAGATGAAGTCATTGTCTCCCCTTTTACCTTTATCGCCTCTTACAACGTGGTGTTTGATAAAAAGGCACTGCCTGTTTTTGCCGATACCGATCCGGCAACCTTCACCATCAATCCACATAAGATTGAGGAGAAAATTAATGAGCGAACCACCGCCATTCTGCCGGTGCATATTTGCGGACTTCCGGCCGATATGAACCGTATTTTGGCCATTGGGGAAAAACACAGTATACCGGTTGTTGAAGATGCCTGCCAGGCATGGCTGGCCGAATACGATGGTAAGATGTGCGGTACCCTGGGTGACCTGGGTTGTTTCAGCTTCCAGAATTCCAAGCATATTCCTTCGGGTGAGGGAGGAGCTATTTCGGGCAGCAACGATGAATTAATGGACCGCTGTTTTGCCTACCAGAACTGCGGCCGGCCTTACGGCAGCTCCATGAAGGGCATGGGTGATAATCCCATTCAGGGATCCAACAGACGCATGACCGAAGTTCAGGCAGGGCTCCTTCTTTCTCAAATCGGAAGGGCCCGCATTGATGCGGACAAGCGCCTGGAAAATGCCCTCTACCTTGACTCCAGGCTAAAGGAGATTCCGGGCATAGTTCCATACAAGCTTTCCGATGGCGCCACACGGTCTTCCTATCATTTATATCCCTTCCGCTATAAAAAGGAAGAATTTGACGGAGTTCCCAGGCATAAATTTATGGCTGCCCTCAGGGCCGAGGGAATCTCCTGCGGCCAGGGCTATGGACAGCAATACTTCGACGGGCTCATCGAAGAGGCCATCAGCTCCAGGGGATATACACGACTCTATTCAAAGGAACGTCTCAAGCGCTACCGCGAAGAGCTGCACAACCTGCCCGACAATGACCAGCTGACCCTGGAAGTGGTCTGGTTCTACCAGAATATGCTGCTGGCCGAACGTTCCGATATGGACGATATCATCAATGCGATCCAAAAGATCTACGAGAACCGGAGTCAACTGCTATGACCGATCAGCAGTGGATCGATTTGAAAGCTGTAATTAAGGGTGAAATCCTTTCACCACTCCCCGTGGGATTTATCATTGATTCGCCCTGGCTGCCCAACTGGTACGGGATCGACATCCTGGACTATTTCTCCAGCGATGCATTATGGCTGGAAGCCAATCTGAAAGCCATCCAGACCTTTCCCGACGCCATCTTTCTGCCCGGTTTCTGGGCCGAGTACGGCATGTGCAGCGAACCCTCGGCTTTTGGCGCACGTTCGAGCTTTCCCGCAGAACGAGTTCCCCCACGCCTTTCCCTCCATCCATTCACCCCAGGAGATTAACACCCTGGAGGTACCGGACCCGGTAAAGGACGGACTGGGACCCCTGATGCTCAACCGGCTCAAACTGGAGCAGCCAGCCATCGAAAAGGCCGGACACAAGATCCGCTTTTCCGTTTCACGCGGTCCGCTCAATATCGCCTCCTACCTGATGGGAACCACGGAGTTTATGATGGCCCTGATGACCCATCCCCAGGAGGCCCACCTGTTGCTCCGGAAGATCACTGACTACCTGCTGGGATTTCACAGGCACCAGGCAGCGCTCTTTCCATCCATCGACGGGATCCTTATGCTGGATGATATCATCGGTTTTATAAGCGAGGATCAGTTTGTGGAGTTTGGCCTCCCCTACTTCAAGGAGCTCTATGACTGCGAGCATGCGGTGAAATTCCTCCACAATGATGCCGGCTGCATGGAATCGGTCCATTACCTGCCAGAAATGGGAGTCAACCTCTTTAACATGGGCTTTGACACCGACCTGAATCAACTGAAGGAGCTGACCAACTTCCAGGTGACCATGCTTGGAAACATTCCGCCCAGGGATGTGTTGGCCCGGGGATCGGTCACGGAGGTAAAAAATGCCACGCAGCAACTGATAGAAAGCCTGAAGGATCCCTCCCGGGTCATATTCTCCTGCGGAGGTGGAATGCCCCCGGGTGTAAGCTCCGAAAATCTCGCTATATTTATCGACACAGTTAAGAGCTTCCATTCTTAAACAGTTGAAAGATGAAATTCCGATTGATTTTCCTTATCAGCACCTTCTTCGCCCTGCAGCCTCTATGTGGCCAAAAGGGCCCCGGTCTCTCCTGCGACGAAAACAAATGTACCATCTTTTTAGGGGAGCAGCCGGTGCTCAGCTATGTCCACACCGAAACCCTTCCCCCCGAAGGGGTGGACCCTGTATACAAGAGATCGGCCTATATACATCCCCTGTGGTCCCCGGGCGGGGAACGGCTCACCCGGATCCAGCCCCCCGACCACTGGCACCATTACGGCATCTGGAATCCGTGGACAAGAACAAATTTTGGAGATTATAAGGTTGACTTCTGGAACCTGGCGGACAGGCAGGGCACCGTGCGTTTTGCAGAGTATCTTGAAAAGATCGAGGAAGAGGACCTGGCCGGATTCCTGGTGAGGCAGGAGCATATCTATTATAAAGAGGACGGAAGCGAAGGGCTTGCCATGAACGAAACCTGGAGGGTCACTGTAAAGAACCTGGAGGGACCTGCCTATATGGTGGACCTGGTGACCACGCTTAGCACTGCAATGGAGAGTGGAATTACCCTGGAACAATACCGGTACGGGGGCGGACTGGGCTACAGGGGTACCGAAAAATGGTGGCCCGGCAACGCCACCGTGCTCACCTCCGAAGGAAAAAACTGGTCTGTCGGCAGATGCAACACATGCCCGTTGGGTAATCCTTGAAGGGGAATCAAGTGTGCCCGAGGGACGGTCGGGAATTCTCTTCCTGAGTCATCCCGGCAACCGTTCACATCCCGAACCCATGCGAATGTGGCCCCCCAACAGCAATAATGGAAAAGAGAATATGTTTTTTGAGTTCTGTCCCATCCGCCACCAGGAATGGGTTCTGGAACCAGGAAAAGAATATACACTGCAAATACCGGATGATTGTTTTTGACGGTGCCATCACCCCGGAGACAGCTGAAAAGTACTGGAAAGAATTTCAATAAACTGCATATGATGAAAAGAAGAACATTCCTGAAGAGCAGCGCGGCAACCGCCGCCGGCGCCATTGTGGCACCCACCATTATCCCCTCCCATGTGCTGGGGAAAAATGCCCCATCCAACAAGATCCGGATCGGACAGATCGGCTTTGGACGCATAGCCATGACCCACGACCTGCCCGAAACCCTCAGGCACGATAATGTCGCTCGGGGTAGCGGTGGCCGATGTGGACATCAAACGCGCCAAGATGGGTAAAGGAGTGGATCGGGAAATTTTATGCGGACAAGGGGAAAGCCGGGTATACGGATGTGGCTGTCTACCAGGATTACCGGGAGATGCTGCAGGACAAAAGCATCGATGCGGTGATCATCTCCACTCCCGATCACTGGCACGCCCAGCCCGCCATGGAAGCGGCCCTGGCCGGAAAAGATATCTACCTGCAAAAACCGGCATCACTCACCATTGCCGAAGGACGCCAGATGAGCGATATCGTTCACCGTACCGGTGTGATCTTCCAGCAGGGAAGTCAGCAGCGGGGCTCCTTCCCCTGGCCCCAGTTCCACAAGGCATGTGAGCTGGTGCGCAACGGACGGGTCGGGGAACTTCAAAAAATTGAGATTGGTTTACCCGGTGATCCCGGCGGAGATGAGGAGCCGAAGATGCCGGTCCCTGAGAACCTCAATTATGATATGTGGCTGGGATCCACACCCATGGAATATTACACCGAGAAACGGGTACACCCCCAGCATGATTTCTCCCGTCCCGGCTGGCTTCGATGCGAGCAGTTCGGTGCAGGGATGATCACCGGCTGGGGTGCCCACCACCTGGATACGGCCCACTGGGCCATGGGCACCGAGTACACCGGACCCATAGAGGTAGAGGCCGAAGCTTCTTTCCCCACATCCGGCCTGTGGAACGTTCATGGCGATTTTATGGTACATGCCAAATACGCCAACGGGGTTATGATGGATATCAGCGGTGCCTTCCCCAACGGGGTGAAGTTTTACGGAAGCGAAGGCTGGATCTTTGTAAGTCGGGGCAATGTGGCAGTTACCTCCTCCGATCCGGGCCAGGAGGATACACAGCTGAAGGCCCTGGATGCCAGCGATCCCAAACTGCTGGAACCCTTAACAGATCCCAACAGGATACAGCTCTACAAGGCCCCCGAGCAGCACCACGACTGGCTCAATGCCATACATTCGCGCACAACGCCGGTGGCTCCTGTCGAAGTGGGTCACCGCTCCTGCTCCGCATGCCTGGTTAGCCATATTGCCATGAAAGTCGATGGTAAACTCTATTGGGATCCCGTACATGAACGCTTTATCGACAACGACCAGGCCAATGCCATGGTGGAACGGCCCCAGCGCTACCCCTATGGCACCAGCTATGTTCTGTAAGTCAAAATGCTAAAACACTATCTTAATGATAAAACATACTATACTTGCCGGAATGGCATCTGTTCCTGATACTTGCCTCCTGCACCAATGCCGACGCACCCATGATTACTCCTGTTGAAGGAAAAGTGAAACTGATGAACCTGGACCCGGGGCATTTCCATGCCGCCCTGGTTCAGAAGACCATGTACGAATCGGTCGATCCGGTGGTACATGTCTATGCACCTGAAGGGCCCGAGGTACAGAGTTATCTGAATCTGATTGATTCTTACAACTCGCGCGATGAAGACCCCACATCATGGACAGAAAAGGTCTATACCGGCGACGATTTCCTGGAAAAGATGCTTGCTGAGAAGCCTGGGAATGTGATGGTTGTTTCGGGCAACAATGCCAAAAAAACAGAATACATCCTGAAGTCCGTCCAGAACGGGATCCATGTGCTGGCCGACAAGCCCATGGTAATATCGCCCGATAAGTTCCCCATGCTGGAGGAGGCCTTTGCCACAGCCGCTAAGAAGGGTGTTCTGCTCTATGATATTATGACCGAGCGGCACGAGATTACCACCATGCTGCAGAAGGAGTTTTCTCAGCTGCCGGAGGTTTTTGGGGAGCTGCAGGTGGGAAGCCCAAACCTTCCCGCCATTACAAAGGAGAGCGTGCACCACTTCTCCAAGATCGTCTCCGGAAAGCCCCTGATTCGTCCGCCCTGGTTCTTCGACACGGAGCAGCAGGGAGAGGGCATTGTAGATGTAACCACCCACCTGGTGGACCTGGTACAGTGGGAAGCCTTTCCCGGAGTGGTGCTCAAAAAGGAGGACATCCAGATCAACTCCTCCAAGCGCTGGACCACCCCTCTTACTCCCGAGATGTTTCAAAAGGTAACGGGACTCGATTCCTATCCCCCCTACCTGGAGAAGGATGTGCACGGATCTCTGCTGAGGGTGTACAGCAACGGGGAGATCAACTATACCATCAAAGGAGTACACGCAAAGGTATCAGTGATATGGAACTTCGAGGCACCGGAGGGCACAGGCGATACCCACTACTCTACCATGCGGGGCTCCACCGGCGAACTGATGATCCGGCAGGGTGAGGAAGAGGGCTACAAACCAACCCTCTATATCCGGCCCACCTTCATTGAATCGCCCGATGAGTTTCGCAGGGCCGTGGAAGCTGGCACACAAGAGCTGGCAGAAAAATATCCCGGCCTGGCCGTCAGGGAGATCGATGAGCTCCTCTGGGTGGTGGATATTCCCGATAGCTACAAGGTGGGACACGAAGCGCACTTCGGACAGGTCACCGAAAAGTATCTGGGCTATCTTTCCGAAGGCACCCTTCCTGAGTGGGAAATCCCCAATATGATCGTGAAATACTATACCACCACCGAAGGATTAAAGCAGGCCTTTGATATGAAGTAGCTCAATGATTTATTGACAATATGGATGAATCAAGCTATAAGTGTTTTGATCCGGGGGACTCATTTTAGGCAAAACGTGAA
>CAVWDQ010000016.1:0-296123 GCA_963753765.1 uncultured Bacteroidales bacterium
CAGTGACCGTCACCGTAAAGCTGCATACAGCTGGGCCGTTACCGGCAATATCGTGTATTCATAAGTAACGGTCGTGACCCCCCCGGGAACAAACTGCCACTGGCTAGGCCGAAGTCATATTGCCGGATAGACCCGGACCATCGCAGTTGTCCGCAAATTCAGGCGCCGCATAGGTAACCACCGCACCGCAGACACCAAGATCGTTCACCTCTGTGATATTCCCAGGACAGCTAGTGTTAATTGGAGCCTCTGTATCAGTGACCGTCACCGTAAAGCTGCAGACCGCTGGGCCGTTACCAGCAATATCGTTGTATTCATAAGTAACGGTCGTGACCCCCACCGGGAACAAACTGCCACTAGCTAGGCCCGCAGTCATATTACCGGATAGACCCGGACCATCGCAGTTGTCCGCAAATACAGGCGCCACATAATTAACCACCGCACCGCAGACACCAAGATCGTTCACCTCTGTGATATTCCCAGGACAGCTAGTGTTAATTGGAGCCTCTGTATCAGTGACCGTCACCGTAAAGCTGCAGACCGCTGGGCCGTTACCAGCAATATCGTTGTATTCATAAGTAACGGTCGTGACCCCCACCGGGAACAAACTGCCACTAGCTAGGCCCGCAGTCATATTACCGGATAGACCCGGACCATCGCAGTTGTCCGCAAAAACAGGCGCCGCATAGGTGACCACCGCACCGCAGACACCAAGATCGTTCACCTCTGTGATATTCCCAGGACAGCTAGTGTTAATTGGAGCCTCTGTATCAGTGACCGTCACCGTAAAGCTGCAGACCGCTGGGCCGTTACCAGCAATATCGTTGTATTCATAAGTAACGGTCGTGACCCCCACCGGGAACAAACTGCCACTAGCTAGGCCCGCAGTCATATTACCGGATAGACCCGGACCATCGCAGTTGTCCGCAAAAACAGGTGCCGCATAGGTGACCACCGCACCGCAGACACCAAGATCGTTCACCTCTGTGATATTCCCAGGACAGCTAGTGTTAATTGGAGCCTCTGTATCAGTGACCGTCACCGTAAAGCTGCAGACCGCTGGGCCGTTACCAGCAATATCATTGTATTCATAAGTAACGGTCGTGACCCCCACCGGGAACAAACTGCCACTAGCTAGGCCCGCAGTCATATTACCGGATAGACCCGGACCATCGCAGTTGTCCGCAAAAACAGGTGCTGCATAGGTGACCACCGCACCGCAGACACCAAGATCGTTCACCTCTGTGATATTCCCAGGACAGCTAGTGTTAATTGGAGCCTCTGTATCAGTGACCGTCACCGTAAAGCTGCAGACCGCTGGGCCGTTACCAGCAATATCGTTGTATTCATAAGTAACGGTCGTGACCCCCACCGGGAACAAACTGCCACTAGCTAGGCCCGCAGTCATATTACCGGATAGACCCGGACCATCGCAGTTGTCCGCAAAACAGGTGCTGCATAGGTGACCACCGCACCGCAGACACCAAGATCGTTCACCTCTGTGATATTCCCAGGACAGCTGTGTTAATTGGAGCCTCTGTATCAGTGACCGTCACCGTAAAGCTGCAGACCGCTGGGCCGTTACCAGCAATATCGTTGTATTCATAAGTAACGGTCGTGACCCCCACCGGGAACAAACTGCCACTAGCTAGGCCCGCAGTCATATTACCGGATAGACCCGGACCATCGCAGTTGTCCGCAAATTCAGGCGCCACATAATTAACCACCGCACCGCAGACACCAAGATCGTTCACCTCTGTGATATTCCCAGGACAGCTAGTGTTAATTGGAGCCTCTGTATCAGTGACCGTCACCGTAAAGCTGCAGACAGCTGGGCCGTTACCAGCAATATCGTTGTATTCATAAGTAACGGTCGTGACCCCCACCGGGAACAAACTGCCACTAGCAAGGCCCGCAGTCATATTACCGGATAGACCAGGACCATCGCAGTTGTCCGCAAAAACAGGTGCTGCATAGGTGACCACCGCACCGCAGACACCAAGATCGTTCACCTCTGTGATATTCCCAGGACAGCTAGTGTTAATTGGTGCCTCTGTATCAGTGACCGTCACCGTAAAGCTGCAGACAGCTGGGCCGTTACCAGCAATATCGTTATATTCATAAGTAACGGTCGTGACCCCCACCGGGAACAAACTGCCACTAGCTAGGCCAGCAGTCATATTACCGGATAGACCCGGACCATCGCAGTTGTCCGCAAAGACAGGAGCCGCATAGGTGACCACCGCACCGCAGACACCAAGATCGTTCACCTCTGTGATATTCCCAGGACAGCTAGTGTTAATAGGTGCCTCTGTATCGGTGACCGTCACCGTAAAGCTGCAGACAGCTGGGCCGTTACCAGCAATATCGTTATATTCATAAGTAACGGTCGTGACCCCCACCGGGAACAAACTGCCACTGGCTAGGCCCGAGGTCATATTACCGGATAAACCAGGACCATCGCAGTTATCCTCAAAAACAGGTGCCGTATAGGTGACCACCGCACCACACACATCCAGATCGTTGACCTCAGCTATATTCGCAGGACAGCTAGTGTTAATTGGTGCCTCTGTATCGGTAACCGTCACCGTAAAGCTGCATACCGCTGGTCCGTTACCCGGTCAACATCGTCATATTCATAAGTAACGGTGGTGACTCCCACCGGGAACAAACTGCCACTAGCTAGGCCAGCAGGTCATATTACCGGACAAACCAGGTCCGTCGCAGTTATCTTCAAAGACAGGTGCCGTATAGGTGACAACTGCACCACACGACACCAAGATCGTTGACAACAGCTATATCTGAAGGACAACTGGTAACCGTAGGTGCCTCAGTATCGGTAACCGTTACCGTAAAGCTGCAGACAGCTGGTCCGTTACCCGGTCAACATCGTCATATTCATAAGTAACGGTGGTCACTCCCACCGGGAACAAACTGCCACTGGCAAGGCCAGAGGTCATCGTGCCGGGCAAACCAGGTCCGTCGCAGTTATCTTCAAAGACAGGCGCCGTATAGGTGACAACTGCACCACACTCACCAGATCGTTGACAACAGCTATATTCCAGGACAACTGGTAACCGTAGGTGCCTCAGTATCGGTAACCGTTACCGTAAAGCTGCAGACAGCTGGGCCGTTACCCGGTCCATCATCATATTCATAAGTAACGGTGGTCACTCCCACCGGGAACAAACTGCCACTGGCAAGGCCAGAGGTCATAGTACCGGACAAACCAGGTCCGTCGCAGTTATCCTCAAAGACAGGTGCCGTATAGGTGACAACTGCACCACACTCATCCAGATCGTTGACAACAGCTATATCTGCAGGACAGCACTGGTAACCGTAGGTGCCTCAGTATCGGTAACCGTTACCGTAAAGGTGCAGACAGCAGGACCGTTACCCGGTCAACATCGTCATATTCATAAGTAACGGTGGTCACTCCCACCGGGAACAAACTGCCACTGGCAAGGCCAGAGGTCATAGTGCCGGGCAAACCAGGTCCGTCGCAGTTATCTTCAAAGACAGGAGCCGTATAGGTGACAACTGCACCACACTCATCCAGATCGTTGACAACAGCGATATCTGAAGGACAGCATGGTAACCGTAGGTGCCTCAGTATCGGTAACCGTTACCGTAAAGGTGCAGACAGCAGGACCGTTACCCGGTCCATCGTCATATTCATAAGTAACGGTGGTCACTCCCACCGGGAACAAACTGCCACTGGCAAGGCCAGAGGTCATTGTGCCGGGCAAACCAGGTCCGTCGCAGTTATCTGCAAAGACAGGTGCCGTATAGGTGACAACTGCACCACACTCATCCAGATCGTTGACAACAGCTATATC
Organism: uncultured Bacteroidales bacterium; assembly: GCA_963753765.1. Classification (GTDB taxonomy): domain Bacteria; phylum Bacteroidota; class Bacteroidia; order Bacteroidales. The sequence goes on from CAVWDQ010000016.1 coordinate 3,840, forward strand.
TGAAGGACAACTGGTAACCGTAGGTGCCTCAGTATCGGTAACCGTTACCGTAAAGGTGCAGACAGCTGGGCCGTTACCCGGTCCATCATCATATTCATAAGTTACGGTGGTCACTCCCACCGGGAACAAACTGCCACTGGCAAGGCCAGAGGTCATCGTACCGGGCAAACCAGGTCCGTCGCAGTTATCTTCAAAGACAGGTGCCGTATAGGTGACAACTGCACCACACACATCCGGATCATTGGCTACAGCAATATCTGCCCGGACAGCTGGTAACCGTAGGAGCCTCTGTATCGGTAACCGTTACCGTAAAGCTGCATATAGCTGGTCCGTTACCAGATCCATCAGTATACTCATAAGTAACTGTTGTGAGTCCTAATGGGAACAACGCTCCGCTAGCAAAGCCTGAGGTCATCGTGCCGGATAAGCCAGGACCATCGCAGTTGTCCTCAAATACAGGAACTGTATAGTTAACCACTGCGCCACAAACTCCAGGATCATTTGGCATAGCTATATCGACAGGACAACTAGTTATGGTTGGAGACTAATGTCGGTTACAGTAAGATCAGCAGTACAAAAATCTGTACCTCCCCCTGCATTAGTCGCTGTTAACACTACTGTAGTAACTCCAAATCCAATTGTTGTGCCCGCCGTTGGAACCTGAGTAATAATAGGAGTCGGGTCACAATCGTCTACTGCGATAACTGCGCCCGTCAAATCCGGAACAAGAGCTTCACAAGAAACATCTGCATTCAGAATTCTGTCCTGATGCACAAGTTGTAATAATAGGAGGTGTAGCATCATCAGTCACAAACCATTGAGCAAGTTGGATCCAGTCTGTGTCGTCACATCCGGAATTAGGATGACAATTTGATCTTCTGCCTTCAATAATAATTTCATCAAATCCACCTGTGGGAATTGAAATTCCTTCAAAATAAGGGAAAGGTCCAAACCAGGTAGGTCCTGACCTGCTGTAAAAACGATATTCATCACTGCAATTCAATCCCTCCCCCACCTGGACCAAAGGTTGCTGAAACAAGCTCCCCTTCACAAACATCATTATCAGGATTTCTGGTAGCTGGGCCAGGTCCGGAGGGTTGCCAGACTACATTTGGGTCAATGTCCTCTACATAATAAGGAATTAAACCAGAGGCATCATATGCTGTTACTCTAATTGATGGAAAAAACCAGGGGTCCGGTGAAAAAAGATAGGTAGGCTGATCTGATACTTCTATTGGAATCACCCCAAATAGCATGATGGACCAATTCGAATTAGGTCCCCATACACCCGTATAAGTTAAAGTAAGATCAATTGGAAAACAATATCCTGGAGCATCGGGAGTAATATTCACCTGGGACCTAATGGCAGGGCCAAAAAGAGACAAAAAGAGCATCAATACAACGGCTTTTCTGAAAAAATTCTCAGAATTAGCTTTCCTTGATAAATCAGAGGTATCTTCAGCTATCGTAGTCAAATTCCACCACATAGGTATTCCAGGCAATGATACTTCCTACAATTTAAAGGTTTAATTTAGCCTGATTTTCCGAAGTAGGCAATTAAAAGGACGGGAATTAACAAACACCGGTTAGAACCTGTTTAACCATCGGTAGCGTCTTGCATTGTCGCCGAACTTGGCAATAAAGGTGAATTCATGAGTGCCGTAACTGTACTTCATGATGCTGTTTAAGCCTATATCATAGGCATATCCAAAGATAAATTTATCGACACTGACACCTGCAAGAATAATGATTGATTGTCCTGTCCGGTACGTTAGTCCAGCCCAATAAGACTGTTGAAAATAAAACTTCCCGCTAATATCTACCTGTAACTTTTCATTTTCAGCATACTTCAATAGTGTAGATGGCGAAAAAGTAAGGTCCCGGTTTAACTCGAAATCATACCCACCGATAAGATAATAGTTTCGTTCCATGACATACCTGTCATACCCGGAATCTCCGATCTTCAATGTTGATTCAAACAACTGGGCTACAGAGAAACCGCCCCAATAGTTTCTGGCCGTGTAATATACCCCGAAATCGGCATCCGGGATATAAACAGATTTATGAGCTCCGTACCAGAGTTCATCTCCAGGGTCAAGCAGGTGAATCAGATCATCATCCAGGCTGAACTGATAAAATACCATTGATAGTCCAAATGAAAGTTGGGAATGACGAAAATTAATATGATACGCATAAGAACCCTTTAACCCGATTCGCTCCACTGCACCATTCCGGTCATTAAATAGATAACCTCCCAGACCAACCTTTCCTCCACTTGATCCACCGGTTGTTCTTCTCCTTACTGAAGTCCCCCTTGAAATATGACTCTTCTTCATAATCCTGGTTTGAAAGCTCAGTGCATAAGTGCCGGGAGCATGCTCCATTCCAACCCATTGTTCCCTCGCTGTCAGGTTGACCGCTGTATACCCCTCTGATCCGGCTACTGCAGGATTTAGCAGAAACCCGTTAAGCATATACTGACTGTAAAGCGGGACCTGTTGAGCATTGGCTTCTACCAGGAATCCAGCTAGAAAAATGATGATATATATTATCTTCTTCAAACCCAATCTATTAACGAATCACAGTAATAATGCCTGTTATAACATCTTTTTTAGCTCCTGTATTTAGCTTGATCACGAAATGATATGAATCCATTGGCACCTCGTTACCTCTCATATTCCTTCCATCCCATGGATCTGAGTAACCCGGTTCTGACTTCCATACCAGTGTTCCCCAGCGATCAAATATCTCTACCTCTGCCTGTGAGAATGATGACAGCTCCGGGATTATCCAGAAATCATTCAAGCCATTTCCATCACTGGGTGTAATTGCTGTTGGCATTTCTCTGAAGTAGAATTCCACGGAACAATCTCGGACTCTGACCGTGTCTCCACCTGTACATCCATACGCATCTGCTACTTCAACCCAATACTCCTCACCACCACCCATGAAAACGGTTATCATCTGGGTAATATCACCAGTTGACCAAATATAGTTATTCCCATCTGTTCCAGCATCCAGAATGATTCCTTCATCACCGCAAACAACAGTATCGGGACCCAGATCCACAACTGGCAGATCATAGACAGACAGATATAAACTGTCTTTGGCAACACAACCTGCTGCATCCATTACTTCCAGACTAATCCAGCCCTCCTCGTCTGTCACATAAGATGAACCAGTGGAGCCATCATTCCACAAGTAAGAATCATAATCTCCTTGTGGAGCTATTTCAATATACTGTCCATCACACACATAGGTATCGCCACCAAGATCGACGCTGGGTGCCACCACTTCTACTTCACCACTCTTCAATTCTCCTGCACATCCATGTTCAGAAGTTTCCAGCACTGTAATGGCATATAACCCAGGCACCACATTCCAATCTACATAAATAGTATCCCCATAGTTTCGGGTAATGGTACCACCCTCTACCGTCCACTCAAAGGTAGAGGATTCCCATCCCGAAACGAAGTAGGCAATTCCCGTATCACCTGCGCACACCGACCACTGCCGGTCCTGTGCACGGGCAACAAGGCCCCACAACATCAGGATTAAACCCGTTAACAATATGTGTTTACCAATTCGCATTTATCAATTTCACTATTACCAAAAAGTATTCAATCTCTATTCAATTTTCATTTAACACTCATATTCATTCTACATATAACCGGGGTATACCTCTTCCATTGCCGCATCGGAACCTGATCCGGCCAGCCTGGGTTTCCGGACTGTCCGGATCCCTCCCTTTTCTGTATCTCACACGCATAGGTATACAGTTTTCACTATGTCTATCTCAAGTCTATATATAAGTCTTCATATTCAACATTTCCGGTTTATATGTACGCCGTGCTACACCACCGAACCACCAGTGGAGTCACACCTTTCGGCGATCAATAACAATATTTTCAGTCTCGCAGCTGTCCTCTGACAGCTACCTTTTCTGCCTAAACAATTCCCTACCTGCGTGTCAGACTACTGCTGCTGTTGATTTCACCTGTTGCAGGAGTCGGATGTACAGTAATCACATAGCTCACTGAAGCAGCGACACTACCTCCTTCATCAAAATCGTCCAGCATGCTAGTCAGTGTAAGTGTAAAAGTCTGATCAGCCGCAGTACCATTGACCAGACCAGTAGGTAGTGGAATTTGTGCAAGATCATCATTGTCCAGAACTTGACCTGTTACACCATCTACTCCTGTTCCTCCCAGGTCTGTCAAACCACCTGTGGCTGCATATGAGTAGTTCACAACAAAACCATCGGCAGTTGCGTTAGGAGCACCAGTCAGATCAGTTGGTACAGTAAAGCCCAATGCTTCTCCGGAACACATTTCTGTAATTAAGGTAGCAACATCTAAGGCAGCGTTGCGGGATTCCACATGGTAATATCCAGGGTCTGCAATTGGCTGGCACATGTCCCGCCCACTGTCTTCTGAACAATGATTTCACCCGGAGTAGATCCAATGGGATTTGCCGGAGTATCGGCATTCCAATGTAACGTAATGGATTCTAAATCCAAAGTCCATTCCACAATCGAAGAATCACCATCGCTTGTAACAGCCAAAGTCCCTCCTTGATCATCAATGGTACCACCACGAACTACCCAGCGATATGTATCACCAGCCGTATGGTTGGCACTCAGATCATAAGTAACTGTGCTAGTCGCTCTTACCTCTTCTGCTGTCAAATTTGTATTTGACGATGGGGAAGGTGTTACAAACTGTGCATTCAGGAATGCATGAGAATGCAAATGCAAATACTACAGCCGATAAGGCTTTCAGAGAGATTGAATACTTCTTGGTTTTCATAACTTTTTGGTTTTTGAGTGTTAATGAATTATTGTTTGATTGATTATTCTTTGTTTGTATTGATGTAACAGTTTTCATTTTTCTATATCTTTTATATTATCTTCTTGTTAACGAGGTGCTTGAATTAATTTCTCCAGTATCCGCTATATCACTTACATCTACTATCATACTATTTGAATCCGTACAACCACTCCCGGATGTAACATCAATCGAAACAGTTCCCGGTCCTGTGACGGATTCCACAAAATATCCACTGTACTATTCGTATCAGAACCTACTATGGTTCCATTGGTAACTGTCCATAGGAAATGTAAGGCCTCCTGGATCTGAAACAGAATATGTTGCCGTGGATGGGTTACAAACTGTTACTGGTCCTGATATGGTTGGTGGATCAATAGTCTCAACGGTCGTTGCGATTCCGACGTGCGTATCACTGCAGCCGGCCGCGGTGCTCACGGTAACGGTAACGATCTCGCCATCGCTGAGCGTGGTCGTGGCATAGGTCGTTCCCACTCCGGGGCCCTGGACACTCACGCCGCCCTCAAAGAACTCATACTGCGTGCCTCCACCGGCGGTAAAGGTCACCAGATCGCCCGCACAGATCGTATTGTCGGCATCATCGGAACTTAGCGTGGCGGTCGGCAATGGATTAACGGTCGTTGTGATTCCGACGTGCGTATCACTGCAGCCGGCCGCGGTGCTCACGGTAACGGTAACGATCTCGCCATCGCTGAACGTGGTCGTGGATAGGTCGTTCCCACTCCGGGGCCCTGGACACTCACGCCGCCTTCAAAGAACTCATACTGCGTGCCGCCACCGGCGGTAAAGGTCACCAGATCGCCCGCACAGATCGTATTGTCGGCATCATCGAACTTAGCGTGGCGGTGGGCAATGGATTGACGGTCGTTGCGATTCCTACGTGCGTATCTTCGCAGCCGGCGGCGGTGCTGACGGTAACGGTAACTATCTCGCCATCGCTGAGCGTGGTCGTGGCATAGGTCGTTCCCACTCCGGGGCCCTGGACACTGACGCCGCCCTCAAAGAACTCATACTGCGTGCCTCCACCGGCGGTAAAGGTCACCAGATCGCCCGCACAGATCGTATTGTCTGCATCATCTGAACTAAGCGTTGCGGTGGGCAATGGATTGACGGTCGTTGCGATTCCTACGTGCGTATCTTCGCAGCCATTGATATCGGCTACAAGAACAGTGACTACATCACCATTGGAAAGGGTCGTGGTAACATAGGTGTCGGTGCCACTTAAGGCCTGGACCATGACTCCATTTAGGTAGAACTCATATAGGACCCCTCCACTTCCGGTAAAAGTAACCTGATCGCCGGTACAGATCGTATTGTCAGCATCAGAAGAGCTCAAACCAGCGGTCACAACGCCATCACATGGATCTGCAACGCAGCTATAATTAGCTGCAAACCCGGCCCCATTGATAGAATTGTTTGACGTAAACCTAAGTGTCAGGCATGTATCAGTGGAGGTAAACGGCCCTTGAATAGCAGTTGTACTAGTAAATGTGGCTAATAAAGGATCAGATGTTGTTGGTCCATCATAGACGAGAAGAGAATCATTATTCCGGATATCTATGCTGGTAAATTCTAGCTCAATCTCACTCCCGTTATCAGAACAAACAAGCGTTGTGATATCCTCATTTGTTGAATAGTCTCCACCCTGACCCCCACTATCGTAAAGCGCTCCAGCACATCCGATAATAGTATCTCCGTCTGTTACCACACTTCCTGTCACCCTTGGTGTGCAACTGACATATCCTTCAAATCCTGTATCGTTCCCCCAATTGTTTGAGGTAAAACGCAATGTCAGGCAGGAATCTGCTGTAAAAGGGCCAGGCGGAAAACGTGTATCAGTGATGGTGGCTATTAGAGGACTAGAGGCATCCGGACCATTATGTACATAGAGATAGTCATCAGCCTGTATACCAATGTTGGAAAAATCAATTACTACCGCACTGTCATCCGAACAAAAGCTAATTGTTTCATCTTCTCTATTCGGATAGTTGCCAGAACCTCCGGTGTCAAAAATTCTAATTCCAGAACAAGCAGAAAGAGTACCCCCCTCATCAATTGTATGGCCTGTGGCCTTTGGAACACAATTGATTTCGACAGAAAATCCACCCGCTTGCTGGTTGGCAGTGGAAGTAAAATAAAAGGTCAAACAGCTATCTGTGGAGAAATATGTGGCATCTGCTGAGAATCGGGTTATAGTAGCTAATAGGGGACTGGTTATGTGTGGGCCATCATATACATATAATATATCATTACTCCTAAGATCGATATCTGAAACGGCCGCTGATAAAGCACCTCCTTCAGCAGAATATACGGTAATGGAGTCATCCGCATTAGGAGGATAGTCACCGGTCCCTCCAGGATCCCTAAGTACAGTCGCACATGTTGTCAAGCTATCGCGTTCATCTATCGTATATACGGAAGGTTGTGGTGCACAACTAAGACTGGCAGCAAAACCAGCACCTCCCTGCGGAGCCCATGGGGGCCACGAGGATCCATCGTCAGAGGTAAAACGAAAAGTTAAACAGGTATCCGTTGAAGTATATCTGCCAGAGGGGGGTGACCACATTGACAGGTTTGCCACTTGGTAACTACTTGTATTTGGGCCATCATATATACGTAGATTATCACCTGCTCCAAGATCGAATTCATAAAATATTACTTGAACTGCAGTCCCCGTACTAGAGTAAATAGTAATGGTATAATCTTCATCGATTGAATAATCTCCACTCTCACCACCACTATCATAAAGTGTTCCGGAACATGTTGTATCGGATCCTTCAGCACTGATAAGGTAACTCTGACCAAAGGAATTTGCGGATAGAAAGACTAGAGATAGAACAAGCAAAAAGCAAGCCTTTACCCAAAAGCTTGCCTCTACCCGACTTTTGAAGTTGAAGTCCGTTATTTCTTGTTCTCGCTCTCAAATTATCTCCTTATGGACCACAAAAATTAACAGGTCCCATATTGCACATCTTATACAATCATTTGATCACTAAATCAACCACTTGGTTGCTTCAGCAACACCAAATATTCCATACTCTCTGGGCAATTCCAATATAAGATGGCTCTCAAATGTTAAAAATAACACATTCATCAGTGTTCATCCTCCTCCATATTTCCGGTTTATTAACAATTAAGCTTATAATTTCATGTTTTGATGAAGTGCCCAAAATGTCTGATAAACACATGACATAACCCAATAAAATGCAACGCACTGGTGTCACAAAACCTTTTGAACGTAAAAAAGGCCGCAACGTTACGCCGTTGCAGCCTTTTTAACAATTTTTTGAAGGAATTTATAAAGCCTTGATTTCGGTCACCAGTTTTTGAAGTGAATCCTTGGCGCTTCCGAAGAACATCCGGGTGTTATCGGCGTAGAATAGGTAGTTCTCGATGGCGGCATAACCTTTACCCATGCCTCGCTTCATCACGACCACATTCTTAGCCTCGTGGACCTTGATGATGGGCATCCCATAAATGGGACTGGAAGGATCGTCCAGGGCAGCCGGGTTCACCACATCGTTGGCCCCGATGACCACCACCACATCGGTTTTGGGCATATCCGGATTGATCTCATCCATTTCGATCAGTTTCTCGTAAGGAACATCGGCTTCTGCCAGCAGTACATTCATATGTCCGGGCATCCGTCCGGCCACCGGATGGATGGCATATTTCACCTCCACACCATTGGACTCCAGGAGCTCGTCCAGCTCGCTGCAAATATGCTGTGCCTGGGCAACGGCCAGTCCGTAGCCAGGAACGATGACCACCTTGCTGCTGTAATTCAGCATCACTGCCAGATCGGTAACCGATACTTCTTTAACCACGCCCTTCTCACGGTCAATTCCGGCTCCTCCTCCACCAAAGGCACCGATAATCACATTGATCAGGGAACGGTTCATGGCCTTACACATCAAGAGTGTCAGGATCATCCCGGCAGCTCCCACAAAAATACCACCCAGGATCATGGCCTGGTTCTGGTAAATAAATCCGGCCATGGCCGCTGCAATTCCTGTAAAGCTGTTTAGCAGGGAGATCACCACCGGCATATCGGCACCTCCAATGGGCATTACAAAACTTACACCATAGACCAGTGCTACTGCCAGCAGGACATATACTAGGATCTGATTTGTTTCGGCAGGTGCTCCTCCAAACAGGATAAAGAACAGGAGGAAACAGAACTCCGGCCAGGATCACCAGGTTGATATAGGTCATCCACTTGGAAAAAATATCTTTGATGTTCCCGTTCAACTTCCCATAGGCAATCATACTCCCGCTAAATGCGATACTACCAATGACCAGTCCCAGCAAGGTTACCAGGGCAGATTGGTTGTCGGGATTTGAAAACTCAATCAGCGCAACAAGCGCAGATGCTGCACCCCCGGTGGCATTAAAGAAGGAGACCAGCTGGGGCATGGCGGTCATTTTGATGCGCCGCGCTACCACTGCACCGATCACTCCTCCAAAGGCAATGGCCCCAAGAATAATGACCAGGTTTCCACCCTTGATCCCCATGCCTTCTCCATCGCGGTGAAGGACCATGGTGCCAATCATGGCCATAATCATACCGGCAGCAGCCCAAAGATTGCCACGCCGGGCCGAGTCAGGACTACTCAATAGTTTCAGACCCACCACAAAAAAGAGGGCCGAAACCAGGTAAATAAACTCAAGAATAATATCTCCGTTTGTTATATTCAGTGTATTCATGTTTCTGGCCTATTTTTTCTTCTTTTTAAACATTTCAAGCATGCGGTCAGTAACCACAAATCCACCTATGACGTTAAGTGTTCCAAAAAGCAGTGCAAAAATTCCAAGTATAAGGTTCAACAGGTTGGATCCCTCTCCCAGGTTCTCCAGGTCGGCATGACCCACCAGGATAATTCCCCCGATAATGATTACCCCGCTGATGGCATTGGCACCCGACATAAGGGGTGTATGCAATACCGAAGGGACATTGGAAATCACCTCAAGGCCCAGAAAAATAGTCAGGGCGATAATAAATATGGCCTCTTTATTGGCATAGAAAAATTGTAATACGCTTTCCATAGCTCTATTTTAGTCGTTCGTTAACAATGGCACCATCACGGGTGATGCATGTAAGTTGTACAATCTCATCCTCCACATCCAGGTTGACTTTTCCGTCATCATCAATCATCATGTTCAGGAAATTCAGATAGTTATTGCCCAGCATTTTACTGGCATCAGAGGGCATGGTGGAAGCAAAATTGGAATTTCCGATAATGGTCACTCCACCGGTCACCACCGTTTCGTCATTCTTTGTCAGTTCACAATTACCTCCGGTAGAAGCAGCCAGGTCAATGATCACAGATCCAGGCTGCATATCAGCTACAGTCTCTTTTGTAATCAGTTTGGGGGCCTCTCTTCCGGGTATCTGGGCCGTAGTGATAACCACATTGGCCAGTTTTGCATGTTGCTGGATCAGCTCGGCCTGTTTCTTTTTATATTCCTCCGATTGCTCCACGGCATATCCTCCTGCCGATGCTTCATCTTTAGCACCTTCCACTTCCACAAACTTTCCTCCCAGGCTCAGGACTTCCTCCTTTACAGCTGCTCGCACATCAAAGACTTCCACAATGGCTCCCAGTTTCCTGGCAGTGGCCAAAGCCTGGAGTCCGGCTACTCCTGCTCCCAGAATCAACACTCTGGACGGCTTGATGGTCCCGGATGCCGACATGAACATGGGGAAGAATTTTGGTACCGATCCGGCTGCAACCAGGACCGACTTATAACCGGCCACAGTTGCCATGGATGAAAGGACATCCACTGCCTGTGCACGTGTGGAGCGTGGAATCATATCCAAGACTGTAAGAGGTCACTCCCTCTTTTGCCAGGCGCTCAACCACTGCTTTGTTGCTCAGTGGTCCCAGAATCGAGATCAGGATTTTTCCTTTTGAAAGGGCTTCAGCCGGCGGATTGATACTGAAAATCATATCCGCACCTTTCAGAATTTCGGCCCTGCTTTTCAGGGTCGCTCCGGCTTCCGTATAGCTTTTATCGCTTGCAAATGCAGAAAGACCTGCACCTTTTTCCACCTGGACCTGGAACTCCTTTTTTACAAGGTTGGCCACATGCTCGGGCAGAAGTACAACCCTGTTTTCTTTGTCGCCTTCCTTCAGTACTCCGATTGTCATCTATTGGAAATTTTAATCGTTAAATAATTGTTATACCCACAACAACACAATTGGGCACTATGTTCACAAAAAACTAAGTTGTTTTCAAATACTGATCCATAGCTTCTGCAGCTTTCCTTCCATCTCCCATGGCCAGGATCACCGTGGCTCCTCCCCGCACAATATCTCCACCGGCAAATACACCCTCAACCGAGCTGTGCATGGTATCGCCATTTACAATGATGGTTCCCCATTTGGAGACATCAAGTTCTTTCATGCTGGAAGGGATCAATGGATTAGGCGAAACCCCCACACTTACAACAACGGTATCAACATCCATCATAAATTCCGAACCTTCAATGGGAATGGGTCTGCGTCTCCCGGAAGCATCGGGTTCACCAAGCTCCATCTTCTGCACTTTCATCCTGCATACCCTGCCTTTTTCATCGGCATAGTATTCCAATGGATTATGCAGATTCATAAACTCAATACCTTCTTCCTTCGCGTGTTTGATCTCCTCGTTACGCGCTGGCATCTCCTCGATGGAACGGCGGTAGATGATCATGGATTTTTCAGCGCCAAGTCGTTTGGAGGTTCGTACGGCATCCATGGCTGTATTCCCGCCCCCGATTACAGCCACTTTTTTTCCGGAAATTACCGGGGTATCATACTCCGGGTCGGCTGCATTCATCAGGTTCACCCTGGTCAGGTATTCATTGGATGAATAAATCCCGATGTAGTTTTCTCCGGGAATATGCATGAAGTTGGGCAGGCCCGCACCACTACCCACCATAAATGCTTTAAAACCTTCCTTCTTAAGGTCTTCAATGGAAGCAGTGGCTCCAACGATGAAATTCTTCACAAATTTCACTCCCATTTTTTCAAGCACGTCGATCTCCACATCTACAATGCTATTCGGGAGCCTGAATTCCGGAATACCATATTTTAGCACCCCCCCTATTTCATGAAGGGCTTCAAAAACGGTAACATCGTAGCCCATTTTGGCCATGTCTCCGGCGAAAGCCAGTCCGGCGGGTCCTGAGCCGATGGAAGCCACTTTAATCCCATTCCTCTCCGGGATTTCAGGAACAGACATCTCTCCGCTGTTCTGTTCATAATCGGCAATGAAACGCTCCAGGTGCCCGATGGCTACAGGAGTTTTCTTGAGTTTCTGTGTATAGAAACAGGCTTCTTCACATTGCACCTCCTGGGGGCACACCCGGCCACAGACTGCGGGAAGGGTATTGGTCTCCTTTAAAACCCGGGCCGAATCCAGGAACTCTCCTGCCTCAATAAGCTTTATGAATTTAGGGATATTGATCCCCACCGGGCAACCCGTAATACAGGTGGGATTCACGCAATCGAGACAGCGTTTCGCCTCCATACGAGCCTCCTCCCCGGAGAGCCCGCAGTTAACCTCCGTAAAATCTTTGTTTCGTTTCTCCGGATCCTGCTCGGTCATACTGACCCGCTCAAGCTGTGTCCTTTCTTTATTTTTCATCTGTCCCCGAAGGGCCAATCTCCACTCCTGCTCCCTTTCACTCTTAAGATATTCTGAAACTTCAGCCATTGCCTTACTTCGATTTGGGGTGATTACTCAGGTAACTTTCATACGCTTCTGCTTCTGAGGGCTTATAAGAGTCGAGCCTCAGCAGCATCTCATCAAAATCTACTTCATGGGCATCGAATTCCGGACCGTCCACACAAACAAATTTGGTCTTTCCACCTACCGAAACCCTGCAGGCTCCGCACATCCCTGTGCCGTCAACCATCAGGGTGTTCAGACTGGCCACGGTGGGAATGTCATATTTTCCTGTTAGCAGGGTGGCATATTTCATCATAATAGCCGGTCCCACAGTGACCGCCAGATCAACCTTTTCTCTGAGGATGACCTCCTCCATGCCGTTTGTAACCAATCCCTTTTTCCCATACGAACCGTCATCGGTCATAATAATCACCTCATCGGAATGTTGCCGCATCTGCTCCTCCAGGATGATCAGATCCTTCTGCCTGGCGGCAAGAACGGTAATCACCCTGTTGCCCGCCTCTTTGAATGCCTCAACTATGGGCAGCAGGGGAGCAACCCCCACTCCGCCCCCGGAAGCGAGTACAGTTCCAACTTTTTCAATATGGGTTGCTTTCCCCAGTGGTCCCACCACATCGGTGATCTCATCCCCTACCTCAAGCTCACATATCTTGGTAGAGGTAACTCCAACCTTCTGGATGATAAGAGTAATGGTCCCCTTTTGAGTATCTGCTGCGGCAATGGTAAGGGGGATTCGCTCACCTTTCTCACCGGTCTTCACAATCACAAAATGACCCGCTTTTCTGCTTTTAGCAATATGCGGAGCCTCAACGACCAGTCTCACCACAGCTTCTGAAAAATACTCCTTCTCAATAATCTTACTCATACGCTATTGTTTTGTCGGGGTGCTATTTGGAGCATAATATTACATGAAAAAAAGATCATTTTCGGTGCCAATTGTCAGGTACATGTTATAAAGAATAAAAAAAATTATGTTGAGACAGGTTCTGTTTTTTATACTTTTACTTTGAGTCAATTATTTACATACCAAATATGAAGGACCTGACAACATCTTATCTGGGACTGGAATTGAAGAATCCAATTATTGTCGGAAGCAGCGGTCTGACCGGAACTCTTGATGGCATTATTTCCATGGCGAACCAGGGAGCAGGTGCTGTGGTGATGAAATCCCTTTTCGAGGAGGAGATCCTGATGGAGTTTAAGGACCAATTGAAAGAGGCCGAAAAAAACCCCTTGATTTATTCGGGGCTGTCGGAAACTCTTGACTACCTGGATTTACACGTCCGTGAGGACAACCTGGGAAAATATCTCCAGTTGATTCAGGATGCCAAAAAAGCAGTCTCCATCCCCATCATTGCAAGTATCAATTGCATTTCAGATGAAGACTGGACTCATTTTACCAGAAGGATGGAAGAGGCAGGTGCCGATGCTCTTGAACTCAATATTTTCATGAATCCGGCCGATTTTAAGGACAAAGAGTTTATGGATGCCTATTTCCGGATCATTGAGAAGGTACTGGCAACTGTAAAGATTCCCGTTTCCGTTAAGATCAGTAAATACTTCACACGCCTTGGTCTGTCTGTGAAGGCATTATCTGAAACCGGCATATCAGGACTGGTGATGTTTAACAGGTTCTATGCACCCAACATTGATATAGAAAGCATGGAGCTGGCTTCGCCCCAGATGTTTTCCACCAGTGAAGAGCTTCATGAAACCCTTCGTTGGATGGCAATTATGTCAGAGCGGGTAAACTGTAATCTTGCAGCTTCTACCGGCATTCATACAGGTGAAGATCTGATAAAAATGTTGCTTGCCGGAGCTACTGCTGTTCAGGTGGTATCGACCCTGTATAAAAATGGACCGGCCCGAATAAACGGTATGCTAAAAAAGCTCGATAATTGGATGACAGAAAAAAGATTCGAATCTGTGGACCAGTTCAGAGGAAAAATATCCCGGTTATATGGTGCTGATCCGGCTGCTTTTGAACGGATGCAGTTTATGAAACATTTCAGTGAGATAAGATAACAGCACTTTGTGAGCAACAATTCCAAGGCCAGGTTGTTACTATTAAAATTTGTACCGGCGGCATATGGACGATCTATCGTTTTTGCAGAGTCTCGATACGGAGGCTATTGAGGAACTCTATCAGAAATACCGGAAGGATCCAGGATCAGTGGATTCCAGCTGGCACCACTTTTTCCAGGGTTTTGACCTGGCCAGAAGAGATTACAGTCACCCCGAATCTGAGTCCCTCACTTTTGACGAAGAATTCAAGGTTCTGAACCTGATCAACGGATACCGGAAAAGGGGGCATCTGTTCACCCAGACCAATCCGGTTCGTACCCGTAGAAAATACTTTCCAACACTTGATCTTGAAAATTACGGACTTTCAGACGACAAGCTGGATACCCTCTATTATGCCGGACGGGAAATTGGTGTTGGGAAAGTTCCATTGCGAGACATCGTTGAATACCTGAAGCTCACCTATTGCGGACACATCGGGTCGGAGTATATGTTTATCCGCATTCCTGAAAAAATAGACTGGCTTACCGAGCGCATCGAAAAGGGAAAAAACCGTTCTGTATTAAGCCCTGTTGAGAAGCTCAGGATTTATCAGGATCTCATTGATGCCGTTGGATTCGAAAAATTCATTCATAATAAGTTCGTAGGTCAGAAACGATTCTCCCTGGAAGGAGCCGAGATCCTGGTACCGGCCTTAAATGACCTGGTTGAAAAGGGAGCGGCTATGGGTGTGAAGGAGTTTAATATAGGTATGGCCCACAGGGGAAGGCTCAATGTGCTGGCCAATGTGCTGAAAAAACCGCCACAGAATATCTTCAAAGAATTTGAAGGCGAATCCTATGAAGAACGGATCAGTCTGGGCGATGTGAAATACCACCTGGGTTACAGCAATACAGTAGCGACCAGTGAAGGTAATGAGGTGATTCTGAATATTGTCCCCAATCCTTCTCATCTGGAATCTTCAGCTCCCATTATCGAAGGTGTTTCCAGGGCGCGTATCGATCACATGTATGAAGGAGACAACAACAGGCTGGTACCCATCATTATTCATGGAGATGCCGCCATCGCAGGTCAGGGTGTAGTTTATGAAGTGGTTCAGATGTCGGAGTTGGAAGGCTACAAGACCGGTGGGACCATCCACCTGGTCATCAATAACCAGGTTGGTTTTACTACCAATTACCGGGACGGCCGTTCCAGTACCTACTGCACCGATGTGGGTAAAGTAATAAAGGCCCCCATCTGGCACGTCAATGGAGATGATGTAGAGGGATTGATCCATGTGATGCGAATGGCCATCGAGTACAGGCAGCTCTTCCATTCCGATGTATTTATTGACATACTGGCCTACCGGAAGTATGGCCATAATGAAGGAGATGAACCCAGGTTCACGCAGCCCACACTGTATAAGGCCATAGCCAGACATCCCAACCCCAGGGATCTGTATAGCAAAGAGCTGGTAGAACAGGGTGTGCTTACCAATGCTGATATAAGTCAGGCCGAAACAGCATATGACTCCATGCTTGAGAAGCAGCTCGATGCATCAAGAAAGGAGAAAAAAGTGACCATTCAGCAATTTATGGAAGCGGAATGGAAAGGCATGGAATATGCTTCCCAGAAGGATTTTGAAGAGCCCTTAGAAACAGGAGTTCCCGGTCGCACGCTGAAGCGCATTGCCGATCAGTTACATACCTTGCCGGAAGACCTGGTATTTTTTAAAAAATCCATCAAACTTTTGGAGGATCGGGCCACGATGATCAAGGAAAAACGTGTGGACTGGGCACTGGGTGAATTGCTGGCCTACGGCTCCCTCCTGCTGGAAGATCATCCGGTCAGGATCAGTGGTCAGGATTCCATCCGGGGAACCTTCTCTCACCGGCATGCTGGCATGGTCATGGAGGAAACCACCGAAATATATTTTCCGCTGAAGTATATTGATAAGAAACAGGCCCCCTTTAATATTTATAATTCACCTCTTAATGAATATGGTGTACTTGGTTTTGAATATGGATATGCCGTGGCCTGTCCGCAAACCCTGACCATCTGGGAGGCTCAGTTTGGCGACTTTGTCAATGTGGCACAGGTCATTCTCGACCAGTATATTTCAAGTGCAGAAGAGAAATGGGGGGTGATGAACGGACTGGTACTCTATCTTCCTCATGGCTTCGAAGGACAGGGTCCTGAGCATTCCAGTGCGCGAATCGAAAGATTCCTCAGCCTGGCTGCAGGGAATAACATGCATATCATTAACCCCACAACACCTGCCAACCTTTTCCATGCCCTGCGAAATCATATGAAGAAAAATAGCCGGGTACCTCTTGTGGTCTTTACCCCAAAAAGCCTGCTGCGCCACCCACTATGTGTCTCCACACTGGATGAGCTGGAAAAAGGCAGGTTCATGCCTGTTTATGATGATATGGATAATGAGGTGGATGAGGTACGCCGGGTGGTACTTTGCAGCGGTAAGATCTATTATGACCTGCTGGCCCGGAAACAGAAATTGGGAGCTAAAGACATCGCCCTGATCCGCCTGGATCAGATCTTTCCTTTCCCTGCAAAAGAGATAGACCGGATCCTGAAGAAATACCAGAACAACATGCTCACCCTCTGGGTACAGGAAGAACCTGAAAACATGGGTGCCTGGTATTATATCCGCAATGCCATGAAAGATACAGAAGTGATCCCGGTAACCCGACAGCCTTCCGGAAGTCCGGCTACCGGTCTGTTTAAACTTCATGAAATCAGTCAGAAGGAAATTATCGATAAGGTATTTCGGGAGTGTACCTGCGATCTGCTGAACATCTACTGTGGCCTGCAGTGTATGATCGGAAGCTCGCGGACAGAGATACTGAAGCAGCATTACTATTTTGAAAAAGAAAAACCCAAAACCTAATAACATGGCCCTGGATATAAAAATACCAAGTCCCGGAGAATCCATTACGGAAGTAGAACTGGCATCCTGGTTTGTGGAGGACGGTGCACTGGTTACAAAAAACCAGGAAATTGGTGAAATTGAATCGGAGAAAGCAACCCTCCCTCTGATTGCCGGGGAGTCCGGACAGGTGAAAATCCTGGTTCAGGAAGGAGAAACAGTGCAGGTTGGAGTGGTGGTAGCTTCCATAGATACCAGTGTGGCAGTCCCCGATGGCCCTTCAGAGACTCCCGGGGAGCCAGAGAAGGAGAAAAAAGTTATTGAAGAAAAGACAGCGCCTGCAAAGAAGGCAGTACCGGAAGAGTCGGCTATCAAAGCAACCCCAGTGGCCAAACAGATGATGGAAAAAGAGGGGCTTTCGGTAGATGACATTCTCAATGGACTGAGAAAAATCAGTGCAGGAGATGTGAAGCAGGTATTGCAAAACAGGTCGGGAGAAAGAGTCCCTGAAAGAAAAGTAGCTGGATCAAGGGAGGAAGAGCGTAAGAAGATCAGCCAGCTCAGAAAAAAGATTTCAGAAAGACTGGTGGCCGTTAAGAATGAGACAGCCATGCTCACCACCTTTAATGAGGCAGATATGAGTGCCATTATGGCTATCAGGAAAAAATACCAGGACCAGTTTGTGGAGAAACATGGCATAAAGCTTGGCTTTATGTCCTTCTTTACAAAGGCTGTATGCGAAGCGCTGCGGCAGTTCCCTGCAGTCAACTCTTACCTGGATGGAGAGGAGGTAGTATCACCGGCCTACGCTGATATTGGTATTGCAGTGCAGACAGATAAGGGATTGATGGTGCCGGTGATCAGAAATGCAGAGGCCATGAGCCTGGCAGAACTGGAGCAACAAATTGCCGATCTGGCTACCCGTGCCCGAAAAGCAAGACTCAGCATTGAGGAGATGAGTGGTGGCACCTTTACCATTTCAAACGGTGGCATCTATGGATCCATGCTTTCCACCCCCATCCTGAATCCTCCCCAGTCAGCTATCCTGGGCATGCACAACATTCTGGAAAGGCCTGTTGCCATAAATGGAAAGGTGGAGATCAGGCCCATGATGTATATTGCATTGAGTTACGATCACCGGGTTATTGACGGAAAGGATTCTGTTAGTTTCCTGAAAACCGTAAAAGAATTGCTGGAAGAGCCGGTAGGTCTGATCTTTGGCGATCAGGCGCCTGAGCAGTTCCTTCTGGATATCTAGAAGCTGCTAATAATATTCAACCAGGCGTGTTATAGCCAGTTCGGGAGTGATCTTTTCCTCACCCGGGTAGACCAATCGAAGGGTCCAGTTTCCCTGCTCGTCGAAATCCCTGTATTCATATAACTGGGTGGCAGATCGGGAACCATCCAGTTCCTCCTGCCACATCTCTACCAGCAGGTTTTTCTCATATACATGGTGTACGATTACTTCCCTGTTATTTACAACCTGAACCTGTTTTGTAATCCGTCCCTTGGAATCGTAATAAGTGGCACCTTCATAACGAAGCTGCTCATTCTGCCACACTTCGAAATTGACCTGATCGGCCGAAACCCTGTCCATGACAGTTCGGGATACAAGTACCATCTTTGAATGTTTCGGGGTCATATTTATCCTGTTATAATATAACTCCTCAACCACCTCTCCGTTTTCGCGTTTTGCAGTAGACAGACTGGTGGTATCTCCACACTCAGCCATGCTATAGGCCTGGATGTAATTACCATCGGGATCATACTCTACCACCCGGTACGCATCGGCACACTCTACATCGGCAACCCACTGCTCATTCACATAGGTTGCTTCGCACTGGAATTCATTGGTTGCCTTCACTTTTCCCTTTAATCCACTGCGCTTAAGATCGTTTGATCCTCCCGAACAGGATACCAGGAAAACAAGAATGAATATCACGGGTATGCTTAAAACAGACTTCATAAGGAGACAGTTTATAAATTAAGAACCCAAAAGTAACTGTTCCCATCCACAATCACAAAAGAAGTGCTTACTGGCCATTAATATAGCCCATAACCTGTGCTACCATCTCCTGTTGCTCCTGTGTGGAAGCCAACAATTCGGCACTTTGAAAAGATTCCTTTGCACGATCCCTCTCATTAAGGAATATAAGTACCATTCCCTTGTAGAAATAATAATCAAAATGCGCTTCCAGTTCGATACATGTGGTATACCACTCAAGCTCTTTTTTCAGCAAAACTTCTGTTCGGTATTGCTGATCCATATCCGTAATCTGTGAAGCAGCACTATACAGCCACCTATGATCGCCCTTGCGGTCCGTGGCAAAGCGCTGATCAACATAAGAGATCAATTCATCTGTAAGGTCGCTGTAGTAATAGAACTGGATAAAGGGTAGTGATCTCAGATCCCAGGCCATAGTCTCCTCCTCTACCAGGGGAGTCAGTTCTTTGGCCATTTTGCTGATCAGGTCGACGCGTTCAGTATCCACCGCCTTTACCAGGGTATTGTTGTAAATCATTTCCATAGCCAGCATATAGTCCTCTCCCAGCAACCTTCTCAAGCGTTCAGGATCGGAAGAGAATTCCTCCCACCATGTATCATCCAGATCCATGTAAAAAGCCACTACCCTGATATCGTTATCAGTAGGTTTCGACTTTGATACCATCACCTGCTCCATGTATTCTGAAGCCAATCGTTCTGCCTCTTCCTGGTTCCCCATATCGCGAACCACAGCGATGTAATCGGCAAAGCCCTCGGGATCCAGGCTACCGTTCTGGTATCTGGCCCTGTAATTCTTCACCTTATTAAATCCTTCGGAAACAGATGTGAGCGTAGCTATCAGCTCATCTGGAGGTGTGTAACCAACAACTTTGCTTACTCGTTCACCTTCATCGCTGAATATGAACATTGTGGGGTAACCCTCCAATTGTTGCTCAGCAACATAGTTCCGGCCATAATCCGACTCTCCGTCCAATCGGACACTCACATAATGTGAATTCATATAATCAGCAACCGAAGGGTCCGTATAAACCTCACTGTCCATCATTTTACAGGGCCCGCACCAGGTGGCATAAACATCTACGAAGAGCATCAACATCTGGTCCGAAGCTTTTTTCTGTGCAGCATTCATCTGCTCACGGGTTTCGACTTCTATGAATTCAACCTGAGCATTCAGGGTAAGCGGAAGGGCCACCAGAAGTAAAAAAAAGATATTGGATTTTATTTTCATGGGATTCTAAGATATGAGATTATAACGGAAAACTGCAGGTTTTGTTATGGCTTTCAGTCCAGGACCCCGCAGTCCTTCAGAAGCTCAAGGTAGATCGCCGACTCATTTTCCCAGCATAGTTCGAGGGCCGCTTTTTCAAGTGCCTCCATCCAGGCTCCCCCGGAACGTTCCTTCAACATATACCTGACAATACCTGCAAGCTTTTCAGGGTCACGCTCTTTGGTCGAAATGCCGATCCCGTATGAGTCCACAATTCTGCTCATTTCAGGAAGTGCCGAGCAAAGTACGGGAACCCGGCACTGGATATAATCAAATAACTTATTGGGCAAGGAATATCGGTAATTCAGTCCCAGGTCCTCCTCCAGGGAAATCCCCAGATCGGCCGATCGGGTAAGCGGAACAATTTCCTCGGGCATCATCCTTCCCTTGAACTCAATCCGATTGCCCAGCCCTTTCTGATCCACCCGCAATA
Organism: uncultured Bacteroidales bacterium; assembly: GCA_963753765.1. Classification (GTDB taxonomy): domain Bacteria; phylum Bacteroidota; class Bacteroidia; order Bacteroidales. The sequence goes on from CAVWDQ010000016.1 coordinate 24,960, forward strand.
AGAGTTCTTTTTCTATATCTCCGCATCCTACTACCACAAAGCTGACATTCTCCAGGTATTGCATGGCATCTATCATCAACTCCAGTCCTCTCCCCACATTCAGTGCACCCTGGTAGATTATCGTCTGCTTCCGAACATCCCCTGTCTCACGGGGAGTGAACTCAAGCTTTTCAGGAACATTCCGTACTACCCTGAAGCGGGTACCATAGAGTCTGCGGTAAATGGTCGCGATGGAATAATTTACAGTTACTGCATGCCGGAGCTTTGGCAGCAACCAACTTTCAAATCCCTTCCAGACCGATTGAACAGTTTTCCTGTGAATCAGCTCAGGGACCTGGGTAAACAGTTCATGACTATCATAGATCAATGGAACCTTTCTGATCCTGCTTGCAATGAAATTGGCCGGCAGCGTATCCAGGTCATTGGAAATCAAGATCGCCGGCCTTTTAGTAAATAACAGAGTTGTGAGCAATCTCAGGTTAAAACAGGCATAAAAGAGGGCCCCCCCGGTAAAGAGCATCCTGTAACGCCTGTATTTAATAGCCTTGTTCTTCAGGGAAGGACTCTTTTTCAATCTCCGTCCAATACAGGTCACATCAAAATTATTCTCTGCAAGGAGTTTCGCCACCCGACCGACCCGTTGATCTGTAGCCAGGTCATTAATGACTGATATGTAGGCTCTCTTCAAGATTGATAATTAGAATCTTAAAGATAGAAAAAGCTTACTATATTTACCATAATGATCCATGTACATCAAGATAGTCCCCTTAAGGAGTTCAATACTTTTGGTTTGGAAACCAGGGCTAAGCGCTACGCCAGACCGGAGGATGCAAAGACCCTTAGCGAGCTGTTAGAGGACAATGACCTGCACCGGATGCCCTTCCTGGTTCTGGGTGAAGGCAGCAACATCCTTTTCCGGAATAATTTCGACGGACTTGTTATACAACCCGGCATGAAAGGGATTGAGCTGCTGGAGGAAAGTGCTGATGAGCTGGTGGTAAAAGTGGGGGCCGCTGAAAACTGGGACCACTGGGTTGAGTACTCCATTAAACAGGGATGGTATGGACTGGAAAATCTGAGCCTTATCCCAGGATCGGTGGGATCATCGCCTGTTCAGAATATCGGGGCATATGGTGTGGAGCTCAAGGACCGCTTTGAATGGCTCGAAGCGTGGGACCTCCAAGAGAAGCACCTGGTAAAACTTGACCATAAGGCCTGTGGTTTCGGATATCGCGACAGCATCTTCAAAGGGGAAGCCCCGGGGAGGTATATTATTACCCATGTGGCTTTTCGCCTGAGCAAAAAACCTGAGCTTCATCTGGACTACGGGAATGTAAAAGATGAGTTCAGGAAGGCAAAGGGAAGCTCGTCCATGGATTTACGGCAGGTGATTATTAATATCAGAAACTCAAAGCTACCAGACCCTTCCAGGCATGGCAATGCGGGGAGCTTCTTTAAAAATCCCATGGTGGACCGGACCATATTTAACTGTATCCGTGTGGAATACCCGGGGGTTCCCTTCTACCCCGATGGGGGCAACCAGATGAAGATTCCGGCAGCATGGCTCATTGAAAAAGCCGGATGGAAAGGCAAGCAAATCGGCAAGGTGGGTACCTGGCCCACACAGCCACTGGTGATTGTCAACTACGGAGGTGCCACCGGCCAGGAGATCTTCGATTTCTCAGAAAATATCCTGCAAGATGTTGATCAGCAATTTGGAATAAGCCTCGAACGTGAGGTAAAGGTGATATAGAATATTTCCTCCTACTTATAAATTCTCCGCTTATTCAGTTCTCTCTGGTATGCCCTTGCATTTTTCAGGTGCTGGTTATAGTCCCGGGCAAATGCATGGTAGCCACTGAAGTCAGCTTTGGCGCACATATACAGATAGCGGTGCTTTTCATAATCAAGTACGCCATCGATGGCCGAAACCGATGGAATGGAGATGGGTCCGGGAGGAAGTCCCTTGAATTTATAGGTATTATAAGGCGAATCGATCTCTTTGTCCTCATTAAGGATCCTTTGCCTGGAGAAATCACCCAGTGCAAATTTCAGAGTGGGATCGGCCTGAAGGGGAATTCCCTGTTCAATGCGGTTTAAATATAATCCAGCCACACGGCTGTTCTCGTCATCATAGAGGGTCTCCTCATCCACAATGGACGCCAGGGTAACCACCTCTTCTCTTGTCATTTCCAGCCTCTTCGCTTTCCGGTCCCTTTCCCCGTCCCAGAACTTTTCATGCTCCTGCTTCATCCGGTCCGCAAAGGCCTCAGGTGAAGTGGTCCAGAAAAACTCATAGGTCTCCGGGATAAACATGGATGTAAAAGTGGCAGCCTCAAAACCATATTTCGAGGGCAATTCACTATTTGATAGATAAGTGGCAAGCTGAGCAGAATCGGTCTCCAGGTAAGGAGCCACTTTACCTGAAAGATCATTTAAGGATTACGTACATTATTGAAAACCACCATCACAGGGTCCTGGTTGCCGGAACGAAACATATTAACCAGCTCATTATTGCTGAGTCCATTACGAATCTTGTACCTCCCCGGTTTTACATTTTGATCATAGCCTTTCTTTGCTGCCACCCACTCGAATGATTTTGCGTTCTCTAAGATCCCCATCTCCTCCAATCCATCAGCCACATAGCTGAAATCGGATCCACTGGGGATATAGAAGATCTCATGTGCAGTTTCCAACTTCACATTGGGCACAAAAACCCTGGAGTAGAGCTTAAATACAACCAGTACCATGATGACCAGACCAAGAAATACCACCAGCATGGATATCCTCACGGCTTTACCCACACGCCTGGTCCGCCTTCTTTCAAACTTCGCCATAACTTAACTATTACTTTGCATACAAATGTAACAGAAATCAGCAACCGGAGCTATCTTTGCGCCATGGATAAAGTCAAGAACGTGGCCCTGGTGGCACACGATAACCGGAAAGCAGACCTGATGGAGTGGGTCTCATATAATGCTGACAAGCTGGCGAAACACCACCTCGTATGCACGGGAACCACCGGAAAATTGGTGGAGGAAACCCTGTTGAAAAAAGGGGAATCGGCCCAATCGCTTCAGAAACTTAAGTCCGGCCCCCTGGGTGGCGATATGCAACTGGCGGCACTGGTTTCAGAAGGAAAAATCGATATCCTGGTATTTTTCTGGGATCCTATGTCAGCGCAACCTCATGATGTGGATGTGAAGGCTCTGCTCAGGATATCCGTACTCTACAATGTACCTACTGCCTCCAATCGTTCCACGGCTGACTTCCTGATCGACTCACCCCACTTCGAAAAGAGGTACAAGAAGATGGTAAAGGACTACAGTCAATACATCAACAGGGATATAGAATAAAACCGCCCCGGTTTCCCGAAGCGGTTCTCTATTCTTTTCTGAAGAATCCTGTCAGAATTATATTCAAGGTTGAAAGGGTATTCAGGAGGCACCTATAATTATTTGGAACAAAGAACCGAGCTTGCGAGCTCAGTGGAGCTAATTTAAGTGCCGACAGAATATCCTGAGACCTTACTTTAGTGCTGCCAGGGCCTTCTTCAGTCGCTGCATGGCCTTCTCCAGATTCTCATCCGAGTTGGCGTAGCTGATACGAACACAGCCATCGGCACCAAAAGCCGATCCGGGTACCGTTGCTATATGGCCAACCTCCAAAAGGTAGATACAGAGGTCCATATCATTCTCTATTTTCCTTCCGTCTACCGATTTCCCGATATAGGCGCTCAGATCGGGGAAAACATAAAATGCTCCCCCGGGGGTGGTACACTTGACACCCTCAATGCTGTTTACATGTCCCAGGATCAGATCGCGGCGTCGCAGGAAAGCATCACGCATCTCGGTCACACAACTCTGGTCACCCTCAAGGGCTTCGAGAGAAGCACGCATGGCAATGGATGTGGCTCCGGAGGTCATCTGTCCCTGCAATTTTCCACAGGCCTTTATCAACCATTCGGGTCCGGCCATATAGCCGATTCTCCAACCTGTCATGGCATATCCCTTGGAAACGCCGTTGACAATAATACAGCGATCCTTGATCTCATCGAACTGGGCAATGGATTCGTGTCCTCCTACGAAATTAATATGTTCATAAATCTCATCGGCAATCACATAGATGCCCGGATGTTTGGCAATCACTGCAGCCAGTCCTGCAAGCTCATCCCTTGTATAAACACTTCCGGTTGGATTGGAAGGAGAGCAAAGTAACAATGCTTTGGTCTTTGGGCTTATGGCATCTTCCAGCTGCTGAGGGGAGATCTTAAACTCATCCTCAACCGTGGTATCAATGAATACATTCACTCCCTCGGCAAGCTTCACCTGCTCGGCATAACTCACCCAGTAGGGCGCAGGAACAATCACCTCTTCACCCTTATCGATCAGGCACAGCATCACATTGGCCAGAGAGTGCTTGGCACCCACACTTACCATGATATTGGAGGGCTTATAATCCAGGTTGTTTTCCCGTTTGAATTTTTCAACAATGGCTTTCAGCAAATCCGGATAGCCTGCCACGGGAGCATAATGGTGCCAGGGGCCATCAATGGCTTTTTTGGCCGCCTCCCTGATATGCTCGGGAGTCATAAAATCGGGTTCTCCCACACTGAGGTTGATCACGTCGACCCCTTTTTCCTTCAATTCACGCCCTTTTTGATTCATGGCGATGGTGGCTGATGGGGAAAGGGAATTGATTCTTGCTGAAAGTTGTTCCATAGGTAAATATTTTAAAAGGTGTTCAATAGGATTTCAATGTCTAAAAGTACGCTTTTCGTGATAATTTGCGTTAATATTGCATAGATCAAGTTTCAAAAAATAATCAACATGGAAGTATTGCTTGAAATCCTTAAGTACACAGTGCCCGCGCTGATCGTTTTTCTCACTGTCCTGGTCATGCTCAGGACCTGGTCCCGCAATGAGGACCGCAGGCGCAAAAGTGAATTTAATATGCACTTAAGTGATGATATTCTGCCGGTCAGGCTACAGGCCTACGAACGCAGTATCCTGCTGCTGGAACGTATTTCGCCCGAGAGCATGGTTATGCGCGCCAGCCGTTCAGATTACAGCGCAAGACAGCTTCAGCAGGAGCTCCTTGGCAACATCACCTCAGAATTCGAGCACAACATTGCCCAGCAGACCTATATAAGTACAGAGGCATGGGAAAAAATGAAGGCCGCCAAGAATCATATAATCAACCTGATCAATGAGACTGCAAAAGAAGTGAAGCCAGATGCTTCAGGAACCACCCTGGGCAAACTGATCCTTGAACGCCTTACAGAATTAAATAACCCTCCATCGCAGACAGCCATCGACTACCTGAAACAGGAGGTTAAAACACTGTTCTTCTAAAATGCTTTCCCTATTCTGATTGATAAAGAAAGCAGAACTTCATTGTTTTCCTGGTGCCAGATCTGTGGCCCGGCATCCAGGCTATACCTGAAATTCTTTTTGGTCAAAAGATTAACTCCCAGGGGAATGTAGGTTTTCATTCCGGAGGACCCATTCCAGAAATCAAATCCCCAGGATTCTGAAGCACCCAGATGGAAACTCACATGACCCTTGGATATTGCGGGGAAATAGAATTTCGTTCCTGCTGATACTCCCAGAAAGCCCAGTCCCGCTTCAATCCCCCAATTTGGATTTATCAATCTTTCATAAACTGCCCCGACCATCACATCATACCATCCCAACTGCAAACTGATGATGTTCTTCACGGAAACTTTTTCTGCTTCTTTCACAACCTCAAAATCCTCTCCGAAGCGATAGCCTACCTTAAGTCCGAACCACGGCGAAATATTCTGATCAACACTCAAAGAACCAACTCCTTCGGACCACAACACACCACCATCGATGCTATACTGAAAATTCTTTTTGCCAAAATAAGTTACCCCAACCGGCAGGTAAATCATCGGGTATGCATCATAAGTGACTGCTCCGGACAATCCGGTATAAACATTGAACCTATGCAAGCTTGGGTTGGTGAGGTAAACATCAAGTCTTGCCCCTGCAGACATAATGCCGACACCCAACTCAAACGACAATCTGTTCGACAACATCTGGCCGTAGGAGAAACCAATGGGCCATGCCGTCGCCCCTTCCAAATTCAGCGATATACTATTTGCTTTTATTAAATGGTTTCCTGCGGATTCATTCTGTCCATATGCAAGCACTGAAAATCCAGCCAACAATAGCAGGCTGACTTTAATTTTTCTCATGTAAGGGAGGATGATGTTGTTTAGTTTGTTTCGCATAAAGATAGCGCTATTTAGAATGATTCCAACTTAATGCCTGGCTAACACTTTAAAAACTGGAAATCCCTTCAATAAAAAACCTCCTGCCGGGCGTTTCAGACTACCCAACAGGAGGTTATAATCTATCCTCCAGAACAAACCAGATATATGCTGGCTCGTCAGATTACTTTATCAGATCCACGCTCCTTTTTACAAAGGCAGCCAGATCTTCACCTTTCAACTGGTTGTTGGCCAGCAGTGCCAGGTCGATCAGTTGCTTCACAATCTTTTGGCTCTTCCCGTGCTTTTTCAGCATCTCGATGCGCTTATCTTCAAGCTCACCCAGCTTCTTATTGACCGCTTCCATCTGATCCTTCTCGCTCTGGGGCACTTCTTCTTCCTTCTTACCCTCCTTGGCCTTCTCCAGCAATTGCTGTTCCTCTGATAATCCACTCTTCTCGGCCCTGAGTTCCTCCAGCTTCTTGCCCAGCTTCTTCTCGGTCTGCTCCACAATCTTACCCACCAGCGGGTGGTTGGCATTCACAACCAGGTTATAGGAGTCGGGAAAATTCCCGTACATGGAAGCCTGTCCGCTCATCTCCTGCATATCCTTCATACGACGCATGAACTCGCTCTGTGTTATAAAAACCGGATTATCCTCTTCAGATAGCGATTCGTAGCTAACAAAGTAATTCATCTCATTTCCCGGCAGGTGCGCCTGGAATACGGGGGTCAGGTCAGACTCCTGCTGGGAATTCAGTTTGGACTCCCTGGTTTCATCTTTCTCAATGAGTTTATCAGCAATCTCTGAATCCACCCTTGCAAACCTGGATTCCTTCAGCTTGGTTTCCATGTGATTCAGGAAATGAGTATCGAGCTGACCATCCATCAGCAACACATCATAACCCTTGGCTTTGGCAGCCTCTATATAACTGAACTGCTCATCCTTTTCGGTGGCATAGAGGTAAACAAGTGTTTTGTTCTTGTCGGTCTGATTCTCTTTAATCAACTCCTCATACTCCTTCAATGTGAAATATTTGCCATCCACATTTTTCATCAGAGCAAACTTCTCGGCACGGTCGCTAAACTTCTCATCCGATAACATACCGTATTCGATAAAGAGTTTCAGATCGTCCCACTTTTGCTCAAACTGCTCCCGGTCATTCTTAAAGATCTCCTCCAGCCTGTCGGCCACCTTTTTGGTAATGTGCGATGAGATCTTCTTTACATTGGAGTCGCTCTGCAGATAACTCCTCGATACATTTAAAGGAATATCGGGCGAATCCAGCACCCCGTGTAAAAGGGTCAGGAATTCGGGTACAATACCCTCAACCGAATCGGTCACAAATACCTGGTTGCTGTAAAGCTGTATTTTATTCTTTTGTATCTCAATGTTATTCTTGATCCGCGGGAAATAGAGAATCCCGGTCAGGGTAAAAGGATAATCAACATTCAAATGAATATTGAACAGGGGTTCATCCCCTACCGGGTAAAGATTGCGGTAAAATTCTGCGTAATCCTCATCTTTCACCTCTGCTGGTGGCAGGGTCCAGAGTGGCTTGGTTTCATTAATGATTTTGTCTTTATCCAGCTCCACTTCTTTACCATCCTTCCACTCTTTCTCTTTTCCAAAAGCGATCTCAACAGGGAGAAACTTGCAATACTTTTGAAGCAATTCGCTGATCTTTGTCTCCTCCAGGAATTCTGTGCTATCAGAATCGATATGCAATGTAATGGAGGTACCCCGCGCTTTCCTGTCATTCTCACCAAGACTGTACTCCGGGCTGCCATCGCAACTCCAGCTTACGCCTTTGGCAGCATCCTGCCAGGACAGGGTATCAATTTCCACCTTATCCGACACCATGAAAGAAGAATAGAATCCAAGGCCAAAATGTCCGATAATGGCATTGCTTTCATTCTTATACTTCTCCATAAAATCTTCCGCACTGGAAAAAGCGATCTGGTTTATATACTTTTCTACCTCTTCAGCAGTCATCCCGATCCCTGCATCCGAAACAGTAATGGTCTTCTTTTTCTTATTTACATCGACACGGATGGTGAGGTCGCCAAGTTCGCCTTTATAATCGCCCACAGAAGCCAGTGTTTTCAGCTTTTGTGTGGCATCAACTGCGTTGGAAATCAGTTCCCGAAGGAATATCTCATGATCCGAGTATAGAAATTTCTTAATAATGGGGAAAATGTTCTCTGTGGTAACATTTATCTTACCTTTCTGCATCATTCAACTATTTTAGGTTTTACATCTGATCACGAATGTGTCAAATGATATGCCAAGAGCTCTTAACTGACGGAATGTCAGTCTATGTTCCTTGCATCGATATCGTCGCGGTAGTTCCAGACCCCTCCTGAAAATTCCAGGCCGTCAAATGATCCATCGGGGCCGTAAAACTCATAGTTATTTTCATAAATGGGATGAAGGGGAACCAGGTGATCATAGGTAATCATATCTGTCCCGGGATCGTAGCGGACCGACATGGCCACCTGGCTGGAATACTCCAGAACAACGCGATCTACAAAATCCCGATTCTTAGTAAAAAGAGAAGGGACAAAATAAAGATTGCCTCGCTGAAGAGCCATGACCTCCACGCTCTTGATGGTGGATCGTGAATTATTAAAATCCATGCCCAGGAGCGTATAATATGTCTTCCGCTTATACACATTGGTCAACACCTGGTAATAGAGCTTGCCGCACCAGTTCTCCGTACTTTGATCAAACTTCAACAGCCCTCGCTGGGGTATGCCGTTATCCCTCAGAGGAATAACCCTGGTTTTTTCCCTCTTCATAGCTATCTGGATAACTCCGAAATAGCGGTAATGGTCCATATCATCTGCAACATGCCAGGTAAAAATCCGGATCAATTTGTCCTCGGAGGTGATAATCCCAATCTTATCCAGGCGCATCCAGGGGAAGTCCATGGAACCCTCTTTGCCAAGGGCCTGTGTCATTTCTATCTGGAGCGTATCCAGGATAGCCTCCCTATCTGACAGGCTGTCGGAATAAAGTTGATTAAACAGGTTCTGCAGCCTGTTTTCTGCTTTAACAAATTCCAGGTAATCCGCATCCTGTGCCCAAAGAGCAAGAGGGAAAAAAAGAATTAGAAAAACAGTGGAAAATCTGGTCATATCACTTTATGAACGATGAATACTTAATTATCGTGTACAGACATGCTATCCAGGACAGCCATGATCCGGTTAACGGTCTCATCCACTTCCTCTTTTGAAATAATCAGTGGTGGAGCAATCCGGAAGGAATCATCCGAAAAAAGAAATTGATCAATAACCAGACCGTTCTCAAATGCCCTGGCAATAAAGCGACCCACATCTACTCCCTTTCCCAGCACCACGGCGAGGAAAAGTCCCTTCCCGCGTATGCATCGGATCAAAGGATGCTTCAAAGCTGCCCGGTAGCGCTGCTCCATCTCCAGGGCATGTTCCATTAATCCCTCCTCTTCAACAACCTTCTGAGCTGTTAATCCGGCTGCACAGCTTACAGGATGTCCCCCGAAAGTAGTAATATGTCCAAGAGGTGGATCAAATGTTAGTTTGCTCATCAGTTCCTTTGAAGCTACGAAGGCGCCCAGGGGCATTCCACCTCCAAAGCTTTTGGCCAGGCAGAGAATATCAGGGTGAAAATCAAAATGTTCAAAAGCCATTAACTTTCCAGTCCTTCCCATTCCGGTCTGAATCTCATCAAGGATCATCAATGCACCCACCTCACTACACCTGCTCCGGACTTTGGCCAGGTAGTCACCCGCCGGTTCAATAATCCCAGCCTCGGCCTGAATGGGCTCAATAACTACGGCAGCCACTCCATCATGGATTAAATTGAGATCCTCTTCCATATTGAAGCGAATATGCCTGATCCCGGGTAACAAAGGCAGGTATCCTGAACGCGCTTTTGAATCACCAAGAATACTCATGGCTCCATGGGTGCTTCCATGGTAGGCCTTATTAAAGGCGAAAATCTCACTCCTGCCTGTGGCCCGTTTCGCAAGCTTCATGGCCCCATCAATGGCCTCACTGCCGGAGTTCACGAAATAAACATTATCAAGATCCCGGGGTAAACGTTTTACCAGCCACTCTGCATAGGCTACCTGGGGAGATTGCACAAACTCCCCGTAAACCATAGTATGCATATATCGTTCTGCCTGATCCTTTACAGCCTTAACTACAACTGGATGAGCATGGCCCAGGGCTGACACGGATACACCCGAAACCAGGTCAACATATGCTTTCCCGGAAGTATCATAAAAGTAAATCCCTTCGGCTCTTTCGATCTCAAACTGCAGGGAAGATTCAGAAGTCTGCGCCACGTGTCGCAGAAACAACTGGCGATTGGAAATCATGGACTACTTGATGATCAGGTTGATATCCCGCATCAGTTTCTCTTTGTAGGATTTTCCGATGGGAATGGATTTAGCACCATCTTCTACTTTAATAATAACAGAGTTATCTTCAATTACATTGATACAACTGGTGTTTACAATGTAAGAGCGGTGTACACGGGTGAACTTATTGGCAGGCAATTTCTGCTCAATGGCCTTCATGGTGAAATGAATGGTGTATTTATCTGAAAAAGTATTGAAAATCACATAGTTTTCAAGAGCTTCCACCCAGAGAATATCATCGTACTTTAACTTCACCAGTGTTGCATTCTTCTTGATAAAGATCTCATCTTTACCCAGTTGTTCAGCTGTCATTAGCTCAAAGCGCTTGAAGGCCTTGGTCACTGCCCTGAAAAAACGGCCATAATCAACCGGTTTTAAAAGATAGTCTGTGACATCATATTCATAGGAGTCCACAGCATACTTTCCTTTGGAGGAGACAATGATGACCTGCGGCGGATTTTTCAATGTATGAAGCAGTTCAATACCTGTCATCTCGGGCATTTCGATATCAAGAAAAATCAGGTGAATATCATCATGTTTTTGAAGAAGGTTGATGCCTTCTACCGGGTCCCCACTGGAAGATATCAACTCAAGTCCATCAGTTTTTTGAATGAATTCTTCAATTATCCTTCTGGACAGCGTATCATCATCAATAATCATACAATTCATCACAAAAACATTTTAGTCTAACAAAGGTATTGGCTTGTCTATTGAAAGCCACTGTTAATCAAAGATAATTAATCTATGGATATCCAATGCATAGGGAGACTAAAAATCGGAATGATAATTCTGAATAAACTTATTTTCAATCTGATCGGACATTTTAATAGTGGTTCGCAACCAGTTAAGTAACAACTCAGATTGCTCCACATCTCCCATCTTCCATTGCAGCGATGATAATTCAAGTCGCTTTCTCAGGGTATAAAGGGTGATAGCTGCAGATACAGAAATATTATAGCTTTCCGTAAATCCTGCCATAGGAATCTGAATATATTCATCGGCAAGCTCAAGGGCCCGGTTGGTGAGTCCGTTCAGTTCCGTACCAAACATTAATGCGGCCTTCCCTTTATGCAAATCGAAATTTTCCGGGGTAGATCCATCCTTATGAGGAGAGGTTGCAACAATACGGTATCCCTCTTTCTTCAATTTCTTAATGGCCCTGTATATATTATCCTGTCCCTCGCTATAATAGTGAAGAGAGAGCCACCGGTCGGCTCCCAGGGCAACATCCCGATTAATCTCATATTCATTACGTTCTTCCACAATATGCACATCCTGGATTCCGGTACAATCACTGGTACGCAGAACTGCAGAGGCATTCTGGGACTGGTATATATCCTCCAGCAATACTGTAATATACCTGGTCCGTTCAGCCAGAACCTGCTTAAAAAGTGCCAGCCTTTTTTCAGTAACACATCCCGACATATGTTCGATCAGATCCAGTGTCAGTTGGTCCATATTTCAAAATTAAGCAAAAAAAAAGGGAGCAAATAGCTCCCTAATTCTTACAGTTCAAAATTCTTTACTTGACAGCGTCACTGAGTTCACTTCCAGCTTTGAACTTCACAACCTTCTTGGCACTGATTTTAATCTCTGCACCAGTCTGGGGGTTACGTCCTGTCCTGGCACCTCTTTCAGAAACTGAAAATGATCCAAATCCAACGAGGGCAACACGTGTACCTTTCTTTAATGCGTCAGTAGTAGTAGTAATAAAAGCATCAAGAGCCCTTTTGGCATCTGCCTTAGTCAGATTAGACTCAGAAGCAATAGCATCTATTAATTCTGCTTTGTTCATAGTAAATGAAATTTAAGGGTTAGTAAAATGTTTTCTTAACTTTTCTAGCCAAATTCTATACAAATATAATTTTTTCTCATACCCTGACAAGATACCGCCCAAAAAAAAACGCTGAAATGTGGACAAATACTGACAGACATACTATCCAGGACAGCCATGATCCGGTTGACGGTCTCATCCACTTCCTCTTTTGAAATAATCAGTGGTGGAGCAATCCGGAAGGAATCATCCGAAAAAAGAAATTGATCAATAACCAGACCGTTCTCAAATGCCCTGGCAATAAAGCGACCCACATCCACTCCCTCTTCCAGCACCACGGCCAGGAAAAGTCCCTTCCCGCGTATGCATCGGATCATAGGATGCTTCAAAGCTGCCCGGTAGCGCTGTTCCATCTCCAGGGCATGTTCCATTAATCCCTCCTCTTCAACGACCTTCTGAGCTGTTAACCCGGCTGCACAGCTTACAGGATGTCCCCCGAAAGTAGTAATATGTCCCAGAGGTGGATCAAATGTCAGTTTGCTCATCAGTTCCTTTGAAGCTATGAAGGCGCCCAGGGGCATTCCACCTCCAAAGCTTTTGGCCAGGCAGAGAATATCAGGGTGAAAATCAAAATATTCAAAAGCCATCAACTTTCCAGTCCTTCCCATTCCGGTCTGAATCTCATCAAGGATCATCAATGCACCCACTTCACTACACCTGCGCCGGACTTTGGCCAGGTAGTCACCCGCCGGTTCAATAATCCCCGCCTCGGCCTGAATGGGCTCAATAACTACGGCAGCCACTCCATCATGGATTAAATTGAGATCCTCTTCCATATTAAAGCGAATATGCCTGATCCCTGGTAATAAAGGCAGGTATCCTGAACGCGCTTTTGAATCACCAAGAATACTCATGGCTCCATGGGTGCTTCCATGGTAGGCCTTATTAAAGGCAAAAATCTCACTCCTGCCTGTGGCCCGTTTCGCCAGCTTCATGGCCCCATCAATGGCCTCACTGCCGGAGTTCACGAAATAAACATTATCAAGATCCCGGGGTAAACGTTTTACCAGCCACTCTGCATAGGCTACCTGGGGAGATTGCACAAACTCCCCGTAAACCATCGTATGCATATATCGTTCTGCCTGATCCTTTACAGCCTTAACTACAACTGGATGAGCATGGCCCAGGGCTGACACGGATACACCCGAAACCAGGTCAACATATGCTTTCCCGGAAGTATCATAAAAGTAAATCCCTTCGGCTCTTTCGATCTCAAACTGCAGGGAAGATTCAGAAGTCTGCGCCACGTGTCGCAGAAACAACTGGCGATTGGAAATCATGGACTACTTGATGATCAGGTTGATATCCCGCATCAGTTTCTCTTTGTAGGATTTTCCGATGGGAATGGATTTAGCACCATCTTCTACTTTAATAATTACAGAGTTATCTTCAATTACATTGATACAACTGGTGTTTACAATATAAGAGCGGTGTACACGGGTGAACTTATTGGCAGGCAATTTCTGCTCAATGGCCTTCATGGTGAAATGAATGGTGTACTTATCCGAGAAAGTGTTGAAAATCACATAGTTTTCAAGAGCTTCCACCCAGAGAATATCATCGTACTTTAACTTCACCAGTGTGGCATTCTTCTTGATAAAGATCTCATCTTTACCCAGTTGTTCAGCTGTCATTAGCTCAAAGCGCTTGAAGGCCTTGGTCACTGCCCTGAAAAAACGGCCATAATCAACCGGTTTTAAAAGATAGTCTGTGACATCATATTCATAGGAGTCCACAGCATACTTTCCTTTGGAGGAGACAATGATGACCTGCGGCGGATTTTTCAATGTATGAAGCAGTTCAATACCTGTCATCTCGGGCATTTCGATATCAAGAAAAATCAGGTGAATATCATCATGTTTTTGAAGAAGGTTGATGCCTTCTACCGGGTCCCCACTGGAAGATATCAACTCAAGTCCATCAGTTTTTTGAATGAATTCTTCAATTATCCTTCTGGACAGCGTATCATCATCAATAATCATACAATTCATCACAAAAACATTTTAGTCTAACAAAGGTATTGGCTTGTCTATTGAAAGCCACTGTTAATCAAAGATAATTAAACTATGGATATCCAATGCATAGGGAGACTAAAAATCGGAATGATAATTCTGAATAAACTTATTTTCAATCTGATCGGACATTTTAATAGTGGTTCGCAACCAGTTAAGTAACAACTCAGATTGCTCCACATCTCCCATCTTCCATTGCAGCGATGATAATTCAAGTCGCTTTCTCAGGGTATAAAGGGTGATAGCTGCAGATACAGAAATATTATAGCTTTCCGTAAATCCTGCCATAGGAATCTGAATATATTCATCGGCAAGCTCAAGGGCCCGGTTGGTGAGTCCGTTCAGTTCCGTACCAAACATTAATGCGGCCTTCCCTTTATGCAAATCGAAATTTTCCGGGGTAGATCCATCCTTATGAGGAGAGGTTGCCACAATACGGTATCCCTCTTTCTTCAATTTCTTAATGGCCCTGTATATATTATCCTGTCCCTCGCTATAATAGTGAAGAGAGAGCCACCGGTCGGCTCCCAGGGCAACATCCCGATTAATCTCATATTCATTACGTTCTTCCACAATATGCACATCCTGGATTCCGGTACAATCACTGGTACGCAGAACTGCAGAGGCATTCTGGGACTGGTATATATCCTCCAGCAATACTGTAATATACCTGGTCCGTTCAGCCAGAACCTGCTTAAAAAGTGCCAGCCTTTTTTCAGTAACACATCCCGACATATGTTCGATCAGATCCAGTGTCAGTTGGTCCATATTTCAAAATTAAGCAAAAAAAAAGGGAGCAAATAGCTCCCTAATTCTTACAGTTCAAAATTCTTTACTTGACAGCGTCACTGAGTTCACTTCCAGCTTTGAACTTCACAACCTTCTTGGCACTGATTTTAATCTCTGCACCAGTCTGGGGGTTACGTCCTGTCCTGGCACCTCTTTCAGAAACTGAAAATGATCCAAATCCAACGAGGGCAACACGTGTACCTTTCTTTAATGCGTCAGTAGTAGTAGTAATAAAAGCATCAAGAGCCCTTTTGGCATCTGCCTTAGTCAGATTAGACTCAGAAGCAATAGCATCTATTAATTCTGCTTTGTTCATAGTAAATGAAATTTAAGGGTTAGTAAAATGTTTTCTTAACTTTTCTAGCCAAATTCTATACAAATATAATTTTTTCTCATACCCTGACAAGATACCGCCCAAAAAAAAACGCTGAAATGTGGACAAATACTGAGTTTTTCAACATAATATGCCTAAAAACCTCTCCTCAAAGGGGTTATTTGCAAGGTTTTCCTGCTTTTCGACCATTTGCTCTGAAAAGTCCGTCAATACTCATATATATTAAAGTCAAGTAAATATTTTAACAATTTCTTCCTTCCCCGCTCCAAAACATCTACAATCTTCAGCTTATTCATATGCACATTATATTTTTTTACTAATTTCGCGACCGGAGGAATGGCAGAGTGGTCGAATGCGGCGGTCTTGAAAACCGTTGTACCGCAAGGTACCGGGGGTTCGAATCCCTCTTCCTCCGCACAGATTATCAAAACCCGTTTGCGCAGCAAGCGGGTTTTTTTATTTGTTCAGCCCCGTTGAAAGCTTGCTTTCATAAGGGGTTGGGCAAATAAAAAGCCATTGCGAACAGAGTGAGTAATGGTTTTGATAATCTGTGCAGGTCCTCCCTACTGGGATCATGAAATAATCCCTTTTCCTCCACCAGTAAATCCAAGAAGCTGCCTCATAAGTCAACATAAGATGATTTCTTTTTTATGAGTTGCATAGTTTTTTGGAATAAGACTGCAAAACCCGGGGCCCCTTTTAGCAAAATCAAGAAGTCACAAATCTGTGAGTTTTCCGTTATTTGTGACTTTTTAGTTCATCCATAAACATTCATATATCTTTGTATTTAATTGTATAACAGCGCTATATGAGAATATGTCAGTTGCGTAAAAGAAGAATAAAAGTCACACAAACACACAAAAGTCACAGGTCTGTGACCTGTAGAAAATCCGAAAAGAGCATATTTGCCATAGTCAGCTCTGAATGAAAGAGTAATAATAGCGAGAAAGCTATTTTACTTGAGGAGGGTGATTCGAAGAGTTTTGCCAGAGATCCTCAGAATGTATAGTTTTACATAATGGCCGGAAGAAGAAAATTTAAAGTCAAAGAACACCAGTTATACACCGTACTTCCCAGAGTTTGGAGAGAACTTAAACGGGAGAACCAAATAGAAAAGATCTACCGTTCCAGGGCCCGAAGAATTGGGTTTTTAAGCAGGACTTTTTTCACCTGGGTTTCATCTTCAGCACCTCCTTTTTTCGAAAAAGATCCAGAGGATCTCATTTGAGGGACATCCGCCTCTGTTCATATTGGGTTTGTGGCGAACCGGAACAACACACCTGCACTATCTGATGGCCAGAGATCCTCATTTTGGATATCTGAATAACCACCAGGCCTTTACCTTCAATTTCTCTCTTTTAAGCCTGGATAAACTGAATAAGGTCCTCAGTATATTTGTCCCTGGAAGGCGCCCCCAGGATAATGTTAAGGTGACCCTGGGCGATCCTGCTGAAGAGGAGCAAGCATTTAGTACAACGTCTACCCGAAGCAGCATTCACTCTTTCTTCTTCCCGAAAAACAGATCGTATTTCTATAAATATCATCTTTTTGAGGGTATCAGCGAACACGAGAAATGTGAGTGGCAAAAAGACTATCTGTATATTCTGAAGAATATCGCCTACTATAGCAAAATGAAAGATCTGCTACTCAAAAATCCACACAATACCGGACGGGTCAAAGAGCTTCTGGAGCTTTTCCCTGATGCTAAGTTTATATTCATTCACCGTGATCCGTACACGGTTTTCAGTTCTACTAAAAAACTCTATAACCGAATGATTAGCAGTCAGTATCTCCAATTCTGCAGTCAGGTCGAGATAGAACAACTGATCCTGGAGGAAAATGCAATGATTCTTCGCAAATACCTTTCAGAAAGAGAACTAATCCCGAAAGGGAACCTGGTGGAAATTGGATTTGAAGCACTTGAAAAAACGCCCATGGAAGTTATGGATACCATATACAAGGAGCTTCAGCTTAATGGATTTGAGGATGTCCGGCCTGGCATGGAAGCCTACCTGGACTCAGTCAAAAAATATAAGCGTAACACCTACCACCCAATTCCCCAGGCGCTCCTGGACAAGATCCATGTGAAGTGGGATTTTTGGTTTAAAGAATTTGCTTACAATCAGAGACAGTGAAGCAAGGACAGGTAAATTTTGCAATTCAAAAATCAAAAAGATTGTGATAAAACTAAAAACCTCAATAATCGGCTTTCTGTCAGTTTTACTGCTCACATGTTCTTTCAACTCTACAATAGCCCAGAATAACTATTTTGGACAAAAGCCTCCCGGACTAAGTCCGGAAATATTTGCACCTGGAATTGTTTCCGTAGAAGGAAGATATGAATATGGAATAAGCTTTACTCCAGAATTAAACGAAGTATATTTTACAACAGATATAAAGGGTGAAGGAACAAGCATCTATTTCTCAAGGATTGAAAACGGGCTTTGGAGTGAGCCCAGGCGAGCTGACTTTACCCTGGGTCTGAGGAGCTCAGAAATGGAACCTCATGTGACTATGAATGGTGAACGGATATACTTCATAGCCTTTAATGCCGGAGGTTATAAAATATGGTATGTTACAAGATTGGAAAGTAGCTGGAGTACGGCCGAAATATTGGACTCACCAATAAATAATGATAATGTACTGTATCCGACTACGGCAATAAATGGGGATATGTATTACACCAATCTCTCGGAATTAAAAATGTTTTATTCCACATATAATGAAGGCAAATATCCGGAGTCTCATGAGGCAGGTAATGAATATGGACTACATGGATTTATTGATCCAAATAAGTACTTCATGTTAGTTGATGCTCCGAAAGAAAACGATAAATCCAGAGACCGCGATATTTATGTTTGCTTCAGGAATAATGATTCAACATGGTCCAAACCCATTAATCTTGGGAAAGAGGTAAATACAATCTATAATGAATCCTGCCCAAGCATTTCACCTGATGGTAAATACCTGTTTTTCAGCAGATATAATGAAGAAAGTGGACTGCCAAACATCTATTGGGTTAGCTCAGAAGTGATCAGAAACTTCGAACCTGAAGTTCAATAAGAGAAATCTCAAAGTAATCCCCATTTCTTTCCTCTACCCGCCCAACCTTCCAGGCAAAAATTGCATCCTGTTTATACCAATTCATAAACTCATGAAAACGTATATCCTGCAATCGGCCACTATTCTGTTAAGTGCATTCCTGTCCTTTTCCTGCGAGAAAGCAGATCCAATTGAAAAGGAGACCCCGAAAATAACTCTCAACAAAAAGTCTGCAGAGATTATCAAAGCGGACAATGCCTTTGGTTTTGAACTGTTCAAAGAGGTATGTAAGCTGGGGACTGGTGACAACCTGATGATCTCTCCCCTGAGTGTTGCTTATGCGCTGGGCATGACCTACAATGGGGCAAACGGCGCCACCCTGCAGGCCTTCAATGATGTGCTACATTTTGGTGATCTGTCGCAGGATGAAGTCAATGAAAGCTATAAGGACCTGATGGATCAGTTGTTGAATCTGGACAATAAAGTGGAGTTCGCACTGGCCAACAGCATCTGGTACAAAGAAGGGTTTCAGGTAATCCCGGACTTCATTCAAATAAACCAGGACTACTTTGATGCTGCCGTGGAAGAACTTGATTTCTCAGATCCTGCATCGGTGGAAGTCATCAATCAGTGGATTGAGGATAAAACCAATGATAAAATCCAGGATATGCTGGATGAAATCCCCACAAGTGCTGTTATGTACCTGATCAATGCCATCTATTTTAATGCGACCTGGAAATATGAGTTTGAGAAAACGGAGACTGAAGAAGGTGACTTCACTGCTTTCGGATCAAAGCCATCACCGGGTGGAATACATGAATGTCTCAGGGAATTTTCAATTTACCAGCAATGAAGATTTCACCGCGGTGGATCTGCCTTACGGAGACAGTGCTTTCAGTATGCTCGTAATGCTGCCTGCCACAGGGACTGGTGTAGAGGATCTGACCGCTAAGCTGGATATGGGAAAGTGGGACGGCTGGTTTGAGAGTTCCAGGTACACCGGGGTCCACGTTGAACTGCCAAAATTCAAATATAAGTTCAAGGAGCTTCTTAATATCCCCCTGAAAGAACTGGGTCTGGGCAATGCCTTTACCGATACTGCAGATTTCTCAAAGATTACCACCTCCATGAACATCTACATCTCACGGGTAATTCATCAAAGCTTTATTGATGTGCAGGAAGAAGGCACCGAAGCAGCCGCTGCCACCATCGTAGAGATGGTAAATCTGAGCACCCAGGGGGGCGGTTCAGCTTTCCATTTCAAAGTGGACCGGCCATTTCTCTATCTGATTAAAGAAAACTCAAGCGGAGCTATTGTATTTATGGGGAAGGTTGAAAAACCTGAATATCAGGAATGAGTTTTAGCTGAGATCCATGCCAGGCTAGCCTGAGCGATGGGGTAACTCCTAAAGTTCGTATATTTAGATTCTGAATCTAAAAGCTACCCCAATGAAAAAACTTCTCCTTTTAATCCTGGCCGCTGCCTTCCTGGTGGCCTGTAACAATAATCCAAAAACCTCCCAGGCCACCGACCAGGATGAAAGCGCTCCGGCCGACATCATGGAATGGTGGAAAGATGCGCGCTTCGGCATGTTTATCCACTGGGGCCTCTATGCCATTCCCGCCGGTGAATTCCAGGGCGAACGCACCAAGGCCAAGAACGCGGAATGGATCATGCATCACCTGCAGATCCCCATTGCGGAGTACGAGAACTTGGCACCACAGTTCAATCCCGTGGAGTTCGATGCGGATCAGTGGGTCAGTATAGCCAGGGATGCCGGGATGAAGTACATCGTGATTACCTCCAAACACCACGATGGCTTTTGTCTTTGGGATTCCGAAGTGACCGATTACGACATTATAGATGCAACTCCCTTCGGACGGGATATCCTGAAAGAGCTGGCAGAAGCCTGTCAAAAACAGGGCATCGCCCTGGGCTTCTACCATTCCATTATGGACTGGCATCATCCGCAGGCCCAGGCCATCTGGGAACCTGACTATAACAAATGGCGTGGCGACTCGGTTGGCAATCCGGAATTCCCGCTCTATTACGAAAACTACCTGAAACCGCAGGTGAAAGAACTGATGTCCAACTACCCCACCCAGATCATGTGGTTCGATGGAGAATGGGTGCCGGCCTTTACCACTGAAATGGGCAAGGACCTCTACAACTTTATTAAGGAGATGGATCCGGAGATGATCGTAAATAACCGGGTGGACAAGGGCCGCCAGGGCATGGCCGGGATGAATGCCGAAGGTGATTTTGCCGGTGACTTTGGTACACCGGAGCAGGAGATTCCCGATACCGGCATTGAAGGGGAGGACTGGGAGTCCTGCATGACCATGAATGATACCTGGGGCTTCAAGTACTTCGATCATAACTGGAAGTCCGATACCATGCTGATACATAACCTTGTGGATATTGCGTCCAAGGGTGGCAACTTCCTGCTGAATGTGGGACCCACAGCCGGGGGACTGATCCCGGCACCCAGCGTGGAACGCTTACAGTCCATGGGCAGGTGGCTGAAGATTAACGGTGAAGCTATCTACGGAAGCCAGGCCAGCCCGTTCAGCCGGCCCGATTGGGGACGTTACACCCAGAAGGAGGATGTGGTATATGCGCTGATTTTTAACTGGCCGGCCGACGGAAAGCTGCTGGTGGAAAGTGGCAATCGTGAGTTTACCAAAGCCACTCTGCTGGATGGAAACACCACACTTGAATTGGGACCCGCAGTGGGTGGTGTTGAGGTAAGCCTGCCCTCCGAGGCCCCCGATGGTATTGCTTCAGTGGTGGTGCTCGAATAAGCCCTCCAGTGATCAGGCTTCGCCGCTTAAGACCGGCACACCAGGATTATTCGCTTTAAACGACAGAGCTATCAACAGGATTGAGATGCCAAAGCAGATCCAGGCCACCAGGTCGTAGCTACCGGTAAGGTCCATGGACACACTGAACATATAGGGCCCCAATGCCGATCCGATTACGGTCCAGCTTAAGGAAAACCCGGATATGGCCCCCAGGTTCTTTAATCCGTAAAAGCGGGGCCATGTGACTCCGATCAGAACAGTATACAGTCCCCAGACCACCCCGTTTCCACAAATGATCATCCAGTAGGCCAGGGGGTTTGCTCCCAACATGGTCAGACCAACAATAGAAAGTGACATACCCAGGGCAAAGATCAGCAGGAGGTATTTTAAGCGCATATAGTCACTGGCATATCCTCCCAGGAATTGAATCCCCACGGCAATCAGTGAAGTGGGTATAAAGATACCCAGTCCCTGCTCCCTGGTGAGTCCGGATGCCTCAAATACGGAGACCACATGAAAGGTCAGTCCGCTTATATAAAGCGCCGAGAGGGAGAGTCCCAGGGTGAAGGCCCAGAATGCAATTGTTTTTCTGGCTTCGCCCAGGGTAAAATCATGATCAGGCAGACTGGGTGGCCTCCGGCCCTTCTTTACATCTCCCAGTTTCCCATCGGCCTTACATCCGCATGCTTCCGGATTATCCCTGAATATAAAGAGAACAAAGAGGGCAAAAACAATTCCAACCAGTATGGCCAGAAAAATCCATGCTCCCCTCCATTCCAGGCGCTGAATGACAATGATCAAGGATCTTTGGGGCCACTGAAAATCCCAGTGCCGAGAAGATACCCAGTACTGCATTGGCCAGTCCCCTCCGCCGGTTGAACCACTTCATCACCATGTTCCTTGAAACCATGGTAAGCAGTCCCTGACCAAAGAAGCGGATCCCCCAGAATCCAATGGCCAGAAGAACAAAGGTGAACAGAGCCGGCGACAACCACGATGCTCCCGACAGGGAATCTACCAGGCGATCGATACGCGTCAGGTAAACAAGCATCACTCCCAGCATCACTCCCGCAATAAAAGCCATGACCCTTGCTCCGTGCTTATCATAAAGTTTCCAGCCCGGGTTATAATCAATCCCGAACCAAGCGTTCCCACCAGGTAAGCCAGACTCAGATTATTGCGATTGATCTGCAGATCAGACAACAGGCTTTCGGTAAACACCGATACGCCCATGGTCTGTCCGGGTATACTCATCAGAATCCCGATGGTCCCGGCAGCCAGTATTACCCAACCATAAAAAAAAGGAAATTTAGAAACTGGAAAGGGTTTATTGCAGTTTTGCTTCATGGTATAAAGATAAAAGCAAATTGCTTAACCATCCCTAAGTATGCTCATTCATCCCTATTAATATATATGGGTCGATTATTGGTTTACTTTTGTCAGTTCATCAAGATCACAATTATGAAATCGCTGAATATAGGAGACTTGAAAATACGTGTACCCATCATACAGGGAGGCATGGGTATTGGGATATCACTTTCTAAACTGGCTTCTGCAGTGGCCAACATGGGTGGTGTGGGGATCATCTCCACCGTGGGGATCGGACAAACCGGTATAGCAAACTAACCTGGGTTGGAAGAAAGGGAATATTGAAGGTGTCAGGCGGGAAATCCGGAAGGCACGTGAGATGAGTTCCGGAGTACTTGGTGTAAATATTATGGCTGTGCTTACAGATTTTTCTGACATGGTGAAAACTTCCATTGAAGAAGAAATCGATATCATCTTTTCCGGTGCCGGACTTCCCCTGGACCTCCCCTCTTACCTGACCAAAGGAAGCAAGACCAAACTGGTTCCCATTGTCTCTTCCGGAAGAGCTGCCAGCATTATCACCCAAAAGTGGCACCAGAATTATAACTACCTGCCGGATGCATTTGTGGTGGAAGGTCCAAAAGCAGGTGGCCATCTGGGCTTCAAGGCCAATGCACTGGAGGAAGTTAGCAACACCCTGGAAAACCTGGTTGCCGAGGTAGTGAAAGTTGCCCAGGAAATCAAAGAGAAATTCAATAAAGATAGTACCCGTCATTGCTGCAGGAGGACTTTTATACAGGAAAGGATATTCATAGCATCATGAAACGCGGGGCTACCGGGGTTCAACTGGGCACCCGGTTTGTGGCCACAGAAGAGTGCGATGCCTCGGAAGAATTCAAACAGGCGGTGGTAGATGCCAATGAAGAGGATATTCAAATTATCAAGAGCCCTGTGGGGATGCCCGGCCGCTCTATTTTCAATCGCTTCCTGCAGGAAGCCGGTGATGGACAGAGAAGACCAGCTTTCTGCAAGCACAACTGTATTAAATCCTGCAACCCAAAGACCACCCTCTACTGCATCTCCGATGCACTTGTTGCAGCATTCAAGGGAAATTTTAAAGATGGATTTGCCTTTGTGGGATCCAATGCAGGAAGGATCAAGAAAATCTCCACCGTGAAAGAGATATTCACTGAACTACAACAGGAGTACGATCTGGCTAAATAGCTATTGCATCGTAGTAAAGGACTGCAGGCTGCTTTCACTGTTGATGTCATCATCTCCCAGGGCAAGCACTTTCCAATAGTATATTTTTCCCGGAGCCAGGTTTTTTACCTGCACCGTAAAATCCATGGATTCTGGAAGCTCAGGAGAGATAAACTTCTTTGAACAGGCTGAGCATGAGGCTAGTAACATCAATCCAACAAAGATCACCAGGGGCTGCCTTTTTCCGATGTGAAGGATCCCTGCTGCAAAAATTATGATCCATACGGGCAAGCAACCTTGCATTAGTATTTCTTCTTCATTAGGATTCCGGACCCTCACAGAACTAAAATCATGAAACTCTTTGTCTGGGGAATAACGAATTTCATATTCTGAAGCTTCCCCACTCCACTCAAAAAATAAATCTTCGCCATTTAACTCCTGACCGGGGGATGGCGATTTCAGGTGTATTCCGGAAAAGAGCCCGGGTAGATCAATATATTGGTCACCCTTTAGAAGCTCTTCAGCAAGGTTTATTCGGACATACTCTCCATAATAGTGAAAATTATAAATATATATTTCACCATTTTTCAAATCATATACATTTGAAAACAACGTAGGAGTCAATCCTTCTTTGTGGCTTAGTTCAAGCGCCCGGGTCATAAGTTCCACGCTTAACTTTCCCCCATTCTCTAATACTTCAGTGATGGCATTGAATCGATGGCAATGAGACCATCTCAGACTGGTCGAATCGGAGAGGTAGTAATTGGTCATGACCTGGTATCTGTCTTCCTTTTTGAGAAAAACAACATCCTTTTCTCCATATTCGATGATTACCGAGTTACCCCATCGGTCGGCCCACATGGAATGCCCCTGCCAGTGAGGGGTATAATAATGCTTATACAACTGGATTACTTCCTCCACCGTTCTGCATTCCTCCAGGGCTTTCTCGCAAAGCTCTCCCTTGATGGTGGGTTTATTAAAATGGTTAAAAATATCGGATCTGTATGGGAGTGAAGCGCCATCGTACCATAAGCCATGTTCATTCATCCCACCCACATTCTGAAATCCTTCCGATACCTGGTAGCCAAAGTAAACCCTCCCATACTTTCCTTCAGAGGGCTCATAAAAGCGTATTCTTGTATGTATATTATTCCAGTCCTTGTTGGTGGCTGCATATACTTTATCCACTCCGGTTGCAGTAAATACAGAGCAGGCCAGGACAGAGGGGCCGATAAAGCTGGTGCTCAGACAGAGGCCCATTAAAAAGGGAATCATCTTTTTCATATAAGTATCTTTTCTAAGGTTTCAAAAGCTTATTCCAGCCACAAAGGAGAGGCTTAAATTTTTATAAATAGGTTGTGTTGTGCTCTGGTCAACATAAAGCAAGCCCTGTTTAACCTCGAGCTTGAATCTCACTTTATTCAATCTCACTCCCGCTCCCAGGTCCAGACCCATATCGAATCCATTAATTTCCTCCGGAAACCCCACTTCATTAAAAGCAAGTAGTTTTATACCAAAAAAAATACCCCCGGCCAGAAACAGATTAGCTTTCTCAGCAGGAAAAAGCATCCATGTAGCCTGTATGGGAACCTCCAGATAAGTCACTACCTGATGCAGGTAGAGGTCACCCACAACGTCCAGCCTGCTTCCCTTGGTGCTGAAACGAATTCCGGTTTCCAGATCAAATTGTGGTATGATACTGAAGTCCTGGAAAAAACCAAGTATCATTCCGGGTAAGAATTTGTTATTTTCATCGGAGGATGAAGACCCTACAAAGGTAGATCCTCCAAATCCTATGATAAGACCACGATTGCCACCAGAGAGCTCTTCCGGTTCACTTGAAAACATTGAAGCATTGAAACCCTGGAACAAAATCAATGCAAGCATTAGGAATAGATATTTCATGCGATCAAGATTATGGACTAAATGCTTATGTTTCCAATAAAATCATTGATCGAGCAGAGCAGTGCAGTGAAAGACAAAATGCCGGGAGAAAAAGTGATACTAATGCAGAAACACTGAACCAGGCAGTCAAAAAGTGTATAAAACCGGTTATTGGTTGATTTTCTTTTTTCTCATTCCTGAAGCGTTTAACTTTGAGTTATGCGCTTTCTTCGTCACGCAGGTTTCTGGTTAAGCTTTGTTCTGCTGTTTCTGGTTATTTATGGACCAGTATTCAACAATTATCCATGGCTTTTCCTTTCTTCCCTTGTGATGCTCCCCTTCACCATGCTTGTAGTTTACAGCATCAATTATATTTTTCTTCCACTATTTCTAAAGCAGAAGAGATACCTCCTGCTCGGGCTTCTTATCTTCCTGATCCTGCTGCTGGAGCCCCCTCTTCCCCGACTCCTGGTCATGCGTATTAGTGGAGAGGAAATTAATTTTAAGAACTTCCTGGATTACAACCTCCTGCCTTTCTATTTTGAAACCGGACTAATCACTTTCATAGCCTTCAGCATAAAACTATTTAAAGAAAGAAACCGGGAACAGGAAGAAAAGAACCAGTTGGAAAAGCAAAAACTTCAGGCTGAGCTGGATGCTCTAAAGGGTCAGTTAAACGCACATTTTCTGTTTAATACCCTGAACAACCTCTATGGATTGGCTAAAAAGAAAAGTGAACATGCGCCTGCAGGTATTCTCATGTTATCTGATATGCTCCATTTTGTCCTGTATGAATGTACTCAGCCTACCTATCCCCTTCAAAAGGAGCTGGATTTTATAAATAACTACATTGAACTGGAAAAGCTCCGTTACGGAGAAAGGCTCAAGATCGATAAAGAAGAAAACCTGCAACATTCTGATATCAGGATTGCACCTCTACTGCTTTTTCCTTTCGTCGAAAATAGCTTCAAGCACGGGGCCAGCAAAAAGAAAGACAAAGTCTGGATCAGGATCAGGGTAACATCCAGTTCGCAAGATCTTATGTTTGAGGTTGAGAATAACCGTTACCTGGAGCCATCAAGAGATCCACGGGAGACCGGGGGACTGGGACTGGAAAATGTGCAAAAGAGGCTTGAAATCCTTTATCCCAAACAGCACAGACTACGCATCAAAAGTGATGATTCTACTTTTTCAGTGTGTCTGAATATCCATCAAGATTCCAAATCATGAATATCAAGTGCCTGATCATAGAAGATGAACCCATTGCCAGAGAAGTTCTCAGAGACTATATCCGGAAACTGGATGATTTCGAACTAAGCGGGGAATATGAGAATGCCCTGGATGCACTTTCGTTTTTGAAACAGCATCGGGTCGACCTGATCTTTCTGGACATCAACATGCCTCAGTTATCCGGAATCGATTTTCTAAAAGGCCTCAGTCACCCGCCAAAAACAATTATCACAACTGCGCATAGGGAATTCGCACCGGAGGGATTTGATCTCCAGGTACTGGATTACCTGCTAAAACCTTATTCCTTTGAAAGATTCTTTCAGGCCATCGAAAAATACTATGAGACACTGAGCTATCCCATCGCCTTACACAACACAGAATCCCCGGTCTCGCCAAAGGCCTACCTCTATCTTCAGGACAACAGGAAAACACACAAGGTATTTCTTTCAGATATCAGCATCATTGAAAGCAAAGGGGAATATATTCAGGTCCGCTCCGGGAAAAAGATGATCATGACCCGAAGCAGTTTGTCAACCATAGAAAAACTGCTTCCCCATGACCAGTTTATAAGAACCCATAACTCATTTATAGTCTCTGTCAATCACATCTCTGCCTTTACGGCCTCCACTGTTGAAGTAGGAGAGACTGAAATCCCCATCAGCAGGAAATATAAACATTTGGTAATAAAGGCCTTAAAAGGATAACAGCCTAAACTAAAAGCAATGAAATACAAAAAAGTATTCTGGATTTTCGGGATTTTACAACATCTCCTCCTGGGATGCATCCTGTTCCTGATCTTCCACTGTTTCAATGTAATTCACGGAGAACCAATAATCGGTCTTGACACACAGCTGCTAGTATGTATCTCTTTTCCTTTGTTTTCTCTGTTGGTAAAGTATATCTCCCTGCACAAAACCTGAATAGCTATCAGGCTTTAAGAGTTTTGAATTGCCTCAAGCCAGGTCTTTGCCATTAACTGGGCTCCGGCCATCGAAGGGTGAACCCCATCTGCGGCCCAGTATGTTGGATCTGCCAGCTCGATAGCACTATCAAATGCCTCCTGGAAGGGTACCCAGATGGCCCCAAATTCATCCGAGATCTTTTTGGCAGAGGCCTGATAAGCACTGAAAGGCTCCACCCACGATTCGTCCACCGCACTGGTGCCGGTCAGGATAAAGGGCTGACAAATCAACAATTTCAGATCCGGCAGGGCCTCCCTGGTCCGCATAAGCAGCTTTCGAAAATCGTTTTCATAGATCTCGGGAGTTCCATCGTACTCTCCGTTCCGGAAATGCCAGTAATCATTCACCCCTATAAGTATGCTCAACACATTGGGCTTCAATTCAAGACAATCCTTCTCCCAGCGTTCGGCCAGTTGATAAACTTTGTTGCCACTGATTCCCCGGTTATAGATGGTCAGGTTTTTGGCCGGCATCTCCTCCAGCAACCAGGAGCCGATATGGTTGGCATATCCCATCCCAAAGGACCAGGCGTTGTTGGGCAGTTCCTGACGTTTGTTCCTTCCTGCATCGGTAATGGAGTCGCCCTGGAAAAGGACCACATCGTCCTCTGCAAAAAAATCGTGGATTTTACCACTCCCCATAGCTGATGAACAGGATTGGGTCAGCAGGGGCAGGCCGGCTATAGCAGCAGCACCCAGGCCGGCACTTTTAAAGAAGTTCCTTCTTGAATAATTATCGGAGTTTTTCATAATACAATTTTGAAATAAAGATTTAAAGGTAGCAAAATTCCATATTGGAGATTTGAGAAGAATAGAGTAGTTTTAATCAAAACGAAATCATGAAATATCGAAAATTTGGGAAGCAGCGGTCCGGAGATCTCAGAAATTGGATTCGGAGCCTGGGCCATCGGTGGCAGCTGGGGCGATCAATCGGACATAGATTCCCACTTAGCTCTTGAAACTGCACTGGAGAAAGGAGTTAACTTTATTGATACAGCTGCCGGATACGGCAATGGCAAGTCGGAGCGAATCATCGGGGAGTTCCTGAAGCAGAGATCCGGGAAGGTATATGTATGTACGAAGACACCCCCTGCACCCGGCAAATGGCCCCCTTCTCCCTATTGTAAGATAGAAGAGCGCTATTCTGAAAAATATCTTCGTGAGAATGTGGAGGAACGCATGAAAAATCTGCAGGTGGAATGCCTGGACGTACTGCTGCTTCACACCTGGACCCGGGCCTGGAACGATAAGCCAATAGCTCTTGAGATCCTTCAGAAGATGAAGTCGGAAGGCTTAATCAAACAGATCGGCATTTCCACACCCGAGCACGATCAGAACTGTGTAATACAGTTGATGCGCGACGGGATGGTCGATGTCTTGCAGGTCATCTATAACATCTTTGAGCAGGAGCCGGCTGCACAACTCTTCCCGGTGGCACAGGAAACAGGCACAGGTATTATTGTAAGGGTGGCATTCGACGAAGGGGTGCTCACCGGCAAGTATAAGGGCGACGAAACCTTCGGGGCGGACGACTTCAGAAGCAATTACTTTGCAGGCGATCGCCTGGAAAGAGGAGTCAGGCGTACCGAGGCCATTAAAAAGGAATTTAAGGAGAGTGGCTACACCATGCCCGAGCTGGCACTGAAATTTGCGCTCACCCATGAGGCAGTTTCCACGGTAATTCCCGGGATCCGGAACCAGCAGCAGGCCATTATGAACACCTCTGTTTCTGAGCTGCCCGATCTTTCCGATGATCAGATGCTGCAGCTTCGTGAACACAGCTGGAACCGTGGATTCTGGTACGGGGGTAAATAAGCAGTCCTGGTCTAATAGACCGGCAGAACCTTCAGTTGATTCTCAAGTACTTCTCCCGGAGTAATGGGTGCCCCTTTGTACAGCAGCTTATTACTGCCAATAAAGACAGGATCGGCCGGCCGCGGCTGGGGGTTGCTCAGCCATTCCAGGAAACGGCTGGCATCATGCTGATCCATGAATTGCAGCAGGTACTCTTTTTCAGAGCTTAAATGGAGTTTCAATGCATCCCTCCCACCCTGATCTGTCCCAATACAGAATAGCCCGGGCAGATAATCCTTTTTCAGGAAAAGGGGCACCTTCTTCTGAACGCTTCCCTGGTAGTATTCTACCCCGTCGTCCCACTCCGCAAAGGTATTCCATCCGGATGCCACATGACGATAGATATAATTGAGCTCCAGGTCCGCAAAAATTGTATCCGGTGCATCGCTCATGGCAGGGACCACCATATCCACAAAATTCAAAGCCGATAATTCTTTGTTCCCGTCTTCTGATACAGCAAATACCGGCACCATCACTATTTCCGGAAAGCCATCGAAAAGAAGGGAGACATCAGCGGTGACATTTCCGGTAAGGTCCACCTCCCTGTTTCCTTCTGCCTCAATCACCATGCACTGATCACTGATGCTTCCGTTCAGCTTCAGGTAACGTTTACTGACTACCTGCTTCTCATTTCGCCCCAGGCTGGCTTCCGAACTCAGATCGGTACCACCGGGACTTCCATCTACGGACAGATCCAGGTTCCTGGAGAAACTTACATCGGCTATATCGATCTCCCCGTATTCCGTAATATACCGGTTCCATTCATAAAACCTGAGCTTATAGTCTTCCGGAATTTCAAGGCTTAATTTCAGATACTCAATCCGGTCGGCCGGAGAGAAGCGCCCCGTAGCATCTTTCAATACAGAATAGTCCCGGATCTTGCTGAGGGTAAAGACCATCCTGAGATCCTTCCTGGTCAAATCCAGCTGAGCTTCATTGTTTGTCCCGAAATTACCGGCCATGGCACCCATAAATTGCTCGTTATCGGGATACCTTCTGTCCAGAATCTGAACCAGGTGGCTCTGTGCATTGGCACTGAGTGTCCACAGATTCTTCTCCCTGAGCTCTGCCGGATCGGCAGATATTCTGGCGTTAAACAGCTCCACATCCACCAGGCTGTTATCCTCTCCTTTATAATCGACCGATTTAAACCGTTTTACCGATGTACATGCAGTGATCGTCAACAGCAATATGGATCCTGCTAAAAGGAAAATAGATCTTCTCATGAGATATGTTTTCTGGCCGGGAAGATTAATCCCTGAATACCATGGCTACAATCATATCATCGGGATGTTCGATACAGGTGATCTCCACCTCTTTTACGAACTCCTTAGGATTACATTCGAGGTTCGGAGTACAGTCGAACGCCATCCCATCTTCATACTCATCATCTTCGCTTTGGTCGACGCACCGCGGAGCACCCAGGTTACGTACGATTAGATAATACATGTTTCAAATACAATTTAAGATGTAATTCGCTTAATTACAAATCTTCGTTTATTTGATCCTGTGGCTCACACCACTCCATAATAGCGGCAAAGACCTCGTTTCTGTTTATCTCGTTGAAGCTTTCATGCTTGTTTTCGGGGTAGAATAATTCCGTAACCAGTCCTTCATCAATCTTTGAAAGAAGTTCCCTGGTCACCCCTGAATTGATAAGCTTATCGTCTCCCGGCACAATGACCAGCAAGGGATATTTCCATTCCGATCAATATGTCCGGGCACCCATTCCTGCGCCTTTAAAAACTCAGCACCCATGCGAGCCGACATTTTTGTTGCCTGGATCCCGTCTCTTTCATCATCGCGCATTCGTTCGTATTCTGCTTCATCCCGTGTTACATGCAACCTCAGATCCTCAACAGGGACCACCATGCCAGGAGCAATTACTGACAAAATTTTTGCAACAGCAATCAGGAGTTTTGAGGTCTTGACGCTATTCTCATAGCCTGGAGCTGATAGTATAAATCCCTTAACCAGGGGATCTGCCTTAAACTGCCTGATTCCAAAGTGCGTAACAATTAAACCGCCCATGGAATGGCCCATGATAAAAATGGGTATTCCCTTGTAATTCTCCTTTACCCAGGCCAGCATCAGTTGAAGGTCATCCAGGAAAACATCGAAGTGCGGAACATGCGCCTTTCTTTTCCGGTCGTGTCCATGCTGGTCAGGTGCCACCAGGGCAAAACCATGCTCTTTCAGGTAAATCCCGGGATTCATATAGTTCCCACCATGATCCATCAAGCCATGCAAGGTTAAAAAGATGGCTTTAGGGGCTTCATGTTCCCAGATATGGATATCACGCTGAATGCCATCACTGCAGGTCAGTTTCTCAATGCGGTCCTCAGAAAATCTCATATGACATGTATGCTTAAAAATTGATTTCACCTATCATGTAGGTAACAGCATGCCCCGATATCTCCACCCGTTCACCTTTATCTTCACAATGCAGTTCTCCTCCCCTGGATGAGAGCTGCCTGGCTGTCAATTTTTTCTTCCCAAGCACCCTGGACCAGTAAGGAGTCAGGGAGGTATGGGCCGAACCGGTCACAGGATCCTCATCGATCCCGGTCTGTGGAGCAAAAAACCGCGAAACAAAGTCAACATCATTCCCGGGTGCGGTCACAATAACTCCCCTTCCACCCACCTGGGCCAGCAGGCCGAAATCAGGATCCATACTTTCGATCTCAGATTCACTGGCAAACACAAATAGAAAATCGGTTTTTCCCCTGAATGCTTTCAAAGGAGGGATCATCAGCGCTGTAACAATCAATTCAGGAACCACCATCTCCTCCAGTGTATCTGCCGGGAAATCGAGAGTCAGCAAATCCCCGCTGCGCTTCACATTTAACCTCCCGCTGAAGAGTGTATTAAAACAAATCTCGTCACCCGGAAATTCCAGGTAATTAAAAAGTACATGTGCCGTGGCCAGGGTGGCATGTCCACATAACTCCACCTCCATCTCGGGGGTAAACCACCTGATCTCATAACAGTCCTCTGCAAGGACCGCAAAAGCAGTTTCAGAGAGATTGTTTTCATTGGCAATTTTTTGCATTATAGCCTCATCCGGCCAACGATCCAGGATGCAGACTGCAGCAGGATTGCCCTGAAATACCTCCAGGGCAAATGCATCTACCTGATAAATGGTCCTTTTTGTCATATTCGCTTATTTGCCTTGATAAATATAGTGACCAATGATCCGATAATCAAACAAACAGTCCTCAAGCACCTGCCCTCTTCCTATGTTATGCACCACCATGGGGCGTGATCCATCGGGCGACCTGCTGTTTGCAATGATCCCAATATGGGTAACTGCCCCACCCAGGTTCCAGCACACTATATCCCCGGGAACATAGTCCCCGGCATTGCCAGATCTTGCTTTTTCCCTTCCGTAACGCTCAAAATACTTCATCAGGTTGGGCACCCTTCGATGATCAATATTGGAATCGGGCCTGTTCAATCCCCAGATTTGGGGATAAAGTTCAAAATTGGCCGTCATGTCCTCATGGACCTCCTTCTGCAAATCAATATCCATGGCCCTGTAAGCTCTGATCACCACATCGGTGCAGACCCCCCGGTCGGCCGGTATATCTCCGCTCGGATAATCGATGGCATAGTAAGCCGGATCGTAAATCACCTCCTGCTCGGTAAGTTTATGGGCCGCACCGGCAAGTCTCTCTGCAAAAAGATCTTCCCCGGACTGTCCATAAACCGCTATTGAAATGAGCAGGAAACAGCTTACAGAAAAAAAGTTGTATTTTAGAAATGCACCCAAAGCTTCTGAAATGAAATATTTCCCTTTATTATTTCTCATCCTGATCTCCTTCCTGGCTTGTACTCCTTCACCCTCAGGCAGAACAAGCATCTCCCTGAATGGTGAGTGGCAGCTGGCCACAAGTTCTGATATTAGTATCGAACCAGTCATCTATGACACAGTATGTCCGGTTCCCGGCCTGGTGGATATGGCTGTTCCTTTAGCACCTGATGTAATCACGAGCGACAGGATTTACTGGTACAAACGTGGCTTTCAAACAAGTAGTCAGCCATTCGAAATATGCCACCTTAAGATAAACAAAGCCAAATATCATACCAGGGTTTATGTCAACGATCTCTTTGTGGGAGAAAATCCTTATTCTTTTACTCCCACAGAACTGGATATTACCAATTTTTTAAATCCTCCCGGGGAGAGCAACGAGATCCTAATAGCCGTTGGATGCAGAAACAATCTGCCAGCTCATGTAAGCGATGGCAACGACTTCGAAAAGGATTATTACTTCCCTGGCATCTATGATGATGTGAAACTGATCTTCTCTGCAGCGCCCTATATCCGGAATGTGCAGTGTGTACCAAAGCTGGAGGATGAAAAGCTGCATATAAGGGCTGAATTTCTCCCGGAAGCTGAGGAGGAAGAATTCGAGGCAAGCTATAAGGTGTACGAGCTGAGAGGAAGAAAGAAAGTAGCTGAGGGCAGTGTCACAGTAATGGGACCCACAGCTGAATTTGATATTGATATGACTGGATGCAGCTTGTGGTCCCCGGAAAACCCATTCCTCTATAGCCTTGAACTGGAGACCCCGGGCGACAGCTATTCCACCCGATTTGGCATGCGTTCATTTGGCTTCGATACAGAGAAGAAAGTGGCCCTGTTAAATGGGGAACCATACATTCTGCGGGGAACCAATGTTTGTATCTACCGTTTCTTTGATGATCCTGCCCGAACCGATCAACCCTGGCGAGAGGACTGGACCATCAGGCTACATGAGCAGTTCAAATCAATGCACTGGAACTCCATCCGATACTGCATCGGCTTTCCACCGGAACGCTGGTATGAAATTGCCGATAGTTTGGGCTTCCTGCTTGCAGATGAGTTTCCTCTCTGGTACGGAAATAACCCCATAATTATTGATAGTCTGGACCGGGAGATCACTGCCAGCGATCTTGCAGGAGAATACACCCAATGGATGCGTGAGCGGTGGAACCATCCCAGCGTCGTGATCTGGGATGCCCAGAACGAATCGGTCACTCCCATTACCGGTGAGGCCATTGCTTTGGTCCGGGGGCTTGACCTCTCGGGCAGGCCCTGGGAAAATGGCTGGGCCGCTCCACAGGCAGATTCGGACCCCATAGAATCGCACCCCTATCTCTATACCCATTTTCTTGGCCCCAGGGACGAGCCGGTCCCGGAGCAGTTGCTCACCTACTTTTTTGATACCATCCGTCTACCCCACAACGATCCCAATGAACGTGACCCGGCCGCCGATGGCAGCTACTATGAGAACCCGGTGCTGATAAATGAATACTGCTGGCTCTGGATGAACCGTGACGGCTCTCCTACCAGGCTGACTGAACCTGTATTTGAAAATGCTTTTGGAACGGATCTGAGCCCGGACGAAATGTATGAAATATATGCCCGGCACCTGGCCCTGATGACGGAATACTGGAGGGCTTACAAAAAAGCAGCAGGGGTACAGCATTTCTGCGGACTGGGTTATTCAAGACCTGATGAACCCCGTGGCGAAACCTCTGACAACTTCTCGGACATTAACAAGCTGGTATTCGAGTCCAATTTTGAGAAGTATGTAAAGCCTGCTTTCTCTCCAGTTGGACTGATGCTCGAAGTCTGGGACCATTCCCTGAGTGCCGGCTCCTCATATGAAAGGAATATTTTCCTGATCAATGACCTTGCGGAGCCCTGGACCGGAAAGGTGAAGATCTATTTTGATTCGAACAATGTAAGAGGAGAATCACTAAGCCTGGAAATGATTGCAGATGGATTTGAGAGCAGCAAGAGTTCATTTACTTTCACCACCCCTTCCGAGCCGGGAATCTATGACCTGGTGGCTGAGATTGAGTATCAGGATGAAGTGATTCGAAGCGTAAGGCAGATCAACATCCTTCCCGGTAACGGTTCTCCCTGACATCCAGGTTCAGGAGCTGGGTGTTTTGTGGCTTCCCTCCGAAGAATCCGCTCCTGCGAAAGATAAGGTCCAGTTGATCACTGTTACGAACATGAAATATCGTAAAGTCCGGGAACAGGACCAGGGAATACCATGCTTCCATCCCCCCCTTCAGCACATATACCCTGCCCGGCAATTCCTGGGCCAGTTTATATAATTCGTCGTTCTCTTCCTGGCCATACAGAATAACGGTGGAGGACTTGTCGGCAGCCTTTGAACCCATACCAGGATCATAATGCAATGCAAGCGGAATATGATACTTCTCGTAGGCTTTCCACTCCCTGGTATCAAAAATCAGGAGATTCTCTTCCTTGCCGTAAATCAGGTCAGCCAGGTGGTGTGGCGGAAATAAATACCGATCCGTTTCCCCTGGACCTGCTCCTTCTGATATTTCCAGTCAGGATACAGGTTGTTTTTCTTCCCGTGGTTGGTGAAGGCCGCCATCATTCCCGCTGCAATGGCCAGAATGGCCAGGATGTGATTGGTTTTCATATGGAAGGTCCCTTAGTATGCTTACTGAATCGCTCCTCTACCCTTCCTGCAATCCAGAAGGCAACAATGGCAATAACAGCAATCAGGAAGGTAAGTAAACCATAATTCATATGGAGCAACTCGTAAAGAGAGATATCCCCGATGGAGGAGAAGTTAATCGCCCCTTTTAACATAGGCTCAGTCTCAGCAAAAAGAATCACTCCTGTAAATATTCCTGCAAATACCGCCAGGCCATCCAGTTTACCCGTAAATACAGCCACACAGGAGGTGCCCGGACAAAGTCCGGCCAGCACAAAGCCAAATCCGAAGACAATACCGCCTATCACCTGTGGCCAGATATAGGTCCCGTTGATGTAAATCTGTGTAATATCCAGAACCCCGAAGTAACTGAGCCAGTAGATACCCAGCATGGCTGTTACGATGCCGGAAAATAGCACCTTGAACATGGCCATATCGGTAAAGTAGAACTGCTGCACCAGCTTCCTGGCATTGCCAAAACCGGCCTTCTCCAGAAACATTCCAAAGGCTATCCCCGTCAAGAGGGCGAACAGAAGCAGTATTGCTTCCGGAACCTCATAATTAAATTGTAGTGGAGCCATTAGTTCCATGCTTTTTTCATTAACCAGGCGACAGAATAACCACCAATAAATACCGAGATCATAAACAGCCAGGCTCCCGGACTCAAAACAGAGCCCCCGCTAAGGGCCAGTCCGCTTGTGCATCCACGGGTAAACTTGGCTGCATAAGCCATGAGCAGTCCCCCCGAAAAAGCAAAAAGAAGCCTGGTAATTTTCGAAATTCCGGGCCCTTTGATCACTTCAAATTTGAAGCGGCGCGATACAAGACCCGAGAGAAGACCTCCTATACACACCCCCAAAATTTCTATCACCACCCAATCCTTCAGAGGATGGTCCACCCCCGAAAGATAAGCGGAATAGGCACCCTTTGACAAAGCATAATCAGGGGCGATGGCATGCACCAGGGAAGCCATGAGTCCATTGAAAGCCCCTACGGCTCCTAGTCCCCTTCCTGTAACTACAAAGGACAGGATGATCAGTAGCCCGATACCAACTCCCACAATATAGGGATTCCAATAGGGACGCGCTTTATTATTTTTCATAGGCAATGTTTTAATCTTTCTTATCAGGCATGGCCACGGGCCCGGTAAAAGGCAGGTCCAACTCCTCCCATTCCTCAAATGATCCGTCATATAGCAGAGCCGGATAGCCAAGATGTCTTGCTGCCAGATAATTCAGTGAGCCTCTGATACCGGAATTGCAGTATATCAGGGTCAGCTTATCCGGATCCATTCCTGCTTCCCTGAATAGGTCTTCCATTTCTTTCTCTGACTTGAACAGATAAGGACTATCGTCATAGGTAATATCAAGGTGGGACAAGGTATAGGCCCCTTCAATATGGCCACCTTCTGCCTTTAATTCTTCGGTTCCAGGTGTACCATAATACTGATCTTCCGGTCTTGCATCGATCACCACAACATTATCTGCTCCAGCGCTGTGAATCAAGGTCGGCGGCTGTAATAAAGACTTCTTTTACATCAGATACTTCAAGCTTACCAGGCGAAAAATCTGTCAGCATACCGGTGGTCACATAGCCATCCTCTTCCCAGGCAGGCAGTCCCCCGTTTAAAACCACTGTCTGCTCACCAAGTCCCAGGTGATCCAGAGTCAAAAATACCCTGGCGGTCCGGTTCAGGAGGCTTATATCTTCATTATACAGAACAATCTTTGAATCATTACTCACACCAACTTCTCTTAATAATTCCACAATGCTGTCGGCAGGAGGCATTTGATTGCGCACTCCGTCAATGTTCACAGTAAAGGCAGCAGGAATAATCAACCGGGCGCCGGGAATATGAAGCGAGTCAAACAGTTCAGCTGTTCCTGAATGAAGAAGCACCAGGTCGGGGTCGTTCAAATGATTCTGAAGCCATTCAGTCGACACCAGTAAGTCAGGTGTCCCGGAATCTGTCTCTTCCGAGCATCCCGAAATCAAAGATGCTATCAGGATGGAGAAGGCAATAGAAAAGCATCTCATTAAAGAAGTCATTATGCATTTTGCTTACTAAATTATGAAATTAATGAAGCACCCTGCACAGACTGGAGCATTTTAACTTAATCTTATAACCCCCTATAGCCTGACCCAGGCCATAGCTGCAGCCATGGTTGTAAAAGGTTTGATCTGCAAGGTTTTTACCTTTTGCCCCAGGATAATGGTATTGGTTATCATGGGTGTGTCCTGGACGACAGCAATTTTCAGATCTTTTAACTGGTCAAGATTTCCCTGTAAAAATTCTACCAGGACATTCAGGTTTCGCTCATTATGCTTAACCCTGGCATCCAGGTAGTTGGTGAGGATACCTTTGTAAGCCTTCAGATTGGGATAATCAGCTAAAAGCTTTGCCCAGGATTCGATTATATCATCGAACTGAACTTCTCCCGAGAAATGGCGAACAATGACACCATTCTCTTCATGAATTGCGATTTCCATTCACAGTAGATCTTAGAGTGTAGTTGAAATTCCAACAGTAAAAATATCAAATTAGTTCCAGAGAATGCATTGCTGTACTATAAGTTATTGACAGGGGGACCAATTCTGGAGATCAATGGATCGAATTCGTAATTAAAGCAGGTCTGTTGCTATTCAGTGAAAATCAGGTATATTTACCCTCCTAATCGACCATCCTCCATGAAAAAAAAGCTCCAGCTCATGCTGGTCCTCAGCCTTTCCATCCTGATCACTTCCTGCAACCAGGGAAGTGGATCAAGCGATCAACAAAGCGATGAGGACACACCAAAAGTGGTTAAAAAACGACGAGATGACGGGACTCTTTCAAGTCTCAACCCATTGGACGAAGAGGGTTATATTCATGGGGTAAAAGTAAACTTCTACGAAGATGGTTTAACGGTTCATTCCAAGATCACCTATGAGCATGGTCGCAAGCACGGACCTGCAATCTGGTTTTTCAAAAGCGGGAAGATTTACGAGCATACAAATTACTACCAGAACAGAAAGAACGGGCTTACCAAACGCTATTACGAAAGCGGCGAATTGTATGAGGAAACCATGTTTGATGCAGGCGAAGAACTGCCCGGAAAAAAAGTATATAATAAGGAAGGTGAACTGATCAAGCAGTAAGAAGCCTCACCCTGGTGATACTAATCACCTCCGGATCTACCTTTTTAACAGGATATAATTCCCGAACTCCCCCAGTCTGCGTCCTCCCAACAGGTTTTTTTCGATCCAGGTAATAGTTCTGTATTTGGGTGTATCGTGCTTGATCTTTTGGGGATTCTGACTCTGGGCCGGACCGGAAAAACGCAGTTGATCTTTCCAGTCGAATGCGTCCATCCAGGGTTTCATAACAGCAGGATGACTTCCCTTGTAAACTGTCAATTTAGAAAGATTCCCATAGTCAAAAATACGATCGAACTGGTGAGCTGCTTCCATTTTTGCCACACTTTCCCTGCCCCGATGATTGGTTTTAAATGCTTTGATCTTATTTTGCATAAGCCGGGGCGGACGTACCCAGCCATAGTGGAATATCTCAGCATCCACCTCTGCCACACGCAGCTTATAGGTGCCGGCCTGCTGTCTGTAATTCACTCCGTCAAAGTCCGGAATCTTCCGGAAAGACTGTGCTGATTCCCAAGAGTGGATTTCCGGTTTGTTCCTGACTATCCGGATCTCTTTGCGATACCAGCAATGGCCATCCTGCACATGCTCATAATCGCCCCAGAAATGGCGGTATCGAAACAAGAGCCCCTCAACCTCCTGGTCATCCAGTAAGTCCTCACAGCGTTTCCTGATTGTCTCCAGGTCCCTTTCATGAACCACCTCATCGGACTGAAGGTAAAACAACCAGTCGCCTGTACAAAGATTCATTGCAATATCGGTCTGGTGAGCATGCTCCATACCACGGGGATACTTTTCAATATCCCAGGTCGTATCTACAATGCGTATCTTTTCACTTCCAATGGCATTAATTTCGGCCCTTGAAATATCATCTTCATCTGAATCACCAAGGGCTACAACAAATTCATCCACCAGTGGCAAAATCGACTCAACCGCTTGCCGCATGGGATAATATAGTTTCAGGGCATTCTTGCCCATTGTAAATCCGCTGATTTTCATAAAAATCTAAAACATTTGCATGGAGTGAAATTTGTTATACAGGCCTTCCTTCTTACTGATGAGCTCTTTGTGTGTTCCCCGTTCCACGATCTCTCCCTCATCAATTACCAGGATCAGGTCGGCATGCTTGATGGTAGAGAGTCTGTGTGCAATCACAATGGAGGTCCGGTTCTGCATCAGCTTGATAATGGCATCCTGTACCAGCCGCTCCGACTCAGTATCCAGGGCCGAGGTGGCCTCATCCAGAATCAATATGGGGGGATTGGCCAGTACCGCCCGTGCAATACTGATCCGCTGCTTTTGTCCGCCACTCAATTTGCTTCCTCCTTCACCTACGCTCCCTTCGTACTCTTGCTCATTCTCCATGATAAAGCCATGTGCGTTGGCTACCTTCGCTGCATTGATAATGCGCTCCAGGCTGGCTC
Organism: uncultured Bacteroidales bacterium; assembly: GCA_963753765.1. Taxonomy (GTDB): domain Bacteria; phylum Bacteroidota; class Bacteroidia; order Bacteroidales. The sequence continues at coordinate 65,880 of CAVWDQ010000016.1, forward strand.
CTTCGCTTTTTCCAAAGGCAATGTTTTTCCGAAAGGTATCGTTGAAAAGAATCGACTGCTGACTCACCATGCCCATAAGTGATCTCAGCGATTTGACCTGGAAATCCCTGACCGGAACTCCATCGATATAGATCTCGCCCTCGGTGGTGTCCATAAACCTGGGCAGCAAGTCCACCATGGTTGATTTCCCGGATCCTGATTTCCCCACCAGGGCAATGGTCTGACCCTTTTTAATTGTAAAGGAGACATTCTTCAGCACATACTCCTTCTCATATTTAAAGGAGACATTCCTGAACTCAATGGAATCGCTGAAGCCTTCTGCCACAAAAGCATCAGGCTTTTCAACAATTATGTCATCGGCCAGTAAGAGCTGATCAACCCGGTCCACCGAGGCCATACCCTTCTGGATGTTTATCCAGGCGGTAGAGATGGTTTTGGCCGGTGGGATAATCTGGCTGAAGACCATCAGAAAAAAAATGAGGCTCTCCCCACTCAAATCATCCGTTCCCCGGAGCACCAGAGATCCTCCATAGGCCATGATTGCCATCAGTGCCATGGTTCCCATAACTTCACTGAGGGGACTGGCCAGGTATCTTCGGCGTACCACCTTGCGGATCAGCAAAGCAAAACGATGATTGGTACTGAAAAAACCTTTCTCCATCTGCTCCTCTGCGTTAAAGGCCTTGATGATCCTCAGGCCCCCCAGGGTCTCTTCCAGCAGGGCCAGCAACTCACCCAGGCGTTGTTGTCCCCTGAAGGTGGTTCTCCGGAGACTTTTGCCGATACGTCCGATCAGGTAGCCCGAAAGCGGCAAGACCAAAAGTACAGAAAGAGTCAGTTTAAAACTGATCGAAAAAAGTATCGACATGAAAATGATGATGGTAATGGGATCCCTGAAAAGCATCTGCAGGGAACTGAGCAGGGAGGCTTCGATCTCCTGAACATCATTGGAGATCCGAGCGATCACATCCCCTTTTCTTGCCTCGGTATAATATGAAAGTGGAAGTTTCAGCACCTTTCTGTATATATCATTCCGGATATCCCGTACAAGGAAAGCGCGAATGGGTGCCAGCATAAAATTGGCTGCGAAAATGAAACCATTTTTCAGCAGGGCGAAAATAACCACCATGATACTTACAAGAACCAGGGCCCCGACCTCATCATGGGCTAACATGATTTTTCCCATGTAAAAGTTCAGGGTATGCATGAAATATTCGCTGCTCAACTTAAACTTCATGGGCTCCGTAACCAGCTCCTGATTATCAAAAAGGACATTTAAAAATGGGATCACCATGGCAAAGGAGAAAAGGGCAAAGAAGGCTCCCAGTATATTGTACACAACATTCTGCACCACATACCATTTGTAGGGAACCAGGTAATTCAGAAGCCTGAAAAATCTTTTCATATCTATAATCCGGTATAATTCCAGGGCGTAATCTCATACAGCTCCTGTTTTACCTCCTGGCTGACATTCAGGTTTTCAATGAATTTACGAATGGTATCCCCGGTCACAGCCTCATTTGTACGGGTCAGTTCAAGCAATGCTTCATAGGGTTTTGGATACTCCTCCCTTCTCAGAACAGACTGGATTGCCTCGGCCACAACGGCCCAGTTCTTTTCCAGGTCGGACCGGATGGCACTTTCGTTAACGATCAGTTTACCCAGTCCTTTGATCATCGATTGCATGGCAATAAGGGTATGCCCCAGGGGCACACCCAGGTTCCGAAGAACGGTGGAATCTGAAAGATCTCGCTGCAATCTTGAAATAGGCAGTTTGGAAGCCAGGTGTGAAAATATGGCATTGGCCATTCCCAGGTTCCCTTCGGCATTCTCAAAATCAATGGGGTTTACTTTATGTGGCATGGCCGAAGAACCAATCTCTCCTTTCTTGATCTTTTGCTTGAAATAATCGATGGAAATATAGGTCCAGATATCCCTGGCCAGGTCCAGCAGGATGTTGTTAATCCGTTCAAAAGCATGGAACATGGCAGCCAGATTATCATAGTGCTCAATCTGGGTAGTGGGCCAGGAACGTTTAAGACCAAGGACTTCACCAACGAATTGATCACCAAAACTGAACCAGTCAATTTCCGGGTAGCTTACCACATGGGCATTCATGTTGCCGGTTGCCCCTCCGAACTTGGCAGGGACAGGGATCTCTTCCAGTTGCTCCAGCTGAACATCCAATCGCTCTATAAAAACGCGGATCTCCTTACCAAGCCTGGTTGGAGATGCGGGCTGTCCATGCGTACGTGCCAGCATGGGAATCTGATCCCATTCAGTGGCAAGTCTCTCCAACTCCTGGGTCAGCTGATCCAGCAAAGGATAATAGGTGGCCTCCATGGCATCCTTCAGAGAGAGCGGGGTGGCCGTATTATTTATATCCTGAGAGGTAAGCCCAAAATGGATGAATTCCTTGTATTTATCCAGCCCCAGCTGTTCAAACTTATCCTTTACAAAATACTCCACTGCCTTTACATCGTGGTTGGTTACCTTCTCGATATCCTTTATTCTTTCTGCATCCCCCGTTGAAAAACCAGTATAGATCAGCCTGAGCTCCTCCTGTTGCTTCGAACTTACATCCGCTAAGCCTGGAATCCCCACCTTGCACAGTGCAATAAAATACTCCACTTCAACCATAACCCGGTACCTGATTAAGCCGAATTCTGAAAAGTATTCGGATAAGGTCTCCGTTTTTGACCCGTAGCGGCCATCCACCGGGGATATGGCTGTTAGTCTGTTTAATTCCATTCGGATGCTAGTTTTGAATAACCCCACAAATTTAGCAGAAAATATTCTTACTTTTGAAGTTATATACAGTTCATTATGAAGCAAACCACATATACGGTTCTGGCTGCTCTCCTGGTTCTGGTACTTACCAGCCAGGTAATGGCACCTGACACCATAGTTCCCGATACAGTATCCGGAAGCAAGACCCTGATCTATACCTTCGCTATCCAGGATAATATTGCTGCCCCCACCTGGCGAATCACCCAGGAAGCCTTTGAAGAGGCTCTTGCCCTGAATGCAGATGTGGTTATTTTACATCTGAATACCTATGGAGGAGAAGTCAGCGCGGCAGACTCCATCCGGACTAAAATACTGAATGCCCCCATGCCCGTCCATGTCTATATCGATGACAATGCCGCTTCTGCGGGTGCCCTGATTGCCATCGCCTGTGACAGTATTTATATGAAACCCGGCGGAAAAATTGGTGCGGCCACTGTGGTCAATCAGACCGGGGAGCAGGTACCGGACAAATACCAGTCCTATATGAGAGCCACCATGAGAGCCACGGCAGAAGCACATGGAAAGGATACGATTTTTACAGGTACAGATACCCTGTATGTCTGGCATCGCGATCCAGCCATTGCCGAGGCCATGGTCGACCCGAGGCTCTTTGTGGAGGGCGTCAGTGATACCGGCCAGGTATTGACTTTTACGGCCTCTGAAGCCATAAGCAACGGATATTGCGAGGGAACGGCTGCATCCATGGAGGAGGTGATTGCAAAGCTGGGAATTGAAGAATATGAACTGAGCACATACACGCCCACCGGCATGGATAAAATGATTGGCTTTCTGATCAATCCCATGATCAGTGGCGTGCTGATCATGATTATCATCGGTGGTCTTTATTTCGAACTGCAGTCGCCGGGAATCGGATTTGCCCTGGGAGCCTCCATTGTAGCAGCCCTGCTATACTTTGCCCCCCTCTACCTGGAAGGCATGGCCGAGAACTGGGAACTGATTCTCTTTATTGTGGGTGTTATTCTGATCATGGTGGAAATCTTTGCCATTCCCGGCTTCGGGGTGGCCGGTGTAGCCGGGATTATTGCAATAATTACAGGGCTTACCCTGAGCCTGGTGGACAATGTTGTGTTTGAAGATCCTGAATTTACCGGGGAGGGGCTGGGGATCCTGTTGAAATCATTGAGCCTGGTTCTGGTTGCTGTATTGGCGGGAGTCATATTCTCCCTCTGGGCCACCCGGAAACTACTTACTACCACTGCTTTCGGGAACCTCTCTCTGAAAAGCGAACAGCTTACAAAAGATGGTTTTATAGGAGTGGGAACCGAACAGCAAGGCCTGATTGGGGAAGAGGGGACTGCCCATACAGTCCTCAGGCCTTCTGGCCGGGTCATGATCAAGGATAAACTCTATGATGCTATGTCTGAGTATGGTTTTATTGACAAAGGTGAAGCCATCAAGGTAGTACGTTATGAGACCGGTCAGGTTTATGTGGTCAAAGCCTAAGATTTCATGATTATCCGAGATTACCGGCCCGGCGATTTTTCACAAATTGAGAGCCTCTGGAAAGAGACTGGTGTTTATCGTCCCGAGCGTGGCGACAGCCCCGACACAATTCTTCGCTGCAATGCTTTGGGTGGGAAATTCCTGATCCTCGAAGATGAAGAAAATAAAAAAATCATTGGCACATCCTGGCTAAGCTGGGACGGACGGCGGGTTCTGATGCATCATTTAGCGGTTCTTCCTTCCCTTCAGGGCCTGGGTTATGGAAGAAGACTGACCATAGATTCACTGGAATTTGCCAGGCAAAAAGGTGCTCCCATGAAGCTGGAAGTGCACCGCGATAACAAGCCAGCCATAAAAATTTACCAGGATCTTGGGTTTAAAATACTTGAAGGTTATGAAGTATATATGGTCCAACATGACAGCTAGGATTCTACTGTTATTGCTACTGCTGCTCCCGCTGCCCCTGAAGGCACAATCAGATCCCTGGCGGGACTGGGATGCCGGTGTGGTCAGATCACTGAATACCGGCGCTGACATTGAATACCTCAACGAAGAGGAAAAAAAGGTGATCCTTTTCATGAACATGGCCCGTCACGACGGGCCCCTTTTCGAACAAACATTCCTGAATACATATATTCAGGAGAAACAACAGGAAAATAATAGTTATCTCAGATCGCTTCGGAAAGACCTGAAAAAAACTTCCGGCTTGTCTCCTCTGATACCTGAAAAGGATCTGACTGCAGTGGCCCAGGGGCATGCCCGGAAGTCCGGGGAGAACGGGACCACCGGCCACCAGGATTTTAATAAACGCTTCGATCCCCTGATGGGAAACCCATACAATCACGTTGGAGAGAATTGCTCCTATGGATATGAGCAGGCCATTGATATAGTGATCTCCCTGCTGATCGATGAAGGAGTGAAAAGCCTGGGGCACCGGAATAACATTCTGGCCGCCGATTTTAACTCCGTAGGAGTGGCCATCAGGCCTCATAAATCATACCGCACCTCTTGCGTCATGGACTTTGGGTCCAGAGACCGCAGTGCAATGAATGAAGTACCCTACTGATCACTATTCATCTTGCTGATTCTTCTCAGGCAACAGCTTTTGCTGCTTCCAGTAGGCAAACAGCGAGAGCCCGATAAGCAGTAGTACAAATACGTAGGACCAAAGGGGTACCTTAAATGATGAACCACTGGCATACGAGTGCATTCCACCAAGAAAATAGTTTACCCCAAAATAGGTCATCATGACGGAACTATAGCTGATAAAGGAAGCCAGGTTAAAGGCAAACCTCCCCCGCATGCCGGGAATCCTGTGCATGTGTGTAACAAAAGCATAGACAAGAACCGTAATCAGGGCCCAGGTCTCTTTAGGATCCCATCCCCAGTAACGTCCCCATGACTCATTGGCCCAAACACCTCCGAGGAAAACCCCGGCAGTCATAAAATAGAGACCCACGATCAGGGTTAAATGGTTCACGTTGCTCACCTGCTCGATTATTTCTTCCATCCTTGTCTTATTGCCAGGAGTCAGAACAGCATAAAGAACCACATTTAGCAGTCCCATGATGGATGCCAGACCCAGGAATCCGTAACCCGCCATAATAACAGCCACATGAATGGTGAGCCAGGGTGACTTCAGCACAGGTACCAGGTTTGTTATTTCCGGGTTCATGTTGCTCATGCCGGCTACCATCAGCGAAAGCGCCGCCAGTATAGCAGTGAGCGCCAGCGCATATCCAGATCGTTTCACAAAAATCAATCCGGCCAGAAGGGTTACCCAGGCCACAAAAATCATGGACTCATAGCCGTTGCTCATGGGAGCATGACCGCTCACATACCATCTTATTCCCAGGGCCACTGTATGGATCACCAACGCTACAGCCAGATGAATAACACCTACCTTAAAGAGGAAAGAATAGAGCTTTTTTGGTTTGAAGACCAGCAGGAAGGACAGGACCATCATGAATACACCAAATATGCCATAAATTTTTGCCAGCCATGGGAAAATATTGATCTTGTTGTATAGAATCTCCATTTTCTTCTTTGACTCAGGAGGAAGAACCTCACTTGCAAGTTGATTATCATAAAGCTGATCTGCATAGATCCCGGCAGCACCGTAATTGCCAATTTGCAGGGCTGTGATGTAACGGAGAAATACATTTTTCATGGTATCGCCCTGGTGAGTCATCTGTCCTGCGAATGCTTCACTAACAGACGCCCACTTATTGTTTTCAGCTCCCTGATCGGGGAATATGCGAATCAATCCACCCGATTGTACCAGGTAAAAGGCGTTAAGCCTGTCATCCAGTTTAATCACCTCCCGGTCCAGTTCACTTTGATTGACCACCTGTTTGGAGTAGGCCTGGTTTACCAGTTCTGAAAGCATATAACTACCGGTGGAATCCATCATATCATTAAAACTGACCATTTCCCCCCTGTAACCGGTCATGCGATGCAGTTCGGGATGTTTTATCTTAAACATCTCCTTTTGCTGCCAGACATCCGGGTAGATTATCATCCCGAGCAGTACCTGGTCGGCAGAATAGCTTTCATACTTCCCATGCTTGGTAATTTTCCTGACCACCTCATTGGAAAGGGTATTCATGGGCTCAAAACGGCCACCCCTATCCTGAACCCACAGATTACCAAAATCCTTGGCCGCATCGGCCGGTGGAACCTCCTGTGAAAAAACAGAAAGGCTCCCTCCCAATAAGAGAATGATCATGGCGACACTTCGCGCCCGGGGAGCCGATTTCTTTGCAATCATGGCAAACCTGGTTCCCGGAACAAAGAGTGCCACTATCATTCCGGCTATCAGCACCAGGTATCCCAGATAGGTTATAAAGGTTCCCACACGATCTTTATTTACCGAAAGTATGGTGCCCTGTTCATCATTATCATAAGAGGACTGGTAAAAACGGTAACCCCTGTGCTTTAACACATTATTCATAAATATCCTGCGCTCTTCCTGGATTCCCATCTCCTGATCGAGCAATACCACATCGCTGGCAAAGGAAGAGGGACTATTGGATCCCGGATAGCGTTCCACTTCAAAATTCTTAAGGAAAAGTGAGAAAGGTACGCGAATCTCCTTTGATCCATAACTTATGGTATAGTTGAGATCTCCCATACTCCCTTCAACTGGTTCTCCCACCAGTCTTGCCAGTCCGGGTACATAAACCTCGGTGAGCATTCCCCTGTATTTAATCTCCAGTTTCACTGCTCCAAGGTGTGAACCCGTCTGCCCGGCAGGAGCTCTGACGACCTGCTTCCTGGCCGAGGGCATATAATTCTGGAGAGCCATCCGGAATTGACCCATGGCATAAAGTGTGTTTGCACGGACGGGAACAGTTACTCCTGCTGCGTATTCCTCACCCGCATTGCCACCCATCTCCATCACGGCAACGTCAAAGGGAGAAATCATCAGGATCTCTTCACCCTGTGAATAGAAGTTGATCATGGCTGCAGTATCTGCGCGATTGAATCCGATGGTCACCCCATTTACCTCCCTGATGGCACCCGAAGGGAGCCCGGCGGAAGTCTGACGGTCGCTTACCAGCATTAACTGCAGATATGGTTCTCCGCCAGGGGCTGCAATATATTGCTCCACGGCACGGCTCAGATATTCTGTGGATTTGATTTTAACCTTTTCACCACCCACAACGGCACTCATGCGGTAATCCTTGGGAGTCAGTTCAGTGAGCATTACTTCCCTGGTATTCGTGGAGCTCTCTCCCCGGGCTTCAAGATGCACATCGATATAAGCATTATTGCTAAGCATTATATCAGAAGCCGCATTCTCACGGATATGCATATTGCCCTCATAGCTGATAAAGCGGGTGATGGAGGCTCCAATCAGAATCAGGATAAATGCCAGGTGAAACAACAACACAACAATCTTCTTTCTACGAAAGAATTTTTGTTTCACCATCACCCCTACAAGATTGATCCCGATAAGCAGCATCAAGAGCTCGAACCAGTGTGTCCCATAAACAACTGCCCATGCTGTCTGAGTCCCATAGGCGCTCTCTACAAAGGTAGCCAGTGCAAGGACGACTATCAGGACTATCATCAAAACTGCCATGAAAGGCATGGATACGAGAAAGGATAACTTTTTTAACATACAATCAAATATTTAAAAATAAACATGTTTGATGGGGGGCGCAAGATAATAAAATCATCCAAGTTGGAGCAAATTGCCCAACTGATATACAACAAAACTGGCGGTCCAGGCAATGGCCGTTGTATAAAACAATACGAAACCGGCCCATTTCCAGCTTCCCGACTCCTTTCCTACAGCAGCAATCACCGCAACACAGGGAAGGTAAAAAAGAACGAATAGCAAAAAGGAGATACCTGCCAGCCCGGTAAATACAGGAGTACCTGCCTTTGGTCCATCCGAATATACTTCATCCCTGATTCTTTCCTGCAGGGAATTTGATCCGTCCCTGCCATCCGTATCTGCCTGGTAGAGTACTCCCATGGTGCTGACCACAATTTCCTTGGCAGCAAAACCTGTTACCAGGCTGATACCCATTTTCCAGTCAAATCCCAGGGGCCTGATTACCGGCTCAATGGCAACTCCCAGCCGGCCAATATAGGAGTGCTTCTGACGCTCCGATTCCATCTGCTGACTGAGCAGCATCGCCTGGGATGCAGATTGCTCCGTACCCTTTTCTTGCTCGAGGGAGATCAGCCTGTCATAGTCCTTTGAGTACTCCACATTCCTTGGAAAATATCCCAGTGCCCAGATCACCAGGGAAGCTACCAGGATAACTCCTCCCATTTTTTTCAGATAGTGCGCTCCCTTGGTCCACATATGCCGGAGGATCACCCTGATCCCCGGATTCCTGTACATGGGAAGTTCCATAACAAATGGGGCCTCGCTGTTTTTAAACAGCGTCTTCTTAAAGAGGATGGATATCAACATGGAAAAAACGACCCCGACCATATAGAGCATAAAAATTACATTTCCCGCCTTCGTGGGGAAAATAGCTCCAGCCACCAGAACATACACAGGTAACCTGGCGCTGCAGGACATAAATGGAATAATCAACATGGTAAGCAGGCGGTCGTTGCGATTCTCCAGTGTTCTGGTGGCCATGATGGCAGGCACATTGCACCCAAAGCCCATGATCAGGGGGATGAAGGACTTGCCATGCAGGCCTATGAGATGCATCACCTTATCCATGATAAATGCAGTCCGGGCCATATAACCCGTATCCTCCATCAGGGAAATAAAAAAGAACAATATCAGGATATTGGGAAGAAATACAATCACACCTCCAACACCACCTATAATCCCGTCCACAAGCGCGTCGCGGAATATCCCCTCTGCCAGATTTGCATTGATAAACTGACCCAGTAGCTCCACCCCACTCTCAATCCAGCCCATGGGATAGTTCCCCAATGTAAAGGTGGTATGAAACATAAGCCAGAGAAAACCCAGGAAGATGGGAAGTCCCAGGTATTTATGCGTAAGAATGCGATCGATCTTCTGAGATCGGGAAAACCCGGGATCGCTCCCGCTCTTCTTCATGGTCTCCTTGAGTGCCCCTGCCACAAAACCATAGCGGGCATCTGCAATTAATGTATCTGTTTCCTCCTTGAAAAGCTTGCTGATTCTATGGTTCTCCTCCCTTGCCCTGTCCTTAATCTCCATGAAGTTTTTCGCATCTGAGATTAAAAACGCGCAATTATCATCCCGTTCAAGGAGTTTCAGAGAAAGGAACCTGGAGGAGTAGTGGTCGGTCAGTGACGGGGTTTGACGAATTAATTCCTGAAGTTTTTGGATAGAACCTTCAATCTCCTCCCCGTAATTGATGTGGACATGCCTGATATCGGGATCCTGGTTTTCAAATACACGTATCACATGGTTCAGCAATCTGAATATTCCCTTACCACGGCTGCTGATCGTAGGCACAACCCTGATTCCCAATAATTTACTTAATAGCCCAAGGTCAATCTTATCCTTTTTGGCCAACAGGTCGTCATACATATTCAGGGCCAGGACCACAGTTACATCCATGTCGATCAACTGACTGGTGAGGTAGAGGTTTCTTTCCAGGTTATTGGCATCAACCACATTTACCACCACATCAGGTTTTGTCTTCAAAATATGCTCCCTGACAAAGCGCTCTTCAATTGAGTAATCGGATAGGGAATAGGTCCCGGGAAGGTCCGTAATACGGAAGGTATAGCCTTTGTGATAAAAAAGTGCCTCCTTTGAATCGACGGTTACCCCGGCATAGTTCCCAACATGTTCCCTGGAGCGGGAAACACGATTAAAAAGAGTGGTTTTGCCGCTGTTGGGATTCCCAACCAGGGCCACATCAATGGTTTTCCCCTGCCTGGGGATCACCGGGCCTCGCTGGAGCGCATCTGAAATAACTCCTGGCCCCAGGGGTGAAATACTCTGGTAGTCTTCCTCAGAAATCACCTCTATCAGACTCGCTTCACTTCGCCGTAAAGAGATGTTGCTATCCAGAATCCTGTATTCTACCGGATCCTTTAAGGGAGCGGACTTCACAACTGTGATGTTCTTACCGCGGATAAAACCCATCTCGGTCAGGCGTTTACGGAAGGCTCCCCGTCCCCTGATCCTGGCAATGGTAGCGGAATCACCAGTATGTAAATCGTTTAAAGTCATCCCTTACAACTTCCCTGCAAACCTGTAGCCCAGCTTTTCAATTGCCTCTTTGATCTGATTGTCTGAAACAGATTCAGCCTGAATGCTAACCTGCATATTAACCCGGTCTGCTATCACTTCCGATACCCCTTCCAGGTCCTTCAATCCCTTTTCAACTGTGGCTTTACAATGATCGCATGTCATCCCCTCAACCTTGTATTTTACTATATTCTTTTTCATTTTACCAGCTTTTTCCTTATCTAATCTGCGCTCCTTCCTTGCGGAAAGCAATCTCATTAAGTATCCGTTTAATATCAGCAGCACCAGAAGCGCTGAGGAAGCCCATTTGAACCATCCGGCAGGGTGATCATGCAAATGGGCAACAGAGGGCAAGGCCCCTGTGAACCATTCCCTGGGAAGCAACTCATTGACCAGGATTCCAAAAAACAGGGCTCCGCCAATAATGGTAACCAGGTAGACCCACAGCGATCTCTTCCCAAGTGTATTACCAATCACGGCCATGGTAGCGATATTGGTAGCAGGGCCAGCCATAAGCAGCACCAGGGCTGCCCCCGGAGCTAATCCCTTCATCAATAAAACAGCAGCAATGGGAATGGATCCGGTTGCACAGATATACAGGGGTACAGAGGCGGCGATCATCAGAAGCATAGCCAGATACTCGTTGCTGATTGTACTGGTGAAGAAGTCCCCCGGGATAAGCACCGAAAGAAATGCGGCCACCAGCATGCCTATCAACAGCCATTTGGAAATATCCTGAATCAACTCCACAAATCCATATCTGAATAACTCTTTAACGGATCTTTCATAAGGTTCCTCAGTCTTGCCTTCAGTGGCATCTTCTTCTTTCCCGTTTCTTTCAACTGCATTCCCCAGTACGCCTCCCACCAGGCCAGTAATCAGGGCTACCACCGGCCTGATAATAGCCAGGGGCAGTCCAAGCAGGGAATAGGTTGCAAGGATGGAATCCACACCCGTTTGAGGTGTGGAGATTAAAAATGAAATCGTTGGACCCCTGGAAGCCCCATTTCGGTAAAAGCCAATCCCCGCAGGCAGTACACCACAGGAACAGAGCGGCATAGGAACACCCAACAGGGAAGCATTAAATACAGACCTGAAGTTGCTTTGCCCCATGTACCTGGTAATGATGTGCCGTGGAAATACGACTCTCAGTACTCCTGCAAATAAAAAACCCAGCAAGAGGTAAGGCGCCATCTCATTTACCAACCTGGCCAGCTCTCTAAAATATGCACCTGCTATCTCTAACATCCCACAAAAGTAAATGACTCATTCATGCATCCGATCCCCATAATTGGGTATTTTATCTGAAATGGATTATATTTCAGCTATGCGAATCAAATATCATATTCTTATTCCTCTTTCGCTCATTCTCTTTAACACCAGTATCAGTTGGGCGCAGGAGGGTTCTCATATTCTTAAACGGCAGCTATTCAAAGTGCCTCTTACCTCCATTAACATCTCACCCGATGGATTGTTCCTGCTGGCAGGGTTTGACGATGGCTCCTTTCGCCTGCTTGACCCGGATAGCTTCGAGGTAAAACTTGCGGTAGAAGGGGCACATAACAAGGCCGTCAATGCCATGGATATGCCTCCTAAGATGGATTTTATTCTTACAGCTGGTGCCAACCAGATTAAACTGTGGGATCGCTCCGGGAAGCATTTATTCGACTGGACAGGTGGGCATGCCACTACCATCTGGAATGCAGAGATCAGTAATGATGGCTTATGGGCCGTCTCCTCGGCCATGAATAAAACCTTCCTGCTCTGGGATGTTTACAACAGCGTGTTAAAGGAGAAGATGCGGGGACATGAGGATGTGTGCATGGCAGTATGTATAAGCGGGGACAGCAAGCTGATAGCCAGTGGAGGAAATGATCAGGTCCTGAAGATCTGGGACCTGGAGACCAGGCAGGTGATCTCCCAACTTCACGGACCCGCCCAGGACATTTACGATGTGGAGTTCAGTCCGGACAGCAAACAGCTGGTCGCAGCTTCAAAAGACAAATCGGCCCGCTTATACGATCTGGAGGAAGAGAGCTTGGTTCATCTCCTGAAGGGACACACGGATATGGTCCTGGAGGCCGAGTTCAGTCCGGATGGCTCTTTCCTGGTGACTGCTTCAGCGGATATGAGTATCATTCTCTGGGATGTTCTTACGGGCGAACGGATCCACCAGTTTCTGGATAATGAAGGTCCGGTTATGGACCTGGTATATCACCCCGACGGACACTCCTTTTACAGCATCTCTTATGGGGCTGATCTGACCCGGTGGGCTGTGGATCCGGAAATTTTTGTTCTCAAGTATTATGAAACTCCATTCAGGGAAGAGCTTGCTGCAAATCCTCTCTTTGAACCCAGACGAAAAGGTGAATCGAAAAAAGACTACGAGGCCAGGGTGGAAGAGGCTGCAGTAATAAAGAGTGCTTTAATCGAACACTATTACCAGGAGTACCTCCGGCAGAGAGAGCAGTAACTGCCCAAGAACATCCCTATGGATCATGCCTTTTTGCAGCTTCGCCCTACCTTTACCCCAGGTATGAAAGACAAAAGCCATATCACTCCCAAACGCTTGTTTCTGAATATCAAGCAGCGCGATAAATTCAATTTCTAGCGCCGGCCATGTGCCACTCCGGCACCTGCCCCCATGCCCCCCTACTTCTCCCACTAACTTACTAACCACTAACTTACTAACATACTAACTTACTAACCTTCCCCCCATGCTCCCATACGCAGAACCATATAAAATTAAAATGGTCGAACCCATGTACCCCAGCATCAGGTCCGACCGGGAAGAGTGGCTCAAAGAGGCCAGCTACAACCTGTTCAACCTGAAGAGTCACCAGGTGTTTATCGATCTCCTGACCGATTCGGGAACCGGTGCCATGAGCCAGGAACAGTGGTCGGCATTAATGAGTGGAGATGAATCCTATGCCGGTAGCAAATCCTTTGATCAAATGAAAGAGGTGATCACTTCTTTAACGGGATTCCCCTATATCCTTCCCACGCACCAGGGAAGGGCCGCAGAGAATGTACTGTTTTCAGTGATGGTTAAAGAGGGACATATTGTGCCTGGAAATGCGCACTTCGATACCACAAAGGGACATATTGAGTTCCGAAAAGCCAGTGCATTTGACTGTACCATTGATGAAGCCAGCGACACCGAAGTGTACCACCCTTTTAAAGGCAACCTGGATATAGGCAAACTGGAAAATATCGTACAGGTTTACGGGAAAGAGCGTATCCCCATGATCATCGTTACCGTCACCTGCAATTCAACGGGGGGACAACCCGTAAGCATGGAAAATCTGAAAGAGGTGCGCCTTTTCGCAGATCAATATGGCATCCCGGTGATATTTGATGCAGCCAGGTTTGCAGAAAACGCTTACTTCATCAAGACCAGGGAAAAGGCTTATAAGAAGCACTCCATCAGGGAGATTATCCGGGAGATGTTCTCCTTTGCCGACGGGATGACCATGAGCAGCAAAAAGGATGGAATAGTTAATATGGGTGGTTTTATAGCGCTCAATAGCAAAGCCCTCTACAGGGAAGCCTCAACATTTAATATCATGTTTGAAGGTTACATTACCTATGGAGGCATGTCGGGCAGGGATATGGCCGCCCTGGCAAAGGGCCTGGAGGAGGCTTCCACCTTCGGCTACCTGGAAAGCAGAATCAAACAGGTGCACTACCTGGGTGCATTGCTTCACGAGGCCGGAGTTCCGGTTCAGGAACCATTCGGTGGGCACGCCATCTTTGTTGATGCCACCCGCTTTCTTCCTCTGGTACCCAGGGAAGAATTTATTGCCCAGACCCTGGCTGCAGAACTCTACCTGGAATCGGGAGTGCGGGCCGTGGAGATCGGCACCCTGCTGGCAGACCGGGATCCGGAAACCCGGGAAAACCGCTACCCCCGGCTTGAACTGCTTCGTTTAACCATCCCCCGCAGGGTCTATACCCGCAATCACATGGATTATGTGGCAGCTGCATTAATCAACATATATCAGCGCAGGGAACAGATCACGACTGGCTATAAAATTAAGTATGAAGCGCCAATCATGAGGCATTTCACCGTGGAACTGGAAAAGATCGGCTAATACTGGAATGCCAACCCCATATGATTCTGACCGTGACAGTTCAGATAGCAGCGGCCCGAAAAAACACCGAGACTCTCAAAATATAACAATCCATTGTTGGCAGGAGAAACAATACTCATATCAAAGTTGATCAGGTGGGCATTGTTGGTGCTGTTTCCCTGGGTATGACTGATGCCGTGTGGATCATGACAGGCATTGCAGGGTGCTCCGATATCTCGAATATGTTCCTCATGGGATCCAAAGGATTCATCATCCATAATGCTGGTCCTGCTGTGACAACTATAGCAAAGCTCATAGGCAGAAGCCGATTCTATAGTATTATCGGCAGTCTGATATTGATATTTAAGTTGGGCAGGATAGATGGAACCATGTGGCCCTGCTGGCGAAGCTGAACCATCACTGGCGTGGCAGTCGGTGCAATAGATCATACTCGACTCGGTAAGAGGAGCAATAAGACTGGGAACATTGGGATTGGCACCCGCTGAGCTTACTGCATGATGGGATGGATTTACTCCATCAAACTCCAACCTGACATTGTTCTGTTCAATTTGCCTGGTGGTTAAACTGGCAGGTTTAACCGGACTGTCGGCATGGCAACGGTAGCACAATTCATAGGCATATTGAATGGGATCCACGGGATTCCCACTCTGATCCACACCACTTACACCGCTAAGCATCCCATTGGCTGCAGGGGCCAGGGCCGGTGTATTGTTCACTGCATGTGGATTATGACAATCCTCACACTCCACATGCAGGGTGAGGACCAGGGGATCTTCCGCAGCATCGTGTTCCAGGTTGTAGCCGTAAACATTATGAATGTATGGTTTGGAGAGCTGCATCACGATGTTGGTGGCGGCCACATTGCCATTGTGACAGGGGAGACAGTTATTCTCTTCAGCAAGCTCATTCAGGAGCCGCTGACTGTTTCCGGCATTATGGGGATTATGACAATTCTCGCAGGCATTCTCGGCCACCGTCAGGTAATCGGTATGTGGCCAGGGATTGGCCCCGTTTCCGTTCCAGCCTGCTGTGGAAGTGGAATGGGCCGAAAAGGACCAATAGTCGCGGTTGTGACAACTAAAGCACAGTTCAGAATTCTGATTGGTCAGCAGAAGAAAATCATTGGTGAGATTCCGGTGGGGATCATGACAGGAGGTGCATTGCATGCGGCCATTATGGAGGGTGACCGGTGGAATAATTGCTGCGGGATCCTTAAGCTGCCCGTCGGCGGCAGCCAGTCCGCTTGTATAATCAAAAGAAATCGGATGGTCGTCAGCCAGGTCTGTGGAGATATTGGACGATCCCGGGGGGAGCGTGGAGATGCCTCCTGAAAAACCAATGTCACTGGTCCTGCTCAGCACACTGCCCAGTGCGGTGGTACCGTCATGACAGCTGAGGCATAGGATGGACGCACCATCGGGCTGTCCGGGTACCGCCTCTGTGGTTGAACTATGATACAGGGTATAGGTATAACCCGGGTCGTCCTTGTTCCAGAGTGGACTGGATGGCAAGCTGTTATGTGGGGTATGGCAGAAGATGCATATTTCCGTCTCTGAGGTGGCCCTCACATCGCCGGGACCTGTGGCAGAGAGGTTGTGAACCGAATTCACAATGGATTGGGCACTAACACCAATGGGGATCACCATCAGAAAGAGCAGTAGTATATGGTGGAGTTTTCTCATCTCAATCATTTTTTTCCAGTTGAAAAATCTGGACCCTGGCATTATAGCTATCAGCCACATAGATATGGTCCTGCTCGTCAATAAAGAGACCCGTGGGCATCCAAAACTCACCTTCACCCTGCCCCTGGCTTCCAAAACTGTAGAGGAAAGTTCCATCCCGGTCGAATATCTGAACAGCATGAAAAAGCACATCTGCCACGTAAATATGTCCCTGCGAATCGATAGCTAATCCTTTGGGACGGGCCATATATCCTGTTGCATCGCCCGATTTACCAAAAGTGCCCAGGAAAGCTCCCTCACGATCCAGTATCTGAATACGATAGTTCATTGAATCCACGATATAGATTCGCCCCTCCCGATCGATCCAAATAAATGTTGGAAAATTAAAGAGGCCTGCCTCAGTTCCCCTTCCCCCTATTCTCCCCATCAAGTGACCCTTGCTATTGAATCTGCTGATCCGATGTGCACCGGTCTCCACTACCCAGATATCACCGGTGGCCCTGTTACAGGCAATGCCGGTGGGTTGATCCAGGGTGACAGAATCGCCAAAATCCAGTACTTGATCCCCTGCGATGCGCAGCACCCTGTCCAGGCTGGAATCGGTAATGAGCAAGTCTTCCCCCGACATTCTGCATATCCCCACCAGGGATGGAAATGGCTGATCGGCTCTCCTCATGGAACGGATCATGGCTCCCTTCCCATCCTTCACCTCAAAAACTCCCCCGGCTCCCTGGTCCAGAATCCAGAAATGCTCCGGATCAATTGCTACAACATTAAATGGTTTAATCACTTCCTGGGCTTGCTGGCCGAAAACAATCCTGGAAATACGATCGCCAAAGCTCCTGGATTTTTCTCCCTTCTCCCCCGGATATTCACCGATCCATCTCACATGATACAGGTCTTCAGTCTGGGCCCTTGCCGGAAGCAATATAAACAGGGCCAGCAAAACCGCCATCCCGGTCTTTACAGATCGGGGGATCCCTTTATTACAGTTTCTATCCAGGTATAAATGATCCATTCTTTACATTATTACCTCTGGTAAGATAAATTCCCATGACATCCGGGCAGACAGGACCCACCCTGCTCAACCGAAACAAAATTCATTTGCATCTCCCAGTTTCCAAAATAGACACGCTCTTCCATCAGAAATGGAAGGGGCGATCCGTGGATGTTGTGACACATTCTGCAGTTCCTGCCCTTGTCGCCGTTCATATGAAGCCAGTGAAGATTCTTTTTCCCATTCCGAAAGTTGGTACCCCACTCGGTCTCCTCGGCTTCCATAAGATCTGTATCATGACAGAGAAAGCAGAGTTCAAAATTTTCTGTAAGCGCAGGCAGATAATCCGCTTCCGGAAAGCGCTCCACCAGGAGGGCGCGATTATCTGAGCCATGGGATTGGTGACAGGACATACAGCCCCCACCCTCTATAGCCGAATGGGCATTCATATTTCCCTGGACCAGGCGCCTTATTTGATTATGGCAGGAAAGGCACAGTTGGGGATCCGCTGAGAGCAAAAGGGAAGACTCGGACGAAGCATGGGGATCGTGACAAGCCGTACATTCCCCATCTGTCAAGGGTTTATGTGGATAGGTACTTTGTTGGGCCTCCTCATGACAATAGAAACAGAGTTCCGGGACCTGGTCCATCAATCGAAAACCAACACTATCTGACGAAGGGTGAGAGGCCCCGGTGGATTCGTGACAGGTATTGCAGTCATCTTCGGCCGGATAGTGCATGACCCCCTTCTCCTGCAGGTCTGCATGACAGCTAAGACAATCGGCTTTGTTCGATCCACCATAGGGCAGTGCCAGGATAAGAAGAAAATCTATGATAAGTAACTGCATCATGGGTCCTGTTTTAAAATCTTCGGGTTAATTGCAAATACGCTCCGTTAAAGTCAAACTCGCTATTCTGGTAGAGCCGCCTGTACATTTCAAGGCCAACTCTGACCTGCAGCTTGTTAAAGTTAGATTGAAATTCGGCCCTGGCTGTAAGCAGATCCAGGTCGATGTTGGCGCCCCGTTGATTCAGATAGCCAGACTCAAGGCTGACCTTCATTCTTGGTCCGATCCGGTAAACCACCTTCCCTGAAACATTGGCGTACCACTGGTCTACCTCATCGGCGATCATCCTGTAGTCACGAATATTCCCATTTAGCGTTAGCAGCAATGAAGACCTGAAGTTCCAGTTTACATCCAGATAATATCGTCTCATTTTATAGGGAATGATATTACTGTCGTAGAGATCACCCTCAATCCCGGCCCTGGCAAATCCAACATCCAGACGGACCCCGTAGATATGCTGATGGAAATAATTCAGGGTTAGCAGGTCCCCCTGTTCCACTTTGGGATAATCCTGAACCGTGTAATTGTAATAAAGCTCGATCAACCTTTGAAACAGGAGGACACTTACAGAGAAGTGGTTGTTGTTCGCTCCATATGAAAAGGAACCGGGCTGCTCATAGCTATAGTCGATGTAGACCCCTCCCCCGTCGGGAATCAAGCCGCCGGGAATCCTTTGTATCTCCATATAGCTGCCCCGTTCAAGGAGAATGTAATCAAAATTGAGCTGGTAGATCAGGGCCCCGGATACATCCTTTACTACCACGGAAAAATCCTCTACATAAGGCTTATTCAAAAGAGTCACTTCACCATCCGTGATTGTCTGCTCCTCATTTATCACCTGCAGCGTACCCGGCGAGCCTTCGGTGGAATGTTCATGCCTGTAATACCTGTAGGCAAGGTTCAGATATCCAGTGGGAATCTTTTTGGTGTATTTCAGGTCCACACCAGCCCTGAAATCCGTTTCCTGATAAAGATCCGTGGCTTCCAGTTTGATCTTGTTATATTCCAGGTAGAGCTTGGAGGTCAGGCTCTGGAATAATTTATGCTGAAGGGAGGCCCCGGCACTTTTCTGATCCCATATCTGCACCGGATCCTTCAGGTTATACAGATTAAAATTTCCCATCAGTCTCAAATGATGTGGCAGCTGCATGGTGAGGCCCTCCAGAAGCTCTACCCGCCTATAAATATTGCTTCCATCCTGATCATACCAGGTAAACCGGGAATTCAGATTATATCTGCGGGCAGCATCAAAAAAGATGCTGTTATTAAGCGAAACACGATCGATCTGATTCGCTGTCTCGCTGAGCCCGGCATAACGGTAAAGGTAATTGTGATGGGAATAGAGGACTTCGGTACGATCCCTGGATCCGAAAGATTTGTTGGCCCTGGCTTCTATATTATCCTGGTCCATGTAAAATGTGCGGCCGGTCTGGGTCTCCAACTGGTCCCACTCCTGGTTCCTGTAGGTCAGGGTAATGGGTAAAAACTTGTTATTTAGAGAGAGGATCCCTCCCCATAACTGGTTGGTGGATTTGACATTGGTGAGCAGTTCACGATTGTAGTAACTCTGATCATAATTATAGAATCCCTGCAGGGTCACTGGTTTGTTGTTAAAGAGTGTGGTTTTCATATCCACCTTCGCCAGATTCCTCACTTCCGACCTGTCGGGAAGACTAATGTACTGCTCGTCTCTCAGCTCAGGGCTGTAGGCTCCTCCCAGATCAATCAGGAGTATATCCTTGTCCCATAGGTAGCTGCTGGTATTTAACTTGAATCCGCTCAGGAGGTAGGTGCTTCTCTGATCCTCATAAACGTCATTGAAACTGCTTTTCAGCTGCCGGTACTGCCCCTTCAGATCCACTTCGCCCGATATATTCCTGATGTGCCAGATGCCCCAGGAGCGCTGTGCCTGTGAAAAACAGAGGGCCGGACTTAACAAAACGGTCAGTAGCAATATGGTTTTGAATTTCCTCAAATTCGATCTGCTGACTATTGAAAAATATATTTATCATCTCCCCCGTGGGGATTGTGGCAATCGGTGCATAGCATGCCATCCAGGTCCTGGTGCAT
Source organism: uncultured Bacteroidales bacterium (assembly GCA_963753765.1). Taxonomy (GTDB): domain Bacteria; phylum Bacteroidota; class Bacteroidia; order Bacteroidales. The sequence goes on from CAVWDQ010000016.1 coordinate 86,495, forward strand.
TTCATTGCTGAGGACGCTTTCAGACTTATGACAGTAGAAACAAAGCTCCTCTCCGGTATATCTTAACAGTTTTTCGTTTGTTGATCTGTGTGGATCGTGGCATGCACTGCAATATCCCCCTGCAACCGGTCCATGCAGGTAGTTATACCTTTCGGCCAGGTCCTCATGACAGATATAGCAGAGTCCGGGCTGGGGTTCAAGCATATTCCCCAGCGATTGCTCATTGTGGCAGGAAGCACATTCCCCCTCTCCAAAAGGATAGTGCAGAGATCCCCCGGCATCTGCCATCACCACTGTCTCTTCCGGGGAAACAGTTGAATCGCCCGGCATCCCGCTACTTTCCAAAGAAGCCATGTCAATGCTATCGGTCTCCGGAACTCCATCGAAGAAAAAGCGAAGTGCACTTTTCCCTGCATACGGTGAACATTGACTAAAAAGAAACAACACCAAAATGATGATAAATCCAGACCCTATTTTAGCTGCTTGTTTCATGAATTACCTTAAGGCGAAAATGCTTTCTCTTTAACCTTGCCATAAACATTTACCTTAGCAGGACCATACTGATTGCTCACGTAAATCAGATATTCCAGCACGAAACTGTCATCCACATAAGGTTCATAAAAGGATAGATTCTCATAGCTGACTTCAACTGCTGCCGGAAGCCACATGGCTCCTGCTCCTTTATAAGCTCCGCCAAAATGCATCAAGAGCTCACCACCGGCATTGAATATCTGAACATTCTCAAAGGCTGCATCCACCACATACATATTCTCATCCCTGTCCAGGGCAATCCCTTTTGGCCTGGTAAACCTTCCCGGGCTGTTTCCATATCCTCCAACCACACCCAGGTATTCGCCATCCAGGGAATATTTCTTCACATTGAAATCACCGAAGTCCGAGACATAAAGACTGTTGTTTTGGAGGGAGATATTGGTGGATTGCCTGATAAATCCATCCTCCTCGGCACTTAGATCAGGTATGCGGCCGATTAGTTCATAATCGACGGTGTCAAAAACATACACAGCATGATCCTGTACATTGGCCACCCATATCCTGCCCTGGTCAATCTCAACATCTGTGGGTTTAAAACCTTCAGCCTGCCCAAAAGCATGCACATAGTTGAGCTCGGCGTTAAACACCACAATCTGCCCGCGGTTGGCATCGGCAACAAAGAGATATCCCCGTTCATCCACACAAGAGTTGATTGGCAATTTCAATTGGCCCTTACCGCCCGGTGTGAAATACGTAAAGCTCCCGGTGGCAAGGTCCAGCACCTCCAACCCACCCAGGCCGGTATCACATATATAGACTTTCTCTTTATGAACAGTTACTCCATAAGGTTTGATTATTTCGTGAGGTGCCTCATCCCCAAAAAGAAACCTGTGGAATCCTCCCTTTTCTCCCTCCAGGTCGCCTGAAGAACTGAAATGGGTCAGGAATTGAATCCTGGTGGTATCCGGTGGAGGTGGAAAGATCACCAGGGTATCGGGTGTCGGAGCTTTGGCTGCCTGACGGTTACACGCATACAACATGCAAGATATCAGCAATATAGCATACGAAAAAATTCGGATATGTCTGTTCATGGGTTTATGAACCGTTAAATGGAATGCCGCAAATCGGCGATCTTACTTATTGTGACAGGTGAGACAGAGTTCGCTGTTCACATTGGACAACTTCAGCAGATGCTGTACGCCATATCTGTTGTGTACATCGTGACAGGAGGCACACTCCATCCTGCTTCCGAAAAGCATATCGTTGTCGATGGTACTTCCCAGTCCGCTATTGGTGGTGGTAGGCTGATATAATCCACCGTCACTTGTGGCCAGCGCATCTGTATAGTCGAAGGATATGGGATGCTCTGTACTCATATCATTACCAGCCACACCCCCGATCCTTGCCGACTCATCGATATAGTTGGTACCGGAAGTAATTCCGCCAAAATTTTCCAGGGCCACAGTCCCGTCATGACAACTTAGACATAAGCGGGAGCTTGCTCCGGGATCGGTGATGGTACTTCCTCCATCAAAGGTTGGCGAATCGTAAAGGGTATACCCGGCCACCACAGTGGTTTCATGATGCCATAAAGGTGCGCTGGTAACCGGTATAGATTGGTGGGTGGTGTGACAAACGCCACATCCCCGGTTGGTGGTTGGGGCCCAGGATTCAGTTGAGAAATCATGTGCTGTTCCTGCAATCTGGGCAAATCCAACCTGAGTGATTCCGAAAATGAAAATCACTGCAATGAAAAAGCGAAAATTTTTCATGAGAAAACAGTTTTGTTGGAGTTAAATAAGTGCAATGACTAGAATAAGGAATTTTTATATGAAATCAAAATGATTCAGAACATACACTATAAAGCATTTTAAAATATTTTCTCGAACTTTGGCGATTCATCGAATTTAGCAGCCATGAAGTCCGGCATGAAAGACTTAACCGTAGGAAGTGTAGGTAAGAATATACTGCGATTTGCCATGCCGATGCTGTTGGGGAATTTGTTCCAGCAGCTCTATACCTTTGTGGACCAGATCATCGTGGGCCGGTACCTGGGCAAAGAGGCGCTGGCGGCAGTAGGAGCTTCTTTCCCGGTCATATTTACCCTGATAGCCCTGATCATCGGAATTGCTACCGGCGGTACCATTGTGATATCCCAGTTTTTCGGAGCTAAAGAATACAACAAGGTCAAGCGTGCCATCGATACCATTTTTATCGCAATGGGTGTCTTCGCTGTTGTGATGACCGTCGTAGGACTTTCTTTCTCCGAGGATATTTTTCGATTGATCAAGCTCCCCGAAGAGCTGATGCCCATGGCCAACACCTACTTAACCATTTATGTATCGGGACTGGTGGTCTTCTTTGGATACAATGGGGTGGCAGCCATCCTGCGGGGACTGGGCGACTCCATTACACCCCTCTATTTCCTGGTTCTGGCGACCATAATTAACATCGGGCTGGATCTGCTCTTTATTGTAAAACTTGGCTGGGGGATTGAAGGCGCAGCCTTTGCCACACTAATTGCACAGGGAACGGCCTTTATGGTAGCCGTCTTTTACCTCAACAGGAACCATGAACTGATCAAATTCAATATCAAGGAATTTGCCTTCGACTGGGGAATCTTTAAACAGAGCCTTCGAATAGGATTGCCCACCGGACTACAACATACCTTTGTGGCCCTGGGAATGATGGCGCTAATGGGCATCGTAAACGGATTTGGAACCGATGTGGTAGCAGGTTATACCGCGGCCGGAAGGCTCGACAGTCTTGCGGTGATCCCCTCCATGGTCTTCTCCATTGCTTTATCTACTTTTGTGGGTCAAAACATCGGAGCCGGGAAGCTCGACCGGGTCAAAAAAGGGCTTGCCCGTACCATGTTAATGTCCTCCGCCACAGCTGTTGTTATATCCATCCTGATCATTCTTTTTAAATATCCGCTGATGGGGCTTTTCACCCGCGACCAGGCAGTAATTGATATCGGAGGCGAATACCTGACCATTGTAACTTCCTTTTACCTGTTGTTTACAGCGATGTTTACATACAACGGGGTTATGCGAGGGGCAGGCGATACGCTGATTCCCATGTTTATCACCCTGTTTTCCCTATGGATCGTGAGGATACCGGCAGCAGTTTATCTCAGCCGGGAGACCATTGAGATATTTGGTCTTACTATTAAAGGGGCAGGTTTGGGTCAATCCGGAATCTGGTGGTCCATACCGTGTGGATGGGGGATCGGACTGATCCTCTCCTTTATTTATTACAAGACCGGCAGATGGAAAACCAAGACAGTTGTCAAAGTCAAAGTCGAACCTGCCACCATTACCCGCTAGGTACAAATAACATAATTTAACCTTTTTTCATTGATTTACCGGGGCTGATATGGTAACTTGGTTCAATATTTGTGCGTCCAATGAGGACTAACGCTACCACGTTTATAAGAATGACCAGGTTTGCTCTGTTATTATTCGGATTGCTGCTATTCTCAACTAAGCTGGCCGCCCAGGATGATTATGTCCGTTTTAAACGGATCACCATCAATGACGGCCTTTCCCTCAGTTCGGTCTACGATATCTACCAGGACTCCAAAGGATTTATGTGGTTTGGAACCGAAGACGGGCTGAATAAATATGATGGTCAAAGCATTACCGTTTACGGAGCACATACAGATCAACACAATCTTCTGGCCAACAAGTGGGTCGAACTGGTGTACGAAGATAAATCCGGGATGATCTGGCTTGGCTCAAGGGGCGGACTCACCAGGTACAATCCCCGAAAAGGACTTTTTACCGCCCTTCAGCACGATCCTGAAGATATCAGCACCCTCTCCAACGATACTATTACGGTTATCGAAGCGGACCTGAGAAATGAAATATGGGTGGGTACTTATAAGGGATTGAACCATGTGGACAGGTTTACCAGCGAGGTGGAAAGAGTTGTTCCGGACGATGAGGAACTGGTGGGTCTCACTGCCCGAATTTCCGGCTTTCTAAGCGACGAATCGGGTATCTTCTGGATTGCAAGCTACAAAGGCTTGTATAGCTATGACACAAAATCCGGGCTCTTCTTCAGTGAAAATGTCGAAGGTATAATCGACACAAGCACAAGCATTATTCAAATGGCCCGGGGAGCTAATGTCATCTGGCTGGCTACCAGCAATGGACTAATAAAATTTGATCTCAGCTCAAACCGTCAGCATCAGCTGATTCCACTTGAATTTTCTGTTGAGGATACAAGAATCCTTCGGATACTTCCTGATAATCTTGGACAGGTCTGGGTTCTTACCCAGGAAGGCCTGTATTGCTATCGTGGTGAGGAAGAGGGTTTGCAGAGGTTTCTCTCAGCTGGCGGAATCACCCACTCCCTGGCACTGGACCCTTTTGAACCGCTACTGAAGGACAGCAACGGCGACCTTTGGTTCGGAACCTTTGGAAACGGTGTATACAGGATCGATCCCGCCACTTTCACTTACCAGCATTTTGCGCACAATCCCGCCGATCCTGAAAGTCTTTCGGAGAACTCCATCAACTGCATTTTTCAGGACCGCTCCGGTGCCACATGGTTTGGAACCTTTGGTGCCGGTATCAGCATCCTGAATCCACATTCCAACAGGTTTACCCTGTATAAAAATAACCCATACAACCAGAATAGCCTCGCCAGTTCATTCGTCTGGACCATTTGTGAGGCTGCCGATAACACGGTCTGGATGGGGACTAATGCCCATGGAATCTCCTGCTACGATCCAAATCGTGGAACCTATACACACTACGATCACAATCCCTTTGATCCAAGCTCCCTGGCAAGCTCTTCCATCCGGAAAATATACCAGGACAGCAAGGGACGGATCTGGGTAGGTACCGATGGAGGCGGACTCGATCTTTTCAATCCGGGCAAGCGCTCTTTTACCCACTTCAGGCACGATCCGGCCGACCCATCTTCCATATCCCATAACTCGGTCCGGGCAGTTTATGAGGACCCGCAGGGGAGGATCTGGATTGGTACCCGGGACGGGCTTAACCTTTTGCAGGAGGAGGATATGACTTTCAGATCGTATATGCATGCTACTGATCAGGCGGATGGACCTCTCCATAATTTTATCTATTCGGCTATTCACCAGGATCAGAACGACAATCTATGGGTGGGCACCTATGGAGGCGGACTCTGCATGCTGAATCCAGAGGACGGAAGCTGCATCAGCTACTATAACAACCCTGAAGATCCCAATACCATCTCCGATAATATCGTCTTCAGCATCTATGAAGACCCTCAGGGAAGATTCTGGATCGGAACCAATAGCGGGCTGAATATGTTCTATCCCGCCACCGGATCCTTCAGGCGTTTTGGCGTAAATGAGGGCCTTGCCAATGAAGTCATATACGGGGTACTCCCCGACAACAACAATTGTATCTGGCTAAGTACCAATCTTGGAATCTGCAGGTTTAACCTGGAAACCTTTGAGGTGAAGAACTTTGATATGAACGATGGTCTCCAGAGCAATGAATTTAACGGAGGTTCATATCACAAAGGGCCCAGTGGTAAGCTCTATTTTGGGGGGGTATATGGCATGAATGTTTTCGATCCCGAAACCATTGAACCGGTCAGAAATGTACCGGAGGTCACGCTGACAAAACTGGAAGTGTTAGGGAAGGAAGTGCTGATTGCAGGGATTGATCAGGAAGAGGAGTTTGAGGAGAATGCAGGGCGCATTGCGGAGTTCGAAGGGAACTTCTACAGTAGTGAAAATGTAAGCTATTTGGAAGAAATAGAACTGGACTACAGGCACCGCTTCTTCTCTGTTGAGTTTGCGGCTCTTAATAACCTGCAAACCGGCGATCTTGCACTACAGCTACATGATGGAGAACCTGGATACGGATTGGAACAATGCCGGATCCAGAAACTATGTTTCCTATACCAATATGAAGGCTGGTACCTACCAGCTTAGAGTCGTCGCTGAAAATGAGGATGGCTACCGGAGTGATCCTCCCCTGCTCTTGCGTATAAATATCACCCCACCCATCTGGTTATCATGGTGGTTTATACTTCTGGAGATACTGGTCACCACGGCCATTGTGGTGATGATTTATATATACTTGTTGAAATCCCGGACCAACCGTCTCCTGACCCATCAGAATCAACAAATCAGTCAGGCCAATGAAGCCCTGAGAAAATCCGAAAAAAACCTGATGGAACTTAATGCCACCAAGGACAAATTCTTCTCCATAATCTCCCATGACCTGAAGAATCCCTTTGCCAGCCTGCTCTCCATCAGCGACCTGATGGTTGAAAGTTTTGAAGATACCGAAAGAGAGGACCATAAAGCCGGATTTAAGAAGATTAACCAGAGTGTGAAACATCTGCTCGACCTGCTGGAAAACCTGCTTACCTGGTCCAGGTCACAGCGCGGAAGAATTAAATATGACCCGGTCAGGTTCAACCTGAGTTCGCTGGTCCAGGAGAACATCAACCTGCACAGACTGCTGGCCGAGAAGAAAGGAATTATGCTGCTTTCTAACGAGCAGGATGAAGTCTATGCATATGGCGACAGGGATATGATCAACAGCGTTATTCGCAACCTGGTAACCAATGCACTTAAGTTTACCGACAAGGACAAGAAAGTGGAGATACAGCTCAAACCCCGCGATAAGGAGGTTGAGGTAAGTATCGTGGATGAAGGGATCGGCATTTCATCTGAGCAAATGGATAAACTGTTCCGGATCGATGAAAAGTTTAAATCCACAGGTACAGCCGGAGAGAAAGGCACGGGCCTTGGCCTGATTATCTGCAGGGAGTTTGTGGAGAAAAACGGGGGGGAAATTACTGTAAAAAGTGCCCCTGGAAAGGGCTCCGTATTTAGTTTTACGGTCCCTATGGCAAACTGATCGTTGCCAAAGCAATCTGAATACTGTAAATTTGCCCCGAACTTTATCTGGAAAAACCATGATCAGATCCATGACCGGCTACGGGAAAGCCGAATGCCTGCTGGCCGACAAGAAACTGACCATCGAGATTAAATCACTCAATAGCAAGCAGTTAGATACCAGCACCCGACTTCCCTCCCTCTATAAGGAGAAGGAACTGGATATCAGGCAACTGATTGCAACAGAGTTGGAAAGAGGCAAGGTGGAATGCTCTTTTTATTATGAGCTCTCGGGAGAAGCTGTCTCCGGAACCATTAATGAAGCTGTGGTTAAAAGTTACTATGACCAACTTTACAGGATCTCCGGCGAGCTTGGTCTCCAGGCATCCCTGGAGTTGCTAAGTACCGTCATGAGGATGCCCGATACCATCCGTACTGAAAAGGCTGAACTTAATGATCATGAATGGGTCCTGGTGAAGGAGGCCCTGCAAGAGGCTGTCGACCAGGTAAATAATTTCAGAAGCCAGGAGGGAGAATCTCTGGATAATGATCTTCGTCAGCGGGTGGATGCCATCACCCGGAAACTGGCTGATGCGGAAGTCTATGAGAAGGACCGTATTAAGCAGGTAAGGGAACGGATTGCCAAGCACCTGGAAGAGTATAATCTGAAAGATACAGTGGATGAGAACAGGTTTGAGCAGGAACTTATTTACTATATAGAGAAGCTGGATATTTCTGAGGAAAAGGTTCGGCTGGCCAACCATTGTAAGTACTTCCTGGAAACCCTGGAGGATCAGGGCCCGGCTGGAAAGAAGCTGGGGTTCATCTCCCAGGAGATGGGCAGGGAGATCAATACCCTGGGCTCCAAGGCGAACCACAAGGAGCTTCAAAAATTGGTGGTGGAAATGAAGGATGAGCTCGAACGAATCAAGGAACAAATCCTGAATGTACTCTAATGAAGGGAAAGCTATTCATCTTTAGTGCACCATCCGGTTCAGGAAAGTCCACCATTGTGCAGCACCTGATGAAGCAGGGCCTGGGGCTTGAATTCAGTATTTCGGCCACATCACGTGAGCCAAGGAAGGGTGAAACAAATGGCAGGGAGTACCACTTTATCTCCCCCGAAGAGTTTCGAAACAAGATTCAGCAAAATGCCTTTATCGAATGGGAAGAGGTCTACCCCAATCAGTTTTATGGCACCCTCTACAGTGAAGTGGAGCAAATCTGGAAGCGGGGCAAGCATGCCATCTTTGATATAGATGTGGTAGGCGGACTGAACCTTAAGAAGGAATTCGGAGAGAGTGCCTGTGCTATATTTATACAGGCTCCTTCCAGGGAAGTGCTGGAAGAGCGATTACGTACACAGGGGTACGGATGATGAAGACTCTCTCCGGCAAAGACTGGGGAAGGCTCTGTTTGAAATGGAACATGCTGCGAGAATTCGACCATATCCTGATCAATGACTCACTTGAAACAGCCTTTGCTGAAGCAGAAAAAATAGTTAAAGATTTCCTGGCCCTATGATTACCGGACTGTACTTTGGCTCATTTAATCCCATTCATATCGGGCACCTGGCCATTGCTAATTTTATGGTTGAGTTCAGCGATCTGGAACAACTATGGTTTGTGGTAAGTCCGCATAATCCCTTAAAAGAGAAAAAGAGCCTGCTCAAGGATTACCACAGGCTTGAGATGGTGCGTCTTGCAGTCGAGGATGACGATCGTTTCAGGGCCTCCGACATCGAGTTCAAACTGCCCACCCCATCCTATACCATCGATACCCTGACCTACCTTGAAGAGAAAAACCCGGGGAGGGAATTTCAACTGGTGATGGGAGGCGATGGCCTGCGTACTTTCCATAAATGGAAGCATTCCGACTTAATAGTAGAAAAATACCACCGGCTTATTTACCCCAGGCCGGGTTCAGATTTAAATGCTTATATTGATCTTCCCAACGCAACGCTGGTGGATGCTCCCATGATGGAGATCTCGTCCAGCTTTATCAGGCAGGCCATCAAAGAAGGAAAAGATGTTCGCCACCTGGTACCGACCAAAGCCTACACCTACATGCGCGAAATGCACTTTTACGAGAAGTAATATGAAATTTATTAAGCCTGTTTTCACTGTATTTGTATTGATCTTTCTTTTGCCTCAAGTTAATTCTTACTCCCAGGAGCTGACCGACAGCACATCCCTGTGGGTAATTGACACAGAAGACGGGAATACTTTTATGGGTAAGATCGTGAATGAAGACAGCATACAAATAATGATGCTGACCGATATTTATGGACCGGTTCACATCCCGTTAAGCCAGATAAAAAATAAGAAGGAGCTTAAGCAGACCAACCTGGTTGAAGGGGAACACTGGTTCAGTAATCCCCATGCCACACGATATTTTTTCGGAACCAATGGCTATGGTTTACGAAAAGGGGAAGCCTATTATCAGAATACCTGGATCCTGTTTAACCAGATTAATTATGGCATTACCAATCATATCTCCCTGGGAGGTGGCATCGTACCCCTCTTCCTTTTTGCAGGGGCCCCCACTCCGGTATTCATTACTCCAAAAGTTACGGTACCCATTGTAAAGGATAAAGTAAACCTGGGGGCCGGTGTGCTCTATGCCTATGTCCTCGGGGAAGAATTTGGTTTTGGCATTACCTACGCGACCATTACTTTTGGCAACAGGGATAATAATCTTACCCTGGGCGGTGGCTGGGCATTTGCCGACTCTGAATGGGCCAACTCTCCTACCCTTACCCTTAGCGGCATGACCAGGGTGGGGAGAAAAACATACCTTGTCACAGAAAACTACTACATAGGCCTTTCGGAAGACTCTTCCCTGGGCATCATCTCGGTAGGCGGACGCAGCGTTCAAAAAAAGCTGGCTGTGGATTACGGGCTCTTCTTTCCCGTTGGAGCAGATATTGGTGCATTCCTGGCTATTCCCTGGCTGGGAATTGCGGTACCCTTTGGAAACGCAAAGTAACTGGACTGGTTTACCGAAACAGTTGTTTAATAAGGTGCCTTAGCTGGCGCAGCCAGGTGCAGCGCAGTTTAAATAACTGTGAGGGTTATTCAGAATCCATTTGAGAAGAGGGAAGAAAACATAGGTTCCCCCCGCGGAGTGATAATTAACGAGGAAGTCTTAGCTGCCAATGCAGGTACCAACGACGAGTTAATTATCCCGTAGCCAGTTTGGCTTCTTTGACAATTTCCATCCCCCGCTGTATGGCCTTCTCATTCTGGGGAATCGTATGATGGTGTCTTTCGGGCAGGGATTTACGCAGCCCCTTGATTACATTGTTAAAATCGACCACCGGATTAACCTTGATATAGGCACCTAGTACCACCATATTAAAGCTGATGGGAGACTTCATACGAACGGCCTCCTCGGTTGCCTCAATCTGGAAAATACGAATATCCTCCCGCTCCGGATGCCGGGTGATCCCATTGGGATCGTAAATCATAAGACCACCTGGTTTCACGGTGGATTCAAACTTATCCATCGATTGCTGATTAAGCAGGATGGCCGTATCATAACTCTGCAGTACGGGAGAACTGACCCGGTCATCACTCAAAATCACGGTAACATTTGCAGTACCTCCACGCATTTCGGGACCATAGGAGGGCATCCAGCTTACCTCCTGGTCCTGCATAATTCCGGAGTAGGCCAGAATCTTTCCCATGGAGAGGACTCCCTGTCCCCCGAAACCTGCAATAATGATCTCTTCCGTCATATCTATTAACTTAATAACACACTAACTTCTTAACTCACTAACTCACTAACTTCTTAACTCACTAACCTTTTACCATTTTCCCATCCACCTTAATATCTCCCATGGGATAGAATGGGAACATATTCTCCTCCATCCAGATGTTGGAGTCATTGGGTGTCATTTTCCAACCGGAATTGCAATTGGATACAAATTCAATAAATGATGTTCCCTTATTTTCTTTCTGCGATTCAAGGGCAATCCGGATTGCCTTTTTTGCTTTACGAACCGGCCCCGGCTTATGAACAGCCTGACGGGTCACATAACAGGTCCCCTCAAGCTGGGCAACCATCTCCGTGATCTTGTAAGGGGGGCCCATGGTGTCATTATTACGTCCATAGGGCGAAGTGGAAGATTTCATCCCCTGCAGGGTAGTGGGTGCCATCTGTCCCCCGGTCATCCCGTAAATTCCATTGTTTACAAAGAAGATGGTAATGTTCTCTCCCCGGTTACAGGCGTGAATGGTCTCACCGGTCCCAATGGCCGCCAGGTCACCATCACCCTGGTAGGTAAATACGTATTTGTCGGGCCAAAGTCTTTTAATCCCGGTGGCTACAGCAGGTGCACGTCCATGTGCAGCCTGGGAGCAATCTATATCCATAAAATCGTAGGCAAGTACTGAACATCCCACAGGAGCAATTCCGATGGTATCCTTCTGAATGCCCATCTCCTCGACCACCTCCATAATCAGGCGGTGGATAGTGCCATGGCCGCAACCCGGACAGTATGACAGGTTTGCCTCTGTTAATAGGGGCGTACGTTTGTATACCAGATTCTCTGGCCTGATAATCTCTTTGATTTCCATCTAGTATCCTCCTATGTATTTTTCTTCCATTGCTTTGTATATATCATCAGGCGAATGGATCTTACCACCAACCATCCCGTAATGATAGACCGGAACTTTTCCGTTTACAGCCAGTTTAACATCCTCAACCATCTGACCTGCGCTTAGCTCCACAGCCATCATTCCCTTCACTCTACGGGCCAGCCTTGCAAGCTCCACAGTGGGAAATGGAAAGAGGGTTTGGGGGCGTAGCAAACCGACCTTTTTTCCCTTGCCCCTGGCCATTTCGACCACTTTCTGACAAATTCGGGCACTGGACCCATAGGCCACCAGCAGAAAATCGGCATCGTCACAATTAAATTTCTCGAACATCACATCATGCTCCATGGCTTTATATTTCGCCTGCAGCTTCAGGTTGTGTTCGTATTGCAGATCGGGATCAAGATTCAAGGAGGTGATGATGTTTCGCTCTCTGTCTTTTGTTTTTCCGGTGGTAACCCATGACTGGTCGAATTCAGTGACCCGCTCTTTTTGCTCGGGCAGCTCCACTTTCTCCATCATCTGGCCAATCAAACCATCGGTGAGAATCAGGGCCGGGTTCCTGTATTTAAATGCCAGCTCGAAGCCCAGGTCCACAAAATCGGCCATTTCCTGTACCGAAGCCGGAGCCAGTACTATTAGCCTGTAATCACCATGGCCCCCACCCTTGACGGATTGGAAATAGTCGGCCTGTGAAGGTTGTATGGTTCCCAGTCCGGGTCCTCCACGGACCACGTTTACAATGAGGCAGGGTAGCTCGGCCCCTGCGATATAACTGATACCCTCCTGCATCAGGCTGATGCCCGGACTTGAAGAGGATGTCATTACTTTTTTTCCAGTTCCTGCTGCTCCGTAAACCATATTGATAGAGGCTACCTCACTCTCTGCCTGCAGAACCACCATGCCGGTCCGTTCTTCAGGCTTCTGAAGCATCAGGTACTCCATGACCTCCGATTGCGGCGTGATAGGGTATCCAAAATAGCCATCCACTCCGGCCCGGATGGCCGCCTCGGCAATAGCCTCATTTCCCTTCATTAATGCCAGTTCCTTCATATAAACTAAATTTAATTCTGTTTAACCCGGTATACCGTAATCACACCATCGGGGCACACCACTGCACAATTGGTACAGCCGGTACAACTCTCCGGGCTTTTCATATAAGCATAATGATACCCTTTGCCATTCACCTCATCTGCCATTCCAATGGTGTCGGTTGGGCAATTCACCATACAGACCTGACAGCCCTTACACCTCTCCACATCGACCACTATGGCTCCTTTTGCTTTTGCCATGCTCAGCTATTTTTAAAGTATAATCTCAAATGTAACAATTCTCAAATACCTTCTAAACTGTTCTTAGACAGGTTTACCCGGATGCTTTTAATTAGGGATAAAAAGTATTATTTCGGGATGGAATGGTGCTCGCTGAAACGCTTCAGCCGCTCTTCCAATACCGGAAACTGATCTCTTCTAACCTGTGACACACAGGCCCTTAATCCTTCTTTTCTGCTACTTCCCGTTATCCCCAGGGAAATGGCACTAATCCCATAATATAATAGCTCCTCCACCAGTTCGGAGCCCTCAAACCCGGGGTAAGAGAGCGTGAAATAGAATCCGTCGGCGATGGGCTCATCCAGATCCATGTCATATACAATCTTAAATCCATACTTCTGGAACAGGGCTTTCATAATGTTTGCCTTCTTCCCATACTCTCTAACCTCCTGGATGTAATTGTAGGTACCATCATTGACGGCCTTAAAGATGGCCGCCAGGGCATATTGCGCCGTATGTGAAGCACCGGCTGACAGGGCGTAGAGTGCTCCATAAATCATCGCATGCCCAAATTTCTCAGAGGAGTAATACCTCTTAAGATCCGGATATTTTCTTTCGAATAGTGCAGGAGCCATAATCATCATCCCAATACGCTGACCCGCATAAGAGAATGCTTTGGAACTGGAGACCAGGAGCAGATAGTTGTCTGTATACCTGGCAACGCTGGCCTGATAGGGGGGAACTCCGGGAGTTGAAAGATCCTTCCTGAAATCCATTCCAAAATAGGCCAGGTCCTCAATCACGGTAATGTCATGTTTCTTGGAGATCTCGCCAATGATTTTCAACTCCTCCTCGTTCAGACAAATCCATGAGGGATTGTTGGGATTGGAATAGAGAATGGAGGAGTAATGTCCCTTTTCAATCTCTTCCTCCATTTTCTGGCGTAATTTTTCTCCCCTGTAATCGTACAGATCAAAAGAGCCAAACTCGTGACCCAAAACCAGGCATTGCTGTTTCTGTACAGGGAAGCCTGGATCCAGGAAGAGCGTACCTGTCCGGTTCTTGTCCGAGCGGTTCACCACCATAAATGCGGCCATATATCCCATCATGGATCCCACCGTCGGAACGCAGTTCATGGGCTCAACATCCACATCCAGAAACATTTTTACGAAGCGGGCAGCTTCATTTTTCAGTGGAACAATGCCCTCAATATTGGGATATTTGGAGGCCACCCCCTGGCGAAGGGCGATCATCTCCGCCTCGGTCCCCACAAAGGTCGGATCCAGACCGGGAACACCCATCTCCATCCGGATAAATTCCTCTCCTGTTATGCCTTCAATGTCATTTACAATCTTAACCAGCTCCCTGATGGTTGCTTTTCCCGCCGGATGAATCCCAAAAGCATCTATGACCTCATTAACAACTTCTGATGGTATTGGAGTCGATTTCATTTTAACTATTTTTCTATTCGTATTCTTGAATCTACCACAACTAGTTGATCTCCGCGAGCCATGAGCGGATTCAGATCAAGTTCCGCAATCTGTTCATTTTCGCAGAGCACCACAGAGAGTTTTACCAGAATCTCCTCAAAAGCAGTGATATTAATTCCCGGCTGTCCCCTCATCCCTTCAAGCATTTTAAAGCCTTTCAGGGAGCGGATCATCCGGCCGGCCTCTGCCCTTGACAGGGGGGCCAGTCCTGAGGCCATATCCTTCAAAACCTCCACATAGATGCCCCCGAGGCCGCACAGGATCATATGACCGAAACCCGGCTCAAATTTGGCACCCACAAAGAGTTCAATTCCCTCGAGCATCGGCTGAAGCAATACACCTGTGGCTCCTTCAATTTGTAACATTCTCTGAAAATGTTCCATCAGGTCGATATCATTATCGATCCCAAGGGCCACACCTCCTACATCCGATTTATGAACCGGGCCAACCACCTTCATCACCAGGGGAAAACCCGTTTTATGCGCCAGACGATCCAGGCTGGCTTCATCGCTTGCGACTTCCTCGTTTACCCGCGGAATACCCGCAGCATCAAGAATTTTCTGAATCACCTGAGGCGCTAGATAGCCCTCCCCGGAACTGTCGATCAGTCCCCCGATGCTAAGCAAATCAATCCCTTCCGCTTTGTCGGGTTCAGCGGCGGGTGCTTCTGTTCCGTATACCAGCGTGAGTGCCCTGCCAAGCTGCACTTCATCAGGAAAATTAATGGTGCCGTGCGACAGGAAGGCCTCAACCTCTTTGGCGGCAGTGACCAGTGAAGGAAGAACCGGATAGATGGGCTTACTGCACTGCTGCATCTTCTGATAAAGCAGGTCATATACGTCAAAAACAGGAGCCAGACCAGGGGTGCCAAAAATGACAACGATGCCATCAATCTCAGTGAAGAAGTGCTCACAGTAATCAATACATAAGCCCAGCTGCTCAGCATTGCCTGTAGCAAGCATATCGATGGGATTCGACGCAGACGATCCAGGAAATAGATATGTGAGCAGCTCATCCACCCTGGGCCCCTCCAGCTTGGGGACATCCATATCCCCCTTGGCCAGCTGATCGGTAAGCATCACAGCCGGTCCGCCTGCATGGGTTATAATGGCCAGGTTCTTCCCCTTCAATGGAGGATGCAACATTACGGAGGCCACGGTGGTCAATTCCTCCCTTCCATAACAGCGCACGATGCCTGCCTTACGAAAGAGTGCATCAACAGCCATATCTGAATTGGCCATCGCCCCTGTATGTGATGAGGCTGCCCTGCTGCCTGCATCTGTGGTTCCCGCCTTGATGGCAGCTATCTGGCACCCTTTTGAAATCAGGGATCTGGCGTGCCTGAGCAAACGACCCGGATCCTTGATGGTTTCAAAATAAAGCATTTTTACCCGTGAGGAATGTTCTTCGCTATATGTCTCATCCAGGTATTGCAATACATCCTCCACTCCCAGCTGAGCAGAGTTACCCACCGAAAAAACATGATTGAACCTGAGCCCTTTCTGCAATCCCGACTCCATGATAAATACAGCTGTGGCACCGCTCCCGGAGATGAAATCGCAACCCCTGGGGTCCAGATTTGGAATGGGAAGTGTAAAGACCCCCTGGTAGGCAGGAGTCATCACCCCAATGCAATTGGGTCCAATCAGAGCAGCCTCATGCTTCCTGCAGATCTCCACAATTTCCCTCTCAATCTCAGCTCCCTCCTTATTCTCCTCACTGAATCCGGCAGAAACAATTATAAAGGCACGGGTCCCTTTAGTCTCAGCCAGTTCCTTAACAACGGATGTACAAAGAGTGGCCGGAATGGCCAGAAAAGCAAGCTCGATGGAAGGAAGCGCACTGATTTCCCTGCAGGAGGGTAATCCCTGTATCTCATCCTCCTTGGGATTCAGGGCATAAAGAGACCCTTTAAAGGTCCCGGTACGAATATTATAAAAGAGTTTACCTCCGGGCTTGGAAATATTATTGGAAGCTCCAACAACGACAATACTCTCAGGATTAATAAGTTGGCGATTAATCATTCGAATCAGTTTAACAGATTCAAAGATAACAAAGCAGATTTGTGTCTTCGCCAGATGGGGAGTGTCTTAGAACACTGCCTAATAACAGGAATTTTAAAAAAATAAGGCAAGTTGCTGTTCTTCCTAAAACCCTCAAAAGATTCGCAACTTGCCTTGCACCCCAACAATTACTTTTCAGATATATAAACCAATAATATGAAGATTTGTTTCTCGGAGGATGGGTTTTAACAAATGGAGGGTGTTTTTTAACATTTAACCGGCCAGCACCGATTTCACCTTAACTCCCTGTAATCTTCCAAGTTTGCCGGCCAGCGACCCGATCAAATCGGTGTTCCCTTCCAGCACAAGGGAAATGACACTGGTAGCGCGATCCCTGAGGGGAATGCCCTGCCGTCCAAGGATCATATGTGAATGTTCAGAAATGATGGCGTTGATCCGGTGGATATCACCATCTTCCTGAACCAGGATAATAAGCGCTCCTATTCGCTGTTCCATAGAACGAATATACTAATAAATGAGTTCCCTTACGGCATTTAACATGTGGGGGAAGTCAGGAAGCCCTGTATTGGCCAGACTCTTATGGAAGCGGATTTGCTCTTCATCCGGGCCGGGAGATGTTCCTGCTTCAAGTGGAAAGAGAAGGGCAGTATCTTCTTCAATAATGACAAGGGCCTTTTCGTACTGGCCATTGCAGAAGAATGATGCGGCATACCCTCCCACCGGGGGAAGCAGTTTAAGTGGATCATTCACCGGGATTTTAAAACAGGAATGCCCGTACTGCTCAGGCAATGCTTCCAGGTTTGCAAGGATCATATAGTGATGTTCCAGGTTGGCATTTGCCCTCTGGATGTTCCCTTCCTTCAAAGCTTTCCTAATCCTGGTGCTGCTCACTGTCTCATTCTGAATCTCCTGCTCGGGAATCTCTTCCACCTGGAAACCCATTCGCTCTCTGGCCGCGTAGAGAGAGGCGAAGCTCCCCTGCCTGTTGTAACCAAAATAATGGTTAAAGCCAACCACAATGGTATGGGCATGAAGTTTCTCTAAGAGAAACTTCTCCACAAAATCATCCGAACTGGTTCGTGCAAAATCCCTGGTAAACTCCATAATGATCAAATGATCCAGCCCGGTTTCCTCCAGTAACATGATCTTCTCTGCCTGGGAATTGATCAATTTCAGATCTTTGCCTGCCGTATCGGGATAAAGAACCATACGTGGATGAGGATGAAAAGTGATCAATACTGAGGAGCCACCTGTCTGCGCTGCCAGGGCATTCAGTCGCCCGATAATAGCCCGGTGCCCCACATGAACACCATCGAAAGATCCTACAGTGACAACCGGGGAGTTGATCTCCGGTAAATATTCCATGGATTGATGTACCTGCATGTTACTTCCGGGGACTCTTCACAAAATAGGCTACTTTCTCCAGCGAAGTAATCATATCATATTCATCCAGGTAGACATTGGAAGGCACATTCAGAGGTACTGTGGTGAAGTTCATCACACCCTTGATTCCTGCTTCCACCAGCTGTGCTGTTACTTCAGCAGCTGAATCGGCCGGCACTGTCATGATGGCTATGGATATCTGGTGCTCTTCCACTACCTCTTTCAACCTGCTCAGCGGGTAGCATTTTACACCTGAGATCACCCTGTCAATCTTGGTGGTATCCACATCAAAAGTAGCGATGATATTTAGTTTGGACCGCTTCCCAACAAAGTAGGTAGTGACAGCTCTTCCAAGGTTTCCTATCCCGATCACGGCCACATTAAGACCCTTTTCCGAATCAAGGATTTCACCTATTACATCAACCAGTTCTCTGACATCATAGCCCTTTCGCTGCATGCTGGTATAGCCGATAAACATAATATCGCGGCGAACCTGTACAGCAGTGTTGTGATGAAGTTCTGCCAGCTCATGAGAAAAAATATGTGTTTTTCCCTCCTCAAGGCATTGAAGCAGGGATCTGCGGTATTCACTCAATCTTTCAACGGTACGCTCTGGTAGGGTCATAGATTATACATTGCTCTGTTGCAATACTACGAAATATTGTTAATTTAATCACAATTTCAGATTAACAAATCTCTTGATATCAATCAGAACGTCAGGAAACAGGAAGAATCACACTGAATTCACTGCCTTTCTCGGGCACACTTTTAACATGAATATGTCCCCCGTAGAGTTCGGCAATTTTACTCACGATGGAGAGGCCCAGGCCTGAACCGTCAATCCCCCTGGTGCGGCTGTTTTTGATACGGACAAACTCCTTGAAAAGCTGTGAAACCTCTTCCTCGTTCATGCCAATTCCTGTATCTTTTACCAGGATCTCAGCACCCTGGCCCTTCTTGTGAACCCCAAGCTCCACGCTACCACCTTCCCGGTTATATTTCACCGCATTGGAGAGCAGGTTGTTTAGCATGATGTCCAGGTCCGACGGGTCGGCATCGTAATAGACATCCTCACCTGTAAAGCTCACAGAAATATTACGTTGAATGGCAAGAGGTTTGATGGTGGAAAGAGCCAGTTCAGCCCTTTCCCTGAGATTGATCTGTTCAATTTTCTCTTCCTTACGCTCCAGCCTGATCTTGGTGAAATCCAGGAGATCCAGAATAAGTGAACGCATTCCTTCCACCCTGGTCAGTGACCGGTCCAGAACCGCATCATAATCATGAAGATCGCCACCCAGTTCCCGGTCCTTAATCATCTGAAGGTATCCCTCCAGGGCATTGAGAGGCGATTTAAGCTCGTGACTCAAAACGGAGAGAAACTGGTAGCGAATCTTTTTCCCCTCCTCTTTCATGGTCCGGGTTATCTTCTTCAGGAAATACTGTTTGGTGATCAGGTCGATGCTGGACTTAAGCTCAGCAGGCGTAAAGGGTTTGGGAATAAAATCCCAGGCCCCGTCATCGGTGGCTCTGGCTGCAATTTCAAGGGATGCATAGGATGTGATCATGGCCACCATGATATCCATTTTCCTCTGCCTGATAATTTCCAGCACCTCCATCCCATCCATTCCTGGCAACTTGTTATCCAGTAAAAGAATTTCGGGGGGAAATTCCTCCAGAATTGCCAGAGCTTCCTCCCCACTTGCAGCCTCCTTAATCTTAAACACATAATCATCATCCATAAAGGGGAAACTCACGCGGTGCCCTTCAAGAATCCTTTTCACCCCCGAGCGTATGCCCGGTTCATCGTCAACTACCAGGATTGATAATGTTTCCATAAAATTAGTCCAGAAATTTCTTAAGCAATAATCTTAATTGTTCCATTCTGAAACCCTTCTCCAGATAATGGTCCGCTTTGATCCAGGCCCTGCTTCCCGGACTGTTCATATCGAAGGAAATTCCACGTTCTGATGCCACTGCTGTTGAAATGATCACGGGGACCTCTGGGCGGCACTTTTTAATCTTGTAGGAGAGGATGAAACCGCTGTCCTCCTCCTCCATCATTAAATCGAGAATGGCCAGATCAGGGCACTCGCTTTCCAGGTAACGTTCAGCTTCTTCCCGGGACTCCACGGCATGCACCTCATATCCCCAACGCTCCAGGTGATGCTTCATCTGAAAAATCACATCCGGATCATCATCCGCCAGCAAAATCGTCTTTTTATCTTCACTCATAACCAATAACTTGCTAACCTATTAACCGCCCTCGTAGCGGGCTACCTAAGCGTCCGCAAAGCGGACCAATTATACTACCTTCCTTGGCAGCTTTATAATAAATTCCGTTCCCGTTGGTCCTTTTTCAGGTTTGGTGTTTGACTTCACATCGATCTGTCCCCGGTGCATTTTTATAATTCCATAGCATGTGGCCAATCCAAGCCCGGTACCTTTTCCAATGCCCTTGGTTGTATAGAAGGGTTCAAAAACCTTTTCCAGGTCTCCCGGTGCAATGCCTGTACCCTCGTCCCGGATCCTGATAATCACCCACTCGTCCCGGTCCGAAAGAATCACCCTGAGTGCACCACCATTGGGCATGGCCTCCATACCATTCTTCAACAAGTTGGTAACAACCTGTATCATTTGCTCCCTGTCCAGCTCAGCAAAAGGATTGGAGAGATTATTCTCCAAAGAATAGCTGATATAAGCGGGAAAGATCATCGATGAAGTACTTATTTCCAACAACTCTTCCAGGTCGGTGCGTGTGTATTTTACCTGGTTCTTCCTGGCAAAATTCAGTAAGCCGCCCACAATATCCTTACACCTCCCTGCCTGCTCTACGACTAACTCCAGGTCTTCCTTTAACTGCTGATTATCCCCACTCTCCTCAAGCAGGAGATTGCTGTACATAATTACCACACCCAGCGGGTTATTTAATTCATGTGCAATTCCTGCAGATAGTTGTCCCATATGCGCCAGCTTTTCACTCTGTCGAAGTGCCTGTTCCACGGAGTATAATTTGTGATTTGAATCGGCCAGTTTATGTATGGTCTGATGCAGGGTATCGATGGAATAAGGAAGGCACATTTCCACTTCGGCAAGACCCTTTGTAATGGCCCTGGCGTGACTAAGGCAGGTGTCGTATCCACATGCACCACAATCCAGGTGATCCCGCTGAGAGAACTTACCCATCTGATGCAGCACCTTCTCGATTTCCTGTTCCGGAGCATCCTTAACGCGCTGATCATCCTTGACGAAGGAGCGGCCAAGGTCCAGCTCACAATTCTCCTCCCGTACACCACGGATCTCTCCCTTAGCCTGCTGGAGTCTTTCATGCAGGTGATTGAGCACGAGGCTTCTTCGAACAAATTTTTTTCCCCTGGGACTGGTTCCGGGGCCCATGATACAACCTTCACAACAAAGCAGTTCAAGTTGCATGGATCCCAGTTTCCCGGAAGCATATTCTCGTATTGCCTCCTGGAAGTTAACCCTTCCTTCGGCAACGATGACCCGCTGATCCACATGATTGCCCTCCAGGTTCATAGATTGCAGCAAGCCCCTGCTCACAGGGAATCCAGCTCCATTCATAGCAAGAGGTGGTGTAAAAGATGCCGGCTCCACATTGGAGGCCCTGATTCTTCCGGAGGTGAATATGTTCCTCAACTCTGCAAATGTGAGCACTTCGTCCACCTCATTCGACTCCTCTTTTTTTGCCACACAGGGCCCGATAAAAACAATCTTCGCCTTGCTAAGCAGCACCTCCCTGATATACCTGACTGTAGCTACCATGGGACTTACCACCGGCATAAGTGAGTCAATCAGTTCGGGGTGGTATTTCTCGATAAAAGAGACAATGGCCGGACAATCGGAGTTGATATACCCTTTGCCGGGTAAGCCATTGATCAGTTTTTCATATGCTTCGGCCACAAGATCTGCCCCCATACCCACCTCAAACACCTGGTGAAATCCCAGCTTCTTTAACATCCCTGCAAAAAGTGCAGTGTCCGGAATTTCTTCAAATTCAGCCACATAGCTTGGCGCTACAATGGCTATGAGCTCATCTTCTTCCAGCAACAAAGCATTCACCCGGTCAATGGAGCTTTCATAGACTTTTGCTCCCTGCGAACAGACAATAGTACAGTTCCCGCAGGCAATACAGCGCTCAGCCACAACCTCGGCCTGGCCATCCACAATCCTGATGGCCTTTACGGGGCACTCCCTGACACAGGTATAACAAACTCTGCACCGGTCCTTGACTGTATAAACCAGTCCTCTCTGTTTAAGCTGCTGTTCCATCTACAACAAAACCTCCCTTTTTGTATAGGTGGTATATAGCAACTCCCGGCTCAGTTTTCCACCAGCTTCTCCCAGATAATCCTTATAAATTTTATTGATTTCCTTGTTACCGTGGGCGGTATGGATCTTACTTCCATTGTCCATATCATAAACCGCCTTGGCCCTGGTACGTATCAAATTCTCATCTGCCTGAATGGGTTGACCTCCACCATTAATACATCCATCCGGACAGGCCATCACTTCCAGGATATCCAGTTTTTTCTTTCCGGACTTGAGCTCCTTAATCAAGGTCACCGCATTGCTCAGACCACTTACCATGCCCATCCTGATCTCCCTGGAGCCTGCTTTAACAGTCATCTCCCGATAGGATTTATGAATCCGGAACCTGTGTAATTTCGACGGACTCATATCTGCTCCTGTGATTTGAGCATAAATAGTTCGCAGCGTGGCTTCAACTTCCCCACCCGCCAAAGCCGTTAGCTTGCCTGCCGAACCTGTGGAATAGAAGGGCGCATCGGGTAATTCGGGCTCCAGCCGCTCCAGGTCAAGTCCGCTCAGCTTAATCATTCTCGCCAGCTCACGTGTAGTCAGAACCAGGTCGATAACCGGAATGCCCCCAAGGGTCATCTCAGCCCTTCTTGCTTCGGTTTTGGCAGCGGTGCATGATGAGATCACCACTGAAACAATCTCCTTGTCCTCCTGCTTAACTAATTCAGGTAAGCACTCCCTGATCAGCGCACCCAGTATTTGCTGTGGTGATTTCAAGGGAGAGAGGAAAGGAAGCAGTTCAGGATAATATTGTTCAGCATAATGGATCCATGCCGGACAAGAACTGCTGATCAAAGGAAAATCCTTGCCATCCTCCTTGTGTTTCTGATATAGCTTCGCCTGTTCCATAATCATCAGATCGGCACCAAAAGAGCTTTCAAAAACCATATCGAATCCATACCTGCGCAAAACAGCATTAATAATCCCGCTCAAATCTGTACCAGGCTTATATCCCAGTTGCTCAGCCACTGAGATCACAACTGCCGGGCTGTACTGGGCCACCACAAGTTTGCCTGGAGCATGAATATGGATTTCCAGTTCAGGAAATTGCACATGTTCGATCAGGGCTCCGGTAGGGCAGGCTATCAGGCATTGACCGCAGGAGGTGCAGTTTGAATAGTTTAGCGCTTTACCCAGGGTAGTGGATATTTTCAGCTCCTTACCCCGGTGTGCAAAATCCAGGGTAGAGGTACTCATAATCTCTTCGCAAATTCTGACACAACGTCCGCATAATATGCATTTGGAAGGGTCCCTTATGATAGCCGGACTGGACTTATCTATTTTATGGATCGTCCTTTTTCCCGGAATACGACGCTCCCTGATATTCAAATCTTCGGAGAGGGATTGCAGCTCACAGGATCCGTTTCGTTCACAGTAAAGGCAATCATCAGGATGATTGGAGAGCAAGAGCTCCACATTGGTCTTTCGTGCCCTCAGTACCCTGGGAGAATGGGTCATGATCTTCATGGGCGCCTCAATGGGGAAAGAACAGGAGGGAACCAGATTTTCCTTTCCTTCAACCTCAACCACACACATCCTGCAGGCCCCTGAAGGAGAAAGATCTTTCATGCTGCAGATGGTGGGAACATGCAGGCCATGACGATTCAGGGCAGATAGAATGGTTTCTCCCTTTTCCGCATCAATACTCCTACCGTTTACCTCCAGTTTTATTGCCATGCTTCACCTATTTATAATAAACTGCTGTAAACTTGCATACTTCATAACAGATCCCACATCCGATACACTTGTCCTGAACAATAAAATAGGGGTGCCTTGCGGTACCTATAATGGCTTCGGCCGGACAACGTTTGGCACAGATGGAACACCCGGTACAGAGATCCACATCAATGAACCAGCTGCGCAGCTCTGTGCATGTATTGGAGGGACATTTCCTGTCGAAGATATGCTCCTCGTACTCATTCCTGAAATATTTCAGTGTACTCACCACCGGGTTTGGTGCATTCTGACCAAGCCCGCACAGGGAGGTGTCTTTCATTACTTCGGCCAGGGTTTCCAGCTGCATCACCCCTTTGAACCTTTCCAGGGTTGTGTGTCCCTCCTCATCAGCCGGCTTCCTGGAAATACTGCCCAGGATCTCAGCCATTCGCCTTGTCCCTTCCCGGCATGGAATGCATTTTCCACAACTCTGCTTATGCAAATATTCCATGAAATATCTGACGGTATTGACTACACAACTCTGATCGTCCATCACAAGAACGCCTCCCGAACCCATTACCAGCCCTTTCTCCTTCAGGCTTTCATAGGTCACCGGAATATCCATGAGCTCAGTGGGAACCGTACAACCCGATGGACCCCCCACATGAAGTGCCTTCAATTCCCGGCCTTTGCCAACTCCACCCATTATCTTATTGACAATGGTATCGAAGGAGGTCCCCATGGGCACCTCTACCAGGCCAGCCATTGGTAAGCGACCTGAAATACTGAATATCTTGGTACCCGGACAATCCTCTGTTCCTATGCTCCTGAACCATTGGGGGCCCTGGCTTATGATTCCGGGTAAATTTGCAAGAGTTTCCACATTATTTACCACCGTGGGGCGTCCCAGGTAACCGGATGTGGAGGGATAGGGTGGTTTGGAAGATGGCATTCCTCTTTTACCTTCCAGGCTTGCAATCAGGGCGGTCTCCTCTCCACAGACGAATGCACCCGGACCTTTGCGCAGGGAAATCTGGAGATTGTAGCCACTGTCCAGGATATTGTCCCCGAGCAGACCCACCTCTCGCAATTTCATGATGGCACTGGTAATACGCCTGATGGCATCCTTGTATTCGCTGCGAATATAGATATAGGCCCTGTTGGAACCAATGGCATAGGCAGCAATGGAGATACCCTCCAGAAGCTGAAAGGGATTTCCTTCCATCAGGGTGCGGTCCATAAAGGCTCCGGGATCGCTCTCCTCGGCATTGCAGACCAGGAATTTTTGATCGGAGGGAGTCAGAAATGCTGCTTTCCACTTCTCCCCGGTGGAAAATCCACCTCCCGAGCGGCCCCTCAATCCACTTTCAATCACAAGATCACAAACCTCACTGAAGGTATAGGAGCGGATGGTCTTAAGGAATGCGGAATACCCACCGCCTGCAATATACTCCTCCAGTGAAAAAGGATCGATGACTCCGCAGGACCCCATAACGATCCGGTTCTGCAGGGCAAAATATGGGATCTGATCAAGGAAAGGAACATCCTGCCAGGACTCCTGTCCCTCACGCTGAAGTTGACCGATCACATGCTGATCAGGAACCACCTGGTGAAACAAATCGTCCAGCAGGGAGGAGACCTTCTCAGCTGTAATTCTGCTAAAAAAAATACGGGTACGTCCCGGCAGCTGTAAAGAAACCAACGGATCTTCCGAACTCAAGCCAATGCTTCCGGTTTCGACCAGGTCGATGTCTATGGAGCGTTCCTCCGCATATTGCTTAATAGCTTCCCAGGTCTTCATGGATCCTGCTACAATCCCTGAAGTCGAGCTGTTCACCATCACCAGGGGCCTGGTGATCCGAATCTTTTGCATTAATTCCGCCCGGCTGCGTTCGTCAGCATTCAGCTCAGAAAGATCGTGCTGTGCCAGCTTAAGTAAAAACGCTCTATCTGTCTGCATCTTCCCTGTATTGATTGATAATCTCCCTGACCTCCTTCACCGAAATCCCTGAATGATATTCCCCATTCACTGCCATAACAGGCGATTGTCCGCACGCACCAATACAGGATTGTACTTCCAGGCTAAACAGGCCATCACGGGTGGTTTCTCCATCCTCAATTTCCAGCAATTTGCTTATTTCGTTCAGCAACTCTCCAGAACCGCTCATATGACAGGAAGAACCGTTGCAGAGAACCACATGATAAAAGCCTCTGGGCGAAAACGAGAACTGGTTATAGAAGGTGGCTAATCCATATACCTTGCTGGTGGGAAGTGAGAGATGCGAGCCGATCCTTGATATGGCTTCTTCTGAAATATAGCCAAATTCATCCTGAACAGCCTGAAGCAATGGGATAAGCGCATTCCTCTTGATCTGCGGGAATCGCTCAAGGATCTCTTTTATCCGTATTGTATCTTCAGCCATAAAACAGGATCATTATCAACTTTTTAATGCAGATTTTCTGTTAATTTCACAGAACGCTCAAAGATATTGATTATGTTTGTTATTTGAAAAACAGTAATCAATTTGAATAGATTATAAATTAAAGCAGCTGACCTGATTTTATTAACTTTAGCTCGATAGGAATGGCACTGTTAAAAAAGGAGATAAAGATATGCCTGGGGAGCTCCTGTTTCAGCCGGGGAAACAAACAAACCCTCCAGGTGGTCCAGAAATATCTGAAGGACCACCTGCTGGAAAGAGACGTAATCCTGAAAGGGAACCACTGCTTTAGCAACTGTAGTTCGGGTCCGGTATTGCAGATCGGACAAAAGGTCTACGAACAGGTAAACAGTGAGAATGTCCTGGAAATACTTGAAAATGAATTTGGAGATATGTAAATAAGCCCTAATGGAAGCCCTCCTGAAAATAAACAGTGAAACCTGTATCGCCTGTTATGCATGCGTAAGGGCCTGCCCGGTGAAAGCCATCAGGGTGAAGACCGACCAGGTTAAGCCTGAGATCATCCCCGAAAGATGTATTGGATGTGGTAGTTGTGTAGCTGTCTGTGGGCCGGGGGCCATTGAAATCAGGAATTCCAAAGATGAACTTAAGAAGATTCTTGGATCCGGGCTTAAGGTTGCCGCACTTGTGGATCCCTCCATTGCCGGAGAGTTTCCCGATATAACAGACTACAGGAAATTTGTGCAGATGCTGCGTGCTTTGGGATTTCAATACATCCATGAAGTGGCCTTTGGGGTGGACCTTGTGGCCAGGGCTTATAAGACACTATTCGAAGAGAGCAAGGGGAAATATTATATCATGTCAAATGATCCGGTAACAGTGTCTTTTGTTGAAAAATACAGACCCGGACTTGTACCCAACCTCGCTCCACTCATGCCGCCTGTGGCAGCAACAGCCGGTGTGGTCCGGAAGATTGCCGGCAATGATGTGACTCTGGTCCATATCAGTCCCCTGATTGCCAGCAAAGATGAGATCAGGCGATTTGAAGGAGAAAACCGCATCGACCTGGCCATTACCTTTGTGGAACTGCGGGAGCTCTTCTCGGAGGCCCACATTCATGAAAGCGATCTTGAGTACAGCGATTTTGATGCTCCACTGGGCTATAAAGGCTCCTTTTTTCCCGTGGCCAGGGGCATAATCCAGGCAGCGGGTATAGAGGAAGAATTGCATCTCACACCTGTAATCACTGTGGAAGGTGAAGGAATGATTGATGCCCTCGATGAATTTGAGGAAAATATCGGAACCATCAAGCATCATTTCAATCTATTCTATAAGGAGTTTCTAATGGGAAGGGGAACCAGTGCAGGCGGTCTCAGGCTCCTGCGACAGAGTCAGCTTATCAAATATGTGGAAAAGCGCTTAAAGACCCTTGACAGGAATGAATGGGAGGCCAACATAACTGAATTTGCTATGCTGGATCTGACACGCACATTCAGAACCGACGACCAAACTCTTCCTTTACCCTCGGAAAGCACCTTGAATAAAATACTGAAGGAAATTGACCAGCAGAAACCCTTTGAGGTGGGTTGCGGTGCATGTGGATATGCCAGTTGTAAAGATTTTGCCATTGCCATTGCACAGGGTCTCGCCATTCCAGAGATGTGCAATACCTATGCATCCAGGAACAGACAGGATCATATACAGTCACTGAAGATCAGCAATGAAAAACTGGCCCAGGCCCAGGAAGCTCTTAAGAAATCGGAAAGGGCAGCTCAAAAAGAAAAAGAGGCTGCCAGGGAGGCTTCAGAAATTGTACGCCGCATGCTCCATAAGCTGCCTTCCATGGTGGTCATCTGTGATATGAATCTGAAAATTATTCAGACCAATGACAGCTTTATTGCCATGCTTGGAGAAGATGCCAGAGAGATCAACGAGGTGGTACCCGGTCTTGCCGGTGCCGATTTGAAGACCCTCCTGCCCTACAATTTTTACAACCTGTTCACCTATGTGCTTGCCCATAACGAATCCATCACCAACAGGGACATCCACCATGAAGGCAAATTATTGAATGTAAGTGTTTTTGTCATAGAAAAAGATAAGATTGTTGGAGCTGTAATCCGTGATATGTCGGCACCCGAAGTGCAGAAAGAAGAGGTCGTAAAACGACTTAACGAAGTGATTGATAAGAATCTGGGGCTGGCACAGCAAATTGGTTTTATTCTGGGTGAAGGAACTTCAGAAGCGGAACGGATGCTCAATTCAATTATCGAATCATATAAGCCCGGGAAGGACAAGCGATGAGCGGTAAATTCTATATTGAGGTTGCGTGCAATCAGCGCAACTTCGGTAACGAGCGTATTTGCGGAGATGTGTTTCTCAGCCGCAAGGTAAAGGAAGAGAATCGCACCATCGTAATCCTGTCCGATGGCATGGGGCATGGGGTCAAGGCCAATGTCCTGGCCACGCTCACAGCCACCATGGCTGTGAATTTCACCATTGAGCATAAGGCTGTAGAGAAAATTGCCGAGATCATCATGAATACCCTGCCTGTCTGTAGCGAACGTCAGATGAGCTATTCCACCTTTACAATTGTAGATATTGAGCACGACGGAATCATCAATATCCTGGAGTTTGACAATCCCCAGACCATTGTCCTTCGCGACAGTAAGCCCTTTGATCCCGGATGGAAAATTCTGACACTGGAAAGTGAAAAAAACGCAGGCAAGGAGATTCTCTCCTGCCAGTTTGAACCCAGGAAAGAGGACAGGATCGTATTCTGCAGCGATGGAATCGCACAGTCGGGGCTTGGAACAGACAAATACCCCCTGGGATGGGGAAGGGATAACATGCAGGACTATGCCATTAAGCTGGTTCAGAACAGTCCCAAAATATCCGCTTCAAAGCTTGCCTTGAAAATGGTAAATATGGCACATCAGAACGATGGCTACTCATCCAAGGATGATACCAGCTGTGCCAGCATCTATTTTCGGAATCCGAGGAAACTGATGATCATCACCGGCCCCCCCTATGAAGAGGAGAATGATAAGGAGCTGGGTGAAACAGTGAAGGCCTTCAAAGGGAAAAAAGTAGTCTGTGGCGCCACAACGGCTGATATTATTGCCCGTGAACTGGATGTGGAGATTGAAGACAGCCTGGTATTTGAAGATCCTGAGCTACCACCTGTATCACACATGGAGGGTATTGATCTTGTTACCGAAGGAATTCTGACCATCACCAAAGTAACCAGGATCCTCAAGGACTTTTCTCCCTCCTACTCGCTGGGAAAAGGGCCGGCCGACCGGATTGTAAAACTGGTTGAACAGAGTGATGAAATCCATTTTATCATCGGAACCAGGGTAAATATCGCCCACCAGGATCCCAACCTTCCCATCGATCTGGAAATCAGAAGAACCGTAGTAAAAAGAATGGCCAGGTTGCTGGAGGAGAAATTTCTTAAAGAGGTAACTATCAGATATATCTGAGTTGATTTCATGAGTATTTAAACAAATACCCCTCTCTGAGTGTATTATTTCTTGGCACACTTATTGACATAAGGGTGGGACTGGTTCCGAATATGTGGAGCTGACAGATTGACTGATTATTGCGTATTAAAAGCTAAGGAGAAGCTGATGATTCCTATTGACGAAGAGACTGAATATATCCCTTTGCTTTCCCAGGAGGAAGAAGAGGACCTGAAAAAAGTGAATATCCCAGATGTGCTGCCCATATTGCCATTGCGCAATACGGTATTATTCCCGGGAGTGGTGATCCCCATCACCGTAGGCAGAGATAAATCCCTGAAGCTGGTTCAGGAGGTATATAAGAAAAATAAGATCCTGGGAGCTGTGGCCCAGAAGGAAGGAACCATTGAGGATCCTGAGCTGGATGATCTGTACCGAATTGGTACCGTGGCCCAGATTCTGAAAATCCTGGAGATGCCCGATGGATCTACATCGGTTATTATCCAGGGAAGGAAGCGCTTTATGCTCAACGACCTGCTTACAGAAAAACCTTATCACGTAGCCAGGATTACCCCGCTTGAGGATGATGAGGATGAACCCGCAGGCGAAGCCAAAGCTGTGGCTGCAGCACTGAAAGAGCTATCCATAAAAATTATCAAGCTCTCTTCCAACATTCCTACTGAAGCAACATTTGCCGTAAAAAACATTGAGAGTCCCTCGTTTTTGGTAAACTTTCTTGCTTCCAACAGTGAGCTGAGCCTGAAACAAAAACAGGATCTCCTGGAAACCAACAGTGTTGCAAAAAGAGGTTTTACCCTGCTGGAGAGTCTTTCCAATGAAGTGCAGATGCTGGAACTGAAAAACGATATCCAGACCAAGGTTAAGAGCGATCTGGATCAGCAACAACGGGAATTCCTGCTGCACCAGCAGATGAAAACCATCCAGGATGAGCTTGGAGGATCCCCACAGGACCAGGAGGTGCTTGACTTCAGGGAGAAAGGCAAGAAGAAAAAATGGAGCAAGGAAGTTGCAGCCGCTTTTGAGAAAGAACTGGACAAGCTGCTCAGGCTGAATCCGGCCACCGGTGAATATTCCGTGCAGGTGAACTACATCCAGACCCTGGTTGAGCTTCCATGGAATGAATACACCAAGGATAATTTTAATTTGAAACGCGCCAGCCGCATCCTGGACAAGGACCACTTCGGTCTGGAAAAAGTGAAAGACAGGATTCTGGAGCACCTTGCAGTGCTGAAATTAAAGGGAGACCTGAAATCTCCCATTTTATGCCTGGTAGGTCCCCCGGGGGTTGGGAAAACTTCACTTGGGAAATCTATTGCCTCGGCCCTGAATAGAAAATACGTCAGAATGTCACTGGGAGGGCTTCATGATGAAGCCGAGATCAGGGGCCACCGGAAAACCTATATCGGCGCCATGCCAGGAAGGGTGGTCCAGAGTCTGAAGAAGATTAAATCGTCCAATCCTGTATTTGTACTGGATGAGATTGACAAAGTAGGAAGAGGTGCCCAGGGAAATCCTGAATCAGCCCTTCTGGAGGTGTTGGATCCCGAACAGAACAGCAATTTCCACGACAACTTCCTGGAACTGGACTATGACCTGTCCAAGGTCATGTTTATAGCCACTGCCAATACCACAGCCGGCATTAACCCTGCGCTGCTGGACAGAATGGAGATAATTGACCTCTCAGGCTATATTGTGGAAGAAAAGATTCAGATCGCCAAAAGGCACCTGATACCAGACCAGATCGAAAATCACGGCTTAACACGAAAGCAGTTTTCCATCTCCTCGCATGTTCTGGAACAGATCATTGAAGGTTATACCCGGGAATCGGGAGTCAGACAGCTGGATAAGCAGATTGCTAAACTGGTACGTGTCATGGCCAGGCACATTGCTTTTGAGGAGAGTTACGAAAAGAAACTATCCAGCAAAATGGCTGCAGAAATTCTGGGCCCACCCAGGTTTATCCGGGACAAATATGATGGTAACAAACATGCAGGTGTGGTAACAGGTCTGGCCTGGACAGCCACCGGTGGCGAAATCCTGTTTGTGGAGACCTCCCTGAGTCAGGGGGATGGTAAATTAACACTTACAGGAAATCTGGGGGATGTGATGAAAGAATCAGCCATACTGGCCCTGGAGTATCTGAAATCGCATGCTTCAAAGTTCTCCATCGATGCGGAAATCTTTAGAAAGTATAATGTTCATGTTCATGTTCCCGAAGGAGCTATTCCCAAAGACGGTCCCTCTGCAGGGGTGGCCATGATGACCTCCATTACATCGGCATTTACCCAGAGGAAAGTAAGGGGTAATTGTGCCATGACAGGGGAAATTACTTTGAGGGGAAAGGTGCTTCCTGTTGGGGGCATAAAAGAGAAGATCCTCGCTGCCAAAAGAGCTGGCATCACCGATATAGCTATCTCACTTGAGAATAGAAAAGACGTGGAGGAGATCAATGACATTTACCGGAAAGGACTGAATTTCACCTACGTAAATGACATATCAGGACTGATGGATTTTGTCCTTCTTCCCGATCTGGTGGATCAACCAATGAAAATCTCCTAGCAGATTAAGAGTTTGGCTGTTTCGATACCATGCGCCTTCTTTATTTTTACAAAATAGATTCCGCAGGGCAATCCCTTACTTTCCAGGTCAGAAATGGTAAAATGCTCTTTTTCCTCGGATCTTAGTTTGTAAACAGGCATCCCTTCGAGGTTGAATACTTCTACCATGGGTTAGTTAGGTTTAAGATGAAAACTGACTCTATTAATGGACTAAAGTAAAGTCTGAAGCAGCCAAAGCAAAGAGATTTAATACTTATTGTGTGAACCCGGGGTTCTGGGAAATGAATCCCCTGGATTAAGGGATAAACTACTTAGCGGGTAAATGTCGATTCCAGCAACCTGATCTTTTGAGCCGGTATCTTGATGGAGCATGACTTGCCGGGAGGATATTCAAGGAGGCAGTTGCAACTCTTACGGTCGACCCTGGAAAGATATTTCAGATTCAACAGGTAGGAACGGCTGGCACGGAAAAAGGCATTTCCATTAAGCGTCTCTTCAATGGCCCCGAGGTTCTGGGTAATGATCTCACAGCTGCCACGGGTCAGTTGAATATGGGTATAATTGCCATCGGCCTGACAGTAAACCACTTCCGCTGGGTCAATCAGCACATAACCCGACCGGGTATTTAGTTTAATCCTGGAAGGGGCATTACCCCTCAAAACATCAAGCAATACCTGCAAGTTCTGTTCATGAGCCTTCCGCCCTTTCTTGAGAAAGCGCTCGATGGCACTGTTCAGCTCCTCCTGGTGAACAGGTTTCAGTATATAATCAAAAACCGAATTCCTGATGGCCTGTATGGCATAATGCTCATAGGCGGTAACGAAAATAATTCCGGGATCGTCTTCACTCTGTTGCACCTGTTCAATAAAGTGGAATCCATCCTTTTCAGGCATCTGTATATCCAGGAGTACCAGGTGAGGATGCTCCAAACGCATCAGTTTCAATGCTTCATCCACCGTTCCTGCGGACCCGATGACAGAGACAGCTTTATTCTCAAGCAGCATGTACTTGAGCAACTCCCGGGCTTCAGGCTCATCATCTACCAACAGTATTTTCAACACCTCCTCCATGCAATGAAAGGAATCACATTTCTTTTCAGTCGCAAGTTAAAAAAAACCACGAAGTACAAAAAACGGGGTCATCCTGAGCACATTTAAATTTTTTTTAGTAACCTTCAGTATTATTCTGCTGTAAAAACAGTATGTCTGACACTAATAATCATAGAACCACAGCTACCTTCGGTACCCTGCCGGTTTTTATAACAGCTATCTCCACCATTCTGGGAGCCATACTCTTTCTGAGATTTGGATATGCAGTGGGCCACCTGGGATTTATAGGGGTGATAGGGATCATTTTCCTGGGGCATATGGTTACCATCCCCACAGCCATGGCTGTTGCTGAAATTGCCACCAATCAGAAGGTTCAGGGGGGTGGTGCCTACTACATAATCAGCCGCTCCTTTGGAATGAATATCGGATCGGCCATCGGCATTACCCTCTATCTCAGTCAGGCCATCAGTGTCGCTTTTTACGTAATCGCATTCTCAGAAGCCTTTGATCCGCTCATCAGGTATCTTCACTACGAAATCAATACACCTTTGATCGATAAGCGGTGGATCGGACTGGCCAGCATGACCCTGCTTTCCATGGTAATTCTTTCAAGGGGAGCAAAAATTGGAATGAAAGCACTCTATTTTGTAGTGGGGCTCCTTTTTACTTCCCTGCTCTTCTTTTTCCTTGGGAAATCAAACATTCCAGAGAAGACTTTTGTTGTGAACGCACAGATCCAGAATCCGGATAATTTTTTCTTTGTATTTACCATTATCTTTCCTGCATTTACAGGATTGATAGCAGGATTGGGACTCTCCGGCGACCTGCGTAATCCAAGTAAAGCCATACCCAGGGGAACACTCTGGGCCACCATGGGCGGATTTGTGGTCTACATCCTGGTGGCCTATAAACTGGCCATCAGTGCCTCACCTGAAGACCTGGCCTCAGACCAGCTCATTATGGAGAAGATTGCCCTCTGGGGCCCCATTATTCCAATCGGACTGGCTGCAGCATCCCTATCCTCGGCCCTGGGCTCCATAATGGTTGCCCCCCGCACCCTTCAGGCCATGGGTTACGACCATGTTTTCCCCGGAGCAAGGATGAATGGCTGGCTATCCCGTGGCAAACAAACAGATAATGAACCCACCAATGCAGGATTAATCAGTATCATCATAGCATTTGTGTTTGTTGCCTTTGGAGACATTGATTTCGTGGCCCAGATCATCTCCATGTTCTTCATGGTCACCTATGGGGTAATCTGCCTGATCTCTCTGTTGGAACACTTTGCAGCTGATCCTTCTTACCGGCCCACTTTCAAATCAAGGTGGTATATCTCCCTGCTGGGGGCTGTCACCTCCTTCTGGCTGATGTTTAAAATGAATGCCCCCTATGCCCTGCTATCCCTGATTGTAATGGGCGGTATTTATACCATGGTTAGCAGCTACAAACGACAGGAAAAAGGCCTGGCCAATCTGTTTCGCGGAGTTGTTTTCCAGGCAAGCAGACAGCTGCAGATTCTTGCACAAAGGGCCGACCGGGAGGATCTGGATGAACACTGGCGACCCTTTACCATCTGTGTATCACAGGATACATTTATGCGCAGAAGCGCCTTTGACATCCTGAGATGGATTTCCTTGAAATATGGATTTGGAACATACATTCACTATATCAAGGGCTTTCTGACCGAGGAGACCAATAAGGAATCCAAAGAGATCCTCAACAAGCTGATAAATCTTGCAGCAGGTAGCAAAAACCGGGTTTACCTGGATACCATTATAAGTCCCTCCTACACCTCGGCAATCGCCCAGGTGATACAGCTTTCGGGAATCTCCGGGAAGGGAAACAATATGATTCTGTTTGAGTTTTCCCAAACCGAGCCTGAAGCATTGCAGGAGGCCCTGAATACACATGATATTCTTTTTGCCACCGGCTTTGATCTTTGTGTCCTGAGTACCTCCTACAAGGGATTCGGATACAAGAAACAGATTCACATATGGATTACCCCGGCCGATTTTGATAATGCAAACCTGATGATCCTCCTGGGTTACATCATTTTGGGGCATCCTGAATGGAAAGAGGGAATTATCAAGATCTTTGCAATCTACCAGCCGGAAGCAGCCACACGCCGTAAGGAGGAGCTGAAACAGTTAATTAAAGAGGGCCGGCTACCCATATCATTGGCCAATATTAACCTGATCAGTGCGGGAGGAGATAAGGGAACACGCGAGATCATTGGAGAGGTCTCGGTAGATGCTGATCTGACCATTGTCGGGTTCCGGCAGGAGCAACTTAGCACAGAAGGGTATAAGCTCTTCACAGCTTATGACAAACTTGGGAATGTGCTTTTCATCAGCGCCAATTCAAAAAAAGAGATCAACTAAAACATTACCTTTGAATAAAAACAGGATGGAAAAAATTGCTGTCTTTCCGGGATCATTTGATCCTTTTACTGTGGGTCATGAAAACATTGTACTGCGTGCTCTTGACCTTTTTGACCACATCATTGTTGCCATAGGGATCCACTCCACCAAACAACCCCTTTTAAAAATTGAATCCAGGGTGGAAATGGTCAAACAGATTTTCAGCACAAACGATAAGGTAAGTGCAGACTCTTTTAAGGGATTGACGGTGGATTACTGTAGAAAAGTGCATGCCACCCATATGCTCAGGGGAATCAGGACTTCGGCCGACTTCGAGTATGAAAGGGCCATAGCACAGATAAACAAACTGATGTTGCCAACGGTAGAATCCATTTTCCTGCTGACTACTCCGGAACATACTCCTATTAATTCAACCATTATCCGTGACATCATCCGTAATGGAGGAGATGCTTCACAATTCCTTCCGGAGGGTGTGGATATCAAGAAGTTCCTCTGATGCGTTGCTGCTTACTCTTTTTCCCCCTGCTTTTCTGGGGAAGCGTAAACATCATGGGCCAGACAGCCTCGGTGCATGCCACAGCAAAGGACTACGCCGGTCAAAGCATCCATACAAGCATTGCCTGGAACCCCTTCATTACCATACCTGAATTTTCGAATAGTGTGGTGTGCAGTGAGAACGGGGAGTTTGAACAAGTTATACCACTCAAATCACCCAGAGTGGTACAGTTCGAAACCGGGATCTACCAGGCCTACCTCTATATGGAGCCCGGATACCATTATGAAGTACTATTCCCCGAGTATATTGAGAAAAAGTGGAACGACCAGTTGTCTCCTTTCTATCAGCCCCTTGCCATACCTCTTTCTGTCAGCTCGCGAAGCTCCCTGTCAGGTGGGGAACGGGTTGATGGATCAGAGGATGTGAACTATACCATTTCCAGGTTTGATTCCCTGTTTATTACTGCTAACAGGCAAATCATCAACCATCGGGAATTGGGACAGCGGGTGAATACCGACTCCCTCATTCAGCAGCTGGAACTTTCCTTTACAAATGATAGTTCTGTTTTTTTTAAGGACTACAGGCGCTTCAGATATGGAGCTTTAAAACTAAATGAAGGCCAGACCAGCCTGGTCAACCTGAGTCTGGACTATCTGGGCCCTGCCGTTATGGAATGGCACCCTGGATTTGTGGAGTTGTTCAGGGTTCTTTTTAAAGATTTTATTTTCTATTACACAAACTCCGAAAAAGGCCTGGATTTCAGGAATATCGTGAACCGGAACCAGCATCTTCAGCAGGCACGCCAAGTTGTATTGAATCATCCGGCTGTATGGAGTGATACCCTTGCAGAAATGATTTTACTGCAGGAGTTTTCAGAGCTCTTCTACAGAGGGGAGTATCATAAGGAGGCCATCCTGATCATGCTCGATTCCATGGCCCTGGATCCTGTCACACCCGAGTTTGGGATCTATGCATCACAGTTGAAACAAAAACTTTCCAGCCTGGTAACCGGGAATCCTCCTCCCGATTTCTCTCTCCTGGACCTTGAGGGAACATCCCTGTCGCTTAGTGATTTTGAAGGAAAGTACACTTACCTGTTTTTTGGCACCACCGATCACTATGGCTGCATGATGGAATATCCCTTTCTTCAATCCTACGTCGAAAAACATGCTGCCTATCTGAATGTGGTCACCATAATGACATCGGAGGACCGGAATAAACTGGACGATTTTATGCACCGGAACGGATACAGCTGGACGGTCCTGCACTTTGAAGGGCAACCTGGCGTGCTGACAGATTACATGGTAAGAGCTTACCCCACCGCCTACCTGATCGACCGGGATGGTAACCTGCTCCTCTCACCTGCCACTTTACCTTCGGAAGGATTTGAGCAACAGTTGTTTCGTATTATGCGTTCAAGGGGGGAAATCTGATCAGAGTAAATTCTTCATATAGAGAACATCCAGGATACTTGCGTAGGTATTTTCACGGATAAAACCGGTCCTGCCCGGAGTGACCCACCTGTATTCGCTAATACCCTCTTCAGTCTGCAATACCGGCTCTTCACTCCCGGTATAGCGCATTTCGAACCACCTGGTCTTTTTCAAAATGTGCTTTCCCTTCAAGCTGTAGGTGTGGTAAGTGGACATGAGCGGATCTGTTATTTGGAGTCCATGCAGGCCGGTTTCTTCCTCCACCTCCCGCATAGCGGCAGCTGCAAAATCCTCACCTTTTTCCAATTTTCCTTTTGGAAGGTCCCAAACCCCGTTTCGAAAGATAGACAGGAACTCTCCCTGCTCGTTCATCACCAGTCCGCCACCCGCTTCAATCACATTAAAACAGGCCTTAAACTCTTCAAAGAGCTCCACCATATCCTCATGAAAAATGTAGAGGTTGTTAATCTCGGTCAGCTCAGCAAAAACGCCTACCAGCTCACTTAATTCATGAATATTATTATACCTGTAGAAGAGGCCCTTATGCTTTACAAAGGCTCTGGAAAAATCATCTCCAAAATATACCGTTCTGTCGTTGAAAAAAACTTTATACATAATTCCAGATGCAATCTCAAAGGACAAAAATACAAAACATATTAAAGCAACTATTTAGATAAGGCTGCAAAGTATCACCAGCTTGTACTCCGGGGGAAAGAAAAAAACTTTATACATTTGCTGAATGGCAGAAATAGATCGACATGTTGCAGGTTTACTGCTGCAAAGCAAAGCTGTGATCCTTGAACCCAATTCCCCATTTACCTGGGCCTCGGGCTGGAAATCTCCCATTTACTGTGATAATCGTATCACCCTCTCCTACCCGGATATCAGGGACTATTATTAAAGAGGCGTTCAGTACCAGCTTAAGGGACCATTTTGAGACCCCTGACCTGATAGCAGGAGTGGCAACAGGAGCCATAGCCCAGGGTGCCCTGGTGGCTGATATCATGGATCTGCCCTTTGTTTATGTCAGGCCTTCTGCCAAGGGACACGGCCGACAGAACCTGATCGAGGGCAGGCTTCAGGCCGGACAAAAGGTGGTCGTAATAGAGGACCTGATCAGTACAGGAGGTAGCTCCCTGAAAGCAGTGGAGGCACTGAGGGAAGCCGGGGCTGACGTTCTTGGAATGATAGCTATTTTCTCTTATGGATTTGAACTGGCTGCCGAGAACTTCCGGAAGGCGGGAGTGGAGTTGCACACCCTTACCTCTTATCATATTCTTATAGAGACGGCACTGAGCACGGGTTATATTCAGAAGGACCAGGTGGAAATGTTAAAGCAATGGAGAAAAGACCCGGCCCAATGGAGGGGATAAGAATAGAGGATAAATCATGAAGATAGAGAGCAAAATAGGGGAATCTGCAAGCAATGATCAGCAGATCTTTGCATTTATTAGCAATTTTCACAATTTCAAGGACTTGCTTCCGGCAGACAGGGTATCGGGGTGGGAAGCTTCGGAAGAGAAGTGTAGCTTCCAGGTGGACCCGCTGGGACGTACCGGCTTGATGATCGTTGAAAAGAAGCCTTATTCGCTGGTTAAGATGAGCTCCGATCCTGAATTCTCCTCCTATCAGTTTACTATCTGGATCCAGTTAAAAAAGGTGACTGCAGATGATACCCGAATAAAGATTACCATCGAACCCCTGGTCAATAAGATGATGTTGCCCATGCTCAAAATCCCCTTAAAAAAACTTGCCGACGGGATCATTGACAAAATGGAAGCATTTGATTTTACCACACCATAGTGATAGCACCGTGTCCGTAGGTCCGGATCTCACCTTCACGCTCCACCATTAACTCCCCAAAGTCGTTAACTCCCCTAATGGTGCCTTCAAAACTCTTTTCACCCACTTTAAACAGAGAGGGCTCTCCTGCCATAAACAGCTTCTCCATATATTCCTTTTCCAGCTGCCCGGTCATTCCCTTCTTTAAAGCTTGATATCTGTTCATCAACAATGATTCAACCAGCTCCCCAAATTCCATAACATCCACAATCTGGCCGGTCTCCAGAGCCAGAGAAGTAGCAGGCACCTGGAAGCTGGAGAAATCTCTTTGATTCAGATTCAAGCCTATGCCAATGACGGTGTGAGCAATATTTTTTGCAGTGATTGTGTGTTCCAGGAGTATGCCTGCGATCTTACCCTTTTTTGTAAGAATATCGTTGGGCCACTTGATTACGGAATAAATTCCACGGGTCTCCAGCGCATCACATAGGGCCAGTGAAGCCACCCTCGAAAGATGAAATTGCCACTTTGCTGACAAAAATGCAGGAAACAGAAGCAGGCTCATTAAAAGATTTTCTCCCTTCCTGCTTTCCCATGAATGCTCTCCAAATCCCCTTCCAGCTTCCTGGTAATCAGCAACAACTACAGTTCCCTCATCAAGGGCCTGATGCTTTAAAAGATCCGAAAGAAAAGAATTGGTCGATGCAAGG
Organism: uncultured Bacteroidales bacterium; assembly: GCA_963753765.1. Lineage (GTDB taxonomy): Bacteria > Bacteroidota > Bacteroidia > Bacteroidales. The sequence goes on from CAVWDQ010000016.1 coordinate 126,890, forward strand.
CTGTCATGTTTGATCCATCTGTTTCGCATGGTACAATTTTTGACAATATAGCTACTGTAATCAACAATTTATGCGCATAAATGTTAACGGCTAAATTGATTACCTTTGTTAACAAAAATCCAGATGGAGCAAAGCGATTCATTTAATGTGGAGCAGAAGAGGGAGTTAATCCTCGAGGCCATCAGGGAGAAGAAGGGACATCAAATCGTTTCCATCGATCTTTCTGAAGTTAAAAACTCCATTTGCGACTGTTTCATCATCTGTCACGGAGAATCAGTAACCCAGGTGGGAGCTATTACAGGATCAATTGAAAAAAAGTTGAAGGAAGAAGCTCAAATCAGGGCCCATCATGTGGAGGGTTTACAGAACAGCCAGTGGGTACTGCTGGACTATTTTGATATCCTGGTACATATATTCCAGGAGGAGTTCAGATCATTCTACAGACTTGAAGAGTTATGGGCCGACGGAAAGGTGACAAGGGTGACAGAAACCAGTTAAAACAAGATTATGACAGATAAAAAGAATAATCCCGGAAACTTTCCGGGTGGCAATCCAGGGAACAGACCGGGAAATAAGCCAGGTGTGCCGGGCAAACCTAAATTTAATTCATATTGGATCATCGGGATCATCCTGCTGGCCATGATAGGACTCCAGTTTTTGGGTTCAGGAAATAATTTGAAGGAGATCGATTCCAACCGTTTTTTCCAGGTTCTGAAAGAGGGCGATATTGAGAAAATTGTCATCGTCAACAAAGAGAAGGTCGAGATCTACATCAAGCCCGAACGGCTTAGTGATGCCCGTTATCAGGATGTCGCATCCTCCAAATCCAATTCCATGTTGGGTCAGCCAGTACCCCAATACTACTTCACCATCATCAGTCAGGATGTTTTTATGGGTCAGCTGAACAGCGTAATGAATGAATTGCCGGCCGAGAATCGTCCAACCTATACCACCATTACCCGAAGAAATTACATGGGTGAAATCATGCTGTGGGTGATTCCCTTCCTCCTGATCATGGGAATCTGGATCTATATGCTTCGACGTATGGGAGGCGGTGGAGGTGCCGGTGGAGGCAACATTTTCAGTGTTGGTAAATCCAAAGCCCAGATCTTTGATAAGGAGACCAGCGTAAAGGTGGATTTCCACGATGTGGCCGGATTGGAAGAGGCCAAAGTGGAAATCAGGGAGATTGTAGAATTTTTGAAGAACCCTAAGAAGTTCACCGAACTTGGAGGGAAAATTCCAAAAGGAGCCTTGCTGGTAGGACCTCCGGGAACAGGTAAAACCCTTTTGGCCAAAGCGGTGGCAGGCGAGGCCAGTGTGCCCTTCTTTTCCATGTCCGGTTCCGACTTTGTGGAGATGTTTGTGGGGGTAGGTGCGTCCAGGGTCAGGGACCTGTTTAAACAGGCCAAGGAGAAGGCTCCCTGCATTGTATTTATCGATGAGATTGATGCGGTAGGTCGCGCCAGGGGCAGAAATCCAAATTTTGGATCCAATGATGAGCGTGAAAACACCCTGAACCAGCTGCTAACAGAAATGGATGGTTTTGGCAGCAACAGTGGTGTCATTATCCTGGCAGCTACCAACAGGGCTGATGTGCTGGACAAGGCACTGCTAAGGGCAGGACGTTTCGACCGTCAGATCCATGTGGAGTTACCGGACCTGAACGAACGCAGAGCCATATTTGATGTGCATATCAAACCTATCAAGATTGATGATTCGGTGGACGTGGACTTCCTGGCCAGGCAGACTCCTGGATTCTCCGGGGCAGATATAGCCAATGTATGTAATGAATCCGCTCTGATCGCCGCACGAAAGGATAAGAAAACCGTTGATAAGCAGGATTTCCTGGATGCGGTGGACCGGATCATTGGTGGACTCGAGAAGAAGAATAAGATTATTAAAGAAGACGAGAAGCGAACCATTGCCTTTCATGAGGCCGGACATGCCACCATTAGCTGGCTCCTCGAACATGCAAATCCTCTTGTTAAGGTGACTATTATTCCAAGGGGCAGGGCACTTGGGGCCGCCTGGTACCTTCCCGAGGAGCGACAGATTACCACGACCGAACAAATGCTGGATGAGATGTGTGCCACCCTGGGAGGAAGGGCCTCGGAAGACCTGACTTTCAAACGGATTTCCACAGGTGCACTGAACGACCTGGAGCGGGTTACCAAGCAGGCATATGCCATGATTTCTTTCTTTGGCATGAGCGACAAAATAGGGAACCGCAGTTTTTATGATTCCAGCGGTCAGCAGGAATACGCTTTCAATAAGCCCTACAGTGATAAGACTGCTGAGGCCATTGATGACGAGGTCAAGAGCCTGATTGATGCACAGTATGAAAGAGCCAAATCAATTCTAAGTAAGAATAAGAAGGGGCTGAAACAACTTGCAGAGATGCTGCTCGAAAAGGAAGTCATCTTCAGCGAAAACCTCGAGGCAATTTTCGGGAAGCGTCAATGGAAAACCGAGGAAGCAATACCAAGAAGGACAGAGGAGCTTCCGGAAAAGAAAGAAGAGGAGCCTGAGCAAACAGATAGCACTGATGCTAAAGAGGCATAAGAGTGGAGCCCAACCTGGTTCATATCTTCTCATCGGGTCAACCCTATAAGGCTGAGATGGTCAAACAGATGTTGAGCGACCATAATATTCAGTCCTTTTTGATTAACAAGCAGGATTCTGCATATAAATTTGGAGTAGTTGAGCTCTATGTGAATCGCGATGATGTGATCAGGGCAAAAAAACTTATCCAGGAATTTGACTACAATTGAAAGAACTTCTTTTTCGGACTCTAACCGGAATTGCCCTGATCGTATTGGTGGCTGGCTCCATATTGCTGGGTCCTGTCACTTTTACCAGTATGCTTTTACTGGTTTATCTGCTGGGACTAAAAGAGTTGTTTGAGCTTCTTCAGAAAAGGGGTCTTTCCATCCGCTGGTTAAGGGCTGTCCCCGGAACCCTGCTCCTGCTTCTTGTATACGCGGTCTTTCAGTATAAGCTGAGCCTGCTCTGGTTTCTGCTTCCGCCGGCCATCTGGCTGATAGCTGCCCTCAGGGGAGGTATAACCCTTGCAGGCACCCTTGCTTTTGTCTGGCTGGCGCTTCCCCTCTCAAGCTTTCTTGCGCTGGGATGGATGCAGGGGGAAGGTGGATTTCAGTACTTCCTGCCTCTTTCTGTTATCGCACTGATATGGATCAACGATACTTTCGCCTATCTGACCGGATCTTTAATGGGCCGTCATAAGATGACCCCTTTACTATCCCCTGGAAAAACCTGGGAAGGATTTGCCGGGGGAATAATAATTACCCTGCTCGCCGGGTGGATCACATGGGAGCTAAGCGGAATAGCCACCCTCTGGGCCTGGTTTGGTATTTCAATGCTGGTAAGCGTGCTCGGTCTGGCAGGGGATCTTTTTGAATCGGGATTAAAAAGAACTGTAAAGGTGAAGAATACCGGGGAGCTGTTGCCCGGACATGGGGGCGTACTGGATCGCTTCGACTCTCTTCTGTTTGTAAGCCCGGCCGTATTTATACTGATTATGCTGCTAAAACTCGTGAGATGATAAAGATACACCGCGAAGGAAGATGGATTGTCCTGATCACAATCACTTTCTTACTGGCACTGGTTGTTCTCTCTGCCCTGTTCCTGCCCTACCAGGTGAATTACCTGGTCTCTGCCCTTTCCCTTGTTGTGCTGATCCTTGTGTTACGCTTTTTCAGGGTGCCCGTAAGGCGTCCCTTTCTTGATGATCGTACAATCACCGCTCCATCCGATGGCAAAGTGGTGGTCATAGAAAATATGGAAGAGAAGGAGTACAACATTGGTCCATGCATACAGGTTTCTATCTTTATGAGCATACACGATGTTCACATAAACTACTTCCCGGTCAGCGGCAAAGTCTCCTATGAAAAATATCATCCCGGAAGCTACCTGATAGCTCGTCATCCCAAATCATCTGAATTGAATGAAAGGAACTCAATTGGAATTGAGACTCCCTTCGGGCGCCTCCTTGTAAGACAAATTGCAGGATACGTGGCCCGCAGAATTTGCTGCTATGCCAAAGAAGGTGCACCTGCCAGTCAGGGAAGCGAGATGGGATTTATTAAATTCGGATCAAGGCTGGATCTCTTCCTCCCTCCCGATGCAAACATCCTGGTAAAACCCGGTCAGCGTGTAATTGGCGGTATCACTCCCATTGCTACATTTAAATAAAAGACCTGGATGTCTTTTTTAACAAGTGCTTAACATAAGTCAATGTTATCATCCCCTATATTGCAAATGTTAAAAACGAAAAATAATACAGCACCATGAAAAAAACATTAGCCATTTTAACACTTGCCCTCTTTATCGGAGGGATTAGTGTTCCCGCGATAGCCGCAAATAGCAACGCACTTACCATTATTTCTCTTCAGGATGAAGATCCAAAGAAAAAGACAGATGGTGAAAAGAGCGAGAAAAAAGCTGAATCAAAAAAGGAAGCTACCAAGAGCGGAGATTGCTCCAGCGAGAAGAAAGCTTCAGATTGTTCCAGCGAAAAGAAAACAGCTAAAGCTTCCGGCGGTTGCGAAAAATAAAAATTTAGGTCCGTTACATTCAGATTGTGAGTTTTCAGTAGCTGTCCCGCAGGAGCGGGACAGCTTTTTTTGTCTATATTTAGAGCCTAATACGGACCATTCAATGAATCAAACTAAGACAATCCAGGTAAGCGAAGATGTTAATTGGATCGGGGTTCTCGATCATGATCTTATCACCTTTGATATAGTAATGGAAACCAAATATGGGACTACTTACAACGCTTACTTTATTGACGCAGAGAAAAAGGCAGTTATTGAAACAGTAAAAGAGAATTACTGGCCCGAGTATAAAGAAAAACTGCTTTCACTGACCGATCCTTCCGAGATTGAATATATTGTTTGCAACCATACGGAGCCTGACCATTCAGGTTCTCTTAAATACCTGCTCGAAATAGCTCCCAATGCCACTGTGGTGGGAAGCGGACAAGCACTGACCTACCTTGGTGAGATGATGGAAAGACCTTTTAAATCATTGAAGGTAAGAGATGGAGATATCATAGATCTGGGCAATAAAAAGTTAAGGGTCATTGGCGCACCCAACCTGCACTGGCCCGATTCGATCTACACCTACCTGGAAGAAGAGGGATTGCTGTTTACCTGCGATTCATTTGGTGCCCATTATGCCAATGAGTTAATGTTCGACGATTTGATAGGTGATTACAGCGATTCATTTGATTACTACTTCGATGTGATCCTGAAACCTTTCAGTAAATTTATGTTAAAAGCCATCGAGAAGATAAAAACACTTCCGTTGGATATGATCTGCCCTGGTCATGGTCCCATACTCCGGTCGGGCTGGAAGGAGAAGATTGACCGCTCCATGAAGCTGGCCACTGCCTATATGGAAGAGACCGCCAAGGGCAACCGGGTACTTGTGGCCTATGTATCTGCCTATGGATATACCAAAGAAATGGCAAAACAGGTCGCTGAGGGATTGATGCTTACTGAAAAAGTCAGCGTGGAACTGGTGGATATTGAGAACATTCTTCTGGGTGATCTGGAAGAACATGTGGTCAGGGCCGACGGCATCATAGTGGGCTCGCCGACTATCAATCAGAATACCCTGTTGCCGGTGTATAAACTTTTTTCAGTCATCAATCCCATCCGTGATAAGGGAAAACCTGCTGCAGCCTTTGGATCTTTTGGATGGAGCGGTGAAGCGGTAAAATTAATAGAGGACCATCTGAAAAACCTAAAGCTAAAAGTTGTAAGTGAAGGCCAGACGGCCAGGTTCTTTCCCAATGAAAAGGAAGCTGAAAGCCTGGTCAAATTTGGAGAAGAGTTTGTAAATACACTTCAAAAGGAGGATTAATCAAAGGGTACGAAGCAGTTTTCCCCGACCCTTAAGAATTCCCGATTCCATCCACTGGACCAGGTATGCACCCTGCGACAGTCCTGAGATATCCAGTTTCTGGATGGTCTGCCCGGGCAAGACCTCTGAAGTGAGCAGGGATCTGCCAGCGAGATCTACAATCCTCAACTCGCCTGCTTGCTCCACATCCGACCCAAAATTGATATAAACATATTCACGGGCCGGGTTGGGATAAATAGCTAAGAGTTTTTCTGTTGCCATTCTGTTCTCTACTGCTGTACCCGGACTATACTCTGCGATGGCTGACTGGAGAATCTCATCATGATCCCGGTCCATGATAAAAGCTACAACGATCAAATCCTCTTCATCTTCCAGGTAGGAGGCATAATTCCAGTTGAAATTAAGAGTCTTTGAGACACCAGCTCCCCATTCATTCCCAAGTAGCTTTCCACTGGCAGATGGAAGCATATCCAACACAACATTCCGGAATTCTGTGGTTTGATTTGCGCCGGTATATGAGGTGACCAGTTTCTCAATCACTACCACGTAAAGTTGAATATTGGAAGAAAATCCGTTCTGTTTGCAAGTCACTCTAACGCTGCCTCCAAGGCTATTTGTCAGAAAATACGTATCCAGGTTTAAATCAAAGGGCGGGATTTCCAGGGATGAACTCAACAATACTTCTTCATCAGGTTCTTCAGATTCATCGGAGAAATCGTAGCGGTACCCGGGCCCGGAACCCCCATTTAAAACAGCATAGGGAACTGCCGGGACACCATAATTGAATGCCCTTACAGAGGGAGGAACAGGATTATTTAAATTCATGGGATCCTCCCCCGGATAGTCCATATGGTATTGCAGATCTATTACCAGGCTGGAATTGTCTGCTACAAACTGCTCCACAACTTCATCTGCTGCAATAGCCTCAGAGCTTGACGAGTTTGTAAAATGCTCCAGGACTGAAAATCTGACCCGTTCTCCAACATAAAAATTATCAAAGGCAAAACCCTGGTTACCCATGGCCTGCTCCCCGCCAGTTCCGATTGCCACACGAAATTGCAGATGTGGAATGTCTGCCAGGGCATCTAATGCATAGCCGGCCTGAACCCATTCTTCGTCGGGTTCAAACTGGGGAAGGCCCCATCCAAAGCTACTGCCTCCGGGTTTATTGAAGATTCCAAAACTATTGTACCAGTTGATTCCTCCATCCACCACACCCAGGGTTTTCCAGCCTTCGCTTACCTGGTACTGGTACTGCATGACTGCTCCGTCGGTACCCGGTACAAAACTCTTCATAATATCCAGTTGCACCAGGGGTGTTGTAAGTGCCGACATATCAAAACACGGGCTCTCGACCCAGGAGTTTTCAAGATATCCCGCAACGGTGGGTAATTCCGTATACATTGCTAAATCTCCTGTAACGGGCACAAAGCCGGTAAAATCCGGTTCCCCCAACACCCAGCTTTCAAGGCCAAGTTCTGAATCGACCAGCCAATCGTCCGGAGCATCATCAAATGTTTCAAGATAGCCGTCTGATGAAAGTGTATAGACAGGCTTTAGGGATATGGTCTTGGTAATGCTCCCGGAACAACCCGCATCATTCTCCACCTCCAGGGTTATATTATACTCATTGATCGAAGTAAAAGGAAATTTAATGGTATCCTGGGGATTGGTACTTGCAATCTGACCCAGAACACCACCAGTGGTGGTTCTGAAGGTCCAAAGCAGGTCATCAATGGTAGCAAATGGTGAAGTAGAGCGGTCCAGGAAAGAGCTAAGCTCACCCCTTATAAAGCAATCGGTAATCCAGGTAAAATCCACTATTGGTTGGTCAGAGAATGAGATATTCTGGTTCGCAGAACTTATACATCCATCGTAAGTCTCGGCATTTAGACTAACACTCCATACGCCAGGCTCCGGGTAAAAATGATCGGGATTTTCCTCACTGCTGATATTATCAGGTCCGCTATCGGGATCCCCGAAGCTCCAGCTCCAGGTCTCCACTGCATATTTACCAGTGGTGAGGTTATCAAACTGCACCAGGCCCCCGGTCGAAGGGATGCACGAAGAGGTAGTAGAAAAGCTGAGCGTGGGAACAAAGCTGTTGTAAATGGAGATTGTGTTTAATTCCTGGCAGCCAAGAGAAGAGGTATAATAGAGACTTATCTGGATCCAGCCCTCAGAAACCTGCGAGCTGGCAGGATTATAAAAATAGCCCGAACTCTGGTTTCCGGAAACTCCCGGGCCCGAAAAGGTATATGTGGCGCCAGGATCTGTCAGGCTTGGCACAGGAACAAGAGGATAAGGGGAATCATTCTTACATACAACTTCAGGAAGGTCCTGAATTTCAATATTATCCAGTAGTGTGACAGTAAAATCACTGGAAACACTCACAGTTGCCTGTCCCAGCAAATAAGAGTATACCACCCGGTAAACCCCTTCCAGACCAAGTGGATCCAGGATGGCCGTATTATTGCCCATATCCGTAATATGCCCGGTTACAGGAATTCCTGAACCAGACTCAAAAAGTGCAAATGTACCGATGGCTCCGTCACGTGTTGGTTCCAATGAACTGATACGTCTCAGAGCTTTCACAGATCAGTGTGATGGTTTCTCCTCCCGATTCCAGGTAAACGCTCTGACCCCATATCATCGCGCTGACCAGTAACAACATCGCCATCGACAGGTACTTTATGCTCCTCATCTGATACAGTTTTATTTTTTTCTTAGTCACTAAATATCCCCGCTTGAATTGGTTTTCAGTAAAGAGATAATACTGCTTTGCTCATCTCTGTTGGTCCCCAGCATCACAAATCCCCCATCACCGGCAAGTTCAATATCTTTGCCAGTCTGGGATCCTGAGGATCCAAAGGAGACCAGCTCTTCAACCAGGTAGGAAGAAGAGACAAACTGCAACATGATTTCACTGTTATTACCCACCCTCCTGGTCCCGGTAATGGCCAGGTCCCCGGAGGCTGCTCTTATCATCCTCTCTCCTATAAGGTCTGCATTAACTTCCGAAATAGTTGCATTCAATGTTGAACTTGTAATTAACAGACCCGCTGTCTCAATACCATAGAGCAGGAGCTCACTCTTCCCCGATGCGCTCTCCCGGTTTCCCAGAACCAGGAAACGCCCTCCACCCTCATCAAGAATACACATTCCATATTCATTATACTCTCCCGAGAGATTCTTTGCCTGGGGGCTTAATTCATCATCAAAAGTCAGCACCTGGATGCCGGTCCCTCCCCCGTTAATTTTATCATAGGTACATGCACACAGATACATATCGCCCGCATTCAGGAGATAGGTAGCGGTGGAATTTTCAGCATATGGATTGTTGTAATTCAAACCCAGCTTGATGGAATCGCCTTCTTCTGTAAGGCCCATAACCATTATATCCGATTTCCCATCCTTCAACTGGTATCCTGCCAGCATATAGCCTGATTGGATCTTTTCAATGGAGTGAAGTACTTGCTCATCCTCAAAAGAACCATAGCTTCTCTGCCAGCTTGTATCTCCCGCAGTGGTGGTCCTGACCACGAATATATCTTTCTGCACACCTGTTGACCCTTCCACCGGCCTCTCCACAAATCCCGATAAAACAAAGCCTCCGGCACCACCCTGCAGCGCAATCAGGGAACTGCCCCCAGTTTCCAGTCCTTCCTGGTCATAGTATCTTGGGAAACCACTTTGAACATTGCCAAACTCATCGGTAACAATTAATACCATTCTTTTCCCCAGCGATTCATCGCTTTCTGTGCCACATATGGCATAACCACCACTGGAAAGCACCTCCACATCCCCGGCCTCATCCATCAGGTAACTGCCATAGAATTTGATAAAACTATCAGCCTGTTCACTTGACATCTCCTGCTCACAGGATAGAATGAAGGCTGACAACAGGATCAATATAAAGCTGTATTTCATCATCATTTGCATCTATTCCTTTGTAAGATCCCAGCATATGCCGCCACAAATGGACAACTGGTGGACACGAAAATCGCTATCCACATGATACAACAACCAGGTGAGGTTGTTATTTCCATACCGGTCATCCTCTTCATTTGCCTGAAAAATGCGGGAAGAAACCCTGGCCTCTGCAAAAATAAAGGCATTATTGAGCGGGATTCTTATTCCCCCGCCAAGAAGTGCATTCAAGTTGAATTTCACCCTCGATTCTGTAATATCGGTCTTATCCACAAGCAGATCATCCTGGGAATCTTCATAGGTTCTGGTTCCCGAACCTGAAGAGTAAAACAGATAATTAGGCGCAGCTCCAATCCGCATATAGTAACAGATTTTACGGTTCTCAGGATTTAACTTATAAATGATTGAAAGAGGCAACAGGACCTGATGCTGGGCCTCAACATATCGATAGGAGGTGGATGGTAAAGGGGTGGAAGAATAACTGAACCTGGTCAGGTCATAATGCAGGCCGAAGGAGGCCTCCAGTTTCCTGCCGAGAATCAGGTTCGCCTCGGCACCACCCAGGAATCCAGGTAACAATCCAAAGTAACCTTCATCCGTGGCCGGGTCTCCAAGGCTATAAGCCTCTAAGGTATTTGGTAGGTTCAGACTGGCTCCCACATTGAATCCCAATGAATTTCCAAATTCACCAGCTCCCTTTGTGATGATCCTGTTCCTTGATAAGCCGCCTTTTTCTGGACTCTTCTGTAATTGTGCTATCCACGGCAGGCTGATCCGGATTGATCCCCAGGGCAATTAAATGCGCATCCAGAAGATACACAAACTCCTGTGGATCTGAACTCCCTGCCCGGTAATCCGGAAATTCCCTGACAAAACCATCCATCAGGCTGTCGGCCTCTGCTGGCAGGTAATCAAACAAATAGGAATTGATCACCAGCCTGTAGGCTTCCTTCCTGGGTTCACCAGTCAGCCCATTGGATTGGATGCATTCAAGCAAAAACTCAGGAACCAGCTCCACCATTCCGGCGTCGTAAGCCTCCCTGGCATCTTCAAGCAGGATGGTGCAATCAACCAGGTCCTGCGCTGCCAGGGTTTGAAGCCCCAGACACAAGACCAAAAAAACGAGAATCCTGTTAAGCATATTCACTAACTTTTATTATCACTTCGGACAGGTCTGCTCATAGGGTATATCCTCCCCATAATACTGATTCCATTCTTCCCGGGTCAGGTTTCTGCTAAGTAATGAACAGAATTCACTTGCCATCTGGTCAGAATCTAGTGGTCTGCCAAGCATCCTGGGAAAATCCACACTTCCACTGTAAAAATGGCTGCTGTTCCTGCTAAAACATAGGGATAGAACAAATCCATTGTTCTCGGTAAATACCACTGGCGTATCACTCCAATTCAAGGCATTCCACAGGTAAACATTCCCATCATTTGAACCAGCCACCAGGAACTTACCATTGGGACTGAACTCAATTGTTGATACCCTGGCTCCAGGTCCGAAAAGATTGGCTATGATCCTTCTCCCATCGCCGGATAAAACTTTGACAGATCCATCCAACATCCCGGCTGCCAGGTAACGCTGACCCGGACTGTAGCCCAATGCCCGGATCTGATTGCCCCCAAAATTATTCACCTCCTGAATGCCTTCCGGATTGTCCACATTCACTGTATAGAGCCTGCCATTGCTTGTTCCTATGGCGGCATGAGATCCGCTATTTGAGGTTGTCAGTGCCAGTGGCCTGGCATTCAGAGTAAGCAGTGTGCTTGGTGTAAAGCTGCTATAGTCCCACTTCAGTATCTTATTACTGGTTCCTGCCGACAGGAAGCTACCGCTACGTCCCAGGTTTTCAATAAACAGTATATTATCGCCCTGTTCTTTGTTTTGATGAATAACTTCTCCCCTGTTCTCCAGCTCAATGAAGAGCATACCACCACCACTGGTTCCAACCGCTGCAATGCGTTCATCCGGGCTAATTCCAAGACATTCATTGTTAAATCCGCTTCCTGCCAGGGGAATCTGTGCAGCTTTGTCTGCGATATTTCCCGATAGAATTTTAATGCTGCCGTCGCTGCTGGCAGCCAGAATACTTCCTGATCTGTCGAGCCACTCCATGGCCTTGATGGAGCTCCTCACGCTGATAAATGTTATAAGCCGGCGAAATCAGATTTTTTCAATGCCTCGTAAAGAGCTTTATAGATATCCGGACTAAAAATATCTCCCTCATACCTGCGCTGCATCCGGTAAGACTGATAGGCAAGTAAACCCTGGAGGTCCGGGTTTTTAGAAATACCAGAGCTCAGGTAGGCCACGTCCTTTACAATGGAGAGAATAATTTCGATCTCCCTGTCACGGGCAGTGACTGATTCAGTCTCCTGGATGCTGGTAGGCTCAGGTTCAGGTTCTGTGACCACAGGATCCTCCAGGACCTCCTCCTGAACATTTAGTTCCTGTTCATCGGACCCTTGCACTACCGGCTCTGCTTCCCGGATATCTTCTTCCTGTTCTGTTACCTCTGCGACCGGATCATCCACGATAGTCATTGGCTGTTGGAAGGTTTGAACATCCGACTGTTCAGGTAAGGCTTCCTGAACAGGGGCCTGAACCTGCTGGTCGGTTTCAACAATCCTGTTCCGGGATATATAAATAATCGAAACTACAGCTGCAGCAACAACGATGGTCCCGAATATAATAGTACGGCTCAGGATCCGTTTTCTGCGTTGCTGTATGATTTTCCGTTTCTCATTCCAGATATACTCCTCCTCACTGGTATTCAGAAAAACCATGGCTCGCTCAAAGGCAGGATTGAACTGGATACCCCAGGATGAGCTTGGATGATGTAATTTTTTCCAGTCAATCGCTTGCTGCAGTTCAGCTCCTTCCAGGAGGGCTCCTTTGCCCTGCTGATACATTGCAGAAGCCTTTGAGAGGTTCAGATACATCCTGATGGATTCGTCCTCCTCATCCACCCATTGTCGCAAGCGATCCCATATATAAACCAGTGATTCGTGGGATAACTCAATCCTGCTCTCCGATGACAGGGACGTCGAATGCTGATAGCCAAGAAAAGGGTGCCCCGCTTTATCAAAGATTTCTACCACTTCTATGACCCGGTCAACATTACACTGGGCAACTCTGGCAATGTTCCCCAGGGAGGTTCTTCGGCTATATGCCTCCTGTCGGTTCGTTTTAAATGCTAAGGTCTTGAAGATGCGCTCACAAATCTCCTTTTGATAAAACTCAAGGGATTGGTATAAATTCTCCAGGTCCGTGCTTAGTCCATTGCGAATTCTTCCGCTGGCCTGATAGTCATCCAGAGTGACTGGCAGATCAGTTCTTCCCCTGCTTTTCCATTGATCCCATGTTTTTTTCAGCGCATGTTGCAAGAGGGGCAGCTGAGGTTCCGCATCCTCCAGATCGTTCAGCAGGTAATTTTCAAAACCACTCTCCACAGTGGCTCCTGCCACATTAAAGGGCTCCAGGATTGCTTCTGTAAGATCATTCTTGTTCATTTGAGGAAGCAGGTACTTACTCCGGTTGAGATGTTCGGTTAGCTCCCGGTAGGTGGAGCAGTAATCCAGAAATTCAGATCTGATAGAGAGCATCAGAAAGATCTGCGGTTCTGCAACATCTACCAGCCTCATCAGCTGGCTAATGAAATGTATGGCATCGGGATTTTTTCCGCTCTTTCTCTTTTTCAGAAACAGAGGCCAGGTAAACAGCTCTTCAAACTGATCCACCACAAGAAAATAGTGGTAGTTTCCCAGACCCTTTTCAATAATAAAATCGCCTATACTCTGTGAACTTTTCAGGAAGGAATAGACATCAGCTTCAGAAATATTCTTTGAGAATACTCGCTGGATTCCCCTGATCAGGCTCTCCATGGGACGTCGCCCGGGCCTGATATATACGGGAACCCATTCCTTCTTCATGTCAGCCAGAAGAGCAGGAATTACCCCGGACTGGATCAGGGATGTTTTTCCACTTGCGGATGCACCTACTAAAGCAACAAATCTTCTCTCCAGCAGAATTTTGAGCATTTCTGATACAGCCTTATCCCGGCCGAAGAATAGCTGATCTTCAGCGGAAAAGAAAGGCCTGCTGCCTGGAAAAGGGTTTCGTTGTAGCACACCGGTATTTATCATTGAGGCATCACTCATAAATTAAACCCAATAATCGAATCCTGAATTCTAAAAAGGCTTCAGGGAAGCTTGATTCAGGAAACTACAAAAAACATGCAATAAGCTTCTATCATCAAATAAAAGTTCTACAAACTCTTTTCGATCGATAATAAAAGCTTCACATGCTCCTATGGTGCCAAGATAACGAATCTGCTCCAAAATTTCAGGTTGATTTGCAGCAATTATTGCAATCCCGTTTGAAAGGGTAGTAAAATCTTCTGCAGACACAGATCTGGCAAGAATTACAGAGCTTCCGTCATCTGTCCATTCTTCTGAGAAGGGCCTGGCTATAGAAACCAGATTAAACAGGGAGTTGATTCCAACATTATTAAATAACTTCCACGAGCTCAGCCTCATAGTGGTATCCACGTACCATCGGATCATGTCCTCGTGCCCGGGAAAGCTATTGTCCGGGAAATCGATCCGTTCGGTTAAAAGGTCATATTGTTCAGGATTATTCTTGCGCAAAAGCTGAGCTGCAATCTCCCGGATCCTGGGATTGGGATGAAAGCCCTGGGCGATTATCTGCTGTTCATCAAAAAATCGCTCCACATTTCCCACCCTGTCCAACACGCAGATTTTGATAAAATCTCCCATCTGGGTTCCGGTCCGGTTCAAAATTCTCTTTAAAAGCACATCTGTGGGAAAAACATCTATAGGATAGAGCTCCTTTAGCTTATCCAGTTTTTCCCTGACAGCCACATCATGAAAATAGGATACCAGGACTGTCTTCAATGGCTCCCTGAGCAGCAATTCCAGTAACTCAAGGGCCATCTGCCGGTCATCCGATTGCCGGTCCAGTAAAGAGATTTTAATTCTTCGTACCGACTTCCTGTCATAGATCATAGACAGCAGCATCAGAATCAGCTCATTAACTTCCCATATTTCATGTTCGATCACCCTGGCAAGGCTTCCTCCTGGATCATCGGTCCGGACAGAAATTTTTGCTGCCATGATCCAGGTTCCTGCCTGTATCATCCTCAGGATAGCATTCTGAATCTGAGCTTCCTGGATGACTGTGGCTTCAAAATTATTGGTGTACAATCCCCGAACCACCGAATGAAACACATCGCGGTGTTGATACTCCAGCTTTTGCAGCAAAAGCTGAACAGAGCGTGCTCCGCCGATGGCAGATATTACTGATACAATCCGGGTTTGTAAGCTGATATCCGAGTCCGGCTTATAGAAGGCCATCTCCAGCTCATCAAGTACATTCTCACCCTGATTGACCAGGGTAGACCAGGCTGCCCTGTATAGCAATGGGTCACTGAGCAGATCGATTAATTTATGAGCATTGCCCCCCAGATCAAGCCGGGCAGCAGTTGAGATGGACACACCCTGGACGTCGGGATCCCGTTCCCTGAAAAGTGATATGACCTCTGGAATATAGTTTTGATCCTTTTCTTCAGCAACATAGTAGAGTGCTGCCATGATCTCATGACTTTCCCCGTTATTAAAAACTTCACCTATGGAGTTGTCGGGTTCGCTTTGAACCTTGTTAAATTTATTAAGCCGTTCTCTGATAAAGGCCTCCTGCAATCCCAGTTTTGACTTCAGTTTACGCTTTTTTAGTTGTCTGATACGCTCCTTGATATCCGGCACCCTTTCGTTCACCAGCATCTGGCTTATGGTTATATCCGACAATCCGGGTGAAGACTTCAAAATGTGATCCCATATAATCCTGCGTACCATGGGATCTGAATGCGCCAGCAAGGACAACTCCCGTTCCCTGGAGACATAGTGGAAAAAGTAGGGATTGAATTCGATCAGTTCCAGGGAAAATGATGATTGTTCAATATCAAATTGTTCTATCTCCTCCAGGCGCAGATCCGATGGATCAAAAACACGATCCGATTCCAGGGTCACCTTCAACAACCTGTGATAACTTTTGTAGAGTGACAGCCCCACCACAAACCAGATCAGCAGCAATACAAACAAAACATAGGTTACATGATACAGCTCAATGAACTGAAACATGATGAACAGAGAGAGGAAAAGTCCCGTGGCAAATACTCCAATCTGACTGAATACGCCATCAATGCCCGATTGGATATTCAAGCGTTCCCTTGTATTTAGCGACTGATAGATCAGGTTCATGGAAGGATGTTCCATGGATTCTTTCATAGAGCGGCTGAAAAGATTCGATAGTACTACCAGTAAAAAGAAGTAGGCAAACATCTGCATCCCTCCTCCGTAACCATAACCTTCGCCAAGTAAAGAGGCAGGAATGGTCAGGAGCAGCAATACAACCGGCAGAAGCAAAAGGGTCATCCTGATCCCGAATTTGCTTTTGATCCAGTGGAAGAGGAATCGTTTCAAAATCCACGCCAGCATGACACCGATTCCAAGAAAGAAACCCAGGAATTCTACAAGTTCATTTCCACCTGGAAACCTGTTCTGAGTTACGGAGAGAAATTCATAATGGAGCAGAACGGAGACTGCCACACCGATTACCACAAAAGTTGCCATCGATGAAGTATACTTGTGAGAGAATAACCTGATCGGACCGGCACTACCGGCCTTGTTCCTGTATCCTCCATCCTGCTTTCCATGATTTGACAGGATATATACCTGGGCACTTGCCGCGATAATCAAACTACCCATCGCTGCAATAAGAATTTCATGAATACGAAATCCGCTGCTTACCAGTAGCGGAGTAATAAGCAGGGCTATGGTCATTCCCCCCACCAGGGCTACCTCGATCAGTCCATGTAATTGCTTGCTCCGGCTGGATGAGAGCTTTCCTCTGACCGTGGTCCAGAAGCCGAGAAGGGTGATCAGGATCAGTGGACCGGAGAATACAAAAGTGGCGAAATCAAGATAGTCCTGCTCCATAAATTGAAGTCCGCCCACAAACAAAATGCTGACTCCGGTAACTACCACCAGGTTCAGAATACCAAAGGGACGCATTTTCAATTGCTTGCTAAAGTAGCCATAGATGGCGGCAATCAATATTCCTGCCAACCCCGAAACCATCAGCGCAAAAGGAACACGATCTGCACCAAAAGCCTCTAAAAATACCGTGTTAGCCTCCAGTTCCAGGGTACCAACAAAAATCCCTGTACAGAAGGCCTGCAGGAGCAATGCGACGATTATGGGCCGATCGCCCTGGGCTATTTGTAGTAATCTACCTAAACGGGTCCACATACAGACTACAATTAAACGAATAATTGAATACCTTTTCACAGAAGAAATGAACAGGTACAGGCTTCCATTCAGGACATTAAAAAACCCCGTCCGGCTGAGCGAACGGGGCGTGACCTACTTTGATTTCCGGTCAATTACAAACCTGAGCCCTAATTGAAGTTTATTTCGAGGTTTGCAATAAGTGCAGGATTGTAAGGTGACAGCATACCTATTCTCTCCACCAGCGGAAGGAACTCATTACCAGGAGCTTCGCCACCCTGAATAAATCCTTTCTTGTTGAAAAATCCAGGAGCTTCGGTATTGGTAAGCCAGGCCTCCAGGATCTCATCGCTGGCATGGGGCCAAATGGTTTTCACCTCGTCGTACATCACATTATAAATGGAATTCTCTTCCAGCAAAATGCTCCTGTCACCGGTATCCAGGGTACTCAAAGGCAATCCTACTTCTGCAACGGCTGCATCATCCACATCCGATCCCGAAGCCACGAAGGCCCAATTATAACCAACTTTCTCGGTAAGGAACTTGGCATTGGGATGATTTGAGTTGCCATATACATCCACATAATCACCCTTCTTCCCAACAAACATTTTCATACCATCCATGGCAAAAGGAGCCAACAGGGGATCGATGGAAGGCAGATCGGCAATGGATACAATCATATGGTGCTCATAACCCATTTCACCGGCACCACTGTAATCGATACGGAACATGGCCTGAGCCCAGTCGCCTTCATTGGAACGGTCCAGGTTATATGGCTTAATAACAGTAATGCCCTCTTTCGGATTCCTGTTCCAGAAGATCTGCATACCCTTACCGCCATCAGCCTCACCTTCCGAAAGAGCATCAGTAATGGTAAGCCCGTACTCCCAGGTACGACCGTCAAACTCCGGACCTTCCACAACCACCAGGTTCTTGATGCGTCCGTCATCTTCACTTTCATAAGTAACTGTCTTTACCTGGTCGATATTATACCTGCGGATGCCATAAATAATATGCTTTACGATATGGGCTCCATGGTTACCGGTATGGATAAAAAACCTCAGGTAGCCATAGATTTCCCTGCCTTTCAGGGTATCCACCACAGGAACTCCTTTCAGGGAACTTACATCCTCCAGGAGAGCAGCGGGGATATCCACCGTAAGCTGCTCGGGAAGAATACTGTTCTCATCTTCCAGGCCAGGGCCATTAAATGTATTTTCACAGGCAGTAAAAAAGAGCACTCCCATTAAAAAGGCCACAAACGAATAGAATGATAATTTTTTCATGATTTCTGATTTTTAGTGAATTCTTACACTCATTACACACCCAGAGCATATGTATACCCCTATTGACATTGCTCTTTTTTTCAATTAAATTTGTAATTGTCTGATTATCTGAATAAAGAAGATGGGCAATAAAAGGAAAACAGGCGTCTTTGCACTCATATGGCTGGTCTCACTGCCCCTGTGGGGAGGTACGGGAAGGCCCGATGACGGATTACTCTCTTTTATCCTTTTGTTTGGGTTCCTGGTCTTTCTTCTTGGCATCATACACCTGGCCGATTACATAAAAAGAATATTCGCCGAACTTCAGAAAGACATCTTTTAAGCTTATCCCTGGTATAAGATCCTTTGCTTGCCCTGTGGCGATAATTATCCTATTTTTATCACTCCATAAACCCGGCCTACCTATCCATAAGAGAGCGCTCATACTCGTATTTAATTATATCTGCGGTCTGGCGTCCTTCCCCTCCTGCCGCAGGCACCGGAGCGCTTGCTTATTGGAAAAATCGAGGTGCCCGTAGTGTTTGATGGAAAGCCTGACGAAACTGCCTGGGAACACCTGGAGCCCTTTCCAATGATCTCTCATATGCCGGTGTTTGGGAATCCTCCTACGGAAAAGTCCAGTGATCAAAATGGGCTACGATGATCAATTTGTCTATGTTGGCGGATTGCTCTATGTCTCCGATCCCTCATTCATTCAGGCAGTTGGCAAAAAGAGAGATATGGAAACCATGTCGTCGGACTTTTTTATGCTCAGCTTCGACAGCTATAACGACAAAGAAAATTCCCTGCTCTTTGCCACAAATCCCCTGGGGCTTCGCTGGGACGCTGCAGTTAGCAACGACGGAACTATGAGCATGGACAGAATGCCCGTGAATATGGATTGGAACACCTTCTGGGAGGTAAAGTCAAGCTATGATGACCAGGGCTGGTATTTTGAAATGCAAATTCCCATTTCCAGTCTGCGCTTCACGGATATCGATGGAGCAACTGTGATGGGACTCAGCGTCTTTCGATGGCTTCCGGCTAAAAATGAAGGAGATATTTTCCCGGCCATCTCTAACGAATGGGGTCCCACCAGCCATTTAAAGCCTTCTCTCTATCAGGAGATCCTGTTTGAAGATCTGAGTCCGAAGAAGCCACTCAATATCAGTCCCTACGTACTCACAGCCTTTGAGCAGGAATATGAACTGAACGATGCCGAGACTGCCTATGAGTATGGCCAGGCTTATAAACTGGAAGCCGGACTCGATGTGAAGTACGGGATCAATCCCAATACAGTGCTGGACCTGACCGTAAACACCGATTTTGCGCAAGTAGAAGCAGATGACCAGCAGTTTAACCTGACCAGGTTCAGTCTCTTTTTTCCGGAGAAGCGAAAGTTCTTTTTGGAGCGGAGCAGTATTTTTGACTTCTCCCTGGGGGGGCAGAACAACCTCTTCTACAGTCGCCGGATCGGCTTGCACGAGGGAGAACCGGTGAGGATCTGGGGGGGGGCCCGTCTGAACAGCCGGATAAACACCTGGGACATCGGCATCCTGGACCTGCAGACGGCATCTTTTGAAGAGCTTCCATCGGAGAATTTCGGTGCCTTCCGGGTGAAAAAGAGGATCTTTAATGAATATTCCTATCTGGGAGGCATGATTACCTCCCGGATCGGCGTGGACGGAACTTATAACCTGGGCTATGGACTGGACGCGGTAGTCAGAGTGTTTGGAGATGAATACCTCACCATTCGTCTAGCCCAAACCCTCAGTGACAGTGCAAATAATAATCTGTTTTCCTTGGATCCGACTGCCATCACGGTGAACTGGGAGAGACGTAAACAGGAGGGCCTCTCCTATTTAGCCGATATCGCCTATTCAGGAACAGATTACAATCCCGGAATAGGTTTCGAAATGATCGATGACTTCATCGCCAGCGGGCAAAAACTGCAGTATACCTGGATATCACCGGATGACGCCTGGTTACAGTCCCATTACTTCATGGTGTTTAACTATTTCTTTTACCGGATTCCAGATTACTCATTGATGATAAACAACCTCAACCCCACCTGGAACTTTAGCTCAAAAAACAGCTGGATGGGTTCTGTGGGACCGGTATACAGGATAGACCGGCTCGAGGAGGAATTTGAGCTAAGTGATTCAGTGAGTGTCCCGGTGGGCAAGTACCAGTACTTAAGCACTGAACTAATGTTGCAGACACCCGGGACAAGTTCAGTTTATGCCATTATTATGTTTGAGGGAGGGGGCTACTTTGACGGATATAAGCTATCGCCCAGCATCCAGCCTAAATGGAACATCGGTGCATCCGTGGAACTGGGCGGCATTTACCGGCTCGACCTGATCCGCTTTCCCGACCGCATGCAGCGTCTGAATAACCATATCGCCGGACTGCGGGCTCTTTATATGTTTTCCACCAAACTTTCGTTGTCGGCTTTTGTGCAGTATAACAGTGCCATCAATAAGATCCTTTCAAATATCCGCTTCAGGTATAATCCCAAAGAAGGAACCGATCTATATGTGGTGTTTAATGAAGGCCGTAATACCTGGCTCGACAGGGAGGTCCCCAACCTGCCTGCCTATGAAAATCGGAATATCACAGTGAAGTTTACCTATACATTTGAGGTACAACGTTAGTATCCTTATGGTCAGCAAAGGCGTTCCGGGCCCTTCAAATAGCTGATAAAAAACGCTTTGCATCTACTTCCAATATGCTTCAGAATTCCTTCAGTATTGGCCATTAGATTTAGCGATCGAAATAATCCTAAATCTTAAAGAAAAAGCATATGAAGAAAAGTCTACTATTCTTAACAATGACGTTATTTGCTTTTGGCCTGCTGGCCCAGGAACAAATAGAAGTGACCACCGGAGCCGGGTATGCGGATGAAGTTTACTACAGCCTGGAAAACGGAACAGTCGCTACGGCAGCCCGCGACATCTGGGACATTGCCTTTGTTTCCCATTTTATGAGTGTCAGCGTTCTTGCTAATAACGGGTCCGAAGTTGAGCTTTACACCTTCTCAGAGGGTACTATCGATGATTGGGCCACGCTTGATTCCGCCGATGTTGACTGGACGACCCCCATGTATAACTCTATTGAAACCTTTGATATGGGAGCCTTTAATTACAACACCATTCCTGGTGATGAATTAGACTATGGTTGGGGACAGTACAATACGAGCACTCACCTCATTACCGGGGACAGCATTTTTGCGATAAAGACCATGTCCGGGGACTATAAGAAAATAGCCATTGTCCAGAAAAATCCCATCGCAAACACCTGGGAGTTCAAGTACGCCAATCTGGATGGCACCGGGGAACAAATCGTGCCTATTAACGCAGGGGATTATACGGATGACTATTTCATCCATTACTCCATCGACAGCACAAAATTTGTTGATAGTGACCCTGCCAAGGCCGACTGGGACCTGCTTTTTACCAGGTATTATGATTATACCATTCCCTATTTTGTAACCGGGGTTCTTTTCAATGATGACCATGTTATGGCCCAGGAGGTGAGAGAATCAGGATTGGATCAATCCACCCACGAAGACTATGTGGATTCGCTGTTCACATCCAATATCAGTACAATTGGTTCAGACTGGAAGGAATTTGATATGGACTTAATGGAATACGTTCTGGCCGATACTGTGGTATATTACCTTAAAACCATTGGTGAAAGCGATTCTGTCTATTACAAGATCTACTTCACCGGATTTAGCGGGGGATCATTCGGGGGACTGGGAGTATATACTTTTATGCAGGAAAGACTCACATGGTATACCTCCGTGGAGAATGAAACAAAACAACTGCTTCAGGTTTATCCCAATCCTGCCAGTGATCGGATCAATGTGGTATTCGACCTGAATGGGCCGGGCTGATATTGAAATCATCGATATGACCGGCAGGCTTGTTTATACCACCCAGTATAATGCAGGTGGTTTCACAAACTATTCTGTTGATATCTCATCTCTGAATCCAGGGGTATTTTTTATAAGGGTAAATGCTGAAGGTGAATCAAATGTACTAAGGTTTATCAAAGAATAATACAGACTGATAGGTGACAAGGAGACTAACTGTTTTTACATACCTTCTATTTTTCCTGATTTGCTACACAAAGGCGCAGGAGGTCCGTATCAGGGTCATTGATGACTCGGATGGACAGCCTGTGCCTTTCTGTCACATTTGTTGCGAAAACAAAGAGACCGGGAAGCAGCAATATCACGTGGGAGATATCAATGGAGAGGCCCTGGTTCCTCTTGCTGACAATGTGTTACTCAGCGTTTCCGCCGTGGGATATGAAAACTATCTTCAACCTGCACCCGGAAATGAGGAGGCGCTGGAGATTCGTCTTAAACCAAATTACTTCGGGCTGGAGGAGGTGGTGGTTACCGGGCAATATAAACCTGTAAGTGTTGATAAGTCCATTTACAACATCAAGTTAATCGGGAAGCCGGAAATCGAAAACCAGGCGGCCAACACCATGGCCGAATTGCTGTCCAAAGAGCTGAACTTCCGGATAAATAATGACCCATCCACGGGAGCATCCCTGGATTTGCAGGGGATTTCCGGAGAAAATGTAAAAATCCTGGTGGATGGGGTCCCTGTCATTGGAAGGCTCGACGGCAACATTGACCTGAGTCAGATCAACCTGGATAATGTGGAGCATATTGAGATTGTGGAAGGTCCCATGTCGGTGATGTATGGAAGCAATGCCCTGGCAGGGGTGGTAAATATTATCACCCGCGAAAATAAGTATTCAAGCTTCAGGACAGGAGTGAATGGATATTACGAATCTGTCGGAGTCTATAACCTCAATGGAAGCCTGGATACCAAATTTGGAAACCATGGACTTTCCTTTGTGGGGGGCCGTAACTTTTTTGGAGGATACTCGCTTGTGGACACGACCCGAAGTCAGCAATGGAAACCCAAAGAACAATGGAACGGAGGTGCCAGCTACACTTTTCGCAAAGAAAGGACCTCGCTGAGGTATAAGCTTGATTACTTCCGTGAAAACCTGCTGGACCGAAGTGATCTCTTCGCACCCTATTACGAAAAAGGGACCGATACCTGGTTTACCACCACCCGATTTAATAACAGTGTCCATTTTGACCAGAAGCTGAAACCCGGCAATAACATCCATGTACAGGCGGCATATTCTTATTACGACAGGCAGAAAACCAAATACCTGAAGGATCTTACCACCCTGGATACTGTGTTGATTCCTAATCCGGAAGAACATGATACTTCCATATTCCACTCCCTTACCGCACGGGGCGGATTTAACCATGCCCTGGAGGAAGGGAAACTGGACTACCAGGTGGGTTTTGATATTAATACCGAATTTGGGAAGGGAAAGCGCATGCAGAATGGTGAAGAGATGATTGGAGATTATGCCCTGTTCGCCAGCCTGCAATGGCACATTACTGAATATTTCACTTTCCAGCCGGCCCTGCGGGGCGCATACAATACCAAGTATGAATCTCCCCTCACTCCTTCCCTGAATATAAAGTGGGAGCATAAAAAATCCATATTCAGAGCTTCCTATGCCAGGGGATTCAGGGCTCCCTCCCTGAAGGAACTCTACCTGCAGTTCTACGACTCCAATCATCAAATTGAGGGAAATGATGAGCTGGTGGCCGAAACATCTCATAATTTTAACCTGGCGCTGACCAACAATACCTCCATTCGCTCGGCTCCTCTGAAAATCAAGACCAAAGCCTTCTACAATATCATACAGGACCGCATATCCCTGGTCCAGGTGGACCCTGATAATCCCCTTCACTATCAAAATGCCAATACAGATCACTTTGAATCTGTGGGAGGTGATATCTCCATGGAATCCTATCCTTTTAAGTACCTCTCGGTGGACGCTGGCTTCTCTTATATTGGAAGAAAGGATTCCTACTATGAGTCCGATGAATTCTTCTTCTCTCCATCGGTCATGGCCAACCTGAGTCTGAAGTTTTATAAGAGCAAGGCCACGGCTAACCTCTTCTATAAATACACGGGGGAGTACCCGGTTCATACCTATGTTTCCGATGAAGAGATCGCCCTCTATTACCTGGAAGCCTATCATAATCTGGACCTCAACCTGGCTATCAGACTGTACAAACAACAGATACGCCTGAGTGCCGGGATCAAAAACATTTTAAACAACACCCAGTTGCAGGGTACCACCGGGGGTTCGGGACATGGTGGCGGGGATGGAGCCTCCTCCCTGGTAGGCTGGGGAAGAACCTTCTTCCTGGGCATTAACTATAACTTCACAAAAAATTAATTATAAGCCGGATGCGCTATCTATCCCTGATATTTCTTCTCCTTCTCTCCCTTCAATCCTGCTTTAAGGAAGAGGATATGATCCCTCCACACGATCTGGGTGACCTGGAAGAAGGGCAGGCAGCACTGGGTTCCTTCTACGAAAACCAGGTCTGGTTCGACCTTAATAATAACCAGGTGGCCTCCAGCTCTTCCGCCAATAACTGGGACCTGAGCTTTGAAAGTTCATCCGGGGGATGGATCATTCGTCTGAACTCGGCTCTGTTTATGCTGGCTGGCAACTCCATGGACACTGTATTTAGTGCAGAGTTAAATATGGAAGACCTGGAAATGAAATTTGATAAATCCGATGGCAATCCGGATAGCACTGCCATAGGGGCCTGGTATGAAACCATTGAGGATTCCACCTGGTCGCACCGATATGTTTACCTGCTTGACCTGGGTAGCGACCAGGAGGGGAATTCCCTGGGCCAGAAGAAAGTACAGTTTGATATCCGTGGAGAAACTTTCCAGATGCGTTATGCAAATCCGGATAACAGCGGGGATACCACGGTATTGATCCTGCGGGATCCTGCCATGGACCAGGTCTACTATTCCTTCGAAGAGGGGCTGGTGAACGTCGCTCCCTTACCCGACCAGTGGAGCCTGCTCTTTACCCGCTATACCACTATGCTGGTTACCGATGACGGGGACGATTATCCCTACCTGGTTGTGGGTGTACTTCTCAATCCCAACGGAGTGTTTGCAGCAAGGGATAGCATTCATGATTTCATGGACTTGGATGCTGATGATGTTACAGACCTGGAATACACCAGTCGGTCCGATGTGATCGGTTATGACTGGAAGTATTACAATTTTGATAATGGAGTCTACACCATTGTCCCGGATATGAATTTTGTGATCAAGGACAGGGATGGTTATTTCTATAAACTCCGTTTTGTGGATTTCTACAGTGACGAGGGGGTGAAAGGCTACCCGGGCTTTGAGTTTATAAGACTCTGACCCCGGTCTAGTCGATAACAATGGTATCACGAAGGATCTCGGCAGCGGTAAAATAGCCAATGGCCTCTCCCTCCATATTGGTCCGTGCATTCCCGGGAAGTACATCAAACATCCCCCCGCGCCAGTCTGTTTCAGACAGCACACCCCGAAGGAATTCAGCATACCAGGGATTTACAGACTCCTTTTCCCGAAACACAATGGTACCCGGTGGAAACCTTACATGTTCCTGGGGCGGCTTAAACATCTTATTTACATCCACCCCGTTCAGGGAGTAGTGATAAATCTCAGCATGGGTAGACGAATCGGGTAGCTCTCCATAGCCCGCCACACTGCTCCAGTCCAGCTCCAGCCTGACAATGGACGGTTCCTGGCTGTCACTTGATGTAGGCCTCCAGCAGGGGTGGGTCGGACTGTACCGGGTAGGCAACCATATCCTGAAAGGGACTTACTTCCCTCATAAAGGTCACAGCAGAAATGCGCTTTCCTTCATGCCTTATGCGCAACTGGTAATACTGATTCGGCACCGCTGAAAACAGGGAATCAGTGATGTAGATCCCTGCTCGTTCCGGATCTTCAGAAAGGGCATGCAGTACCGTTCCGTCAAAAATCTCCACCTGGGCTCCCCTTACCCCCTCGGGTGTGGCATTCATCTCATAGAGCGGCCTTGTCAGTTTCACCTCATGCTGCTTTGTTTCACTGGTAATTTTACCTTCCACCACCAGAAGGTCCTGCTCCTGGTAAAGCAGATCCCAATCCACCTCCTTATTACAGGAAAAAAACATCAGGCATGTTGCCCCGACTAAAACCATGCCGGTTCTGAGTTTATCCATTCCATATATCACGTGCCTTTTCATCTGTTAAAAGTTAAAATGATAGCTTAGCGATGGAACTATTCCATAGAGGTAATACTGACTGGATAAATGCTCAGGTTTGCTGTAAAAATCCACTGGTACTACGAAGTTTCCATTCTCGTCCATGATCTTATTAAAGTGTAAAGCAACAGGATTTGTCCGGTTATAGAGGTTGTAAACAGAGAAGATCAGTTCATGCTGATATTTCCGTTCGGGCCGGCTAAGCTTCCAGTTCAGGGCCAGATCGAGCCGGTGATAATCGGGT
Source organism: uncultured Bacteroidales bacterium (assembly GCA_963753765.1). Classification (GTDB taxonomy): domain Bacteria; phylum Bacteroidota; class Bacteroidia; order Bacteroidales. The sequence continues at coordinate 153,702 of CAVWDQ010000016.1, forward strand.
AAGCGGTCGTTATTCCGCTCTGCATAAACGGGAACCTGGTGCTTGTCGTAGTAATAAAATCCGGTGGGGGTTGAAAAGGGGGCCCCGGTCATATAAATGAAATTACCGGTCAGGCTCAGTTTGGGATGAAATGCCCACGAAATATAAAGGGAGAAATCGTGGGGCCGGTCGGAATAAGCCGGATAGGGTTCGCCTCCATTAATTTCATCTACCTGGTAGCTGGCCCGGGACAGGGTATAGGAGATCCAACCTGTGAGCTTTCCTCGCTCCTTATTCAGAATGGTTTCCAGGCCGTAGGCTTCCCCCTGGCCAAAAAGGAGTTCTTCTTCCACCAGTGGATTCATCAGCATATGGGCATGGTCACGGTAATCGATCAGCTCATTCATTCCCTTGAAATAAGCCTCCAGGTTGAGACTCAGTCCGGGTACAGAAAAGCGCCGGGTGTAGCCCAGGGTAAACTGGTTTGCCGACTGAGGAGGAACATTGGGCCCGGCCGGAAGCCAGACTTCCAGGGAGGTGAAAGGGCTTATGGAGTTGGTAATCAGATACTGATGCTGGCTGGTTCGGCTGTAGCTTAAGGTAAATATGTTTTTTACATCCGGTTGCCAGACCATACTGATCCTGGGATCTACTGCAAAGGTCTGGTGATAGACTTCACCATCGGGATAGCTGGTTACAGCAATACTGTCCCTTACTATACCATCCTTCCGAGCTTTGAACGATCCTGTACTCTGTGGAGGGGCCCATGTTTTGCCAGCCGGTAAATCTCAATCCGGCCCTGATGGATACACTGTTGTTGATAATAAACTGGTTGGAGACATACATGGCTAACTCCCGGGTATACTTCACCGAAAGATCATAGCCCGGATCCCACTCCTCTCCACCAAAGTAAACATTTCCGGGATCATGAAAATGGCCCGCCAGCAGTAAGCCATAGCGCAGGGTGTTGCCCGGGTTCAGATAATGGGTAAAATCATACTTCAGGGTCAGGTTATTAATACTCGAGTTCCAGTAGTCATTATCCTCAATACTCATATAGAGTCGATAATCATACCCGGAACCCAGCAGGGTGAGATTGGAGAACAGCCTGTCAGAAAAAATATGGTTCCAGCGGAGTGTGGTGGTCCTGTTCTGCCAGTTTATACCTGTGGAGAGATTGGGACGGTTTTGTGTTTCAAAATTATCCACCCCCCTGTACATGGAGAAAAAGAGCCTGTTTTTGGGACCGACGTTGTAATTCAGTTTCAGGTGAAGGTCCGAAAAATGAAGGTCCTGGATGTCGGGGTTCCAGTTCTGAACCGGCCTGGTGATATAGGATCGGCGGCCCGAGGCAATGAAAGAGATATGTTCCTTCCAGATGGGGCCCTCCAGGCTTAGTCTGGATGAAAGAAGTCCCACACTGCCATCCATGGCAAATTTATGCATATTCCCATCTTTGGTGCGGATGTCGATCAGAGAGGAAAGCCTTCCCCCGTAATTGGCCGGAAAATCGCCCTTATAGATCTTCACATCCTTGATGGCATCGGGGATGACGGTACTGAAAAAGCCCAGCAGGTGGGTGGGATTATATATGGGTGCCTCATCAATGGTAATCATATTCTGATCGCGTCCCCCTCCCCTTACAAAAAAAATCGTGGATCCATCTCCGAAGAACTTGATACCCGGAACAGCTGCCAGCGACTTGATCACGTCCTTCTCCCCGAAAAGTGCCGGCATCTTTCTTACCGATTCCGGATTGATCCGCTCTTCAGAGCTTCTGGTGGTTCGTACTATATTTTCAAGCTCATCCGAATAAACAATTACTTCCTTAATCTCTGCAAACTCCTTCTCCATACTGAAATTAAGTACCTGATCTGCCCCTTTTGAAATTGCTATGCTTCCTTTCCTGTATCCCACATAGGTACATAAGAGCTCTTCCACCTCTTCCCGAAGGGTCAGGGAGTAGAATCCATAACTATTGCTTATGGTTCCCGCGGCTCCCCCGGCTATGGTAATGGTTGCCCCGATAAGTACTTCTCCGGTCCGGGAATCCTTCACAAAGCCGCTCAGGGTATATTTGTCAGGTGCCACCAGGGTGCTGTCCGACGGATGTATTACATCCTCCTTCACTTTGTTCCTCCTGGAGCGCTTTAGAACCACCTGCTGCTCCACCAATTCAAAGGATATACTGCGGCCCATAAAGATTACTGTCAAAGCCTCTTCCAGGCTCACATGGTCAAGATGAATGCTAATAAGTTCATCTCCATCAATCAGCCTGGAGTTATAGGAAAAACTCAGGCCCGACTCTTCCTCAATCTGATCCAGCACCTCCATCATGGGCCGCTGGTTAAAATGAAGAGTAAGTTCTTGCTGAGCCTCCTGCCCGGAAACAAAAAGACCCGTCACCAGCAAGCAACTTAGCAGGGATATTTTAAATCCGATTCCTGACATTTAGTTATGGCTATTCAAGGCATCCTTCCCCATCGAGCCTGATCTCATCTTCCATACGTGTTACCTGCAGGTCAAGTGTTAGCTCAAGAACATTCAATATGGCTTCAATTGTCTGATTATTGAAGGTCACAGTAATAGGACAGCTGGCCAGTGCCTGATTCATGATTACAATATTTACATCATATACGCTGTTCAGCAGGGCTGTAACTTCCTGAAGCGTGGCTTCCTGGAAAAACAGTTCCCTGGTCTTCCACGAAATGCTGTTTGGATCGGCAGTGGGAATCAGTTTCAGTTCCTTATGGGATTTATGGTAGCTACCCCCGGAGCCTGCCTTCATTACAATCAGGTCCTCTTCGTCCTCTTTGGCGCTCATGGCCACCAGGCCACTCTCCACGGTAATCTCCACGGTGGGATTCTCTTTATAGGCATTTACATTGAAGCTCGTTCCAAGCACCTTCACCAGAGCTGCCCCGGCATCAACAAAAAAGGGCATGGTGGTATCTCTGGCCACATCGAACCACGCCTCCCCCGAGAGATAGACCTTTCGCGACTCACGATCAAAGCTCTTTCTGTATTTTAAACTGGAATGCCTGTTAACAATCACTTCTGTCCCATCTTCAAGAATCACCTCCACCGCTTCATTTTCTGCAACAACTCGCTCAAAGCCCATCATACGGGTCACATAGATCCAGGAGAAAGTAAGTACCAGTCCCAGCACCAGTACAGCCGCGATTCGATAGGTATAAAACAGGAGTGTTGGCCGGGATTTTGTTTCAAATCCAGGAAGTTTCTTTTGCAGGAGGGCCCATTCGGCATCCAGGTCATAGCTGTGATCCGGACCTGATCCCTCCCAGATAAGCCGGTATTCATCCAGCAACTTCTGTTTAGCAGGATCTCTCCGAAGCTCCTCCTGGAAAAAGCTAAGCTCGTCCCCACTCAACTCGCCCGAAAGAAAGCTGCCAAGCACTTGCTCAAAATCTCTATGTAACTTCTCTTCCGACATATTCAACTATAACACACATGTGAAGGGTCTTACCCCTATGGTAACATATCACTTTCTTTAATTCATTGCAAACAACATCAGCCATAATAAGATTGTCAGGTATAAGGCCACTTTCTCTCTTAAAATCTTCAGGGCCTTAGACATCTGATTTTCAACTGTTTTCACTGAAATATCAAGTTGCTTAGCAATCTCATTATATGTCAGCCCGTCAAATCGATTTAACTCAAAAATTTCCCGGCATTTCTCCGGCAGAGCATCTATGGCCCCACGGATCTTCTCTTCCAGCTCCATGGACTCAATCTCGGCACTCACATCCCACTCCCCGGCACGCTCGGGCACTTCCTCTGATGAGAACTTCTTCCGGTCCCTGATTACATTCAGGCTCCTGTTATTAACCGATGTAAAAAGATAGGATTTTAGCGAAGTGGAGAGATCTATCTCACTGCGTTTCTCCCAGAGATTAATAAAAACCTGGTGCACCACCTCCCTGGCATCATCCTCATTACCCAGGATGCGCCTGGAAAAGGCCATCAGAGAAGGAAAATACTTTCTGAAGAGCTCTTCAAAAGCCCGATTGTCCATCCGGCCAGCCATATCCAGTCTCTTTGCAGCGGTCATTTGCACACAAGATAGAGAATTACCTTCTTTGGTTTAAGCTAACTATTCAACAGGACATATACCTCAAAAGGCATGCAAATGTTTCAGAAAAAAGAGTCAGGCACGGGTAGGCTCTACTCCACCCTGAAAGGTATGCGTTTCTCCAGGTATTTCCCAGTGGAATCGCTTCCCCGGATCAGAATCTCATAATCCCCTTTCAAGTCAGAGCTTCGAAAAGAAATCTTCTGAGGCATCTCAGAACTGAGTTCCAGGTCCGGATTCCAGTAGAGGGTATTCCGTACATCGGGCATCCTGGGATCCCCTACCCCGTTTTGAATGGTGTCTGATCCTGGCAGATCCAGCATCCGGTAGTTAACAAGCAATCCCGAGGAGGGAAGATCGATATACCCCAGATCATTGTTCTTCGAAATAAGGCTTATGATTCCACCAAAGGTTACATTTCCCCTGATGTAGGGAGCATTTACAATCTCAACCCGCTCAATCAATCTCGGGGAGACTGCCAGCACGGCTTCAATATCGAAGATGGCCACCCCGTCGATCATCAACAGGGGGGGATAGATGGCCAGATCGGGATGTTCACCCAGGAGTACCAGCTGACGTTTACCTCCGCTTCTCCTGACAGATACCTGGGGAACCACCTCAATAAAGTACTCTTCAAGGTTAGGAAGCTTAATAAAATCATCAAAAAGGATGATGGATGTGGGTTGCCCGTAAAACAGCAGCTCCTCGGGTACAATAACTTCCGGAGCCCTCTTCTCCGGAGGATAGTATTGTTGACTTACCTGGGCATTCACTGACATTTCTGTAATAAGCGCTGTCAGGCTATCATTCATTTTAACCGGGTAGGACGGAAGTTGAATGGCATCCTGACTAAAATCCCTGTCAATTAATAACTCCAGATCAGCGAATTCATCATGGTAAGTGGAGACAAACAGGTCCCTCTCACCTCCATAGCCGGGAAAGGAGAAGTAGAATCTGCCAGCAGAATCGGAATAATTACAGTAGAAGTCCTTTTCCTCACCCAGTACCGAAACATAGATAGTGGCATAGGGAGCCGGTCTTCCATCAGACGCGCTAACCGCCTGCCCTGTCATAGAGAGACCCTGGGTTTCCGGGAGAATTCCTGAGTTACCCTGCAGGTTTACAGGGCAACCCGGGCGAAAATAGGCTTGCTCACCATGAAGCCCTGCCCTGCTGACACTGACGGTCAGATCTGCCGGAGCATAAGGAAAATTCCACTTCAACTCTGCCACCACTTCTTCACGGGTTCCGTAACTATCCTTGCTTAAGGTGCACTCCAGCATATCGGAAGTGTGCATCTCAGTTTGACTCAGCATGGTATGGACTGTTGTGGGCTCCCATCCAAGAGAATCCACCGGAAGAATCTGGTCATTATAGGGATCGTATATCCGAAGAGAGGTATAGACATAATCATTGGGTCCGCAATTCCTCATCCACCTGGTATAAGCTTTCAGATAATAAGTTCCTGACGAGAGCCCTTCTGGAATATGCATGGACCCACGGGCAGCCCCGGCATCGATCATCACCTTGCCCTGCTCAAGGGAAGTTCCGTTGGGCAGGATCAACTCCACATAGAGAACCCGGCTCCACTCGGTATCCGGGCTTTTATCCGGTTTCCTGTAGAAAGCTCTGTAATTTATATTTTCGCCACTGATATAGTAGCCCCTGTCGGTAAGCAACAGCAGGTCCTCCTGTTGGACCTGGGCCCCCAGCAGGAATCCAAGTCCAAGCAACACTGCACTAATTAGAATTCTGTTTCTCATATCTTTCAATCTAATGGCCAAAAATCCGGCGGATCACCCGAGCTCCCCTTCCTTACCCTGCAATCCAGGCATTCCTGAAAGGTCTCTCCACGGTGGGTGAGTCCCGTTTCAGGATCAATCGCATTGGAAATATAGACCGGCAGGTCCGCTGGCATCACATACCTGAGACGGGGTATTTCGGGTAAGGGATAACAGAACTGAACATCATATTTACTTGATTCCCTCAACCTCTTTCACAAAAAACCGCATTTCAGTGACTCCGGAAACTCCGAAAAAACCCAATATTCTCTCATCCGGATCATCTGCATTGCTTATATTACTTGGAGTCAAGGAGGGTAGCCGGTCATATAAACCGCTCTGGGCGTAAGAGTTTTTCTTGAGCTCATCCCAGTACCTGAAGGAGGCTTCATCCATGGCATATTGGCTCACAAGCAAGCTGTATCCATAACTAAGACGCTGGGTCTCATTGGTGACAAAATGGAGCGGCATATGGGTGTAAGAAGAGCTGGTAGTATTTGAAGCATCCAGGGTGTAAATGGCATTCACATGTCCGGTAATCCAGCACTGACGATCATCCAGGCTATCGGGGAGGGGCCTGAGGACCCTGTCATAGCTGTAAATAAACCCTTCGTGGTCGGGATTGCGAAATTCATAAGTCTCCACCATCTCCCATCGCATATACTCAGATGAATCGGCATCCACCTGAAAATCGATGTAGAAACGGATACCCTCCACATAAACATCCGGATCTGCAGTGGGGTTGGATTCCAGTTCATAATAGATCCTGTCAATGGCTGTGGGAGGCTTTAAGGTGGAGTAGTCCGAAAGATAGATATTGCCGTTGGATGTGAGCACCCGGAGCATATATTGATCACCATATTCCATAAATCCCGGTGGAACATCAGCGCTGTAATAACCTGGTGTGGATTCCGAAAAAGAGACCTGGTCCCCATCCAGTTTTTCCAATTCAACCACACAGCTCGATTCGGGATTAAATTCCGGGTAAAGCAGTCCGTCCGACCTGGAAATCTGAATGGTTTGTACCCCGGGAATGTTGGAGATCTGGGCATTGATCACCAGGGTGCCGGTAATAATCTCATCCTCCCCCGGGTAATAACGATCAACGCATGCCGGAAGCAGCAGGAGAACAAATATGGAAAATCTATCACTAAAGACTTTCATAGTTGCCCAGTTTGACATTCCAGGAGATGGTAAAAATGGGCACCCCGATCACCGAAAAGGAGTAACCCTTGATAAAATATTCCTCCGGCACAAAATATATACTCTGTGGATTGTTCCTGCCCAGCACATTGTAAACATTGAAGCTCCAGGTTGAGTGCATAAACTTATCCGCTTTCAGGTTCCCTTCTATATTCAGGGATAGGTCGATCCTGAAGTAGTCCGGGATCCTGAACTGGTTCCTGGCAAAGTAATCTATGTAGGCAATATTATTAATGTAGTAGAGCGATGTGGGATAGGTAATCGGACGGCCCGACATATAGACCAGGTTTGAACCCACTGAAAATCTTCGATTAATACTGTAGTTGGCAACCACATTCAATACGTGGGGCCTGTCGAAATTGGAAGGATAGGGATTGCCGTTATTGATCGATTCATAGTCGGTATCACCCTGAACCAGCATCTCCGATCTGGAATAGGTATAGCTTATCCAGCCATCGAGTTTTCCTGAAGTTTTCTGAAGCATAAACTCCACACCATATGCATCCTGTAAACCCTGCAAAACCACAGTCTCGGTGTAAGGAGAAGTAATGAAATCCGCCCCATCCTTATACTCAACAATATCGGTGGAATATTTGTAGTAGAGCTCCACCGAAGAGGAGAGTCCCAGCTTCGGAAAAATATGGTACACCCCTCCTGTAAGCTGATAAGAGGTCTGGGGCTCGATATAATAATCGGAAAGCTTCCACTGATCGGTTGGAGAAATGGTTACCGTATTGCTCAGCATAAAAAGGTACTGCCTCATCTGGTTGAAGGAGAGTTTAAAGGAGGTATTGGTCCCTGCCTTCATATTCACTGCAAAACGGAATTCAGGTCCCGAATGAAAACTGATTGATTCAAAGTCATCATAAACCAGTGAGTCCACGATGGTGTTCTCCGACTTTGGTTTCCCATCCTCATACAACATGACCGTCTGGGGACCAAGATAGTCATAGAGGCTGTAGCGCACTCCTGCATAAAGGGTGAGCCAGTTGTTTATCTCAAAGTTGTCGCTGACAAAAATGCTACCCTCAAATGCATGTTCAAATCCCAGGTCAGTGGTGTTCCGGATCGATGCATCCCCGTAAGGTTCAACTTCCCCCCGATCGAGCCTGTAATAAATCAGGCTGGCACCAAAATCTATCCTGTGCTTCAAAGAAGGAATCCACTCAAACTCGCTCAGCAGCTCATTGTGATTCAGCATATACTGATGGGTATAGGCACTGGATACTTCACTTTCATCGGTGTTGGCGAAACTGTAAAAGGATGTGGTTCCGGTTAGTTTGGATGTGAGTGCGGGGGAAATATGTCTTTCCCAGCTGGCAGAACCGCCCCTGTTGCTATACTCATAATCGCTCAGGGTAGAGTACTTGAACCTGTCAAAACTCTGGTAATAAAAGATATTGAATGTGTTTTTTTCTCTTGGCTGGAAATTCAGCTGCCCGGCAAAATCATAGAAAAAAGCATCACTTTCCCGGATCAGGGGGTCCTCCATCCTATTCAGGATCCAGTCTGAATAGGAGGTACGTCCACTGATCAGGTAAGAGGAGTGATCCTTGCGAATGGGCCCCTCCACAGTTGCATGAAATGAAACCGGACTGATCCCGGCATGTGCCGTAAAAGCTTTATTATTTCCTTTACGGGTTCCAATATCAAACACAGACGAAAGCCGGCCTCCAAAGTTCGCCGGAACACTTCCCTTATAGATGGAGAAGTCCCTGATCATATCGGAGTTAAAAGCTGAAAAGAAGCCAAAAAGGTGGGAGGTATTGTATACCGGCATACGGTTGATGTAAAAAATATTCTGATCCACATTTCCGCCTCTGACATTAACCCCTACCGATGCTTCGCCTGCACTGGTTATTCCAGGAAGTAATTTGGAGATTTTGATCACATCGCGCTCGCCCATAAAGACAGGTACCTGCTTTAAGGAGTTCATGCTGAAACGTTCCACTCCAATGTCGGTGGTATTAATCTCCCGGTACTGCTCCCCCATGATCTGCACTTCATCCAGGGCGATGACTGCCGGTTGCATCTCCACCCGGAAATCTCCGTCGGAATGAACTACCATGGTTACATCCACACTCTCCATGCCAATAAAACTGAATCGCATGGCATGGCTCCCGGTTGCTATGGCCATGGTTACATTCCCATTCTGGTCTGATGCTGCTCCTTTCCCTGTTCCCAGGTCCACCATGGTGGCGCCCATGACAGGTTCTCCATTGGCCAGGTTAATCAGTTTTCCCTTTATCCTGGCCACACCCCGTGCCGAAGATGCGCCCCGTTCTCCCACCTCTATGGTCCGAACCATCTTCTCAGGACGGGTTCCGGTCAGATATAAATCATCTTTCACTCCCATATAGGTCTCACTCTGGTCCGTCTCACTATAGCTGCCTGTGGCAGAAGAGCTTATTGGAAGACTCATGTTAAGGCGCTGTTCGGGTAAAATGATATAACGCTCAGCTCCCACCCTGTTAAAGTGGAGTCCGGTTCCCTTTAATACCTCGTATATGGCATCATCAATATAAACTGAATCGGCCTGGTAGGAGAAACTGCGCCCTTCAAACCATACTTTATTGTAAAAAATAACCAGGTCGGTCTGGGCTTCAAGCTGCTCCACAAAACTATCAAATTCCTCTCCTGCGATCCGGATGTTTACACGCTCTCCTCCCGGCTGGGCCATCAAAGCCACAGAGAACAAAAGGAACGGTAGCAATAAAAGCTTAGGAATCTTCATGGAAGAGAGAGTTACAGTATTCGACAATATGACGAACTTGTGAATCAGGTGCTTTGTTCACCTTCACCTTTGTTTGTTTCATAAACTGTTTCACCGTCTTCTGACGTTCTGGATCAAAGGCCTTCAGGAAGGCCTTGTTGTTCCGGTATGGGTAAAACTGTCCTTCGATCAAAAGGTATGAATTCTTTTTGGGTTCGGTAAAATAGTAGCTCTGCACGCCGGAGTTCAGGTTCAGCAGCTGATCCTTGCTCCATTTATACAGGCAGCTAACATGTCCTTCGGACACAAGCTGGAAAAAGCCTGGCTCACCCGCCGGGCCCTCAATCCTGATGAATCTCTGATTTTCAAATGCGAATTCCTCCACCCACTCGTTCCTGAGCACCAGGCTGGAGGTAGACCCGTAAATGTCCTGAAAATCCAGGATAAGCTTCTGGTTGAATACATCATACCTGAGCTGCTGTCCTTCAAACTCCTTTTCATGAATAGAGATTACAGCACTCCGTGAATCACTGAAGAAAAAAGGATCTCCCAGGGATTGCCTGTAGGGATAATAATATTTTTCTCCGTTTACCAGATCGGCATCATTTCCATACTTCCTTTCGCATTCGGCCAGGTAGTCGGTGATGGATGTTTGTTGGGCGTATAGCTCAGGATAGCCCCAGAAGGGCCACCATTACTGTAATTATCAGGGGTGTTCTCATGTGCATCAATTGGACGAAATTACTTAAAAATTTTATTCCTCTACCAGAAATCCGGCATAATGTGGGTACTGTTCTTATATTCCCGGCAGTCCACGCATGCTTTATTCATCCGCCTCAAGGGGAGAGCGACTCTCCCTGGGCTTGGTAAAATATAGGAACGGAGGATCATAGGGATATTCAAATTCATTTCCTACTCTCCAAAGGATTCTTTCTCCCGCGTCCGGTGGTTGTTCCCTCGGATAACAGTGGTATAAATAGGGCCTCAGATCCAGTCCATCGGGCTCGATGGCAAATGCACGTTTTTCCACCATGCACGCCATGGAAAAAAATCCCAACACGTACTCGTTTTCATCATTCACATTCCGGATATTGGAATTCAGCAAAGCAGGTTGACTGTCAAAGAGCGAACCCTGTTCCTGAGAGTTTTTTTTCAATTCGTTCCAGTAATAGAATGCCTCTTCCCCCATGGAATATTGCCTTACAAGCAGACTGTATTTATGGTGGAGCTTCTGCTCTTGCTCATTGTTGGGCACAAAGGAGAAGGGTTTTTTAACATAGTTCCCAAAATCAAGGCTTCCCAGCGACATGCTGTGGATCTGGAACAGTTCATTGGTAATGTAGCAGATGTAGTAGATACTGGTATCAGGCACCGGCTTTATAAAGTGATCCAGATCCATAAAATAGTATTCCAAATCCACACTGTTATGATATTCATAGGTTTCGGTAAGGTCCCAGCGGATGTATTCATAGCCCTCATCATCATAGGTAAAATCCAGGTAGAACCTGATTCCGCTGATGATATCGGATGCAGAAGCAAAGCTGTTGGTTTCTATCAGATAGTAGATGGAATCGATGGCCGGGACGGGCCTGAGCTTGTCGAAGGCGGACTCATACTCCTGCCCGTCGGGCGTAGACACATGAAGCATGAAAGCACTACCTGTATGTAGAAAGGAATGCATCAAGGTCTGCCTTATAATACCCCGGTTCGGATTCTGAAAAGATGCGCAGCTCGCCGTCCTCCCGGATCACCTCTGCAAGACTTCCCGATACGGGGTAAAGGATGGATAAGTCAGACCAACCGACCTGGATATCTCAATGACCTGTTCCCCTGGCTGATCCGTCAGGTGGGCATTGATCACCAGGGTACCTGTCCTCAACTCGTCTTCTTCAGGATAATACCTTTCCACACAAGCCATGAGCAGGCTTAACAGGACTGTTAAAGCCAATATAGATAACGCTCTGCACATCCGTAAGCACTAAGCTTGAGTTAGCTCAAATAAAATTAGCCTATTCTAATCAAATTCGGAAATAACCATGGCCAGCGATTCCGGTCCTCTACCAGAAATCCGGCATAATATGGGTGCTGTTCTTATAAGCCCGGCAATCCACACAGTGCTTATTCACAAATGAAAATGAGGATTCGCCATTCATCCAGGCTCTTGCATAGTAAGTAGGAAGACTCTCATCCCCACCGGGACCTCCAGGGCCTCTGGGCATAGGGAAACAGTACCATTCATAAAGACTCATATCAAGTCCTTCAGGTTTTATGGCAAATCCTCTTGTCTCTGCCACACCTGCCATGCTAAAGAACCCAAGCACTATCTCATCTTCATCATTCACATTATGGATATTGGATTTTAATAGTGCCGGCTGCCTGTCAAACAAGAAGCCCTGTTCCTGTGAAGTCTTCTTCAACTCATTCCAGTAGTGAAATGCCTCTTCACCCACTGAATACTGCTTGATAAGCAGACTGTATTTGTGTTTTAGCTTTTGTTCCAGTTGAATATTCGGGACGAAACTGAAGGGCTTTTTAATATAAATCCCGAAATCGAGGTAGGCCAGGGACATGCTGTGAATGGTATGGAGTTCCTTGGTGATGTAGCAAACGCGGTAATTGCTTGTGTCGGGCAACTCTATCAATCCCACACCCGGAATCGACACGAAGGCCTCCATACTGGGATTGTGAAACTCATAGGTTTCTGTCACATCCCAACGAATGTATTCATAGGCTTCGTTATCGTAAGTAAAATCAAGGAAAAACCTGATCCCGCCGACGGAATCACTTTCTGAGGCAAAACTGTTATGTTCCACCTCGTAGTAAATCGAATCGATGGCCGGCACAGGGCGCAGTTTATCCATACCTGACTCATACTCAAAGCCATCGGGGGTAGTCACATGAAGCATGTACGACATTCCTGTCTGCAGGAAGGATTCATCCAGATCAGCTTTATAATAACCCGGTTTGAACTCCGAAAAAGTTCTTTGCTCCCCATCCTCCCGTATCACCTCTGCAAAACTTCCCGATTGCGGATCAAAGGAAGGAGAGGTCAGACCTACTGACCTGGAGATCTCTATGACCTGCTCCCCGGGCTGATCTGTCAGGTGGGCATTGATCACCAGGGTTCCCTTCTTCAGATCATCCTCCTCAGGATAGTAGCGTTCCACACACCCGGCCAGAATGATAACCAGAAACAATGGTCCAATATGTAAAAAAATCTTCCCCATATTCCTCTGAAATTTACCAGAAATCTGGTGGAATATGGGTACTGTTCTTATATTCCCGGCAATCCACACAATGATGGTTCACCTCAGCACGAATTGCTACCCCGTCCCACCAGCCCCATGCATAATATATAGGAAGATCCTCCCGGGTAACCGGTCCGCGGGGACCTCTTCTAGTTGGATAGCAGTACCAGGGATAGAGACTCAGGTCCAGGCCTTCTGGCTTCTCCGCGAAAGCACGGCGTTCCACTACCCCGGACATGCTGAAAAATCCCAGTACAATCTCCTCACCATCATTCACATTATAGATATTGGATTTAAGCAGTGCCGGCTGCCTGTCAAAGAGGAAGCCTTGCTCCTGGGAGGTCTTTTTCAATTCGTTCCAGTAGTGGAAAGCCTCTTCCCCCATGGAGTATTGTTTGATCAGGATGCTGTATTTGTGTTTCAGTTTCTGTTCCTGTTGAATGTTCGGAACAAATGCAAAGGGTTTTTTGATATAAATCCCAAAATCAAGATAGTCCAGAGACATGCTGTAAATCTCTGATAGCCTGTTGTTTATGTAGCAAATACGATAGTTACTTGTATCGGGCAACTCATAATAGCGAAAGTCCACATCCCAGATAAAAGCCTCCAAATCGGGGTTGTGAAACTCGTAAGTCTCTGTTAACTCCCACCGGATGAACTTAAAGGCTTCATCATTGTAGGTGAAATCGATAAAAAAACGGATCCCGTCGGTGGAGTCTGCTTCAGTTTCATAACTGGCAGATTCTACCTCGTAATAGATGGAGTCAATAACAGGGACGGGCCTTAGCTTGTCAAAATCGGATTGGTACTCCTTACCATCGGGTGTAATCACATGAAGCAGGTAGAACATTCCCGTCTGCAGGAAGGCTTCATCCAGATCACAGCCATAATAGCCAGGTCTCTCTTCTGAAAAATCCCTGTATTCCCCATCTTCCCGAATCAGCTGAGCATAACTCCCTGATACCGGATCAGCAGAGGGATAAAGAAGAGTCACTGACCTGGAGATCTCAATCACCTGGCGCCCGATTTGATCTGTCAGGTGAGCATTGACCACCAGGGTCCCTGTCTTTAGATTATCCTCATGTGGATAATACCGTTCAACACAAGCTGTGAACCAGCAACACAAAACCGCCAATAACAGAAAAAGGAAGACTTTATACATCAATTGCTTAGGTGCTAAATCCGGGAACCTTAAAAGTAGGCCTTTTTACAAAAAAAACTTAGCTTGGGACTATATTTGTACATTTATCCATCTAAAAATAAGGATGAAGAAGACGCTACTTAAATTTTATTCCCTGATTGCCTGGATCACCATGGCCATCACTTCCATTATCATTACTCCCTTTTTCCTTCTTGTATGGGTATCTACATTCTGGTGGGATAAACGAACGCTGGCCTCTCATATGATGGCAACCTTCTGGGCATGGCATTACCAGTCCCTGGTCCCCTTCTGGAAACTTCGGCTCGAAGGCAGAAATAAAATTCCATGGAAACGTCCGGTGGTGATGGTTGCAAACCACCGCTCACTGATCGATATTCTGGCCCTCCATAAACTTAGAAGACCATTTAAGTGGGTCTCCAAAGCTGAGAACTTCAAGCTCCCTTTTGTTGGAATGGTCCTCTCCCTGAACAATCATGTAAAGATCAATCGTGAATCTTTGCGATCCGGAGCTCAATTCCTGTCCCAGGCCGAACTAGAGATGAAAAAGGGATCCTCCATACTCATGTTTCCAGAAGGTACACGTTCAAAATCAAAAGATATGAGGCCTTTTAAAGAAGGGGCTTTTTTACTGGCCAAAAAAACTGGAAGTGGAATAATCCCCATTGTCCATATTGGCTCGGAAAAGACCTTTGACCATGGCTCCTGGGTACTAAAAGGGAAGGCCCCCATTCATATCCGGGTATTGGATGAGATCCCGGTCAGCGAGGTAGAGAGACTGGAAATGAAAGAACTGATGAAACTGACCCGTGAAAAGATGGAGGAAGGAATTGCCAGGCTGGAAAAAGAGTCAGAAGGGCAATGAAAAAGCGGAGCCAATCCATCCGGCGCATGGGTTTTATAAAGGACCAGGAGGGGATCATGAACCGCTATATGCGCGAATCTTCTCATTGGAAAACCCACCTGGAAAGGACCCGCAATTTTATCAGCACTTCATTTCAGCAGACTGAGGCAGAAAGCGTGGCTGTGCTGGGCAGTGGGTGGCTATTGGATGTTCCGCTTGAGTTCCTGCTCAGCAGGTTCAGACAAATCTACCTGGTTGATATACACCACCCTGTCCAGATTCGTAAACGCACAGCTGCTATGAGCCAGGTAGAGTTAATTGAGGAAGATCTCACCGGTGGAGCAATTGAACAGGTCTGGAACTATCTTGAAAAACCTGTGCAAGCGCTGGATGGACTTCTTCCTGAGCTCTTCCCTTTGACACCTCCCCTGTCCCAGATCAGGCCCGATTGCCTGATATCCGTCAATTTGCTCAACCAGCTTGATATTATCGTGTGCGATCACATCCTGAAAAAAAAGCATTTTCAACAGGAAGCTCTTACTCCGCTTCGCACTGCCATCCAGTCATTTCACCTGGATTGGATCTCAAAAAAACCGGGCTGCCTCATCACTGATACTCTGGAAGAGCTGGTGGACAAAAACGGAGTTAAAAAGTCCAAAGCTTTGCTTTACACCAACTTACCCAAAGGAGTCCGTCGCGACAGCTGGTGGTGGGATTTTGATTCCCAGGGGACCTACCACCCTGGAAGGCGCACCCGCATGGAGGTTCAGGCCATTGAGTGGCGTTGATTCCTCTTCTTTTTTAACCGTTTTTAAAGAGTTTTGTGTTGAAAAAGAAATGATGTTCCGGCCATACTTTTGTCTATATTTGTGCTGCCATTGAGGAGAAAGATATGAGTGCAAATTATTCAGAAGATACCATACGGACACTGGACTGGAAGGAGCACATCCGAAAGCGTCCGGGTATGTATATCGGGAAGCTGGGAGACGGCTCATCCCCCGATGATGGTATATATATTTTATTGAAGGAGGTACTCGACAACTGCATCGATGAATACATGATGGGATTTGGAAAAATCATCGAGGTAAACATTGATGAACACCGGGTTTCTATCCGTGATTACGGCCGGGGCGTTCCCCTTGGTAAAGTTTTAGATGTGGCTTCAAAAATGAATACCGGGGCCAAATACGATTCCAAGGTATTTAAGAAATCGGTGGGGCTTAACGGCGTTGGCATCAAAGCAGTGAATGCTCTCTCGTCCGCCTTTACCATCCAATCCATAAGAGAGGGGAAAGAAAAGTCGGTAGACTTCAGCGAAGGGGAACTCGTGAAGAATCATCCCCAACGGAACTCATCAGAAAAGAACGGAACGCTGATCACCTTTGAGCCCGATCACACCATGTTCGGAAAATTCAATTTTATAGATGAGTACATCGAGGCAATGCTCCGCAACTATACCTATCTGAATACCGGGCTTACCATCGCTTACAACGGGCAGAAATTCCAGTCCAAGAACGGACTTCTCGACCTGTTGCAGGAGAATATGAGCGGGGAGGGTCTCTACCCCATCATTCACCTGAAGAACGGGGATATTGAAGTGGCCATTACCCATGGGAACCAGTATGGTGAAGAGTACTACAGTTTTGTGAACGGACAGCATACCACCCAGGGCGGTACTCACCAGGTGGCTTTTAAGGAGGCGCTGGTAAAAACTGTTCGTGACTTTTTCAAAAAAGATTTTGATGCTTCCGATATCCGTACCTCCATCATAGCTGCTGTCAGTATCAAGGTAGAGGAACCGGTTTTTGAGTCACAGACCAAAACCAAGCTGGGATCCAAAGATATCGGACCCAAGGGTCCCTCGGTAAGGAACTTCATCGTGAACTTCCTCACCACGAAGATGGATGATTACCTTCACAAGCATGGTGAAACGGCCCATGCCATTCTGAAGAAGATTCAGGAGTCAGAGAAGGAGCGCAAAGCCATATCCGGGATCAAAAAACTGGCCAGGGAGCGTGCCAAGAAGGCGAACCTTCATAACAAGAAGTTGCGGGACTGCCGGATCCATTACAATGGGAAAGATGAGCGGAAAAACGAATCCACCCTCTTTATCACCGAGGGGGATTCCGCATCCGGCTCCATCACCAAATCAAGAAGCGTAAATACCCAGGCAGTATTCAGCCTTCGGGGAAAACCTTTGAACTCCTTTGGTCTAACCAAAAAGGTGGTCTATGAAAATGAGGAGTTCAACCTGCTACAGGCGGCTCTGAATATTGAAGACGGACTGGACGGATTGAGGTACAAAAACGTGGTAATTGCAACAGATGCGGATGTGGATGGCATGCATATCCGTTTGCTCTTGCTCACCTTTTTCCTGCAGTTCTTTCCCAACCTGGTTCGAAACGGTCATCTCTTCATCCTGCAGACTCCCCTGTTCAGGGTCAGGAATAAGAAAGAGACCTTTTACTGTTACTCCGATGATGAGAAAAAACAGGCCATGGAAAAGCTAGGGCAGAATCCCGAAATCACTCGTTTCAAAGGGCTGGGTGAAATATCACCCGATGAGTTCAAACATTTCATAGGACCCGATATCAGGTTGCAGCCTGTTCGGTTGAAAAAGGAAGATAATCTGCAGGAAATCCTCAGTTTCTATATGGGAAAAAACACCCCCGAAAGACAGGATTTTATCATTGACAGGCTCAGGGTGGAAGAAGACCCTGTGGAGGTTGCCTGAAGCCCTTCAGGTCTGCAGGGATAACAATCGAAGTGAATCAGTAAAGATAAATGACAGAATTCGAAGATACATCATTGGATGCACAAGCTGAAGAGCAACACTCCGGGGAGGACGTGAAGATCACACGTCTCACAGGGATGTATGAGGACTATTTTATTGATTATGCCTCCTATGTAATTCTTGAACGTGCCGTGCCGCATATTATCGACGGACTGAAGCCCGTACAGAGACGCATCATGCACGCCATGAAACGGATAGATGACGGCCGCTTCAACAAGGTGGCCAACATCATCGGGAACACCATGCAGTATCACCCCCACGGTGATGCCTCTATCGGCGATGCCCTGGTATCCATTGGACAGAAGGAGCTACTGGTCGATACGCAGGGAAACTGGGGAAACATTTATACAGGCGATGGTGCAGCTGCCTCCAGGTACATTGAATCCAGGCTTTCTCATTTTGCCAACGAGGTACTTTTTAATGCCAAAACTACCGAATGGAAACTTTCCTACGATGGAAGGAACAAGGAGCCTGTTACCCTGCCGGTAAAGTTTCCCCTGCTGCTGGCCCTGGGAGCAGAAGGGATTGCTGTTGGACTTTCATCCAAAATCCTTCCCCATAACTTCAATGAACTGATCGATGCCTGCGTTAAATACCTGCAGGGAAAAGACTTTGAACTCTTTCCCGATTTTCCAACGGGCGGACTGGCAGAGGTATCACGTTACAACGATGGCCTGCGAGGAGGAGCAATCCGGGTAAGGGCCAAAATCGAGAAACTTGACAACAAAACCCTGGTAATTAAAGACCTCCCTTATGGGAAGAATACTGGGTCCCTGATTGAGACCATCATTAAAGCCAGTGAGAAAGGAAAGATCAAGATTAAGCGGATCGACGACAATACAGCCGAAAACGTGGAAATCCTGGTCCATCTGGGCTCCAATGTAAGTTCCGATAAAACCATTGATGCCCTGTATGCTTTTACCGATTGTGAAATCTCTATTTCACCCAACTGCTGTGTAATCGACGATGATAAACCCCGTTTTGTAGGGGTCAGCGAAATTCTGAAGGTCAATGCCGAGCATACCAAGGACCTGCTCAGACAGGAATTGGAGATCAGGCTCGGGGAGTTGCAGGAGAACTGGCACCACTCCTCCCTGGAAAAGATCTTTATCGAAAAACGAATCTACCGCGACATTGAAGAGTGTGAGACCTGGGAAGCAGTCATCGAAGCCATCGATACGGGATTGGATCCATACAAAAAATTGTTGATGCGGGAAGTCACCCGGGAAGATATTATCAAACTTACCGAGATCAAAATCAAGCGTATTTCCAAGTACGATGTGAAACGGGCCGATGATTACATCAAGAGCCTGGAAGAGGAGATGGAGGAGGTGAAGAACCACCTGGCCAACCTGGTATCCTACACCATCGACTACTTCAATCAGATCAAAAAGAAATACGGCAAGGGGAGGGAACGAAGAACCGAACTCAGGAACTTTGCAAGCATCGAAGCCACAAAAGTGGTGGTGGCCAATCAGAAGCTTTACATGAATGCCAAGGACGGCTTTATTGGTACCTCCCTGAAAAAAGACGAGTATGTTTGTGACTGTTCAGATATTGACGATATCATCGTCTTTCTGAAAGATGGCACTTATACTATTTCCAAGGTTGCAGACAAGCAGTTTGTGGGCAAAGATATTATTCATGCGGCAGTCTTTAAGAAAAACGACAGTCGTACCATCTATAACGTGGTCTATTTCGATGGCAACTCAGGGAATGTCATGATGAAGCGCGCCCCGGTAACCGGGATAACCCGCGACAAACAATATAATATTGGCAAGGAGCACAAGCATTCCAAGATTCTTTATTTCAGCGCTAATCCCAATGGTGAAGCGGAAGTAATTAAAGTTTACCTCAGGCCAAGGCCGCGACTGAAAAATCCTGTTTTCGAATATGATTTTGCCGATCTGGCTATCAAGGGAAGAGGTGCTCTGGGGAATATCCTGACCAAGTTTTCCGTCCAGAAAATCGTTATAAAAGAGAAAGGAGTATCCACCCTGGGTGGGAGGAAGGTCTGGTTCGATGAGGATGTAATGAGGCTGAATGTGGATGCAAGGGGAATATTCCTGGGTGAATTCTCCGGGGACGACCAGATCCTGGTTATCACCAAATCGGGGAACTTCAGAACCACCAATTTCGATCTCAGTAACCATTTTGAGGACGATGTGCATATCATTGAGAAGTTCAGAACTGAAAAAATCTGGTCGGCAGCTTATTTCGATGCTGAACAAAACTATTACTACCTGAAGCGCTTCTTAATCGAAGCTGGGGCCAAACAAACCCGCTTTATAGGGGAGCACCCCGAATCGAGGCTTATCAGGATCACCGAGGTAGAGTATCCCCGGTTGGAACTGAAGTTTGGCGGTAAAAACAAGGACCGTAATCCGGAAATCATCGAGGTAGCGGAATTTATCGGGGTCAAGAGTTACAAAGCCAGGGGCAAGCGGCTTTCCAACTACGAGGTTAAAGTGATCCAGGAGTTAACTCCCGAGGGAATCGAAGATCCCATAAAAGAGGAACCGAAGCCGGAAGCAAAGAAGCCGGAAGTAAAGAAATCCGAGGTAAAAAAACCTGAAGTAAAGGAACCGGAAGTTGCAAAACCGGAGACTAAGACTTCAGCTAAAAAAGCAAGTCCGAAAAAAACAAAAGCGGCCAAACAGGATCCCGATGAGGTCCCCCTGGAAGTGATAAAACCCAAAGAAGAAAAAGGGGACCCGGAAAAGGGAGACCCGGAGAATGATGATAAAAAAGACTCGGCCGGACAATTCACCTTAGAGTGGTAACATGAATACCCGGATATTTCTGATCGGTTTCATGGGCTCGGGTAAATCTACCCTGGGATCAAAACTGGCGCGCCTGATAGGATATCAGTTTTCGGACATGGACCAGCTGATTGAAGAGACCGCTGAGATGTCCGTCCCTGCCATCTTCAGTGAACATGGTGAAGAGGTTTTCAGAAAGTGGGAATACGATATCATCAGTGAATTATGCCTTCGTGAAAAGCTGGTGATCTCAACTGGTGGAGGCGCACCCTGTCATTCCCAAATGATGGATCTGATGAATGCTCATGGAACAACCATCTACATTCAGTTATCGCCTGAAACGCTGAAAGACAGGCTGATTCGATCCAGGACTGAGCGCCCCCTGATCAAGGGAAAATCCGAATCAGAGTTGCTGGATTTCATCAAAAGCCTTCTTGAGAAACGAGAGCTTTTCTATAAGCAGGCCACCCATATTGTGGACGGGATAAACCTGCGCTCCGAAGACCTGGCCGAGCTATTGCTCGATTCTTGACCTGATTTCCTATCTTTAAGCTGTGAAGAACTATTTCCATTTATTATTTGTTGCTGGAATTCTGCTGGGATCACTCATTATTTTCAATAATCAAAAAAGTGAGAATCCCAGACAATTAGCAGACAAGTATGAGCCAGTTCAGACAGAGCTTCTGGCAGAAATATCTTCCAACCAGACTGCTGCATCCACTCTTCCTTCTTACAGGCACAAACAGGAAATAGCTTATGAGTCCAAAGCAGGCAATCTTAAACACCTTGAATATCTGAATAGCGCAGAGCATCAGGTCCGAAGTAAAACCCAGATGCAGATTCACCTGGAACTCTTACCTGTTTTTGGTATTCAGTCTGGTCAATATCATCACCATTACTCGAGGTCCGACGATCCGCCCCTCTCCTGAGTTAAGCACATTCATTAAATATTTTCAGGCAAGGACCTGGTTTCAGCACTTGAAACCATGCCCTTAAATATTTCATTAATAATAACTTATACTTAGTCATATGAAAACTTTAAAATATATCATTTTGGGAGTGATCCTCTCATCATTAGTAGTCAGCAGCTTCTCCTTTTCTCCCTCCAGAAAGACGCATTTACCAGGAAGAAACAGTGTACCTTCTGTGAAACCTATACACAGCAGGAGGTGTTTTCAAAACTCGATCCCACAGGAGTACTTTTTGACATTGATTCATAAGGAAGGTACAGATCCTGAAAGTTCAAGGATCGGCACCTGTAATGAAGCAGATTTGAAAACTCTTTGGAACTATATCCAAATAGAATCCTTCCGAAGTAAAGTTCCGGAGGACCTGATCATTGCTGCGGGGGCTGAGGCCTCAGGGCCAATGATTCCACTTTATGCCATCCGGAAGTCTGCATCAAATGATGTTTTTCCTTCACAGCAGGATATAGAAGAGCTTAGCGTCAGCCTAGATTCTAATGATAATTATTCTCTTTTAATATCGTTCTCGCAGTCAGGGGCAGAAAAATGGGCCTCGATTACAAAAAAGAACAAGGGAAGGAATATTGCGATCCTCTTCGATGGCAAGGTGCTTGCTGCACCCAGGGTTACAGAGGAGATTAAAGGCGGGAAGTGCTCGATCAGCGGAAATTACACCGAAGCTGAAATCAACCAGCTGAAGGCAGCGCTTGAAAATTAAAGTTGTTTCCCAGAAGCGGCTGTATTAAATAGCACACATCTTTTACTTTAGGTATACCCAATCGTTGCTGCTCCCAACCTACGGTTGGCAAAGGCTTCCTCACGGGTATACCTAAATTCAAGTGTACCATTACATACAACCGCTTCTTAAAACATCCCCACCAGGAGCTCTTCGTTTTCCAATCCGCTTATAAAGTCGGAAACCTTTGTTTCAGAAAGCTTGTTACGTATGGTTTCCGGATCATGGATGCATCCTACCAGCATCTGCTCCAGTAACCCGACATCCTTTTGTGAGCTAAAATCACCCACGATCTTTAGCTCTTTGATGATCCCCTTCTCCACATTCATATGTAGATCCAGTTGACCAGTTTTAAAGGAAATACTCTGGCAAAACTGATATTTAGGCGAGTATCCAAAATTCCACTCCCAGGTGGAAAATTTCGAGTCACGCAGAGCGCTAATTTCCTTCACATCCGTCTCGCTGAAATTATAGGAACGGGCGTCCTTATAAGTCAGGAGCATATGATCAAGGATCCGCTGTTGAAACATCTCCACATCCATCTGCTCCGGGAGATGATCCCTGATATTGGTTACCCGGGAGGGAACCGACTTCACAGCCCTGTCGGTAAACCTGTCCTTAACGGTCTTCAGGGCCGCACTAAGGCTTTCCATCTCTGAAGAAAAGAGAAGGGTGCCATGATGTAAAACCCTTTGTTTAAATACATGACTTGCAGTGCCCGAAATCTTAAGTTTTTTAAGTAGTAATTCATTTCGTTTACCCAGGCTGACATCCAGTCCCATCTCTTTCAAAGCCTCTACTATAGGCAGGGTAGCTCGCTTGTAGTCAACCAACTCACCCTCCTTCCCACTGGTAAAAAAAGCGAAATTGAGATTCCCCAGGTCATGAAATACTGTTCCTCCCCCGGAAATCCTCCTGGCGACCTGGATATCCTGCTCCTGGACAAAGGGCAGATTAATTTCAGCCAGGGTGTTCTGATGCTTCCCCACCACTATAGAAGGGGTGTTCCTGTACAACAACAAGAGATCTTCCTGGAAGCGCTTAAGGAAGTACTCCTCCGAAGCCAGGTTAAAGTAAGGATTTGTATATGGGCTGACGATGCATAGCATAGGCTTAACGATCAGGATGTAGGTACACGCGAGCCCCGGACTATCCACCAGTTCTCCGGTAATTTTGAAAGGACCCACCTGGATAGCAGGAACAGCAAAGTGCCACATCCTGCTCCCCATACTCCCCCGACCAGGACATCGCCCGGGTAATGTACGCCCAGGTAAACCCTGCTGTAGGCCACCAGCAGTGCCCAAATTATCATCAGGACCGTAAACCATCGCTTTTTGATCCATAAGAGGACCAGAAAAGCCACAGCAAAAGAGTTGGCTGCATGGGAAGAGATAAATCCGTACTGCCCGCCACATTTATTATTGACCAGGTGAACAAGGCCATCAAGAGAAGGTTCATGACAGGGTCTTAAACGCTGAAAAACATTCTTGAAAAGATGAACCGAAGTCTGGTCGGCAAGGGTAATCACCAGGATGATAAATAGCAGGATGGGAACAAGCTGCCACTTAAGCTTCCAGGCCATAAAAGCAAGCAGAAAAAGATAGAAGGGCCACCAGGTGGTTTTACCACTGATCCACCACATTATCCCATCAAAGGTCCCACTGTGCCATCCGTTAATAGCCAGGAATATCTGTGTATCAAGCTTTAAGATCCAATCCATAAGCAATCAGGAATTCAGCATCTTCCAGATAGTATCGTTGAGTGCCACCAGGCCCAGGTTTGCAACCGCTGAAATAAAATGGTAGCTGACATCAGGCAATTCCTTTCTGATCTCTTCGGTGAGCTCATCATCCAGCAGATCAGATTTGGTAATTACCAGCAGGCGCTGCTTATCAAGCATTTCAGGATTATACTCTTTCAACTCATTCAGCAGGATTCTGTACTCTTCAGCTATATCATTGCTATCGGCCGGGACCATAAACATCAGCATGGAATTGCGCTCAATATGCCGCAAAAATCTATGCCCAAGTCCCTTCCCTTCACTGGCACCCTCAATGATCCCTGGTATATCGGCCATCACAAAAGAGCGGTCATCCCTGTATTTTACAATACCGAGATTGGGTACAAGGGTTGTAAAGGGATAGTCTGCAATTTTGGGTTTGGCTGCAGAAATAGCAGCCAGAAGGGTTGATTTCCCCGCATTTGGCTTACCCACCAGTCCCACATCAGCCAACAGTTTTAATTCCAGAATAAACCATCCCTCATCGCCGGGCTCGCCAGGTTGTGCAAAGCGGGGAGTCTGATGGGTTGACGATTTGAAATGTTCATTACCCTGTCCGCCCCTGCCACCCTGAATCAGCACTTTTTCTTCACCATGCGATGTTATCTCGAAGAGCACTTCCTGGGTGTCTGCATCCCGGGCCACCGTTCCCAGTGGAACCTCAATACAGGCATCGTCGCCACTTGCCCCGGTTTTCAGAGACGATCCTCCACTCTCGCCATGGGCGGCAAATACATGCCTCTTATATTTCAGATGCAGGAGTGTCCAGAGTTGTTCATTACCCCTGATAATCACATGTCCTCCTCTTCCTCCATCACCTCCGTCGGGACCACCCTTGCTGGTGAGCTTGTCACGACGCAAATGAGCAGAGCCAGCTCCTCCCTTGCCTGAACGGCAAAAGACTTTTACATAGTCAACGAAGTTGGCATTGGACATGTGTTCTTAGCATAAAAACTAATTACTCTTTCACCTTGGAGATTACTTCTACAATGCGCTCAAAGATTTTATCTACAGAACCGGTACCTTCAACAGCAGCATGCTTGTGCATCTTATCGTAGTAGTAGGTTACCGGAATGGTCTGCCTGTTATAAACATCAATGCGGTTGTTGATGGTCTCCAGATTATCATCTGAACGTCCGGTCTCCTTTCCCCTGTTTAGTAACCTCTTTACCAGCTCTTCATGCGGAACTTCCAGTGAAATCATTACACCCACCCGCTCATCATAATCAGTCAAAGCCTTACGAAGTTCCCTGGCCTGCTCCACGGTCCTGGGAAAGCCATCGAAGATAAAACCTGTTCCATTCTGGTTTTCTTCTAGTTTCTTACGGATCATAGCAATCACAATCTTATCCGAAACCAGCTCTCCTTTATCCATGATCTCCTTGGCTTTTATACCCAGTTTTGTCTGAGCAGCTACCTCCTCCCTCAACAGATCTCCGGTTGAAATATGAACCAATCCATATTTCTCAATTATCTTTTCTGACTGTGTTCCTTTTCCCGATCCCGGAGGACCAAATAATACAATATTCAGCATGTTTTTTCAGTTTTTTTTGACGCCACCAAAATTAGTAAACATTTACTGCATTAATCTACCAATTGGTAGATTTCCCTGAAGTTTCTGCCATAGCCGTCATAATCGAGCCCGTATCCAAGGATGAAGTTGTTGGGTATCTCCATTCCCACATAATCGAGTTTTACCTCCCTCACAGTGGCTTCCGGTTTGTGAAGAAAGGTTGCCACCAGTATCTCCCTGGGTTCGTAACCTGACAACTGCCTGATAATGGTTTCCAGGGTTACACCGGTATCAACAATATCCTCAAGTACAACCACCACCCGATCCTTCAGTTCGCGGTTTATTCCTATAAGCTGTTTGACACTTCCGGTCGATTGTGTACCACTATAGGAAGCCAGCTTCAGAAATGTAATCTGACAGGGAAAAGTGAGCTGCTTATACAGGTCGCTCGCAAACATAAATGCACCGTTCAAAATACCCAGGAATATTGGATCCTTACTTGCCAGATCACGATTCATCTCCTCTGCAAGGCGACTAACCTCTTTCTGAATCGCTTCCTCTGGTATAAATGGTTCAAAACTTCTATCGTGAACCTGAACAATCTTACTATCCATAGGTCATATTTTATATTAAAGTACACATCAAAATGCAGGAATAAAAATAATTGTATTTTCGTTAACTGATAATCACCGCAAAATTACATAAACAGATGAATCCTAAAGTTAGTATTATCATGGGAAGCACTTCTGATCTTCCCATTATGGAACAGGCAGCAAAGCTGCTGGACGAATTCGAGATCCCTTTTGAATTAAATGCCCTGTCGGCACACAGAACACCGGACCAGGCCATGGATTTTGCACGAAATGCAGCAGGAAGGGGAATCAGGGTAATTATAGCCGGAGCAGGTGGAGCAGCACATCTTCCCGGGGTAGTGGCAGCTTTAACACCTCTGCCTGTGATTGGAGTTCCCATCAAAGCATCTATCTCCATTGATGGCTGGGATTCCATACTGAGTATCCTGCAAATGCCCCCGGGAATCCCCGTAGCCACGGTGGGCCTGGACGGAGCCAGAAATGCCGGCATCCTTGCAGCACAGATTATAGGCACAGGGGATCCGGAAATAATGGAGAAAATGCTGAAGTTCAAAGATAGCCTGGCTTCAAAAATTGTTAAGGCAAATGAGGAGTTAAGGGAAGTTAAGTTTAAATTTAAAACCAACTGATGATGGGATAATATCACCACCAGGGTTGATGATTAAAAGACCGGGATTGCTAATCCCGGTCTTTTTTTTGTCCCTTTTTTACGGAACTGTAAGCTGCCAGGATCAAAGCCTGGGGACTGCTTCAGCTGCACTGGGAGGCTCCAGTGTATGCCTGCAGGGATACTGGTGTTCTGCTCAGAACCAGGCCGGACTGGGATTTATTGAACAATCATCGATCACCTTACAGCATAGCATGCCCTTCCTGCTTAAAGAATTAGGAATCTCCTCCCTGGCAGGACAATTCACCTTCCGAAGGGGAGGCCTTGGGACCGTGTTCTCCACCATGGGAATCAGGGGATTCCGGCAGAACTCCCTCTGGTTCTCCTACGGTCTGAGATTACATCCCGATATCAGTGCGGGTTTGGGAATTCATTTCTGGAATACAACACTTACAGAACAGCATATGTATGCACCTGGTATCAGCTTTGCCCTGGGTCTTCAGATCAGGATAAATGAACAGTGGAAACTTGGGGGTCGCTTGATTCATCCTGCGGGATGGAGCACCCAGACAAAATTTTGTGGTCAGGAACTTATGTCCTTTGAAAGCGGTTTTTCCTACACCTTTTTCAGTGCCTCTCGAATCTTATTTGATCTGCGAATTTTACCCGGACAGAGCATCATTCTATGTGGCGGGATGGAATGGATCCTGAATAAGCAACTTAATCTGAGAATAGGAATCTGCAACCGGCCATTCACCTATTCATGGGGGATCTCACTGAATTTCACTAAGTGGATAGCGGAATTCTCATTCCAGTACAGAGTCGATACCGGCCTTTCACCACTTACCTCACTAAGCCATGCCTGGTAAGTTGCGGATCACATACCTGTTATTTACAGCATGGATTCCTGTCCTCCTGTACGCACAAAAAGTACCTCTGAACTTCCAGGATATGGAGGATATAATCTACAGGAACGAATCATCCCCCATCCCCGAAACAATGATTCAGGAGTATCAGGAATTAGTAAGTACTCCCATCGATCTGAACTCTGCCTCCCCGGAGGAGCTTGAAGCTTCCGGCCTTTTTAGTCCCTACCAGATATACAATCTGTTAAAATATCGTGAGAGCTTTGGATCTCTTTACTCGATCTATGAACTGCTAACTCTTCCGGGGTTTGACCGCTCAATTCTGAATGATATCGAAGCCTTTATAATGTTTAAGGCTGAATCGGTTCCGGAAGGAAAATTCAGAGGAAAACATATGCTTATGATCACTATGGAAAGATCTTTTCCATTGGAAGATAGCTACCAGGTGGATCCTGATTCGGGGAAAATTTCAGTATATGCCGGTCCACCCCTAAGCACTTGCATCAGGATCCGATCTCATCCATATAAAAGGCTCTCCATGGCTCTTACCTATGAAAAAGATGCCGGAGAACTTTTCATGTACAGGAACAAGCCACAATTCCTCTCCGCTTACCTCTCCTATCAGGGAAAGCGATTTATTAAACAGCTGGTGGTCGGCAACTTTAAATTGAACCAGGGGATGGGTCTGGTCAATGGAAGCGGTTTTATCCATAGGGCCGGAGACTTTCGCGTCAACCAGCAATCTCTCTCAAAGAT
This sequence comes from uncultured Bacteroidales bacterium, assembly GCA_963753765.1. Lineage (GTDB taxonomy): Bacteria > Bacteroidota > Bacteroidia > Bacteroidales. Next base: position 182,094 of record CAVWDQ010000016.1, read on the forward strand.
CAGGCCCTATGCTTCCAAATCAGAAAGCATGTATGAACAGGGTGGGGTCTGCAAAATGGGGACAAAGAGCTTGCACCTGTTGATGTGGGTATCATACCATAGAATGGCCCTATCTCCTGCAGCATTCAGCGAGAATCCACTGGGCGATAAATGGCTTGATTATCAACGTACTTCAGGGCTCTACCGGACACGGTCTGAAATAGAAGGCAGAGATCTGGCTTACAGAATCCATACCGGGATACAATTACTCTACACCTACCGGAAACTGAGCCTGGGAATAATGAATGGAGTTGAATGGACAGGTCCGACCAACATAGCAAAAATACAGCTGAAGGAAGAACCCAGGGCTACCATGTTCCGGAAGGTTAGCCTTCATGGCAACTGGAGTAAGCAGAAATTTCAGCTCTTTGGAGAGCTTGCTGCCAACCAGTACAGCTCGCTTGCCTTCCTGCTTGGAGGACAGTTCCATTTTAATGATTTTGTTCAGGGAAGCATGCTCCTTCACCATTATGGGGACGAATACCATGGTTCCCTGCCCTCCTCCTATGGCTCAGGCAGTGCTATAAAAAATGAACAGGGGCTGGCTTTCAACCTGCATGTGGAGACCGGGAAGTTTATTACAGCAGAGCTCACTGCTGAAGTGTTCCGCTACCCCATGCCCCGCTATCTTACAAATGTGCCCTCTGGAGCTTACCGGCTGGATCTCTCGCTGCAAAATCCCGGAAGTCAGGTGCTGGAATGGAGGGTCAGATTATTTAGTAAAACCTGGCAAAGTACCCCGGCGGACGAAAATTCCAGCTTGCGGCCGTTGCAGGATCACAGGGTGACCAGATTCGACGGCCAGCTGGTCTATAATCATAGAGATCAATTCAAGTGGCAAAGTAGACTGGTAGTCGGGTATTCTTCCAAAAAGCTTAGATCAGTTCCAGCTTATGCTGCTGTTCAACAGATAAGGCTGGCCAGCTCAGTAAAACTGAGATTAAGTGCACAAGTTGTACTCTTCCATGTAAGCGAGTGGGAGAACAGGATCTATCTCTATGAGCCGGGGTTCTACTACAGTTTCTCTTTCCCGGTTTACTATGGAAGCGGACAAAGAACCACCCTCCTTTTAACATATAAACCCACATCTGGAATCACAGTCTCTTCGAAACTGTCAGTTATTACAAAATCCGGAAATAAGCTTTGGGACGCTGGAGTCCAGCTGAGGCTAGACCTTTAATCAAACTTCAAATCGAGAATATTTATCTGGAGATTAACTCTGCCCCTGAATTCATTCTCCATCAACTGATAACAGATATCAAAGGGGGCTCCCTTGCTAATCTTTTCAAAAAAACTCCCCTGGTGAAATCCAATGGCAGAAAAAACCTTGAAGGGATTCTCTTCCTGGATCAGGGTTAATTTCAAATGCTCACCATTGGTCCCGACCGTACGGCCATACCCATTGTCCACCACATTTTCCGAAAGGAAAACAGGACTGGTATTTTCAGGACCAAAAGGCTCGAATTGCTTTAATATCCTGAAGAACTTATCTGTAATATCTGTAAGTTGAAGTTCCGTATCTATCTCCACCACCGGGATCAATTGTTCCGGGTCAATGGTATCGCAGACAATATTCTCGAAGCGTTCCCTGAATTTTGGAAGATTTTGAACCTTCATGGTCAGCCCAGCTGCATATTTATGTCCGCCGAAATTCTCAAGCAGGTCACTGCATGACTCTATGGCCTGATACAGGTCAAAGCCATTCACCGAGCGGGCAGAACCCGTAATCAGTCCATTGGACTTCGTAAGGATCACCGTAGGTTTATAAAAATGATCCAGCAACCTGGAGGCAACAATCCCTATAACCCCTTTGTGCCACTCTGGATTATAGAGCACCGTAGAACTTCTCTCCTTCAGGGAAGCATTGCTCTGGATCATATCAATGGCCTGACGGGTAATTTCTGTATCAATATTCCTGCGATCCAGGTTGAAGTTATTGATCTTTTTACCCATAACATGGGCGTCTGTACCTTTCTCACAAACCAGGAGATCAACCGATTTCTTACCTGATTCCATTCTTCCGGCCGCATTGATACGTGGACCAATCTTAAAAACAATGTCCTCAATAGTGATACCTTTTCTATCGATGCCAGCCACCTCCTTGATGGCCTTCAGCCCGATGGATGGGTCATCATTCAGTTTCTTCAGCCCAAAATGGGCCATAATCCGGTTCTCGCCTGTTATTGGAACAATATCAGAAGCAATACTCACTACCACCAGATCGAGATAGTCATAGGCCTTGTTGGCATCCAGTCCCATCTTAATTCCGAATGCTTGAACAAGCTTCAAGCCCACGCCACAACCAGACAACTCTTTATAGGGATAAGAGCAGCCTTCTTGCTTGGGATCCAGGACAGCCACCGCATTAGGGATCTGCTCGCCCGGGTTGTGGTGATCACAGATAATAAAATCCACACCCTTATCACGGGCATAATCGATCTTATCAACCGCCTTTATTCCACAATCAAGTGCAATGATCAGGCTGAATCCATTCCGGGCTGCATAGTCTATTCCTTTAACAGAGACCCCGTAGCCTTCATCGTAGCGGTCAGGAATGTAATAATCAATATCCTTGAAATGATCCTTGAAGTAGGAATAGACCAGGGCAACAGCCGTAGTCCCATCCACATCGTAATCACCGTAGATCATAACTTTCTCACCTTCATGGATAGCCTCCTCGATTCGCTGGATGGCCACATCCATATCTTTCATCAGGAAAGGATCGTGCAGATTTTCGAGATCGGGACGAAAATACTCCCTGGCTTCCTTAAAGGTATTGATATTCCGCTGGGTAAGCAGCTGGGCCAGTGGACGGTCAATGCCAAGTTCACTGGCTAATGAAGTAATTCCTTCTTCATTGCCCGGTGCTTTTATGACCCAGTTTCTATTCATGATTTTATGGAAATTCAGCAGGCATCCTCCACCCCTCTCACTGCAAAATTAACATAATCTTTTTTATACCTTTGTGACCGGAAAAATATTTAGAAAAATGCACAATCCCGAGCTAAGCGAGCAGGAGCAAATCAGAAGAAATTCCCTGGAAGAAATCAAAAAACTTGGCATCAATCCCTATCCCCCGGAGCTGTATGAGATCAGCCACAGTGCTGCAGAGATCATTGAGGGTTTTGAAGAAAATGAAGCTGCTCTGAAGGATGTCAGCCTTGCAGGAAGGATCATGAGCCGGCGCATCATGGGAAGTGCTTCCTTTGCTGAAATCCAGGATTCCTCGGGACGGATCCAGATCTATCTGAGACGGGACGATATCTGTCCCGGTGAAGATAAAACCCTGTACAATACCGTTTTCAAAAAGCTTCTCGATATCGGTGATATTGTGGGTGTCAGGGGATTTGCATTTAAAACCCAGGTAGGCGAGATTTCGATTCATGTAAACGAGTTGGTGCTCCTGAGCAAGTCCATCAGACCCCTGCCCATTGTAAAGGAGGCCGATGGGAAAATTTATGATGCTGTTACCGATGCAGAATACCGCTACCGCCAGCGATATGTCGACCTGATTGTCAATCCTCAATCAAGGGAGATCTTCAGGCAGCGGACACAGATATATACCTCGCTGAGGAACCTGTTCAACGAAAGAGGTTACCTGGAAGTAGAAACACCCGTCTTACAACCCATTCCCGGTGGTGCGGCAGCCAGACCCTTTATAACCCATCATAATTCCCTGGACATTCCTCTTTACCTGAGAATTGCCAATGAGCTTTACCTGAAAAGGCTGATAGTGGGAGGCTATGATGGAGTCTATGAATTCTCCAAGGACTTCAGAAATGAAGGAATGGACCGGACCCACAATCCGGAGTTCACCGTAATGGAGATCTACGTGGCCTACAAGGATTATAAATGGATGATGGACTTCACGGAGGAAATGATCGAGAAGGTAGCACTCGACCTGCATGGAACCACCAAAGTACAGGTGGGTGATCAGGAGATTGACTTCAAACGTCCATTTAAGCGGATCAGCATGCTGGATGCCATTAAGGAAGCTACAGGATATGACATCGCAGGGATGGACGAAGCCGGCCTGAGGGATGTGGCCGACAGTCTGGGTGTGGAGCTGGATGATTCCATGGGTAAAGGCAAGATCATTGATGAGATCTTTGGAGAAAAGGCCGAAGTTCATATGATCCAGCCTACTTTTATCACGGACTACCCGATTGAAATGTCACCCCTGTGCAAAAAACACCGTGACAATCCCGAGCTAAGCGAGCGCTTCGAGCTGATGGTAAACGGCAAAGAGCTATGCAATGCCTATACAGAGCTAAACGACCCCATCGACCAGTTGGAGCGCTTCCAGGACCAGTTAAAACTTTCCGAGAAGGGCGACGATGAAGCGATGTTTATTGATATGGATTTTGTACGAGCCCTGGAATACGGCATGCCCCCCACCTCCGGCATGGGACTGGGAATGGACCGCCTGGTAATGCTTATGACCAACCAGACCTCCATCCAGGAAGTCCTCTTTTTCCCGCAAATGAAACCTGAACAAAAGGCTGTTGAGCTGAGCGAGGATGAAAAGACGGTGCTGAGTCTACTGAAAGCCAGCTCACCCATGGACCTGAATGAGCTGAAAGAACAGACCGGGCTCAGCAACAAGAAGTGGGACAAGGCCATAAAAGGGCTCACCAAAAACAAACTGGCCAGGGTGGATAAGACTGACGAGGGCCTGTTTGTCTCGTTTGCATAATTAACTCAAGAAAATGATCTCTAAGCCTCAACTCTTCGGTTGGGGCTTCTTTTTGTCTCCTGGTTGTCACTTAATCAACGTTTACTTGACTTGGGCGCTTATTGGTTGTAAATTGTTCATTATTAACCCCTAAACCTAATCATCATGAGAAGCGTCATTTCCTTTACTGCTATTGTGTTATTAATAGTAGTTACAGCATGTCAAACGGAACAAACCAAGAAACAATACTTTGAAGAATCTCCTGAGATTGAAATTGCAAAGAAAGCCGTGAAGGCATTTCAAGATGGAGACGCTGAAACCTACAGATCATGTTATGCAGACACAGTCAGAATCTGGCAGAATCAATATTGGACCAAATTCCCAGGAAAAACAATTGAGGAGCAAATGGAGCTATTTGAATATGTACATGAGGCAACAGAATATTATAGAAATGAAGGAGAAATCTGGGAGATGATCATTCAGAACCAAGGCCAGAATTGGGTACACTATTGGTCTGAAACACATATGAAGTTTAAGGGAGATGATGAAGAGGTTGTATTAGTTGGATTTATTGCTTTCAGTGTGGTCGATAATAAAATTGTGTATGAATCGGCAATCTTTGATAATCTCCCTATTTATCTTGCAGAGCAAAGGTTAGCAGAAATGAACGAAGATTAGCCCTTTATTTCTTCGATAAGTCGCTTTTGTCCCTTATTTTAACCTAAAGATTGGGTCATGAAAGTACATCTCAGTAAAAGGAAAATGCGACTAAAGAAGGGTACCTCAAAGCCCCGCTATTCCTTTTATTTGCATCTAATAAAGGAAATAGGAAATTAGGCTGAAATGGAAACAAATGATCCAGTTTTGTCACGATAGTGGCACTTATCATATTAACTATGCCTGAATCCTATTAAAGCCCATACAGTTATGATGAAATGTGTCATTTGAGGATAGAATGAAACACTGAATCCCGGCCCCATTTGACTCATATCCCCCCATACCTTAACTTGCAGTAAGCAATCCTATTCCCATGCCCAACAAAATATCCCAATTTTGGCAGGAGTTGAAACGAAGGAATGTTGTCCGTGTTATAACAGTCTATGCGGGTGCGGCATTTGTGATCATCGAGCTAATCAACAATATTACTGAACCACTTCGCCTACCGGAATGGACCCCCACTCTTGTTATCGTCCTCCTTGTAATAGGGTTTCCTGTAGCCATCATTTTCTCCTGGATATATGATATCCATCCAGCAGGAGGAGTGGTTAAGACAGAAACAGCTGATAAGGTCAAAGATGAGGGCATATCCAAATCATCCAACGGCTGGCGAATTGCCAGCTATATCAGCTTTGTGCTTATTGTTGCTTTGATCGCATGGCATATTCTGTCAGCCCGCCACAGATTCAGGGAAATAGCAAATCTTGAAAAATCGATCGCCGTGCTTCCTTTCGAGAATTGGAACAGTGATGAAGAATATATGCATCTGGGAGATGCAATTACCGATGAGATCATTATGCAGCTACAGTATGTCAGGGAATTTGATCGTGTGCTGTCAAGATCATCCACGATGCAATACAAAAACAGCAGGCCCTCCATCTCTGAAATTGGTGAGCAGCTTGGAGCGAACTACATCATTGAAGGCAGTATTCAACGAAAAATAGACGATGTCAGTATACGTGTACAGGTAATCAGAGCAATACAGGAAGACCATATCTGGGCGGAGGAATATCACGGCAAGTGGTCTGATATCTATATCATTCAGGACGACATCGCAAAAAACGTGGCAAAGCAACTTAAAATCGTCTTATCTCGAAATGAGATCGAACAGATTAAAAAGAAACCTACTGAAAATCTCGAAGCCTATAATTTCTATCTACAGGGGAATACTTATTACTGGCGCAGTTATGAAAAACAGGACTGGACCCTGGCAATTAATTTGTATCGCAAGGCCATTGAACTGGATTCGACCTTTGCCCTTGCATACACACAGCTGGCAAGATCGTATCTGCAACTATACTGGTTCCATTTTGACCATACGGCGGAGTGTTTGAGCCATGCCAAACAGGCGATTGATGCCGCATTCAGGATAGAACCTGACTTTGCTGATGCAAACCACGCACTCGGTGCCTATTATTACCAGGGTTTTCTGGATTATGATAATGCGCTGACATACCTGAAAAAAGCACTGATTGAAATGCCCAGCAATGCTGAATACATATTTTATATAGCATCCGTTTACAGACGAATGGGAAACCTTCAAAAAGCAAAAGAAGAGTTTTTAAAGGCTTTAAAGAACGATCCGACAAACTCCAGAGTGGTATTTAATACTGCTCAAACCTACTATTTCCTTAGAGAATATTCCGAAGCATTAGACTATATAAACAAGACAATAACTCTGAACCCGGAATTTACCTATGCCTATGTTCAAAAAATTGATACATACCTTAATTGGGAAGGTAAAACAAAGAATGGAAGGAAAGTTCTTCAGGTAGCATCCTCCGTGATCAATATATCAACCATCCCGCTTCTATCCGAGAGAACCGTTCTGATGGATGTCTTCGATGGGCATTACCAACATGCGATAAATTATCTGAACACTTTGAATTTCGAAGCCTTTCAATCCCAGTTCTATTTCTACCCTAAATATTTATATTATGCCCTCACCTATGATTATATGAATGTTGCCAGCCAGGCGGAAATCTTCTACAATATATCGCGACTATTACTGGAAGATAAAATGCGCTATTCCCCTGATGACTCACGATTATACGGTTCACTTGGAATTTGTTATGCAGGGCTTCGTCAGAAGGAAAAAGCGATTGAAACTGGAAAAAAAGGTGCAGAGCTCCTGCCTCTTGAAAAGGAATCCTTGAGGGGGTATTACAGGCTTGTGGAACTGGCCCAGATTTATGTGATGGTTGGAGAATATGAATTAGCCCTGGAGCAACTTGATCTTCTCCTATCTGTACCTGGTATTCTGTCTACTCCATTATTAAAACTGGAAACAAGGTGGGAGCCATTATGGGATTTACCCGGTTTTCAGGAATTAATATCAAAATATTCTGAAAATTGATATCAATCAGACCAAGGTCAGAAAGTTGCTGGAGAAGAATGGTATGTTATAACCAAAACCCGATTTCAATAACCCAATTGTCTCAAGTTTGTCCCTGCAACCATCCTATCCCATAGCAACTTCAATCACTAAAAGCGTCATACCCTTCTTGATCGTCTCATGTTTCCCGCAAATGAAACCTGAAACGAAAGTGCTTAAAATTGACTGAGGATGAAAAGGCGGTTTTAACTCTGTGAAAGCCACCTCACCCATGGACCTGAATGAGCTGAAAGAACAAAGCAGTCTCAGCAACAAGAAGTGGGATAAAGCCATAAAAGGCTTGACAAAAAATAAGCTTGATGGCCTCAATCATTCGGTTGGGGCTTTCTTTTGTCACTGGGTTGTCACTGTTGGATCATGTTTAACAATCCTTTAACGAACTTAATCCATTAAGAATTGTTGGATACTCACCAAAAATCTTCATTATGATAAGATTCACATTTTTTCTCTTTCTGACAATAAACAGCTATGTTCTATCAGGGCAGAATTTCGATTTAATTATTACTACTGATTCAGATTCGATTCTTTGTAAAATTGAAAGCATTACCGCAGATGATATATTCTTTACTGCCAGAAAAAACTCAAACAAATTCTCAAGCAGTATTCCTTTATCCAAGGTATCTGAATACTCGTACAATACTGCCAGTAAAAAAGGCATGAGGCAAATTCCAGGAACCATATACTACAAGAGCACTCCTCCCGTAGATATGAATAAGAATACATTTTTCGCCACAATTGCCCCTGGAGGTTATAGTTTTATACTTGGCTCATACGAACGAATGATTATCAGTAATCCTGAATCATTCATTACCTCATCCTGGCTTGGAATTGGGGGTGGGGTTGTAGCTGAGTGGTTCGGTGATGATGGTCTGGCTTTCAAAGCTTTCTACACAGGTCTTACAGGCCCAAATAATAACCATTTAGAATTTAATCTTGGAATCACATATATGTCTGACGTATCATCCACAGTTACCCCGTTGGCCACTGTCGGTTACAGGTATCAAAAAGCAAATGGTCATTTTCTTTTCCGGATAGGTGGAGGGTGGCCTGAGAATGTATTTTTAAGTCTGGGATTGGTCCTCTGAGTTTGTTTGCCACACTATATTGCTCACGCCCTATTCCAATTAGATAGAACTTGGGTTGCCTAAGGAGCGGGTGGCTTCACTGCTGGCACTGGCTTGTACTAGCCATTGTAAAGCTTAAAGCGGTTGAAAGGTATAATCTATCTCTTAACCTTATCTATAAATCAGCCCACTTTTAGCTAACTTTACACAATCCTAATTATATTGGTGTCAATAGTGATATTTTTAGTATGCAAATCTAATCACAGAACAGAGGAACTTAACCAAGAGAGATAAGAAATGTCCAAAGTTTATCTGTCCCTTCAATGTTTCCCGCAGATGAAACCCAAAGCCAGTCAAAAGCCAATAGTGGAAAGTCATAAAGAAGACTTTTTGGAGCTGAGTGTGCCGGAAGAGGAACAAACTGGAGATCGGGACCGTAACTATGGAACAGGTATCGGATTGGATCTCTTAGCAAAACATAAGCTATTTTTTTGTTTGCTCCTGATTCTCGCAGGTCAGGAAGCGAAGGCACAGAGCCATGAGCATGGTCAGGAAGATCACGAACAACATGTTCATCCCAAAAATGAGATCGGCGTAGCGAATTCAATGGTCTACATGGGTGGTGAAGATGCGTTTGCATACGGTCTACATCTGCACTACATCCGAAGTATCAATGAATCCCGCTTTGGCTATGGCATTGGTTATGAACAGATCTTTGATGATCATCTGCACAGAAACATAGGCATTGTAGGTAGTTTTAGACTGGTTCATTCCCTTATCCTGAATGTAGCTCCGGGGATCACGTTTATCGGTGGGGAAAATGCGGAAAAGACCTTTGCTCTGCACGTGGAAGCGAATTATGAATTCGAGATCGGAGATTTTCATATAGGTCCGCTCCTTGAATATGCATATTCAGGTCATGGATATCACATAAGTATGGGTCTGCACCTGGCCTATACCTTTTAAGGAGCAGATTGATCTCTTAAGGCTCAATCAATATTGATAAAGCCTTCTTAGCTCAGCTGGTAGAGCAGTTCATTCGTAATGAACAGGTCGCGGGTTCGAGTCCCGTGGAAGGCTCAGGCCTCAGCCAAACGGCTAGGGCTTTTTTTGTCCATTGCTTACTCCTCGCAAATTACGTAATGAATTATAAATCAAATAGTTCTTGACTTTAGGGTATTGGGGTTGTAACTTGCAATTAATCCTAACCAAATAAACTTCATGTCATGAAAGTATTAGTTACTGGAGGAACTGGTTTCATCGGGAAACATGTTCTATTACGACTTAAGGAATCAGAGCATACAATCAGGTGCTTGGTTCGAAAAACAAGTGACACTACGATACCTGAAGAAATAGGTGCTGAGCTCATTACCGGGAACGTAACAGACCGTTCATCAGTAAAGCAAGCAGTTTCCGGAACAGATGCTGTGATCCATTTAGCCAATATCTATGATTTCTGGATTCCTCATAAAAAGGATTTCCATGCAGTGAATGTTGAAGGAACGAGAAATGTTTTAGAAGAGTCACTCGATGCATCTATCAACAAGATATTGTATATCAGCACCTTGGGCGTATATGGGGTTCCGGATGAAAAGCCATTTACTGAAAAAAGTTCCTCTGGATCAAAAAGGACCTGTTTATACTTTGAGACAAAGTATAAGGGTGATGAGCTTGCCTGGAAACTTCATAAGGAGAAAGACCTTCCTGTGGTTGTTGTATATCCTTCGGCAGTTACGGGGCCAGGTGATAATAAGCCAAGTGGTCGCTATGTTTATAATATGGTTAAAGGTAACATGCCTGCCCAAGTATTCCTGAACAGTGTTCTTACCTGGGTTGATGTGCGTGATGTTGCAGAGGTAATAGTGCGAGCACTTGAGAAAGAAGGTAATATCGGAGAGAAATACTTTGTAGGGGCAGAGCGGCTATCATTTGCCGAGTTCAATAAAATTATTTCGAGTGCTTCCGGAGTGTCTTTACCTCGTATTAAAATGCCAACTTGGATGGTAATGATGAATGCTGCCTGCCTCACATTTTTGGCTGACATATTTAAATTTCAACCGATGTTTGGCATGTCAAGTGATCAAATGCGCACCATGAATAAAGGTTTCTCCGCTGATTGTAGCAAAGTCACAAGGGACCTTGATATTCAATACATGCCCATAAGCAAATCATTGGAAGATGCAATAGCATTAATGTGATCCATGGTGAAAATGACCTTAACGGCTTTAAGAAGAAGAACAAGCATGATCTGATTTTAGAGATTCAAGATGACACGCTGATCCAAAAATTTCCAGCAGATGAAAATTGGAATCTTGGCTAGAAATTTATGTATGAGAAATATGTTAGGGTAGAATAAAGAATTACCTCAGCAAAATCTCAGCAAGAAAAACGGTAGTGTAAAAAACTAGTTTGTTAGCAATTCAACTTCTAATGGAACGCCCTTTTCTTCATCACGAACCAATTTGAAGACGCTATTTGGACACCTATCAATACAAACTCCACAACCCATACATTTTTCCCAACTAATTGATATATGGTCATTATTGAGTGAAAGGGCATTAAATGGACATACATCTATACAATTTCCACATGCCTGGCATAATTCAGCATCTGCTTGTACTACATACCCTGATGAAGCTATCATAGGCTGTCCATATTTTACCATATTTTCAATTCCCCCGCAACAACATTTACAACAATTGCAGATACAGTAAAATCGATCCATCATGGCATCCTTAAACCAGGCTGAATGAAGATGCCCTCGTGAATGCTCAGCTTCAAGTAGTCCAAGTGCCTCATCCTGAGAAAGCCGGCGGCTCTCCGTTGGATGGTGCTCAAGCATGAAATCTGCATAGGGTTCGCCGATAAATAAACATACTTGTGTGGGCAAACATGGATTTGGACGGGCATGTCGACACCCACATTCAAATGCGGTAATTTTAGGAGAAGCATTTAAAACGATACTCCGTGCGATATCATGGGGAATAATTTGCTCGATTTTTTGAAGCGGAATGTCTTTATTGAGAGTAATAATCTTCTTTGCATGCTCAGGTGTCAAAATCTTACTATGATACCGGTCAGTAATAAATTTACGGAGAAACAGGGGAGATGTAGGATTCGCCTTGATTAGAAACTTTAAGTACTGCTTCTGCAATCTTTGGTAAATATATCCATGAAAGGTATTAAAGGTTAAGAATCGTCTTAACCCGGCCTCCCTGATGAACCTCTTGGTAGTCGGTAACATTAACTTTCCACGCTCCCCGAGGACCCATAAAATTATGGCAGTTAACAGGATTATCCCAACAATGATCAAAAGAGTTATTGGCATAATTACTCCTCCCATTATTAAGTATAACTAAGAACAAACAAATTACAAAAATCAAACACTCAAGTCAAGCATAATGTGATGAAAATCAGTTTCATTAGGGCATTTCCTTTCTCATTTGACTCGTAAGCCCTAACACCGTAACTTGTATAAATAAACCGTCCGACTCAAATGTCAGGCAACCCCAATAAACTATCTAAATTCTGGCAGGAGCTAAAGCGCCGAAGGGTTGTTCATGTGATCATAGTCTATGCTACTGCCTCATTTGTAATCATAGAGCTTGTTGGCAATGTTTATGAAACCCTGAACCTGCCCGATTGGACTCCGGCTTTGACCCTGGTAATCCTTGCCATCGGTTTTCCCCTGGCCATCATTTTCTCATGGATCTTTGATGTTACGCCGGAGGGGATTGAAAAAACTAAACCATTCAAAGAAGCTATCGAGGAGGGAGAGACTGTAAGGTCAAACTCATGGAGAATTGCAAGCTATGTCAGTTTTGCAGTTATTGTAGCTCTGATCGTTCTCAACATCCTTCCCCGCACAAAGCAATCGGAAAAGAAAGAACTCCTGGAAAAGGCCATTGCTGTACTGCCCTTTATCAATGACAGTCCCGACGAAGAAAAAATGTACTTCATCAATGGCACCATGGAAGCCATCCATGATAACCTGTGTAAAATAGGGGACATCAGGGTGGTATCCCGCACCTCTGTGGAGCAATACCGGAACAATCTCAAGCCGGTGCAGGAGATCGCCGGGGAGATGAAGGTTAGCTATGTACTGGAAGGGAGCGGACTGAAGGACGAAGAGAACATTCGTCTGAACATTTATTTGATCGATGCCTTACATGACCGGCAAATCTGGTCCGATACCTATGTACGGAAATCCAGCGAAATTTTCAGCCTGCAAAGCGAGATCGCCCAGCTGGTAGCCAGTGAGATTCAGGCCCTGGTCTCTCCCAGGGAAAAGGAGTTGATCGATAAAGAACCTACTTCCAGTCTGACCTCTTATGATCTTTACCAACAGGGTCGGGAGCTTCAGCTTCATAATCTGAGAGGTCCCAAAAGATTGGAAGTTGCAGCCACCGTAGAGTCTCTCTATCGCAGGGCGCTGGAGTATGATTCGACCTTTGCACGGGCCTATGTGGGTCTGGCGGAAATCTGTCATTCGAAGTATAGTTGGGATCCTTATCTTTTTGAACCCATGATTGATTCAGTCCTGATCTACGTTAATCTTGCTCTTTCCTATGACGATCAGCTGGCAGATGCATACATTGTAAAAGGATATTATTATCGTACGATCAGCGAAACAGACCTGGCCATCAGGGAATGGGAGAAAGCCATCTCCCTCTCTCCGAATGCTGCGGAGCCATACAAGGCAATGGGATGGCTCTATAATTCCATAGGAGATTATGTGAAATCCATTGAAAGTTTTGTGAAGGCTTCCTCCCTGAACCGTGGACCGGAATTGCCATCCATTCTCTATGGACTTGGATTCGAGTTAACTTCGATTGGATTCTATACAGAATCTGTTGAACAGTACCATGAAAAACTAAAACTAGATAGCGATTCAAGCGATTATTATAGGTGCATATGTTACGCGGAATTCTGTGCAGGCCATTATGACAAAGCCATCGAAACAGGTCAAATAGCCATTTCGAGAAATCCACAAAATCCTGATGCCTGGAATTTTGTAGGTGGCAGTTATCTGGAACTGAAGCAGTACGAAGAGGCCTTATACTATCTAAAAAGATTTGCGGAGATATTGGACTCCATGGGGCAGATGAACTTTTATAGCATACCGCCACTGGCATTTGCATATATGAAAAATGGTGACACGGAAAAGTCCGGATTCTATGTAAATGAGCAAATTACCATGTCAAGAGAATGGATTCGCAGAAGGGTCTCCGGGTATGAGGGTAATTATATGCGCCTGGCCCAGGTCTATGCCATTAGCGGTGATATTGAAAATGCCATGGAGAATCTAAGCTTATGTAAAAAGTTTGGTGGATCTTCTGTGCATGACATGAATTTGCGAGACAGCCCCCTGTTGGAAAATATCAGAGACGAGCCCGGGTTCCTACAGATCATAAACGAAATTGAAGCCAAATACCAGGCCGAGCATGAACGGGTCAGGCAATGGCTGGAGGAGAATGATATGCTTTAGAAACAATCCTAGTTGCCTCATTCGCCGTGGCGAATGGGGCTTTTACTTTTGTCCCTGGCTTGTCCTTGTTAAATCTATTATTTCGGACTGAATGGAAATGATTTACCAGCCTTCCTATTTTAGATATCAGTTCCAGGTAGTTGCCAAAGGAAGGCCCGGGAGAAATCCGAATCATCCCACGGGCCCTGACCGATTCACTGCTCTTTCTGCATTTCAGCTACTTTTTTATCCAGATGAGCCCCTAAATCATGCATACCTTCTTCCGGGCTAAAACTTACCAGCTTGAGATCTTTCAGGACACGTGCTGTATGTCCCGGTTTCATATAAAATACCTCACCCTCACTGAATACTTCCGTACTTTTATCTTCATATTCGATCTCCACAGCACCCTCAATCACATAACCCCAATGAGGCACCTGACAATGGTCATTTTCCAGTCCCTCTAGCAGAGGTGTAAAATCTGTACCTGCCGGAGCCATATTCATATCGACAGTCATTCCTCCCCAGCCATGAATCATAGGTATTACTTGATCTTTCGGGAAATCATCCAGGTGAACGTGGGTTTCTTCAGGAATTTCATTGGTGTTCAATACAATTTTTCCTTTCTGGCCGAGAGTACTGAAACTTAGAAGTACCAGGGCAAATGTTAACATTAAAAGTCTGATCATTCTCATAATAAAATGGTTTGGTTGTTTATTGGTAAGTTCTATCATAAATATCATTAACCACCTTTAAAGTGATTTATTAACCTTTTTTTAACAAGTTGTCTTTGAATATCTTACGCAAAATAAAATACCTTATAGATCGTGATGTGATCATGGAGCGGATATCTGATTATATCGCCTAACTTATGGTCAAAAACAATTTAGAATACTGAGTAAAAGAAAACCTGAAGCTAAAGCTGTTCAGATGACCGAGGATGAAAAGTCAGTTTTAACACTGCTGAAGGCAAACTCGCCCATGGACCTGAATGAATAAAAAGACCAAACCGGGCTCAGCAACAAGAAGTGGGGCAAGGCCATCAAAGGGTTCACTAAAAACAAACTGGACAGGGTGGGAAAAACCGGTGCAGGCTTGTGGGTTTCGCTGGTGTAAAGTACAGAGTATTTCAAAAATGACATTAAGGGCCCCAATTATTCCGTTGGGGCTTCTTTTTTGTCACCTGGTTGTCATTTATTCTTGATTTCTGGAATTTGAGATTGTAACTTGAGAATCACAAAACCTACATCAAATGAATAAATATCTGGTAGTTTTTAATCTCAGGACTTTAATTGCATTGGTAATTGCCATCGTAACCTTAGTGATATCTTATATATTTGAATTTTCTTACAACATTGACTTAACCCTTGTAAGTATTGCTATCATTTTCCCATTGGTTTTCAATATTCGGGGTTCCTTTAACCGCAGAGAAAGGGCCCTGGAGTATTTAAGTCAGTTTAGAAGTGCTCTTTTAACACTGAACTATTATTTCAAGAACACTCCCAAACTTACCGAAGATGATAAAAGGGAAATGACAAATATTCTATTGGAAATCAGCAATGAATTAACAGTACATCTAGGTGGAAGTGAATATGAGACAAAAGTCATTGATGATAAAGTTCAAAAAGTTTTCAATTTCATTACAGATAAGGATGAATTAATTCCAGTAAGATATAAAGTCAGAATATTTCGTTTCCTGAATGATTTACATGAATCAATAGAAAACCTGCTTGCCATTCATGTACATCGTACAATAATAAGCCTTAAAGCCTATTGTGAATATTCCATTTATATTTTTCCGATTATATATGTTCCAACCATCATCTACCATGTGGGAATGGATGCATCTAAATGGTTCGCATTTTTCACTGTGTTATTTACAGAATTCATATTAATCTCCCTTTTCAATATTCAGGATCATTTGGAATATCCTTTCGATAAGATTGGAATGGACGATATAAAACTGGAAACTTTTAAGTTCGACAGGTAGACTTTCATCGATTCTCTCTTACAACTAAATCAAAGGGCTGACCCAGAATAAGCTTGTCAGGGTGGAGAAAACAGATGAAAACATGTTTGTCTCGCTGGTATAAAGTACAGATTATTTGGAAAAATAATCTAAGTTGCCTCAACCCTCCGTTTACTTGTAGCTTTTAGCTGCTCGTAAGAATTATCACTTCGTTCTTCCTCGGTTGGGGCTCTTTTGTCACACAGTTCTCACAGATGTTCTCAGTCATTTGGGTCTGGAATGAAACATCGATTTGAGATCCTATTTGACTCATATACCATAAGGCGGTATATTGCAGCTAGCAACTCTATCCCTATGTCCAACAGACGATCCCCATTCTACCTGATGAATCATAAAAATTATTCCGATTCAACATTCCTGAAAGCTCTCAGATATGGCAAGACGGGGAAGTATCTTTCCATTATACTTGTCCTTGCATTACTGAACACATTAGGAGGATGCTATTATTACAAAGTAGTTACTAGTGAAGATACTCATCCTGATGTAATTAGCACACAACAGGAGGAAGCAAAATTTATCATCCTACATTCTGGAGATCAGGTATGGAAATTCTCAGATATTAGTATAAGCGATGAAACTGTTGTTGGAAAAATCACTCCTCTCCAGGGCCATGAATATTATAAAACTGCTAACACCGAGCATGCAAACAGGTATAAGGTCAGACCGAAACAAGACGAGCGCGAAGTGATCAATGAAGTGCACATTACCGTTTCAGAATACAATACCGCAGAAGGAAATGAGATTATAATAGCCCTTGAAAATATAGAAAAGATAGAGATATACAACAGGGCAAAAGGGTCCACTTTTGCATCCTTTTTATTTAGTGGATTAGGAATAGCTATGGTATTATTTTTTGGTTTCCTGGGTATCGCGGTGTCTGGAATGTCAGGATGATATGTTGTGAAAAAAAAATAAGGTTCTGAGCAAACCTTTTCCCAAATTTGCCCCAGCTCTTATCACATTCTCTTCTAAAATTATACATTCATAACTTCTTATATCTGAATCGTCTCATCTTTCTAGCAGATGAAGCCCGAAAAAAGGCTATTGAGATGACTGATGATGGAAAAGTGGGACAAAGCCATAAAAGGGCTGACTAAAAACAAACTTGCAGGGTGGAAAAAACCGATGCAGGCTTGTGGGTCTTCACTCGCTGATCTTCGTGATCGCCTTCAATTCAATCTTTCTGAATTCCACTTCCGAACCCTCAGCCTGTACTGCGATTTGCCCCTTGTCAGCTGTACAGTTAAAACCATGGTTAACCATCACTCCGTTTACCCACACCTTTACTTCATTGCCGACAGTTTCGACATGCATCGTATTCCACTCACCCACCGGCTTTTCCGAATCGTCCGTCAGGTTCTTGATATTTCTACCTTTCCCTTCTGTGATGCCCCAGTTATCTTTCGGACCTCGCCTGTTTTCCATATCGGGGACTGTTATATCTTCCACAATGCACCAGAAGTCCCCTGCATGCTCATGCAGCATTTGCACCTCCAGGGATTTTGGAAACATGTCATAAAGGGCACGAGGCTCACTTGCATGGATCAATACACCACAGTTCCCGGGTGTTCCAGCGAAACGATAATCCACAGTCAGGCGATAATCCTGAAAAAGCGCGTCTGTGATTAAATGCCCTCCCGGAGTACCCAGGCTTACCAGCAATCCATCCCTGACAATAAAGGGATTCAGGGTGTCTGGATTTATATCCATGGCCGGGATGTCGATGTGCCATCCGGATAAATCTGATCCGTTGAAAAGGATTTGCGGTTTTTGTCCTGAATTCACGCAGGAAAAGAACATCACAGAAAGTAAAAGAAAAATTAGTCGGGATTTCATACGAATGGACTTTGAATGATCAGTAAAAAACAGTTCACAGTCGCAATTTACAGATTTCTATAGTATAACCAGAAAATCAATTAGGCCTCTTTCAGCGGCGTGCTATCATAAAAAAGAATAAACTGGAGATCGGCACCCTGTCCATGGAGCAGGTGACCGGGTGGATCTCTTAATCTCTTTGCCTTCTTAGCTCAGCCTGGGGATTCAGGCAATCCGTTTCCCGAGGAAGCCCATTAAAGTGACAATACCCACAAGCAGAATCCCAAAGGCAGCTGCAATAACAATACTTCTATAATCTACCGAGCGTTTTATTATAATTCCTGTAAAAGCCCATACCACTGACAGACCGATAAAAGGATTGTCGATTCTCATAACTGCCAGCGAAACAATAATGGTGCCTATGGCAATCATAATAATGGTCCATGCCTCCTGTGATAGACCAATCCCTCCCCAGCCCTTATCCACAAGTAAGGCCGTTACATTGGCTATTGTAGCAATGCAGATCCATCCCAGATATACGCCAAATGTTGCTTTCACCACTCCCATTGGCAAATCCTTAAGCTGAAGATTTATCAGAATAAGCGAAACCAGCAAGCCGACCATTATCAATAATGATAATGGGAGTTTCTGGTAATGCCATGCCAGGATCCATAAACCATTAAACACACAGGATATTATAAATAACCAGCCTATTTTGATAGCGATATCTTTTGAAGCAGGTAAAAATTGTACCACACAATAAGCAGCAATCAGGAGATATATGATTCCCCATATGGAAAATGTTATACCCGAAGGAACAAAAAGGTTGGGATAGGCATCAGATAACTGCCCTGTTGTTTTGCCATTGATCGGCAGCGAGTTGGCAAGGTAGTTCATATAAACCATTGCCGCGAAGAAAATAAGTGATATATAACGAAGCATAAGAGGGAGACATTGATTTGTAATAAAGCTAATAAAATGTCTCTTATCTCGCACATTTGACTCATATACCATATGGTGGTAAATTACATTAAGCAAATACTATCTCCTGATGCCTGCAAAACCCAGGGGCTATTTGATGGATTAAAATAGAATAACATGAAATTTAAAGACTCAATAATCGGCTGGGCACTTGTTCTCAGTCTGATATTGGTACTGTTGCTGATTGGGGATTACCTGGCCCTCCATGATATCAGGCAGGATTATGTCAGCTCGGATGTACTCGAAGCTGTCCGGACTGATATTTCTAATGAAATACCTCAATGGGCCTCCACAAAACTTGAATGGACTTTTGTTCGTGTAAGTCTAGTGCTGAAAATGATTATTGCCCCGATTATTGTTATTGCTCTGGCCAAGACTGTCAGAAAACTCAAGATTTAGTGAGTTGAGGCTTTTTTGTTATTTGGCCTTTGACCAACTACCCACTGCAACCATGCTCCTGCCATCTACAGGATCATCGACCTTTGTTAATGTTAGCGATGAGTCATCAACCTTAAATTCATATACACCAGATGTACCTGAACTATAATCCCCACCTTCATCTGTAACGGTGAGTTGATTACCCGAGATTACATAGCTACCCAATACGTCTGCCTCGCCATCACCAGTAAACTCCACCTCATATTTCTTATCAGAGGTAAATGTAAAGGTAATTGTTCCTTGCTCAGAAAGCTTTGTCCATTTCCCCACTATAAGATCAGATAAATCATCCTGTCCGTAACAGGTTCCCATGGAAAAAAGTAATGCTGATATCATCAAAAGAATGCCGATTGATTTATTTGATTTCATAATAGATAGATTAAGAATTATTATTTATTCTAAAGTTCAGCAATTATATATCAAATATCAAGCCTCATTCATATTGGACATCGCTAACTAAGGATGTCCAATATACTCAAAGATTGACTTTGCTCAATACATGTTGTAATTTGTTGTAATCAACAACAAAAACAGGAATCATGAACAAGCCATTATTCTCCATACTAACATTGTTAGTTGTGGGTAGCCTTTTAATATGCTCCTATGCCCAGGAAACAGGGACCTTATCAGATGATCGGGATGGACAGGAATATCAGACAGTAAAAATCGGGGATCAGTGGTGGATGGCTGAAAACCTGGCATATAAAGCCAGTAGTGGATGCCTGGTATATGAAGGCGTGGACAGCTACCTGGAAACTTACGGCTACCTGTACACCTGGGAAACGGCATTGAAGGTATGCCCCGATGGCTGGCATCTGCCTTCAGATGCTGAATATGAAAAACTTTCCAATTTCCTGGGTGGCCCCGATGCGGCCGGTGGAAAATTAAAAGAAACAGGTAGCGCTCATTGGGAAAGTCCAAATACAGATGCCACAAATTCAAGCGGTTTTTCTGCTATTCCGGGTGGTTATAATGGCAGTGAAGCCTACCAGGTGTTTATCGGAAAGATGGCATACTTCTGGGCCTACGACGAAACCGTCGAAGATGCCGAAATTGCCAGGGCATTGTATTTTAATAAAGGAGAGTTTACCCGCTATATGATCGACAGATCCAACGGCCTCTCGGTTCGTTGTATGAAAGATCAATGATCTTTTAAATACATACTACATGCAGTGTAAATATTGATCAACCAGCTTTTCTACTTCCTCGGGTTTATTATATAAGCGCTCACTCAGGGTTTGATCATCAAAGGCCTTCAGTTTACATATAAAATTCTGGATCGTGCCCTCAGGGAAAACACCATCTTTCATAAAGAAATCCGCATCATTTTCCAGATACTCAGCAGATTCATAGCATGATGCCGGCAGGGCAACCAGACGGTCCAGAATATCTTTGTTTTCCGGTTTGAAAATATTGACATTGATATACAGATCCCTGGCTTTTTTTAATGAATCTTTCGAAGCCAAACCCTCTTTTGCAGCCAGTATCATTGCAGCTACCAGGTGATACAGATCAGCTGAGCCATCCGGCACTCTGAATTCCACAGTTTGCTTTCCGGGAATATAGGGTACATCTCCTCTTTCCTGGGGATTTGCATCTTTAATCATATTAGTCTTGGCTATCCACCCTAAGGGTACACGAACCAATACCGATCTGTTACTATCACCCCAGCATACCATGGTGGGGGCCTCCTGATGTGGTACCAGCCGCAGGTAGGAAGTGGGTATGGTATTTCCAAATGCGGTCAAGGACTGTGCCTTTATCCAGAATGCCTGCAATCATTTTTTTTGCCACATCAGTTAAGCCATTTTCATCCGCCATATGGTTTATACCATCCTTCTCAGCCAGGAAATGAATATGCAATCCACTTCCTGCTTTCCCAACGGTGATTTTCGGGGCAAAACTGATGGTCACTCCATATTTCTGTCCCAGCATTCGCAGTATCCATTTAGCAATTAGCAATTGCTCAACCGCCTCTTCAGCATCCACAGGATTAAACTCTATTTCATGCTGCTCGTACATATGAGTGTCCGTTGCAAAAATTCCCAACCTCCGAATGACCATACTTCACCTTCCCTCCACATTGAGCAATGATCTGTAAGGCTTCAAGTCTCAGGCATCTCCCAATTAGTAAATGGTGCAGCTGTATGATAACCTCTCTGGTCCTTTGCAGGGTACAGGTCATTTTTTTCACTGATGATGTAATACTCCAATTCACCCATCGCTTTAAAGTATAGCCTGTTTCTTCAGTAAACAGCCTGGATGCTTTTTTCAAGATATACTCAGGAGCACTTTCAAGAGGCTTCCCGTCCTTTGGTGTAAAAGGAGCATAGAATATCTAGGGAAGGCTTGCTCTGTAAATGGATTAACAAATGCCGTCCGAAACCTGGGAATGACATACAAATCGCTGGATTCAGCATCGATATAAGAGAACAGGCTTGATCCATCGACACGCTCTCCTGTTGATAAGATGGACTCCAGGTAATCTTTACTGGTAATGACAAAATTGAGTGTTTTCAATTTCCCATCTTCACCAACATATCTGAAGTTAAGCATTTCAATATGATGATCACCAATAAATTTAATAATGTCATATTTCGTAAATTCACGGGCCGGTTTTTGAAGATGTTTTACCATCTTATTCGGATTCATTAAAACTTCCAGATCTCTCATTGGCTTAAAATAGATGGAAAATAATTCCCTGTGAAATTAGATATTATTCACGCACAGAATAAGGATTCATCATGTGCTTCCCAACATCAATATTGAATGCCAATGGATTAATTATTACCTATAATATCAGTAACTTCATGAAATCTATCACAAAAACTAAGCAAGTTGACCAAGATGAAAGCTATCCTTCTGTTGTCCCTCTCCTCATTATTGATATGCCAAAGCTTCGGCCAGGAGCAAATCAACTTCGGATCAAACAAGGGAAAATACATTTCAGTTTTTGAAACCCAAATCTACTATGAAGAATATGGAGAGGGTCCTGTATTACTTCTTCTCCATGGTGGCCTCGGAACAATACATGACTTTGCCAGGGTAATTCCAGAGTTATCTAATCATTTTCGAGTAATTGCACCAGATAGTCCGGGACATGGACGTTCAGAGCAGGCTGATTCTCTAAGTTATCAATTAATGGCCAATTACTATTCCGAATTTATAAAGCTGATGGATCTGGATAGTGTATATATAATGGGATATAGCGATGGAGGTAATACTGCTTTAATTCTTGCATCTGAAAGACCCGATAAAGTTAAAAGGATAGTTGTTTCAGGAGCCAACAGCAATACAGATGGATACGGACAGGAAGCTCTTGGTTTAATTGAGGCCATGAATCCACAAATGGTGGAAACCTATATGCAGGATTGGCTCACAGATTATAAAAGCAAAAATCCACAAAAAGAGCAATGGGAAAAATTTATTATGGATAGTCAGGAAATGTGGCTGGAGAGAGTCGTAATAAGCGATTCACAAATGCAAAAAATTGAATGCCGGACTTTGATTGTGCTTGGGGACAGGGATATGATTACCCTCGAGCATGGGATTCATATGCATCATTCAATTAATGCCAGTGAATTCTGTGTTTTACCCAATACACCGCACGAGACGTTTAGTGCAAATCCGGATTTGATGAATACAATAGTTATCGAATTTCTAGATAGAAAATAGTCGCTTTACTGGCAGTTCGGCGGACCTGCCAGGGCAAATTTTGTATTCCCGAAGTATACACAATCACTGCCGCAACGTTCAAACGGGTAGGTAGTAGAACTTCCTTCATTGTCTGTCGTGACAATGGTCCCTGCATTCAGATTGCCGGTGATCCGCCAGGAACCATCTCCACCTCCCTGGCCGGCTGAACCCCATGCACTGGCAGTCCCCGCATTTCCACTATAACCGCTCTCTGAGACCATTTGATAAGTGCCATTTGGGCAGAGCATAACTTTTCTTTCCGTTCCTCCTGTCTGCCCCCCACCTACTGCTGAGAAACTATAATAATAACCTGCAAAGGACTTCATCAACTCATCATCATTTTCAAACATGGGTACTGTTTCTCCATTTTCCTGACTGGCCACAGACTGCTTTTCCACTTCATCTGTAATCACCTTCAATTGTTCTTGCTTCTGTTCAAATGCAGCTGTATTTTCTGCCCAAGAAACCAGGGTCTTGTCCTCCGTTTTAAAAACAAAGTCATAAGGAACATATCCCTTCCACATCTCTTGCAGATTCCACCTGACAATCCACGAATCATTTTCAGTCTTTGAGGCTTTTGGTGATCCCAAAATTTCTACAACCTCATCGTAGCTCATCCCGGGTTGCAGCTGATTTGTAAGCTGAACTGAGTTAAGCGCCATGGTTTGAGAGCCCCCACAATTAGTTAAGACTAGTGAACAAGCAAGACACAAAAGACATAAGAAAAGTAAACCAGGTTTTTTCATAGCTTTGATATTAAGAGATTTCTAATCAACAATCTGGAATATTATCTAATTTATGAAATATATAGCAATCCTGAAAAACTAAAGTTTAAGTCCTAAGTGTACATATCAAACTTATTTGAATTTGAGTTTCTTAAGTCCTATATTGTAGAATCTCTTAACCAATACCAATGACTGCTA
Organism: uncultured Bacteroidales bacterium; assembly: GCA_963753765.1. Lineage (GTDB taxonomy): Bacteria > Bacteroidota > Bacteroidia > Bacteroidales. The sequence goes on from CAVWDQ010000016.1 coordinate 206,333, forward strand.
AGCCAAAGAAACGTGCAAATTTCCTGCATGAATTAAAGCGCCGGAATGTCTTTCGTGTAATTGCCGTGTATGCAGGTGCCGCCTTTGTGATCATTGAATTAATCAATAATGTTGTAGATCCTCTCAGCTTACCCGCATGGCTCCCCACAGTGGTTATTCTGCTTCTTATTATTGGATTCCCGATTACAGCTATCCTTTCCTGGATCTTTGATCTCACTCCGGAAGGAGTAAAGAAAACAGAATCGTTAGAGGAAAATGCTGAAAATCAGGAACCTTCCATAGCTGGTAGAAGAAGACTCAGGCCAAGTGATATCATTATAGCTGTGTTGATTGTTGCAGTGGGAATCCTGATATATCCAAAAATCTTTGGCAGTGACAAATTTCAAGAGGCCAGGGATCCGGATGGGAAGGTGGCCATCGCAGTGATGCCCTTTGAAAATTTATCAGGAGATACACTTTTTAATATATGGCAGGGTGGATTTCAGAACCTGTTAATTACTACTCTTTCAAATTCCGAGGAATTAACGGTCCGCAAGTACCAGGCAGTTAATGATGTGCTAAATAATAAGAAAGATGTTAATCTGTCCTCTCTCTCTCCTTCCTTCATAAATGTTCTTGGAGAAAAACTTGATACGAAAACATTAATTCTTGGCAATATTCTGAAGGCCGGATCTAAGATCCGTATTAATGCCCAGTTGGTAGATGCCGAAACGGAAGAAATATATAAAACTTACCAGGTAGATGGTGATTCAGAGAATGATCTGTTTAAACTGGCAGATGATCTGGCAGGGAAAATCAAGAATTATATTGAAATAAAGAACCTTTCTGATAAATACCTAACCCCCGAATTTCATGGCAACTCCATGACCAATTCTTCCGAAGCCTTTAAGCATTATATTCGGGGTTGGGATGCATTCAGATATGTGGAGCTGGGATCTGCTGTAGAATGGTTCACAAATGCCATTCTGGAAGATTCAACCTTTATAAATGCTTATGTATTTAACACCTACGCAAATCTGATGAATGGGCGAACAGGTGCAGCCAAGTACTGGGTCAATAAGGCCTATGAATATAGATCCAATTTGGCGCTTGAAGAAAAGCTGGCACTGGATCAGCTGTATGCCTATTTCTATGAAACTCCCCATGAAGAGATCAATTACCTGAAACAATTGATCGAAATGGATGACATGAACCCTTTGTACTATCATCAACTGGGATTTGCTTATTATAAATTATTCGAATATGAACAGGCTGCCGAGAGCTGGGAGAATATATTCAGAATTCATAAACAATGGGGAACAAACTACGCGAATCCTTACGCTTATTTTCTGATGGGAGATGCCCTACATAAAATTGGTAATCACGAGCGGGAAAAAGAGATTCTAGACCTGGGGCACAGCGTGTATCCCAATGCCATCATGATTCAGCAGTACCAGGCCATTTGTGCCTATTCGCAGGGCAGAATTGAAGAGGCGGAAGAGATCATGATCGAATACCGGTCTATCCGACAGAATGTGCTTCATTGCACCGAAGCAATGATTTCATCAGGCATTGGTGCCATTTATACTGAATCGGGGCAACTGGACAAGGCAGAAAGCTACTATCGCGAGGCCATTAAACTGGATCCCGATAATCCCTACTGGGCATATGAATTTGCCTGGTTTCTGATTGATAAGGAAATAGATATAGAGGAAGGGCTTGCCCTGGCTGAAGGAATAATGGAAAAGTTTCCCGAACACTGGCCTGCCATTGATGCAAAAGGCTGGGCCCTTTATAAACTTGGCAGGCCCGAGGAAGCTTTGAAATTACTCAAGGATTCCTGGGATCTGAAATTTGCATATAGCCATAACGGCTACCTCCACATCCAGGAGATTGAGCAGGCGCTGGCCAGTCAATCCGAAGAGATCTGATTAACAAGCTCAGCTCTGGAAGATTTACCTGCCAGCCAGCCCGTGGAGTAGGCGATCTGCAGATTATAGCCACCTGTTTCTGCATCCAGGTCAATCATCTCTCCTGCAAAATAGAGACCCGAAACCAGCTTAGATTCCATGGTTTTGGATGAGATCTCACTGGTGGGAACACCACCCGCTGTTATGATGGCTTCCTTAAAGGATCGATGACCGGTGATTGTAAAACGAAAATTCTTCATGAGGTTTCGGATTTTTTTCCGCTCTTTCGAAGAGACCTGGTGACCCTCCTTTTCCGGATCAATTCCTGCAATTCCCATAAAGACTGGGATCATGGATGCAGGCAGCCAGTTCCTGAATAAGGTTGGAGATCCTCTTTTTTCCCAGCTTCATCGAGATCCCGAAGCAGGCGGGTATCAAGCTTCTGCTCATCAAGTGCAGGTTTCAGATCAATAGAAAGCTCCACCTTGTTCTTCTCATGCAAGGCATCTACCACAATCCTGCTTAAGGTTAGAATGATTGGACCGGACAATCCAAAATGCGTAAAGATCATTTCGCCGAAATCTTCTCCTCTTTTTTTATCATTCACCCAGACAGTGGCACGCACATTTTTCAAGGTGAGACCCTGAAGGTCCTGGGCCACATTTCCATCTGTCTCCAGGGGGACCAGTGATGGTCTTACAGGAACAATTGAATGTCCCACCGACCGGGCCAGTTCATAGCCTTCCCCGTTGGATCCGGTGGCCGGGTAGGATTTACCCCCGGTGGCGAGAATCACCTTCGCAGCCCTGAAATTCCTGACCATTGGCATAACACCCTGGATGATCCCGTTTTCCGTCCAGTAGCTTTTCTACCCTTTGCCCACAACGGATCTCCACATGCCGATCTTTCACCCAACTCAAGAGTGCCCGCTAGAACATCGGCAGATTTATTGCTTGTAGGAAAGTAACGGCCACCCCTCTCGCAGGTAGTCTCTACTCCATATTGATGAAGTAATTCCAGAATCTCTCTGGAAAAAAAATGACCAAATGCATGACGAAGAAAGCGACCATTGGGATAGACATGCCTTATAAACTCACCTGCATCGGCATCATTGGTAATATTACATCGTCCCTTTCCAGTAATTAACAGCTTCCTCCCCTCCTGCCTCATTTTCTCCAGGATAAGCACCCTGCCCCCTGCTCTGAAGCACTACCTGCAGCCAGCATACCGGCAGGGCCTGCTCCAACGACTATGACATCAAAGCTTTCCATCTAATAAAGGTAAAGTATCCCTTAAAATGGTTTTGACCCAACAAAAACACAATATTGTTGCCTGTTTCTCAACAAATACATATTTATCCGTGTATGTATGGTATAGTATATTTTTAGTATCAGGTCATCCAGGTAATGTCCCTTTTTCATCTCCCTTAGCCATCTCTTGTAACAGGCGAAACCCCTGATTACATCCGTAGTAATATCTGTAGTACTTAAATGACGTAATCCTGCCCTGGGCAACTCAAGTACATAACTACTCAGTGGCCAGTGATGGTAGGACATCTTTCTGTTCCAACGCTTTGTTAAGTGGCTGCCTCTTTTATTCCTGGTCAGAATGTCAGCAATCACAAATGCCCCTTCCGGCTTTAATACCCGATGTATCTGGCGAAGAAACATTGCCTTATCAGGATAATGAAACGCGCTTTCAATATTGATAACATAATCTATAGAATTGCTTTCAATAGTTGAGAGAAGGTGTGCATCATCCACCTGGAAAATAATGCCTTTAATTCCCGTTTTCTCAAGTTCTTTTTGAGCTATATCAATGTTGCCACCATTAAGATCTATTGCATTGACATGATCCGGAGCATATTTCTCATGCAGATATATAGCCTGTACCCCGTTTCCACATCCAATTTCGAGCAGTTTCTTACCGTTAACAGAAGGCAAAAGCGACATACAGTAATCAGTCAGGTTGGTCTGCGCTTCCAGGAAACTATCACGCTTCGATACAAAATATGGATAATGTAACATGGTATACTCATCATTCAGTTTCAACAGCGCATTGTTCATGGAGATGTAGTAATTCCTGGTAGTGCTACCGGAACCAAGGTGAGAAAAAATTTTTGAGAGTAATCCCATATTAGTGTTTCTTGTTTAAGTTGATATAAAGCCGGCAAGGTATAACAAATCATCCACCTTACATCCAAGCTAATAGATCAAAGTGAAAAAGCGCAGCTCATTAAGTGAACAAATAAAAAACGATCTGTTTTTATATCTTTGGCCACCTGGCAATCAAATGAAAATGAAATCACATTGGGAGCGCGTATATCAGCATTCTTCTATTGAAAGCCTTGGCTGGTATGAGGACAGGCCTGAACCTTCTTTAGAGTTGATTGATCAGTGTAATCTCCATAAAGATGCAGTTCTCCTTAATGTGGGAGCAGGCGCAACGACCCTTGTGGATGAATTGTTAAAAGCCGGGTACCGGAATATTATTGCCAATGATATTAGTAGTTCAGCTCTTGAAGAGCTTCAGCAAAGATTAGGTCCCGGGCAAAGCAAAAGGGTGCATTGGATCGTTGATGATTTAATCAATCCTCTTGAATTGAACTCCCTTAAGCAAGTTGATCTTTGGCACGATCGGGCAGTTCTCCATTTCTTTATTGAGCCTGCTGAGCAGGATACTTATTTTAATTTGATCCGGAAACTGGTCAGAAAAGATGGCTTTGTTATTATTGCCGCATTCAATTTGAATGGAGCTGAAAAATGCAGCGGGCTCCCTGTTTTAAGGTATAATGCTGACATGTTGCAGGACAAACTGGGCATGGAGTTTCAATTGTTGAAAGCTAAGGATTACACCTATCTGATGCCTTCCGGAGATACAAGAGAATATGTCTATTCCCTGTTCCAGAGACAAGAACCTTAGCCCATGGAATTTTTTCAAATTGTAGATGTCAGCACCACAGAAGAAGCCATCCAGGAGAATTTGACACTGGGGAACCTGGAGGCATTCTGTGAAAGCATCTTTCCACTTGATGAAAATCCGGAGGTTTGCCTTACCGGAGGCATGTGGGGGGAATTCACTGTTCGCAGAGAACTGATTATGGGAGGCGTCAGGTTTTCCATGCTCAACTGCCCAAATGCGCTTGCCTGGACTATCACCACCGGATACCCACCAGCCCGGGATAAAGTGGTGATTCATCTTACCATAAACAGGGAGAGAAAACAGGAAGAGTTTGTAAATGAGCTTCATCTTTTCCTTGAAGATCTCAACAATGGAATAAGCTCCTTCTTTTCTTAGCTTCCTGAATTTATTCATACAAATTATAAATAAGAGCTATTCGTTTTAAAGCTTGCAACTAAATGGAAGCTGCCGCCGTTTATACCGGAAAGCACTTACTATGAAAACAAGATTCAGCAAGTGCACCCCAATAATTGTTACCCTCATAAGCGTCTTAACCCTCTCCTGTACCAAATATGAAATTCCGGGAACCCAGGTAACGGAAACCCAGCAGGAATTTGAAACCATTGATGTCAGCACCTGCGACCCGGATACTGTATACTTCCAGAACACCGTGCTTCCCCTTGTGGTATCCTCCTGTGCAACAACAGGCTGCCATGACAAGGCCTCACACAGAGATGGCATTATCCTTACCGATTATGCTTCCATCATCCGGACGGGGAAGATTAAACCGGGCAACCCGAACGATAGTGAGTTCTTCGAGTCCCTCACCGATGATGAGGATGACCTGATGCCACCTCCACCTTACAGTCCTCTGAATTCGGATCAGATTCAAACAATCAAACAATGGATTGCCCAGGGGGCCAAAGATAATTCCTGTATCGACGGCTGTGATACAACGGCAGTAAGCTATGCAGGACAGATCTGGCCCATGATGGAATCCTACTGCACCGGCTGTCATAGCGCAAGTGCTCCCGGAGGAGGAATTGTTATTGCAGATTATGACAACATGGTGGCGCTGGCTGAAAATGGCAGCCTGATGGGATCCATCAGATGGGAATCAGGCTATGCAAAAATGCCCACAAACCAACAGCTTTCCGAATGCAATATCAACATGCTTCAGAAGTGGATTGATGAAGGATATCCGGATAATTGATTCAATAAAATCAGGCTGATATCGTGCGGACCTCAATGGCTGGCGGATCCTTCAGGAGTCGCTTCACCGCACACTGATCGGCAGCTTTGATCACAGCTTCCCTGTACTTCTCGGGAAAACCATCCGGAAGCACAATATCCAGATCGATCCCGATCAGCTTGCGGGTTTCAGGATCGTTCCTGTGTTTCTGAATGATTCTGATTTCCGAAGGATCGATCCCCCTCTTGTTGCAGAACACCTTCACATAAATTCCTGCGCAGGTGGCCAGGGAGACCAGGAAATAATCAAAGGGTGCCGGAGCACTGTCCTCTCCACCCCCATGTACCTTTTGATCTGTTTTAATCACATGATTCCCGAGACGGGCATTGACCTTTGCTCCCTCTTCAAAATATACTTCAATATCCATATACACTGATTTGTTTTAATTTGCCTTTATAGAAACACTGCCTGATACCAAACCTTCAGAATTTACTTCCACATGAATGGCCCCGGGCTCCCCGGTCGAACGGACGATTACCATACCCTTACCCCGAAACAATTGGAAGGTATTGTCCGTGAAACTTCCCTGCTGCAGGGGTCCGGCATTTCCTGCTGCCTGAAGTACAGCCGGACCGCTCACCTTTAGGCTGAGCTCCGACTCATCATCAGGAACGATCAAGCCTTTCTGGTCCCTGGCCTGCACATTTATAAATGCCAGGGAATTCTTATCTGCAGAAATCTCATCCATCTCTTTCTCCAGTACCAGTTGACTTGCTGGTCCGCTTGTTTGAAGAAGCACCGATTCAATTTCCGTTCCATCCATGATGCCCGTAGCTTTCAACTCCCCGGGGGCATAGGGCAATTCAAACAGAGCTGTGAACCTGTGTGCGGAATCAATCTTCACCCTTCCAACCTCCTCTCCGTTCAGTTCCAGCTTCACTTCTCGATATGAGGAATAGACTTTTACCTGGATCACTTTGCCTTCATGACCCTCCCAGTTCCAGCTATTCAACTCATCATACCAACCCCAATAGCTAATTCGGGATTCCTTCCCATCCGGAATGGGTGTGGAGACCAGTATTTCCAGTTTGCTCTCCCCCCAGAGCACATCACGGTAGTATGATTGAGGCTTTTTATTTCCCAGGATATCAATATCGCCGCACCAGGCAATGTACCAGGGCCAGGGTTTCAGCGGGGACCACACGATCTCTGCATTTTTCTCTACCAGATAGTTGTGGCCAATTCCTGATTCTCCAATATAGTCCATCCCGGTCCAGACAAAATCGCCAAAGACATAGGGATGCCTTTTAACCATCTCCCAATTCTCCCAGGCATCTTGTGGAACCGATTCCGATCCATACATCATACGTTCCGGATATTTCAGATGGTCCGGTTCATACTTCTGGAACTGATAGTTATAGCCCCCGATATCCAGCATGCTGAAGGCTCCTTCAGAATAGTCCCACTCTTTCCCGGGATTGTCCCAGAAATCGCATACAGCCTGAGTCACAGGTCGTGTATTATCGACTTCCTTAATGGCTTCTGTCAGAATTATTCCAATCTCAATTCCTTCAGGATCGGCCCGTTCCTGTACTTCATTTCCAAAGCTCCACATCACCACACTGGGATGATTCCGGTCGCGATAAACCATGGCCTGCACATCCTGGATATGCCATTCCTTAAAGTAATTGGAGTAATCATTGGGGCGTTTTGGTTTCACCCAGTGATCAAAGGATTCGTCGATGACGAGCATTCCGATCTCGTCACAGGCATTCAGAAAAGATTCGGAAGGGGGATTGTGACTGGTCCGGATGGCATTATACCCATTCTCCTTCATCCGCTTTACCCTGCGGTATTCAGCATCCGGGAAGGCGGCCGCACCCAGCAATCCGTTGTCATGATGCATGCAGGCTCCTTTCATCAGGATCTCCTCCCCGTTCAATAGAAATCCATCCTCAACGCTATACGCGATGGACCTGATACCAAATTTCATTTGATAGCTGTCAAGCTCTTTTCCATCTGTCGTTAGCCTCACTTCTGCTCTGTAGAGATGGGGATGATCAATATTCCAGAGTGCTGGTTTGGAGATAATGCCAGAAGCAATAAGCATGGCCTTTGAATTTGCCCCAACTGTGACCGCATCGCTAACAAGTGTTATCTGCTTGCTGTCCGGGGAGATAATCAGGATCTCTCCAGCGACCTCAACTTCCGACTCCAGTTTATTGGAAAGCTCTATCTCAATATTTACCGCTGCCCGGTCGGCCGAAACATCGGGAGTGGTAAGCTTTACCCCCCAGGGTGAAATGGCCACAGGATTCAGCACGGATAGTTTCACAGGACGGAAGATTCCGGCCCCTGCAAACCACCGGGAGTTCTCTCCCGGATTAACAGTCTTAACCGCAATTATATTACTCTTCCCAGCTTCTTTTAAAGCAGCGCTGATATCAAGTTGAAAAGGGGTATATCCATAAACATGCTCTCCGACCAGGATGCCATTGACCCAGAGCTCCATCTGGGTTTGCACACCATCAAAGCCAATAATAACCTGCTTATCTCCCATATTTTCCGGGCTAATAAACTCCTTTTTATACCATGCTGTCCCTTCACGTAAGTATCCCACATCTCTTCCTCCGGGAAGATTTTTATAGAAGGGGCCCTCATGCAGGGAATCCTGAACTTCATAATCAATAATGCTCCAGTCGTGGGGCAAATGGACCGGAATCCATTCCGAATTATCCTGACCAGCTTTGGAAGGATCGCTTATGTCTCCCATATGGAAAAGCCACTTGTCATTGAAATCGGCTTCGCGAAAATAGCCACTGGATGCATTGCGGTCACAGGAGCCCAGGACCAGGGCAAGAGAAACTACAAGCAGTCTCAGGAAAGAGTTAAACTCAGGTTTCATAAATATGGTTTTGAGAAATTTAATCCGAGTGCGGCGATGGATCCTGACTATTTATTAGTCGATCCTCCCGCTTCTGGAGTTCTGCGCGAGTCCTTCGATTTGTACGGGCATTCTCAACAGCCAACAGAATATAGGTGACTCCTATCAGGAGCCAGGACCAGTTGTATTTATAATCAGTCATAAAAAAGACCACAGGGGCCGCAATGCCAATGGCTGCAAAAAGGTAGATCAGATATGAACGGATTTTCAATCGTCGTTTTAACTGCTCTTTTCTGAGGTGCTTGAACTCTGAAGGGATCATGTAACAAATTTAACAATAGTGAATCTACTTCCAAGCCTCATTTGACTTATGCCCTTTCATATTGTAAATTGCAGTTAACCAAGCCTATTCCTAAATGAGCAAGAAAGCAAGAAGAAGATTCCGATTCTGGCATGAATTAAAGCGGCGCGGCGTACCTAAAGTAATCGCCATGTATGCTGCCACTGCTTTTATTATTATGGAGGCAGTAGATATCATGTTGCCCAGGCTGGGACTCCCCGATTGGACCGTCACACTGGTTATCATACTGCTTATTATTGGATTGCCTGTGGCCTTTGTACTCTCATGGGTCTTTGATATCACTCCCCAGGGGGTGGTGAAGACCGGATCACTGGAAGAGCTTGAAGAATCTGAAGAACCCGAAGCTCCCGGCACGAAGAAAGCTCAGGGCAAGTGATGTGGTCATTGCAGGACTCCTGATTGTCGTATTAGTTTTGGTCTACCCGAAGATATTTGGCAAATGGGACTCTGATCTGCCCCGGGAGATGCGAGGGAAAACCTCCCTTGCAGTCATGCCATTTAAGAATATGACCGGCGATTCCATCTATAATCTCTGGCAGGAGGGAATGCAAAACCTGCTAATCTCCTCCCTGTCAAATTCCCAGGAATTATCGGTCCGGCAATTTGAAACTATGAACAGCCTGCTTGGCGATGGAACCGGGATCAATTATGCTTCTCTAACTCCTTCGCTGGCTGGTGAGATGGCCCAAAAAGTAGATGCCAATACGGTGATCTCAGGTAGCTTGCACAAAGCGGGTCAGAAGCTAAGGATTACCGCCAACATAATGAATGCCGCCACCCAGGAGATCTATAAATCCTATGAGATGGAGGGCCAGGCAGAAGATGAACTATTTAAGCTGTCCGATTCACTTTCCTTTGCAATCAGAGATTTTCTGGAGCTCAGAAATATCAAAAAATCACTATACTTTGACGCAACTCAGGTATTTACAACATCGTCCGAGGCATACAAGTATTACCTGCAGGGCATCTCCTACCACCTCCGTCTCGATTATCCCCGGGCTAATGAATACTATAACAAAGCCATACAGGTGGATACCAATTTCGTATCAGCCATGGTGAGACTGGCCTTTTGCTGCGGAGATCAAAAGCAGCCCGTATTGTCAAAACACTGGGCCTATGAGGCATTCGAACGAATTGATCGTCTCCCCACAGACATGCAATTAATGGTACATACAGTGAAAGCTGCAGCAGATAAATTACCCCGAGAACAGATTGAATACGCCAGGCAATATCTTGAGATCCACCCTTACTCCGCCTATATGGTTTATATGGTCGCCTGGGTCTATTTTAACCTGGAGGAGTGGGATGAGGCCATCAAGGGTTTTGAGGAAAATCTCGCCATGTTAAAGAAACTGGATGATCAATCCTGGGCATGGACCTATATCCTGCTGGGAGGAGCCTATCACGAGGTAGGATCGCATAAACAGGAAGAAAAGATCTTCAATGAAGGACGAGAGCTCTGGCCCACTCAGAAAGCTACCTTTGATTACTGGCAGGCCATATGCGCGGTAGCACGGGGAGATAGCACAGATGCCGGTTTTTACCTGGGAGAGATTGATAAAACACTGGAACAAAGAGGTTGGCCAGAGACATTTGTCTGGCTCTGGCATGCAGGGGTATACGACAAAGGCGGATCTTATGAAACTGCTGACTATTACTACCGTAAAGCCGTTTCATCGAGACCCGATGATCCTTACCTGGCAGATGAATTTGCCCTCTTCCTTATCTCCAGGGAGGTGAATGTCAGTGAAGGACTGGAACTGATTACTCCCATCGTTAAAGAAAATCCTGAAAACGGCACTTTTCTATATACCTACGCCCTGGGCCTGTTTAAAACAGGAAAGTACGATGAGGCTGACCAGGTAATTCAGAAATCCTGGGAGCTGACGCCCTATTATGATCACAGACAATTTACCCTGAGAAAACAGATTCGCGATTCGCTCTTATGAAATGAGACCGTCGGTCGCTCAGGCAGGAAGGGTTGATAATATATCCCTGAGGAAATCATTTACATTGAAATTACTCAGGCTGTAACCCATGCGCACAACCACCAGGTTCCTGGACGGGATCACATAAACACGCTGTCCAAGGAAGCCATCTGCGAAAAAGATATCATCGGGCACATCCACAAGGGCATTCTCCGGATTCGGCTCCTTTAACCAGAAGGTCCCGGCATACTGGCCATCCGAGGCCGGAGCCGGGTATTTCATATACTCGACCCATTCCGGGGTCAAGTACGGTATCGCTCTCGAAAATTCCATTATTCAAAAACAACATGCCAAATCGTGCCCAGTCCCGGGTCGATCCGTAACTATAGGAGGAAGCCACAAACAATCCGCTTGCATCGGTCTCCACGACTGTATTCAGCATACCAATGCGATGAAACAGTCTCGTATATGCATAACCCAGGTACTCATTCTCATCTCCAATGGCAGTCCGGAGCAGTCCGGAAAGTAAATTGGCATCCCCCGAGGAGTAATTCCAGTATGTTCCGGGTTCATGTTCCAGCGGGCAGCTGGTCACCGAGGAAAACATGTCGTCGCTTTGCATCAGCATCACCGTGGCATCGGAGATGGTAAAATAGTTCTCTACCCACTGTAGCCCGCTGCTCATATGAATAATATTATCAAGGGTAATGTTTTTACGATCATCACCTGCCCAATCCGGGATATTAACCGGAGCATCCATATCCATTCTTCCCTCACTCACCAGTGCTCCGGCCATGGCTCCTGTAACCGTTTTGGTCATGGACCAGCCATGGAATTTGGTCCAGGCATCATATCCGTCCAGGTAGTTTTCCCCGATCAATTCATTGTTATATACCACTGCCACTCCCAGGGTTTTCTTAAAGGGTTCTGCATCCGGACTATCAATGGCTTCAGCAAGAATGGTATTCAACTTTTCATAATCCACACCTTCCGGAAGGGTTTCTGGCAACACATCGCCCAGGGGCCAGGGAATGGTATCCTGGCTATAACCCGGATCGGGAATCGTAAATGAATCAGCCATCAGCTCCTCCTCGGGTGTATCCAGTACAATTACTGCCCCCAGGCCCTCCCTGAAAACCACTTTCCGCTTTGCCAGACCCAGAACCTTTGCAGTGACCGATTTCTCTTCGTAATCTATCCTGCATTTAGCCAGGCTGATGGGAAAGAAGGAAAGATCCTCAGCAGCTACGCGCTCCGGGCTTTTGTCGGCCAGAAATACACTGGAGCACATTCCTTTGGCTGCAAAGGCAGTAATGATTGGCAGCCTGGGCCAGGCAAACCAGGTAATCACTATTACCAGGGCAATCAATAAAATCCAGAGGATTCTTTTAATAAGCTTTTTCATAGGATGACAAATTTAAAGGGCAAGTTGATACGCCGTAAAATTATCATATAATCCGGAAAGCCAAAAAAAAGGCTGACCCGTTCGGGTCAGCCTCCATCTCTTTGCTCAACAAGTGGCCTTATAGAGGATTTGATGTTACTGTGACGTCTATTCCGTAATTGAGTACAATGTGGATATTTCCATTGTTACAGGTACCGATAGCTGAAAAGGTAATAGGGTCACCGGCATCAAGTAGCTCTTCTATTAGGGGATAGGCACTCTCATCCAGAGATACAGTAAAACCTGGTTCAATGGGCCAGGGTGAGTCTAAGTTCACTGTGACTCCCGAATTACTCATACTATACATCCTGAATTCTGAACCCGTCAGGATCTCTACTCCTGAGATCGCAAATCCCGCAGAATCTACTGTGATAACTTCAATGGTGACATCCTGTACATCGTAATCTTGAATCAAATCCCCATAATCCTCCAGATCTTCATTAAGTACCGGGGTAGTTACAGACTCATTAAATCCATGAGCATTCGTGGATTTCAATTCAGCCTCATCCGTTACAATATTAAGGTTACTCTCAATGGTCGTGTCTATCTCAACATCGGTTAATCCTTTGATCCAATCGCAGGAGCTCATACTGGCAGTCAGCATTATCAGCATAAAAAATCTTGATTGCGTTTTTCATAGCTATCTGGTTTTAAATTTTTCAGTTTATATAAAAATAGGCTTAAAGCCCTTAAATGTCAAGTAATCAGGACTATTCTCCATTGAGATTTTTACCAAAGAAGTCTATTTTAGGACAGAAATTACTCTGTCCCGGTGATTGAAATTACAACCAAAGTTCAAAGGGGTTTGACTCAAATTTCACTTTTTTAACATGAAAGAGATGAGCATCGGTTGAATATAAATTGAGCCTGAAAAACAAAGGCCACCCCAATTGGGACAGCCTCCAAATAAAACATTATAGTCAGAATTTACTCAATTGGATTCGCAATGACGGTGGTATGAATACCATATCTAAGTTCAAAGGTAACATCCCCTTTATTACATGAGCCTGAGGTAGCCATGGTAAAAGGAATCATGTCACCCAGGATATCGTCTATCGCATCATAGGAAGCTGCATCAAGGGTTAAAGAAAACCCTGCTTCTATAGGCCAATCTGCGGTTAGCTTCCAAACATAAGCAGCATTTGCATTAGAGATTTCGAACTCTGAACCCGCCCGAAGTACTACTCCCGAGGAGTCCACAGATAGTACTTCAATGGTGACATCCGAAGTCATAAAGTCCTGAATCAAATCATCATATTCATATAAATCATCGTTCAGAACCTGGACTGTAACAGATTCATCAAATCCATAATCATTTGTGGATTTCAATTCCGTATCATCTGTCCTTATTAGGAGATCACCTTCTATAATGGTATCTATCTCAACATCGGCTAATCCTGTAATCAATTCGCAGGAGCTCATACCAACAGTCAGCATTACCAACACCAGAATTTTAATTGCGTTTTTCATAGCTATCAGGCTCAGAATTTTCTGTTTTTACAAATATAGATCTTAAAACCTCTAGATGTCAGCCAATCAGTACACATCTCGCTATTGTTTATTAACAACGAGGTGTTTGACTCAATCTCACTTTTTTGACATGAAAACCAGCTCCACCGGATGCTTATTCACGCATCAACTTCAGGGCTTCCTCATCAGACCAGGCGCATAAGAGCCTCACTGGCTTCCTGTGAAAGCCTGGCTTCTTTATGAATCAGCAAATAGCTTTGAAGTGGCATGGTTCCGGCATCCAGCGCATCAAAAAAATCGGCAAGCGCCCCAATCTTTTCTGCTTTATCCAGTTGCCCGTAATCGCTAAAGTTCAATTCCTCTTTGCCCTTCAAAATATGTTTATTCAGATACCATGAAACGGGCGAAATTCTGCTGTACCACGGGTAGGCTGTCTGGTTGGAATGACAGTCGTAACAGGCTTTCCTGATATTATCTGCAATATGCTCCGGGGGCGCTAGCAAAGTCAGCATATCCAGCTCGGGATCAGGAGGAGCACTGTTTCGATCGGGCTGGAAAAATTGCAGCAGAATCAATACAACGATCAGTCCAAGCCCTGCAAGCTTAAATCTCCTGCCCATCAGTTTGCCTGCATCAGTTTGTCAGATTCCTGCTTGGTCCAATCTGCCAGTTGCTTTATCTGTTCTTCTGACAAAGCAGCCTCTGGCTTATTTTCCAGGTACTTCCCTGGAGGCATCTTTTTCTCTTCTACCATTTTGCCAATATCTCCCAACAGGCCAATTTGCTTGGTCAGTCTGTATTCTTCCCACTGTGCAAAATTAACAGCTTTCAATGCCTTCTCCGAGCTGGCTCCGGTGAAGTGACAATCATAACAGGAAGTCTTAAGAATGTTGGTGATCTCATCCGGAAATATGCTTTCTGGCGGAGCATCCGGACTAAAAGACTGAAAGAATAAAAAAAGGACCCCAGTCGCAAGGAAAAGAACAATCTGTTTTTTCATATCATTGTTATTTAAATAAGCCTTGATCTTGTAAGATAAATAAAAAAGGAGTAATGAGACAAACACTACCTGTTTTTCCGTAGTTTACGGATCTGGTTCCAGTTAACAATACGCCGCAGCAGGTCGAATACGAGAGCAAGGTATAGAACAAGAGCTGATAACCAGATTACCACCAGGTTGAACCAATAAGTGTCAAAAGAGAGAGAACCAACTCTTTTTACGGGAGAAAAAAGTTGAGCCCGGGCTACCCTCGAGCGCGGTACCTGGTAGATCGGTCCGGATTTACGGATCAGATGATTGTTCCAAACAGATACAAACTGGTCATTTTTTTCGAGCAATTGCTCCAGCCTTTCATTGGTATACCTCTTCTTTATTTCCACAAAATTATCCTCTCCCTTCCATGCTTCAAGCATGGTGGAAACATGTCGGTTCTTCAACTGACTGGCTTTACTGTTTTGCCAGTTTAAAATCTGCTTAACACGCTTCAGTGAGTCAATTGCCGTTTTATACACTGCTTCATTAAAACCGGAGCGTGTAAAGCCTTCAGGAGATCCAAATGATGTCACCAAACCCATACTGCTTAAATCATTTAATTCGTTTTGAACCAGTTTCAGATCTGCGGCAAAGGATTCGGGAACAGTTCCTCCTGAAGTATTATGCCTGATATTATCGATAGTCGCCTCAATATACTGAACCCGGAAGGCCTGATAGGATATGTTGTATATATCCTGGTCAAACTCAAAAAACTCCCTGGTAAACATGTTCCCCTTAAACTGGTGCACAGCCACAGCCTCATACGCCCATCGCGATGGCATCAACTCTCCAATGATGGGTACATATTCAGGGTGATCATAAAGATTATTAAGCCGGTCGAAGGGAATCATCACACCACTGAAAAGAAGCTGGGGTACTATGATAAATGGAATCACGATATAGCCCGTCCCCACCGAATTGAGTCCGGCCGAAATATTCAAACCGATCACATTGGCCAGGCACGATACGGTAAAGAATATGGCCCAGTAGTGAAAAAGCATCCCTTTAATTTCCAGGATGAGATTTCCAACCAGCACAAATGAAAAGGTCTGGATGGCTGAAATAATAAACAATACAATGATTGTTGAATGCAAATATGAAAGACGGCTAAGACGAAGAAAGGACTCTCTTTCCTGGATCTTTCGATCCATGAAAATCTCCTTGACACTTACCATTAAGCCCATGAACATGGAGATAATAATCCCTATAAACATATACACGGGGAGATTTACATTTTCCCTGAAGACATATTCCGCTGCAGGGGACAAATCACTTGTATAACGGATAAACCAGGCGCTGATCAAGGCAAGCAAAGGGGCCTCCAGAAAATTGATTAACAAATACTGCCGGTTGGTCAACTTGCGGAGTATATTCCGATAGAAGAATATAGCAAATTGTTTCAGAGAGCCTGGTATTTGAAAATCCCGTTTGGGCAAAGCCTTCTTCTTGCTTTTAATCTTCTGTTTCGACTCAATCCTGTCTCTGTAAATATCATACCACTCTTCAGGCGACACCTTACGTTCACTGGTGACTTTGCCATACTCATCTATCTGCCTGGCCTCAACCATCTTCAGGATCTGCTCAGGCATCACATTCCCACAGGACTCACAATGTCCCACATCTGCATTTACATAATTGCTGAGCTCCTTAAAATATGTAATGGCGTCAATGGGATTTCCCTTGTAAATCACATGACCATCCTTATCAAGTACCAGGAAGCGGTCAAACAGCTTATAAATATCTGAATAGGGCTGATGAATATTGACAATCACCAACCTGCCTTTCAAAGCCTGCTCCTTCAAGAGCCACATTACCTTTTCTGACCCCATGGAAGAGAGCCCGGAGGTGGGCTCATCCACAAATAATACTGCCGGTTCCCTGATCAGCTCCAGGGCAATATTCAGCCGCTTCCTTTGCCCCCCACTGATAAATTTATTTAAAGGACTACCCACTTTCAGGTATTTGATCTCCTCCAGGTCAAGATCAGTTAGTACCTGGTTGACCCTCCTTAACAAATCATCTTCAGACAGGTTACTCAGGCAAAGTTTTGCGTTCAGATAAAGATTCGAGAAAACTGTCAACTCTTCCATCAAAAGGTCATCCTGTGGAACAAAACCGATGATCCCTTCGATCATTGACTCCTCTTTGTGGATATCATAGCCATTGATTGTAATCTTTCCAGATTGCGGTTTAAGCTTGCCACAAAATATATTCAGCAAGGTTGACTTCCCTGCACCGCTTCCTCCCATGATGCCAATCAGATTGCCCGACTCTTTACTAAAGGTGAATTTCCGGATCCCTTTTGTGCTGTTCTTAAACTGGTACTCAATATCCCTGGCCACAAAAGATATCTTTGTAGCCGCCCTGGCATGGTGAAATTTTCTGGAAATATCACTGTAGTAAACAGGACTGATCATGGCCCCTGTTATCAGTGAACCCTGATCCAGTAACTCAATACGTTCCGGCACTATGGGTTGTCCGTTCAGAAACAGATTCATCTGACCCATGTAGCGGAATACATAGGTGTCTGTACTGGCATGGTGCAGAATCACAATTCTGCCTTCCAGCTCCTTCTGCCTTATATGACCAATCCCTTCGACAAATGGCAGCTTTTTGCTGTCGATAATCATGATCCGCTCCTTATCACAGGCGTCACAGGCATTCAATACAAAATTCTTGGTATTGTCGTGCTCTTTTCTGGAGATATTGAAGGAATCGGCAACAGTTCTGATAAAGGCAAGTTCTCTGGAGGTCATCACATCATCTTCATTGATGAATTCCACCAGTCGGAGAAAAACAATGAATTTTTCTCTTTGCATCAGACTCCTGTTAATCTCTTCAGTAATACATTTCAGCTTTTCCGAATCGGAAAGGGTCTGTCTGTGATGTGTAATACCTCCACCAAAGAGAAGCGGATGGTGTATCTCCAGGTAACTATCAAACACAACCAGATATTTATTTATCAGGTTGGTTTTCAGGTGTTGCCTAAGAAAAGTCTTAACTATGGACCTCGCTTTGAAAGAAACACCATCTTCTGATACATTGGCTATTATAGCAAAAAGCTGAAGCAGTGCATTTAATACGGCCTCTTTCATTATGTCTGTCAGCCTTTTCCGGCTGATAAATTTACAAATAATCGAAGATCCCCTGGAGCTTGCTCCGAGGATCTTCAATCGTTGCTAGACAATGCTTGCGCGCAGTCTGTCGACCTTCTCTGAAACTATTTTTAACTGTTCATCGGTCATGATATCGCCAACACCTTCATAGTATTCCTGGATTTCAGATAATCCTTCATACAAATCAGCTACTTCCTCAACATCTTTAACCGGTTCCAGCAAAGTTACCAGCTCATTCAGAGAATTCTTCTGCCTTGCCAGTGCCTCAAGGAAAGCTGTATTGTCAATGGCTTTTGCAGCAACATTGGTAGTGATGTAAATCCCTTCTATCCAGCTTCCGCAAACCACCAGGCGGGCCATAATATCCTGCTGATTTTCAACCAGATAATTCCAGGTATCATCAAAGGATTCCGTAACGATCTGGATCAAAGAATCACGGTTGTCGATATTTTCTTCAATGCGCTCAGCATATGTAATATTGAAGGTGGTGGAAATCCCAAGATCTTCAATCAGGGTTTTGGAAGCCTCCAGGTAATTCATGGTCCCCTGCTTCATCATATAGGTAGTCGCATAGCAAAGATCCGCAGCATATACACCAAGATTAAGCACCTTGTCACGTTGAGTGATATACTCTCCTGCTTTTTCCGGGCCATTGGAAAGGGACAGTATATAAGGCGCCCCTGATTGATATATCAGCTTTGTAATATCATAGGAGGTTGGAATTGGATAGCCCGACAGATCACTCACAACATCCTCTCTTTCTTTGAGCTCTTCAGGCCCCGGAACACCAATTTCCTGCTTCTTCGGCGAGGTATTGCAAGCCGAAAGCAGTATCAAAGAGGTACTTAGTAATCCAATTATAAATAATCTTACGTGTTGATACATTGCCTTTTTCATGATCAAAGGATTTAATTATAGTGTATATAAGTTACAAACGTTACAATTTAGGAAAAAGTGGAATGAATAAAAAATTTCATATAAAATCATATATCTTTGGAGATACCACCAATTCTATTTCAGATAACAGAATACTAATCATCTTGTTCAAATGAATGTGGTTACATCATACCTGATTGCAGTCTGTTCACTCCTTCTGAGTACAAATCCCGATTTTCACAGCTCCCGAAATGCTGCACTACAACCTGGAGAACAGCTTCTGATAGAGGCTCTTGATTTGGAATTATCAGGCCTCTGTTACGATGTGGCCTTTTACCAGGATGGAATTCTCTACCTGAAACCCGGCGAGGAGATCGTTTATCTGGCTTCTTCAGACAGACCCGAAACGGAATCCAGCCGGCCCCTGTTTAACAATAAAGATATAAGTTGCTCCCCTGCTGCTCTTTCTTTTACGGGCGACTACAGCCGTGGATACTTTACCAGGGCTGTTGTGGGCGATGATCAGCAATATATGGAGAAGATATTCGAAGTGATTATTGCGGGTGATGAAGTAACAGCTACCACCCAGGCTTCATTCACCAACGATCCCTCAAGGAATCTTCATCCCGCGGTCTCAACGGATGGTTCGATTATGGTATTTTCTTCCGACCGGCTGCCAACCAGTGGTGGGCTGGATCTTTTTGTCACACGTTTAACAGACGAAGGTTGGTCCGGGCCGCAGAATCTTGGAGCAGCAATTAATTCGAACGGTCATGAGTGGTTCCCTTTTCTTGATAAGTTGAATAATCTCTGGTTTTCCTCCACAGGGCATTCAGGATATGGTGGATTTGATATCTATTTCTGCCCCTTCAACGGAGCGGGTTGGGGCTCGCCCAGGAACCTTGGTTTAGCCATCAATGGTCCCAATAACGAAATGGGATTCTCTATTCATCCCCTGAAACAAATGGCCCTGTTCTCCAGGTCCCAGCCTGCCGAATCGAAAGGCATAGCCATGAAAATCACCCTCCGGGAAGAAACTTCCGCCAGCGATATTTCAATGATTATGCAGGAGATGGCCGATCCTGCATCCCAGGTAACGGCTGCACCCCCAAGGAACCAGGAACCAGAAGTGAAGCCTGAACCCATGGTGAGCCAGGACACAGATGAGGTGGTTTTCAGGGTCCAGATCATATCAAGTCTGTATGAAAACAGCTTTCCTACTGTATTTGTCGAAGGAAGGAGTTTCGATACCTACGAATATTTTTACATGGGATCCTACAGGATTACCGTAGGGAAGTTCGATTCATTGGAAGAGGCAAATGCTTTCAGGCTAAAGTGCTTAAATTCAGGATTCAAGCAGGCTTTTGTGGCAGCTTTCAAGGGAGGGAAGAGAGAAACTGATCCATCAGTCTTTAAACAATAGCTTCCATGCATCGCATCGTCGACCATCCCCTGATTCAGCACAAACTGACCCATATACGAAACAAGCTTACAGGCACCAAGGAGTTTCGTGAAAACGTCAATGAGATAGCAGGACTTATGGCCTATGAGATTACCAGGGATATCCCCTTGCGTAAAACCGAGGTCGAAACTCCGATGATGCGCTGTGAATGCAGTGAACTTTCCAGGGATATTGTACTAATACCTGTGCTCAGGGCCGGACTTGGAATGGTGGATGGAATTACCAGCCTGATCCCCACAGCTAAAATCGGGCATGTGGGCATGTACCGCGATCATGATACCCTTCAGCCTCAAAGTTATTATGCCAAGTTTCCCTACCGGATGAAGAAGGCAGTGGTCCTGGTTCTGGATCCCATGCTGGCCACCGGAGGAAGTGCCAGCGCAACACTTGATAAACTGAAAAGCGAAGGGGCTACTGATCTGAAACTGGTTTGTATCGTTGGGGCTCCCGAAGGACTTAAACGGGTCACCAGGGATCATCCGGATGTGGAAGTATTCCTTGCTGCTCTTGATGATGGTTTGAACGAACTGGGATATATTGTACCCGGTCTGGGCGATGCAGGCGATCGCCTTTTTGGAACCAACGATTTTCCAAAAAATTTCTAAGTCCTTACAATCCAATTTTTTAACTTCTTCTTAACAGGAAGCGTGAACATTTCTATTTAAATTGTGTCTAAATAGAACACTACATTAGTTGGTCCTGTTATGAAGAAAATTATTGCTCTTATCGTTCCCGTGTTTATCAGTGCGATCCTTCTAGCTCACCCTGAAGAACCTACTCCTCCTGCAAAGGCTGATGTCATGTGGCATACGATTACTGTTATCGATTATAAGCCCGGTACCGTTGATAACGCAAAAGAATTAATCCAAAAATTTGAAGCTGCTTCAGAAAAGGCCGGGATTCCCGCACCGGTGATCTACTGGTTTGAATCCGGAAAATATGATGTGGTCGTTACCTGGAAGCTTCAAGACGGGCCGGCTGACCTTCAGGGGAAGTGGAATCCGGCAGGTGAAACCTGGTGGAAGGCCCTGGTAGATCAGGAAGGTTCAGAGGAAGCTGCCTTAAAACTGCAATCCAGTTATAACGAACTTATTGCCTATACGCATACAAGTGTTGCGAGGAAGGCAAAATAGGTACGGCAGAAGCATACAGAAGTACATTTAGCATGGAGAGGCCGTCTTAAAAAAGATGGCCTCTTCTGGTTTGTAGATTGAATCCTACCTTATTTTTTATAAATTTACTCATACACCTGTTCTTCGCTATGAGTAAAAGTCAAAAACAAAAAAAGTCTGCTGAATCCGAAAGTGCTTCGAGCAGAACCAGGCTCGAGAAAAAGTTTTATTTCAAAGAACTGGAACATCTGCAGTTGGAGCTGGTAAAACTCCACGAGTGGGTAAAGGCAAAGAACCTTCGGGTAGTAGTCATTTTCGAAGGCCGCGATGCGGCCGGTAAGGGTGGCGTGATTAAGCGAATCACCCAGCGCCTGAATCCCAGGATATGCCGGGTGGTTGCTCTGGGGGTACCCACTGAACGTGAAAAAACCCAATGGTACTTTCAGCGCTATGTGACCCATCTCCCTGCAGAGGGAGAGATTGTTCTGTTCGACCGCAGCTGGTACAACCGTGCCGGGGTGGAACATGTAATGGGCTTCTGTACAGAAGATGAATACTGGGATTTCCTGCGTTCCTGTCCCCGCTTCGAAGAAATGCTTATCCACTCGGGTATTATCCTGGTAAAATACTGGTTCTCGGTAAGCGATGAAGAGCAGGAACACAGGTTCCGCGAGCGGATCTCCGACCCTCTGAAGCGCTGGAAATTCAGTCCCATGGACCTGGAATCCAGAAGCAGGTGGATCGAATACAGTAAAGCCAAGGATGAAATGTTCTCCTATACCGATACCAAAACGGCACCATGGTTTGTGGTCAATGCGGATGATAAGAGGCGGGCCCGGCTCAATACCATTCACCATCTCCTCTCCATGATCCCCTACGAGGAGATCAAGCACAAAAAGATCAATCTTTCTCCCATCTCCATGGAGGGATATGTGAGGCCACCGCTATCGGACCAAACCTTTATTCCGGAAGTATATTAACAATCATAAAAAACGAAATCCTTAAACTATGAAAACATTATTGAAGTCAGCTGCACTCTTATGCCTCAGCCTGGCAATCCTCTCCTGCAACTCTGAAAAGAAAATCGAACTATTTAACGGGCAGGACCTGGATAACTGGAACATTGTGGTTGACAGTGAAGACGGGGAACCCAAGGACCTCTTCTATGTGGAAGATGGCGTGATGCATACCCTCGGGGCACCTTTTGGCTATATCCGGACAAAAGAGTCGTACAGCAATTACAAGCTTCACGTGGAGTGGAAATGGACCGATGAGCCCTCCAACAGCGGTGTACTGATCAATGTCCAGGGCAAGGAAATAATCTTTCCACATTGCGTCGAAGCCCAGTTAAAAAATGGCAACGCAGGCGACATCGTACTCATGGGCAAAGGAGCCAGTATAAGCGTTAAGGACTCCACCTACATGGTCACCTCCGAAGAGCGTCGCTACCTGTCTATTCCAAAATTTGAAGAAAGCAGTGAGAAAGCTGCAGGTGAATGGAACAGCTATGACATTACCTCCCTGGGTGGAACCCTGGAGTTATATGTGAATGGTGTTCTGCAAAACACAGGAACCGATATGACCCTGACCGAAGGAAATATTGCCCTGCAGTCGGAGGGGGCTCCCCTGCAGTTCAGGAACATCTATCTGCAACCGCTGTAAGGAGCTACCAGGTCGACATGGGTTTGTCCACCTCGATGGGGCCTTTGTGCTGAGCCACATTAAATCCAACTTTATAGCAGAAGCGGGTCATCTTGAGGAATTTATCATAATCAATGGCATCTTCCTCATCGCTTATCATATGGTAATCGCGGTGGGTTCCCGTTGAATAGAAAAGGATTGGTATATCCTGCCTGGCGAAGTTAATATGGTCGCTCCGGTAAAAATAACGATTGGGGTCTGTCAGATTATTATACTGGTAGTTCCCCACCAGACCTGCTTCCTTCAGCGACTTCTTATTGATCTTCATCAATACTTCGCTCTGCAGTCCACCGATAACCTTCACCGAATCGGCTGACTGGATGGTCAGGCCGGATCGCTCACTAAGCTCGTCCTCAGCTGTTTTGGTCCTGCCCACCATATCGAGATTGATCACAGCAGCTATGTTTTCTTTTGGGACCAGGGGGTGTTCAGCAAAATACTGTGAACCAAAAAGTCCAATCTCCTCGGCAGACACCCAGAGTATACCTATACTTCTTTTAGGCTTTTCATTCTCCATCTCAAAAGCTTCGGCAATCTCAATCAATGCCACGGTTCCCGATGCATTGTCGTCGGCACCATTAAACACACCTCCCATTCCATCGGTCCCCACATGATCATAATGGGCCACGTAGATTACCATCTCATCTTTCAGAACCGGGTCGCTCCCTTCAATCATACCAAATACGTTGAATACCTCCAGATCATTGCCTTCCATGTGGAGTTCAATCTTCACACTTGTCCCTTCCAGCTGAAAGGATTGGGGTTCCAGGTTCCGGTCAATTTCAAATTGAAGATCCTTCAGATTCTTTCCAGCGGATGCCAGTAAGTTATCAGCCACATTACGATGAATCAACACCATACTGGGGAATAAGGGCCCGTTCCCGGCTGTGGCTACCTTCTCCTCATCTTCTGTTTTGAGTTCCCTGGACCTGCTGAGGTATTTTGCCACGGCCGGACTAATATCTTCGATGGACTGCATGCCCGACTTGGGATCCATAACCATCAATACGGCCTTTGGCTTCTGGGAGTATATATACCGTAGCTTATACTGGAAATTCTGCATATCGCTCCACTTATCATTATCAAACAGGGTCTCGGTTCCCTCTTCATTCAGGGGAGCCCGGTTCATAATCAGCACCACCTTGTCCTCTATATCGATATTCTCAAAATCATTATATGCATGCTCCTCGTCATTAATCCCGTATCCGGCAAAGACGACCTCTCCCTCAATAATTGTTTGATCTCCGGCGGGAGGAGGAAAGATATAAAAGGGATCTTTACTAAGCTCAACAGCACCATCTGCACTGGTAATATTAATGCCGCTCTTTTCCCTGTCATAGTCTTTTTCCGCAATCAGATAGGCTTGCATATAATCTTTATCTGCATCAAGGGCCTGGAGCCCCAGTTGTTCTGCCTGAACAGCCAGGTAGCGCGCTGCCACCTGTAAACCTGGTTCGCCAGTATCACGTCCCTCCAGCTCATCAGAGGCAAGAAAGAGCATATGCATCTTCAGATCGTGTTTATTAATGGACTCCATTCCCATTTTCTGGGCCTGTACAGATATACAGAATAAGGAAATCGTTGCTAATGCAATGGATGCTTTTAAGCTCTTCATCATTACGAAAATTAAAGTTAAAGTAAGTGCCCAAGATAAAAATTAAATTCCAATCCCGGGATCAAATTTCCAGGTTGGATATGGCCCCGGTAGTCTTGAAATTATACTCCGGGTACTCATAGATTGGAATTCTGTGTTCCGTCTGACCCAGGGAGTAACCATATAAACCATTATAGTCCTCTATCTCCTCTCCCATTTCCTCCAACTGATGCAGGTACTCATGAATGGACTTGGATTCTATGATGATAACCTTGCCCATTTTCTGAATAATGGGACTGTGGTTCCGGGTCTCATCATGATCGAATTCAAGAATCCTCCTGCCATAACGTGTAATTCCTATAACCCTGTATGTAAGGCTCTTGCCTACGCCCGGCAGGTTCAGTACATTTCTGTCCGTGGCCAGGAAAGGCAAAGACGCATTACGCCGGAGCGCTTCAATATTCTCAACCATCATTGTGGACTTTTCCCGGAATTTCCTGATGGCTTCGTAATGTTGTTCTTCGATACGTCCATGCACCTTTTCTTCCAGTTGCTCCTGTACCACTCTCGCATTGGGAGCAAAACCGGCGTTGTTTTCCATATATCCTTTTACTGTGAAGGTATAGTAAGGCAAGACTCCAATATCGTTCAGCACTCGTCTCAGTTTGGCTGTATGTCCCCGTCGGGAAGCCGCAGCTGTAAAAACCTGCTGGTTGGTCACAGTCCACCCTGATGCAATGAGTCTCTGGACAGCCATGGCAGAGGGGGGGCTTACTTCCATGGGTGACTCAAAATGGGTCTGGATGATGAACTGTTTGATGCCAATTTTGGAAGCCCTGACCTTAAACTCTTTAAGGATCTTAACCAGGTTGAGCGTAATTCTCTGGGGAAGGTAAACAGGGAGCCGGGTTCCAATTCTTACTCTCACAATCTCAGCCAGTTTTTCTCCATCCGGAAGTGATTCATTCTGCTTTTTCTTTCTTACAGCCATCATATAAATCTCGTCCAGTAAAAGCCTGAGGGACTTATCGGAACTCATGAGTCCGTCCCCTCCGGTTATCAGTATATCCTTCAGCTGCGCATCCCTTTCAAAATAAGTCATCAATCTCTTCAGCTTTTCTTCCCACTTATCGCCGGGAGCCAGCTTATCAAGGTTAAAATTCAGCCTCCCCCCCTGAAAATCGTACATGCGCTGGCAAGAGGAGCACAAACCGCCACAGGCCCTTCCCATTGTATCGGGTATCAGGATGGCAACCTCCGGATAGCGCCGGTGCAGGTTATGTCCGTCGGGTAACAACCATCCGGCTACATTGGGCTTCCCGGGCTTTACCTGGTCCTCCTTTTCCCAGGCAACAATGTTTCCGAACTCATTCACCAGCTGTTTGCTGTACAGGACGTAATACCGGATGGCCAGGTCGGCACCCACCGCAAAATAGGGAACCCTCACATGTAGCAGGGAGAGATAATAAGGATTCACAAAGAAAGGAATGCCTGCATCGTAGGCTTCTTCAAGTGTCTTCATGGTATCCGGATCCAGGGAATGGTCGAGCATCTCGTTCAGGAGTCCGGGAGACCGAACTGCAAAACGAAGATGGAACCTGTAATCCTCCCACCAAAGCTCCATTTTATCATGTTTCTGTTCTGAATTGAGATGGGGCTCAAAAAAGTACCTCGAGTTCTTCCCTTCTCCTTCTTCAATCTGTCTGGTCAGGATTTTTATGATTCGCTGTTTGTTTTCCTCCCTCAACTGAATGATGCGGGGGTCCAGTCCTGAGGGATAACGATCCATCCAGGCATAAACCTGCTCCTTTGAAAACCGGGCTTGCCGGCTCTCTCCCCGAAGCTGACGGAACAACATGATCATATCCATAAAAAAATCAGGTTTTGCCCCACCTGTCCCCTTGTTTACCGCCAGCCAAATAAGCCGAAGGGGATTGCTTACCGCGATTTCACCTCGCAGATTCAGATCGGGATATTCCTTTCCTGCATGATCGATGTAATCCAGGATCCTGACAATAGCATAATCACGCCATTCCAGTTGATCAAAAAGTTCCCTGCTGGCATGGCTGGCACGGTAGAACCGGAAAGCATTGTCCCTGTCTTTCAGACTCTTCATGATCCATTCCCTGACTCCTACCACCACTTCGGTCTCATTCTTGGAATTACGAAGGATTTCCTCCAGCTCGGGGTTTTCAGAAAGCAAGAGCCTGAGCAGCTTGTGGGACTTAACAGTAATGGCAATCCTGTCCAATTTTTCTATCTCGGTCATGACCTGCGATTTTAAGGAATAAGTAATCCAAAAAAACCACACGAATCAAATGGAGTTGCAAACAAGTTTTTTACTTACTTTTGCGGCGTAAATCATAACCACATTACAAGTACGATGGAACAGATTCAACTGGATATATCAAGGGTATACGATTTTATATCAGCAGAAGAAATCAAAAAACTCTCTGAAGAGACAAAGGCGGCACAGGGCACTCTATACCAGGGCGAGGGACAGGGCAATGAGTACCTGGGATGGCTCCACCTTCCTTCGGAGATTACAGCTCAGCAAATTGAGGATATAGAGAAGGCCGTGGCCGGACTAAAAGAAAAAACAGAGATCCTTGTGGTAGTTGGAATCGGAGGTTCCTACCTGGGTGCCCGTGCAGTGAATGATGCGCTGGCTCATAATTTTTCTCATCTGAAAAAAGGGCGGAAAGCTCCGCATATGCTCTTCGCCGGTCAGAATATCGGAGAGGACTATATGTACGAATTGCTGGAACTGCTGGAAGAGCAAAGCTACTCCATCGTAGTCATTTCAAAATCAGGAACCACCACCGAACCAGCCCTTGCATTCAGGATTCTGAAAAACCACCTGGAAGAGAAGGTGGGAAAAGAGGAGGCCAGGGACCGGATCATTGCCGTTACCGACTCCAGCAAAGGGGCTCTCAGGCAGCTGGCTGTTGAAGAAGGCTACCGCAGCTATGTGATTCCTGATAATGTGGGTGGAAGGTTTTCTGTATTTACTCCTGTAGGATTGATTCCTCTGGCCATATGCGGCGTGGATATCAGGGAGCTTGTGTCGGGTGCGCTGGAGATGAGCAAGCGCTGCGATCCCTCTATTGCATTTGAGGAGAACCCTGCAGCTGTTTATGCAGCAACCCGGAATGCTCTTTACCGCTCAGGAAAGAAGATTGAGCTGCTGGTGAACTACCATAACAAGCTTCACTACGTATCGGAGTGGTGGAAGCAGCTGTACGGAGAGAGTGAAGGAAAAGAGGGCCTGGGAATTTTCCCGGCTGCTGTGGATAATTCAACCGACCTTCACTCCATGGGACAATATATCCAGGAGGGTGAGAGAATTCTTTTTGAAACCGTTGTCAGTGTGGAACAGACCAATCACCATGTAAGCGTCCCCGGTGATCCGGCTAACCTGGACCAGTTGAACTACCTGGAAGGAAAGAGCATCGACCATGTGAACAAAATGGCCGAGCTGGGGACCATCCTTGCCCACCTGGATGGCGGTGTTCCCAATATAAGGATCTCCATTCCCGCACTTAATGCTCACTGGCTGGGCCAGCTTCTTTACTTTTTCGAAAATGCCTGTGGAATAAGCGGTTATATGCTCGGGATTAATCCCTTTAACCAACCAGGTGTTGAAGCTTACAAAAAGAATATGTTCGCACTGCTTGAGAAACCAGGCTTTGAAAAGGAAACTGCTAAGATCAAGTCAAGGCTGTAAACAATTTATCCCATACAATGTTAAAGGACCGGGGATTCCCCCGGTTTTTTTATTCCTATGAAAGAAATATTCCCCAAGCTAAATCCAACTGTTAAGGGCATTGCTTTGGCGTTCATTGCAACCCTCGGCATGGCCAATGTTTATGTCTTCTCCAAAGCCGCCCTGCTGGAGGTGAACTACTACCAGTTTCAATTCTACTGGTTTGGCTTTGCCCTGATCTACATCCTGCCCTTCATGATCATCACCGGAATAATTAAAAAGATTCCAGGCCTGAGCAGGGCCTCCAACATAACCCTGGTAATTATCGGCATCCTGGAATTGGGTGCCGCCAGCCTGCTTTTCCTGGCCATTCAGCTGGCAGAGAATCCCACTACCATCTCCTTCCTTTCCAACCTTACCCCCATTTTCGTAACCATATTTGGAATCCGCTTCCTGGGAGAACGATTTAACAGCGTGGAGGCCATTGGTATCATTATGACCATTGCTGGCGTAATCCTGATCACCTATACCAGGGATACAAGCATAGCAGAATTCTTTGGCAAGGGCTCAGGTTGGATCCTGGTCTCCTCGGTCTTCTCCTCCATCAGTATAGTAATTGCCAAAAGCAGGATCAAAGATATCCATCCCGGAATTCTTACCCTGAACCGCATCGTCTTCATTTTTGCATTTGCGCTGGCTGCCATGATCATACGGAAGGAGAGCTTTGTCATCTCAGGAACTGCAACTATGAATCTGGCCATCGGATCCCTACTAGGGCCATTCCTCACGGGATTGGCCCAGTATTCTGCCCTGAAATATATTGAAGCCTCGCGCACCATGATTATCCAGGCCACACGAAGCCTTTTTGTTCTTGTTGGTTCAGTGATATATCTATCCATACTGCCGGAGTTGTTACAGTTGATTGGTGGACTGATAACCATTGTGGGAGTGATTGTCCTGACCTGGGGAAAAATGAAGTATAAAAAAAAGGCAGGAACCTGATCCGGTCCCTGCCTCTGCCAACTAACCTAACTAAAAACTAAACACTAAGTACTTCTATTTCACTTCAATTTGCCTGGGGGCATTCTGAACTTCTTCCTCTTTTTTGGGGAGAGTCAGTGTCAGGATCCCTGCCTCATGTGTGGCTTTGATATGCTCCTGGTCAATGGTTTCAGGAAGCTGAAAGCTCCGCTTAAATGACTCGTAGTTAAATTCCCTGCGCAGAAAATTCGGGGTTTTCTCCTCCTGATTTTCTTTCTTCTCAGTCGAAATTGTCAATACATCATTCTCAAGTTTAAGATTGAAATCCTTCCTGGCAATTCCGGGAGCAGCTACCTCGATGGTATATCCTTTGTCATCTTCAGATACATTAACAGCAGGATTGCTACCATTATAAGTTGCTTTGTTCACATTGTTAAAAAACTTGTCGTTGAAAAAATCATCCCAGTAAGCGGGAGCATAGTTTCTGTTGATTCTTGCTAACATAATAATTCCTCCTATTTGTTTTATTTGTATTTGAGTTTTAATATCTGGATACCATAGGTCAAACCATGTACCATTCCCCAAAACAAACAGGAGTGCTGTCATTTTGTCATTATAATCGAAATTATGGGTGTCATATTGTCATTATTGACTCTGAGGGGTATGACAAAATGTTTGGTAAGGATCAGGATAATCCTTTGCGAAGTTTCTCCATCTCCTTCTTCAGTTCTGCTTCCCTGGCCACCGATATTTCATAGGCCTTCTCAAGCTGTACCATATTTTCCTTAAATACCTTTTCCTGAGAAGCTAGTGCCTCAGCCTGCTTTTTAGTCTGCTCAAACAAGCTCCTGTTCTGCAGGTTGGCTTTGACCTTGGCCAGGGTTGTTGCCAGTGCATCCGCCAGCTGCCTGATAAATTCGATCTGGTGTGAAGGTAGCTCTCCCAGGGATGCCAGCTCCATCACGCCCATCACCTGTTGATCCAAAAGCACTGGAACAAGCAGGATGGATGAGGGTTCATCTTCGCCCAGGCCGGAACGAATCTTCATATAATCGGGAGGCAGATCACTTACATAGATCAGCTCCTTCTCTACAGCAGCTCTCCCCACAAGCCCCTCGCCGAATCTGAACGAACGATGGATCTCTTTCTCTCTGTCAAAAGCATAACTGCCCGATATCTCCAGTGAAAGCTCCTTATCACCATCTTCATCCCTGGTAATAAAGAGAGCCCCCACATCTGCATCAGTATAATTTACCAGCTCTTTCATCAGCAGTGCAGAGAGATCCTTTAGATTATCTTCCGCTTCCCTGAAAAGAGAACTGAACTTGGCAAGGCCCTGTGCGGTCCAGGTTTGATGTTCTTCCTCCCTTCGCCTTAACTCAGAGTCTTTTATAGAATCCATCAGGCTATCTTTCAGTATATTAAGCGCTTCTCCAAGCTCGTCCTCCTTACTAAGTTTCTCATGCTGGACAGTGAAGTCTCCCATGGCTATGGACCGGGAAAAAGTTGCAATATCTTTGAGATTGGAAATATGTAAGCCCAGACTCCTCTCCAGCTCCCCAATCTCATCTGCTGCTTTTGTTTCCCGGGATAGGGGCAAATTTCCACGGATAAGCTGAGCCACCAGTCCACTGACACGGCTAAGGGGCCTTTTCAGCCAGTAATGATGAAGGATCCCAAATAGCAGCGAACCTCCCATGCCAGCAGCAGACAGGTATACCATTGCATTTTGCCCCTTCTGAAGTACTCCAAGAAAAATCAGGAAAAACAGAAGCATAAGTACCAGGTATGGCAACAGAATCTTGAATGTGAAAGAAAACCTGACCTTCATCTGTAAATAATTGAACCCCGCTTTAGATTCTACAATATACAAAAAGATTAAGCCCCCTGCACAGCGGCTGCCAATCGCTCTGCCCCCTCCAGGAGAATCTTCTTTGGAGTGGCCAGGTTCAAACGCTGATGCTGAGATCCACCCGGACCGAACATGGGGCCATCGTTCAGGCCAAGGCCAGCCCTGTGAATGATAAAATCATTGAGACCTTTATCGTCAAGGTTTAAAAAAGAGAGATCCAGCCATGCCAGGTAGGTGGCTTCCAGGGGTGAGATAAGAAGCTCCGGCACAGAAGCATTTAACACAGAGCAAAAGGCCCGGTAATTTTCTTCAAGATAAGCCAGCAACTGGTCCAGCCAATCATCCCCCCGGGTATATGCTGCTTCAAGAGCCACCTGTCCAAGGATATTATCACCACCCACATGGACTGCGTCAAGGACTTTTTCATATCTCTGCTTGAGTTGTGGATTAGTGGCAATCATAACCGAGGTATAGAGGCCGGCCAGGTTAAATGTTTTGCTGGGGGCCATACAGGTCAGAGTCAGATCTGCTATATCCCTGCCCAGTGAAGCAAAGGGAATATGCCGGTTCCCAAACAGGAGCAGGTCGGAGTGGATCTCGTCACTGATCACCAGGACTTTATATTTTACACATAAATTAGCCAGCTTTTGAAGTTCCTCCAGCGACCAGGCCCTCCCAACGGGATTATGTGGATTGCAGAGAAAGAATAACTTAACACCCTGTTTAAACAGGCCCTCCAGATGATCAAAGTCCATTTCATAATTGCCATCCCTTTTTACAAGCTGATTGTATAAGAGTTCCCTGCCGTGATTTGACACTGCAGAGAAAAAAGGAAAATAGACCGGCGGTTGTACCACTACACTATCTCCCGGATCGGTAAATTCCAGCACACACATATTGAGGGCGGGAACGATCCCCGGGCTGAATCCAATAGCATCAGGCTCCACGTTCCAGGCATGTCTCCGGTCCAGCCATGAGGCCACACTTCCGGTAAAGCTGTCGGAACGAAATGTATAACCAAGGAAAGGATGCTTCAAGCGGTCACTGATGGCATCAAGTATAAATCCTGCCACAGGAAAGTCCATATCAGCCACCCACATGGGCAGTACATCCTCTTTGCCAAAGATCTTCCCCCTCAGGTCGTATTTCACACAATTTGTGTCTCTCCGGTCGATAATAGTATCAAAGTCGTATTTCATCTAAGTCTGTTTCAAAAAGGCTTCTTTGCCTGGAAAATGCATGTCACTGACTGCTTTATCACGCGGCATCACAAAATAGTTTGCCTGACTCTCTGCACACAGTACATCCTCACCATCATACAGGCGGGCCTCTATTTCAGCAATCCTTTTTTGATGCTGTACCAGTGTTGCACGAACTGTAATAATTCCTTTGGAGATGTAAACCGGTTTACGGAAGCGGGTATTCAGCTGGAAGGTTACTCCTGCTGTATCCAGCATTATAAAAACCACCCAGCTCGCAATTTCATCCATCATGGTTGCCTGAACCCCCCCGTGCAGGATATCATGAAACCCCTGGAAATGCTCGCTGGGATCCCACTTACACACCAGCTCATCACCCTCTTTAAAAAACTCCATATGCAGTCCGGATGGATTGGTGGGACTGCAGCCAAAACAGCTGTATCCCGGGAAACTTGCGTAGGGATTCTGAAGTTTAATCATGCCTTAAATATTTAATAGTCAAAAATACCTAAATCATTTTAACTTTGAATATCGATGGTACGACCTAAAAAACATCTTGGTCAGCATTTCCTGACCGATCCTTCCGTAGCGGGCAGAATTGTGGATGCCCTGCATGTTCCATCCGGTGCTACTGTGGTGGAAATTGGTCCGGGTACCGGCATCCTAACTGGAGGCTTACTGGAAAAGGACATAAAGCTGGTGCCGGTGGAAATCGATCACGAATCTGTAGTATTCCTTAAACAGAAGTGGCCCGTCCTGGAGAAAGGGATCATCGAAGCGGACATTCTGAAAATGGATATTAATAAATATATCACTGGTCCCTTTCATATCATAGGCAACTTCCCATACAACATTTCCAGCCAGATCTTCTTCCGGGTTCTGGAATACCGGCAGCAGGTATCATCGGTGGTGTGCATGATTCAAAAAGAGGTGGCCATGCGAATTGCCTCACCACCGGGTTCTAAAGAATATGGTATACTCAGTGTTCTCTTGCAGGCCTATTATGATATCACTTACCTGTTTTCGGTCAAACCGGGATCATTCTTCCCTCCCCCTAAAGTTACCTCCGGGGTGATCAGGCTTACCAGAAACTCTACCTGGAGCCTGCCATGTAATGAAAAGCTTTTTGTCAAAGTGGTTAAAACCACTTTTAATCAGCGGAGGAAAATGATCAGGAACTCAATCAAATCTATTTTATTAAATTTGGACAGCGAAAGCGAATTGCTGTCAAAAAGACCTGAACAACTCGGGGTTAATGAGTTTGTTGAACTGACCAATTGGCTTGAATCGCAACAAACGGCAGAGTTATGAGCACCGAACTGACCCGTAAGTATATCGACGAACTGAAGTTGCTTCTTGGAGAAAGGAACGACAGCGCTGCCCTTGCCATGATGGATGAGCTTCACCCGGCTGATATTGCCGGTATCTATGAAAATCTTTCCCTGGAGGAGGCCACCCACCTCTACCTTCTCCTGGACCCCGAGAAAGCCTCGGATGTGCTGGTAGAACTTGAAGAGGACGAAAGGGAGGCATTTCTGAAAGCCATTCCCTCTGAGGTCATCGCCAGCCAGTTTATCGACCATATGGATTCGGACGATGCGGCCGATGTGATTGGGGACCTGGCGGAAGATAAGAAGCAGGAGGTATTACTCCATATCGATGATGTGGAACAGGCAGGGGATATTGTTGACCTGCTTGGCTATGATGAGGATACTGCCGGCGGACTCATGGCCAAGGAGTTGATCCGGGTAAATGAGAACTGGGGTGTGGCCACCTGTATCAGGGAGATGCGTAAACAGGCTGAGGACCTGGACGAAATCTACTATATCTATGTGGTCAGTGATGAGAATGTGCTGCTTGGGATACTCTCCCTCAAAGCTCTTCTGTTGGCCAGCGCCTCCACCAGGGTAAAAGATATTTATGCAGCGGAAGTGAGAAGCGTTCAAACTGATACAGATTCTGAAGAGGTAGCCCAGATTATGGAAAAATATGACCTCATTGTCTTACCGGTCACCGACTCCATTGGCAGGCTGATGGGACGCATAACCATCGATGACGTGGTGGATGTAATCAGGGATGAAGCGGAAAAAGATTACCAGCTGGCTTCCGGTATTACTACCGACGTGGAAACCACCGACTCGCCGGCAAGACTATCCCGGGCCAGACTTCCCTGGCTCATTATCGGGCTGCTTGGTGGTATTGTGGTAGCTGCTGTTATTGGAAGATTTGAAGAGGATATCAAGATCAACCCCGAAATGGCCTTTTTTATTCCCTTAATAGCAGCCATGGCAGGAAATGTGGGGATCCAGTCATCGGCTATCATTGTGCAGGGTATTGCCAGCAACAGTCTGGGCCTGGAAAGTACCTACCGGAAACTGGCAAAAGAGCTGATTGTCTCCCTGATGAACGGGATCATCCTATCGGGTATTCTCTTTCTCTATAACTTCTTTATCAGCCACAACCTGGCACTTACCTTTACTGTAAGTATCTCGCTTTTTATGGTGATTATTTTTGCTGCCCTGTTCGGCACCCTGATCCCCTTGATGCTGCACCGGATGAAAATTGATCCTGCACTGGCTACCGGACCATTTATTACCACCATGAACGATATCATGGGGCTCTTTATCTATTTCCTGATGGGGAGGATCCTCTATGGAATATTTATCTGATTCTATGATCAGAAAGAGGAATTGATTGCCACCACCGGATCCATCCGGGCCCCCTGCCAGGCAGGGAAAATCCCACTTACTAATCCAATGAGACTGGATATACCTATGCCCAGCACAATATTGTCCATGGTCAGGGTAACTACAAAGTCACCCGACATGCTAATGATTGAAGCGCCGATAAATACAATTAACAGTCCAATGATCCCTCCAGCAACCGATAGCATTATCGATTCGAAAAGGAACTGAAGAAGAATAAAGTACTTTTTCGCTCCCAACGCCTTCTGGATTCCAATGATATGGGTACGCTCCTTGACGGAAACGAACATAATATTGGCTATCCCAAATCCGCCTACAATAATGGAAAAAATACCAATGAAGAAGCCGGCTATCTTCAGCACGGCAAAAAGCCGATCCAGCATGTTGTTGAATACACTGGTCTGGTTCAGTGCAAAGTTATCCTCTTCCGAAGGTTGCAGTCTCCTGTAAGAGCGAAGCAGCTGTGTAATCTCTAAATCCAGCTCCTCCACACTTACCTTCCGTTTGGCCTGTACCCAGATCTGGGGATTGGCCATATCGCTCCTGATATCAATGAAACCCATGTAATATTCCAGGGGCAGTATGGCTACCTCATCCAGGATAAATGCATCAAAGGTTCCCTTTCCTTCCTTTTCCAGAACCCCGATCACCATCACCTTTCTTCCCATCAGTTCCACGTATTTTCCCACAGGATTTGCTCCTTCAAAAAGATCCTGTGCAATCTTGCTGCCAATTACTACCACATTCCGGCCCGCTTTGGATTCAATGGGCGAGAAGTACCTTCCATTCTCCACTTCAAAGGAGCGGATGTCCTGGAATCCATCAGTAACCCCGAAAACTGTCGTCCCTTCTGCATTGTTGTTCTTGTATTCAATCCTTCGTCCCACTGCCGAAAGGAAACAGACATTCCGGGCATAGCGGCTCTTCTCTTTGATATATTCAAATTCATCCAAGGTTGCCAGGGGCCTGTTCATAAATTTCCACCAGGCATACTCCTCCCCTTCTTCCGGCGCCCATGGCCATTTCTCTACATAAATTACATCACTACCCAGGCTGTTGACACTCTCCCGGATATTGGACTCAAGCGAGTCCACAATGGTGAACACTGCAATAATGGCAAAAATTCCTATGGTAATTCCCAGCAGCGATAACATGGCCCTGAGACGGTTTACAACAACCGACTGAACAGCCATGACCAAACTCTCCCAAACTAAGCGAATGATAACCATTAATAAATTGTTGCGTTTTGACTTCTTTATGTCATTGGAAACTGTTTCTTTTGCAAAGAAAGTTAAAAGTAGGAAGAACTATTCATAAAAACCAATGACCGCCACTAAACCAATACGTAATGCTCTAATTTCAGTCTTTTCGAAAGAGGAATTGGAACCTGTGGTAAGAAAACTTCATGAACAAGGAGTCACCATCTACTCCACCGGGGGAACTCAGACCTTTATTAGTGATCTTGGAGTGCCTGTTACACCGGTGGAAGATCTCACCAGTTATCCTTCCATCCTGGGCGGCCGGGTAAAAACCCTTCATCCCAAGGTTTTCGGGGGAATTCTGGCCAGAAGAGAAGAATCGGGCGATCTTGCCCAATTGAATGAATACCAGATCCCGGAGATTGACCTGGTCATTGTGGACCTCTACCCTTTTGAAGATACGGTGCGATCTGGAGCGGAACACCAGGAAATAATCGAAAAGATTGATATTGGCGGTATCAGCCTGATCAGGGCCGCTGCCAAGAATTACAAAGATGTGCTTGTGCTTGCTTCCCGGGATCAGTATGCCCCCTTTCTGTCGCTTATGGAGTCGGGTAAGGGAAGGTCCAGCCTGGAGGAACGCTTAGTATTTGCCAAAGAAGCTTTTAATGTCTC
Source organism: uncultured Bacteroidales bacterium (assembly GCA_963753765.1). Classification (GTDB taxonomy): domain Bacteria; phylum Bacteroidota; class Bacteroidia; order Bacteroidales. The sequence goes on from CAVWDQ010000016.1 coordinate 243,613, forward strand.
TTCACATTATGATTCCGAGATATTTAAGTTCTTCGACGGGGACCAGATGAGTGCCCTGAAGGTAAGTCAGCCTGAGTCAAGGAAGTTACGTTACGGAGAGAACCCGCATCAACAGGGCCACTTCTTTGGGGATCTCGAGGAAATGTTCCAACAAGTGCATGGAAAGGAAATCTCTTACAACAACCTGCTGGATATTGATGCTGCCGTGGGACTGATCAAAGAGTTTGAGAAGACTACCTTTGCGATCATGAAGCATAACAATGCATGTGGTCTGGCCTCACGGGAGAAGCTTGTGGATGCATGGAAAGATGCACTTGCCGGAGACCCGGTTTCGGCTTTCGGGGGAGTCCTGATCACCAACAGAGAGATTGACCTGGAGACGGCAGAGGAGATGAACCGTATCTTTTTCGAGGTGGCTATTGCTCCCTCCTATGATGAAGAAGCCTTGAAGGTACTTCAACAGAAAAAGAACCGAATTATCCTGATTCAAAAGAACAGCGAGACCGCCGATGTGACCATTCGTACTGCGCTAAATGGAATACTGGTTCAGGACCGCGATCTTTCGACCGAGACAGAAGAAGAAATGAACCCGGCAACTACTAAATTGGCCAGTCCGGAACAGCTGGCCGACCTGGTCTTTGCCAATAAAATTTGTAAGCATACCAAATCCAATACTATCGTACTTGCCAAGGATCAGCAACTGGTGGCTTCAGGTGTAGGCCAGACTTCCAGGGTGGATGCCTTGAAACAGAGTATTGAAAAAGCTTTGCATTTTGAATTTGACCTGGAGGGGGCCGTTATGGCATCAGATGCCTTTTTCCCCTTTGCAGATAGTGTGGAAATTGCATATGAAGCGGGAATCAGGGCAGTTGTTCAGCCCGGAGGTTCAGTACGAGACCAGGATTCCATCGATTTCTGTGATGCCAATGGCATGGCCATGGTATTCACAGGTATCAGACATTTTAAACATTAACCAATAAGAAAGAAATTTTATGGGATTGTTTTCATTCCAACAGGAACTTGCCATTGACCTGGGAACCGCCAATACGATCATTATACACAATGATAAAGTGGTTGTAAATGAGCCTTCCATTGTGGCCATAGATCAACACACAGGAAAACTGATAGCTATTGGTGAAAAAGCCAGGCAGATGCATGGCAAGACCCATGAAGATATCAAAACCATCAGACCCCTGCGCGATGGGGTAATTGCCGATTTCCAGGCTGCCGAACTGATGATCAGGGGTATGATCAAAATGATTAATACCAAACGGAGGTTATTTACTCCTTCCCTGAAAATGGTGGTTTGTATTCCGTCGGGAAGTACCGAAGTGGAGCGACGTGCAGTGCGGGATTCTTCTGAACATGCAGGTGGACGTGATGTCTATATGATCTTCGAACCCATGGCAGCAGCCATAGGAATCGGGCTGGATGTGGAAGCGCCTGAAGGATGCATGGTAGTGGATATCGGAGGTGGAACCACAGAAATAGCAGTAATTGCCCTGGGAGGTATTGTATGCAATCAGTCCATACGGGTAGCTGGTGATGGATTTACCAGTGATATTCAAACCTACATGAGACATCAGCACAACATCAAGATCGGAGAACGGACCGCAGAGGAGATTAAAATCAATGTGGGTTCTGCCCTTCCTGAGTTGGATGATCCACCACAGGACTTTTATGTAAGGGGCCCAAATCTCATGACTGCTCTGCCCATCGAAATACCGATCTCATACCAGGAGATTGGTCACTGTCTTGACAAATCAATCTCCAAAGTGGAAACTGCCATATTATCAGTACTGGAACAAACCCCGCCTGAACTATATGCCGATATTGTCTCCAAGGGGATCTATCTTGCAGGTGGAGGTGCTTTACTCAGGGGATTGGACCGCAGACTTGCAGAGAAGATTTCCATCCCCTTCCATATCGCCGAGGACCCTTTACAGGCCGTGGCACGCGGAACGGGGATAGCCCTTAGGAATGTGGACAAGTACCCCTTCCTTATGAGATAGGATCGGCTTTGAGATAGAATATGAGGACACTGCTCAGGTTTATTCAGAAGTACTCCAACCTGCTATTATTTCTGTTGCTGGAAATAATTGCCATTACCCTTATTATACAGGGCAGCTCTTTCCAGCGATCCAAGCTTATCGGATTCAACCGGCAGGTCACAGGATACATCTACAGCAAAGTGGACGGAGCCAGGGAGTATTTCTCACTGAAGGAGGTAAATGAGCAACTCGTGGAAGAGAACACGGAGCTGAGGAACAGGCTCGATATTGTCTCCTCCAGGCTGGATAGCGCCACTGTGGTAAATGAAGTGATCGGGGAACATCGCTACTCTTTTGTTCAATCCAGAATCGTTAACAACAACATCTACAAACAGTATAACTATCTGACAATTAATAAAGGGAAGAAACAGGGGATATTTCGAAACATGGGTGTGGTTTCGGACCAGGGCCTGGTTGGAATCATTCTGGAGAGTTCAGCTAATTTCGCCACGGTAATCCCGGTTATAAACAGGGAATTCAGGTTAAGTGCCAAGATCAAATCCAACAATTCTGCAGGCATACTCCAGTGGGATGGTTTATCTCCGCGATATGCAGTACTCACCGAAATACCCTTTCATGTGGATCTGTCGGAGGGTGATACCATCCTGACCAGCGGATTTTCATCCATCTTCCCGGAAGGAATCGAGGTTGGGAAGATTGAATCCTTCTCATTGGAAAAAGGTAATTTTTATGATATCAGGGTGGAACTCTTTACCAATTTTCAGAACCTGTATCACGTAAATGTTATCCGGAACTACCGGCAGGAGGAGCAACTAAACCTGGAAAAACAGAACAGATAATGTATATCCTTGCCAGAAATATCTTCCGTTTTGTTGTGGTAATCCTTTTCCAGGTGCTGGTCATGGACAATGTGATGATCAATGGGTATATGATTCCCTATATCTATCTCCTGTTCATCCTCCTGATGCCCTTTGAAACACCCAGGTGGATCCAGCTGGTATCGGGCTTTGCGCTTGGTCTGGCCATGGATCTCTTCACCGGAACCCTGGGAATGCATACTGCAGCAAGTGTACTAATTGCCTATGTCAGACCCTATTTGCTTGACCTGCTGGCCTCACGTGACGGATATGAGCCCGAAACATACCCGCGGATCCACTACTATGGTTTTCTCTGGTTTCTGAAGTATACCCTGATCATTGTATTAATCCATCACCTGGCCCTCTTCTACCTGGAGGTATTCCAGTTGAAGCTATTTTTCAGTACCTTGCTCCGGGTAATTCTGAGTACAATCCTCTCCACCTCAACCATTGTACTCAGTCAGTATTTTGTATTCCGAAAATAAATGAACCAATATACGGACAGAAGGTATGTTTTTGCAATAGCGATCATCCTGGTGGGACTCCTGTTTCTGATCCGTCTTTTCCAGATCCAGGTAATCGATAAGTCCTTTGAGCAGTATGCCCTGAGCAATGCCCAGAGCGTTAGGACCATCTACCCGGCCAGGGGCTTAATCTACGATCGGAACGGAAAAATCATGGTGTACAACAAGGCCGCCTATGATATCATGGTAACGCCCCGCTTGCTTGAGCCTTTCGATACCACAGAACTATGTGGAATACTTAAAATTTCACGTGAAAGTGTTATAGCCCGGTTGCAGTCGGCCAGGTCCTACTCCAACCGGGTACCTTCGGTCTTTATGAAACAGGTCAGCTATGAAAATGCGGCCCTGCTCCAGGAAAAAATGTTTCAGTTTCCCGGATTGTATGTACAGACCCGGACCCTCAGGGAGTATACCAGTCCCATCGCCTCACACGCCCTTGGCTATGTGGGAGAGGTGGATCAGAACATACTGGACAATGATTCCTATTACCAGCTTGGAGATTATATTGGTGTTTCCGGTGTTGAAAAGGCCTATGAGGAGTATTTGAGGGGACAAAAAGGGAAGAATATCTTCCTGAAGGATGTACATAACCAGACCATTGAATCATACCAGGAAGGCAGACTGGATGAAATTGTAGAGGTGGGTAATAACCTGACCACCACACTGGATATGGAGCTTCAGGAGTATGGGGAAAAGCTTATGTCACCATATGTGGGAAGTGTGGTTGCCATTGAACCCGGCACTGGAGAGGTACTCGCACTGATAAGCGCTCCCACCTATTCTCCGGAACTTCTTGTGGGCAGGAACGTGGGAGTGGAATTTGGCAAGCTGGCCACCGACACCTTAAATCCTCTTTTTAACAGGGCTCTGATGGCACAGTACCCTCCGGGCTCCACATTTAAAACCATAATGGCCCTCATTGGGCTCCAGGAAAAAGTGATATCAACAAGGACCGAACACCATTGTTACTATGGATTTTATATTGGCAATATTCACACAGGATGCCACCTTCATGAAACACCACTGAACCTTATCGAAGCCATACAGAACTCCTGTAACACTTACTTTATTAATGTCCTGAAAAGCATTCTGCAGGATGTTAAATTCTCTTCAACAGCTGAAGCTTACAGTAACTGGCGCCAGCACCTACTGTCCATGGGCTTCACACAACCACTGGGTATCGAACTGACCAATGAACTAAACGGAAACATACCCGACGCGGACTACTATAACAGGATATACGGCGAGAACCACTGGAACTACGTTACCATTCGTTCCCTGGCCATCGGGCAGGGAGAGCTTCTTGTAACTCCCATCCAGATGGCCAACATGACTGCCACCATAGCCAACAGGGGCTATTATATTACCCCACACCTGGTCAGGGATATTGAAGGAGAAGAATCCATCGAGGATACTTACCTTGAAAAGCACTTTACCACCATTGACACTTCCAGTTATGGCCCTATAGTAGATGGGATGGACCTGGTGATAAATGGTGGGCCCGGGTCAACTGCGAGAAATGCCAGGATCGAAGGGATTACGGTTTGCGGTAAAACCGGGACCGCAGAGAATCCACATGGAAATGATCACTCCATATTCATTGCATTTGCTCCAAAGGAAAATCCGAAAATTGCAATTGCTGTATATGTGGAAAACCAGGGCTTTGGGACCACCTATGCAGCCCCGATAGCAAGCCTGATGATTGAAAAATACCTTACGGGAGAGGTGAAAAGAACATGGTATGAGAACTGGGTGATGCAGCTTGTACAACCAGCGGCTCCAAGCATAAAGAAAGATACTTTAAATGGTACAGAGGAATAGCACAATTGCAAACCTGGACTGGCTCTCGATTCTGCTCTGGATAGTGATGATCGGTTTTGGATGGATGAATATATACTCTGCCAACATCATGGAAGCAGATGGTGGTATTTTTGACCTGTCACAACGATTTGGCAAGCAACTGATCTGGATTGGGGCCTCCCTTTTGCTGGCCATGCTCATGCTGGTCCTGGATGCCAAGTTCTATATCTACTTCTCCTACCTTCTTTACCTGCTCCTGCTGGGGGTCCTGCTGGCGGTCCTGGTGTTTGGGACAGAGATCAATGGTGCCAAAAGCTGGTTTGTTATTGGTGGATTTCAACTTCAGCCCGCCGAGTTTGCCAAACCAATTACAGCGCTCGCCCTTGCCAACTTGCTAACCTCTCACAATTACAATATCAGGAAGTTCTGGCACCTCGTGAAAGCCCTGGCTATTATTGCAGCTCCTCCTATGTTGATTATACTACAACCCGACCTGGGATCAGTCCTGGTCTATTCAGCTTTCATCCTGGTCCTGTTCCGTGAAGGCTTTTCGGCCAATGCCATGCTGATGCTGGTCGCGCTGGCACTACTGTTTATTACAACCCTCCTTCTTGATAAAGCATTGATCCTTCTAATCCTGGTCATAGTTACCCTGATTATCTACATGGTAGTGGCGCGGTCTTTCAAGAAAGGCATGGTAAATGGGCTCATACTGGCTATTTCCTTTGCCATCATTTATGGTATGAACTATCTTCTTAAAACTGAATTCTCCCTGTTCTTAATGGGACTGGCTGCCATGGCCCCCGTTGCACTGGTAATCACCGTAAAAGGTTTCCGCATGCGCGAATATATCCAGATGAAGATCCTGGTAGGGCTCTTCGTATCCATTTTGTTTATTATTTCAGTGGACTACGCCATGAACAATATTCTGAAGCCTCACCAGCAACACAGGATCTATGTAACCCTTGGGATAGAGGATGATCCCCAGGGCGTGGGATACAATGTAAACCAGTCTAAAATTGCCATTGGATCAGGAGGTTTTTCAGGGAAGGGCTACCTGAACGGTACCCAGACCAAGCTTCATTTTGTTCCGGAGCAGAGTACCGATTTCATCTTCTGTACGGTGGGGGAAGAGTGGGGCTTCCTGGGCACCACCTTTGTGATCCTGCTCTATGTTGGTTTCCTTTTACGGATGATTTTCCTGGCAGAAAGACAACGATCCTCCTTTAGCCGGATCTTCGGCTACGGATTTATTTCGGTCATGCTTATTCACTTTGTAGTCAATATCGGAATGACCATTGGATTGCTTCCAGTGATCGGGATCCCCTTACCGTTTTTTTCTTACGGGGGATCCTCACTCTGGACCTTTACCATGTTTCTTTTTATATTCCTAAGACTGGATGCCAGCAGGCTCGAATTATTGAGGTAACTCCCATCATTTCAGACTGATACTGCCTGTCGGACCTGGGCTTTACTTTTATTTTTCCCTGATTTTTCGTATATTGTGTGTCCCCGGAAAATATGCCTCCGGCAAATCCCAAAAGAAGTTCTTATGAAATATCAGGCATACGCAAGACATAATCTAGATAAATTACCTACATACGGAAGACTAAGCCAGGAACAGATCCAATCAATAAAAATAGTATCAGAAGTACTGCCTTTTAAGACCAATAACTACGTGGTAAATGAGTTGATTGATTGGGACAATTACCTGGAAGATCCCATGTATATACTTAATTTCCCGCAAAGAGAGATGCTCAGGCCAAGCCAGTTCAAAGCCGTCTCTGATATGGTAGAGGGAAATACCAGCAAAGCCGATCTGTCCACATATATTGATGAACTAAGGCTCAACCTGAACCCTCATCCGGCCGGACAGCTGGAACACAATATTCCCTCTCTGAAGGGCAGGGTATTAAGCGGAATACAGCATAAGTACCGCGAAACCATGCTCTTTTTTCCAACCCAGGGACAGACCTGCCATGCCTATTGCACATTCTGTTTCAGGTGGCCACAGTTCACCGGTCTGAATGAGCTGAAGTTCGCTATGAAACAGACCAAACTGGTTGTTTCTTACCTGAAAGAGAATCCTTCCATTACAGATATCCTGATTACCGGAGGTGATCCCATGGTAATGAAAACAGAGATGCTTGAGAGATATATCAAGGCCTTTTTGGATGCAGACCTGCCACAATTAAAAACCATTCGCATTGGCACAAAGTCTCTCTCATTCTGGCCCTACAGGTATCTGACTGATCCCGATTCCGGCGATCTGCTGGATCTGTTGCGCAGAGTCAATAAGAGGGGAATCCATGTGGCGCTGATGGCTCATATTAATCATCCACGTGAACTTGAAACAGATGCTGTGAAGAGGGCCATTGCCCGAATCAGAGAGACAGGCACAACCATACGCAGCCAGTCTCCCCTCCTCAAACATATCAATGACGATCCCACCGCCTGGTCCGATATGTGGAAGCAGCAGGTCAATCTGGGAATCATTCCTTACTATATGTTTGTGGCACGGGATACGGGGGCTCAATCATTTTTTGGAGTAAGTCTTGAACGGGCACATCACATCTTCAATAATGCTTATCAGCATGTGAGCGGAATTGCCCGTACCGTTAGAGGCCCAAGCATGTCAGCCGGTCCTGGTAAAGGTACGGATTGTGGGAATTACCGATGTGCAGGGAGAAAAAGTCTTTGTCCTTGAGTTCTTGCAGGGAAGAAATCCCGATTGGGTAGGTAAACCCTTCTTTGCAGCATTTGATTCAGATGCACAATGGTTGGATGATCTGATTCCTGCATTCGGGGAGAAAGAGTTCTTCTATGAACGTGAGTATAAAAAGCTCCTGAAGGTAGATAAACTCCCCGGGCACATGCTGAGCACAGAGAACAAGCAATACGCTTAGCAGTTCGGATAAGCCATTCTGCTTGCAGAAATTTCAATTTCGTACTTGTTTTCCAGGAACTCAACGATGAGTGGGAAGAAGCGCAGAAAATCATCCATGAAGAGAGCGTATTGATCCCTGAGCACCTCCACAGCAAAGGCAGAATGGTCGGGAAGAGAAGTGTTGGCCGACATCCGCTCCAAGACCAGTTCGATTCCATCCACTGTTGTATAAGCCATCATCCAGTTATTCTCCAGGAAAGTTGGAAACCACCTTTTGATGGCATCTGGCAGTACCTTATAGTTTCTCTTCAGAAGATCATAGGAGCGGTTCACAAATTCGCTCAGGGGTAAATCTGAATAATTGTCCCAAAGGGAGGCCAGGAAATGATCGTAAAAAATATCGGTTATTATGCCCGCATATTTATGGTACCTGGAAGCAACTCTCTGCTTGCTGAACCTGGTAATCTGGTGCATGTCGGTAAATGAATCGATATCGCGGTGAATAAGGATTCCCTTCTTCACCTGATCGGGGAAAAGTTCGTAGCTTCTCCCCTTTACATAATCGCCCATAAAGTTTCCTACAATGATCTCCTCATTGCATCCAGAGAGGTAGGTATGTGCAAGAAAATTCATCCGCCAATAAACTTTTTCGAATATCGAAAAAAATATTCGAAAAATTCCAATATATAATATTACACATTTGTGAGCAAGTTGTTCTATAGATGTGCACTTATTTCTATTATATAGCATATTCAGTATATCCAGCAAAATAATCTTCTACATTTGGAAGAATTGAACACTTAACTATACTACAAATGACAAGGAAGAATATTATTATTATTGGGGCTGCTGGAAGGGATTTCCACAATTTTAATACCTATTTCAGAGGCAAGGAAGAGTACAATGTAGTGGCTTTTACAGCTGCACAGATTCCTGATATTGATGGGAGAAAGTACCCGGCCGGCCTGGCTGGGGAGCTTTACCCCCAGGGAATTCCAATTTACTCCGAGGATCAGTTGCCCGGGCTAATCGAAGAATTGGAGGTAAAAACCTGTGTTTTTTCTTACAGCGACCTACCCTATGAGAAGGTCATGGGGATCAGTGCGATTGTCAATGCAGCAGGTGCCAATTTTACTCTGCTGGGAACCAATGATACCATGATTGAAAGCAAAAAACCGGTGATTGCAGTATGTGCTGTCAGAACCGGGTGCGGAAAAAGCCAGACATCACGAAGGGTTATCGAACTGCTGATGGAGAAGGGTTTGAAAGTTGTGGCCATCAGACACCCCATGCCCTATGGAGACCTGGAAGCACAAAAAGTACAACGATTTGCAAGTGTTGATGACCTGAAGCTTCACAAATGTACCATCGAAGAGATGGAGGAATATGAGCCACATGTGGTCCGGGGAAATGTAATCTATGCCGGGGTTGATTATGAGGCCATTGTACGCGCTGCCGAAGTTGATCCTGATGGATGTGATGTGATTCTCTGGGACGGAGGAAACAATGATTTCTCATTTTATAAGCCTGATCTGACCATCGGTGTGGTGGACCCGCACAGGCCCGGTCATGAATTAAGCTACTATCCGGGAGAGGTCGTATTGCGGACTTCTGATGTTATCGTGATCAATAAAATGGATAGCGCTCCGCCGGAAGGCATCCAGGTGGTCAGGGAAAGCATTGAGAAAGTGAATCCTGCTGCAACAGTCATTGACGGAGCCTCTCCCATCAGGGTAGATGACCCGAAGGTGATCAAAGGGAAACGGGTGTTGGTTGTGGAAGATGGTCCAACCCTTACACATGGTGAAATGAAGCTGGGAGCCGGTGTGGTGGCCGCCAGGAAATATGGTGCAGCTACATTGGTCGACCCAAGACCCTTCACGGTAGGAAAATTAACTGAAACCTTTGAAATCTACCCCGAGATAGGAACCCTGCTTCCTGCCATGGGTTACGGAGAGGAACAATTAAAAGACCTGGAGACCACAATTAACAATTCCGACTGCGATTCAGTAATCATTGGAACACCCATTGATCTGAACCGCCTGATCGATATTAAAAAACCAAATACCAGGGTCTACTACGACCTGCAGGAAATTGGTGAACCGGACCTGAAAAGTGTACTGGATGAGTTTGTTCAGAAACATAAGCTGGCATAGTCCGCTTCTGGCATTATTGATCATCATGCTGGCCCGGCCGGTCTCCTGCGACCGGCCGGCCACCATGGTGCTTATCCGTACCGATATGGGTGACCTTAGTGTAGAGCTTTTCCCGGAGAAGGCCCCGGTGACAGTCAGCAACTTCCTGAGCCATGTGGAAAACGGGGACTATACCAATAGTGTCTTCTACAGAGTCGTTCGTATGGATAACCAGCCGCAAAGTAAGGTGAAGATCCAGGTGATCCAGGGTGGCCTCTTCCATGACGAGGTGCTGGATACCATAACTCCCATTATCCATGAGACCACCCGGGAGACCGGGATCCTGCATACCGATGGAGTAATTTCCATGGCACGCAATCAACCGGGCAGCGCTTCCACCGAATTCTTTATCTGTGTTGGCGACCAGCCTTCGCTGGATTACGGTGGCGACAGGAATCCCGACAAACAGGGCTTTGCAGCCTTTGGGAAAGTTATAGATGGAATGGATGTGGTCAGGGCCATCCAGGCCCTGCCTGATGAGGGTCAGTATCTGAAGGAGCAGGTGCTGATTCACGAAATCTCGCTGATTGCCTCACGTTAATCTCAATTCGACAAACATTCTTAGGGGCCGGATTGTTTATTGTAGGATTGTGGTAAATTTATAATATTGCAGTGGCCATCCATCAAGAAGTTTGAACTGGGGTATCGTTTTGACCAGGAACGGGAGATTATCTCATTGATATTTTTCTGCTACTTTTATATTATTCTCTTCTCTTTCGTTATAGTCCTGCTCCATACCTCCAATGAAGAGCTGATTCCGGTCTCCTACCGTTATCATGCCATGATCCTGCTGGGCTTTGTGGTACTCCTGCTTATCAGGTTCAGGCTCATCAACCTGGCAAAAATCCTGATGCTTTCGGTCACCCCCATTGCCCTGCTCATCCTTCCTCCTCTTGCAGGCCTGACCAGTGATGAATTCTACTTCTGGTTTCCATATGTTCCAATTGCCCTCTCTTTGATGCCACATTTTATTCTTCACACTTACAGGGAGAGGCTTGCATTGATAGTTACCCTGTCGGTCTATTTCCTGTTGGCACTCTTTATATCCTCTTACCTGATCCTTCTGAAAGATGGAACAGAAACCATCATCCCCATAGTTCTGGCCAACCGCTTCTATTATACACTTATCCCGGTGATTATCTATGTATTTGTAAACCTGGCACTGGGTCTGGTTTTCGCAAAAAACTACAGCTATGAACAGGTGATGCTCAGGCAGCAGGACGAGCTGATTCAATCAGAAAAAATGGCTTCACTGGGTACATTGACCACCGGTATCGCGCATGAAATAAATAACCCTATGAATTTTATCTCAGGAGGTATTCATGCCACCAATACGCTTAAAAATGAAGTGTTTAAACTGGAAAAAAGACCTTCTGCAGAGATGAAAAAGCTCTACCAGCAGATGGATAAAATTATGGACAACACCCTGGAGGGGGTGCAGCGGGTCACCGATATTATTAACAGTCTTCAATTCTTCTCCAATCCGGGGAATATTGTTAAAAAGGACCATGATCTGAACCAGCTGCTCTATTCCGTTCTGCTTATCATAGAAAAAAAGATGCCTTATTATATTACTCTCACCAAGGAAATTCCGCCCGGTACATCAATTTTCTGCTATGATGAACAACTCCAACAGGTATTTATCCATATCCTACTGAATGCCATTAGCGCCCATGAAGAGACAGGCCTTTCTCAAAAGAAGACCATAGATATCTCTGTGGCTGATTCGAGAAGAGACAATAAGGATGTCACCTGTGTTACCATTGCAAACAACGGCCCTCTGATTCCGGAAAAAGAGATTAAAAAGATCTTTGATCCCTTCTTTACAATGAAGGAAGCCGGTCAGGGAAAAGGTCTGGGGATGACGATCTCTTATATGATTGTAAAGGAACATCAGGGATGGATTGAAATCAGAAACGACAATGACCTCGTGGTTGTTGATGTGATGCTCCCTAAAGCCTAGCGTTTCAGGGCCTCCCGGACGGTATTTTCAAGTTCCTCCTTGTTCCATGGCTTCATCAGATACCTGAATATTAGCTCTTTGTTAAAGCCCTCCAGCATAACATCCGATTCCATGTAACCTGTAAGCAGCATGCATACTTTCTCTTTATACTTCTGCTTGACCACCTTTATAAAATCAAGGCCATTCATTACCGGCATCTTCAGATCAGAGATAATCACATGAATATCGGGATTGAGCTCCAGTTGTGCTAATCCATCCTTTGCCGATGCAGCAGTAATCACCTTAAAATCATTCATAAAGGTGAGCTGAAGTAACTCCAGATTGATCACTTCATCATCTACATATAAAATCTTGGGCAAGTCCATTCAAAAGTGCTAATCCTTGTTTTCATGTTCCTCCATGGTTACCACCTGGTAAGATTTATCCACAACCAGGTCGGCCATGGATTTCAGGGAGGTCACAGCCTGGTGCTCATGTTCAAGGATTCCAAGCCGGAAGTCACTCATGGCCTCTTTCATCCGGATGATCTGGTTGATCTTGGTTTCGTGGTAGGTCAGGTCAATAAAGACCCGCAAATCAATATCATTGGCCTTGATGGCATATAGTCCGTCCACGATGAGCAGATCCACCTTACTGAAATCCGTAATCAGTTTATCCACCTGCTCGGGGATCAGGTCGATGCAGGGAATCATGCACTCCTGCTCCTCCTTAAAGTCACGCAAAGTCTTTCTTATTTTGACCCAGTCATACTCGTTGGTCCCGATATGATCAAAGCCCTTATTCCGGCGCCACTCTTCCCGCAAAAGAGGCTGGATCTTGTAGTAATTATCGGTATGGATCACCTTTACCCTGATATGGTGATGCTTCAGGCAATTTCCAAGGGCGTGTGCCAATTCAGATTTTCCCGAACCCGATTCACCCGATATGCCTACCACATAGCGATAACGCTCCTCTTTGGTCTCCCTGTCGGCCATAACCTTTTCACAAATGGCCTGGGCAGCCTCTTTGTGCATATCATTGATCAGCAAAATATCTCCTAACATCGAAACTGATTTTTTATTATAGGGTCAAAGTAAGCGTCTTTCCAGCAGACAGCTCAACTTCTTTTCCGCAAAGATGAAATTTTATCTGATCCTTTCCCATGTTTTCTCCTGAGATTTTGATTTGTTTACCTGTTATGGAGACTAAAAATGATTTTCCCCGGAAGGCAAAACTGAATTTCAATCCCTTCCAGTGTCCCGGCAGTTTCGGCGCAAGTGAGGGAACTTCGCCGTTCAGATTCAACCCGGCATAACTCACCAGTACATCATAGACCGTTCCAGCCATCACACCCAGGTGGACTCCCTCTCCCGTGGTTCCCCCCTGAATATCCACCAGGTCGCTTCTTAAAGCATCCATATAAAGCTCCCATCCGGTGTCGGTCATTCCCATCTCCCATGCAAGCCTGGCATGTACCAGCCTGCTTAGTGTGGAACCATGTGAAGTCCGCTGGATGTAGTAGTCAAAATTACGCTTTCCAAAATCTTCCGGCAGTTTATATCCCAGTTCCTTTACTATGTTTTGTACCTCTGAAGTACCCAGGTTATAAAAGCTCATCAGGAAATCGGCCTGTTTGGCCAGTTTGAAATCATCAGGCGATTTGCCTTCCGATTTAAGAATCCGGTCGAGGCGGTGTATATCCGCATATTTCTTAGCGTAATAATCCCAATCCAGTTCCTCCAGGCCCATATATCCTTTAAACTGTTCCACAACTCCATCATCTGAAATATGAAGCGCCATACCATGCATAATCTTATCCCATAACTCCAGCTCCTTTTCCGATAGTGACAGCTCATTCAGAATTCTCTTTTTATGCTCAGCACCAATGAGACTTCAATGTTCTGAAAGCCTTATCCATCATCCAGCTTACCATAATATTGCTGTAAGCATTGTCGCTTAGCCCCCCAACTCCCGATCCGGGCAGGCTTTCATGGAACTCATCGGGTCCCATGACCTTGTGAATATGATACTTCCCATCCTGGCCCAATTCCGATTTGCTGGCCCAGAATTTGCAGATATCCAATAAGATCTCGGCTCCAAACTGCTCCATGAATTCCAAATCGCCCGTTACATGGTAGTAGTTCCAGATATTGTAGGCAATGGCCAGAGAAACATGCCTCTGCAGAGAGCTGTAATCATCTCCCCACTCTCCCGACAGGGGATTCAGGTGAATAACCTGTGTCTCTTCCCGTCCATCACTTCCGCTCTGCCAGGGAAACATGGCTCCCTCGTATCCATACTCCTTTGCATATGCCCTGGCTGCATCCAGGCGCCGGTACCTGTACATAAGCACCGATTTCACCACCTCGGGAAAATGAAGGTTAAACAGGGGAAGAATATAGAGTTCATCCCAGAAAATATGTCCCCGGTAGGCCTCCCCGTGCAGTCCGCGCGGAGGAATCCCCGAATCAAGCCCGGCATGGTGGGGCGAAGCAGATACCATCATATGGAAGAGGTGAAGCCTGACCAGCTTCTGGGCTTCCCTGTCACCGGAGATACGAACATCCATTCGTTCCCAGAGCTCCTTCCAGCGACCTGCAGACAGATTCAGTTCATTCTCATAGGCAGACATGGATTCGAGGGTGTTACAGGCTTCTTCCAGGGGATCTTCCACACCCGGATCCCTGGAGGTATATATGGATACCATTTTTTCAAGAACCACCTCCTGGCCGGAGACGACATCCAGGGAGAATTGGCTCTCAACCCACCCTTTCCCGGAACTGCTGGTTTCTTCAGCCTCTCCATTGATGGAACTGGAGGCGCAAACGGCAACCAGAATATCCGACTGGGTGGTCTTTACCACCAGTTCTTTCATTCCACCTGCAGCATTTTCGCTAACAGCTTCAAGGTGCTGCTGTTCCAGGCTGTTATATCTTTCTACTCCGGCATTGCGATGATCACCATGGAGCCCCGATCTGATTTCAATGTTTCCTTTATAATTGAGGGGAGTCACTGCATAACGCAATCCAGCCCGGTGAGGATCTGCCATTCCGGCAAACCTGGATGATCTGACGCGGGTTAACCTGCCTTCGTCATCCTCCACCACTAAAGTTTTCCTTAGTTCGCCTGAACGAAGATCCAGGGTTCTGTGAATCTCCTGGACTTTGAAGGTGGGTTCTGGTGTAAACTCAAACCAGGGACCATTATCAATGCGGAAAGAAACCGGCAACCAGTTGATCACATTTACAAAATCTTCATTCTCAATATCCCGTTCTCCTACCCTTGAAACCAGCCTGTTAAATAATCCTGACATATAGGTGCCCGGATAGTTGACCTTATTGGCCCGGCTCTCCTCCAGGGCACCACGGGTGCCGAAATAACCATTACCGACTGCCAGCAGGGCCTCCCTGGAGCGCTCCTTCTCCTGATCATAATCGTGATACTTCAGAAGCCAGCTATCCTGTTCCAGCCCTTTTTCGAACCAGGCATTGATCCCTTCAAGTCCGATTTCTCCCAGGTCCTCCACCACAATATCTGCTCCCCCAACCTGAAGCTCTTTTATATTATCCTCCCGGGCCAGGCCCAGGGTCAGTCCAAAATTGCCTTTATGTCCGGCCATTACTCCCGAAACAGCATCCTCCACCACAACAGCCCTGTGGTATTCAACCCCCAGGTTATCGCAGGCCGTAGTAAATATATCAGGCTCCGGTTTCCCCTGCAGGCCGATCTCGGCCGAGACCACCCCATCGACCCGGGTCTCAAAATAGTGAAGCAATCCAGCAGTCTCCAGTACCGGCTTGCAATTTTTGCTGGAGGAAGCGACCCCGATCCGGACCCCGGCTGCCTTCAGCCCCTCTAAAATTTCCACAGAACTGTCATAAACCTCAACTCCATCATCCTCAAGCACCTTATTGAACATGATATTCTTCTTGTTCCCCAATCCACAGACTGTCTCCAAATCCGGATCATCGGAAGGATCCCCAAAGGGAATATCAATGCCCCTGGATTCCAGAAAGGATGCTACCCCATTGTAACGCGGCTTACCATCCACATAGGGGAGATAGTCCCCGGCATGTGTAAACTCCCTGAAGGGCTCACCAAAGCGCTCCTCCCGGTTCTTCATATATTCATCAAACATCCTTTTCCAGGAGGCCGCATGGACTAGAGCTGTCTTGGTGATAACACCGTCCAAATCAAAAATCACTGCATCAAACTTGGGTTGAAAGGTCATATTGTGTAGATATAAATTTTGTAATGAGCATCAAGGTATCTAAATTTATAGAAGCGTTCAAATCATTGCTGCTAAAAATTTTCATATGAAACGTCTCATTCTCGCGTCCAATACCCTCCCGGTCCAAATTCAGTGGCAGGAGGGCAAATACAACATTGAAAAAGCGGAAGAGACGACCATTTCGGGACTAAAGGACTTTTATAAGGGCTTCGAAACCGAATGGGTGGGCCTGACAGGCTTTGAGAATCATGAGTTCAACACCAAAGAGATACGTTCCCTGCAAGCGGCACTGAAACCCTTTCATTGTGTACCCGTATTCCCAAGACCCCATGATGTAAATCTGCATCATCATGGTTTCTCACGAAACACCCTCTGGCCACTGTTCCATTATTTCACCGAGAATGTAACTTACAGCGAGGTCTCCTGGAAAGCCTATTTGAAAATCAACCGCCTCTATGCGGAGAAGATCCTGGAGATCCTCCAGGATGGGGATATACTCTGGGTACATGACTACCACCTGCTAATGCTCCCCCAGATGATCAGGGAGCAGCGACCGGATATATCCATCGGTTTGTTTATTCACGTACCCTTCCCCTCCTTCGAGCTTTTCAGGCTGCTTCCCTGGAGGCAGGAAATCATCGAGGGAATGCTGGGTGCCGACCTGATCGGTTTCCAGACCTACGATTATGTGCGGCACTTTATGAGCTCCGTGAGACGCCTGACGGGAGTAGATTCGGTTTTCAACAGGATCTCCATTGGGGAACGTACCCTGAAAGTGGATGTCTTCCCCAAGGGGATCAACTATGAACGCTTCCGCAACAGGGCCCTTGAGATCCATAGTGATCATCCCAGGCCTTCGGTCATCCAGCAGGATATGAAGCTATTCAAAGAGATGGGACAGCTGGAGAAACTGATTATCTCCATTGGCAAGCTGGACTATACCAAAGGAATTCCCCAGCGAATCAGGGCTTTTGAAAGGTTCCTTCAGACCTACCCCGAGTACAATGGGCGCATCAGCATGATCGTGCAGGCCATTCCCTCTGGAGAAACCAGTGACTCCTTTTTTAACCTGAAGAGCGTCGTAGATGAGCTGGTGGGCCGAATCAACGGCAACTACGGCACCATCACCTGGACACCAGTGCGTTACCTGAACCAGACCTTTAACATGGAT
The DNA here is from genome assembly GCA_963753765.1 of uncultured Bacteroidales bacterium. Lineage (GTDB taxonomy): Bacteria > Bacteroidota > Bacteroidia > Bacteroidales. The sequence continues at coordinate 261,232 of CAVWDQ010000016.1, forward strand.
GAGCGGATCGAACTATACTCCCTCTCCGACATTGCCCTGATCCTCCCCCTCCGGGATGGAATGAATATGGTATCAAAAGAATTTGTGGCCTCCCGGCATGATGGCACCGGGGTGCTGATTCTGAGCGAACTTGCAGGTGCTTCCAAAGAGCTGCATGAGGCATTGCTTGTGAATCCCAACGACCTGGATGCCATCGCTGAAGCCATAAGGGAGGCCATAGAAATGCCCGAAGAGGAGCAGATCAGGCGGAATAAGGTGATGATGATGCGCCTTCATCGTTATACGGTGGGACGATGGGCCAACGAGTTTATAAAGAGCCTGGAAGGAGTTAAAGAAATCCAGGAGTTCACCCTGACAAAGAAAATTAATGTCACCCGCATGCATAAGGTAATCTCCAGATATACGGAGAGCACGCGACGTATTCTATTTCTGGACTATGACGGCACCCTGTCCTGGTTCACAAAGGACCCGGAAGATGCCAAACCCGATGAAGAGCTCTATGAAATTCTGGAACGACTCTCAAAAGATCCCCACAACACCATTGTGATCATAAGCGGCAGGGACAAGGAGACCCTGAGCAGATGGTTCGATCCGGAATGGAAGATCCATTTTGTAGCCGAACATGGTGTCTGGTTCAGAGAACCCGGCGGCGAATGGCACATGATGGAACAAATCGATAATGAATGGAAAGAGTCAGTGGAACCACTCCTGGAATACTATGTGGACCAGACTCCCCGTTCTTTTATAGAATACAAAAACTTTTCCCTGGTGTGGCACTACCGTAAATCGGACCCCGACCTGGGCAATCAGCGTGCCTGGGAGCTGAAAGATGAACTGCGCACCCTGACCTCCAACCTGAATCTGGAGATCATGGATGGCGACAAGGTGCTGGAAATTAAATACTCAGGCATCAATAAAGGAAGAGCTGCATCGCATAAACTTGGGGATAATTCCTTTGATTTCATCCTGGCAGTGGGAGATGACTGGACCGATGAATTCACTTTTGAAGCCATGCCGGAGGAAGCTTTTACAATTAAAGTGGGAACAAAGACCACTAAAGCAAGCTTTTATATCGATAGTGTCGACCTGGTTCGGGAGATGCTCTGCCGCTTCACAAAAGACGATTGCCATTGAGCTCAAAGAAAAAAATAGGGTGCTTTATGCATGTGCCCTTCGAGGGACCGGGCTTCATTGCTGACTGGACAGGTGAAAAAGGACATGAACTCCACTACACGAGATTTTATCTGGGGGATGCACTGCCCGATGCTTCAGATTTGGACATGCTGATCATCATGGGAGGGCCCATGAATGTATTTGACTTCCATATTCACTCATGGATGGAGGATGAAATTGCCTGGGTAAAGGATTTCATCGAGACGGGGAAACCGGTCCTGGGGATCTGCCTGGGAGCCCAGATCATTGCCTCTGCTCTGGGTGAAGAGGTTTACCCGGGTCCACATAAGGAAATCGGCTGGCACAACCTGCAGTTCTTCCCTGCCATGGGAAACTTTAAGATCTGCAAGGATCTGCCCGTCACAAGAAAAGTGTTTCACTGGCACGGCGATACCTTTAATGTGCCTGACAGGGGCCACACGAATTGCCGGATCCCAGGCTTTCCCCAACCAGGGCTTCGTCTACGGAAATCATGCGGTGGCTCTCCAGTTCCACCTGGAGGTGACCCCGGAATCGGTAAAGGAGCTGGTGGATAACTGCCGGGAAGAGCTGGTGAAGGGTCCATATATACAATCCGAAAAGGAAATTTTGTCCGAAAAAAGCTCCTTTGAATCCAACCATCAGGTACTTTTTCACTTTCTTGATTATCTTAGCAGCTTAGTTTCCTGAAACCTTCAGACTATTTCAAATTTTTTTAAAATGCGTAAAAGAGCCCACGCTATACTCCTTTTTCTATTCGCAATTTCTATTGTGTCTAACGGACAAAATACCCCTGTTAACCGCGCCGACTACAGGCTCCAGGCCCTGGAGACCGATCAGGATTTTAAGATTGATGGCATCCTGGACGAGGAAGCATGGTCAAAGGCAGAAAAGACCAGCCCCTTTTTCCGGATCACCCCCACCGATACCGGCTATGCTAAAGCACAGACCGAAGTAATGGTGGCCTACGATGCCGATTTTATCTACATGGGCATCATCTGTTACGATCCCATGCCCGGGAAGCGGCCGGTTGAATCCTATAAGAGGGACTGGAGTTTCAATAAGAACGATAATTTCTTTGCCGCCATTGATACCTATAACGACCAGACCAATGGTTTTGCCTTCGGGGTGAACGCCGTAGGGGGCCAGTGGGACGGCATGCAGTCCAACGGCGGAAAAGTGGCCAATGAATGGGATGGTAAATGGTATTCGGCCGTGCAGGGTTACCAGGACCGCTGGGTGGCCGAGTTTAAGATCCCCTTCCGGACCATCCGTTACCAGGAGGGAGATACCGAATGGGGAATCAACTTCAGCAGGCTGGATCTGAAAACCAATGAAAAATCGGCCTGGGCCCCGGTACCCCGGCAGTTTGCATCTGCCACCCTGGCCTTTACAGGCACCCTGGCCCTGGAAAGCCCGCTGCCAAAGGCTGGAGTCCGGTTTTCACTTATTCCCTATGTATCCGGTCAGGCTACCCAGAATAAAGAGGCGGGTGAGCCGGTGGATTATAAGGGGAGGGCCGGAGTGGATGCCAAGGTGATCCTTTCTTCCTCCATGAACCTCGACCTGACCGTCAATCCGGATTATTCCCAGGTGGAGGTGGACCGTCAGCAGGTCAACCTGGATCGCTTTGAACTGTTCTTCCCTGAAAAGCGGAAGTTCTTCCTGGAAAACAGCGACCTTTTTGCCAACCTGGGCGACCAGAACCTGCGGCCCTTCTTCTCCCGGAGGATCGGCCTGGACCAGCCTGTCATTGCCGGAGCCAGGCTCAGCGGAAACGCGGGGGAGAACTGGAGAATCGGACTGATGGATATGCAGACCGGTGCTACGGAGGATCAACCCGGAGATAACTTCGCCGTGGCGGTGCTGCAGCGCCAGGTTCTCAGCCGCTCCAATGTGTCGGCCTTTTTTACCAATAAACAGGTGCTTATAAGCCCGGAAGATTCTGAGCTACCTCTTACTATGACTATAACCGGGTTGCCGGAGGGGAATTCAACTTTCGCCAGTGCCGATAATAACTGGACGGGCAAGGCTTTTTACCACTATTCCTTTAACCCGGGAGACGAAGGCAATCGTTCGGCCGTTGCCGGGAATATCCTGTACAGCACCGAGCAGTTTAAAGCGGGCCTGAACCAGGCCTACGTGGGCGCCAACTACCTGGCCGAAATGGGCTTCGTCAGGCGTACCGCCTACCACCAGACCAACCCTTCCATAGGCTATCAGTTCTATACCAAATCCGGAAGAGTGACCAACCATGGCCCCGAGCTGGAAGCTGACTTCATCTTCGATCCCAACTTCTCACTCACCGACCGGGAAACAGACCTGAGTTATTCATTGACCTGGAGAGACCGGAGCACAATCGAAATAGGCCTGGAAGAGGCTTATGTAAAACTGCTGGAGCCCTTCGATCCCATACATTCAGGCGGGGTGGAAATTCCTGCAGGATCAGAATTTAACTGGACCGAAATATCCCTCTCCTACCTGTCCACCCAGAAATGGCTATTCACCTTTCTGGTGGAAGGACGCTACGGAGGCTTTTATCGGTGGAACCAATGCCGGCATGGAGGTGGAAATGAATTACCGGGTCCAGCCCTACGGCAGCCTCTCTCTGATTGGCTCCTACAACCATATCCTGATGCCCGAGCCCTATACCAGTGCCGACCTCTGGCTGATAGGGCCCAAGCTCGATATCACCTTTACCGAGAAGCTCTTCTTCTCCACCTTTGTGCAGTACAACAACCAGATCGATAATGTGAATGTGAATATGCGGTTCCAGTGGCGCTTCGCCCCTGTCTCGGACCTCTACATCGTTTACACCGAGAATGCATACCCCAGCCAGTGGACTACCAAGAACCGGGGGATTGTTCTGAAACTCTCGTATTGGTTTAACTAGGGTTTACCTTACAAATAAATCCAGTTGATTCAATAGAGAAGGAAAGGGAAATGTATACATACCAGTATGCCTATTGCTTGTTTCCCACGGCCACCAGGAATTGTTGGGTCCTGAAGAATAGCATGTCTTCTGATATGGCCGGGGAGGCCATCAGCACATCATCCATGGGATTCCGTGCCAGGATCTCGAACTTTGGGCCGGCTTTGACCACCACCACATCGCCCTGCTCCAGGGAATAGTACAATTTTTCCATTGGAGGCCACTCCCGAAGCAGTGATGCCCATGGCATCAGGGATGCGCTCCTTGTAGATCACCTCACCGGTCCTGGCATCAAAGCAGGTAAGGTTCCCGTTCATCCTCAGGTTATAGAGGTAGTCTCCATATACCAGGTTGGTAGGCATATAGGCCGCTCCCCTTTTGATGCTCCATACGATGTATTCGTTGGTGAGGCTGTCAATATCTTTGGCAAGAGTTATATCACCCCGGGCCTCCGGACGAATGGCAAAGATGGGTTGATAGCGTCCGTGAGAACCATGGATAAAGATCAGTCCGTGTGCAAAAAAAGGAGTAGGTACAGGAGCATCTCCCCCATTGCTAAGTTGCCAGAGCTCCTTGCCCGTATCAAAATCATAGCCGCCAATCTGGCTGAAGCCATTGACCACGATCTGCCGCTCCCCGTATTGATTCAGGAAGTTGGGGGTGGACCAGGTGGCCACATCTTCCCGGGGAGTGCGCCAGAGTTCCTTCCCGGTCTGCAGATCCAGGGAGGCCAGGAAGCCCTCCCCGCCAATAATATCACATTGAACGATCACCCGGTTTTCATGAACGATGGGTGAGCTGGCATAGCCCCACTCCACATCAGGCGCATCGTAGGGCCCGGCATTCATCCTGCCAAAATTCTTTTTCCAAACCAGCTTTCCTTCAAAATCATAGCAGTACAAACCTTCCGATCCAAAGAATACCACCACGTAGTTTCCATCGGTGGCGGGGGTCGGATTGGCATGGGACGACTTGGTGTGCCTGTCAGTAACCGGGACTCCCTTGTGAACCAGTCGCTCCCATAGCAGCTCACCACTTCGTTTATGATAGCAGTAAAGCCTGTATTCATGTTCGGAATCATCGCCCACCTCATCAATGTCCCCGTAGAGTCCCACTTTCAGCGAGTTGTTCCCGCTCCCGCTGATGGCCGTGGTAACAAACAATTTATCACCCCAGACCACCGGGCTTGAGTGTCCCAGTCCGGGTATTTCCTGCTTCCAGAGAATATTTTCTCCGGTGCTGACATTCCAGGATTCGGGAATTTGATCCGTTTCAACAATTCCACTGGCAAAAGGCCCCCGGAACTGGGGCCATTGGTTCATATAGTCGTTTTGGGCATTTACAGCAACAACCGTGACCAGTAAAGCCAGCAGTAAAAAATACCTATTTGATTTCATTATTAGAATTCTCCTTTATCTACGTCTTTCATAAATTGAATGAGCCCTTCCATATAAGTCTTCTGATCGTCATACTGGGACAGATGACTACCATTGGGGCAAAGTAAAAACCGTCCGTTCTGAACCTCTTCCGACATCCACTCCATATGCAGGGGATCCATTGTATCATAGGTAGCTCCGATGACCAGGGTGGGAACACTGATCTGGGGAAGTTCCCCGGAAATATCCCAGGTACTCAAAGTGGCATCACTGGTAATTCCAAATTCACTGGGCCCCTGCATATAGACATATACTTCGGGATTCATATGCCGGAAGGCCAGGTTCACCGACTGGGGCCACTTCTCCACCGGCATCCGCAGCAGGTGCTCCGTGTAGTAATGTTCCATAAGCAGTTCCATATAACGAGGATTGCCATAATCATTTCGGGCCTCTAAATCCTTGACCTCCTTCAGAACCTCAGGTTCCATCTGGGGCCCAAGAACCTCCTGGGCATATCTGTTATAATCCGTAACATTGGACATCATGTTGGAAATGATCAGGCCCTTGATCTTGTCCTGGTGCTTCAGGGCATACTCCATGGCCAGGATTCCTCCCCAGGACTGTCCGAGCAAATAGAAATTATCCTTATTCAGTCCCAGGGCTACCCTTACCTGCTCCACCTCATCCACAAAGCGCTCAATGGTCCACAGGGAAGTATCGGAAGGCTGATCGCTGAAATAGGAGCCCAGCTGATCGTAGTAGATGTATTCAATGCCTTCTGAAGGAAAATAGCCATCGAAACAGTCGAACACCTCATGGGTACCGCCCGGACCTCCATGCAGCAGGAGCAACTTCATGGTGGGGTTGTTCCCTACCCTTTTGGTCCATACCCTGAATTCCCCCTTTGGCGTGGAGATGGGGATCATTTTTATCCCCCCGGTAAACTGATCGCCGCGCTCAGAAAAGTCATGGTAACTCTGGAGCGAATTTCTATTTACAGGCGCCTCCTTTCCCCGATTCACACATCCCTGAATCAAAATAAGAGCAAAAACATGTCAGGTAATAAGATAGTTTCATGGTCAATTTTTGTTGATTGGTCACTAAGATAGGGAATCCTGAAAAGCTCTTAACTTATATATTCTGCGAAATATCACCCTTAATCCCTAAGAATCTGATATTGACCAAGAAAAGTAACTTTCCGCGTTTTTCATCCGTACAACGAAATAGCATATCGGTACCAAGCAACTATTTATTGAATTTAGCGATCACCCTAACATAGACACTGATTAAAAATATCTTAATAGAAAGGGCTTACATCTTACATACGTCTGACTTACATATTGGATATCTAAGAATGTATCGGTTAAAAAAGGGATCGACATGAAAACGCTGACATATAAAGTAAGAAGTCTCCTTATTCTGATGGTTTTTTCTGCATCGGCTGTGGTCCATGCAGCTGCGACTGAAACAGAATATTTGGGCAACATCGTTGTTTCGGGATCGGCGGATGACAAAAAATGGGGCTCCTTCCCCATTGGCTTCGATTTTGATTTCTTTGGTAACACCTATAACGAGTTCTGGGTCAGCTCCAACTGCCTGGTGATGTTTGAATCCGGATCCAACGCATTCAGCAATGTCAGCATTCCCGATGCCAGCAGGCCGGATAACTACATCGCTCCCTTCTGGGATGATCTGGTGGTTCATAGCAGTGGAGACATCATGTATCAGACCATCGGAACCGCCCCAAACCGAAAACTGGTGGTACAATGGAGCAATATGTCGTTCTGGACATCCACCGTACAGCTGGGAACCATCCAGGTAATATTGTACGAAGGCTCCAACAATATCCAAATGCAATACAAGAGTATTATTGATTTATCTTCCGACAGGGCCAGTGGTGGAGAAGCCACCATTGGATTGGAGAATGTCGATGGAACGGCGGGTGTGTTGTGCTCCTACGACACCCCGGGATTTGTCGAAAGTGGAAAAGCAGTGCTGTTTACTCCCGGTGGAGGCACCTATACCTTTGATGAGAATGCACTTTACGATCCTGTTATCCTGGTGAACGAAATACCAAGGCCTGGCATCCCCATTCTGATCAGCCCCGCCTATAACTCCATTATAGGCGAAACAGTTACTTTTCAATGGGAGGAGGCATCCAATACCAGCACTTACTTTGTCATAATTTCACAAAATCCAGATCTGAGCAACCCCATTCATACCTCGGCTGACCTGGTCGGTCTTAGCTATGAATATACATTACCTGCAGGGCAAACCTATTACTGGTCTGTTAATTCAAGGAATTCGGCCGGTGATATCTCCTGGTCCGAAACCTGGACCTTCCAGACGAGCACAACACCCCCTCTTCTGGCAGTTCCGCAAACAGCCAATCTGGAGCAGGGTGCGCTTCAATTATTAACTCTGCATTTCACAGGTGGCGATGCCGGGGCAAAAACAGCCACGGTAAGCTCCCTGCCAGCCGAAGGTGCTTTATATCAAAGCAATGCAGGAGTACCCGGAGCTGAAATCACGGCGGTGCCAGGCGATGTGAGCGATGCCTCGCACCAGGTTTTTTACAGGGCTTCCGGGGGAATTGGAAACGGGCTTGGCAATTTCAATTTCCACTTTACGGACGGGACTGGAACTTCCGCAGATAATACATATACAATAAATGTATTGCCCCCCAGTGTCCCCATCTTTGTATATGCTGCTAAAGGGACTGACAGGGTCGAGATTACCTTTGACAGAAATATGGACGATCCAACCGGGAAACATCTTGAATTTGCAGTGGAGGACAACGGCGTTGCAGTAACATCCACCTCCTGCCAGTTAAAAGCCGGGGATCCCACGACCATTGTATTATTTGTATCTCCCAATCTGAATACAGCCAATGCCATCACGGTGGCATATACCAGGGGAACAGTTGTATCAGAGGCCGGATCTCCCCTGGAAACCTTTGATTTTCAGCTTGCGGCTAAACTGGTCCAGGTGCTTACATTCGATCCTTTGGGGGACAGGCTTTACGGCGATGCAGATTTCACTCTAAGTGCAACAGCTTCCTCGGGTTTGCCAATTACCTTCAGTTCTTCCAATCCTTCCGTTGTTTCGGTTTCCGGATCCACTGCAAGTATACATAATGTTGGTGAAAGCTATATTACAGCCACCCAGGTGGGCGATGATACCTATTCGGCTGTAAGCTTTGAACGCATTCAGGTAGTAAATAAAGGAACAGGCTCAATCGTATTCAGCAACATGACCCAGGATTATACAGGATCGGGTATCAGTGCAACAGTAAGCACAGTACCGGCCGGTCTGAATGTAAATCTTACCTACAATGGCTCAACGGATCTGCCCGTAGACCTGGGAAGCCATACTGTCGATGCTGTAATAGAAGACCCGAATTATTCGGGCAGTGCTTCGGATGTACTGATCATCAGTGATTTATCTGGCCCGGTTCCAGATGTGGCAAGCTTCCGGTCCTGATCGATGAGTGCTCAGTAACACCAGTTGCTCCAACTGCCACAGACTTGTATTCGGGCCAGGTCACCGGTACAACCGGAACACCATTCCCGATAACAACTCAGGGGACCACCGTAATTACCTGGATCTACGAAGATGGCTTTGGAAACACCAGTACACAATCACAGACCATCGCCATAAATGATGTAAGTGACCCGGTAACACCCACACTGGCCGATCAAATCACGGAGTGCTCTATCCCGGTTGTGCCTCCGACCACTACAGATGACTGCGCAGGAACCATTACAGGAACTACTACCGATCCGCTGAGCTATCCGGGTCAGGGGGTCTATGTAATCAACTGGACCTTTGCCGATGGAAACGGGAACAGTGTGAGTGCCACTCAGAATGTGACTGTCACAGATCTTTCGCCTCCTGTGACTCCTGCCCTGGCCGATCTGACCGGTGAATGCACGGTGACGGCCACTGCTCCCGCGACCCTGGATGCCTGTGCAGGGATCATTACAGGTACCACCACCGATCCGCTGAGCTATGCAAACCAGGGGACCTATGTAATTAACTGGACCTTCGATGATGGGAATGGCAACAGCATCGTTGTAGCACAGAATGTGATCGTAGACGATCTTACACCTCCTGTGGCACCCACATTGCCGGATGAAACAGGTGAATGTTCAGCCACTGCAACGGTTCCCACTACCAGCGATGCCTGTGCGGGAACAATTACCGGAAGCACCTCCGATCCCTGAGTTATTCAACAGCGAGGGACTTATGTGATTAACTGGACCTTTGATGATGGCAACGGAAACAGCATTGTTGTACCGCAGAATGTGATAGTCAGTGATGCTACACCACCTGTAACTCCCACACTGGCCGATCTCACAGGAGACTGTTCGGTAACCGCAAGCTGTACCCACCACCACGGATGCCTGCACCGGCATAATTACAGGAACCACCACCGATCCGCTGACTTATTCCACAGCGGGCTCTTATGTGATTAACTGGACCTTTGATGATGGCAATGGAAACAGCATTAATTGTACCCCAGAATGTGATAGTCAGCGACCTGACGCCACCTGATATGCCCACACTGGCAAACCTGTACGGAGAATGTGCCGTCACTGCTGTTGCACCAACAACCACGGACGACTGTGCAGGTGTTATCACAGGAACTACCACCGATCCGCTGAGCTATACCCTTGCAGGCACTTACGTGATTACCTGGACCTTTGATGACGGAAACGGAAACAGCATTGATGCGACCCAGAATGTGATAGTCAGCGATGTAACTCCACCTGAGATGCCCACTCTGCCGAATCTGACCGGTGAATGCTCAGTTACTGCGTTGGCTCCCACAACCACAGATGCTTGTGCCGGACTTATAACCGGAACCACCACCGATCCGCTGACTTATACAGTACAGGGCAGCCATGTGATAAACTGGACCTTTAATGATGGAAACGGAAATTTTATTAATGTACCTCAGAATGTGGTAGTGCACGATGTAACACCTCCAACGGCAACTGCTCCTGCTGATGTGGTCAGCTGTGACGGAATGGTGAGCTCCATTGGATTGACAGCAATCATGGATAACTGCACTATACCGGTTGTCACCTATGAGTTAACAGGTGCAACAACAGGAAGCGGAAGCGGTGATGCAAGTGCAATTGTGTTTGATCCCGGTGTGACCACAGTTACATATACCCTGGATGATGGCAATGGAAACAGCACTCAATATGCCTTTACAGTTACCTACGCGGGTGTTGAGGATATAGTAGTAAATGTGGATGCTGGCACCTTAAGCTGTGAAAACAATGGAACATACCAGTGGATCAACTGCGCTGATAATTCCATTATTGATGGAGAGACCTTTAGCAGCTTCAGGCCTGATATAAATGGAGAATACGCAGTTATCCTTACGCAGGGAGGCTGTTCTGATACTTCCGAATGCTTTACCCTGGATTATACCGGAATTGATGCTGATGTATTCCAGGACTATAAGGTCTATCCGAATCCGGCCCATGAATTTGTGACCATCGATATGGCTAAGGAGCAAACTAATGTTACCCTCAGTATGGTGGATATGACAGGAAAGATTATCCTGATGGAGGAGATGGATAGATTTACTAAAATTGATCTTGATATCAGTGACTTGAAAAATGGGCTGTATATAATACAGATCCGTAGCGACCAGATGCATAGTGTTGCAAGGGTGGTAAAAGAGTAGTTATTAGAATAGAATTATGCAATAATGAGAGTGTATCCGCGGGTACACTCTTTTTTTTGTTTGCTATGATTAACAATAGTTTGAATGACACTGAATGCCATTCCCCAGGTTCTATGAAACAAAGAGGATTAATTTTCGTATAAATGCAAATGTTCTCTGGCGCAAAGCAAAAAAATATGATGGCAATAAAAGGTTATTTTCCAGCGTTTTAGCATCAGCCAGGAAATAATGTAATAACTAAACAATTAGCCCAATGGAAAAATCAACTTCTCCAACATCATCAAAAACAGAAAAAGCCGTTCACCAGATTGAATATGTAAATCTGCAGGAATTCGGATATGAGAAGTCCGGTAATGTGAAGGGCGATCCGGAGGTCTATACCTCCTACCTCAACATGATCCTGAACGGAGACCTGGTTGATGAAAAATTCAGCGGCCTGAATGAGGATGAAAAACCGGAAAAGCGCAGCCAGCTTAAAGAACTTGAAGCCAAGCTCGAGGAGGCCACTATGAATAACGCTGAGTTAAATGTTCTTGTTAGAGAAAAACAGGACAAAATTGATGTGCGCCGGGAAGATCTGCTGGACATCCGTAAGAAATTTGAAAAGGATCCCGAAGCCATGAAAAGGGAAACCTTCTCCCCCTTTAAATTTAGCATCAGTGTGTTTATACTGATCATGCTAACTGCCTACTTGTTCTTCTTTTACGTATCAGCAGCCTTCAGAGCTTTATATACCGATTTTGAAGGAATTGCCGGACGCATTGCGGCCGGCCTGGGTACCGGAAGCATCATGCCACAACCGGCTGAATTGTCCGAAGCATTACGATATAATTTCCTTCTTTTCCTGGTTCCCTTTGTGTTCTATGCTTTCGGTTGGGCTTTTCATGTTATTCTTGAGTTGAAACACAAATACAAATTTATTTTTCTCGGTGGCTTGATTGGTGTTACCTTCTTTGTGGATTTTCTACTTGCTCTGCTGATTCACAATAATTTAGAGTATGCCAAAGAGTTAATGGGTCTCGCAACCACATCATGGGCCTCTGATCCTGCCTTCTATATGATTCTTTTCCTGGGATTTATAGTTTACATACTCTGGAGTATCCTTCTTGATTCCGTGGTACGTGAATGGGCAAAACGACTTGTTACAGTGAACCTCAAGAAAATTGTAAAACATCTCAAAGAGGACATCAAAATACTGCAGGACAAAATTATTCCCGAGGAACCCATCAGGTTTGATATTGCCAACATTCGCGAGGATATAGGTACTGTGATTCTGGGCAATCTGAAATCTTACATTGATCAGTTTACCACGGGATGGATCTCCTATCTCGCTCCTCAGAACCTGAAAGAAGTGAAGGTGAAATGTGTGAATATCAGAAAGGAATTTGAGGAAAAACATGCTATTAAAGCTGGTACGGTAAAGGTTATCAAACGCCGAGGTATATAATTGCTTGCGAAACCAAATCATCCTATGAAAATGAAACAACCTATTCGATATATTCCGGTCTTCTTCCTTATGCTGCTTCTTGCATCCTGCATGCCGCCCCAGGAGGAAAAAGCGATCCCTATGGCAGTGAAGAACAATTATATCATTCTGCTTGACCTTAGCGATCGTCTGATTGTACAGGATAACCAACCCGAACGCGATAAAGAACTGATCAAACAGCTATATACACTTTTCGAAGCTCAGGTAAAGAGCCAGCTATACCTCCGTTCTCGTGATGAGATCAAAGTTGTAATTGCTCCCCAGCGAGGTGCTGATCTCAGAAATGAAGTTTATGAGGACAGTTTATATATTAATATTGAAAATATACCCGGTGTCTTACGCCGGAAAACAGAAGAAGAGCGACGAAACACCTTTTTCAATAACCTGGACAATCTTTATGATCAGGCCGTTTTCAGCAAAAATCCAAAGGACTTTTATGGTGCCGATATCTGGAAATATTTCTATGAAGATCTGAAGGTTGATTTTGTAAGCGATACACTGACTCAAAACTTCCTTTTCCTTTTTACTGATGGATATCCCATTGTAGGAACAGATCTGACAAAACTTCAGAGTGTAAATGAAACTTATCCCGAATTGAAAGTTGTGCTTATTGAAGCCGCTCCACGAGATAAGGATATGGAATGGGACCGTGTGATTGAACTATGGGAAGGATGGTTTGACAGCATGAATATCGAAGATTACATGTTTATCAAACGCATGGCCCTCTCCAAGGAGAAGGATATGTTGAAGGAGATTATTGAGGGCACTTAATTCTTGAAGCGGAAGTCTAGGTTCCTGACCGTACGGTAGTATTTTGATTAATGCAACCTTCCACAAGGTAAGGGTCCCCATCTTTCATATCCAGAAAGAAGAGTTCCTCCCTGTCGGGGAACTGAGCAATACAATCTGATAGCTTCTGCCGGGCCTCATCCCCAACGGAAGGATCCACCGAGGCGGCTTTCGAATACTGGTCGGCTGCAACCCAAAAAGCTGAACGCTGCCTTATATCTTCACCAAGCACACTCCGGGAAGCAATAATAGCATCCCCAAGGATTATATATGCCTTGCCAAAATCACTTTTATTGACGATGGCTTCACCGGCATATTGAATGGCCTCGCAGTAGTCCTCGTTGGCACTACTTACTACTGCTAACTTATAATACCATTCCGCCCGGGTTTCCGCATCAATACTATCTGCCTGCACAGCTTCTTTAAGATATTCGGCAGCCTTTTGAAAATTGTTCCTGGAGATATAAAGGATGCCGAGATTATGGGCGGATTCGGGTCCGGGATCAAGCTTATAAAGATTCTCCGAAGCAGTCAGATAAATATCTGATGCTTCACATCCTGCCTTTCCATAGGCCATAATCACTGTCTCCAGGAAAGTATAGCTATCTATGTACTCTTCAAAGTGAGGATTATAATACCGGTCCAGAGCTTCGCAGGAAAGTATACCCTCCCTTCGCATAATCTCGTCAACTGTGGCCATGGTCCTTTTCCACCGGGGACTTTTATCCTCAAGCTGGTCCAGTATGCCAATTAGCATGATATAATCCTCCATAATCTGATTATCACCGATAAGCTCCTCTTCGTAGAGTTGAATGCCAGAGGATATGAAATTAAGCATGATTGTCTCCCTCGACCGTTCCCCCTCAAGTTCGATACTTTTTTTGAGCATTTCATAGGCTTTCTGCACCTGCAGGATATCTGCTCTCCGGTATGTGAGCAGATCTTTTCCCTTGCGACCCAGAATATTTCCTTCACCTCCGAAATTTTCCATCCGGAGGTCATAAATAAGCATCAGGGTATCTATCAGGCCTTCCCTGACCTGCTGATCGGAAGCTGATTCAATGAAGGAGCGATACATAACAACTCCATCCACGTACATCATCTCGCTGGAATCCCGGCACTTCTCAAAGGCTTTAATCCAGGTTGGATAGGCATCTTCATAGAGCTCGAGCTTGAAAAAAGTCCTGTAAGAGGAGACTAATATACCGCAGGCGGCACTGTCATCATTCATGCTATAGACAGTTACCTTACTTCTCTGGGAAAAGCCAGGAAGCACAAACAGTAACATCATTGCTGACAGAATATACTTTTTCATTATCAATTGAAACGCAACTCCACAATAAAGGTTCAATTATTCTGTACTTTTGCTATCATTGAATACTTTAAATACTTTTACAGGATGAAAAAAGATGCGATTTTTGACGATGCTGAAAGATCAGCGCTTGATTTTAAGTTCAACAAGGAAGTTGTTACTGTTTTTGATGATATGGTAGTTAGGTCGGTTCCTTTCTACGAGGAGATTCACCGGATGATTGGCGAGATGACCCAGGATTTTGCAGTGAAGAATACCAATGTATATGATCTGGGCTGCTCCACGGGATATACCCTCTTGAACCTGGACAAGTATTTACCTAAAGAAGTCCAATTTGTGGGAGTGGATAATTCCGAGGAAATGTTAAAGTCCTGTGAGGCTAATCTGAAGGCTGCCGGAGTTGAGCGAAAAGTCAACTATCAAAATCAGGATTTGAACAACGACATTCAGCTTACCAATCCTTCAGTGGTAATCTTCTGTTTAACACTTCAGTTCCTAAGGCCTTTAAACAGGGAAAAAATCATCCGTAAAATCTATTCCAGTTTACCTGAAAACGGGGCCGTTATCCTTATCGAAAAAATACTAACTGAGCATTCAATCTGTAACAGGCTGTTCATCGAGCACTATTATGCCTTCAAAAAGCGAAACGGCTACAATGAAATAGAAATAGCAAAGAAGAGGGAATCCCTGGAAAATGTTCTGGTTCCTTATAAGCTATCGGAGAATGAAGAGCTTCTTACATCGGCCGGATTCAGATTTACAGAGGTCTTTTTCAAATGGTATAACTTTGCCGGCCTCATCGCAATAAAATAAACTTCATGGTTCGTATTGGCAATTTTTTCTTCAGAACAAGGAATTACTTATTTCCTTTTTTTTATGTGTTCCTTTTTCTTCCTTTCAGGAGAATTAGTCCCGACTACATGCTGGTCTTTTATGTGGGCCTTGCCATTGCCTTGATTGGCCAGCTGGTGCGCATGTTGACCATTGGGATGGCCTATATTGTCCGTGGTGGAAGAAACCGTCGGATTTTTGCGGCCGGTCTGGTTACGGACGGATTATTTTCTCATTGCAGAAATCCCATGTATGTGGGTAATATTCTACTGGTTGTGGGGATGAGCATCTTATCAAATTCCCTGTTTGCGGTGCTGGTAATGATTCCCTTATTCCTGTTTATTTATCAGGCCATTACTCTGGCGGAAGAGAATTTTTTAAGAAATAAATTCGGCTCAGGATTTGATGACTATTGCGGTCAGGTGAACCGGTGGTTGCCCAAGCTGAAGGGCATTGGCAATACATTCAAAAGCAATTCTTTCGATTTTACCAAGGTCATATTTAAAGAATACAACAGTACTTTCCTTTGGACATTTGGTGCTACACTCCTACTTGGATACAATACCTATTGGTTCAATAAAGACTTTTCCATAGGCGAAGAGGGGAAAATGTTTTCTTATAGCCATTGCCATTCTGCTCACTTTATATTTTGTGGTTCGCTTCCTCAAAAAAAGAAGAAGCAGGCTCAATAAAAAAGCAAAGGCACAGGAAACAGCCTAGCAGCCGGCAGTGTCTTACCATTCCTGACCGTGACACTCAAAACAGGAAACCTGTGAAGTTCCTCCTGTCAGATCATTACCATGACAATCAGTGCAATTCTGTAAGGGGTCGGATAATCCATTTCTATGCATAACACCGTCCTTACTGATTGTATGATCCGGCGGGGGATTGTATTGTGGATAATCCTCCTCAGAATCGCAACTCCCAACCAAAAAAAGCAGCAAGATCATCAGGAATGATAAGCTTCCGGGTAGCAGTATATCTTGTCCTGTTCTTCTGAATTCTATCTTCATGGCCTATCCTTTAAGTTGATTTCATACTTAATAAACTCCAATAAGCAATCTATTGTTGCACCAAGAAAAAAGTAGGGTAAAAGAATCTTCAAACGGTATTAGGGTAAAAGCAATGAATTTTCAACCGTAAAAACTCATTATTATGAAACGTAACATCAAGATTGTACTGATAAGTATCGCTGCCATGTTGATCGCAAATGGCACCATGCTGGCACAGAACCAGGAGCAGCTGAAAACTCAGAACCAGGAGCAGCTGAAAACTCAGAACCAGGAACAGCTGAAGGCTCAGAACCAGGAGCAGCTGAAAACTCAGAACCAGGAGCAGCTGAAAGCTCAGAACCAGGAGCAGCTGAAAACTCAGAACCAGGAGCAGCTGAAAACTCAGAACCAGGAGCAGGTACAGGCCATGCGCGAAGAGTTTAAGGCCTCCCTGACCGAAGAACAAAAAGCCATTCTTCAAAACCAGGAAATGACCCGGGAGCAGAAGCGTGAAGCCCTGATGGAATGTTTTTCTGAAGAGCAGAAAGCCATGGTACAGCACAATAAAGAAGTCCGGGAGCAAAACAAGGAAATGGTAAAAGGAAATCTTTCTGAAGCTCAAAAAGAGCAAATCAGAAACAATTGGAAGGAACAGAGCAAGGAGACCCAGAAAGAAAACAAAGCCGGGAACGGTGGAAATGGCGGATCCGGAAAAGGAAGATAGTCTGATAAAGAAAAGAAAACAGCAGCTGATGTGATCGGCTGCTGTTTCAATATATTTAATACCCTTCCCCATGAAAACCAGATTCCTACTGCTACTATTCATCCTTGCATCCTGCATTCCTGACTTAAAGTCCCAGGAAGAGAAGCTTGATTCCTTGCTGGATGTGATCCTTTTTGAGGATGAAGAGATGCTCACTTTGCTCACGGGGAAAAAACACTACCAATTCCTGTATGTCCGTACTCATTTTGAGAACAATTCATATTTTTCGGGCCGGGATATTGGAATTGAACAGCAAAACTATTCTGCACAGCTTAGCTACTTTCATTCTGTTGGAATAAATATCGCAGTAGGATCTATCTGGTACAGCCAGTTCAACCCCAAACTTTATGCGACCTCGCTTACAGCAGGTTATTCGGGCAAATTTGGGAAAAGCAACGACTATCGTTACAGGACTTCCTATAACAGGTACTTCTTTTCTGAAATGGACAGTGTCGACTCACATGCATTCAACAACGCCTTTGCAGTGGGAGCTACCATTGACAAAGGTTTTATAGGTACCCGCCTTGACCTGGCCCTGCTCACAGGAGAAGAAACTGCCGGTCAGATATCCTGGGACCTGTTCGCTGATATCACACTAATAAAACTGGGGACCTTCGACAGGATCAAGTTTGAACCTGAGGTATCTTTTTTTCTTGGAAGAGAGATCATGGCCTATTACGAACTGGGGGCACCCGGACAAAACCAGGAATATATTCAAATAGAAGATTCAGACTTTGGTTTGCTTAATATGTCCTTTAGTTTCCCTCTTATTATCGACTACAAAAATTTAGATCTGGAATTAGCGTACAACATAAACCTGCCTAACTCCATGCTCTCTGAAGATAAACTGCCCATGACCACTTATTTTAGCGTTTCACTGGGATATATTTTCAGCCTGAACTAGAACAAGGCAACTGCACTTTCTACAGCAAGTTTTCCTTGCACCCCAGAAAGAGAAAACCACCTTGCCTGCGGCATGGTGGTTTTCGTCTTTTAACGGGATAGCGGACTACTCGCCGGCAGGTGGGCTCGGTTATCTCTTGCTTTGCTCCTGAGTCATGCTTTCTAATAACCCATAGTTTCCCGCATGTATTCCCGGCTCATTTTCAAGCTTTCCTTGATGGGCCTTGTGGGAACAAAGTCTCCTTCATGAGCCAGTTCAATGACCAGATCTCCATCAAAATCGATGGAGTCCAGCACCTCCCCTAGTTCTACAAAATCAACATCCCCTTCACCAAGAGACTCTGGCCATAGTCCATTGCTTAATTGATCACGCAAATGAATAAATACAATGTTTTTCTGGTACTCTTTTAAAAAGCTAATGGGATCCACTTCTCCCCGCAACAGCCAGTTTACATCCGGACCAAGTTTAATATCCGGAATGCGTTTCAGGGTTCCTCTCAGATCATGCAGATTGTTCTCCACTTCATAAGTGTGATTGTGCAAATTCAATACCACCCCATTTTTTTCACCCAGGTCCCTCAACTGAAGTAAAAGCTCCGCCTGTGCATCCAGTTCATCTTCTGTTTTGATCCTCTCTGAGGGATGTCCCACAGAGGTGCCAAAAGTACGAGCCTTTACACTTGCCATATTGCTCATGATGTTTTCCACATCATCCAGGATTTCGGTGTGCTTTGATTTATCCCACATGGCCGCACCGTAAGAAGTTCCAAGAAGTGGCAACTGGTACTGCTCAATTAATTCTCCAATCAGTCTGGTAGTCTCCTCCTCCCTTAAAGGGTGTTCCATGGTCTCCACTCCATCCAGTCCTGCGTATTTCATATCCGAGAAAATCTGAGGAAGAATGGGCGATACATCATATCCGGGCTGGGTACTGGCATATATCCACACATGTGCCCCAACAGGGAGTTTTCTCTTTTTCCCGGCTGTACATGCCATGAATGGAAAGCCCAATGCTGCAAAACCCAAAGCACCCATGCTTGTTTTCAGAAATTCATTTCGATTCATTTTCATCCCTTTGTGATTTTAAGAATGCAATATACAAATTAGTCCTCTTAGCTGATTGGGTGGGTAGTTGCGGCTTATGCTCTTCCCTGTGAGCTACAGATTTTTTAACGCTGCAACAGCCGACTTATTTGCAGCCCTCCACGTTTGGATACTGACAGAAAGAAGAGCTACAATAAGAATGATAATTGCCCCCAGCAGAAATACCCACCCTTCGAATCCCCTTCTGTACACATAATCCATCAACCATTGTCGCATGACCAACCATGCAAGCAGGCCTCCTAAGAACAGGCTGGGTAAAAAAATCCTTAGTATGCTCATATTCAATGCAAGCATCATTTCACCGGTTTCAGCACCAAACACTTTTCTTACCGCGATTTCCCTTGTCCTGGTCTCGTTGCCATGGCTTACAACTCCAATCAATCCCAAACTGGAGAGAAGTATGCTTAAGATCGTGAAGAACAGGATGGCTGATATGATTTGTTGTTCACCCCGGTAAAGCTGATCAAACTCATCATTCACAAAACTATAGTTAACCGGCTTATCATACAAATCTGAAATCCGTTCCTGGATCTGTCCCACGCTTCCAAAGGCATTTGATTTAATCTTCACAAACAGGTGCCTTCCCGATCCACTATAGGTAAATACAAGGGGTTGAATTTCACTGCTCAGGTGCTGGAAATTAAAATCCCGCACCACCCCTATGATTTCGTATTCTGTTTCACCCTGCCGGAGTATTTGCCCCACGGGATCCTCAAATCCCAATACCCTTGCAAGTGTCTCATTAATAACAATCCGGTCCTGATCAGTTCCCAGGGTAGAGAAGAATCTTCCCTCAGCCAAAGGGATTTGAAACACTTTAAGGTAGTCCTCATCTGCAAATATCCTGTAAAATGAAGTATGCGCCCCCTCCTGCAATCCTTTCCAATCCCATTTTTCAATGGTATTTAACATGGTCAGACTCACCGGAGTTGAACCCCCAAAACTGTAAGCTTCCACATTTGGATTGGCATTCAACCAGTGATTGAGTTCGTAAATCACCGTATCACCCTTTGCGGGAAGAATAAAGTCCACGATATCCTGCTTCGCATACCCAGTCTCAAATTTCATCATAAAACCGGCCTGTCTGATGATAATAAGACTTGAGATGGAAAGTGCAATGGATAAAACAAACTGACTCATAACAAAAGTGTTCCTGAGATCCTTCTGAAACTTGAAATTCGGTTTGCCAGACTCGTTTGTATGAATCAATACACCAGAGCCAGCTCTTAAAGCGGGATAGAATCCCGAGGCCAGGCCCACAATGATAATTGCGATGATCAAACCAAATGCGATGCATAAGTAGAAATAAGCAGGATCGATCACAATTCCCATCATCTTCTCGAAAAGGCGAAGTCCCAATAGCGAAAGAAGGGTGGCCAGTGCCCAGGCAACAAAAGAAAGAATCATTGATTCAATGATCAGATAATTGGTGATGTTTCCTGCGCTCGCTCCGTGAACTTTCCGAAGCCATGTTTCATCTTCCCGCTTTATTGCATATGCCGAAATCAAATTCATGTAGTTTAAACAAGCCAGAATCAAAACCATGAGAGCAACTCCCATAAACATATACAGCTTCTTTCGGCTGCCATGTCCATGTTCTGCATTAAAGAACTCGAAATCTGCACCATACCTCAGGTCGGTGATGGGTATGAAGCCAATGTTATACTGGTCATCGGTGATTTTTTCTCTCCATACCGCTTTCATTAAATTGTGAACCTTTTCCGGATCTGCCGATGGAGACATCTTTATAAATGTTGCATCAGAGAGTTGCCACCATTCCTCGGAAATCCCATATTCAATCTCGTAGGGAATGAGAAAATCAAATTGCAGGCTGGAATTCCGGGGCACATCTTTGAAAATACCTTTTACAATCAATACCCGGTCATCTTTGTACAGCAGTTCCTGTCCGACGGCAATCCCTTCCGGGAATATTTTATCAGCAAGACTTTTGGAAAGAAAAATAGAATTTGGTTCAGCCAGCTCGCTCGCCTTCCCTCGAATGAGCGGAAAATTGAACACCTCAAGAAACTCCGGGCTTGCAGCAATTCCCGCCTCTTTGAATGTGATTTCCTCTGATGTAATTGCACGGCCCCCATACAAAAAATGAAAGTGGAATCCGGTTTCAATCTGGGGAATCTGTTCCTCCATTGCTGCAGCCAGGGGGGCCGGTGTCTCCGGGAAACGAGTCATATTCCCGGTATTGTCCTTTATATTGGTGGTTAACAAATAAATATGCCTGGACTGATGGTGAAAACCGTCGTATCGCAACTCCTGGATGGTCCAGGCTGAAATAATAAATACACATGCCAGCCCGATAACCAATCCCACAAGACTAAATGCAGTATGGTTTCTGAATTTCAGGATGTATTTCAATGCGCTTTTAATGTTGTATCGAATCATAGCTATGTATCTAATTCCGGATTTTCGGTCGCCATTGGATTAAACAAACATACAACTAATTTTTACGTAGTGCTACTGTTTTTGCAGTTATTTAACTATAATCACAGTAATTAAATTGATACTTGCAATAATTTTCTCAAAATACCAGTCAGAAAATCTACTATCTATGTCAATGTTACACCTAAGATCCTGATAATCTTATTGCGTTGGAGAAAAAAAACAAAAAATGCCGTAACTTATCATTGATTAATACATCGTACCAGATAAGATACCTGCTACGAAATTGCCTGTGAAAATATTTATCAAGAATATGGTTTGTATTCGCTGCCAGATGGTGGTGAAAGCTGAGCTGGGAAAACTTGGTGTACGCTATGTTGATGTTAAAATTGGCGAGGTTAACACCGTTGAGGATATTCCCAGGGATAAACTGGATCAGTTGGATATCGCCCTTAAAAAAGCCGGATTGGAGTTGATGGACGATAAAAAAAGCATTCTGGTGGAGAAAATAAAAGCTGCTGTTATCGAACTTGTGCATTATACAGAGGAACAAATCAAAACAAATCTTTCAGATTACCTTAGCGAAAAGCTCAATTACGATTATACCTACCTGGCCAATCTATTTTCGGAAGTAAAAGGAACTACCATAGAAAATTTTTATCTGACCCATAAAATTGAAAGGGTCAAAGAGTTGATTGTTTATGATGAACTTAATCTATCTGAAATCGCATACCAATTGCATTACAGCAGTGTTTCACACCTCTCGAACCAATTCAAAAAGATCACGGGTCTATCCCCTTCACACTTTAAAAAACTTAAAAACAAGAGACGGCAGACTCTTGAAGATGTGTGAATGATGTAAGGAATCTAAGTAATAGTATAACGCTTGTCAGCCTCGGTATTGATACCTTTATCAACATATAAACCAGGCTAATGCAAGTTACAGAAATAGAAAAATCCCAAGCCCATATTCTGGTTGATCTAGTTGAATATGTCCCCCACTCGGCTGTTTTCAGAACACTTATAAAAAAAATAACCGGAAACATAATCGCGATAGCCATTGATGCCGGTGAAAAGCTGGAGGAGAAGATTTCCCCTTTCGATACCTTTATTGAGATCATTGAAGGCGAATCCGAAATAATCATTGACAATGATTCAAATGTTCTTAAAGCAGGTCAGGCCATATTAGTACCAGCACATTCTACCAATCTAATAAGTGCAAATAATCCGACTAAAATGATAATCACAATTATTAAAAGCGGATATGAAGGAATTATTCTTTAATAGCTCAGGATCCGGAATTAAAATCAAACAAGATGTCAAAAGAAAAAGAACCAAAGAAAAACAGCAAAAAAACAGCGCTTAAAAGCCTGAAAGAAAAAAGGGCTGAAAAAGTCGCCAAGCGCACAGCAAAAGCAAGTGGGGATAAATTTAAAATGTAGGATATAAATTACACCAGGATGAAAATTGCCTTCATTGCTACATACCCGCCAAGAGAATGCGGTATAGGCACATTTACCAATAACCTGCTCGATTCAGTAATACAAAGTAAAAAATCTGAAAAGGGTAATTTTGAAGCATTTGTGGTTTCAGTAGATGATCATAACCTGACCTACGATTACCCCCAGGAGGTAAAGTTAAATATCAGGCAGGAACACCAAAAAGATTATTTAAAAGCTGCAAAGTATATCAACTTAAGTGGGGCTGATATTTGTATTCTTCAGCATGAGTTTGGAATATATGGGGGCCAGAATGGAATCTACATCCTTCCCCTGCTGCATCGATTGGAGATACCCCTGGTAGTGACCCTGCACACCATCCTCAAAACCCCAAGCTACAACGAGAAGGCGGTTTTGCAGGAAATAGGAAAAATGGCTCAAAAGATCGTGGTGATGAGCCTGAAAGCCATTGAATTTCTGGTTGACATTTACGATGTACCCCGGGAAAAGATTGCCCTTATTGAGCATGGAGTGCCTGACATTAAGTTTAATCCGGTAAAATCAAAAGAGGAATTCAAGCTGGGGAGCAAAAAAGTATTGCTCACATTTGGATTTATTGGGCGGAACAAAGGCATTGAAACCGTGATCAATGCCTTGCCAGATGTGATCCGAAAACATCCTGATGTGGTATACATCATATTGGGGAAAACCCATCCAAATGTATTAAGGCATTCAGGAGAAGAATACCGTATATTCTTAATGCGACTTGTGAAGAAGCTACAATTGGAAAACCATGTCCTGTTTTTAAATCAATTCATCGATGTCCAGGACTTATTCAAGTATCTGGCAGCAACAGATATTTATATCACCCCATATTTGAATGAATCGCAAATTACCAGCGGTACACTTTCCTATGCCGTTGGGGTTGGTGCTGCCGTGATCTCTACACCATACTGGCACGCTGCTGAATTGCTTGCAGACGGAAGAGGAAGGCTTTTCGACTTTGGAAGTTCCACGCATCTCGCTTCCACGATTAATGATCTTCTGGATCATCCGAAGGAGCTGAATAAATTGAAGAAAAGTGCGCTTGAGTACGGAAGAAATTTTACCTGGCCCAAAACCGGAGAGAAATATGTGAAGCTTGCTCATTCGATTCTTGAGAAAGGATATGAGCCTGCAGAAAAGCTTCATTCTGTATTGGACTCTCTTATTCTGCCTACTTTTTCACTGGCCCATATCAATCGCCTGACGGACGACACCGGTATTATTCAACATGCAAAATTTGGCATCCCGAACCTGAAGGAGGGATATTGTCTGGATGATAATGCAAGGGCCCTGCTAATGGTTTTAATGGCCTACCGCCAGATGAAAGACGCCCGGGCACTTGAGTTATCTCCCATCTATCTGAGCTACATTCACTATATGCAGAATGAGGATGGAACCTTCCGGAACTTCATGAGTTTTACCAGGAACTTTCTCGACGAAGTGGGGTCCGAAGACTCCTTTGGCAGGACCATCTGGGCCCTGGGATACCTGCTTGGCAATGCTCCAAATGATGCCTACTTCCAGGCAGGTAGTGTGGTGTTCTTTAATGCCGCTCCCAATTTCGAGAAGTTAAAATCCATAAGAAGCATAGCCAATACAATGATTGGAGTTTGCTACTACCTTAAAACGAACCCTTCCGATGATTCCATGACCGAGAGGTTAAGAAACCTGGCTTTTAAATTGATAGCCCACTTCCAGAAGAATAAATCGCCCGATTGGCTTTGGTTTGAATCCTTACTGGCTTATGATAACGGAATTTTACCACTTGCGCTTTTACATGCTGCAGGCATACTGAATGACGATCAGGTTACCGAGGTGGCGCTTGCTACCATGGATTTCCTGACCTCCCATACCATGAAAAATGACTTCCTGTCGATTATTGGAAACGAAAAATGGTATAAGAAAGAGGGTGAACGGTCTGTTTTTGCCCAACAACCTATTGATGCCATGGCCATGGTATTAATGTACCATCAGGCCTATCATCTCACCAAAGACAAAGAGTATATCCATAAGCTTTACACCTCATTTTTGTGGTTCCTGGGTGAAAACGACCTGCGGATGAGCCTATACGATTTTGAAACAAAGGGGTGTTGCGATGGATTTGAAAGCTATGGGGTGAACCGTAACCAGGGAGCTGAAAGCTCATTGGCCTATTTAATCTCTCATTTAACTGTCTTGCAGGCCTATGAAGAATTTCATAAGCATGACTAAAAGTACATAAGACCATTGGAGTATGAAAATAGCCATCCTATCATCCATCGCCTGGAGGACCCCTCCCAGGAAATATGGTCCCTGGGAACAGGTATCTTCAAACATCGCAGAAGGTTTGGTTGAAATGGGTATTGATGTAACACTGTTTGCATCGGGCGATTCGATAAGCAGTGGCAAACTGGCTTCCGTTTGTGAGCGACCCTACGCCGAGCATCCGGAGCTTGATCCCAAAGTAGAAGAGTGCCTCCATATCAGCCATCTAATGGAACAGGCCCATCATTATGATATCATACATAACAATTTCGATTTTCTTCCACTGAGTTATTCCCGCCTGATCAAAACACCTATGGTAACCACGATCCATGGTTTTTCTTCTCCGAAAATTATTCCGGTTTATAAGAAATACAATAACACCAGTTACTATGTTTCCATCAGTAATTCGGATCGCAGTCCAGAGCTCAGCTATACGGCAACCGTTTACAATGGCATTGATACAAGTGAGTTTAGCTTTAATTCCGAATCAGGTGAAACACTGCTCTTTTTTGGCCGAATTCATCCGGATAAAGGAGTCTCTGAAGCCATAGAAATTGCCAAAAAATCAAACAGAAAACTTATCATCTCTGGTTTGATTCAGGATCAGGAATATTTTGCCCGTAAGGTGGATCCATATATCGATGATCAGGATATCGTATATGTGGGTAATTCCGGACCAGTACAGCGGAACAAGCTTCTGGGGGAGGCTTTTGCCCTTCTGCATCCCATTGGGTTTGAAGAACCCTTTGGCCTCAGTGTGGCTGAAGCCATGCTGTGCGGAACTCCCGTTATTGCATTCAACAGGGGATCAATGCCTGAACTTATCCTGGATGGGAAAACCGGATTCCTGGTAAAAAACGTTGAAGAGGCTGTAGAGGCAGTCAATAGCATTGAATTTATTAACCGTAGAGATTGTTTGGAATGGGCTACATCAAATTTTAGCCGCGAAAAAATGGTGGATGAATACCTGGATGTATACCGAAAGATCCTTCGTTAAAAACTTTGATCAGATTTAAGGAAAGAAACCGGATCAGATATCTAGTGAAATCAGGACTTTTTTTGTCTTATTCGTTTTCATGTCTATAATCTCGCATCTTTTCAAAAAAGGGCGTTCTCTTTTCTTCGACGCATTTTACAGCATAGAGGTACAGTGCAGCACTCCAGCTCTGCCAGTCCTGACCCGCAGGCTTTCCGTCCGCGGCTTTCAGCCATTCATTAAATCCGAATTTGAGGCTCCCTGTGCTTGAGGCTTTTAGTGCATGGGTAAGTGCCATGAGCTTTTCCCCTGCAAGCCTGTACCTTTTAGCTGCCACCAGGGCTGCTACGTAAATTCCGCAAATAAAGGGCCAGATGCCCCCGTTATGGTATTCCCCTGGATTATTAAAGATTGAATACCTTTCACGCCAATCAGGATCCCCGGGCTTGGTAAAGGGAAAGAAATTGGGGGGGAGATCCAGGCCCAGTTCACCCCTTTCTCTCATGCCCGTGCATTCCTTTTCAATCCAGGCTATCATCTGTCCGGCACGTGTTGGGGATGCAATCCCTGAAATAATGGCAAGGGAGTTGCCAAGCAGGTCGAACCTTTCACTGCTGTAAATTTTATAGGACCAGAAGGCATAATAGGGCTTGTGCTTGACTACCAGCCCTTCATGAACATGACGATGCATATTCCCGCCAGTAATGGTAAACCTCACCATCTCCTTCCTGAGATTATCGGCCCGCTCATGTTGGTTAAACAGACGAAGATAGCTGTATACCAGGGTATTCACAAAAAGGCCATATCCCATCACCCATTGTTCATCCCGCCAATCACTGGTGGGTTGCTGCGCCACCAGAAAGCGGTCTGCAGGACTTTGATACTCCATCCAGGTGAGTGCCTTTTCAGCTGCTTCATGAAGAAATCCCTCTTCACCGGTGACAATTCTGAAGATGGCAATACCCAGCAAAAACAGAGGTGTTGAATCACTCGATCCACGGTTCTCCCTGTCGTGGACCATTGAAGGTATATGGCCCAGATCTGATTGGTTATCCGCCAGGGTTATCAATACTCTGCGCGTGCTTTCCATCAGCTTCTGATCTTCAGAAACTGCAACTCCCAGGATCGAAATCAATAAATCCCTTGTATAAGGCTCCGGGTATCCCCAACCTGCGGTTCGGGGAAGTCCATGAAAAGGTCCGTGCATATTATGACGAAGTACTTCAAGTGCTGCCTCCCTCGCTAATGCTACTTCTTTCCAATCTGTTGCCCTCATGGTGTATTAGCTTATGCCCAGGTGATCGTTTATAAGCTGAATAAACCGGCGTGCAACAATTCTGTAGTCGAAATGTTCCACCACACGTATTCTACCCGCCTTACCCATCTTTTCGCGTAATGATGCATCCTTCATAAGAATCAAAAGATACTTGGCGATATCATGCACATTGGCACGGTAATCCACCGTTCGTGGTTTGCTGAAGACTACCTTGTGGTGCTCTTCGAATCCGGATTCTTCGCCAAGAATTACCTCACCGGCGACAATTTTCCTGGCTATCTTCGCCAGGTAAGCAGTTTCTCCATGGACCAGTGTATCCAGCATTCCCATGGCCTTAATACCGATGACCGGTTTTTCACAGGCTCCGGCTTCTACCTGTGGCATCCCAAATCCCTCCAGCCGTGAAGGGGCTGCATAAATATCACATGCCCCTATCAGGTAGGGCATAAAACTTCTTGAAATGGTATTGGTAGCATAGACAACGCTTTTATCAATTCCGAGTGTTGTGGCCAATTCCAGATCCGCCAGGTTTTGCAGTTTGGTACGGGGCTGGGGCCATACTTTACAAACATATTTCCAGTCGGGCGACTTGACATCATTGACTGCAAGTGCCTGCATTACTTCCTGCGCCCCTTTTGATGCCGCATCGCCGCCCACGGTCAGGATCATGATCTGGTCTGGCGAAACACCAAGAGCTTCACGCACCGCCAGGATCTTCGGATCGTCTTTCCCGAAAGGCATGAACGCATCCGTATCGCAACCTACGGGCAATACTTCGATTTTATCGCCATCGATTCCATCACGTACATACATTTCCTTCACCCAGTTGGAGGTGACCAGTATAAGTGGAAGGGCATTCAAAACCTCCTGGTAATTTGCTATGTAGCCGTCGGCAACCAGCCAGGGTACTGCTTTAACTCCAAAGCATTGGGGATGCAGCACCAGCTGAGGGGTATGGCCCCAATAACCCACGCCAACTACCACATCGGGCTCAAACCAACGGTAGTACCATTCCTTCTCCTGGGCGGACTCAAAATGTGCAGCATGGGCATCAACCCCCAATTCAAGAAGTCCTCTGTATAAGAGGTCCCCCTGGGTGGCAAGTCCACCGGGAGAGGGCGGATAATCATATAGTACCAGTACTTTCATTGGACCTTTTCATTATATTTAATCAGTTTTCTGGCATCAAAAGAATTATGAAATTGCAAGAAGGATTCAGCCCGGGGTGTTGTCTTTGCTTCAAAACTGCTGTCCTCAAATCCGTAGGTCTCTGTAATTATGCTGTATTTTCGCTGCCAGATCCTCTTTGAAAGCGTTCGATAAATGGCTGCAGCCTGAATAGGTCGTGGTAAATATTCCTTATTACCATCCTCATAAGCAAATACCCAGTGTTCAGCGGTCAATATTTTGCCCGAATGCCAGAGCTTGATCACTGCCTGGCCTGTCTCCTCATGCCTGATATGCCGGGTGTATTCACCTGAGGGATGATGAGAAATGACCAGGTCATAATAGTGCGAAGGCAATAATTCAAGAATGGCATTTTCTGCCTCGTTCTCCTCCAGCGGTCGCTGCTCTGGCCCATCATCCAGATCTCCCATGGCCCCATTCGATCTCAATACCTTTAGGGCCTGCCTGAACTTGGGAGCCCGGTCCTCATCACTTCCCCGGCAAAGACAGACGATAAAGCATTCCCAGGACGGATGACTCAGTATTGTCCCTCCGGCCCATAGGGTCTCATCGTCGGGATGAGCCACGATCAGGGCTACTTTTTTTGAGTTTAGCCTTTCCATCTATTGATTACCAAATGATTAACGATCCACGGGAGAAATCATTTTAATTTTGACATTAAATTTTTAAGGGATTTTTGTGCTTGATTGTCACTGAGTATTACAACAATTATGGCCAAAACGAGAAGAATGTGAATGACATCTCCAGCATTGGTACTAAAAAATCCAATGATCCAGGAGATAACCAGGATAACGGCAAGAATATACATTGTACTCTTCATGGCTATAAAGTATTATGAACCATATCTTATGGCCCGGGTACATGTATAAAGGTAATTCCCCAGGTTGGAGATTACATTGTACAATTTGGCTTAAGAGTTACATCATTCACATGTTTTCCCCGATGCTGTGGGGATTATCTGGAGTCTTTGAGCTCTTTCAACAGCTCTTTTAAATGGATGGTCGCATAGGTAGAAGCATGATCTGACATGGCATATGGGATAATTAAATGCCCGTTGTGAACCATTGATCCACAGGAATATACTACATTCGGAACATACCCCTCTCTTTCTTTTGCATTGGGAATCAGAAGAGGACTTTTCAATCTTCCAATCTCTTTTTCGGGATGATCAATATCGAACAGGGAAGCCCCCAGTACATATTCCCGCATGGGGCCAACCCCATGAGTGATGACCAGCCAGCCATCTTCTGTCTCTATGGGCGAGCCTCCATTCCCTATTTGAACAAACTCCCAGGGAAATTTGGGTTGCTGCAATAATTTTGCCTCACGCCAGATTTTCAAATGATCCGAAAAAGCAATGTAATTGTTATACCCATCCAGGCGGCAAAGCATGGCGTATTTACCCTTAATCTTTCTGGGGAACAGTGCCATTCCTTTGTTAACAGAAATCTCCCCATGCAGAGGCGAAACCTTAAAATGGTAAAAATCACATGTTTCCAGCATCTTTGGCAAAATAGTATTGCCGTCATATGCTGTGTACGTGGCATAATATTTACAATCGCCTTTATCGTCTCTGAATTTCACAAAACGGGCATCCTCAATTCCATTTCTTTCATTCACTGATACCGGGAATATCACCCTTTCGGAAATATTGGTATCCAGGGAAAATTCCAGCTCATAATGGGATGAAGCCAGCCAGGTAATCTGGTTAAACAATATCTCTTTATCGCGAGCTAGGTGTAGCGTTTTTCTGGTTTCGTCTATACAATCAATAAGCTCTCTGTAGGTAAATTCGTCATTTAGCTTATCCATGATTAATTCAGGTGGAATAATTCCACCTGCACCCAGCATTTCATCCAGTTTATGAGCAAAAGATTCTTTTTCGTAAACATGGCGTTGAATGTGTTCCGCCTCTTCCAGCATTTTACCGGTGGGTTCCAGGGTCAGATTGCAATCCTTATCCAGGATCCCGGTCCTGAATACAATGGAAGATATATGTCCCTCTCCTGTACCCCTGAAACTGAATATGACCCTGAGTTGCCCCGGACCAATCTCTTTCTGATCCGGATGTTCCATGATGGAGGGATTAAAGAAAGCTGCAGACTCTATGGAATATTCCATGGTAAAATAGGAACCAATGAGCATCCTTCTGGAATCATCAATTGAATCCGGATCCATATCCATTTGGCTAATCAGGTGGGCTACCTTATTGAAATGATTTTCGAAGATCTTGGAGATATTCCTGTGACGCATGGAATAATCTCTCAGCGTCTGTTTCAAAGTAAGCAAAGCATCCTCATCAGACATTTCCAATACTGAACGAATGACGCTTGCAGCCCTTTCGTTGCCTGAAAACAGAAAACGAGCGATGATTTTGCTTGGATCGGGTTCGAATATGGTGTCTTTTCTGTTTACGGTAACCTGCATTTCTCTAAGTTTTATCTGCCAAAGGTAATCCCTAAAGTCAAATATGATGATTTGCTTGGTTTTATTTATTACAAAGTTTCTGCCAATTATCAGCCTTTACGATCTCTTAATGTAAAGCCGTGACCTGTTTGCAGCCCTCCATATCTGGATACTCACAGAAAGAGGAGTAACACTAAGAAAGATACAGGCTGATAAAGGAGTTAATGTATTAACAGAATGTTAAAATCACAACAATTATCGATGATCCTTGTTTAATATACATATACTAATTATTAAACAAATGGAAAAATATAAATTATTGACCCCCTATGAACTTGGTACCTGCAAGCTGTCTAACCGGACCGCGATGTCACCCATGACACGGTGCAGGGCCATTGGAAATGTTCCCAATGAGCTAATGGTTAAATACTATACACAACGATCCGGTGCAGGACTAATAATTACCGAGGGAATAGCGCCTTCACCAAACGGTTTAGGATATGCCCGCATACCTGGTCTTTTTAGCCAATCTCAGGTGGAAGCCTGGAAGAAAGTGACTGATGCTGTTCATCTCAAGGGAGGAAAAATTTTCGCGCAGTTAATGCATACCGGACGAATAAGCCATATGCTTAACATGCCCCAGGGTGCACAAATACTCGCACCATCTGCAGTAAAGCCAGCAGGCCAGATGTGGACAGATGCTGAGCAAATGCAAGATTTTCCTGTTCCCAAAGCCATGACAAAAGAGGAGATTGCTCAAACAAAAGCAGAGTATGTTTCTGCTTCAAAGAATGCTATTGAAGCAGGATTTGATGGAGTTGAATTGCATGGTGCAAATGGTTACTTACTTGAACAGTTTTTATCACCAATAAGCAATATACGGACAGATAATTATGGTGGAAGCATAGAGAACAGGTGCCGTTTTGTACTTGAGGTTGTTACCGCGGTAGCAGAACAAATCGGGAAAGAGAAAACAGCCATCAGACTTTCACCCTATGGGGTAGCAAGTGATATGCCCCATTATCCTGAAATTGATGGAACGTATTCCTATTTGACTGAACAACTCAACAATGCAGGCATTGTATATGTGCATATCGTTGATCATTCAGCCATGGGAGCACCCGAAGTCCCCATGGATATGAAAAGGCTTATTCGCCGTACTTTCAAAAACACCATTATATTGTCAGGAGGATATGATCTTGAAAGAGCAGAAGCGGATATTACAAGCGGGCTTGGAGATCTGGTTGCCTTTGGCCGGCCTTTTATCAATAATCCTGATCTTGTAGACAGGTTTAAAAACAATTGGCCCTTATCACAGGATTTAAAAATGGATTTGTTTTATACCGCTGATGAAATCGGGTATACTGATTATCCGAACTACACGAAATAAAGCAAGACAGGGAAGTCTCAGTTTCTCTCAGCTACTTCGGAAAAAAGAATTCAGGTGGATTCAGCCATCCTCTGACACAGTATTGATTACTGTTAGATAGGAGTTGATTCCGTCTGATTGAACGTTATCCGACTCCGGTTGAACGCTGGCATCATCAGCAGTGGCTCTTGATCGAATGCGCAAATCATCAGTTTTTTGGGGAGTAACAGAAATTTCCCGGAAGACCCAGACATAATCCGCATCAAGGTTCTGGCGTATTTTCGCAGGAAACCTGGTATTTCCTTCATCCAGGTTAACTTCCACTTTGGAGATTCGTTTGGCACCCAGGGCTGCTGCTCCAATCCGGATGCTATCGCCCAGAGAATATTTGGTTTTATTCTTGGGGAAGAAAATTTTACTGTCAATTGCCATGGAAGAGTCCGATTTCCACCCAACCCCGCTTCAGTAATCTTCAGGGCCGGTATTCAGCACTTCGATTTCAACGATCCAACCCGGTTGGCGAACAACAAAATATCCGGGGAAGATAATGCGCAATGGATATCCATATAAAGGGGGAATGGATTCATCGTTCATATAGAGGGTACCAACTACATCATTAGTTTTCTAGGTAAGAAATAGAGAAAGAAAAACTTTAGCAGACGGCACCGAAAGGAAAAAATAAATTAAAAAGGGAACTTAGGTAACTTGATAAAGGCCAGCTAGATTATTGTGGATGAGTTCCTGACCATTCTCCTTCTAAAAAAAATTACAATTATCTAAATCTTCGCTGCTTGCGCCTAATAGTTTACCTTTATTGTATGATCGAGAGTGAGATTATTTATCGGTCCCTTAATGTATCAGTTATTATTACAATGTCCAAAAATGAGAAAGTTGTCATATTTGCAAATGATATTTGGTGACGCAAGAAAACAAAATCAATCATGAAAAAATTTGGAACATTTGGAGGTGTATTTATTCCCTCGATACTTACAATTCTGGGTGTTATCATGTATCTGCGTTTAGGGTGGGTTATTGGAAATTCAGGTACGCTGGTAATTGTTTTTGGCATTATTCTGATGGCGCATGTTGTATCTGTATCTACCGGTTTGAGTATATCGTCAATAGCCACAGATAAGAAAATTAAATCAGGTGGCATCTATTATATACTTTCCAGGAGTTTAGGTTTTCCAATTGGAGGAGCCATAGGATTGACTTTATATTTAGCGACAGCTCTGAGTATCTCCCTGTACCTTATCGGTTTTGCTGAAAGTGTTTTAATTGTTGTCCAGGAATGGCTGCATATAGAAGAAATAACCATAAACCACTTACGCATTGCCGGCACAATTGCACTGCTTTTGATTGTTACGATTGCATATATAAGTACAAGTTTTGCAATAAAAACACAATACTTCATTCTTGCGGCCATAGCACTTTCATTGATATCTGTTTTTTTAGGTAGCTCTGAAGGAAAAGGCTTTGACTTTTCAGCAGTTAATCTTGAAGAAGCGCCCAGCTTTGCTGTTATTTTTGGGGTTTTTTTCCCAGCAGTTACCGGTTTTACCGCAGGTGTTGCCATGTCCGGTGATTTAAAAGATCCCAAGAAATCTATTCCCGTGGGTACTTTGCTTGCCATTTTTGTTGGGCTGATAATCTATGCCGGACTGGCAGTTTTTATCTATTACTCCATACCTGGAGCTGAACTTCAAAATAACTACAATGTGTTGGTTGAATTTAGCTGGATCCCACAATTAGTGATTGCAGGAATCTGGGGGGCAACCTTATCTTCGGCTTTAGGTGGAATATTAGGCGGACCAAGGATACTTCAATCCATGTCACTGGATAAAATTACGCCACGCCTATTTGGAAAGGGGGTTGGCCAGGGAAATGAACCAAGGAATGCTCTAATTCTCACCTTTGTCATTGCAGAAGCCGGTATTTTAATTGGAGAATTAAACGTTATAGCAGGAATAGTAGCCATGTTTTATATGGCAGCCTACCTGGTCATAAATTTATCCTGTTTCCTTGAAAAGTGGGCAAGTCCGGACTTTAGACCCACGTTTAAAATTAACCTGTTTATCCCTCTGATTGGAGTAGTTGCCATCTTTCTGTTAATGGTGCAACTTAACCTGGTCGCGACTTTAGCTTCAATTATTATCATGGGGGGCATTTTTATCCTTTTAACCCGGAGGCAATTAGAATTAGGCTCCG
>CAVWDQ010000017.1:0-46233 GCA_963753765.1 uncultured Bacteroidales bacterium
CGGGGTAGCGGGATTTGAACCCACGACCTCGTCGTCCCGAACGACGCGCGCTACCGGGCTGCGCTATACCCCGAAATGGAGCGTAAAATTAATAAACTTTCCTAACTTTTAAAGTGCTCCTGGCACTCTTCCTGCAACTTAATCAGGCTCACGGGAACCACTCCTGCTTTTTCACAGACCTGTCCACCGGCCAGGTTTGAAACTGCGGCCACCTCAGCCGGTGAGAGGCCTGATATCAGGCAAAGGGCAGCTACAGCAATCACGGTGTCACCGGCACCGGAGACGTCTGTAATATCTCTTTTTACAGCCGGAATATGTACATGCTCCCCGTCACCGGAGGTCAGCACCCCCTGGTCACTAAGGGTAACAAGCAGGTTATCGATCTGTTGTTTTTTCCGGAATACCTGCACGGCTTCCTTGATTTTTTCAATTTCATTCTTCTTGATATCCAGATCCAGTCCCTTCACCAGTTCCTTAAAATTGGGCTTAAATAGCTTCACCTTCTTGTAGAGGTCAAAGCTCCGGAATTTAGGATCTACCAGAACAGGTACAGCAACCCGTTCGGAAGCACTGATCACTTCTGAGATCACCCTGGGGGTCAGAACACCCTTATCGTAATCCTGCATGATGATGGCATCAATGCCCCCACTCTCGAGCAGACTTGAAATCAATTCAAGGAATTCTTCCTGTACCCGCTTGTTCAGAAAAATATCCATTTCCTCATCCACCCGTAGCAAATGCTGGTTACCGCTGATAATCCGTGTTTTTTGTGTGGTTACCCTGTGGCTGTCCACCACCAGACCAACATCGGACAGCAACTGCTCCTCCACTAACTCCAGTATCAGTTTGCCCCGGTCGTCATCGCCAATAACAGAACAGAGTATGGGGACGGCCCCCATGGCTTTTATATTCAGTGCAACATTGGCTGCTCCCCCAAGGCGGTTTTCCTCTATGACCCCACTTACGATTGGAACAGGAGCTTCAGGAGATACACGCCCTACACTTCCCCAGAGGTAGGTATCGATCATGACATCGCCAATGATCAGTATTTTCTGATTGGCAAACTTTTTAAAAAGGGACTCAAAATCTGTGGATTCAAACATGATTGAAATAAATCTGCGCAAACGTACATATAGTTTCATTTGTTTCCAAATGAATCGCTTCGCTCTCACCTCAATAGGGATCAACATCCACGGAGATCCGGACCGAACGAAATACCTCGTTTTTTGAAAGAGTGCTTAAAACCTCACCTAACAGCTCCCTGGCCCGCTCATAGGAAGCCTCCTTTTCGATTTTCAGGATGATTTGTTTTTGAAAGGAGTTGTGGGTCTTCCTCACAGGAGGGTATTGCGGACCCAGGACCCGATCTGCAAAGATTTTTCTCAGTTTACCGGCAATCAGGTCTGTGGCACCATCC
Organism: uncultured Bacteroidales bacterium; assembly: GCA_963753765.1. Classification (GTDB taxonomy): domain Bacteria; phylum Bacteroidota; class Bacteroidia; order Bacteroidales. Next base: position 1,418 of record CAVWDQ010000017.1, read on the forward strand.
AGAATGGAAGGAATCTTGTGGCGAAAATTGATCCGGATCATTCTTTTAAAGGGCGGATAACCAAATAACTGGCGCTCCTCCATCTGATCGGCATAAAGGCCCTCAAAATCGCCCTTAGATATATATTGAATCACCGGGTGAGTGGGATCTATGGTCTGAACAATAACTTTCCCACGCTTCTTTCTTCTCCCCGCCCTGCCACTTACCTGGGATATTAACTGGAAGCTTCGCTCAAAGGCTCTGAAATCGGGGAAATTCAGCATCTGATCCGCATCCAGCACCCCCACCAGGGTCACATTACTGAAATCGAGCCCCTTGGAAAGCATTTGCGTGCCAATCAGTATATCCAGTTTCCCCTCTTCAAACTGGTTAAGCATGGCCCGGGTCCGGTTCACCGAACGGGCCGTATCCGTATCCAGGCGTCCCACCCTGATCCCCTCAAATATCAAAGGTAATTCATCTTCGATCTTCTCGGTACCAAAACCTTTCATGGTCATGTTGGTCCCTCCGCAGGATGGACAGGCATGAGGCATGCTTTCCTTATGTCCGCAGTAGTGACACTCCAGCTTCCCGCTGTAGCGGTGGTAGGTCAGACTTACATCGCATCGATTGCATTTGGGAATATGATCACAATCATTGCAGACAATGTAGTGCGAGAAGCCTCTTCTGTTCTGAAACAGGATCACCTGCTCTTTTGCGGCCAGAGCCTCCTTGATAACCTCCATCAGTTGGGGCGTAAAATGGGAGACCATCTGCTTTCGTTTTGTAGCCACCTTAATATCGGCCAGGATAACTTCGGGTGGATCCACATCTCCAAACCGGGAGGAGAGCCTTACGTACCCGAACTTCTGTGTGCGCGCATTGTGAAGTGATTCATAGGAAGGGGTGGCTGTCCCCATCAGAACCCTGGCATTGTGATGAAGAGCCAGCACCTGCACTGTATCACGTGCATGATACCTGGGAGCAGGATCATGCTGCTTATAAGTGTTTTCGTGTTCCTCATCAATAATAACCAGTCCTAATCTATGGAAGGGAAGGAAGATGGCCGAGCGGACACCGATCACCACGCCATAGGCCTCATCGTCGGTGAGTCCCATCAGGTTCCGGTAAACATGGACCCGGTCCGAATCGCTGTACCTGGAATGGAATACACCTACTTTCGTTCCAAATACCCTGCGTATGCGCTGAATGATCTGGGTAGTCAGAGCAATCTCGGGCAGCATATAGAGTACCTGTTTATCCTGTTCCAGCATCTCAGCAATCAGCTGTATATATAGCTCTGTTTTTCCGCTGGAGGTCACTCCATGCAGCAGGACCGACTGATGGGTTTTGAATTGATCCCGGATAAGATCCAGAGCCTCCTGCTGCTCTTCATTCAGGGGATGGGCTTTGTTATCCACTGCCTGACTTTCAGAATCCTGCGTCAGCTCCTCCATCTCAAATTGCTCCAGAACTCCCTTTTTAATAAGGGCCGTTACGGCACCTGCAGTTCCGGCATCCTTTATAACATCTTTCTTCTTCAGCGCAGTATCCAGGTCTGCTTCGCGGGTACTTAACTGGCCAAGCATATGCTCCAGAAACTCTTTTTGCCTGGGTGCCCGGGCCAGTTGATCGAGTAAGACATGGAGGGCCTCTTCATTCCTGAAAGCTTCAGAAAGCCTCAGGTAAGCCACCGATTTCCGGGCTGTCCCAAAGCGCACAAATTCATTGATCTCAACCGCACCCTTTTCCACCAATCGCTTCAATAAGTTAAGGGGGTTCCCGGCAACTTCCGCCAGCTGAAGATCCCCGATGGTCACTTCCCCCTGGTCCTTGACCACCTCCAGTAACAACCTTTCGCGCTGATCCAGAATTGTATCATCCTCATATCGGTGGTTAAATTGCACTCTTGATTCACTCTCTGGTCTAAGCCCCGATGGAAGGGCAGTCCGCATCACCTCTCCGGGAGTGCACATGTAGTAGGCAGCTATCCAATCCCATAAGGCAAGTTGTTCCGCACTTACAAGGGGGATATCATCAAGCACATCCAGTATAGCTTTGGCTTGAAATCCTTCGGGAGCTTCCTCCTGAATGGAGTGCACAATGGCGCTGTAGATTCGCTTTTTCCCAAAGGAAACCAGTACCCGGCTTCCGGGCACTACAAGCCCTTGAAGGCCACCTGGTATCATATAGGTATAGAATCCCTCAACGGCCAGAGGCAATATGACCTTGGCATACAGATCCGGTACGGACATAGACGGTAATGTACAAAAAAAAGAGCTGGCTTTAAACGGAGAGTATCTCCACCATTTGCATCTTCTCAGGATCCACTTTCTTCTTCAGCTTTATCACTTTTCTGAAGGGAACCTGGTCAATTTCGTTATTATGATATCCGACCATCACACTTTTCTGATCATCCATCAGCGCTTCAACGGCGGCAAAACCCAACTTACTGGCTGCTACCCGGTCATGGGCCGATGGGGTTCCTCCCCGCTGAATATGTCCCAGTACAGAAACACGAACATCATAATCTTTGAAATCATCTTTTACATTCTCTGCAATGGCAAAAGCTCCACCCGATTCATCTCCCTCAGCCACGATGATAATATTACTTGACTTTTTTCTTTTAAAATCCTTCACAAGGTAATCCTTCAGGTTTTGAGAATCACCATGGACCTCCGGGATCAGAATGGCTTCAGCACCAGTGGCGATTCCACTGCTCAGGGCAATAAAACCTGCGTCCCGGCCCATCACCTCAATAAAAAAGAGTCTGTTGTGGCTGCCAGCCGTGTCCCTGATCTTGTCCACCGCCTCAACCACCGTATTTAATGCGGTATCGTAGCCAATGGTGTAATCGGTGCCGTAAATATCATTGTCAATGGTTCCGGGAATTCCCACGAAGGGAATATCATAATATTCATCACAGAATACCCTGGCCCCGGTCAGTGAACCATCACCTCCTATTACCACAACAGCATCGATTTGAGCTGCTTTCAGGTTTTCATAGGCTTGTCTGCGCCCTTCAGCCTCCATAAACTCCTTGCTCCTTGCGGTCTTTAAAATGGTCCCCCCGCGAGCCAGTATATCACTTACGCTATGGGCCTTCATTTCAATAAAATCCTTATGAATCATCCCATGATAGCCATAGCGGATTCCCATAACTTCAAGACCATAGTAAAGGGCAGTACGGGTCACTCCCCTGATGGCAGCATTCATGCCAGGGGCATCCCCTCCGGAGGTAAGCACACCTATTCTTTTGATTTTTCCCATGTTAGATGATCATTAAAAACATGGCAAAATTAGTAAAATAGTATTAAGAAGAAGTTAACTTTTTGACCTGTTCAAGGACGGATTCCAACTGGGCCCTGGAAGTGGATGTAGCACCACTGATACCAATGCTCTCACAGGTATCAAACCACTGCTTTTCAACCTCTTCGCATCCACTGATCCAGTAACTTACAGGATTCAGGGACTTGCAGTATTCATAAAGCATTTTCCCGTTGGATGAATTCTTTCCACTAACAAACAGCATTACATCATAATTGCGGGCAAATCTCGAAAGTCCGGGTTTCCTCTTTTTCATCTGACCACAGATGGTGCAGTCTGATTGAAAATGAACATAAGCAGGGTCCCCGGTGCTTTCTTGTAGATAATCTTTTAGCGCACTTTCCACCTCCTTGAAGCGTTCAGGGTCCATGGTTGTCTGGGAAAAGAGTAATACTTTTTTCCGGGGATCGATGGCAACTACTTCCTCAACTGAGCTTACAACCAGGGCATCGCCATTCACCTGGCCAAGCAGGCCAATGGTCTCGGGGTGATCAGGTTTTCCAAAGATCACCATTTGCTCGGTGCTGCGGTCCATGCCTTCGTAAGCCTTCTTTAGTTTTTTTTGCAATCTGGCCACAATGGGACAGGTTCCATCGATTACCTCCACCCCATGCTTTTTTGCCGTGATATAGGTCTCGGGTGGTTCGCCATGCGCCCGGAACAAGACCTTTCCAGGAGGGAGCTTGGTCAGTTGCTCATGATCGATGGTTTGCAATCCCAGAATCTGAAGCCGTTTCACCTCTGCTGCATTATGCACCATATCCCCAAGGCCAAAAAGAGTTTCTCCTTTACGAAGACGCATTTCCGCAGCCTTGATCACCTCCTCAACTCCAAAACAGAATCCAGCTCCCGGGTCAATTTCAATCTTTTTCATCGGCATCGGCTGTTACGCGTTGATAAAGGTCCTTGAACCAGATCATCTGCTCTTCCAGAGTCATCTCACTGTTATCCAGCAGGATGGCATCATCTGCCTGTTTCAGGGGACTATCATCACGGTTGGAATCAATATCATCGCGCTTTTCCAGATTTTTCATCACATCGACAAATTCTGCGGGCATTCCTTTCTCGATCAGTTCTTTATAACGCCTCTCTGCCCGAACCTCCAGTGAGGCTGTCAGAAAGATCTTGATGGCTGCATCGGGAAAAACCACTGTACCAATGTCGCGCCCATCCATCACCACGCCTTTTTCCTGGCCCAGCATCCGCTGATACTCTACCATCTTCCTTCGGACAGCCGAGATTGCAGCAATGTAACTGACGTGAGCCGAGACCTCCATGTTGCGTATCAGATCTTCAACCATTCTGCCATTCAGAAAAATCTCCGTGCGTTGTTTCTCCGGATTGTGTTTAAGAGACAATTCAACATGTTTCAGCAGGGTCTCAATCCTTGCATATGGAGGAGCGTCGGTCTCATTAAAAAGTCCTGCTTCCATGGCTGCAAGAGTTACAGCCCTGTACATGGCTCCCGTATCGATATAGGAGTAACCCAGCTCAGCAGCTATCAATTTGGCATAGGTGCTCTTCCCACAGGAGGAGTGCCCATCCAGGGCGATAATAATTTTTTGTTTTCCCACTATTTCTAAATTCAGTTTGCCTTTCTGTAAAACTCCGAAAGATTGGTAGTTAAAGAAAAATGATTGGTCCCGCCGGCCAGGTGATAAGATGCACGGCCAAAAGTAAAATGGAACTTGGAGACCCGGAATCCGAATCCCATGGAAAAACCAACCATGCCGGGATGGGAATTCACTTTCATCTCTTTTCTCCTTTTATAATTATAGCCCAGATCGATATGAAAATTTTTTCCAATAAGGAATTCGGTCCCAAGGATCACGTGCCGCATAAAATTATCCCCAAAGTTATCAAATCCGCTTGCCTCAGCATCGCTCCCTGAAAAGTCTGTTTCATCGTCCTGAAGGGAATAAGTCAGATCCCAACGTTCCAGGTGCTGGAAGGTGACTATGAAACGGAAAGGGGCATGTGCCAGACCCTGAGTAATACCTGCCTGGATCTCAAAGGGAAGGCTCTCTCTTGTGCTGGTGTAGGACGTAATCTGTGCACCCATATTTTTAAATACAAGACCAAAACTTGTCAGGGAATTTGAGATATAATAGGTGACTCCCAGGTCCATTGCAATGCCAAAGGAGGTATACTGCTCAAGTGAAGAGAAAATAGGTTTCAGGTTCACCCCGGCCGATAATGCTGAATCCAGGAACGACCTGGAATAGAAAAGATTCAAAGCATATTCAGAGGCCCTGAAGGTTCCCTGTGATACACCCAGTTCATCGGTCCGGTCGAAGGTGCCGTAATTCACGTAATGCATTCCAGCTGCAAAATTTCCGATCCCTTCTGCCGAGTGTGCATAGGAGGCATAACCATAGTTCACCCCGGCAAAATAATCCACATAGTTCAAGCTGAGATTGCCATGCATTCCGGGTGAAAGCAGGGCCGGGTTATGAAATACCAGGTTAATGTCATCATCCCTCAGGGATACCACATCCCCTCCCAGGGCAGCTACCCTGGCTGCATTTGTCAGATCGAGAAAACTGTAAGTCGATCCTCCCCCCGTCTGAGCCAGGACTGGCTGGAATATCAGGAAAAAAAATATGGTGATAAGGATACCTCGAATCATATTCTATTTAACGCCATTTGACAGGCTATATTATTCCTCCATACATTTAATAATCTTCTCTCCTGCCAGGTTCACCCATGCCCTGTATTCGCTACTATCCCATGCTTTCATCTGCTTCAGCATCCCCTGATCAATTCCCGATACAGTCGTCCCGATCCCATTTGCCTGAATATCCTTACCATTGCATCTCTGCTCAAAATGGTTTTGTGAGGGGATAACCACCAGGGGAATCCCCTGACAGGCTGCTTCAGCAGCTGTGTCAAATCCTGCAGTGCATATCAATCCCTTGCAGGAGGCCATTAAATTACTGAATTTTTTTGCATCAAAGGGGTGTATCCTGATTCCCTCGGGTATCTCCATGGCAGGATTCAGAGAAGTAAACAGATCAGCCTGGAAGTCTGGCATGCTCCTGGCCAGTTGTACCAGCTCATAAAAAAAACCATCCTGGAGGAGATATACCAGGTAACGATGGCCTGGCACATACTTCATCTCTCTGAATTCCCGGCGAACCAGCGGAGGAACTATCCGAATGGAATCACTGCCCTGTTCTTTGCTGAAGGACAATGCCAGCACACGGGTACATGATTTGATAATCATCCTTGTATGCATTTTGAGCAAGATCCTGTGCCAGGCTGGTCCCCTGTCGCAAAGGGAGCTGTTCAGATGTAAGTAAAAATGGTGACCGATACCTATCTTCTTGATGCCGGGAGCTGTTTTTCGCATGGCCAGAGCACCTAACAACTCATAGAAATTAAAGATCACATCGGGACGAAGGGCATCTATTTCCTTTCTGATCCTTGCAATGGACCTGAAATATACTGCAGATCGAATCAGATTATAGCCAATGGTACGACCCACATAAATCCCCTTCTTATTTGGAGTGCGCAGGAACCATGGGCTCCGGTAGGTATGCAATTTATCTGAAAACTCACTCCTGAAGTAGTCAGGCACCGCTTCGGGTGAGCTGATTCCCAGGAGCACAGCTTCTACTGTATGACCCGCTTCAAGGAGATACTCCTTCAGGGCCAGGGCCTGGGACATATGTCCCTTGCCTTCACCCTGAACTATAAAAAGACAGCGGGCCATTCTCAGGCATTTGGAATGTGACGAATCGACTCTCTCCCCCAATTACGTTTCACCCTGAGGCTGCTTATCTGGGAAAGGAAGAGGCCCAGAATCACAATAACTATACCCAGGATCTTAAACAGAGGCATGGATTCCTTCAGAAGAAAGAAGGAAACGATGGCGGTAACAACAGGGATCAGGTTGCCAAAAATATTGGCCCTGGCAGCTCCCAATTCCCTGATTCCAATGGTAATCAGGATAAAACATATCCCTGAACCAAACACCCCCAGGTAGCTTACAGCCAGGAGGCTGTTCGTTGTAACCTGACTGAAATCAAGGTGGGGGATCTCCATGAAAAGGAACAGGGGAATAAACATCAGAAGTCCATAGAAGCTCTGGTAGGCCGTGATGGTAATGGGGTTATAATCATCCGCCAGTATCTTCACTACCATGGTATAGCTAACCGCAGAGAGAACAGCCACAAACATCAGCAGGATCCCCTTCCAATCCGCTGCCAGCCCCCCGCTTTTAGTGAGGACCACCAGCAGCACACCTCCAAATGAGATCACCAGCCCGAGATAGTTCATTGGGGTCAGTTTCTCCCTGAACAGATAGTAGGCTGCAAAGGGAACAATCAGCGGTATGGTAGAGATTATTACGGCTCCCACCGTTGCGGTGACCCTGGTAAGCCCGTAGGCCTCTCCCAGGAAATAGAAGAAGGGTTCTACAAGAGCCAGCAAAAGGAACCACTTCTGGTCCTTTCTCTTAATCTTGTTCAGTCTCTTAAAGAGAAAGGCAAAACCAAATAGAAAGAATATGGATACAGCTAAACGGTAAGTGATTATGGATATAGGTCTGAAAGATTGAATGGCAAACTTAAAGGCAACAAAGGTAAATCCCCAAAAGATCATCGCCATGATGACCGCAAGATATACACCCGATTTAGATTTGCTCATCAGGCTGCCTTCAGGCGCTTCAGGTTGGCCTTTTCAAGTTTTTCCCTGGCATACTTGATCCCGATATTGATATCACCGGGATTCTCTTTGGATGGCAATTCGAACATGGCATCCATCATAATGGCCTCACAGATGGAACGCAATCCCCTGGCGCCCAGCTTGAACTCAAGTGCTTTTTGAACGATATAATCCAGCACTTTCTCGTCCCAGGACAATTTGATCCCGTCCATTTCAAACAGCTTCTCATACTGTTTGATAATGGCATTGCGAGGTTCGGTAAGAATTCTGCGAAGTGCCTTTTCACTCAGCGGATTCAGGTAGGTAAGTACAGGAAGCCGGCCGATAATCTCGGGAATCATTCCAAAGGCCTTCAAGTCCTGAGGTGCTACATACTGAAGCAGGTTGTCCTTGTCCACCCGATCAATCTTCTTTGCCGCATTATAACCCACCACCTGTGTATTCAGACGGTTGGCAATCTTGTTTTCGATCCCGTCAAAGGCACCACCGCAGATAAACAGAATATTTTTTGTGTTGACCGGTATCATCTTCTGGTCGGGATGCTTACGTCCACCCTGGGGAGGCACGTTAATAATGGATCCTTCCAGCAATTTCAAAAGTCCCTGTTGAACACCCTCTCCGGATACATCCCTGGTAATAGAGGGGTTATCGCTTTTGCGGGCAATTTTATCGATTTCGTCGATAAAGACAATCCCCTTCTCGGCAGCCTCCACATTGTAATCGGCCACCTGCAGCAACCTGGTCAGAACACTTTCAATATCCTCCCCCACATACCCGGCTTCGGTAAGCACAGTGGCATCCACAATGGTAAATGGCACATGCAGCATCCTTGCAATTGTTCTTGCAAGCAGGGTCTTGCCTGTGCCTGTCTCCCCGACCAGTACAATATTGGATTTCTCAATTTCAACCTCCTCCTTGCTCTCCTGCTGCATCAACCTTTTGTAGTGGTTATAGACCGCTACAGATATATACTTCTTGGCTTCCTCCTGCCCGATTACATAGAGGTCCAGAAAGTTCTTTATTTCAACGGGTTTCAGAAGTTTTATCTGCCCCATATCAAACTCTCCGTGCACACCCAGCTCCTCCTGGACGATGCTGTAAGCCTGTTCGATACAGCGGTCACAAATGTGACCGGAAATTCCGGCAATCAGAAGGTTGGTATCCTTCTTTTCTCTTCCGCAAAAAGAGCAACGGTCCATAATTATTTGTCTTTTGTTCTTAACAGAACTTCATCAATCATACCATATTCCTTAGCCTCGGCAGAAGTCATCCAGAAATCACGGTCGCTGTCTTTCTCAACCTCTTCGATGGTTTTTCCTGAATGATCCGCAATGATGGCGTAAAGTTCTTTCTTCATTTTCAGGATCTCACGTGTTGTGATCTCGATGTCGGAAGCCTGACCCTGAGCTCCGCCCATGGGTTGATGAATCATCACCCGACTGTGCTTAAGTGCGGAACGTTTCCCGGGAGTTCCGGCACACAGTAATACAGCAGCCATGGAAGCAGCCATGCCTGTACAAATGGTGGCCACATCGCAGGAAGTATACTGCATGGTATCATAAATACCCATGCCGGCATGAACGCCACCCCCCGGTGAATTAAAATACACCTGGATATCCTTGTTGGGATCGGCCGAATCAAGGTAGAGTAACTGGGCCTGTATAATATTGGCCACATAGTCGTCAATGGGTGCTCCAAGGAAGATAATTCGATCCATCATAAGCCTGGAGAATACATCCATGGATGCCACATTTAACTGCCTCTCTTCTATAATTGTTGGTGAAATGTAAGAGTTGTACTGTGATGTAAACTGATGCAGGGTCATGCTGTTGATGCCCAAATGTTTGTTTGCGTACTTCTTAAAATCGTCCTGCTGGCTCATATAATTACTTTTTTATTTCTCGTACAATTTACGGAACTTCTCTGAACTGACCTCCTTCTCATCCAATTTGACAGTGGATTTAATATAAGAAATTAGCTTCTCCTCACCCTTCTGCTCATAGAATTTCCTGGACTCCTCGGGCTTAGACATCATCTCTTTTGCATAATTCACCAGGTATTCGTCCGGAACATTGCTGATGCCGTATTGCATATACTGGTTCAGGGCCATACCCTTGGCTGCCTCCAGAGCCTCTTCCTCCGACACTTTAATATCCTGCTGCTTTAACAGGGACTCCTTGATCAACTGCCAGCGGAAGTCATCCTCATACTTATCAAAATCCTGAGCTACCTGCTCCTCAGTGATTTGCTCATTGGTCTCCACCATCCAGCGCTTCAGAAATTCTACAGGAAGGTCAATTTTTGCCTTTTTAATCAGCGCTTCACGGGCATCAACCATAAAACGGTACTCACTTTCCCGTTCATAGTTCTCTGCGATCTCTTCGGTCACACGCCGGGTAAACTCCTCCTCGGTTTTTACCTCACCCTCGCCATATACCTTGTCATAGAATTCTGTTCCAAGCACCGCTTTTTCAAACTTATTCACCTCGTCGATGAAACATTTGAAGGTTCCCTCAAGCATGGCCACCTCTTCTTTCTCGATTCTCAGCAGGGAGGCAAGTTCTGTATCGTTGGGGAAGGCCTTCTTCACATCAAAAACCACCTGGTCTCCACCAGCAGCTCCGCTGAACAAAACTCTCTGATCATCGTCTTTCATCATCTCCAGCGACATGGAGATACCATCCACACGAATTCCGTTCTCCACTTCATTACCGTCCTTATCGACCTTTACCAGGCTTCCCTTGATCAGCTCATCATTTCCTGCCTTATCCACCGCCTTGAACTCACCAAAGCGCTGAAGCAGAGAATCCTTATACTCATCCTGCTGCTTCTTGTCAACCTTGATCTTATAATAGGGAACCTTATCTTTGGCTGTTACTTCCAGGCTAAACTCCGGGGCCAGACCCAGGTCAAATTTGAATTCAAATTCCGTGTCATTCTCAAAATCAAACTTCTTGTCTTCCTCTTTATGTGGAAGCGGCTCTCCAAGGATACTTACATTGTTTTCCTGCAGGTAGTTAAAAAGGGATTCCGAAACCAGTTTGTTTACTTCATCCACCAGTACAGGGGTATGATACATTTTCTTGATAATGCCCATGGGCACCTTGCCTGGCCTGAAACCATCTACCTTGGCCTGCCTGCGGTAATCTTTGAGCACTTTATCCACACGCTCAGCATAATCCGCCCGTTCAACCTTAACATTCAGGATCGCATTTAACTTATCGGTATTCTCCTGTGTAATATTCATGTTTAAAAAAAATATATGTGCAAAATTAGCAAAAACCGCAACACAATCGTTATAACATCCGAAAGCATAGCGGTTTATGCATAAATTTAAGTGCGGATGAAGGGACTCGAACCCCCACTCCCGAAGGAACTAGATCCTAAGTCTAGCGCGTCTACCAATTCCGCCACATCCGCAAAATTTCCGCAAATTTAAACCAAATTTCCGGAATACAAAGGTGTTATGGATTTATCGAAGCTCGAAGTTTTGTCCCAGGTAAACTTTTCTCACCTGTTCGTCCTCTGCCAGATCCTCTGCTGTACCCGCTTTTAAGATGCTTCCCTCGAACATCAGGTAAGCCCTCTCTGTAATGGCTAATGTCTCATGTACATTGTGATCCGTAATCAGGATCCCGATGTTAAGCTCTTTGAGTTTGGATACAATTTCTTGTATATCTTCAACCGCAATGGGATCAACTCCGGCAAAGGGTTCATCCAGAAGAATAAACTGGGGACTTAAAGCCAGAGCCCTGGCAATCTCGGTACGCCGGCGCTCTCCTCCCGAAAGCTGAATTCCCAGGCTCTTTCTGATTTTAACCAGGCCAAACTCCGAAAGCAGGGATTCGGTTCTTTCATGCTGCTCCTCCCTGGACATTTCCGACATTTCAAGGACCGCCTTGATATTGTCTTCCACAGTTAGTTTTCTAAAGACCGAAGCCTCCTGGGCAAGGTATCCGATACCCATCCTGGCACGCTTATACACAGGCTCTTTGGTAATATCCTGATCATTAAGCAGGATGGTCCCTTCATTGGGAGTAATCAGGCCCACAATCATATAGAAAGTAGTGGTTTTTCCTGCCCCATTTGGTCCAAGTAAACCAACAATCTCACCCTGCTCTACACTGACCGACACCTCGTCGACCACCCTGCGGCTCTTGTATTTCTTAACCAGATTATTTGTATGCAGCTTCATTGACCTAAAGTTACTATTCTTTCTCAGAATCGTCCTGATCCGGCTTCTTGTCCTCTTCGTCTTCGGGTTTGCTTGCAGGCCTTTTCCATGGCTTCTTAGTGCTCACTTCATCCCTGGTTTGAGACTCGTCTTTAGTTTCCGGCTCTTCAGTAGCACTTTCGGTTTGTTCCTCAGTTCCTTCGCTTGCAGCATCCTGTTCCCCGGTGGTACTTTTCTGGTCTGTTTCCGGCTTTTTCGCAGAACGCTTCTTTTTGCTCTTGTATTCCGCATCTCTGGCTTTCTGCTCATCATCCTGCTGCTTCACAATTCTCTTGCTGATCGCAATGCCTATTTCATACAGTACCATCAGTGGAAGAGCTACCAGCACCTGGCTGAACACATCGGGGGGAGTAATAATGGCTGAAAGTGTAACAATAAGAACCAGGGAGTGTCTCCGGTACTTTTTCAAAAACCCGGGAGTAACCAGTCCCACCTTACTCAGAAAATAGACCAGGATCGGAAGCTGGAACACCAGTCCGGCCGCCAGCACCACCGAAGTAATGGTCGACACATAGGACCGCAGGGTGGGAGCGCTGATGACACTCTCACTCACCTTGTAGTTCCCAAGAAAATTAACTGAAAGCGGGCAGATGATATAGTATCCAAATAAAACTCCCAGGATAAAAAGCAAGGAAGTAAAAAAGACGGCGCCCTGGGCAGTGTTTCTCTCCTTATCATAAAGTGCCGGAACAATGAATCTCCAGAATTCCCAGAATATATAGGGAAAGGCTACCACAATACCTGCTATCAGTGAGACAATGATGTGCATGGAAAACTGCTCCGCCATCTTCACGGTCTGAAGCGTGAAATGGATTCTGATTGATACAGATACGCTCTAAGCCAAGAATTTCCCCCAGCTGACACAACCACCGGTTGGTTGGGAAGGGAGGCTCTTTTGGTGCCAGAATTATTTTGTCAAAGACAATGTCCTTAAATACAAAGGCAACCAGTGCCAGGATAACAATCGCTGTAATGGAACGCAAGAGATGCCAGCGCATCACCTCAAGGTGCTCAAGGAAAGACATTTCCCCTTCAGTATTCTTACTCATTTTCAGTCTGGATAAAGGATTTGCAAAGTAACAAAAAAAAACTGACCCCCTTGAAACAGAAATCAAATTATACTATCTTTAATTTCGCCAGAGCAGAAAGGGAAAATGGAGAACATGGGAGAAATACTTCACAAGAACCTAAAGAAGTATTTTGGTTTTGATAGTTTCAAGGGAAACCAGGAGGAGATTATTACCAATGTTCTGGCTGGCAATGACACCTTTGTGCTTATGCCAACCGGGGGAGGCAAATCCTTATGTTACCAGCTTCCCGCGCTTATAAAAGACGGTACCGCCATTGTGGTATCCCCCCTTATCGCACTCATGAAAAACCAGGTGGATGCCATGCGTAGTTTCAGCATGGACGATGGCGTGGCACATTTCCTCAATTCCTCTCTTACAAAAAACGCCATTGCCAAAGTTAAAAAGGACGTACTGGATAAGCGAACCCGCCTGCTTTATGTGGCACCGGAGAGCCTGACCAAGGAGGAGAACATCGAATTCCTGAAAAAGGTTAACATTTCTTTTTATGCCATTGATGAAGCTCATTGCATATCCGAATGGGGGCATGACTTCAGGCCGGAATACAGAAGGATCAGGCCCATTATCAACAAAATAGGCCAGGCACCCCTTATTGCCCTTACCGCCACCGCAACACCAAAGGTTCAGGACGATATTCAGAAGAACCTGGAAATGCTGGGATCCAATGTATTCAAATCATCCTTCCGCAGGCATAATCTCTATTACGAAATCAGGCCCAAGGTCCACGCGAGTAGGGAAATCATAAAATTTATCCTGGCCAACCACGGCAAATCCGGAATCATCTACTGCCTTTCCCGGAAGAAGGTGGAAGAACTGGCCGAGACACTTAAGGTGAATGGCATCAAGGCACTGCCTTATCATGCCGGAATGGATGCCATGACCCGTTCCTCCAATCAGGACCAGTTCCTGATGGAAGAGGTGGATGTGATTGTCGCTACCATTGCCTTTGGAATGGGCATTGATAAACCCGATGTACGTTTTGTGATACATTACGATATGCCAAAAAGCCTGGAGGGTTACTACCAGGAAACTGGACGGGCAGGACGGGACGGAGGTGAAGGAAGATGTATTGCATTTTACCGATATAAGGATATTCAGAAACTGGAGAAATTTATGCAGGGTAAACCTGTGGCAGAGCAGGAAATAGGCAAACAATTGCTGCTTGAAACAGTAGCTTACGCCGAATCGGCAGTCTGCCGCCCCAAGCTGCTGCTCAATTACTTCGGCGAGTACATGGATGAGGGTTGCGACAACTGCGACAATTGTCTGCATCCCAAAGAAAAATTTGAAGGAAAGGCAGATGTACTTTTAGGTTTAAAAGCTATTTTAGGGGTGCAGGAGAAATTCAAATCCGAGCATATTGCGACCGTCCTTTCTGGCATTGCCAACAGTGCTGTGAAGACATATAATCATCATCATTCTGAGTACTTTGCTGCCGGAAAAGAAAAGGATGTGAAATACTGGAATGCCGTGCTCAGGCAAGCCCTGATTGCCGGATTGATAACAAAAGATATTGAGAATTATGGATTATTAAGGCTGACAGAAGCCGGACATGAGTTTATTAAGAAGCCTTATTCGATGATGTTGACAAAGGATCATGATTTTGATATTGCCCCCGAGGAGGGCGTATCCGCAGGTGGAAGCGGAACAGGAGCTGTGGATGAAGAGTTGATGCACATCCTGAAAGATCTCAGGAAAAAAATGGCCAGGGAATTGAATTTGCCTCCCTTTGTAATATTCCAGGATCCCTCATTGGAAGACATGGCCATCCAGTACCCGGTTAAGCTTGAAGAACTGCAAAATATTGTTGGTGTTGGTACCGGCAAAGCCAAGAAGTACGGGAAGGAATTTGTGGATGTAATCAATGAATATGTAGAGGACAAAGATATTATCCGGCCACTGGACATGGTGGTCAAATCGGTAGTAAATAAATCGGGCGTTAAAGTGTATATCATCCAGAGTATCGACCGCAAGTTGAGCCTGGACGATATTGCCAATGCAAAAAACCTGTCCCTCATGGATCTTATTAATGAGATTGAGGCCATCGTCGGATCAGGTACAAAATTAAACATCGACTATTACCTGAACGAGATTATGGATGACGAGAAACTGGATGAGATTTTCGAATACTTCCGGGAAGCAGAGACGGAGTCCATCGATGAGGCCCTTGCGGAACTGGGCGAAGAGTATTTCACAGAAGAAGAGATAAGGCTTGTTCGTATCAAATTCTTTTCCGAGCTTGCCAACTAATATGAAGGAAATCCTTACGATTCACGGATTGTCCAAATCCTATAAAAATGTGAGAGCCATCCGGAACCTGGATCTTGAGATCTCAGAAGGACAGGCCTATGGTATTCTGGGCCCGAATGGTAGCGGAAAAACCACCACCCTTTCTATAGTTACCGGAATCATACGTCAGGATGGCGGACTCTATCAATGGTTCGGCGAAGAGCCGAAGGCAGGCCAGCGAAAAACTATTGGTTCTCTTATTGAAACACCCCATTTTTATCCCTACCTGAACCTGGAGAAAAATCTGAGGATTATTTGCGATATCAAAGGGATGTCCTACGGGGACATTGGCCGCGTCCTGGAAACAGCACAACTAGCCGAGCGGAAAAAATCCAGGTTCTCCACCCTCTCCCTGGGAATGAAACAGCGACTTGGAATTGCAGCGGCTCTGCTGGGCGATCCAAGAGTGCTGGTACTGGATGAACCTACCAATGGTCTTGATCCGCAAGGCATTGCTGAGGTACGGGAAATTGTACTCCAGCAGGTGCAGGAGGGCAAAACCCTGATACTGGCCTCACACATTCTGAGCGAGGTTGAAAAAATCTGTAGTCATGTGGCCATCCTGAAAAAGGGGGAACTACTGGCTAACGGCCCGGTAAAAGAGCTGCTGGCTGAAGATGAAATTATCGAGATCTCCTGTAACAATAATGATGAACTCAGTAAAAAATTGAACCAATCCTCCCTTGTAAAAGAGATTGAAATCGAAAACGGTTTACTGATTCTTACCCTGAATGAGAAGGTAGGTCCGGCTGAAATCAATTCTTTTGCATTTGCCAACAGCCTGGTGGTTAATCATATGCTGAGTCGAAAAAGAAGCCTGGAATCGCAGTTTCTGGAATTGGTTAAGGAAGAATAAGAGATGCGGCGTTTACTACATATAGAGCAGATCAAGCTACTGAATTACAATCCATTCCGGATTGCCCTGGGAATCTATGTCCTGGCCTTCACCCTGGGATTAATTATTTACCCTGCGATCGATAAGGAGATCCCTGTTATATCTCTCAGCGATTTGTTTCGCTTCCCCGATGTATGGGTTTTTCTCACCTGGGTCACCGAACCCTATAACATCCTCCTGGCACTGGTGGTAATTATGATCACCACCAAGGAGTTTAATAATCACACCTTTAAAACCCAGCTAATTTTCGGACTGAGCCGCTCAGAGCTTCTTTTGCAGAAACTCTTGCTGGTGATGGTACTGGCCCTTTTTGCCACCCTGCTTCTGGGTCTTACTTCCCTTACCCTGGGCCTGATCTATAGTTATAAGATTACCTTTAAGATTGCCCTGGAAAACACCCTGGTCCTGGGAAGATACCTGGCCTCCTCCATAGCTTATATGTCTATGGCTCTTTTGGTGGCGCTCCTGATAAAAAACACAGCCCTTTCCCTGCTTACCTTTCTGGCGATGCGGGTATTTGTGGACCCGGTGCTCTTCCTGATTCTGCGCAAGCATGAAGTTCGTTGGTATCTTCCCATGCGCACTACCACCCAGCTGACCCCACTGCCGGACCTGATTGAAATTTTTCAAAGGAAAATGAATAGTTCTGAACCAATCGACGAGTCGGCCCTGGATATTTTACCGGAAGGATTACCGGCATGGCTAAATATCCTGATGGTCCTTCTCTACACCGCCCTGGCCATCTTTTTCAGCTACCGCCTGATGCAGCGCCGAAGGTTTACTTAGTTTCAGCTTTCCAGACAGATTTTCCCCTGAGAGCTCCAAGTAAAGTTAGTATGAAGTAAGGGTAGTAGATCAGGCTGACAGGAAGAAACATCTTTAAGCTCTTACGTGATCCGCTTATCCCTGTCATCCTGAACAGGAGCATAAAATCGGCCAGGGTTTTCACAATGTATGCACCTGCAAGCCATGGCCATAAAAGTGGAAACAGAATGATCCACAGCGGCATCAGCAATATGGAAATATTTGCAAGTGCTACCAGGAGTGCAAGCAATTGTATATCTGGCATGCGGTATTTCCCTGTTTTCGAACCCCAACGAATTCGCTGTGCAATCAGGCTTCGCCAGTCCTTCACAGGAGCAGTAAAAACCATTGCTTCCCGGTGGGTATTATAAGAGAGTGTCTTCCCCAGTTTACGTGCCCCGATCATAAGAAACATATCGTCGCCTGATGCAATGCTTGTTTCCGGATCGAAGATACGTGTCTCCATATAGAGCTCTTTTGAATAGGAGAGATTTGCACCACTGCACATCATGGGCCTGCCCAGGTTGAACGATCCGGCACCACTCCCGGCAAGCGATAAGATATCCAGGCGCTCAAAGATTTCAAGAAAATCTCCATTCCCCGTCCCGGTGCTTACTATTCCTGCTACCAGATCTGAAGGATACTTCTCAAGAAATGATGCATGCGCGGATATAAATCCGGGACCCACGCGGCAGTCAGCATCCACCTGAATGATCCAATCGTGCTTCGCATGTTGAATTCCATAAGAGAGAGCTCTCTTTTTCCCTGACATTCCGGTGGGAAGTGAAAGCTGGCGCATATGCTCACTACCCTCGATCAGGGATACAAGCATCGCTGCAGAGCCATCCGTGGAATGATCATCCACGAAAATAAATTCCATTAGATCAGCCGGATAAGACTGCCTTCGAAAATCCTCCAGTAGTTGGGACAGATGATCCACTTCGTTCTTAAATGGTACAACGACACTAATGCTTCTGGAGTGCTCCAACACACTGCCGGTACTGGCGGGATCCGTGTCTATCTCCAGGTAGAAAAGCAGAATAAGCAGGGAATATCCATAGATGATAATAAGGATGATGATGACCGGAGGTGCCATGGCGCACTATTCTTGCAGGTCGAAAAATGACTGCATCGTTTCAAACATCTTCCTGAACTGCAATGGTTTAGTCAGAAATCCATCACAACCAGCCTCCCTGCAGGCCACAACATTTTCGTCATAGGTGTTGGCTGTAGTCGCCACAATGGGTAGTTCGGGCCGGATCTGCTTGATTTGCCGGGTCGCCTCCAGTCCGTCTACTTCCGGCATCTGCATATCCATCAGTACAAGATCAAAATGGGCATCTGTTTTGCAGGCTTCAATGGCCCTCTTCCCGTTTGAAGCATGCACCACATTGGCCTTTACCTGTTTGAGTACCGCATGAATAAGTTTGAAAGAGATTTGGTTGTCCTCAACCACAAGGACCACCTTTTTTGAAAAGTCAAAATCGTATTTGCCGCCCCCAGCCATTCCTATCCCATTAAAACGCCGATAAGGGTTGCCGAAAGCAGGGATGCAAGGGTTCCTGCCAGGAGGGCGCGCATCCCGTATTGCGCAAGCAGCACACGGCGTCCAGGAGCAAGTGCTCCTATCCCTCCTATCTGAATTCCGATGGATGCAAAATTTGCAAAGCCACAAAGCATGTAGACCGACATAATGATCGATTTGGTTTCAGTAAAAGAACCCACAGCTTTCATATCGGCCAGATCAATGTAAGCCACAAATTCGGTCAGGATCAGCTTTTTCCCGAGAAGGGATCCCACCAGGGTAATATCCTCCCTGGCCACACCAATCAACCACATCAAAGGCGAGAAGGCATAACCCAGGATAAATTCAAGGCTTAATTCATCATATTTTCCATTGGTAAATGAGAGAATTTTATCGTTCAGACTGGTCCAGCCCCCGATCTTGACAAGAATGTAGTTGGCAAAGGCAATAAAAGCAATAAACACCAGCAGCATGGCACCCACATTCACCGCAAGTCTCAGCCCATCACCCGTGCCGTTGGATATGGCATCCAGGGCATTTTTCCCAAGCTCTTCCTTGCTTACCTCAATGGTCTTGTCGATTTTTTCCGTTTGCGGGACAATAATTTTTGAGATTACCACTACCCCGGGAGCAGCCATGATGGAGGCCGTAAGCAGGTGTTTGGCAAAAATCACCTGCTGAACAGGGTCTCCCCCACCCAGAAAACCAATATAGGCCGCCAGCACCCCCCCGGCCAGGGTGGCCATCCCCCCCGACATCACCAGGAGGATCTCACTTTTACTCATCTTTTCCAGGTAGGGTTTAATTAAGAGGGGCGACTCTGTCTGCCCCAGAAAAATATTCCCGGCCACTGAAAGACTTTCAGGTCCCGACAGTCCCAGGCCCCTGGATAGCACATATCCAAAACCCTTTACAAATATCTGAATGATCCCCAGGTAAAAAAGCAGACTTGAGAAGGCTGCAAAGAAGATGATTGTAGGAAGAATAGAAAAAGCGAAATTCTGCAGAGCGGGATCTGTGGCACCTGTATCGTTCCGTTTAAGAAGATAATTAACCCCCTCATTGGTAAAGGCTAGAATCTTTACAAATCCTTTCCCAATGAATTCAAAGAAGACCTGCACAAAAGGAACATAAAGAATTCCCACAGCCAGAATAAGCTGAAAAAGCAACCCGGTACCCACCATCTTCCAGTTTATCGCCTTCCTGTTGCTACTGAACACATAGGCGATGGCGATTAAAACTGCCATACCCATCAATCCCCGGAGCAAACGCACCAGGTCGAAAGTAAATCCAGTCCTTTCAGGTATAATATTGGATAATGGAACGGAGTCAACAGGCACCTGCTGGATTGCAGCAGCTACCGTGTCAATGAGCAAGGTATCTGTAATCATCTGGACCTTCGGTTTATCTCATCCCTAATTTCGGAGGCTTTTTCATAATCCTCCTTTGAAACTGCTTCGGCTAACATAGATCTTAGATCGTCCATGCTGGTTTTGGAGAGGTCCGATTGCGGAGCTCCTTTCTTTGGCTTCTCAATCTTAACTTCACTCTCTTGATCCTGTGAAGCAGCAGGATGCTCAAATTCGGTTCCCTTTTCGAAATCAAGAACAATACCGGCTTTTTCCACAATTTCCTCAGTGGTGTAGATCGGGCAGGCGAACCGGAGTGCAAGTGCAATGGCATCGGAGGTCCTGGCATCCAGAGTCATACGCTGACCCTCTTTATCACAAAGAATATTAGCAAAGAAAACTCCATCTTCCAGCTTGTGGATATTGACCTCAACCAGGCTTATTCCATATGAATCAGCAAAGTTCTTAAACAGGTCATGGGTTAGCGGACGGGGTGGTGCCAGTCCTTCAAGCTCAATGGCAATGGCCTGTGCCTCAAAACCACCAACAATGATAGGAATTCTCCTGTTTCCATCCTCTTCAGACAATACAAGGGCATATGCACCCGATTGAGTCTGGCTGTATGATATGCCAAGGACGTTTAGTTTGATTTTCCCCATACCTCTAATTGCACTCTTTACTCACAAACGTACATATAGTTTCATTTGTTTGCAAATGTAGCCGCTACGCTCTCACCTCATTAAAATGAGGTTCGGTTTTTATAATTACAATATACAGACATTATAAAAAACTATTTAAGAGGTCCCTGCTATGACTTTCATTTTTGCAATAATTCAGGTAAACACTTTGTCTATCAAACAATCTTTTCTATCTTTGCAGACCCAAAATTCTGATATAAAGTAAAAAGCATTGTAAAATGTACGCAATTGTTGATATAGCAGGACAGCAGTTTAAGGTTGAGAAGGACCAGAAGTTGTTTGTTCACAGGCTGGAAGTAGAAGAAGGAAAAAAAGTTTCTTTCGATAAGGTTTTGTTAATCGATTCCGGAAGCAAGATTTCCGTAGGCGATCCCGTAGTTAAGGGAGCCTCTGTAGATGCCAAGGTTATCTCTCATATGAAAGGTGACAAAGTTCTTGTCTTTAAGAAAAAGAGGAGAAAAGGGTATCAAAAGCTGAATGGTCATCGTCAGTATATGACCCAGATTCAGATTGAAGGTATATCAGAAAAAGGTGCTGCAGCCAAGAAGGAGACCGCCGCTAAAGCAAGTGAAGCTAAAGCGCCTGCAGCAGAAAAACCAGCAGCAAAGGCAGCCCCAAAGGCCGCAGCTGATAAACCAGCTGCTAAAAAGCCTGCCGCTAAAGCCGCCGCTGAGAAAAAACCAGCAGCCAAAACTGCAGCTGAGAAGAAGCCCGCGGCAAAAAAGCCTGCAGCAAAAAAGCCAGCAGCAAAAAAGCCAGCCGCTAAAGCTGATCCAAAAAAGAAGTAATAAAAGTAAAAGTCAAAAGATATGGCACACAAAAAAGGAGCTGGTAGCTCAAGAAACGGTCGCGAATCAGAAAGCAAAAGACTGGGTGTGAAGCTTTACGGCGGACAGATCGTAAAGGCAGGAAATATCCTCGTCAGACAACGGGGCACTGTACATCATCCCGGCAGCAACGTTGGTATAGGCAAAGATCATACACTGTTTGCAATGACCGATGGTATGGTGAAATTCACCAAGAAAAGAGACAACAAATCTTATGTCTCCATTGAGCCGGTAGAAAACCAGTAGAATTAGATAAATAATATATACTTTCACCTGTAATGCACTACCTTTAAAGTGTATTACAGGTTTTTTTATGCTATTATCATGCTTACCATTCCCTATATCCGCGATAACAGAGAGATCATCCTCAAAGGGCTTGAGATCAAAAATTTCAGAACGCCTGAACTGATCGACCAGATCATTGAATTGGACAACGAGCGCCGCTCTTTACAGGTAAAGACTAACGAATTACAGGCTGAGATGAACAGGCTCAGTAAAGAGATTGGCATGCTGTTCAAATCAGGAGAAAAAGACAAAGCAAACGAGGTAAAGGAACAGACTTCAGCCATTAAACAGGAGCTGGAAACTCTGGAGCAGAACCTGCAACTCAGCTCTTCGCAGTTAACTGAGCTACTGGTTCAGGTCCCCAATATTCCCCACCCTTCAGTACCGGCCGGGAAGAGTGAAGCCGACAACAAAGAAATACGCCAGGGAGGGGTCGTTCCCCAACTGGCAGAAGGCTCCTTGCCCCACTGGGAGCTGGCCAAAAAATACAATTTGATCGATTTTGAATTAGGAGTGAAGATTACCGGGGGTGGATTCCCGGTCTTCCGGGGACAGGGTGCCAGGCTGCAACGTGCCCTTATCTCCTGGTTCCTTGATCAGAATACAAAGGCAGGATATGAAGAAGTTCTTCCTCCCCTGTTGGTGAACGAAGCATCGGGCTTTGGTACCGGACAGCTTCCCGATAAAGAGGGACAGATGTACCATGTAACAGGCGATAATCTCTACCTGATTCCCACTGCCGAGGTCCCGGTAACCAATATGTACCGGGATGTCATCCTGAATGCAGAAGATCTGCCTGTTAAAAACACCGCTTTTACACCCTGCTTCAGAAGAGAGGCTGGCTCCTACGGAAAAGATGTAAGGGGACTGAACAGGGTACATCAGTTCGATAAGGTGGAGATTGTGCATATAGAACACCCCTCACGCTCCTATGAGGCCCTTGAAGAGATGGTATCCCATGTGGAGCAGTTGATCATCAAACTGGGGCTCCCATACCGCATTGTGGAGCTCTGTGGGGCTGATCTCAGCTTTACCTCTGCGCTGACCTATGATTTTGAGGTTTATTCAGCAGCTCAGGATAAATGGCTGGAGGTTAGCTCAGTCTCCAATTTCGAGTCCTTCCAGGCCAACCGCCTGAAACTCCGGTTCAGGGAGCCTGGTGAAAAGAAACCAATGCTGGCCCATACGCTCAACGGAAGCTCCCTGGCCCTGCCCAGGATCATGGCAGCCCTCCTGGAAAACTACCAGACTCCGGAGGGTATTATAATCCCTGAAGTACTGCGTCCTTATATGGGGCCCGGAAACACTTTGATCTCCTGATAATCCGGATAAATGGAGATGAAATCAGCCAGGAAAGCCTATCTTTTTGCCCTCCTGGCTGTACTATTCTGGTCAACCAGTCCCACTGCATTTAAACTAGGGCTTCGCTTTATCGATACATGGCAGTTGCTAACGGGCGCTACCCTGGCTTCAACTCTTGTACTTGGAATCCTGACCGTCGCTCAAGGCAGGTTCCGGTCACTTTCAACCTTTTCCAAAAAGGACCTGGCTTTCTCAGCACTTATGGGTCTTTTGAATCCCGTTGCCTACTATCTGATCCTGTTTAAGGCCTATACCATTCTACCGGCTCAGGTGGCACAACCCCTCAACATGATCTGGCCCATTGTGCTGGTTCTGCTTGCAATACCCATACTGGGACAAAAGCTCAGCTGGCTTAGTCTGGGTGCCATGTTGCTGAGCTTTTCAGGAGTGGTCCTGATTTCCTTAATGGGAGGTACCCTTTCGCAGGACCCTCAAAACCGGCTCGGAATAGCTCTTGCCCTGTCCACCTCACTGGTATGGGCAATCTATTTTCTCTACAATACCCGTGATAAGCAGGATCCATATACCCGCCTTTTCCTCAACTTTGCCTTTGCATCCCTGTTCATGTTGATTGCCGGAATCTTCAGGGGCCAGGCATTTCCCGATTCAGCGGAAGGGTGGTTTGCTGCACTATATGTGGGAGTTTTCGAAATGGGTGTTACCTTTGCCCTGTGGTTAATGGCCATAAGGCTTGCACCAAAGAGTGACCGGATCAGCAACCTGGTATATTTGGCTCCTTTCCTCAACCTTATATTTGCGAACCAGTTGCTGGGGGAAAAAATTTACCTGACCACCTTGATCGGCATCATCCTTTTGGTGACCGGCATAGTGATCCAGAACATAAGCAGAAAAGATGCAAAACAGTTCTGAACGAATCATCCTGGGCATAGACCCCGGAACCACAATGATGGGATATGGCGTCATCAAAGGAAGCGGCCGTGACCCGGCTTATATTGATATGGGGGCAGTGGACCTGAGACGTGAAGGGGATCACTATATGAAACTGAGGAAGATCTACGCGCGCACCCTGGAGCTGATGGAGCTTTACCTCCCGGACGAGGTAGCCATTGAGGCCCCCTTTTTTGGAAAGAATGTACAGTCGATGCTTAAACTTGGAAGGGCCCAGGGAGTCGCCATGGCTGCCGTACTCTCCAGGGATATCCCGGTATTTGAATATGCTCCCCGCAAAATAAAACTATCCATTACCAGTGCCGGGGATGCTTCCAAAGAGCAGGTGGCACGCATGCTAATGCGAATGTTTGACCTGAAAGAGATCCCTAAAAACCTGGATGCCACAGACGGACTGGCAGCCGCGGTATGCCACTTTTATCAAAATGGAATCAAGCTTCCAAAAGCCGGTGCGAATAACTGGGAAGAGTATATCCGGAAGAATCCGGACCGTCTCAAATAATCTTACTTTATGGCCGATGAGATCTTCTCGGCTGTGGCCCTGAATTCTTCGTCTGAAAACTTCAGCTTCGGTCTGCTGAACTCAATATCATACAGGCTGTTAAGAGGAACCAGATGAATATGGGCATGGGGGACTTCCAGACCCAGTACGGCCACACCTACCCGTTTGCAAACCATGGTCTGATCAATGGCCAGCGCCACTTTTTTTGCAAAAACCATCATCCCGGCCAGTAAGTCATCCTCCAGGTCGAACAGGTAATCGGTTTCAACTTTAGGAATGACCAGGGTGTGCCCTTCGGCAAGCGGATTAATATCGAGGAATGCGTAATAACGGTCATCCTCATAAATTCGGTACGAGGGGATTTCTCCTGCGATAATCTTTGAAAATATTGTAGCCATAAGCGGATGTTTACAGAGAAATCTCTAAAATCTCAAATGACATCAGGCCAGAGGGGACTTTAATCTCAACCACATCACCCACCTCTTTTCCTAACAGTCCTTTGGCAATGGGAGTGGCGACGGAGATTTTTCCATTCTTAATATCAGCTTCACTCTCTGAAACCAGCATATACTCAAGCTGCTGGCTATTTTTGGTGTTTTTAATCTTAACCTTATTCAGGATCTGAACATGGGAGGTGTCAATTTTAGATTCGTCAATAATTCTGGAATTTGCCACCATATCCTCCAACCTCGCTATTCTCATCTCCAGTAATCCCTGGGCTTCCTTGGCTGCATCGTATTCTGCATTTTCAGACAGGTCTCCTTTATCCCTGGCCTCTGCAATCTGCTGGGAAATGGCCGGTCGTTCCACAGTGGTCAACTGTTCCAATTCCTTTTTCAGGTTGGCCAGTCCCTCCTCAGTAATATATGAAGCTTTTGCCATAACAATTTCCTCCTGTTAATATTAAAAAGAAAAAGAATTCCGCGTACACCGGAACTCTTCGAACACAAAATTACAAAAAAAACCTAATAATCAAGACGATTGATGATGGAGGAGTAAACAATTGCTGTTCCAGCATCAAAATCCTTAACAATTTCAAAATAGTCAGTACCAGGTAATTCGTCAAGATCAAATACCTCCAGAACCTCAGTCATGCTCTCTCCCTCAGACCCGGTGAGATCCAGTTCCCCATCATTACCACTGTTCATGATCCGCTCATACTCGTCCATTATGCTCGGCCTGCTCCTCAGATCCGAAAAATCTTCTTCTACGACCTCAACTTCAACTAACTCCTCAGCGGGCAGACCCTCTTCGCTTTCCTGTAAATACTGCACTTCCTGCGGCTCCTGCCCCATGGTTAAAACACGTTCAAGGTTTTCCATAAAACTTGGCCGTGCCTCGCTTCCCGGAGTACCGGAGCCACCATCTGCCGGTTTCTTCTTCTTTCCCAGCAGTCCAACAGCCACCGCAACAATTGTAATGACTATATAGAGTATATTACCAATATCAAAATCCATTATTCTGTCCCTAGCTTACAATAATCCCTTTGATTATCAGTTAAAAGTACAAAAAATAGCCGATTTTCGTATTTTTGTATCAAAATGACCAAAGCCCTGCGCATATTATCATTCGGTGTTGTCCTGTTTCTTCTGACAGGAATCTTTCCCGCCTGTGAAAACAACCGGGGACAGATCATCCCTTATGTTAACGTATTTGTTGACCTTGATCTGTATGCTGAGCTGGGCACTATGGGAAATAGTACAACAAGAATCATCCCCAATGAAGGCAACCAGGGCATTGTACTCTACCGTGAATCCGACCTGGTATTTTTTGCCTATGACCTAACCTGCACCGAATACCCTAAACACGATGAAGGAGTTGTGGAAGACGAAAATTTTGTGGGCGTGTTTGAGTGTCCCGAATGCGGATCCACCTACGTGCTGGTAAATGGGGCCTATCCAAATTCAGGTCCTTCCAAGTATCCACTGCAGGAGTACAGAACCTCCATACAGGGGAATCTCCTGATCATAACGAACTAGAACTCGCAAAAGGGAGGCTTAATACCTGTAATGCTCAGGTTTGTAGGGTCCTTCAACATTCACTCCCAGGTATTCCGCCTGCTCCGGTGTAAGGGTGGTCAGCCTGACTCCCAGTTGCTCAAGGTGCAGCCTGGCAACCTCCTCATCGAGGTGCTTGGGAAGCATAAAAACGTCTACTTCGTAGTCATTTTTCCATAATTCGAGCTGTGCCAGGGTCTGGTTCGAAAAGGAGTTACTCATTACAAAGGAGGGATGACCTGTGGCACATCCAAGGTTTACCAGCCGGCCTTCGGCAAGCAGGAAAATGGCATGGCCATCTTCATAGAGATACTTATCAACCTGTGGCTTGATGTTAATCTTACGGATTCCCTTCCATTCTTCCAGCTTCGCCACCTGGATCTCATTATCGAAATGTCCGATGTTACATACAATGGCCTGGTCCTTCATGGCGGCCATATGTCCGGCGGTAATCACATCCTTGTTTCCTGTGGTGGTAACAAAAATATTTCCCTGCTTTATGGCTTCCTCCATGGTATTCACCTCAAAACCCTCCATGGCTGCCTGCAGCGCACATATGGGGTCAATCTCTGTCACGATCACCCTGGCACCATAGGATTTCATTGAGTGAGCACATCCCTTACCAACATCACCGTATCCAGCAATGACAACAACTTTACCAGCCACCATCACATCGGTAGCACGCTTGATCCCATCGGCCAATGATTCACGGCAACCATAGAGATTGTCGAACTTCGATTTGGTTACAGAATCATTTACATTGATAGCCGGGAAAAGTAATTTACCCTGCTCCATCATCTGGTAAAGACGGTGCACGCCTGTGGTAGTCTCTTCAGAAACTCCTTTGATGTGGGGTGCCACCCTGTGCCACCTGCCATTATCTTCCGCAAGAATTCCTTTCAATGTATCGTAAACCACCGCTTCTTCATGACTGCCAGCTTCGACATCCAGGACAGAAGCATCATCCTCGGCTTCATACCCTTTATGGATCAGCATGGTGGCATCGCCTCCATCATCCACAATAATGTTTGGTCCTAAGCCTCCAGGGAAGTTCAAAGCCTGGGCTGTGCACCACCAGTACTCTTCCAGGGTTTCCCCCTTCCAGGCAAAAACCGGCACTCCTGCAGCAGCAATGGCTGCAGCAGCATGATCCTGGGTACTGAATATATTACAGCTGGCCCAGCGCACATCGGCTCCCAGCTCCTTCAGCGTTTCAATCAGAACAGCTGTCTGAATGGTCATATGGAGCGATCCCATGATCCTTGCACCCTGAAGCGGCTTAGCTCCGGCATGCTTCCTGCGGATGGACATCAGTCCCGGCATTTCCTTCTCAGCAATCTCAATTTCTTTCCTTCCAAATTCGGCCAGGCTAATGTCGGCTACCTTATAGGGAAGTGTATCCTTATATGTCATTGTTTCCATCGTTTTCAATTTGGAATGCAAAAGTACAATTTTTCAGGGATATATCACAGCAATGCCTGGATGGTGACCTTGTCTTTCTGAAGTTGTTGTTTCAACGCTTCCAGTCCACTGAATTTCATTTCATCTCTGACTCTGAGCACAAAGTGTATGATTATCTCCTCATCATAGAAGTCGCCCGAGATATCGAAGAGATGGGCTTCAATGGTCTTCACCGCCATGGCACTGTCTAATGTGGGACGGAAGCCGATATTCAGCATCCCCTTGTAAGTCTTTCCTCTTAGCTCGGCACGAATGGCATACACACCATTCATGGGGATCAGTTTATTGGGGTCAAGAGGATGAATATTGGCCGTGGGAAAGCCCATCTGTCTGCCGATATGATTTCCTTCTACAATGTTTCCCGAGAGATAATAGTCATATCCCAGCATTTTCGCCGAGCTCTCCAGGTCTCCCTTCAAGATTGCTTCCCGAATGATGGAGGAGCTCACAGGACCAGAATCTGAATGGTATTCCGGGAGTTTCTCAATCCTGTATCTGTTCTTTTCAGCACACATAAGCAAGCCCTCGGGATCCCCCATACGATCTTTGCCAAAGCGGTTATCATAGCCAACCAGCAGGACCTCTATACCCAGTTTGTCTACCAGGTAATCCTGAACAAAACCACATGCAGTCAGCGATGCGATCTCCCTGTCGAAAGGAACTATAACCAGGTGATCAATGCCATAGCGCTCCATCTCCAGGATTTTTTCCTGCCGGGTATGCAGAAGTTTAAAATCGTGCAGGTCCTTATTCAGAACAATGCGCGGATGTGGCCAGAGTGTGACCACAACCGTCTCACCCCCATGGGCCTTTGCCTGGGCTTTCAGGTGATCAAGGATGAAGCGGTGCCCCATATGCACTCCATCGAATATTCCAATTGTGGCTACCGGTCGTTTCAGGGAAAAATCATCATCAATAAACCAAACCTTCATAAAATCAGCTTGAATGAAGCCCTAAATTAATCCTATGCCTGACATACTCCAATACTATTAACAATTTTTCTGTCCAAATAAATAGTAACTTTAATGTGAATATGGACCATACACCTAATCTCATAAAGAATGATCCCTGGCTGGAACCCTATGGTGAAGCCATTATCAGGCGAATGAATAAGACCCTTGAAAGGGAAAAATCACTTGCTGGTGACAGTACACTTCAATCCTTTGCTTGCGGACACCTGTGGTTCGGTCTGCACAGGCAGAACAAGGGGTGGATTATGCGCGAGTGGGCTCCCAATGCCACAGAAATATTCCTCACCGGCACCTTCAACGATTGGCAGGTAAAGGAGGAATTTCGTTTTATGCGGCTCGAGCATGGGAACTGGGAACTCAAACTGGATGAAGGCTCCATCTCCCACGGCGACCGCTACAAGCTACTGATTCGCTGGGAAGGTGGAGAAGGAAACCGGATACCGGCCTGGTGCAACAGGGTGGTGCAGGATCCGGAGACCAAGGTATTTGATGCCCAGGTATGGAGCCCGGAGAAGCCCTATCAATGGAAGAATCCACTACCGGATCTTAACAAGTTCCAGCCCTTCATCTATGAGGCCCATATAGGCATGGCCACCGAAGAGTACAAGGTGGGAAGCTATTCCGAATTCAGGGAAAAAGTATTGCCGCATGTGATCCGAAGTGGATACAATACACTTCAACTGATGGCCATCCAGGAACATCCCTATTACGGCTCCTTTGGATACCATGTCTCCAATTTCTTTGCTTCCAGCTCTCGCTTCGGCACTCCGGAAGAGTTAAAGGAACTTATTGACGAAGCCCACAGGCATAATATTGCAGTGATTATGGATATTGTCCATTCCCACGCTGTAAAAAATGAGAACGAGGGCCTGGGACTGCTGGATGGCGATCCGGCCCAGTTTTTCCATGGCGATCACCGGAGGGAACATGTGGCCTGGGACTCCCTCTGCTTTGATTATGGAAAAAACCAGGTAAGTCATTTTCTGCTCTCCAATGTAAACTACTGGCTGACCGAGTTCCGCTTCGATGGCTTCAGGTTCGATGGGGTCACCAGCATGCTCTACTATGATCATGGGCTGGAGCGTGACTTTACCAGCTATGATTTTTATTTTGACGGCGGACAGGATGAGGATGCCATCACCTACCTCTCACTGGCCAACAAAATGATCCAGGAGATCAGGCCCGGCGCGCTCTCCATTGCAGAGGATATGAGTGGTTATCCCGGACTGGCCGTTGCTGTGGAAGATGGAGGTCTTGGATTTAACTACCGCCTGGCCATGGGAACGCCCGATTACTGGATTAAAACAATCAAGGAGAAAGCAGATGAGTCCTGGAACGTTTCAGAAATCTTCCATGAACTCACCTCCAAGCGAGCCGATGAAAAGACTGTGGGTTATGCCGAATCGCACGACCAGGCCCTGGTGGGAGATAAGACCATTATTTTCCGTCTGATCGATAAGGATATGTACTGGCACATGAACCGGGATGCCCAGAACCTGGTGGTGGACCGCGGGATCGCCCTGCATAAAATGATCCGGCTGATCACAGCCGCCACTGCCGGGAACGCCTACCTGAACTTCATGGGGAATGAATTTGGTCATCCCGAATGGATCGACTTTCCCAGGGAAGGAAACGACTGGTCGTACCAGTATGCCAGGCGCCAGTGGAGCCTGATGGAGAACGAGGAATTAAAGTACCGGCAGCTGGGCGAATTTGACAGGAAAATGATCCATGTCTTAAAGAAATTCAACATCTATTCCTCCCCCTGCATGCATGTAAAAACCGACCAGGGCGACCTGGTCATAGCATTTGAACGGGCAGGGCTTTTATTTGTCTTCAATTTTCATCCCAATAATTCCTATACCGATTACGGCCTGGCCGTGGACGCAGGAAAATACCGGACCCTGCTCTGCAGCGATCAGCACGA
This sequence comes from uncultured Bacteroidales bacterium, assembly GCA_963753765.1. Classification (GTDB taxonomy): domain Bacteria; phylum Bacteroidota; class Bacteroidia; order Bacteroidales. Next base: position 32,515 of record CAVWDQ010000017.1, read on the forward strand.
ATTCGGAGGTTTCTCACGCTACGAAACTTCTGTAGTGCACCGGAGCATGATGGAACCTTCCTTTGGACTGAAGCACAAGCTGCAGCTCTATATCCCCTCACGCACCGGAATAATCCTGAAACGCGAGGAAATTCCCAGGATCAGGTAGGTATTTCCGAACTATTGCCTATTTTTCTGTTCAAATGTTACATGATCCGAGCCATCAAGCGGTCCCGGAAATAGCCCTGGAGATCGATCTGAAACAGGAGGAGGTAGATGTCCTCCGGTCCCTGGCTGCAGAGTGGGCAGAGATTGCTTCCCTTTCTGTACACAAAGAAAAAGCACAGCTGTGGCAAAAACTCAACGATCTGGATTCGGAAAGGCCCATGGTCTGGATCAATGAGATTCCCTGGCACGAAATGAACCATAAAGAAGAGCTGAGTCTTCGCTGTGAAAATGAATGGGCACGGTCCCAGGAGGAACTCATGCGAAGGACCCTCTACCAGTGGAGACATATGCCCGGGGACATGATCATTAATCCCTGGCTGGATTGTCCTCTGTCCATACACAGCACCGATTTTGGCATCATAGAAGATGTGGATCTGGCCCTTACTGATGAAAAGAGTGACATTGTTTCGCGCCATTTCAACATCCAGATCCGCGATATGGAGGACCTGGAGAAGATACAGCTTCCTCATGTAAGTCATAACCAGGAGGCAACGGAGATACGCTTCAACCTGATGCAGGATATTTTTGGGGATATCCTCCCCGTTAAGAAACAGGGGCAAACCCATATATGGTTCACACCCTGGGACTACCTGATTCGCTGGTGGGGCATACAGGAAGCCATGATGGACCTGATCCTGCGTCCGGATATGGTTCATGCCTTCTATGAAAAAATGGTGCAGGCCTGGATGGTGGAACTGGACCAGTTTGAGGAGCAGAATCTACTTTCCCTGGATTGCAATAATACACGGATCGGATCCGGCGGCTATGGCCATACCAAAGAGATGCCGGGCAAGCCCTTCGATCCGGACCGGGTCTTACCTCACAATATGTGGGGCTGTTCCAATGCCCAGATTTTCTCCGAAGTTTCGCCGGAAATGCACTGGGAATTTGCCATTGAACACGATCTGCCTTGGCTGGAGCGCTGGAATCTGACCTATTACGGCTGCTGCGAACCCCTGGCCGGAAAGGGACATCTGCTGAATAAGATTCCCAATCTCAGGAAAGTTTCCTTCAGCCCCTGGAACGATACCCGCAGAGGCATAGAAGAGTTGGGCGATGACTATGTGATCAGCCGGAAACCCAGCCCGGCCATCTTTGCATTGCGGACCTTTGATCCGGATCAGGCCCGCCGGGAAATCAGGGAGTTCCTTGATCAAACAGAAGGCTTGTGTCACATCGAACTGATCATGAAAGATATTTCCACGGTCATGTACGAACCCCAGCGCCTCTGGCAATGGGAGAAAATCTGTATGGAAGAAGTACAACAATTTAGCACGAAATAGTGACTTCAAAAGAGAGGGTGATAAGCACGATGGATTTCAGGGAACCGGACAGGGTACCTCGATGGCTGGGCGCTTCGCCCGAATTTATCACCAAGGCAATTAGGGAGTTTGGCCTGAAAGACGAAGAGGACCTGATGCAAATGTTGGGCGACGATTTCCGAAGAGTACGTGCTCCCTATGTGCACCCCGACTATGCAGAATCAAACATTACACCCTTCGGTGTTATCCGGGAAGGAATAGGGTATGGCATGGCCATGAACCATCCATTGGGTGAGGCTGGATTAGATGAGGTACGGGCCTATAACTGGCCAGATCCTGAACGTGTGGATATATCATGCTGCCGGGTTGAAGCTGAAAAGCACTTTGACAATTACGCCATCCTGGGTGGAGACTGGTCCTCATTCTGGCATGACCTGATCGATCTTCTGGGGATGGAGAACCTCTTTATCAAAATGTATATGGATCCCGGGCTGGTGGAGTATGCGATTGGGAGAATCGTAGACTACTATATGGAGGTGAATGCCCGAATATTTGAGGAAGCTGCAGATCTGATCGATATCTTTTTCATTGGAAATGATTTCGGGAGTGCAAGCGGTCCCTTAATCGATGCGAGTCTCTTTGACCAGTTTATTGTCCCCCAGCTGAAGAGGCTGACCAGGCTGGGGCATAGCTACGGGAAAAAGGTAATGTTACATTGTTGCGGAGGTTTCAGGGAGTTGATTCCGTCAATGATCGAATCCGGACTGGACGGACTCCATGCCATTCAGCCAAGCTGCAGGGGAATGGAGCTCGGTATGCTGAAACAGGACTTCGGGGACCGCATCGTGTTTAACGGTTGTATTGATTCAAACCATGTCCTGATCCAGGGAACACCTGATCATGTACGCCGGGAAACCATGCGAACTCTGGACATCATGAAGCCAGGAGGTGGTTTTATTGCAGGGGCAAGCCATGATTACATTCTGGAGGAGACTTCAGCAGAGAATGTTCGCGTGATGTTTGAGACAATAAATAGTTACGGTAAATATTGAAAGAGATGAATATCCCTACCCTGGATCTGATCATTATCCTGGCCTACCTGGTCATTATCATTCTCATTGGCATTCTTTCTGTCCGCAGGAAGAAAGTTAGCAGCGAAGGTTTCTTCCTGGCGGGCCGCTCCCTGAACTGGGCCATGATCGGGGCAGCTCTGTTTGCCGCCAATATTTCTACCATTCATATGGTTGGACTGGCGGCCAATGGCTTTAAAGACGGGATCGTATGGGGGAACTTTGAATGGATGGCCACCTTTCTGCTGATCATCCTGGCCCTGTTTTTTGCCCCCTTCTATTTCCGAAACAAGATCTCCACTCTTCCCGAATTCCTGGAAAAACGTTATGGCCCCCGCTCCCGCTCCTTCTTCGCTTTTATTGTCATTATCACCGCCCTTTTCTCCCACATCGGGATCAGTCTCTATGCCGGGGCATTGGTACTCAAGACCTTTTTCGGGATCGATATCATGGTATCCATTCTGGTAATTTCATTTATTACCACCCTCTACAGCATTCTGGGCGGACTCCGTGCCATAGTGGTCATTGAGACCTTCCAGTCGGTGATCCTGATCGGCGGGGCCACCCTCTTAACCATTCTCTCCATCTCCATGCTGGGCGAGCAGGGCATCCACTCCATGGAAGAACTCCGTGCCGTCCTCAAACCAGGTCAGCTGGACATTCTTCAATCGGGCAAGGATACAATTCTGCCCTGGTATGCCATTTTACTGGGCTACCCGGTGCTGGGGATCTATTACTGGTGCGCCGATCAGACCATCGTTCAGAAAGTGCTCGGTGCCAAAACAATGAGCGATGCCCAGAACGGGCCCCTTTTTGCAGGCTTCCTGAAGATTCTCCCTGTTTTTATAATGGTCTTCCCCGGTATCCTGGCCTATGCCCTGTTTTCTGATGTCATTTCAGATCCCAACGATACCCTGATGGTGCTGATCTCAAATGTACTTCCCAGTGGCTTGATCGGGCTGATGACAGCGGCCCTGCTTGCAGCGCTGATGAGTACCATATCGGCCGCCCTGAACAGTGTGGGAACCCTGGTTTCTCTTGACATCCTGAAAAGGATCCGTCCCTCCACCCCCGATAAGGTTCTCTTAAGGACAGGTCGTATCACCAGCATAGTGGTCATCCTTCTGGCCATCTCCTGGTCCCCCTGGATAGGCCGTTTTGAAAGTATCTTCGATGCCATTTCCATTATTCTGTCCATGCTTTCACCCCCGGTGGCCAGTGTATTTATCATGGGTATTCTCACTTCCAGGGGGAACGACCGCGTGGCCCTCTCGACCATGATTTTCGGCTTACTGGCAGGAAGCCTGGTCTTTTGCCTGGATTTTGAGCCCATTTCGGGGTACCAGTATATTACAGCCGGACTGGGCATCCCTTTCCTGATGCAGGCATGGTGGCTGTTTGTTTTATGTACTGTATTTTACCTGGTGATGAGCACCTTTTCGGAGCCCAGGCCCCTGGAAGAGATCCGGGAACTCATATTCAGAAAAGATACATTCCGCGCCCTGGGTTCACGAATCAGCGGTATTAAGGACCCCAGGCTCTGGGCAGGTCTCCTGTTCCTTATCATGATCCTCTTATATATCTATTTTGGCTAAGCTTAGAAATTATACGCTATGAAAACCCTTTGGATTACCTGTTTGAGTCTGCTCCTGATCCTGAGCGGATCCTGTTCTGCAGATAGTAATAAAGCCCCTGAAGAAAAGGTCACCCGTTACGGAACAGTGATCCGGGTCTTACCTGAAAAACTGGAGGAATATAAAGCCCTCCATGCCCAGCCCTGGCCCGGAGTCAATCGCAAGCTGAAGGAAGTCCACATCCGGAATTATTCCATTTATTACCGTGATGGCTACCTCTTCTCCTATTTCGAATATACCGGCTCAGACTTCCAGGCTGACATGGAAATTATGGCCCGCGACTCCCTCACCCGGGAATGGTGGAAACTTACCGATCCCTGCCAGCAACCGGTGGAATCGGCAGGAGAAGGGGTATGGTGGGCCCCCATGGAAGAGGTATACCACCTGGACTAAGTGATCAAATCCACCGTACCAGTGGAAAGTCCATCCGGTGCGGAATATGTTCATGCTTGGGGAAAATCCTGAATCCAATATCAAATTCTCCAGACTCATCCACCTGCTGTACAAAGGTATACTCAGCCAGGGAACCATCCACGCGGGTACATTTAAACTCCTCTGTGCCCCTGAATATAAGAGGTCCATCCACTCTGCTGCTTTTGGTATGCACCATTTCCACACCAATTTCCTCGGACGAGAGTCCATCAAGGTCCAGTACCACCTTCCCCGTATAGCTATTGCCCATGACAAACTGCTCGCGGGTCACATCCGGAAAATCATACTCTACCACCTTTATATTCTTCCAGTGCTCCAGAACTTTATTCTTCCAGAGGGCAAGTTCCATTGGAATCAGACTGTCCTTCTCCTTAAGCAAGTTGGATCGTTCATAGAGCTTCGCATAGAACCTGTCTATATAGTCCCTGATCATCCTGTTCATTGTGAATTCAGGCGCCACGTGTGCTATGTTGTTCTTGATCATTCCAACCCACGCTTCAGGAACCTCCTCACTGTTCCGGTCATAGAATTTTTCAATAATATCGGTTTCCAGCAAGGTATAAATGCGCTCTGCATCCAGATCATCCTGAAGCACCTGATTATCAAAGGAACGCTCGATGGGCAGAGCCCACCCGGCGTCTTCACGGTAGCCCTCGGCCCACCAGCCATCCAGCACACTGAAATGCATTGTTCCATTCATCACAGCCTTCTCTCCACTTGTTCCTGAGGCCTCAAGCGGACGGGTAGGAGTATTGAGCCAGATATCAACTCCGCGTACTAAACGTTTGGCCAACAGGATATCGTAGTTCTGCAGGAAAACGATCTTACCGATAAATTCTGGCCTTTTGGAGATTCCTACAATCATCTTGATCAGGTCCTGTCCAGGTATATCTCTCGGATGTGCTTTCCCTGCAAAAAGAAACTGCACCGGTTTCTCCGGGTTGTTAACAATTCTGGAAAGCCTGTCCAGGTCGCTGAACAAGAGGTGTGCACGCTTATATGTTGCAAACCTGCGTGCAAACCCAATGGTCAGCGCATTCTTGTTCAGAGCGGTGGAGATCTCCAGCATCTGTCCCGGATTTTCCATCATCCGGGTGGATGCGTCCGCAAGCCGTTTTTTGATGTACTTTACCAAATCCTTACGCTCCTTCGATTTCAGATCCCAAATCTCCTTGTCAGAGACCTGCTTGATTTGATCCCACATCGTTCTATCCTCCTGACGTTGGAAACAATCCTCTCCAAAAGTGCGTTCATAAAGCTTTTTCCATTCCGGGCCCAGCCAGGTGGGAAGATGTACCCCGTTGGTGACATAGCCAATATGCAGTTCATCGGACAGATAGCCGGGCCACAGTCCATTAAACATATCTCTTGATACCTCACCATGAAGTTTACTCACCCCATTCACCTCCTGGGATAGTTTCACTGCCAGGACACTCATGGAAAACTTTTCGTTCTTCTGGTTGGGATGGAACCTGCCCAGATTCATAAACTGATTCCAGGAAATTCTCAGACGCTCGGGATAATGGGCCACATAGGCACGAAGCAAATCCTCCTCGAAGGCATCGTGTCCTGCCGGAACAGGTGTATGGGTTGTGAACAGACTGGATGCACGTACAAGTTCTACAGCTTCCGGGAAAGTCATGTTCCCTAACTGAATTAACTCCCTTAAACGCTCCAGACTGGTAAAAGCAGCATGCCCCTCATTACAATGATATATATCCGTATCCAATCCCATTTTCCTGAGGGCCCTGATACCGCCAATACCAAGCAGGATCTCTTGTTTCAGGCGGTTCTCATTATCCCCTCCATAGAGGTTAAAAGTGATTTCCCGGTCACCCTCCTGGTTGGATTCATAATCTGTATCCAGAAGATAGAGAGGAATTCTTCCCACTTGAACTTTCCATATCCTTGCAAAAAGAGTGCGTCCGGGAAGTACAATAGTCACTTCTTTCCAGTTTCCTTCGTCATCCCTGACTGGTGTCACGGGAAGCCGTGAAAAATGCTGGGCATCGCTCAGGGCAACCTGTTCGCCTCCAGCTGTGATCACCTGCCTGAAATATCCGTACCTGTAGAGCAGGCCGACCCCCACCAGGGGGACATTGTAATCACTGGCTTCTTTCAGGTAGTCCCCCGCCAGAAGACCCAGTCCCCCCGAAAAAGTTTTCAGGGAATTATGGATTCCATACTCCATACTGAAGTAGGAGATACCGGGCAATCCCTCCCTTGGTTTTTCGGCCATATAAGCCTTAAAAGAATCCAAAACCTTCTGGAGACGGCCAAGAAAATCCTTGTCATCCTCAAGTTGTTTCAGAATATCATAGGAGAGCAGCTCCAGGAGCTCCACCGGGTTTTCATTGACCTCTATCCACAATTTAGGATCGATGGAGGCAAACAGGTCAATGGCATCCTGGGTCCATGACCACCACAAGTTGTGGGAGAGCTCCTCAAGGGGTTTAAGTTTCTCTGGAATGTTCTGTTGAACCTGAACACGTCGCCAGTAAGGATGAATATCCACAAGTACCTGTTCTGTTTCCGGAAGCTTTTCGATCCGCTCCTTTTCATAATAGACAATATCCTTCCCCTCGGCACTCTTCAATGCATGGTCATAAGCCTGCCAGTAATGTTTGATCAGGGTCTCCCAGAGCGCAATGCGCGAGATATTATAGGCACCTTTACGCATACTCTCCCACTCCTCATCCCCATGTCCGCAGCTTTTGTAAATTGCATGACTAATTCCTTCAACAACCTCCCGGTCATTGAAATCGTCGCGAGGAATCACTGTGATGCCGGGCACCTCCTTTTTGTATTCATTATTCACCCATAAGCCAAATCCGGTGAGCGAAGTGGTCACGGTAGGTATACTGAAAGCCAGGCTCTCCAGGGGAGTATAACCCCATGGTTCATAATAGGAAGGGAAAACCGTAAGATCAAGCCCGATTAATATATCATAATAGGCCAGGTTAAAGATCCCATCATCTCCCTTCAGATATGAAGGAACAAAGATCACCTTTACCTTATCTTCAGCAGAGTTGTTCAGTCCATTGTCTTTGATCCTGTTCAGGATCTGGTCATGCTCTTCATAATGCAGATTGTGGGTAAGGTGACGATTGCTTAACTCTTTGTAATCGTCCTCAGAAACAGCTTCCAACAAATCCTTACGCGGACCATAATGGTTGGCGGGGATCAAAAGAAATGCCACCGCCTTTCCCGGGCAACTACTATTTCTGTTCAGGTCACCCAATGCATCTATAAAAAGATCTAAGCCCTTGTTCCTGAACTCATATCTGCCGCTGGTGGCCATCAGTAAGGTGTTTTCGGGCAATTGCTCACCAGTAAGTGCAGAGGCAATTTGCAACATCTTCTCTCTGGCAGCTGATCTTTTTTTCTCAAAATCGGCCCCTACGGGAACAAAGCGATCCTCAAACCCATTGGGCAGAACCTCATCAATCTCTCGTGAATGAAAACGGGAACACTCCTTTGCCGTTAACTCACTTACTGTAGTAAATGCATCTGCATGAGTGGCTGCCTGCTTCTCCAGAGAGTGCTTCGAAACAACGTTCAATTCCCTGGCTTTCTGATCGCCATTCAGATGGTCCAATTGGCTGTAGAGGGACTGATTATTGCCTGCTATGGAACGACCTACTGTAGTTGCATGGGTTGTAAATACAGTACCTATGGTGGGTTGATGCTTTTCAATATAGAGTAGTCCGGCCCCAGTCTGCCACTCATGAAAATGGGCTATAAGGTTTTTCTTTTCCAGATCATAAAACCTGGAAAAACTATCAATGGCCTGGCCGGCAGCATATCCAAAAAGCGCTGGTTCTATATAGTCCCAGTGCCCGCTGATAGAATCCAGTTTACAAAACTCCCAGAGACCTTTAAATATCTCATCCTTCCGTTGAATAAAGGGGGTGAAATCGAGCATAACGGCAATGGGGCGTCCGGCAATCTTCCAGCGCCCTATCCTCACACGAAGTCCATCTTTGGCGGCACTATCCTTCCAGTCGGGAAAGAGGCTGATATCTTCCTCGAATTCAGGATGCTCCTCGCTGTCCCTCCATACATCCGGACCTATAGTAATATACTGATCTGCCATCTCTTTGACAACATTCAGTGCTTTGGTAGAGATCACCGTATGGATCCCTCCTACTTTATTACATACTTCCCAACTAACCTCGAATAAATAATCAGGCTTTCTCATCCTTTAATATGTTTCAGATTTTTAACTTTTCTTTCCCGTCGTACCTTTTTTTGAAGGAACGGTCTTCTTCGTGGGGGTACTCTTTGTTGTTGCAGGCGGCTTCTTCGTAGCCAAACGCATCTCCAACTTCTCAAGCTGTACATCTTTCTCCTTGATGATCTTGCTCAATCGTGCCACATCATCATCCACTGGTGAATGAACCTCAGCATTTACTCTGATCTCAAAGTCACTCAGTACATTCATATAGTTTATAAATGCATCGTAAGGAGAGTTATAGGGATTGAAATAGGAGTGAACCTCTCCATCGGAGAAGATCTTGGTTGACATATAGTAAAAGTGGTCGCTTACCTGAAGGAAAGAATAATCCTGTTGGATCTCCGCATCGTTCGATGTATGCACTTTCTCTCCCAGTGAATAGAGTTTGTCAAATGCCTCCTTTTGCATCTCATTTCCCAGCCAGGCTGTAAGGTCTCGCTCCTCATCAGCCCAGGAGATGGGATTGGGCACCGATACTGCAGACACCACCTGCAGCTTTTGTGCTACTTCTGTAGGTGTGCTGAAAGTGAAGGGAGAGTTCTTTAAAACCTTGCCCGGAAATGCTTCCAGAAAATCAAAGATACCTGTATCTTTCCACTGATGCTCACCAAAAGTTTCATAGTCCATAAAGAGATTGATCACCTCTTCATTATCAGGAGTCTGGTTTAACCATTCCACGTATTTTTCTGCAGTCAGGGGATATTCCGGCCATCCCTGGTTAGAGAACCTGAAGGCAATATCATCACTGAGTTTGAAATTCTTTAGCAGGAGTTTCAATTTGGGATTGATGGCATTGCAGTAAAGGTAGTTTGGACTTTTCCAGCCCAGGACGTGCTTGGCCCCTTCCGTAAGCATGGCCTTAAATCCCATATCAGCCACCATGGCTCCAATCTCATCGGAGTATATCAGTTCCGTATTTCTAAAAACCTTGGGCTTCTGTCCAAAGTTTTCCTCTATTAACTGGTCATGTGCCCGCACCTGGCGCTCAAATTCTTCCCTCCCTTTAAGCGAACTTAGCGAATGAGCAAAGGTCTCCGAAAGGAACTCCACCTTACCTGTATCGGCCAGTTTTTTAAAGCTCTCCAAAACTTCAGGGGCATAGAGCCTGAATTGTTCCATGGCTATCCCGGATATGGAATAGGCAATTTTAAAACGGCCCTTGTGCTTCTGAATCAACTTTAGCATCAACTCATTGGCGGGGAGATAACACTTCTGAGCCACCTTATTAAGAATCGATTCGTTGGAATAATCATCATAATAATAATGATCGTTTCCAATATCGAAAAAACGATACCTCCTGAACCGGAAGGGTTGGTGGACCTGGAAATAGAGACAAATGGTTCTCATATGACTGACTGTTATTTACCTAATTAACAAATTCTTTATAAATGGAGTAGACCTTCTTGCCCGAGTTCTCCCATTTCATTTCATAAACCTCCTCAATGCCATGCTGCTTAAACATATCTGAAAGTGCTGGATAGTTCAGCAGTCCGTAAATGGCATCGGCCAGTGCATCCACATCCCAGAAATCCACCTTTATGGCGTAATTCAGGATCTCAGCAACTCCCGATTGATAGGATATAATAGACGGCACATTGGATTGCATCGCCTCCAGGGGTGATATTCCGAATGGTTCAGAAACCGAAGGCATGACATAGACATCACTGATGGAAAACATTTTAAAGACATCATCCCCCTTTAGAAAACCGGTATAGTGAAACCTGTCGGAGATACCCAGTGATGATGTCCAAAGGATCATCTTTTCGAGCAGCTCTCCACTGCCAGCCATAACAAATCTGACATTATCCATCTTCTGAAGCACCTTGTGTGCTGCCTGAACAAAATACTCCGGACCTTTCTGCAGAGTGACCCGTCCAAGGAAAGTGACCACCTTATCGGTGATTCCCCGCTTCAGCTGAAGCTTTTCATGATCCGATATGGGATCAACTGCATTATATACAGTGACCACCTTGTCGGGATGGATTCCGTACTTTTCAATAACTGTATTCCGGGTAAGATTACTGACCGCTATGATCTTATCGGCCAAATGCATTCCGGTCTTCTCAATCTCAAACACAGTGGGGTTGACATTACCCCCACTTCGGTCAAAGTCAGTGGCATGAACGTGAATCACCAGGGGCTTGCCGGAAGCCCGTTTGGCCGCTATACCAGCCGGGTAGGTTAACCAGTCGTGCGAATGGATGATATCAAACTCCTCTTTCAGGGCAATTTCGCCCGCAACCAATGCATAGTTACCAATCTCTTCATAGAGGTTTTTGCCGTACTCCCCGGTGAATTTGAGCTGTCCGCCCATGGTCGTCTGTATAAGCTTTTTTCCCTCGTTCTCGGCTTTATTGACCAGCTCTTCGTACTCTTCCGGGGATGTATAGGGCACCAGGTTGGAGTTGACCTCAATATAGGAGAGGTCTTTCACAAACTTGTGCTCTTTCATCTCCCTGAGATCAAGGGTAACATCACCTGCGCCCATAAGGCGAATCCTGCTCTGATCCTCATCGCCGTATGCCTTAGGAACAACAAACAGAATATCCAGGCCGGGAATAGCAGACATGCCGCGTGTAAGCCCGAAACACGCCGTCCCCAGTCCCCCGGAAATATGTGGTGGGAATTCCCACCCGAACATCAGTACCCTCATAGGCTGAGAAATAGTATTAATATTTAAAACCCTCTATCATTTCGTTCACTCTCAGTAATGCGGCCACACCAGTAGCCTGTGAAATGGCTCCCCTTCCATAATGGGGAGGATTCCCATCATATATTTCAGAGATACTTCCAATTCCCCTTTCAGTCATCTCATCTTCAAATCCCTCATATAAATCTTTAACATGGCTCTGTCCGGACCTTTTATGTACATCCAGAACTCCTTTTGCATAATGTTCAAGGAACCATGGCCATACAGTTCCCTGGTGGTAAGCTTTGAGGCGCTTTTCATGATTGCCTTCACAAACATCCTTGTATGCTTCATCATTCGGGGAAAGGCTTCTTAATCCCCTGGGGGTCAGCAATTCCCCTTGAACAACATCCAGGATCGATTTCTTCATATCTATTGTAAGCGGCGAGTGGTCCACTGAGACCGCAATCACCTGGCTGGGCCTGACCGAGAAGTCCCTGAAATCACCAATCACATAATCGGCCAGGTATCCCCTCTCCTGATCCCAGAACTGCTCTACAAATGAATTCCTGATTAGTTCAGGAAGATGTCTCCACGATTTATAAAAGGCTTTATCTTTTTTCTCCGACCAAAGCAAAGCCTGACATACTGCATTATACCAGAGGCCATTTACCTCCACAACCAATCCGGGCCTTGGAGTTACCATCCTGCCTTCGAATACCGCATCCATCCAGGTAAGTGGGTTCTCGCCATCCTCTGCAAAGATAAGTCCATTGTCAAGCATACGGATAATTCCTGAATTCCCATTCCGATAGGTCTCAAGAACCTCTTTTATAGCTTTGCCATAAGTTTTCCAGATATCAAATTCCGGATCATATGTTTCATATTGCTGAAGGGCCCTGATAAACCAAAGTGGTGCATCCGAAGAGTTAAATGCCGAATGGCCATTAATGGCAGTATTGGGGAACAATCCGTTCTTCATCCTTGAAACCATGGAATCGACAACCTGCAGAGCTGTGGAGAAATCCCCGGTGCATAATGTGAGCCCGGGAAGTGCCATAAAAGTATCCCTTCCCCAGGTTTTAAACCATGGGAATCCGGCCTTGATCTCTGTAGCATCCTTTTTTCGCACGACAAACTGCTGGGCCGCATTAAGCAGACACTCCTTCAGACTATCCTTAGATATCCGGTTCTTGTATTCGGATGTAAACTTCCTCTTCAATCCACCGGGAGTCACTTCGCTGGTCGATGCAGAGAATATAACTGATTCCCCCTTTTCCAATGACATCTCGAAATAGCCGGGAACATAGAGATCTTCCTTGTAATCATATCCACGTTTCTGCTCCTCTATGTACTCAACATTGAAGTACCAATCGGGAACCGGGATAAAATCGACCGGTTTAGAGCACTGCATATAGAGTCCGGGGTAACCCTCATAAAGCTTTGACATGATCCCGTTGGCCACTTCCGCATACCTGGTATTGGCGTAAAGATTAGCTTTACTCAAGGTGTGAAAATTTCGACAGGCCAGAAATGGCTGCAGGCGCAGCAATGTATCTGAATGGGCATCAAGCAGTGTATATTTGATCAATACCTGTTGGGCCTCCGATACCAGGATAACCTCTCTTGAAAGGATCACTCCGCCAACCCGGTATACCAGGTATGAAGCCTTTGTAATATCAAATTCTCTTACATATTTATGCCCTTTGGGCACATAATGATCCCCCTCATACTTATGTATTCCAAGGTTGAACTCTTTGTTGTGCTGAACAATAGTGGCATCCAGCGTGGAGAGCAGCACATGGTGTTCACCATCCACCTCCTCCAGGGGGCAAACAAGCAAACCATGATACTTCCTTGTATTGCATCCGATGATGGTGGTCGAGGCATAAGAACCTGCACGGTTTGATCTGATCATCTCCCTGGAGAGAGAATATTCCAGATTGACCAGTTCGGCTTTGTCAAACTTCAGGTAACTCATTTAAATAAAATTAAACTGTAAAATACAAAAAAAATGAATCTCGATAAAAGGCATTAAAGCTCAAAATTTGTAGTACAAAATTAGAAACTAATCCGTACATATTCCATTCTTACTACTTTTATAGCAAAATTTTAATCATGCTCAGACAATTCGTTTTATATATTCTGATTTTCCTGCTGCTCCCGGCAGCCGGATGTAAGCAAAAATCAGCTTCCGAAAAAAAGGTAAAAAGTCAGGAAAATACCACTGAAATAAGAGGCGCCCTTA
>CAVWDQ010000018.1:0-74765 GCA_963753765.1 uncultured Bacteroidales bacterium
TGTTGACTCTATCCTCCTGACGTTGGAAACAATCCTCTCCAAAAGTGCGTTCATAAAGCTTTTTCCATTCCGGGCCCAGCCAGGTGGGAAGATGTACCCCGTTGGTGACATAGCCAATATGCAGTTCATCGGACAGATAGCCGGGCCACAGTCCATTAAACATATCTCTTGATACCTCACCATGAAGTTTACTCACCCCATTCACCTCCTGGGATAGTTTCACTGCCAGGACACTCATGGAAAACTTTTCGTTCTTCTGGTTGGGATGGAACCTGCCCAGATTCATAAACTGATTCCAGGAAATTCTCAGACGCTCGGGATAATGGGCCACATAGGCACGAAGCAAATCCTCCTCGAAGGCATCGTGTCCTGCCGGAACAGGTGTATGGGTTGTGAACAGACTGGATGCACGTACAAGTTCTACAGCTTCCGGGAAAGTCATGTTCCCTAACTGAATTAACTCCCTTAAACGCTCCAGACTGGTAAAAGCAGCATGCCCCTCATTACAATGATATATATCCGTATCCAATCCTATTTTCCTGAGGGCCCTGATACCGCCAATACCAAGCAGGATCTCCTGTTTCAGACGGTTTTCATTATCCCCTCCATAGAGGTTAAAAGTGATTTCCCGGTCACCCTCCTGGTTGGATTCATAATCTGTATCCAGAAGATAGAGAGGAATTCTTCCCACTTGAACTTTCCATATCCTTGCAAAAAGAGTGCGTCCGGGAAGTACAATAGTCACTTCTTTCCAGTTTCCTTCGTCATCCCTGACTGGTGTCACGGGAAGCCGTGAAAAATGCTGGGCATCGCTCAGGGCAACCTGTTCGCCTCCAGCTGTGATCACCTGCCTGAAATATCCGTACCTGTAGAGCAGGCCGACCCCCACCAGGGGGACATTGTAATCACTGGCTTCTTTCAGGTAGTCCCCCGCCAGAAGACCCAGTCCCCCCGAAAAAGTTTTCAGGGAATTATGGATTCCATACTCCATGCTGAAGTAGGAGATACCGGGCAATCCCTCCCTTGGTTTTTCGGCCATATAAGCCTTAAAAGAATCCAAAACCTTCTGGAGACGGCCAAGAAAATCCTTGTCATCCTCAAGTTGTTTCAGAATATCATAGGAGAGCAGCTCCAGGAGCTCCACCGGGTTCTCATTGACCTCTATCCACAATTTAGGATCGATGGAGGCAAACAGGTCAATGGCATCCTGGGTCCATGACCACCACAAGTTGTGGGAGAGCTCCTCAAGGGGTTTAAGTTTCTCTGGAATGTTCTGTTGAACCTGAACACGTCGCCAGTAAGGATGAATATCCACAAGTACCTGTTCTGTTTCCGGAAGCTTTTCGATCCGCTCCTTTTCATAATAGACAATATCCTTCCCCTCGGCACTCTTCAATGCATGGTCATAAGCCTGCCAGTAATGTTTGATCAGGGTCTCCCAGAGCGCAATGCGCGAGATATTATAGGCACCTTTACGCATACTCTCCCACTCCTCATCCCCATGTCCGCAGCTTTTGTAAATTGCATGACTAATTCCTTCGACAACCTCCCGGTCATTGAAATCGTCGCGAGGAATCACTGTGATGCCGGGCACCTCCTTTTTGTATTCATTATTCACCCATAAGCCAAATCCGGTGAGCGAAGTGGTCACGGTAGGTATACTGAAAGCCAGGCTCTCCAGGGGAGTATAACCCCATGGTTCATAATAGGAAGGGAAAACCGTAAGATCAAGCCCGATTAATATATCATAATAGGCCAGGTTAAAGATCCCATCATCTCCATTCAGATATGAAGGAACAAAGATCACCTTTACCTTATCTTCAGCAGAGTTATTCAGTCCATTGTCTTTGATCCTGTTCAGGATCTGGTCATGCTCTTCATAATGCAGATTGTGGGTAAGGTGACGATTGCTTAACTCTTTGTAATCGTCCTCAGAAACAGCTTCCAACAAATCCTTACGCGGACCATAATGGTTGGCGGGGATCAAAAGAAATGCCACCGCCTTTCCCGGGCAACTACTATTTCTGTTCAGGTCACCCAATGCATCTATAAAAAGATCTAAGCCCTTGTTCCTGAATTCATATCTGCCGCTGGTGGCCATCAGTAAGGTGTTTTCGGGCAATTGCTCACCAGTAAGTGCAGAGGCAATTTGCAACATCTTCTCTCTGGCAGCTGATCTTTTTTTCTCAAAATCGGCCCCTACGGGAACAAAGCGATCCTCAAACCCATTGGGCAGAACCTCATCAATCTCTCGTGAATGAAAACGGGAACACTCCTTTGCCGTTAACTCACTTACTGTAGTAAATGCATCTGCATGAGTGGCTGCCTGCTTCTCCAGAGAGTGCTTCGAAACCACGTTCAATTCCCTGGCTTTCTGATCGCCATTCAGATGATCCAACTGGCTGTAGAGGGACTGATTATTGCCTGCTATGGAACGACCCACTGTTGTAGCATGGGTTGTAAATACGGTTCCAATGGTGGGTTGATTCTTTTCAATATAGAGTAGACCTGCACCGGTCTGCCACTCATGAAAATGGGCAACAAGATTTTTCTTTTCCAGATCATAAAACCTGGAAAAACTATCAATGGCCTGGCCGGCAGCATATCCAAAAAGCGCTGGTTCTATATAGTCCCAGTGCCCGCTGATAGAATCCAGTTTACAAAACTCCCAGAGACCTTTAAATATCTCATCCTTCCGTTGAATAAAGGGGGTGAAATCGAGCATCACGGCGATGGGCCGGCCGGCAATTTTCCAGTGCCCTATCCTCACACGGAGTCCTTCTTTTGCTGCACTTTCCTTCCAGTCGGGAAAAAGGGTGATATCTTCTTCGAATTCGGGATGCTCCACGCTTTCCCTCCATACATCAGGTCCTATGGTGATATACTGATCTCCCATCTCTTTGACCACATTCAGTGCTTTGGTAGAAATCACTGTATGGATCCCTCCTACTTTATTACATACTTCCCAACTAACCTCGAATAAATAATCAGGTTTTCTCATTCTTTAATTATGTTTCAGATTCTTTAACTTTTCTTACCCGTCGTACCTTTCTTTGAAGGAACGGTCTTTTTCGTGGGAGCTCTCTTTGTTGTTGCAGGGGGTTTAGCAGTACTTTTTTAGTAGTCTTCGTAGCTGCAACTGGCTTCTTCGTAGCCAAACGCATCTCCAACTTCTCAAGCTGTACATCTTTCTCCTTGATGATCTTGCTCAATCGTGCCACATCATCATCCACTGGTGAATGAACCTCAGCATTTACTCTGATCTCAAAGTCACTCAGTACATTCATATAGTTTATAAATGCATCGTAAGGAGAGTTATAGGGATTGAAATAGGAGTGAACATCTCCATCGGAGAAGATCTTGGTTGACATATAGTAAAAGTGGTCGCTTACCTGTAGGAAAGAATAATCCTGTTGGATCTCCGCATCGTTCGATGCATGCACTTTCTCTCCCAGTGAATAGAGTTTGTCAAATGCCTCCTTTTGCATCTCATTTCCCAGCCAGGCTGTAAGGTCTCGCTCCTCATCAGCCCAGGAGATGGGATTGGGCACCGATACTGCCGACACCACCTGCAGCTTTTGTGCTACTTCTGTAGGTGTGCTGAAAGTG
The DNA here is from genome assembly GCA_963753765.1 of uncultured Bacteroidales bacterium. Classification (GTDB taxonomy): domain Bacteria; phylum Bacteroidota; class Bacteroidia; order Bacteroidales. The sequence continues at coordinate 3,610 of CAVWDQ010000018.1, forward strand.
AAGGGAGAGTTCTTTAAAACCTTGCCCGGAAATGCTTCCAGAAAATCAAAGATACCTGTATCTTTCCACTGATGCTCACCAAAAGTTTCATAGTCCATAAAGAGATTGATCACCTCTTCATTATCAGGAGTCTGGTTTAACCATTCCACGTATTTTTCTGCGGTCAGGGGATATTCCGGCCATCCCTGGTTAGAGAACCTGAAGGCAATATCATCACTGAGTTTGAAATTCTTTAGCAGGAGTTTCAATTTGGGATTGATGGCATTGCAGTAAAGGTAGTTTGGACTTTTCCAGCCCAGGACGTGCTTGGCCCCTTCCGTAAGCATGGCCTTAAATCCCATATCAGCCACCATGGCTCCAATCTCATCGGAGTATATCAGTTCCGTATTTCTAAAAACCTTGGGCTTCTGTCCAAAGTTTTCCTCTATTAACTGGTCATGTGCCCGCACCTGGCGCTCAAATTCTTCCCTCCCTTTAAGCGAACTTAGCGAATGAGCAAAGGTCTCCGAAAGGAACTCCACCTTACCTGTATCGGCCAGTTTTTTAAAGCTCTCCAAAACTTCAGGGGCATAGAGCCTGAATTGTTCCATGGCTATCCCGGATATGGAATAGGCAATTTTAAAACGGCCCTTGTGCTTCTGAATCAACTTCAGCATCAACTCATTGGCGGGGAGATAACACTTCTGAGCCACCTTATTAAGAATCGATTCGTTGGAATAATCATCATAATAATAATGATCGTTTCCAATATCGAAAAAACGATACCTCCTGAACCGGAAGGGTTGGTGGACCTGGAAATAGAGACAAATGGTTCTCATATGACTGACTGTTATTTACCTAATTAACAAATTCTTTATAAATGGAGTGGACCTTCTTGCCCGAGTTCTCCCATTTCATTTCATAAACCTCCTCAATGCCATGCTTCTTAAACATATCTGAAAGTGCGGGATAGTTCAGCAGTCCGTATATGGCATCGGCCAGTGCATCCACATCCCAGAAATCCACCTTTATGGCGTAATTCAGGATCTCAGCCACTCCCGATTGATAGGATATAATAGACGGCACATTGGATTGCATCGCCTCCAGGGGTGATATTCCGAATGGTTCAGAAACCGAAGGCATCACATAGACATCGCTGATGGAGAACATTTTAAACACATCATCCCCCTTTAGAAAACCGGTATAGTGGAACCTGTCGGAGATACCAAGTGCTGATGTCCAAAGGATCATCTTCTCAAGCAGCTCCCCACTGCCAGCCATAACAAATCTGACATTATCCATTTTCTGAAGCACCTTGTGCGCTGCCTGGACAAAGTACTCCGGACCTTTCTGCAGGGTGACCCGTCCAAGGAAAGTGACCACCTTATCGGTGATTCCCCGCTTCAGCTGAAGCTTTTCATGATCCGATATGGGATCCACTGCATTATATACAGTGACCACCTTGTCGGGATGGATTCCGTACTTTTCAATAACTGTATTCCGGGTAAGATTACTGACCGCTATGATCTTATCGGCCAAATGCATTCCGGTCTTCTCAATCTCAAACACAGTGGGGTTGACATTACCCCCACTTCGGTCAAAGTCAGTGGCATGAACGTGAATCACCAGGGGCTTGCCGGAAGCCCGTTTGGCCGCTATACCAGCCGGGTAGGTTAACCAGTCGTGCGAATGGATGATATCAAACTCCTCTTTCAGGGCAATTTCGCCCGCAACCAATGCATAGTTACCAATCTCTTCATAGAGGTTTTTGCCGTACTCCCCGGTGAATTTGAGCTGTCCGCCCATGGTCGTCTGTATAAGCTTTTTTCCCTCGTTCTCGGCTTTATTGACCAGCTCTTCGTACTCTTCCGGGGATGTATAGGGCACCAGGTTGGAGTTGACCTCAATATAGGAGAGGTCTTTCACAAACTTGTGCTCTTTCATCTCCCTGAGATCAAGGGTAACATCACCTGCGCCCATAAGGCGAATCCTGCTCTGATCCTCATCGCCGTATGCCTTAGGAACAACAAACAGAATATCCAGGCCGGGAATAGCAGACATGCCGCGTGTAAGCCCGAAACACGCTGTCCCCAGTCCCCCGGAAATATGTGGTGGGAATTCCCACCCGAACATCAGTACCCTCATAGGCTGAGAAATAGTATTAATATTTAAAACCCTCTATCATTTCGTTCACTCTCAGTAATGCGGCCACACCAGTAGCCTGTGAAACGGCTCCCCTTCCATAATGGGGAGGATTCCCATCATATATTTCAGAGATACTTCCAATTCCCCTTTCAGTCATCTCATCTTCAAATCCCTCATATAAATCTTTAACATGGCTCTGTCCGGACCTTTTATGTACATCCAAAAAACCTTTTGCATAATGTTCAAGGAACCATGGCCATACAGTTCCCTGGTGGTAAGCTTTGAGGCGCTTTTCATGATTGCCTTCACAAACATCCTTGTATGCTTCATCATTCGGGGAAAGGCTTCTTAATCCCCTGGGGGTCAGCAATTCCCCTTGAACAACATCCAGGATCGATTTCTTCATATCTATTGTAAGCGGCGAGTGGTCCACCGAGACCGCAATAACCTGGCTGGGCCTGACCGAGAAGTCCCTGAAATCACCAATCACATAATCGGCCAGGTATCCCCTCTCCTGATCCCAGAACTGCTCTACAAATGAATTCCTGATTAGTTCAGGAAGATGTCTCCACGATTTATAAAAGGCTTTATCTTTTTTCTCCGACCAAAGCAAAGCCTGACATACTGCATTATACCAGAGGCCATTTACCTCCACAACCAATCCGGGCCTTGGAGTTACCATCTTGCCTTCGAATACCGCATCCATCCAGGTAAGTGGGTTCTCGCCATCCTCTGCAAAGATAAGTCCATTGTCAAGCATCCGGATAATTCCTGAATTCCCATTCCGATAGGTCTCAAGAACCTCTTTTATAGCTTTGCCATAAGTTTTCCAGATATCAAATTCCGGATCATATGTTTCATATTGCTGAAGGGCCCTGATAAACCAAAGTGGTGCATCCGAAGAGTTAAATGCCGAATGGCCATTAATGGCAGTATTGGGGAACAATCCGTTCTTCATCCTTGAAACCATGGAATCGACAACCTGCAGAGCTGTGGAGAAATCCCCGGTGCATAATGTGAGCCCGGGAAGTGCCATAAAAGTATCCCTTCCCCAGGTTTTAAACCATGGGAATCCGGCCTTGATCTCTGTAGCATCCTTTTTTCGCACGACAAACTGCTGGGCCGCATTAAGCAGACACTCCTTCAGACTATCCTTAGATATCCGGTTCTTGTATTCGGATGTAAACTTCCTCTTCAATCCACCGGGAGTCACTTCGCTGGTCGATGCAGAGAATATAACTGATTCCCCCTTTTTCAATGGCATCTCGAAATAGCCGGGAACATAGAGATCTTCCTTGTAATCATATCCACGTTTCTGCTCCTCTATGTACTCAACATTGAAGTACCAATCGGGAACCGGGATAAAATCGACCGGTTTAGAGCACTGCATGTAAATTCCGGGATAACCCTCGATAAAGCTTTGACATGATCCCGTTGGCCACTTCCGCATACCTGGTATTGGCGTCAAGATTAGCTTTACTCAAGGTGTGAAAATTGCGACAGGCCAGAAATGGCTGCAGGCGCAGCAATGTATCTGAATGGGCATCAAGCAGTGTATATTTGATCAGTACCTGTTCGGCCTCCGATACCAGGATAACCTCTCTTGAAAGGATCACTCCGCCAACACGGTATACCAGGTATGAAGCCTTTGTAATATCAAATTCTCTTACATATTTATGCCCTTTTGGCACATAATGATCCCCCTCATACTTATGTATTCCCAGGTTGAACTCTTTGTTGTGCTGAACAATAGTGGCATCCAGCGTGGAGAGCAGCACATGGTGTTCACCATCCACCTCCTCCAGGGGGCAAACAAGCAAACCATGATACTTTCTTGTATTGCATCCGATGATGGTGGTCGAGGCATAAGAACCTGCACGGTTTGATCTGATCATCTCCCTGGAGAGAGAATATTCCAGATTGACCAGTTCGGCTTTGTCAAACTTCAGGTAACTCATCTAGCTAAGAATTAAACTGTAAAGTACAAAAAAAATGAATCTCGATAAAAGGCATTAAAGCTCAAAATTTGTAGTACAAAATTAGAAACTAATCCGTACATATTTCATTCTTACTACTTTTATAGCAAAATTTTAATCATGCTCAGACAATTCGTTTTATATATTCTGATTTTCCTGCTGCTCCCGGCAGCCGGATGTAAGCAAAAATCAGCTTCCGAAAAAAAGGTAAAAAGTCAGGAAAATACCACTGAAATAAGAGGCGCCCTTAGCTCTGGTGCAGGTGAAAAAGTATTGCTGGAAGAGATGGGTGCCCGGGAATATATACCTGTGGATACCGTCTTATGTGATGAGTCGGGAGAATTCACCATTTCCTTTTTACAGGGAAAGATCGCTTTTTATGTACTCAGGTACGGACCCTCCGGTTATATCACACTCTTAACAGAGCCAGGTGAGTCCATTGATTTTAAGGGTCAGCTGGAGGATAAGGTCAGCTATTCCATTAAGGGATCCCCTGGTTCGACTCTGCTTCAAAGCCTGGCAGCTGAACATAAAAAAGCACTGAATGCTCTTGGTGAGATTGCACGAAAGAATCGTGAGTTTGTCACCTCACCGGCATATACTCAGCTGAAACAGGAGCTGGATTTTCAATTTGATTCCATCACTTCTGCATTCCAGAACTATTCCATCAGCTTTATTCATGAGAATCCCAGCTCGCCAGCCATCCTGATAGCCCTTTACAATCTGTATGGACAGGGAATTCCAGTGTTTCATCCCAGCACCGATTTCGCTATTTACAGCTTCGTGGATTCGGCAATGATGGCACAACACAGCGACATGGAGGCAGCACAACTGTTGCATGCCCAGGTGGCGGAAGCAAAACTGCTTATGGAGAGCGATCAACAGAGCAGTTGGCTGAAAGAAGGAGAGATCGCTCCCGATTTTGTATCTTCACGCCCTGATGGAACCAAAATGGAACTGTCCAGCCTGAAAGGAAATTATGTGCTGCTGGACTTCTGGGCCTCCTGGAGCAATCTCTGCAGAGAAGAGAATGCAATCCTGAAAAAGGCCAGTGAACGATTTGGCTCAATGAATTTCAGAATCTTGCAGGTCTCTGTCGATGATGAGAGGGAGGCCTGGACCGGGGCCATAGAGGAGGATGAACTGGATTGGGATCATGTAAGTGATCTACAACGTTGGGAAACTCCGGTTGTGGATCTTTATGGTGTGGAAAAGATCCCTTTTAATGTGCTGATTGATCCTTCGGGAAAAATCATAGAAACAAATTTATTCGGAGAAGAATTATTAAGTAAACTGGACCAAATACTGAACAAATAAAATGAATAGAAGCATCCCGTATATAATTGTGCTGGTTGTTGCTATCACAGCCTTTGCCTGTAAGAGCAACAAGACCGAGATTAATGGCCTGATCCGTGGAGGAGAGGAAATAAACCTGACCCTGGAGCGGCTTGATGTAAACCGCACCTCGGTGATCGATTCGATAGTTACGGCCAAAGATGGCTCATTTTCAATAAAAGTAGATCTGGAAGAACCTGAACTCTATGTATTAAAGGATGAAAATGGAGAGATTATTAATCTTCTGGTTTCGCCCGGCGATAAGATCTCCCTTGAAAGCAGCTCTGACTCTTTTGGGAAGGCATATACCCTGTCCGGTTCTCAAGAGTCTGAAGGAATCAGGATGCTGGTGGAGCACCTGGCTTTGACCCGTAAGAATCTTGACTCTCTTCAGCTTGTTGCCGGTGCCATCGGGGATCCTGAAAACCCACAGATGGAGTTGCTTAGAAATACCTATGCCCAGGCCATCATCAAGCAAAAGCGTTTTACCATAAAATACCTGGTTGAGCACATGGGCTCTCTTTCAAGTGTTTATGCTCTCTATCAAAAATATAATGAGGAGACTCTTGTTCTGAACCTGGAAAACGATCTGCAGTATTTTAAGGCTGTGGCTGACTCCCTGGAGGTCACTTTTCCAAATTCATCGCTTACAAAATCGCTTCTCGCAGATGTTCAGCAGCGGGAAGCCGACTTCCAGGAGGCCAAACAGTTCAATAGCCTGATGGAAATGGCAGATGAGGCTACCGGGATGCTTGATCTTTCCATTCCCGACAGGGATGGACAGGAGGTTGCCCTGTCAACTCTCCAGGGAAAAGTAACCCTTATTAGCTTCTGGGCCTCCGGAAATAATGAAAGTATTCAGTCCCTGCTGCAGTTACAATCCACATATAACAAGTATCATGCAAAAGGATTTGAAGTCTATGCCATCTCCCTTGATAACAATAAAATCAACTGGATGAACGCCATCGATTTCAATGAATTCAAATGGATCAATGTATCGGAACTCTCCTTTCCTGAATCCAATGCAGCTGTTCTCTACAATGTTACTGAGCTACCCACTACCTTCCTGATCAATCGTGATGGCGATATCGTGGCTAAAAATCTTTATGGCAGGACGCTGGAGACCTGGTTGGATAATCTAATTTAAACACATTGGCTGAACGGAGTAAGATATACTTTGCCTCTGACCTTCACCTGGGGATGCAGCCTGCGGAAGAGAGCCTCCGTCGCGAGAAACTTTTCATCGAGTGGCTGGAAGAGATTCGCAGGGACGCCCGTGAACTTTGGCTGCTGGGTGATGTATTTGACTATTGGTTTGAATACAAGAAGGTGGTGCCGCGCGGCTTCACCCGTTTCCTGGGCACCCTGGCCTCTCTCAGTGACAGCGGCGTGGAACTTCACCTGATCCCGGGCAATCATGATATCTGGGTCTTCGACTATCTGCCGTCAGAAATCAACCTGAAGGTGCACCGGAAAAGCATCAGACGGGAGTGGAACAAACACCAGTTTTACCTGGGACATGGCGATGGCCTCTACCATGGCGACTACTCCTACAAGATGCTCCAGAGAATCTTCAAGAACCGGATCGTTCAGTGGTTCTATGCACGCATTCATCCCAACGGCTCCATGGCCTTTGCGCACTGGTGGTCGTCCAAAAGCCGGATGAAGCACGGAACTCTTGGCTCCTTCCTGGGTGCTGACCAGGAGCACCAGGTGCAGTATGCACGGCAAAAACTGGAGAAGCACCCGGAAATCGAATACTTTGTATTCGGTCACCGGCATATCCCCTATGATATTTCTATCGCTGAAAACAGCCGGGTAATCTGCCTGGGCGACTGGATCGGCAACTTCACCTATGGCGTATTCGACGGCAAGGAATTCCGCCTGGAAAAATTCCTGCCAGGGAAGGGAGAAATCATCCGGCTTTAAGCCCTTTCATTGTCAGGTACAAAATGCAAAGGGGCTGCCTCAATTGAGACAGCCCCTTTTCAATAATGTCTATATCTTTCCTAGAAAATTCCGAAGGCCACGGTAAGACCTGCCATTACAACAGATACCATCGTCATCAGTTTGATCAGGATATTCAGTGAAGGACCAGAGGTATCCTTGAAAGGATCACCTACAGTATCACCAACAACTGCAGCATGGTGAGCATCGCTTCCTTTTCCACCGAAATTACCTTTCTCGATGTATTTTTTGGCATTGTCCCAGGCACCACCAGCGTTGTTCAACATCACCGCCAGGGTGAATCCTGTGGTCAGACCACCAACCAGCAATCCAATTACACCGGCTACTCCAAGAAGCAGGCCAATGGCGATGGGAACAGCGATAGCCAGCAGGGATGGAAGAAGCATCTCCTTCTGAGCACCCTTGGTGGAAATCTCCACACACTTGGCATATTCAGGAGTGGCTTTGCCTTCCATGATACCGGGAATCTCACGAAACTGCCGGCGCACTTCATCAACCATCGCAGCAGCGGCGCGACCTACAGCCTTCATGGTCATGGCACAGAATACAAATGCCATCATAGCACCCAGGAAGATTCCTCCCAGAACCATGGGATTAAAGATCGAAAGGTCATAAGCCCCCGCAAAATCGTGAATGGTAGCCTGGCTCAACTGAACAGCATTTAGTCCATCGGCAGCCGCCGGAGCATGATCTGTATAAAAAAGCGTGTCACCTACCCGCTCGAATCCATCGACGGCCTTATCTGCCAGTCTGCCGAGCCAGAGCCTTACCTCTTCCATATAAGCAGCCATAAGCGCCATGGCAGTCAGGGCAGCCGAACCAATGGCAAAACCTTTACCGGTGGCTGCAGTGGTATTCCCAAGCATATCCAGGGCATCGGTGCGCTCGCGAACTTCCGGGGGAAGCTCAGCCATTTCAGCGTTTCCTCCTGCGTTATCCGCAATGGGTCCGAAGGCATCGGTGGCCAGGGTAATGCCCAGTGTGGAGAGCATACCTACGGCAGCAAAACCGATTCCGTAAACACCACTGGAGAATTCATCAAATCCTCCAGAAAATCCAAAGGCCGCAATGATCGCAATAACAATGGTTACTACAGGAATCCAGGTTGAGTACATCCCTACAGCCATCCCATCGATGATGGTGGTAGCCGGTCCCTGTTGGGTTGCTGAAGCAATACCCTTGGTAGCTTTATACTCATCTGATGTAAAAAGTTCTGTTCCCTGTCCGATGATCACACCGGCAGTCAGACCTGCAACCACGGCACCAAAGATACCCCAGCTTACCCAGCCAAGAGCAGCCATTCCGGCCATTGCAGCGAGGATCAATACTGAACTGCCTCCTGTACCAAGCAGAAGTGCGTTGAGCAGGTTCTTCTGGGTGGCCGAATCCTTGGCTCGTACCATAAAAATTCCAATTATGGAAAGAACAATTCCGATGGCGGCAACGATCATTGGAGCCACAACGGCCATGCCCTGGTCTACTCCCGAGAGTCCGGGTAAAGCAGCACCAAGTGCGGCGGTAGCCAGAATTGAACCAGCATATGATTCATAAAGGTCAGCACCCATACCGGCCACATCACCCACGTTGTCTCCAACGTTATCGGCAATGGTAGCAGGGTTACGAGGATCGTCCTCAGGAATGCCGGCTTCCACTTTACCTACCAGGTCAGCACCCACATCGGCAGCCTTGGTAAATATTCCGCCACCCACACGGGCAAAGAGCGCCTGTGTAGATGCACCCATACCAAAGGTAAGCATCACAGCAGTGATCTCAATCAGTTTTTCATGCTCCGTAGTTCCTTCATGAACGAAGGTCAGACCCAGCCAGTGAAGACCATGCTCCATGTTCTCGGGGCTGAAAACAAATTTATTCAGGGCCCAGAACCAGCCGGTGATATCCAGCAGTCCGAAACCTACTACAACCAGGCCCATCACCGCGCCACTACGTAAGGCCACCTGCAAGCCCTTGTTCAGGGATTGAGAGGCTCCTTGTGCAGTCCTTGCGGAGGCAAAGGTTGCCGTTTTCATTCCCAGGAATCCACAGAGTCCCGAGAAGAACCCACCTGTGAGAAAGGCAACTGGTACAAAAGGATTCTGAACTCCCAGATAAGCCAGGAAGATCAGGATAATCAGCAAAACGCCAAATACCATTCCCACAACTTTGTACTGGCGCCTCAGGTAGGCCATGGCACCCTCACGTACATATTGTGCAATCTCTTTCATCCGGTCGGTTCCCTCGGAATTCTTCATCATGTTCTTAAAGAACAACCAGGCGAAAACCAGTGCCACAACTGCAGCCAGCGGAAGCAACCAGAATAGTGCAAAAATATTACTCATAACTCTTATCTTTAAGTGTTTAGTTTGAAAGAAAAAGCAAAGATATAGAAAATGCTCTTAGAATGATATTAAATTAAAACCATTACTAATAAATTGACAATGGGTTGAAATGATGGTATATTTAGTTGATCAACTCATTAGAATCCTATGAAAAGAAATGCTACTCTTTTAGCCACATTGATATTTGGGGGTCTTTTTCTCCATGCAACTGTTTGCGCAGTGTGAACCCGATACAGCGAACTGTGAAGATATCGGGGACCCCGGACAAATTTGCCCCTCTGAACTTCCCAAAGCTGGATTGAATGATCTATACGATGAGGTGGTAACCATCCTTCCCCCAGGCAGCTATCCATTCTACGGCGCTGAATTGACCATTTTCCACATTGAAATCGATTCCGTAAAAAATCTGCCGCCGGGAATTGATTACTTCCCCAATGCCGATATATTATTCCCCGATACGGCCTACTGCATTCAACTAATGGGAACTCCCTCACAAACAGGAGAGTATGATTTGGCCATTTACATTACTGCCACTGTTGATTTCGGTGGTCCTCTCGAATACCAGGTTGTGGACGATTCCTCACTGGTAATTACTGTGGTGGAAGAATTGGGTACCGACCCAAGGCAGATGACGGAATTCCAGGTATTTCAGAATGTTCCAAATCCGTTTTCAGACTTCACCCGCCTGGCTTACTTTTCACCGTATGCGGAAAGGGTTGAATTGAGGGTATATAACATTCTTGGTGTGCAGGTATACCGGGAATCGGACTATGTTTTGCCGGGGGATCATTTCTTCGATTTCGATGGAAGTAAATTGCAGCGAGGCACCTATTTATACAGGGTAAATACCAGTGATGGCTACTATACCGGGAAGCTTGTGAAATCCAATTAGGAAGATTGTATCAAAATTCCAGGCGCAACTGCAGGGTGATGTTGCGTGGCGAACCAATATCTCCCGGCCGTCCCAGGTACTCCACATTGAAGGCATTCTTCAAAATAGTAGTAATCCTGATCATCTCTGTAATATTCCACCCCAGTCTGAAATCCAGCAAGGTGTAGGAAGTTGAATGCTCCTCCCAGTAATCAGGAAATCCAGGCAGTAGCAGGTTCCCGGTCAGGGGATCAATAAATACCTCATCCACATTAATCATCCTTGAATAAAACTGGAAATTTACACCTCCAAAAATCTTCCAGACATCGGCCTCCAGGTCCAGCTTGAGTAAATGTCGCCGCCGGTAATTCAGGATTTGCCCATCTTCTTCCACAATTTCAGCAGAATCCAGGAGTGAAGGATCAATCGGGTTCATCAAAGTATATCCTCCGGAAAATTGAAATTCCACCGGACCAGCCTTCCCTGTGGCAGACAGGGTGCCCTCTATGCCGTAGATCCTGGCTGAAGTTACATTCAGGGCTTTAAAACCCACATCATCAAAGGTGGGAACATCGTCCGGGTTGGGAGGATAAACATCAAAAGTGTACTCGATCATATTGCTATATTCCGTCCAGAACAGGGCCAGATCGGCAAATCCACTCCAGCTTCCCAGATTCAGCCCCTGCTTAACACCCAGCTCAGTGGCCCAGCCCCGTTCGGGCTCCAGATCGGGATTTGGAAAGATTCTTAATGCACCAATAGTTGTCTCGGTATACTTCTCAGCCACCGATGGGAAACGATAGCCCTGTCCGAATGAAGCTCTCAGGAAAGTATTGTTTCCTGCCTGGAAATTCAAACCTGCCCTCAGCACAGGGACAGAAAAGTACAGATCACCATCAAGGGTATTTAGTTCCCACCGTATACCTGAAGAAAGTTTCAGCCTTTTTATCAGGTTTGCATCTACCTGGGTGTAGACCGATGCATTGGATCCAGCATGATCCTCATAAAGGTTCGCAGTCACAGTATTCCTTGAATATGTGGCACCGCTGGACCAATTGGCGCCTGATCGGAAGCGTTTCATGTATCGGTATTCAGCGTACCACAATTTTGAAGCACTGTTCCGGTCTTCATTCACAGTGGAGTTCTTCACACCGTATAACCTGGTTTTTAATGAGTGCCTGTTCCCTCCCCTGGTAGAATACTCAACTTCAGGATCAATGTTATACCTGTATCCTGTAAGGGGTGTCATCGATTCAGGATTTTGCCTGTATGCACCGGAATCTGCATCCTGCCATAGCAGAAAATCACTTTGGTCCACATACATGGCACTTGCAGCCAGTCCCACGGTGAGCCCTTCGATTTTTGCAAACCTGTACTTGAGACCCACATTCCCCCTGATTCTATTTCCATAGTCTTCTTCCCTGTACCCTTCATTTTTGAAATAATTCCCTCCCAAAGTCAGGTCCAACTTACCGATCTTACGAAGATGACTGAAGGAAGCCCCTGCAAACCAGGGCTGACTGTCCCACCAGATTAGCTCTTTCCTTGAGGGATTCATGTATGCACCACCAAACAGGGTTAGTTCTGTGGCCGGATCACTTCCCGGGAAACGTGTACGGAGGTTGACCACTCCATTCAAAGCTGAGGAGCCATACAAAACCGAAGAGGCACCTTTGATCACCTCCACCTGGTTCAGGTTTTCAACTGGCAAGTAATTCCATTTTACATCCCCGGCATCGGCGGAGATCATTGGCAGGTCATCCACCAGAATAAGCACCCTGCTCCCTGCTCCATAACTAAAGCCACTTCCGCCCCTGATGCTGGGCTGACCATCCAGGATACTGAAACCCGGAGTCTTCTCGAGGATCATATCCAGTGACACGATGTTTTGATTCGACAGCTGATAAGGCTTGATCACCTCCATTGAAACCGTAACTTCCGATAGTTTCTGTTCATACTTCCCGGCACTGACCACCACTTCATCAATCATCTTGCTGCTTGTCTTCATCTCAAGCTCCAACTGAACAGTCTCCCCTTCCCTGATGCTGATCTCATATTGTTGATTTGAATATCCAACATAGGAAAACTCCAGGATGTGATCGCCCGCATCAAGTGTAAGTGAGAAAGCTCCATTGAGGTCGGTGGTAGTGCCCGAACTCCTGTCAGCACTCACATGAACAGCCAGCAAAGGCTCCTTTGAATCGGCATCGTAAACCCTGCCGGAAATAGTACCCTGGGCCTGAGCATTCGAAAAATGTCCGGCTTGTAACACCCAAAGTATCAGCAAACAGCAAATTCGTATGTGTGGAAGATGCAAGATTCGTTCAAATTCTTATATTTACCCGACTAAAATACCCTTTTTAACCCAAACTTCGACCATTATGCTCCTTCATCAACAATTTGTCAGGAATGCCAAAAGGCTCAGTAAAAAAATGGCCATCAAGGATAAAACCACAAAAAGTGAGGTCCCTTACAGCCGGGCTCTAATTGGAGCACTGATTCTGGCTAAGAAATTCGATAAATACGATAAGGGTTATATCGGTATCATGATTCCCACATCTGCAGGTTGTGCACTTGCCAATGTGGGAGCACTGATGAGCGGTCGGGTTCCAGTAATGATCAACTACTCCACCGGTGCGGAGCAAAATGCAAAGTATGCCCAGGAAAAATGCAATTTTAAAACCATTATTGCCTCCAGGGCTCTTCTTGAAAAAATTGAATGCCCGGTCGTGGATGGAATGGTCATGATCGAAGATATTATGAAAGGAGTCACCACTGGAGACAAGCTGAAAGCAGCATTGAAAACCAAGCTTCCTACCGGGATGATCCTCAACAGCATTCACAAAGGAGACGAAAACGACAATGCAGCTATTCTATTTACCAGTGGCAGTGAAAAGGATCCCAAGGTGGTTCAGCTAACCCACAAAAATATTGCTTCCAACATCCGCGATTTTTGCGATTATGTACATATAAAAGAAGATGACATCCTGCTGGCTAACCTGGTTTTCTTTCATATTTTCGGTTTGACTGTTAACCTGTGGGTATCATTTGTGAAGGGGCTGACCATGGTTGCCTATTCCAATCCCACCGAATTCCAGACCATCAGCAATATTGCCCGTGATGAAAGACCAACCATCATGGTAGGTACTCCCAGTTTCTTCTGGGGATATCTGCAGAAATCTGAAGAGGGTGACTTTAAAAGCGTCCGACTGATGGTGGCCGGGGCCGATAAATGTCCCGATGCCCTGCGCGATGGATATAAAAAGAAACATGGGGTCACCTTGCTGGAAGGTTACGGTGCCACCGAAACATCTCCGGTAGTATCTGTTAACTCTCTGGAGTTCAATCGACCCGGCAGTATAGGTAAAGTGATACCCAATGTGAGTGTAAGAATCGAACACCTGGAGAGTGGAGAGGATTGCCCTACCGGTGAAGTTGGCAAGATCATGGTCAAAGGGGACCTGGTAATGAAAGGATATTTGGGCCAGCCCGAACTAACAGCAGAAAGCATCGTTGACGGATGGTACAATACGGGAGACATGGGTTACCTGGATGAGGATGGATACCTATGGCATTCGGGCCGATTCAAGCGTTTTGTGAAGATCGGTGGTGAGATGGTATCACTGGTAAGGGTGGAGAATGTTATGGAGCAACATCTCCCTGAAGGTGTTAAATGTTGTGTGGTTGAAATCCCCGATGAAATTAAGGGTGCCACCATTGTTGCTGCCGTAACCGAAGACATCAATAAGATAGCCATCCTGCGTAAGATGGGTAAAGAGCTTCCCAATATTGCCCTGCCCAGGCAGTTCTTTGTAATTGAGGAACTCCCGATGATGGGTACCGGGAAAATCGATTTCCGCTCTGTAACTGAGCTGGTGAACGATATGGTTAACAATCCTGAGGCAAACTAGACTTTGTTCATGCTCAGCCACGAAGATCTCCGGTTCAGCATAGCGATTCTGTGGAGTGTTGTGGGATTCGGAAGCTACTACTTTCTGTCCCTTAACAAAAATTGTATTCGTCGATTTGGAATCAGATGTAAAAGGCTGGACAGCCAGGGAAACCAGGTCTTGCTTCAACGGATGCTTGGGCTTCTGTTTCTGGGTCTTGTTTCAGCCCTGATCATCCTTTTGCTTCCCGATACTTCCATGAAAGAATATGGGCTCACTTTTAAGTTCCTCACAGCTCCCCCCTGGTGGTCATGGCTCCTGGTTCCCCTGATCCTGATCATGGGCTATTTTGCAGCCCAGAAACCGGGCAATCTGAAACTCTATCCGCAAATCAGGGCCCTGCAATGGACGCGGGGGATAATTCTTATTAGCAGTGTCAGCTGGGTACTGTTTCTGATTGGATATGAATTCCTCTTCCGCGGATTTGTTCTGCATGCCTCCCTGGAGTTGATGGGGCCGGTCCCGGCCATCGCTTTGAACTGTGCCATCTACGCCTTTGCACATTTTTATAAGGGTCCGGGTGAAGCCTTTGGGGCCATTCCCGTGGGAATATTACTTTGCTATTTAACCCTGATCACCGGGAACATCTGGTGCGCCGTGGTTTTGCATTCGGTAATGGCCCTCAGCAATGAATGGTTTTCCCTGAAAGCCCACCCGGAAATGTCTGTTACAGGAGGTCGCTAATATGAAGGTATTTGTTTCAGGTGCAACAGGTTTCATTGGGATTCAGCTGGTCTTACGACTGGTGAAAGATGGACACACTGTTCATGCGCTTTATCGTTCCGAATCCAAAGCAGACTTGATTCGCCTGCCTGGTGTTGAGCTTTTCAAAGGTGACATAATGGACCGGTCCTCTCTTGAGGATGCCCTGGAAGGATGCCAGGAGGCTTATCATACGGCAGCTTTTGCGGGGGTGTGGGCCAAAGATCCGGCTTTGGTGTACCGGCTCAATGTGGACGGAGCCATGCAAGTCATCGAGATAGCCGGTCGCAAGGGAGTCAGACGGGTGGTGGTCACATCCACAGCCGGGATCCTGGGGCCTTCTGATAAAGGGGCCGTTCATGAATCCTCACCAGCTCCTGCTTCATTTTTCACAGATTATGAAGCCTCCAAGTTCCAGTTGGAGCAGCAACTCCTGGGCCGAACTGCAACAGATCCCGAGGTGGTCCTGGTCAATCCAACCCGGGTATATGGACCGGGATACCTGAGCGAATCCAACGGGGTCACCAAAATGATCAAACAGTACATGGAGGGCAAATGGAGATTGATCCCGGGCAATGGCAAGAGTTTAGGGAATTATGTCTTTGTGGAAGATGTGGTGAGCGGTCATCTTCTGGCCATGGAAAAAGGGAAGCCGGGAGAACGCTATGTGCTGGGTGGTGAAAATATCTCATACAACCAGTTGTTTGATCTGGTCCGCCAGGCAAGTGGAGTTAATAAAAAACTCTTTAAGATCCCGTTGATTTTCATGCTGGCGGCCGCCGGATTGATGAAGGGCCTTTCCAGATTAAGCGGCCGGCCACCCCTGATTGTTCCCAACCTGGTACGCAAATTCAATCATAACTGGATTGTCTCTTCTGATAAAGCCGTTCACGATCTTGGGTATCAAGCCATAGATGCCCGCAGTGGAATCGAACAAACTGTTAAATGGATTAAAAATTCCAGCCATGAAAACTAAACCAATTATCACAAGTGGATTACTGCTACTCTTGCTTCTTGCATCCTGTAACGTAAAGGAATACCCGACCACAGGCTCCATTGACCGGCTCAGTCCACAGCTGGACCGGATTATTGCTCCGGGTACCCTGCCCGAAATACTGGCTGAAGGCTTCGAATGGTCGGAAGGCCCTCTCTGGCTCCCTGAGCAGGAAAAGGTAATCTTCTCCGATATTCCCAATAACTCCATTTTTGAATGGTCGGAACAGGAGGGTTTGAAACTATATTTGAAGCCTTCGGGGTATACCGATACCCTCCCCCGGGGTGGAGAGACCGGATCAAATGGTCTTTTCTTGATGCAGAGGGAAAACTGGTACTCTGTCAGCATGGCGACAGGAGGATGGCCAGGATGAATGCCCCCCTGGATTCACCGCTCCAGAATTTGAGACCATAGCAGGTGCATGGGAGGGGATACGTTTTAATTCACCCAACGATGCAGTATTCAGCAGAACCGGAAATCTCTATTTCACCGATCCTGCCTATGGCATGGAATTCAGGTATGAAGATACCCGCCGGGAAATGGATTTTACCGGTGTTTTCCTGGTAAATCCCCAAGGAGAAGTCAGCATGCAACTCCACCACCTGAGTGCTCCAAACGGGATTGGGCTCTCACCTGATGAAAGAAACATGTACGTGGCCAACTCAGGAGGCAGCTTCAGGTCTTATCTGGATGGAATATGATCTCTCAGAAGACGGATCACTCCAGAATGAGCGGGTCTTCTGCGATGCACGTGATGCTGCGGACACGCCTGCAGGGAGGTTGCGATGGACTGGTGGTACGCAAGGACGGAATCATCTTTGCCACAGGTCCGGGTGGTGTCTGGATCCTGACACCCGAAGGTGAGCACCTGGGAATCATCCGAACCGGCCAGGCCACCTCCAATTGCACCCTGGATGCAAAGAACCGCTATCTCTATATGACTGCAGATATGTACCTGATGCGAATCAGGCTACGCTAAGCAGAGCCGTTTAAATCTTGGGAAGTGTCCAGGGTTCCCGGTAGGTAGGCACCAGGTAAGAGTCTGCTTCAGCATCATTGATAAACTTGCTGTTGCCAGCATCCCAGTATAACCTTCTGCCTGTTTTGAAGGCCACATTTCCCAGGTGACAGGTCCGGGCCACTCCCGCTGCTATCTCAATGGGACAGTTCAGCTGTGCTCCGTTCTTAATGCCATCAACAAAGTTGACCATATGGTTGTGCAAACCCTTTCCATCTCCTCCGATCAGCTCTACCCTTTCAAGTGTAGGGTTTCCTCCCTTGGGCTCAGGAATAACTTCCCACCCTCCACGGTCGACCACCAGGGTGCCTTCATTGCCCACAAATCCTACACCATGTGAACGACCATAGTAGCCTCCGTCAATTCCAATCCCATGGTCCCATAACATAGTGAAATCATCAAATTCATAAATGGCCTGCAACGTATCAGGCGTCTCGCATGCATCGTCGGGATAGGCAAATTTGCCACCCATGGCCATCACCGATTTTGGGGCATACTCCTGCATTCCAAAAAGGGCATAATCCACAATATGAACCCCCCAGTCGGTCATCATCCCTCCGGCATAATCCCAGAACCACCGGAAAGTAAAGTGGAACCTGTTTTTATTGAATGGGCGTTGGGGAGCCGGTCCCAGCCAGAAATCATAATCAACACCCTCCGGAACGGGAGTATCGGGAAGCACTGGAACCGATTTCATCCACCCCTGGTAAGACCATGCACGTACGGTCCTGATCTTTCCTAATTGGCCAGAGTGTACATATTTGATGGCATCCTGCCAGTGTGTGTCACTGCGTTGCCACTGTCCGATCTGCACCACATTTCCATACCTTTTTGTGGCACGTTCCAGAATATTACATTCTTCAATGGAGTTGGCCAGTGGTTTTTCACAATAGATAGCATAGCCTTCCTGTGCAGCGTAGACAAATGGAATGGTATGCCAGTGGTCGGGAGTTCCGATAATAATTACATCCAGTCCCTGATGCTCCAGCAGACGACGAAAATCCTTATATCCTGTGGGAGCCTTCCCCTGAATCTTCTCGACATCTTTGATCCGCTTTTGAAGTACATTATCATCCACATCGCACAGGGCAGCACACTCGGTATTGGGAAGCTGAAGGAATGCGCTCAGGTCAGCAAAACCCATCCCGTTGACCCCGATCACGCCGCAGACCAGTTTCTCATTGGCTCCAAGGATTCCACCCTTCAGGGTTGAAAAAGGGGATGTCATTCCAATCACAGCTGTTGCAGCTGCAGACTTCTTGATAAATTCTCTTCTGTTAGTAGGCATAGGGAAAATAGTTAGTGGTTATTGGATCAATAAAACTAATGATTTATCTGTTAATTGGGGCAAAAAGCGAGTTTCCACCGTTGAATTTTCGATCGACCAGAAGATCCACCACCTGCACTCCGTTCATCATGGTCCCATATAATCCGTGGGAAAACTTGGGCTGATAGAGATTCTTTATTGGCGTAATCATGGGAAGCCGTTTGGGCCCAAACTGGGTAACCAGGGAGGCCATATCGTAGAGACTGCCGCTTGGGGAACCCGAATACCTTGCATAGGTGGCCGGGGTGGCAATATCTTTTACTACAATATGTTTGCTTAAATCGGGGATGAAGTACTTTTCAGCAATACCAATGAAGAAATCGGCCCACTTTTCTTTCTTATCCTTATAGCTATTGTAATCCTTTTCCCTCAACTCTTTCCATTGACCCAGTGCAAAGGGTGTACAACGGAGGGTGACGGTATTCTTAGCTCCAGTTGTCAGAGATGGACAGATGACCGCCATATGAAAACAGTCTTCCGAAAATGCATGGTCACCGGACAGGTATCCATAGAATAATTTTTCGGCTGTCCCCAGTCCGGTCGATACCACATTGTAGGGATAATCCAGGTCCAGGGATTTCATATCAATCTTATCGTCCAGCCCAAGGGCCACGTTGATGGAGGATACGGACATGATGGTATTTTTAAGCCTCTCCACATAGGCGGCCGGCAGGTGTTCATCTCCCACCAGGGTTCGCATAGCCAGCATGGGATCGACAGTGGTAATGATAGTCTTTGCCCGTATCAAATCATCCTTCCCTTCTACCCGGACCCCCCGGGCTTCTCCCTTCTCCACTACGATCTTTTCCACCTCGGTATCAAACAGGATCTCACCGCCACGTTCCTGGAACAGCTGGGCCATCTTTGCCGGAAACTCATCGAAGTATCCATAGGGTCTGAAGCATCGGGTCATGGAAGAGAGCATGGCCCCGGTGGCCATAATAGCCGAAGCCTGATCGGAAGGAACACCTGAAAAGGAGGTAAAGGTCTCCATCACTTCCCGCAATTTAGGATTCGTGATCCCGAACTTATCCAACAGTCCGGAATAGGTCCGGTTCAGATTGGCCACCACCTTGGGAGCCTGGAAGGGGATCTTCAGTTTATCTTTCAGGGTTGCATTGGCTTTCAGTTTGCGCACCTGTTTGAACATATCCACCGAATAGTCCATGAGAGACCTGATCTTTTTAGCATCATCAGGAAATTCAGCCACCAGATAATCCTTAAAATTTTCAGCTCCTGCAGGAATCTTATACTCGTCCACCTGATCGCCGTCGACCACCAGACGCCGCATGAAATTCCCCTCATATTGCTTCAGGTCCAACTCAATTTCAAGGTACTCCAGTATATCGATAATATCAGGGAAAAGCTGGGTAGTCTCGAAAACATATCCATCGCGTTCATAGGCAGTGCTGTATCCACCCGGATAGGAGTTTTTCTCCACGATCAAGGTGCGTTTCCCATCTGTATTACGTTGCCACATCATGCCCGGAGGAGAGTCCGCTCAGACCCGAACCTATAATCATAAGATCGTACTCCTTTGCTCCTGAATAGTTGGATTTTAAGCTGTCTCTTTTCAGCTGAATGCTCTTTGTCATAATTCCCGCTTTGAAATTTATCTTCCTAATTTAGAATAAACATTTATACCTTGCGTCGATTTTTCACTAAGATTGATGCCTGAAAATAAAACACATATTACAGGGATTCTGCTGGCAGGTGGAATGAGCCAGAGGATGGGGAGTGAAAAGGGCAATATCCGGATTGGAAATTCATTCCTTTATCAATACCCCCTGGCCGTACTGGAAGGGCTCTGTGATGAGATTCTGATCAGCACCTGCAATGATGGACTCTTTCAGGAACGCCACCGGACGGTTTGCGATGAAGTGTCAGGAATCGGCCCTCTTGGGGGTATCTTCAGCTGTCTGAAACAATCATCCAGTGAGCTGAACCTGGTACTCTCCTATGACATGCCCATGGTTAATCAATCTTTGTTCAGGATGCTTATTGGTGAAAGTAAGGGATACGATATGATACTTCCGGCCATGCAAGAACACAGACCGGAACCAACCTGCGGCATCTACAGCAAGAACCTGACAGGGTTAATGGAAGAGATGATCTCAGAGAAGGATTTCGCATTGAATCATTTGCTGGGGCGGGGCAAAGAGCAAGACTGTCCGGATCAAAGAAGAGATGGATTTCTGGCTCCCGGAACTATTCCTGAATATTAATAGTAAAGAGGATCTTAAACTCATACCTGCTGGCTTTGGGCACTAATGAAAATAAATACGGATTAAACTCTATATGGTTGAAGGCGGCAGTGGCAGGCGGTTTGTGGGCCAGTTTTGAAATTATTGTGGGAAGCCTGCTACACAATCTGCACATTCCTTTTTCCGGCACCATGCTGGCCACCTTTTCGGTCATTCTGATGATCTCTTTTCTGCAGGTCTGGAACGAAAACGGACTGATATGGAGGGCCGGACTGATCTGCGGATTAATGAAATCGCTTTCTCCCAGTGCAGTCATCCTGGGACCCATGACCGGAATCATGATGGAAGCTGTTTTTATGGACCTGGTAATCTATCTGGTGGGCCGGAACATGATTGGCTTACATCCTGGCTGGGATCGCCGCCCTGCTCAGCACCATTCTACATAAGCTTGCCAGTCTTTTTATTCTCTATGGAAATGACCTGGTGAACATCTATGTTAATCTTTTCCGTTTTCTTCAAAAGCAACTGGGCCTTCAGGAGGCGAACCCGAAGGATCTGATCATTGGAATTATTGTCCTTTACATTCTGGTGGGCGCTGCGGCTGCCATGGCAGGTACATTCCTTGGAAAAAAAGCCCTGCTTAATCAGGGTGAGGGCACCTCCATTACCAAACCCAAGGATCCCTTTGCCTCTGCCTGGCAGGATGCGGATCCCAACCAACCCTTCCGCATCTTCCTGCTGTTTTTACATTTGATCATGATTCCGCTTCTCCTGTTGCTGATCAACCGCTTTGGCCTTCAGCCCCAGTCCCTGGTCCCTGCTGGTCTCTACCTTCTGTTTTTGCTCCTGTATTACAAAAGAATCATTCACCGGCTGAAAAAGCCCTTATTCTGGAGCCAGCTGGTGTTGATGACACTATTGGCCGGTTTCTTCTGGCACCCGCCCGAAGGAAGTAACTACCAGATGGAAAATGGATTCCTGGTGGGACTGGAGATGAGTTTGCGGGCTGTTCTGATCGTCTCCAGCTTCTCAGGACTTTCCGTGGAGATCAGGAACCCGCGGGTAACAGGCTACCTGCTGAAAATGGGATTTGGCAGAGCCTACGCAGCGCTTTCCCTGGCTTTTAACTCCTTGCCCGCCATGCTGGAGCGCTCAGCAAGCCTGGGTGCCTTTCTCCGAAGGCCTTTCCGTGCATTCTCCGCTATGTTGTCGGAAGCTGAAATGTGGTTGAAATGTTATCAAACAGAGCTTTGTGAATAATTTAACACAATTCTAAATAAGATTAACATACTAGTATTCTGGGCTTTATAATATATCAATACATCTAGATATTTGGATGTTTAGATAAATTACATTTACCTTTACATCTTCAGTTTTTTAACTTCAATACTATTTTTAAAACCACCCCTTGATGACTAATCGAAGAGATTTTATCAGAATTTCTGGTTTGGGAATTGGAGGCTTGGCCGTAAGCGCCTCAAGTTTTGCTGTTTACAAGAATTTATCCTCCTCTCCTCCAAAAGGAACTGATCTCAGTGTGGATGGCAAGCGGACACCTACAGTTTGCGAAATCTGTTTCTGGAAATGTGCCGGATGGGTTTATAAAAATCAGGAAGGTAAGATCTGGAAAGTGGTCGGAAATGACGAGGACCAGCATAGCAATGGCCGTTTCTGCCCACGTGGTACGGGCGGGCCGGGAATGTACTATGACGAGGACCGTCTGAAGACACCTCTTATCCGAACCGAGGACAGGGGTAAGCAGGTTTTTCGGGAAGCCAGCTGGGAAGAGGCCTTCGACTATATCGCCGACAAGATGAAGTCCATCGCCCGGGAGCATGGCCCTGAATGTACCGCCCTGTTGACTCACGGTTCAGGTGGAAAATATTTAGGAACCCTTCTGAAAGCTTTCGGATCCAATAATATTGCGGCCCCTTCCTATGCACAGTGCCGCGGACCACGCGAAGTAGCTTACCATATGACCTTCGGTGAAGGGGTGGGCAGCCCCGAACGAATCGATATCCGGGATACCAAATGCCTGGTGCTCATCGGGACCCACCTGGGTGAGAACATGCACAACGGACAGGTTCAGGAAATGTCCGATGCCATCGACAAGGGTGCATCCATCATCACTGTGGATCCGCGTTATAGCATTGCCGCCAGCAAATCCAAGTACTGGTTGCCCATCAAGCCAGCCACTGATCTGGCCTTATTACTGGCCTGGATCCATGTACTTATTTATGAGGAGAGATACAACAAAGAATACGTTGAGAAAAATACCTATGGCTTTGAGCAGCTAAAGGCGCATGTGAAGAATATGACCCCCGAATGGGCCTATGGAATTACCACACTTGCTCCTGACCTTATCCGCAAAGCGGCCCGGGAAATGTCCGATGCTGCCCCGGCAGTAATTGTAAATCCGGGTCGCCATGTGACCTGGTACGGCGATGACACCCAGCGCAGCCGGGCCATGGCCATTTTAAACGGTCTGCTCGGTTCCTGGGGACATAGAGGAGGCTTCTACAATCCGGAGACCGTTTCCATTCCCGATTGGCCCCACCCACCCTATCCGCAGCCCACACGAAGCTGGAGGGATGCTTATCCTGGCAAATACAACCTGGCATACGAAACCATCGCCTCGGGGATATGCGACGCCACTATTCCGGACGTAAACAGGGGTTGCAATTTCAAAGGCTGGATCGTCAACGGTACCAACCTGATTAAGACCATTCCCGATACACCCAAATTACTGGAGGCAATACAAGCCCTGGAGCTGCTGGTGGTTATCGATACCATGCCCATGGCTATCACCGGTTGGGCCGATGTGGTTCTGCCCGAATGCACCTACCTGGAACGCTACGATTCCATCCGGAACTCTCCCCATCGTAAGCCCGCCATTGCCCTGCGTATGCCTGCTGCCGATCCGCTCTACAATAGCAAACCGGCCTATTGGATGGCAAAGGAGCTGTCCATCCGACTGGGCCTGGAAGATTACTTCAGCTGGAATTCCATCGAAGAGATGCTGGACTGGCAGCTGAAACAGGTGGGGAGCTCCCTGGAGGAGATGCAGCGAATCGGGGTAAAAACTTTTGAACGCTCCTATGATGACCTTTACTTTACACCCGGAGAAGAGCACGAATTTTATACCAATACCGGAAAGGTAGAACTATACAGTACAGAACTGGCAGCCGAAGGCTTTGACCCAATGCCGGTCTATACCCCACACGAAGAGCCTCCGGCAGGATTCTACCGTCTGAATTACGGCCGGGCACCCATGCATACTTTTGGACGAACGGCAAACAATGCCCTTCTGAAAGACCTGATGGAGGAGAATACAGCCTGGATCAATCCAAAGGTTGCCGGAGAATGGGGAATTGAAAATGGACAGTACATCTGGCTGGAAAACCAGGATGGAATTCGATCCTCCTTTCCCATACGGGCACGTATCACCGAACGGACACGCTGGGACAGTGTCTACATGGTTCATGGATTCGGGCACACCAATAATAAGCTTTCAAGGGCCTATGGTCGCGGCGCCAGTGATTCGGAACTGATTACCAGGGTCCATGTGGATCCCATCATGGGAGGAACCGGAATGAGGGGCAATTTTGTCACCTTCAAGTTTGAACCCAAAAAAGAGGAGGCTGCATCATGAGATACGCCATGGCCATAGATACCAAGAAGTGTGTGGGCTGCAGCGATTGCGTAGTAGCCTGTATGACCGAAAACAACGTCCCCATCGGCTACTGTCGTGACTGGGTGGTGGAAGTTACTGATGGTACCTATCCGCAACTGGAAATCGAAATCCGGTCCGAACGCTGCAACCAATGCAATAATTCACCATGTGTCCGCTGCTGCCCAACCGGTGCCAGCCACTATACCGATGGGGGTATTGTACTTGTCACCCCCCATAAGTGTATCGGATGTGGAGCCTGCATTACCTCCTGCCCCTATGATGCCCGATATCCGCATCCAGATGGGTATGTAGATAAATGTACCTTTTGCATCCATCGGGTCAAAAAGGGTCTGGAGCCGGCATGTGTCGCTGCCTGCCCCACTAAGTGTATGTACTTTGGTGACCTGGAAGATCCCAAGAGTCCGGTTTCAGAGATCCTGAAAGTGAGAAAATTTAAAACCCTGATCCCCGAGGCAGGGACCGATCCCCAATTGTATTTTCTTATCTAGAAAACCATGAGAGAAGAAATCATCGTTAGCGGACGTAATAACCACCTGATTGATCCCCACCTGCATATCTGGCACTGGCAGATTCCACTCTACCTGTTTCTTGGAGGACTGGCTGCAGGGATCCTGTTTTTTGCAGCATTTTTCACCCTCATGGGCAAAGAAAACAAGTATCGGGCTGCAGTTAAAATAGCCCCGCATATCGTACCCTGGGTATTGGTAGTGGGACTTCTGGCACTGCTTCTTGATCTGAAACACCAGCTTTATTTCTGGCGCTTATACACCACCATTCGCCTGGAGTCACCCATGTCATGGGGCGCCTGGGTCCTGATGCTAATCACCCCACTTTCATTTATCTGGTCGGCCATACATATTAAAGAGATATTGCCCAATTGGGATTGGAAGTTCAAAATCCTGAAGGATCTGGAATCCTTTCTCTCCAAACAGAAATTTGCCATTGCCTGGGTGATGGGAATTTCCTCCATTATCCTGGGTGTATATACCGGAATCCTGTTCTCGGCCTTTAATGCCAGGCCGCTCTGGAACACGTCCATCCTGGGGCCACTATTCCTGGCATCGGGTCTTTCGGCTGGAGCAGCCGTGATTATGCTCCTTTCAAAAAAGCATAAGGAACGGACCATGTTTGCCAAAATTGACATTGGCATTATCTTGGTGGAACTCTTCCTGATAATCCATATGTTCATGGGATTCCTGGCCAGTACACAGGTACAAATCGATGCGGCCGAGTTGTTCCTGGGTGGACCATGGACCGCACCCTTCTGGATCTTTGTGGTCATCCTTGGAATGATTGTTCCAATCTTCCTGGAGGTCCTTGAACTAAGAAAATTTAAAATACCTGTAGTGATTCCTGCGGGCCTGGTTTTGTTCGGGAGCCTGATGCTTCGTTTCATCATCTCTTATGCCGGCCAGGAAAGCAGGTGGCTCTATTAGTAACCCTAACAAATATTTATAATGACTGAATCAAATAAACCCAAGAAAAAAGCCAGGTACATCAATCCCTACCTGGGAGGCGTTTTGCTGGGGCTGGTCCTGATTGCTGCCAACTTTGTGTCGGGTCGGGGACTGGGTGCCAGTGGCGCCGCCAAAAGTGTGATGGTAGCCACAGTGAACACGGTGGCTCCGGAACACGCCGAAAATGCACAATTCTATTCTGAGTACAATGCTTCACACCCTGAAGGGCCCATGAAGGCCTGGCTGGTATTCCAGATGCTTGGAGTTATCGTGGGGGCTTTTCTCTCAGGTGCCATCTTTAACCGTTTGAAATTTAAAGTGGAACACTCCCCGAAAATCACTTCCAAACGCCGGATTATTTTCGCGGTAATCGGGGGGATCCTCTTTGGATTTGGATCTCAGCTGGGTCGTGGATGCACCAGCGGCTCTGCACTCAGCGGCATGGGTGTACTATCGCTGGGGGGCTTTATCTCCATGGCATTTATATTCGGAACGGCCTTCGCACTGGCCTGGTTCTTCAGAAAAAACTGGATTTAATATTCTAATATCGCAATCATGGGACCCTTAATTGTTAACGATATCATTTCTCAAAACACCAATTTTTTCCTGGCCTTTCTAATTGGGATCGGTTTTGGCTTTGTCCTGGAGAGTAGTGGATTCTCCTCCAGCCGGAAGCTGGCCGGTGTATTTTATGGCTACGACACCGTAGTCCTGAAAGTATTCTTCACCGCAGCCATTGTAGCCATGGTTGGTCTGCTTTTTATGAGCCTGTTTGACTGGATTGACCTGGATATGGTCTATATCAATCCCACCTACCTCTGGTCCACCATCATTGGTGGTGCCATTATGGGTGCCGGTTTTATCACCGGAGGATTTTGTCCGGGTACAAGCTTCTGTGCTGCCTCCATTGGAAAGATCGATGCCTTGTTCTTTATTGGTGGCATGTTCATTGGGATTGCCATTTTTGCTGAAGCCTATCCCCTGCTGGAGCCTTTCTACAAGGGATCCTTCAAAGGAACTCCAACCCTGCCCCAGGCAATGGGATTCAAAGACGGAGTAGTGGTACTGGGGATCATCGTAGTGGCCCTGGGTATGTTCTGGGTTGGTGAATGGGCAGAAAAGAAGTTCCCCCGGGAAGAGTATTAATAAGCAATAAACAAATTAGGGATTCACCCGTCTATAGTTAAAAGTCTTTCACGCAGAAAACAAAGTGATATGAAACCAAGAATATATTTAGCACTGATAATCGTCCCCCTGGGACTGATTCTGGCTGCAGTACCAGCCAATACAACACATCCTTATAAACTTTCTCCCCAGGATCTGCTGGAATATGTGAATAGCGGAATGCAGTATTTTTCGCCCGACGAAGTGGCCCACATGCTTGTGAACAAAGACCCTTCGCTGGTACTTATTGATGTACGAAGTGAAGATGAGTATGACAAGTACCATCTGCCCGGAGCTATAAATATCCCCCTGGCCTCCATGCTGGAGGAACAGTGGAAGGACTACCTCCACCAGGATCTTCGTTACAATGTTTTCTACTCCAATGGCACCGTTAATTCAAACCAGGCATGGATGCTTACCCGTCAGCTCGGTTATGAAAATAACTATGTCTTACAGGGAGGACTCAATTACTGGGTGGAGACTATTATGAATCCAACTGAACCATCTTCGACCAGTCCGGATGAAGAGATCGCCAAGTATGATTTCAGAAAAGGAGCCAGTCAGGCCCTGGGAGGAGGAGGTGCTATGGTAGAAAGCAGCAGTCAGGCTGCCCCGGATCTTCCTAAAATTGCCCCCCGGCCCAAGAAGAAGCGTGTGGAGGGAGGCTGTTAAATCGATTTCCAGTTTGAGGCCACTTCAATAACCATGGTGCGAATCTCCTGGGGGGTAGGATTTAACTCCCTGGCAGTAAACGTGCCTTTTTCAATATCAATCCGGTCAAACACCATCTTATACAGATGATAAATCAGGTGGAGGCTAAAGAGGTAGGGGCCGCTTAAAACGCTTGAAAGCTTCTCTATTTCCTGAAGGGTCTGCTCACTGTATTGTTGTGCAAGATCATAGTATTCCCGAATGGTCTCCCGAAATGAGTTGCTTACCGCACTCCCGGAGGCTATGTCCTTTAAATCGGAAGCCCGGAGGCCGTTCTTCTTTAGTATATCAAGAGCGAAATAATTCAGATTACTCTGCTGGTCCTCTTGAAAATCACGAATGATATGGACAATATAGCTGAAAATAGCGCAGGGCCTTGCTGCTTCAATCACATCAAAATCAGGGGGAAAGTATTCACCATCCACCTCGGAAAGGCTACATAAATGAACAAATACGGAAGCCGGGGCCACAGATGCTCCTTCTGCATATTTAATGAAATCATCCAGCGTATTAAACCCACTGTGATCAATATCATAAAGCATTGATTTGGCAAAATTGTGAAATAGCTGGAGAGGGATATGAAAGGTGTTTACGGTATCTGTCAGCTCCTTAATTATGGGATCATTTTCAGGATTGCTGACCAGACACTCAATCCAGCTGTTGACTTTATCTGTCAGCACCTCTCTTTCTAAACAGCTAATGGCCTCGTCTATGGCCTTCCGGTTGTCAATATGATCATCGATCATACGCATGAACCTGTAGCAGGTTTTTGCCGCAAAAAATCTCCTGTCATCCCAAAACCTGGCTGCTATCAGAATGTTAGGGTGCTTTTCGATTTTCTCGAAAGCAATGCTATTTATAATATGTTCTATCTCTTTATTCATGACGGCATTCAGCTATTCTTTTCTCTTCTTTCAATGCGCTCGGAAACCAGTTTAGCCGATAGCAATGAGAGGGGCATTCCACTTCCGGGCTGTGTACTCCCGCCCACAAAGTACAAATTCTTATATTTCTTATGATGGTTATCCGGACGCAAGAATCCCATTTGTAATAAATTATGAGCCAAACTGCCAAACGTCCCACCCCTGGTCAGGTTAAACACCGATTTCCATAAGGCGGGAGTAAAGCAAACTTCAAATTTAATATGTTTCTCAAAGTCACTTAATCCCTCTTCTTCAAACCTCTTTAATATGCTATTTCGGGCCTTCTCTTTTAGTTCCTCCCAGTTGTAATTATCTGTTCCACCAATGTTCCCGGTATGAACAATGGCTGTTATTGAATCCTGATTTTCCGGCGCAGCGCTCTTATCGGATCTGACCGGGGAGTGCACATAGATAGATGGTTCATCTGCAAAAGCATTCTCCTTGAAAATGATGTCGCAGCTTTCTTTATGCTTCCCGGAAACAAAAACATTGTGCTGCTTAAGCTGTGGATATACCTTATCAACACCCCAGTGAAAGACCACCGCCGAACATGAATATTTTAATCTCTTAAAATGTTTGGCCTTTCTGTTCGGGGGCAAGAGATGACTGTATACATAGGGCAAATCAGCATTTGAAACTATGATATCGGCTGCATGAAAAGAACCGTCTTCCAGGGTGACCCCTTTTGCCCGTTTATTTTCAACTTCAATTTTAGTAACCGGGGAATTGAGCTTCAGTTTTACTCCATGCTCCCTGGCTGCAGAAAGCAGGCTCTCTGCAACAGCATGCATGCCCCCTTCAGGAAAGTAGACTCCATCGGAGATTTCCATAAAGGGCAGGAAGGTATACATCCCTGATGCCCCATAAGGATTTTGTCCCAGGTACAAATTCTGGAACGTAAATAATGCACGAAGTTCCTCCGACTTAAAAAACCTGCTGATGTATCTGTAATGGTTATGAAAAGCCTTATACTTTAAAAGAAGAAAGGGATATTTTATAAGTGACAGATCAAAGAATTTAAAGTAGTTACGGTCGATCAAGCGCATTGATTTTTCATAAATATTGAATCCTATATTCAATAGTTTTAAAAACCTGCCATAACTACCCCTTTCCAGCGCCTCAAATTGAGATTGCATTTTGGGCAGGTCAGAAGTAAAGAGGATTTCCTTTTTTCCTGGAAATTTTATTCTGTAAATAGGATCAATCCGGGTCAGCTTCAACTCTTCGTTCATGCTTTTCCCAACAGATGCAAATGCTTCTTTATAAACACCCGGCATCATCAGAAAGGTGGCACCAACATCAAATCTGTGTTCATCTTTATCGTATCTCCCACATCTCCCGCCTGAAAAAGCATTTTTTTCGAATATGGTAACATCATATCCTTTCCTGGCAAGATTCCCTGCAGTTACGATGCCGCCAATACCTGATCCTATGATAATTACACTCTTTCCTTTATCCATCTGATTTGCCAGAATTGATTCTTATATCCTCTTATTTGAAACAGGATACTAAATATAGCAGAAATTCAGATAGCAAATCATGATTTGGAATAAGCCATTGGGGCTTCTGGCTATTCGTACCTAAGTGATTTTAGAGGATTTTCATTTGCTGCCTGAAGGGATTTCAGACTGACAGCTGCTACGGCCAATAACCAGGCCAGTAGTCCGGCCGACGCAAATATCCACCAGCTCAGATTCGTCTGAAATGCAAAATCATTCAGCCAGGCCTTTCCCCCGAACCAGGCAAGCGGACTGGCGATGACAAATGCAATCCCGATTTGCCTTGAGATATTGCGAATCAGCAAGCTATAAACATGGCTTGCCCGGGCTCCATTTACCTTCCGGATCCCAATCTCCTGCTTCTTGTTCTCCAGGGAGAAAGAGATCATCCCGATGAGTCCAAGAGAAGCAATCAATATTCCAAGGATAGTGAAAATTAATACCAGTTTACTGATCCACTTCTCCTGCACGTATTGTCGTTCGAATTCTTCATTAAGAAAGAAATAATCAAACACCCCTTTGGGAAACAGCTCCTTGAACTTGCTTTCTGCAAAGCTGACTACATCATCCACCACCTGAGGATCAAACACCAGTGTAATGTACCTGAAGTCCTCCACGATAAGGAACATACCCAGAGGCTCAATGGAATTCTGGAGTCCCTTAAAATGATAGTTCCGAAAAACACCTCTAACGGGCGACTGGTATGCTCCCATGGTAGCTGTCATGGCCTCTTCAGGAGAGTCCCACCCATATCCCTGAACCGCTGCTTCATTCAGGATCCATCCCCTGTTGGTGCTGTCGGCCATTGATGGATCAAAAGCCTGTCCGGCTAATAACTCCAGGCCATAGATGGGTATAAAATCATAATCCACCTGAAGACAATTCATCATTCTTGTTTTAGTGGCCTCCTCCCCTGTGGGCCAGATCCTCCACCAGTAACGCCAGCGCCCCGGAACGCTTGAGGAAATAGTAGTGGCCCGGATCCCGGAGTGCCTGCCGAACTCCTCCTTAATGACTTTATAATTCTCTGCGGTTACCTGGTTCTCCGGGAATTCCAGGATGAGTTTAGCCTCTTTTTCAAAACCCATGGGCTGATTCTTCATGAAATTCAGTTGTTTAAAAACAATCATGGTGGCCATGATCAGGGTCATGGAAATAGCATACTGTCCTACGACCAGGACTTTTCGGAATCGATCCCCCTTACTGTGCTTGCCCTGAAAACCTTTTATGACAGATACAGGTTTGAATGAGGAGAGAAAAAAGGCCGGGTAAGAGCCTGCCAGAATTCCAATAAATATTACGATGCCAAGCAGGAACAGGATCAGCTCCGGATCACCGTAATTAATATCCAGCGAAAGTCCGCTGATCCGGTTCAGGAGGGGCAATGATACCTCTACCAGGAACATCCCGACCACATGTGAGATCAATGTAATCGCAAGCGATTCACCAAGGAACTGACGTATAAGATTCTGGCGGGTGGCACCATTGGTTTTTCTTATGCCTACTTCCAGACTTCTGACTGAATACTGGGCAGTGGACAAGTTCATATAATTCAGACAGGTCAGGACAAGTATAAGAAAGCCGATCACCGAAATCATGTAGAGGAACACCTTATTCCCCCCCGGGTCAGTGTCCCATTTTAACTGGTTGGCATTTAAATGAATATCCCCGATGGGCCTCAGGAAACACTCCATATCCTCCCCCCCTCTTTCCTGTATCTCGGGTTTTAATTTATGGGCCAGATCCCTGATCCGCTCTTCGAATTGATCCGCTTCTGCCCAGGTCTTGAGTCTGATATAGGTCGGTCGATGACTGCCCTGTCGGACCTCTTCAGGGAAATCGACCAGTGTATTTAAGGTGATTTCTGAGAAAATCATTTTGGGGCGGGCATGAGTATTATACGGAAAGTCTTTAACGATGCCCACCACTTCAAAGCTGCTGGTATCAATCAGAATCAAAGCTCCGATTGCAGGCTGACCACGAAAGTATTTATGTGCTATGGTTTCTGTCAGAACCACAGTATAAGGCCTGCTCATTCCGGCTTCCGGATCTCCCTCTATCACATCAATGCCCATGATGCGGAAAAAACCGGGATTTGCGCTAAAAAGTCCATCCTCCTTAAATGCAGTCTCACCGTAGCGGACCACATTGGCGCGCCAGGGACCAATACGACCCATTATCTCCACTTCTTCGTAGCGGCCGATCTCATCGGAAACAAATACAGGGATGGAAGCGATTTTTTCCACTTCATTGTAAATGTTGGAGATCTTTTCCACGCGATATATCCTGTCTGCCTCAGGGTGATAATCATCGTAACTGGTTTCAAAGCTTACATAGATGAATATAACCACACTTACAGCAATACCGATGGATAATCCAATGATATTAAAAACTGTGACCGACCTGTATCTGATCAAGTGCCGAAGGGCGGAAATAAGATAGTTTCTGAACATAGGCTTTTTCAAAGTTAATGGCTAAAAACACCCTATGCAATTCAATTAGTGAGCCACAAAGTATAATATGATGATTTTCATGATCTTAATACAGATTAAAACCGTGAAACTTTCTAAAATATGTACTATTTACGACACCTTATGTCGTATTCTGAACACTTTTTCTTATTTTTATGGAACGATCAACTGGATCATATGCCAAAAGCCGGTACCATACTTATTGCAGACGATAAAAAGGAGATTCTTGAATCACTTAAGCAGATGTTGAAATATGATTTCCGCACTGTTATAACTATTGATGAACCCGGGAAGATCCCATACATGATGGAAAATCACCAGGTCGATCTGGTGCTGCTCGATATGAATTTTTCTCCAGGTGTTACCTCTGGGAATGAAGGCCTTAAGTGGCTGAAGGCCATCATTGAAATCGATCCTCAAGCCGTAGTTATCCCTATGACTGCTTTTGGAGATATCAAACTTGCTGTTCGGGCTATGCAGGCTGGAGGTATCGATTTTATTCTAAAACCCTGGGATCCTACCAAGCTCATGGCCACCGTTATGTCAGCTTATCAATTGCGGCAATCCCGGCGAGAGGTGAAAAACCTGCAGGAAACCCGCCGCATCATGGGTCAGGATATGACCAGTCGCTTTGATATCCTCGTAGGTTCATCCTCTGCCATGGAGAAACTGAAGGAAATTTCCTCAAGAGCTGCTTCTTCAGATGCCAGCATCCTGATAACCGGTGAAAATGGTACGGGAAAAGAACTAATTGCAAGAGAGATTCATCAGTGGTCTGCGAGGTCGGCATTTGATTTTATAAGTGTGGATATGGGATCACTGAACGAATCTCTTTTTGAAAGTGAAATGTTCGGGCACAAAAAAGGTTCTTTTACAGATGCAAACTCCGATCGTGCGGGTCGTTTTGAGATCGCTTCCGGCGGCACTTTGTTTATGGATGAGATCGGCAACCTCTCCATGCACCTGCAGTCCAAACTACTCCGTGTGCTGGAAGAAAAAAGCATTACCCCGGTTGGATCAAATGTGACAATTCCTGTTGATACCAGGCTGATCAGTGCCACCAACAGGAACCTGAAAGAGATGATCAGCAATAATGTGTTCCGGGAAGATCTGTTTTTCAGAATCAACACCATTGAATTAAGGGTCCCTCCCCTTAGGGAGCGCCCCGATGATATTCCTTTGCTGCTGGACTATTTCCTCAGGAGATTTGAACAGAAATACAACAAATCAAAAAGAAGGTTAAGCGGCAGAGCGATGGATGCATTAAGCAGATACCGGTGGCCGGGTAACATCCGCGAGCTCAAACATATGTCAGAAAAAGCTGTGGTCTTGAATGAATCCGGGATCCTGGAACCTGGCGATTTTTTTACTGCCACAGATACCTTCTCCAATCATATGCAGATTCCTTCTTCCCGTTTGGCCGATATTGAAAAGGCTGCCATTGAAAATGCACTAAGAAAAGCTCAGGGTAACATCAGCAGGGCAGCCAGGATTCTGGATATTTCAAGAACCACACTTTACTCAAAAATGGATAGACATGGTCTTTAAGAGATTCCACATACAGACCATTATCAGGGTCTTTCTTATCCTGCTTACCTGTACCTGGCTGGGACTGGAACTTTTTAATCCACCCAACGCATATACCCTCGTCTTTTTGGGTTCCCTGCTGTTGATCCAGACCGCTCTGCTGATTCGTTATGTGAACAAAACCAATCGTGAACTTGCCAGGTATTTTGTTTCTCTCAGAGATCAGGACTCTTCCTTTAAACTTGTCCCGGAAGATCCGAAAGGGAGTTTCAGTGAAGTAGCTCAGGTTATCAACGAAACCAGGCAACTTTTGCAGGATACCCGGATCGACAAGGAAAAACAGTACAGATACCTCCAGATTATCATCGGTCATATGGACATCGGACTACTCAGCTTTCGTCCCGATGGAAGTGTAGAGCATTACAACCGGGCCGCCCGTGAATTGCTGGGAACAGGTGAAGCTACACAGCTTCATTCGCTTAATACCTTACACCCGGACTTTGAAAATATACTTCAGGCAATGGAGCCCGGGCAATCAAAAATCCTGACCATTTCAACGGGTAATGAAAAGGTCCAGTTGCTGTTTAAGATGTCCGAACTGATATACGAGGACCACCCTTTAAAGCTCTTGTCGGTTCAGAATGTGCAAACCGAATTGGATGAACAGGAACTGATCTCCTGGAAAAGGCTGATCAGGGTCCTGAACCACGAAGTGATGAATTCTCTGACTCCCATCCGTACTTTGACCCATGCAATAGACCGGTCACTGATGGAGATCCCGGCCGGACAAATTGAAGGCGGCATTGCCAGGGACATTCTTAACAATACCAGCCTTATTGAAAAAAGAAGCACTTCCCTGGTTGATTTTGTAAGTCGATACAGGGAAATCACCAGGATTAATGAACTTGTCCGGGAGGAGATTCAGGTAAGTAAGCAACTGGATGAAGTTGCGGCTCTTTTCAGGAAAGAGTTATCTGACCGTCAGACTGAGTGCCAGGTAAAGGTGTCACCTCCCGGGCTTACTTTGCAGGGAGATGATGGCTTGCTGAAGCAGGTGCTAATCAATCTGGTAAAAAACTCCATGGAGGCCCTGAAAGGGGCGAACAATGGAAAGATCATACTATCTGCAGGAAAACAGGAAGGACAGATAGTCATCCAGGTGAAGGATAATGGTCCGGGAATACCCACCGAACATATGGATGAGATATTCACCCCATTCTTCTCTACCAGAGAGGATGGAAGCGGAATCGGATTAAGTTTTTCAAAACACATAATTCGTCTGCATAACGGCAGTATGTCCATCTGGTCAGAGCCCGGAAAGGGTACCACGGTCACCATCCGGCTTCTCATAACTCATCCCGACCAGCCTTCCCTATCCAGGTTCCGGTAAGAGATCGCTTCGGCCAGATGAGAGGGGTGAATCTTTTCTGATGCCTCCAGGTCTGCAATAGTCCTCCCTACTTTCAGGATTCTGTCATAGGCCCTGGCTGAAAAGCCCAGTCTCTCCATAGCCATTCTGATCAGGGAGGTGCCTGCCCGGTCCAAAGCACAATAGCGGTTTCTAAGGGTAGATCCCATACGAGCGTTGCACTTTACAAGGCCTGTACCTGCAAACCTGAGCTCCTGGATATTCCTGGCCCGGATAACCTGCTCCCGCATGGCATCACTTCCCTCTGTAAACTCCACTTGCGATAACTGTTGGAAAGGAACCGGAACTACCTCCAGGTGTATGTCGATCCGGTCCAGCAAGGGACCCGAGATTCTGGAGAGGTACTGTTTGATAATCCCCGGGCCGCAATTGCATTCTTTTTCAGGGTGGTTGTAATAACCACAAGGACAGGGGTTCATGGCAGCCACCAGCATAAAATCTGAGGGGTAAATTACCCTGTAAGCGGCCCTGCTGATATGAATCTCCCGGTCCTCCAGCGGTTGTCGCATCACCTCAAGCACACTGCGTTTAAATTCAGGAAGTTCGTCCAGGAACAGAACCCCGTTATGAGCCAGTGAGATCTCTCCAGGTTGAGGTGAACTCCCTCCCCCGATCAGGGCAATACTCGAACTTGAGTGATGAGGCTTTCTAAAGGGCCTGGTGCTGATCAGACCAAAATCACTGCTCACCCGACCCGCCACTGAGTATATACGGGTGGTCTGCAGCGACTCTTCCAGCGACATTGGAGACATGATAGTGGGTAGCCTCCGGGCCATCATACTCTTTCCCGATCCCGGGGAACCAATCAAAATCAGATTATGCGATCCGCTAGCAGCAATCAGCATGGCACGCTTCACGGTTGACTGACCCTTCACTTCTGAAAAATCGACCTTATAATCACCAGGATCATTAAGTGAAATGACCTTCCCTTTCTCTTTCCGGGATTCTACCGGTATCCCGTTTAAAAATGAGACCACTTCTGTCAGGTCCGAAACCGCCACCACTTCAAGACCGTCCACCACCGAAGCTTCAGCAGCATTTCCCTGGGGTACGATCACTCCTCTGAATTGCTCCTCTCTGGCCAGCAATACCATCGGAAGCACTCCTTTTACCGGTACAACACTCCCATCCAGCGATAACTCACCCAGAATGAGGTAATCGCCCAGGCGCTTGTCACTCACCTGTTCCGAAGCAGCCAGGATCCCAATGGCCAGAGGAAGGTCAAAATGGGTCCCCTCTTTCCGGATATCGGCAGGAGCCAGATTAATCACCACCCTGTAACGGGGCCATTCAAAGCCATTATTGCTCAGAGCAGACTCGATACGTTGCTGACTCTCCCTGATGGCATGATTGGCAAGACCCACAATAAAAAACCGAATCCCCTGGGTGATGTAAACCTCGATGGAAATCCTAATTGCACCAATCCCGATCACAGCACAACTAAATGCCTTTACCAACATAAACAGTTCATTTATGCTTTCTCTGTTTATATGCTAAGAGGGCCTCTTATCGAAGTGGAACTTGAATGAAGTGATCAGGGTGACAAATAGATTCAAAATAGATCACCGGTAAGATCGACGCCCTGCGGAAGAGTATCTGAAGCTCAGGCCGGAGCTGAAACAAGCATTCTTGAAGGTTTCACAACTATGATCTGCGACTTATCGCTTCGTCAATGATCACTGCTTCAATATCCAGATATTCAGCAATAAGCTTTATGCTTTCAGCATGATGTCCGATTCCAAGGGCAAAATGATGGGTGGGGCCCTCCGCCACCCAGCGCTTAAGAAAAGTAATAGCATCTGGTTTGAAGAAACACCGGGTATTGGTATTGCCGGTGGGTGGAATTGGGCCTGCCACCGATTCACCTTCAGCAATAACAAACTTGAACTTCCCTTCAAACGTGGAGGATATACTGAGCATTGTTATGGGGCCCTGTTTTATCTTGAACTCCACACTGGCTCCGCTGCCCGGTTTGCCATGATATTTGACCAGGCTTCTAAGCACCGGTTTACTGTCCGCAATATTGATATGATGAGGACCATCATGGCCCACAAGGATTAATCCTTCGTTAAAATCTATGGGGTGAAATTCTGCAAAACTGCCACCAATTCCCAGCCTGTCCATAATCAGCATGGCAATACAGGTCTTGAGGTCAGACTCCCCACACATGGGAAAGCCTGCTGATGTCAGCAATGAATTGCCAACAATAAGGTTGGTCACCACTGCTCTTAAATCAGATCCTTCCAGGGCGTCGTAATAATATGCAAGACCATCCAGCTTCTTCTCTTCCACAAATTCCTCCAGGGCCACGCTCACTTTAGCAGCCATATGCAAATCTTCATCTGTAAGCTTCCTGGTAATGGGATCGGATACAGGAGTGGGTGTATCAAAGAAGTCAAGAATAAATTTCTGCTGCCTCTCTATCGTACTTTCTTCAACCTGGTAGAAATGCTTTAGTATATCTTCTGCTTCTGTCTGAACGACGTGACAGCCAAATGCAGCGGTAATCATGGCAGGATCGGAATGCATATCGAGCATGGATTCGATAGGGTGTCCAAAATGACCAATCCGCGCATTTTTCAGATCATGAAGTACCTGGGCGATCCTGCAGAACCTGGCGATCTCCGCATCGGCTTCAGCATCATCCTCCAGTGTCCCGATGATCACTTCCGGTACTTTTTTCCCCATCCTGACGGCCACTCCGGCAAACTCGGGAACAGAACAGATATCATCATTGGCCAGTTGCATATGGGTGGAAGCCCTGGTATAGTCCAGGGCCTTCAGTGGCTGGAGGGCTACCATCACTATGGGGACTTCCATATTCCTGATAATGGTCCCAAAGGTGCTTGAGGTGGCATAGGTGACCATGTCACAAAAAATAAGGTCCAGGTTAGCTGCTTTCAATTTGGGTACCAGGGCATAGGCGCTTTCCGCATCATCTACCAATCCGAAATCATGAATCTGTACATCCAGTTTTTCCAGCTTCCGGATGAACTTGTTTTGCTTCTCATGCATCTCATCCAGCAAACCTTCAAACTGGTCCCAGTATTTCCAGAATCCAACACCAAAAACTCCCACATTGGCCTGAAGTGGTTTTCTGCGCTCTATTTTCATTGCTTCCATAATTCATTCTTCTTTTAAGTACGGAATTTGATGGGACCGATATTCCGTATGGTCACCAGTAAGATAATAAATCCCAGGGGGTACATGATTCCTGATGCAATCCACATGGGCAGGTATGAGTAATTCTCTACAATTCTCCCGATTAAGGGATTAACAAGCAAACCTGCAATGGCACCTGCCGATCCGCATATTCCAACCACCGTTGAAGTTGCATTCTTTCCAAAGAGCTCACTGGTAGCAGTTATATAATTGGTAATCCAGAAACCATGCGCAAACATGATCAGAGACATAAACAGAATTGCCATTTCTGCACTTGATGCAAGCACAGTAAGGGGCGCTACCATGGTAAGCAATGCCGCCAGACCCATAACCAGTTTTCTGGAACGGTTGACCGACATACCTGATTTAACCAGGCGGTCGGATACCCCGCCACCGATAATATTGGATATTCCCAGTGCAAAAAAAGGAATCCAGAACAACTCTCCGATGCGCTCAAAGGATACTCCCCGCTCCTGGCTCAGATATTTGGGAATCCAGAACATGAAGAAATAGAAAACCGGATCCAGCAGGAAACGTATGCAAATCAGTCCCCAGGCCTCTCTGGTGCGAAGTATCTGCCTTAAAGGAACTGAAGTTCTTTTGACCTCCACATTTTTTTCCTCCAGCTTAAAAGCATCATCTTCAATAAGAGCCAGTTCTTTTTTTGTAATAAAGCGCGACTTCTGAGGCTTTTGAAAAAAGATCAGCCACACAAGCACCCAGATACCTCCAAATATTCCGGTGGCAACAAAAGTCCCCCTCCATCCAAAAATCGAAATTAAATAGACGGTCAGAGGCGGAGCAATAACTGCTCCCAATGCAGCTCCACCTATGGCAATACCCATGGCCAGGCCTCTGTGTTTCTGAGGAAACCATTCTGTGACTCCCTTGGCAGCTCCCGGGAAACACCCTCCCTCACCAATTCCAAGAAAGAAGCGGGCCATACCCAGGTGCCAGACATTCTGAACCGCCCCATGCAGTGCATTGGATAATGGACCACAATCCAACGGAGACAGCCAGCCCGACACGGGTTCCAAATTTATCAATCAACCATCCACCCAGGGTAAACATCAGTGCATAAGCGATCAGGAATCCCGTGTTGACCCACCCGTACTGCACATCTGAAACATTCAGGTCGGTCTGAATCTTCAGAATGGAAATGGACAGGACCTGCCGGTCAAGGAAACTGAGTGCGGTTGCTACGAAAAGCAGTCCCACGATCAGCCACCGCAAGTTTTTTATTTTCAGCATCTCTTATTCATGCTTTCCAGCTGCCTGCTGGATACGAAAGGATAAATTAGCATTTATTTTTTTATTCAGGCATGTCAGCACTCTTATTATAAAGGATTTACTGTTTTTTAAGTTAATCTACTGCATTAATAGTTGCATTACTTAAAATTAAGTTATATCATTTGTATGGAACAATATTTGCACTATGATCAAAAGACTTACAAAAGCGGAAGAGGAAATCATGCTGATCTTATG
The DNA here is from genome assembly GCA_963753765.1 of uncultured Bacteroidales bacterium. GTDB lineage: Bacteria > Bacteroidota > Bacteroidia > Bacteroidales. The sequence goes on from CAVWDQ010000018.1 coordinate 43,937, forward strand.
GAAACTGGGCGAATCCACCATCAGGGATGTGATGACCGAGCTGAGCCAACCCGAATACCCCGTACACCACTGTATCAACTGTGGTACGTGTACTGGAGAAGAAAGAATTTGTAGGTCACAAAGCTGTTGGAACCACCTACCTCTATTATCCCCTGGTACCAAAAAAAGACTACCTCAGGGGATACCTGTCCGGGATTGTATCGAACTATTTGATGGTTCCTTCTCCAGGATGGCCGCCTTTTTTGCCAGAGAGAATGACCTGGATATGGGAGAATTGCATGGACTGATCTCAGAAATTGAGTCTGAACTTAAAGATGCTGGCAATGATGAATGATCTTTTTATATACCTGGCCAAAGTATCGGCCGGACTGGCAATAATCTTCCTGCCCTACTATTTTCTGTTTCCGAAACGATCCCAACCTGGTATATCAAGAGGTTCTACTTCTTTCAGGAATCAGTTGCTGCCTGGGTCATTTCCTTTTATTACCTTCCGCAAGCTGCCCCTGGCACTGGATCTGACTCCTACTGTATTCATTGACCTGGAAGCACCGGCCACCCAGGCAGTACAGCTGGAAAGTGCTGGTACTTCACCGGACTAAGTATCAACTGGCTTCAGATTTTAATTTTTATTTACATTGCCGGACTTACAATAATGTTCCTGAAGAATTGTTTATTATTATTCTAAATGGAACTTCACCTGGCTGCGCACCCACGACGAAGAGGGAGTGGCATATACCAAGAATGACCAGGTTTTCACCTTGTTTAACAGGATCTTTATCCCCGGATCACTGCAGGGAAGAAGGAGGATCTTGACAATGTACTTCTCCATGAAAAAGCACATATTCAGCAGCTCCATTTCATCGACCTGATGCTAATGGAGCTCACCTTGCTGCTTACATGGTTCAACCCCTTCTCATGGCTTATTTCCAGGATGATTAAAGAAAACCACGAGCATCTGGCCGACAGGCAGGTCCTTTCGGCCGGGATTAATCCCGCTCATTACAAGGCACAGCTAATGAACCACACCCTGGGGGTGAATGTGTTCAGGCTGGGCATGCAGTTTAATCATTCATTAACACTCAAAAGATTTAAAATGATGAAAAAGCCAAGAAAATCCCCCCTGGGGATGATTAAGATTGCCCTGCTGATTCCTGCGGTACTGATTACCCTTGGACTCACCACCGGCATGACCCCCCAGCAAAAAACAGTAAAGGGTAAGATGATACTTGCCGATTCGGGGAAGCCAGCTACCGGAGCCTCCATCGTTATCAGAGGTGGAACAGTCGGAACCGTGGTCGGACATAGATGGAACCTTCAGGCTCAATGTGGATGGCGATCCAGAGCTTAGTTGTCTCTTACGTAGGCTACAGAACCTTTGTTGTCAAAGCCTCGGATATTGGAAACAAGCCTCTGAAACTGGAGGTGGAAGCAGTATAGCTTAGACCTGGAGCCGGTGACCATGGAAGTCAAGGGAGAGTCTGCCGGAACTGTCATCTATCAAGACAAAAGGACGGATCGGATGCGCAACCCGTCTTTGTGGTAGACGGGAAAGTGGTCAAAGAGATTGACAACCTGGATCCTGAAAGCATTGAAAGTGTATCTGTATTCAAGGATTCCGACAGTGAAGTGGTGAAAAAATACAATGCCAAAGACGGCGTGGTCGTGATCACCACCAAAGAAGCGGCAAAACTGCTTTCCCAAAAAGAGGGCAAAAAAGAAGTGGATGAATCTGTGCTCAGCACGGAGGGAGAAGTATTTTACATCGTGGAAGACATGCCCAAGTTCCCGGGAGGCATGTCTGCTCTGAGAACCTATGTCTACTCCAATCTGGAATACCCTGAAGAGGTACAGGACAAGGAAGGTGAAGTGGTCGTGCAGCTGGAAAATCAATCCAAAGGCCAGGCTTGAAGATGTCAAGATCCTCCGCAGCACCAACAGCGCATTCGATGCAGAGGCCATTAAAGTGATTCAGCAGATGCCAGAATGGGAGCCTGGCAAACAGCGTGGGAAACCGGTGAAAGTGTTGGTATGTCATGTCCACAAATCCAATTAAGGAAAGACAAGTAATAATCCTGGATAAATAAGCCGATCCAAGTAATAGAGGCCGCTCTGTCATGGGGCGGTCTCTTCTTTCTTAAAAGCCAGATAAATCTTTTAGAAGACCTCCTGCTCGATCAGCAGAACAAGAATGTGAAGTATTTTGATATGGACCTCCTGGATGCGGTCGGAGTGCTTACGTCCCTTCACCCGGATTTCACAATCTGCCATCCCGGCAAGTAATCCACCCGTCTTCCCGGTGAGCCCCACTACCTTCATGCCCTTCCCCATGGCCGCCTCTGCAGCCTTAATTATATTCATGGAGTTGCCGCTGGTGCTGATGGCCAGTAGCACATCGCCCTGCTGTCCAAGGCCTTCAACATACCTGGAGAAGATTTCATCAAAACTGTAATCGTTTGCGGTACAGGTAATATGGGAGGGATCTGAAATGCTGATGGCCGGAAGCGCTGGCCGTTTCTCACGGAATACCCCCGAAAGCTCTTCAGCAAAGTGCATGGCATCGGTCATGGAACCCCCATTGCCACAGGAGATGATCTTTCCGCCATTCTGAACCGCTTCTGCCATAAGAGCAGCAGCCTCTTCTATGGCTTCAATGTTTTCGCTTTGGTTTAAGAATTCTTCCAGCACCTCCCGTGCTTCATTTAAATTTTCCAGGATCAGAGCTTTCATAGTCCCAAAAGTAAAAAACAGTTTTGACTTTACAGGCTTTCGTCCTTATAGACTTTATCGTTAACTTTACAGTCTAAATTAAAAGATATGGGTTTACCCAGGTTTATAAAACTTCCCGGGCACAAGCAATTTAACTACTCCCCCCTTTACTGGGACCCGGAAAAGGAGGCCAGGGAGGAGCGAATCAGGCAGATTAAGCAGGAGATGGGCGTGGAGGTTCCAACAGATCCCAACCGCACCACCATCAAGCGGGGATCTTTTCGAACAGTGGGTCAGAAGCAGAAAGTGAAGGCAAGCCGTACCTCGAACATCAGGCTAATGGTGATCCTGGCCATTCTTCTTTTTCTTGCTTATCTAATATTTTACAGATAAATGCCAGAGATCATCCATGTGTTGAGTGATGCGGTTGCAAACCAGATCGCAGCTGGTGAGGTTATTCAGCGACCCGCTTCCGTTGTGAAGGAGTTAATGGAGAATGCAGTTGATGCCGGTGCAAGCCAAATCAAGGTAATCATAAAGGACGCAGGTAAAACACTGATCCAGGTGACAGACAATGGTTCGGGGATGTCTGAAATAGATGCCGAACGCTGTTTTGAGCGCCATGCCACCTCGAAAATATCCAGTGCCGACGATCTGTTTTCCATCCAGACCCGGGGATTCAGGGGGGAGGCCCTCGCTTCCATGGCCGCGGTAGCAGAAGTAATGCTAAAAACCCGCCAGGAGAGCGATGAACTGGGAATCCAGATCAGGATAGCCGGATCGAAGCTTGAATCAAAGGAGTCAGTCCAGGCTCCACCAGGCTCCAATTTTCAAATCAGGAACCTTTTCTATAATATCCCTGCACGGAGGAAATTTCTGAAAAGCGATCAGACCGAACTGCGGCATATTATTAATGAATTTAACCATGTGGTCCTTACCCATCCGGAGATTGCCTTTTCCCTTACTCACAACCAGTCTGAGATATATCATCTTCCCGTCTCTAACCTGAGGCAGCGTATCACGGGTGTATTCGGGAAAGCAATCAACTCCTACCTGATTCCCCTGGAGACGGAAACCACACTGATTACTATCAGTGGATTTATCGGGAAACCCGAGCATGCCAGACGAACTTATGGGGAGCAATTCTTTTTTGTGAATAACAGATATATCAAACATCCCTATTTTCATAAGGCAGTTATGAATGGCTATGACCAGATTCTTGCTGCCGACCATATCCCCTCCTATTTCATCTATTTTACCATTGATCCATCCCACATTGACGTGAACATCCATCCTTCTAAAACAGAAGTTAAATTTGAGGATGAACGTGACATCTGGCAAATTCTCCTGGCCTCGGTGAAAAGGGCCATTGGCAAAAACAACCTGAGTCCTTCACTTGATTTCGGCACAGAAGGAGTCATTGAAATACCCATTCTTTCGAAAGACACTGAGATCAGGCAGCCTCTGGTTGATACCAATCCGGGCTACAACCCCTTTGCAGGAGAAGACGTTTATGAAAGAGGGAAACGCTCAACCCCTTACCTGGATGAACGATTTGAAGGTTGGGAACAACTATTTGAACCGGCTCATGGAATAGCTGTAAATACTCAGAAAAATCTTCAGATTAGGAATAAATATATTCTGTCGCCCGTTAAATCAGGGGTCATGTTGATCGATCAGCGAAGAGCGCATGAACGTATCCTTTTTGAACGGATGCTATCGGCTCAGAAAAAAAATCAGCCCCTGGCGCAGCAATCTCTCTTCCCCGAAACCCTCACTCTGAATGCAGCAGATTACCAGGTATGTATGGAAATGATCCCCACCATGGAACTTCTGGGATTTGATATACGCGACTTCGGGAACAACAGCGTGGTAGTACATGGAGTTCCGGCAGAAATGAAGCCATCAGGTGCAGGCGACACTATTGAGCTGATGATTGAACAATATAAAAGCCTGCAAGGTTTAAATGATACAGAGCAAGCCGAACGGATATCCCGGGCGGCAGCAAAGGCCTCGGCCATAAATTATGGCTTACAGTTGAGCGATGTGGAAATGCAGGAACTTATAGATCAACTGTTTGCTTGTGAAATACCCAATTACACTCCTTCGGGCTCATTGATCGTCAGGATCATGGACCTGGAAGAACTGGATTCCCATTTTAAAGAATAATAACATGAATCGATTTTATAGTGGTGGATTAGGCAGTACTCCTCCGGTTACAAAGAACCTGATCATTATCAATGTGGTGATGTTGGTAGCTACCATGTTTTTTCAACGAATGTTGAATGTGAACCTGAGTGCGGTGCTGGGAATGTTCTATTTTCAATCACCCTTTTTCGGGCCCTGGCAGATCGTCACACATATGTTTATGCATGGAGGTCTAGGCCATATCTTTTTCAATATGTATGCTCTCTGGATCTTCGGGAAAACCCTGGAAAGCGTATGGGGAAGCAAGCGCTTCCTGATCTATTACCTGGCAACCGGACTGGGTGCAGCTTTTTTCCATCAACTGGTGAATTACATACAGTTTGCCCCCGAGATTGCAAGCCTGAAGGCAGCCTATTCGGTAGACAGGATAAACCATGCTTTATTAAATGAGATCCTGCAGCCCGGGAATCGGTTTTACCAAATAGGCCGGGAGCTTATCCGACCAACGGTTGGTGCCTCGGGAGCTGTTTACGGTGTCTTACTGGCCTTTGGAATGCTATTTCCCAACACCCCACTTTACCTGATGTTCATTCCCATCCCCATCAAGGCCAAATGGCTGGTCATCGGATTTGGTGCACTTGAACTGTTCCTGGGTATTACTCAGAGTGGAGGTAATATTGCTCATTTTGCTCACCTGGGTGGTATGATATTTGGGTTCATTTTAATCAAGTACTGGAACAAGTTTACACGAAATTTCTATTAACTTGCTGATTAAATGAGTATTGTAGACGAAATAAAAGAGTCGTTCCGTAATGGAACCACCCTGCATAAGCTAATCTATCTCAATCTAGGGCTCTTTCTGGCAGTACATATTGTCAAAATTGTACTTGTACTGTCAAACTCGAAAGATCTGTTCCCGGGATTTATAACCTATCTTGCGGTTCCGGCCAACCTGGAGGTTCTTTCACATCGTCCCTGGACCCTGGTTACCTATATGTTTCTGCATGTAGATTTTATTCATATTCTCTTCAATCTCCTGTGGCTTTACTGGTTTGGAACCATTTTTATCCAGGAGCTCGGACTGAAGAAATTACTGAGCACCTATCTGCTTGGCGGACTGGCAGGGGGAATTCTGTATGTAATAACATATAACCTCTTACCTGTATTTGCAGGGGTCAAGGAGGTATCAGTAGCCCTTGGAGCATCGGCTTCGGTGATGGCTGTGGTTGTTGCTACTGCAACCTACCAGCCAGACAGAAGAATGCATCTGATTCTTATAGGGCCCATAAAAATCGTCTATATAGCCCTGATCATGTTTATTCTTACCTCCATGGTTGACTTCTCAACGAATACGGGTGGGAAGATTGCACACATTGGGGGTGCACTTACAGGATTCCTGTTTGCACATTATTACAAGAGGGGAAAAGATCTTACAAAGGGATTTGACCGGACCATGGACAGTATTGCCACCTGGTTCAAACCCGGGAAAGAGAGACTGAAAGTTACCTACAAACGTACCGGTGAACAGAAGCCTCCTGCCGACGATCTGGAATATAAACAACAGAAGGCTGAAGAACAGAAGCAGATCGATCAGATCCTGGATAAGATTTCCAAAGCCGGATACGACAGTCTGTCTGCCCGGGAGAAAGAGCTACTCTTCAAAGTGAGCAATAAAAAATAATTGTGAGTAAATTTGTCGACAGAGTCGTATTAATCCTGAATGTCCTGGCTGCCATAGCTATGCTAATTGCTTATCTGGCGCCTGTGGTAAACCCTGCAAGGATGTTCTTTCCTGCACTTTTTGGCCTGGCATACCCATATATTCTGATGGCCCACCTGGCCTTTGTCTGCTACTGGCTTATCCGCTTAAAGGAAGAGATCCTGATCTCGCTCATCGTTACCCTGCTGGGGTGGGGCCATATAAACAATCTTATACCCTTGAACTTAAGACCTTCGGAGATACCCGTAAACATATCACAGGATAGATTTCTGAAAGCGCTTTCCTACAATGTGAGAGGATTTAACATCTATAAGTGGAACAAGGAACCCGAAGCAAAAAAAGAGATCTTTAAATTTCTTGAAGCGCAGGAACCCCAATTGCTCTGCCTGCAGGAATACTATACCTCCTCTTCAAGTGGACAGACACATGCCGATATTTCCCGTCAACTGAAATATCTCCCTCACAATGCAGTTTACTATGCAACAGACCATACAAACAGGAATGGATTCGGGATTGCCACTTTCAGTAAATACCCGATACTGAAAAAGAGCAGGATTCCCTTTAACTCCTCCTTCAATGCCGCCATGTACACCGATATCCTGTTTCAATCGGATACTGTCAGGGTCTTTAACATACATTTGCAATCCATCCGGCTTCAGGAGGACAATTATGCCTTTATGGATACGGCCCGGCTTAAGTACAACAATGAGCAGATGAGCGAAATCAGGGCCATTGGTTCCAGGTTAAAGACAGCTTTCACCATGCGGGCCGAGCAGGCACAGGTAATCGCCAGCTATATAAAGGATTCTCCACATCCTGTGGTGGTTATGGGCGATTTTAATGACACCCCACAATCCTACGCATACCGGAAAATAAAGAGAGGATTGGATGATTCCTTCAGGAAATCAGGCAGGGGATTCGGGAACACCTATGCCGGGGAGCTTCCCTCATTCCGCATTGACTATATCATGTATAGTCCCCCCTTTCTTTCTTCCGAATTTCAAAGGATCAAATCGGATCATTCAGACCATTACCCCATCTCCACATTGCTATACCTGGGGTCAACAGTTACAGAATAAGCTTAGGAAAATCTGCCTGAAAATAGTGCTGTAGCAGAAACCTGGGCAGGTCGATAACTCTTCCCTTATATTGGTCGATAATCCCCCCATCGGAGGTGCAAATAGCATCGCTTCTTTCCTTTGTAAGCATATTATCGGGCGATTGTACCGTATAGGCATCACCCTCTATTCCCATTTGCACCATGTCTTTACACAACTCTATGGAGAGGCGCCCGCTGTGAGATACAGGCTCGTCAAGATAGTGAATATAGGTGGCTCCCGGCCACATAAGCAGCACCTCTAACATCAGGGAAACAGATCTGGAAAATTGTGGCTTGTTGATAATCCTGCCCCGCATCTCTCCTGCATCCCGCATCAATCCGTCATTACTGATAAACACAGGTCTGCCCAGGAGGTAATTATTTACAGTGAAAAGCACATTGTAGGTATCGATTAATACAAGATCGCCCTTTTTAACTGTACCGATCTTTTCCTGTCTCGATTGCGCCTGCTCATCCGAGACAACACCACGGTATAAAATCTGCCGCATATCCCGCGGAAGCATAAATTTATCACCCACAAGTTTTAAAGCAGCACCCTGGGGGTAACCTTTCGAGATTATCCACAAATACTCCTCTGCTGCCTGTCTCAGTTGGTCTGGAAATGGGCCGCTCATATCCCAAAATTACAATAAAAGTGATTATAAATCTGATTAACAGGAATGTAGCTTATTAACAAATCCGGGACAAATCAAATTCACTGTTAATGGATTTTCCTTACCTTTAATCTTGAAGAACCAAAAACCATTCATTATGAAGAATTTGATTGGAATCATTTTACTTGGATTGATCGTCTCATCCTGCAGTTTGTTTCAAAAGCCATCCATGACTCAAGAACAGATTGATATAATGGTTGCTGAAAACGAAGCTTTGAAAACACAGGTGGCCAGCAGCAAAGACCTTAAAGACCAGCTTTCCATGGCCAGAATGCAGGCGGATGAGGCCATGTTAAAACTTGCCGACTGTGAAGGTGCCGGTTCAAAGGTGCATATTATCGTAGGGGCATTTAAGAACTCCACCTATGCTGATGAATATTCGGCTAACATGAAAGACGCTGGCTATGATGGCCGGATAATCGCAGGCCCATATAACTTCAGTCTTGTCACTTCCGGCTCCTATGAAAGCATTAAGGCGGCACTGCAGAATCTGAACAGTGTCCGGGATAATGTGATCGAAACTGCTTGGTTATATATCGAATAAGCTGTTTTTTTAGGTCCCGCTCATAATAAACAGAGGCTGAAACTCAAAGCTTTTAAAGTGCGGCCTTAGTCGATCAATGTTGTAGTGTTTTTTCACATCTACCAGTTTCTTCGAGCTGGTCACAACATCAACCGGTGCATTGTCGTATCGTCCGTTTCTCAATACAACCAGTCGCCCATGAATTCCCTTTAAAATAAGGTCCAGGGCAAGATTCCCATAGGCCATGGGAACGATGGAATCTATGGCATCCGGATCTCCCCCACGCACTAAATATCCCAGATGCTGGTTGATAACATTGATGGGCACTCCATTGTTGTATTTGGCCGACTCCAACTTGATCAAGTCTGAGACTGTATTCCCGATTCCTCCCAGTTTTGCATGACCGTAGGCGTCTATTTCGGCGTTTTTAAACATCATTTCATCCATCCCCTTGAAGGTGGCGCCTTCTGAAACAAGAACCACCGAATAGTTGCTTGGATTCTGAAGACGATCCTCCACAAGTAATTCGGTCAGGTGAGAGATGTCGAACTGATATTCAGGAATAACACAACGGTTTGCGGCTCCGGCCATGGTGGGGATCATGGCAGTGAATCCTGCATACCTTCCGAATACCTCAATAACCAGAATACGTTCATGTGAACCCGCTGAGGTCCGAAGTGTATTGGTCATATTGATGGTACGTGTAACACAGGTACTGAATCCGATGCAGTAATCGGTACCGGGCACATCATTATCCATGGTCTTGGGTATGGCAATTATCTTGAATCCCTCCTTGTAGAGACGTACTCCGTAACTCAGGGTATCATCCCCACCAATAGGGATAAGATAATCGATGCCCAAATAGGCAAGGTTCTCCAATACGTCCGGGGTCAGATCATTGAGCTCTTCTTTATAAGTTTCTTTCAGATGCTGAGGCACCGCATCCTTCTTTACCCTGCTGGGATTCACCCTGGATGTATGCAGAAAGGTTCCTCCGGTACGACCTGCCTTATTTACTATCTGTTCGGTGAGTAAAATAAAGTGCTCACTGTTATCGGCACTTTTATCCCTGTTGATCTCCGTAATACCCGACCATCCTTTTCGCAGACCGATAACCTGGTATCCTTCCCGAAGTGCACGAATAGTAACGGCGCGAATGGCCGGATTCAATCCCGGTACATCCCCGCCGCCAGTTAATATGCCTATGGTTCCTTTTTTCCTGTGCCCCTGTGCCATGATTTTTCCTTTAAATTTATACCAATATATAATAAAAATCAATGACGAAGGGGGTTGAGATTAATCATCCCATTCCAGAATCTTCATAAAGTCGTAATCTTCAGGATTCTTCACGTATTTCTTCGCAGCCCTGTAATCCTCTTTGGTAATGTAGTGCAGGTTATTTTTGAATATCACCTGAACTGTTTCCGATTCCATATTTACCAGACGAGGCTTTACTTTGCCATTCTCATCTTCCACATCCTTCAGATAGAGTGGGGATAAATTACCTCCACGATCAATGGTGGTCATGCAACCGGTCTCACCCCTTTCGTAGAGGCTGTAAACGCCCAGTCCAAGACGGGTAGCATAACTCAGGTCATAAGCAATGGGCCTGCAGCAACGAAGTTCATACCCAATTTCCTCCGGACGGCTTTTTACAGTAATACGAAGGGTTTTCAAATGCTGCTGGGTAAGCATATTAAAAATGTGAGATTTACTAACATTCCCAAGTTCGGGATGACCATGCTCGTCATAGGTGAAGTTAATCCCGGTAGCGATGATCTCTTCGTCGCTCATAAAATGGAAGACTCCCTCGCTGATTATGGCCGCACCGTAATCAATTCCCAGTATTCTTCTTTTAACCATAGATGAAACCACCATTCTGGTAATCTTATCAAAAGTCATTTTGGTCTTATTGAACATTTCCGGGATAATGATCATGGGATAGTGACAGGCGGTTCCTATTCCAAAAGCCAGGTGACCGGCTTCTCGCCCCATGGCGCTTACCACAAACCAGTTTCCGCTGGTGCGTGCATCTTCGTATATGGTCGTACAAAGACGTACACCCTCTTCCTTGGCGGAGTGGTATCCAAAAGTTGGGGTTCCTTCCGGTAAGGGCAGATCGTTATCAATGGTTTTGGGCACATGAATATTTTTCACATCCATCTTTTCCTTGGCCAGAAATTTGGCCAGGCGGTTGGCTGTAGAAGCAGTATCATCACCACCAATGGTTACCAGAAGCTTCACATTGTTCTTCTTGAAAAAATCAACCTTGAACTCATCATCCTTGGGCTTGTAGCGGCTCATCTTCAGGGCAGATCCCCCTCTGCTGTAGATCTGATCGGCATACTCAAAATCAAGATACTCGAAGGCCGGCTCATCGGCGAAGAGGCTTTTATACCCACCGTTCAGCCCGATTACATTATAACCGTTTCTGTTAAATATTTTGGTCACCGAACTGATTACAGTATTAATTCCGGGTGCAGGTCCGCCTGCGCAAAGTATAGCAATAGCTTCTTTCATTGTTTCAATTTGTTATTGAATTATTGTACGATCTTATTAATTGTAAAATTAAGCCGTGAAAATACGCAAAAATGATATGAAATCCATTTAAGAAATGATCTAAATTACTCCTCAATAATGCTTAATTTTGCTTGAATTTCAGATGGTCTATGACTCAAATGTCAAGTATTCGGAAACAGCTTAACGATTTCTTCCTTACAAGGTGGATCCGGTGGCTCTTAATTACCCTTTTGACCATTCCCATAAAAATCTACCAGTGGATAATTTCACCGGCACTGCCCAAAACCTGCCGCTACTATCCCAGTTGTTCTGAATATGCCATTGAAGCACTAAAAATTCATGGTCCCATCAAGGGCCTGATCATGGGAACAAAAAGAATTCTGAGTTGTCATCCATGGGGCGGTCACGGACATGATCCTGTTCCTCCTGAAGGAACTCCTCTTTTCAAGATATTTAAGTCCGGTAAACAATGAAAAAACCACTTCTGCTCATATGGATGTTCGTTCTGGCCGTCTCCTGCAGAACAGGGAGTGAAACCCTTGACAAAAGGGTAATTAGCGTTAGCATCATTCCACAACAATACTTCCTTGAACAACTGGCCGGTGACCTGGTAGAAGTCAATGTAATGATCCCGCCGGGTGCCAGTCCTGCAACCTATGAGCCAAGCGTGTCACAGCTCGGGAAACTGGATCAATCGATGGTATACCTGCGTATTGGCTACGTGGGATTTGAACAAAGCTGGATGGATAAAATTGCCAGCGTAAATCCGGATATGAAAATTGTGGATCTGTCTGAAGGAGTAGAAACAATCCAGGAGAATATGCACGAAGACGAAGATCATCATGGTCATTCGCATCACGGAACCGATCCTCATATCTGGATGTCTGTCACCAATGCCAGAATTATTGCAGGAAACATTCACGAGGAACTCCTCTTGTTATTTCCCGGTGAAAAGGACCACCTGAAGGCAAAGCTTGATCAATTCTCCCTCTTACTTGATTCGCTCCACCTCGAAATTACCAGCATACTTCAAGGGCTCGAGAATAATAAATTTATGATTTACCACCCGGCGCTTACCTATTATGCCAGGGATTACGGACTGGAACAACTCTCCCTGGAAATTGAAGGAAAAACACCTTCACCAGCACACCTGAAAGAAATGGTTGACCTGGCCCATGAGCATCAGATTTCAAAAATCCTGGTACAAACCCAGTTTGATCGCAAGAACGCAGAAGTGCTTGCCAGGGAAACAGGATCTGAGATTATTCAATTTGATCCCCTTGATCTTCACTGGAGAGAACAAATGAGCTATATTGCACAACAGCTAAACCCCTCCCGGCAATGAGCACACCTCTGGTAGAGATAAAGCATATGGATGTTGCCTATCAGAAGAAACTGGTTCTTTCCGATGTTTCTCTATCTGTCTTCGAACACGATTTCATCGGAATTATTGGCCCCAATGGCGGTGGCAAAACCTCGCTGCTTAAGGCCATATTGGGACTGTTAAAACCACTAAGGGGATCTGTTACCCATTCCATTGACAGTTCAGAAATCGGTTATCTGCCCCAGGGCAGCCAGGTGGATGAGAATTTTCCCATTACAGTAAAGGAAGTGATCGCCTCCGGATTGGAACATGGACTGAAAGCTGGGTTCAGGACTACAAGAAACAGGAAGGAAAAAGTAGAAAAGGCCCTGGAAACCGTAGGCATGGAAGCGCTTCATTCCCGTCCCATTGGAGAACTCTCCGGAGGGGAATTTCAGCGTACTTTGCTGGCCAGAGCCATCATTTCTTCACCCAGGTTACTGGTCCTTGACGAACCGGATACCCATGTGGACAATCTCTTCGAGACAGAACTCTATGCCCTTTTAAAAGAGCTCAACAAAAATATAACCATCCTGCTGGTCTCACACGATATCGGGACCATCTCACCCTATATTAAAACAATTGCATGCGTGAACCGCGACCTTCATTACCATCCATCCAACGAAATCAATGAAGAGCAGTTAAAGGTCTATAATTGTCCCATCGAAATCATCGCCCACGGACCCGTGCCGCACAGGGTTATTAAAGAACACATTCATAAATAGTATGGACCTGCTTCATTTGTTCACATATGGTTTCTTTCAACATGCTGTGCTGGCCGCTCTGTTGATGTCTGTCACCTGTGGGATTATCGGGACCTATATTGTTTCCCGACGCATGGTATTTATCAGTGGCGGTATAACCCATGCCTCCTTTGGCGGAGTGGGGATTGGCTATTTCCTGGGCTTTCCTCCCCTGGCCGGAGCAGCAATTGTAGCTGTGCTGGCTGCCCTTACCACAGAAAACCTTACCAGGCGAAAGGTGCTTCGTAACGATTCAATCATCGCCATTCTCTGGTCCCTGGGGATGGCCATCGGCATCATCTTTGTATATCTGAGCCCCGGCTACGCACCCAACCTGATGAGCTACCTCTTTGGCAGTATAATCACAGTGACCAGTACCGACCTCTGGTTAATGCTGGCCCTGGCATTGACAGTTACTGTCGTATTTGTCCTGTTTTACAGGCCCATTCTATATGTAGCATTTGATGAACAGTTTGCCCGGATCAGGGGTATTCCGGTTATGTTTATCAACTATCTGCTTATCATCCTTGTGGCACTGGCCATTGTACTGAGTATCCGAACAGCCGGAATCATCCTGGTACTTTCGGTACTAACGATTCCCCAGAATATTTCAAACCTGTTTACCAATCGCTTTAGCCACATCATGGCCGGATCCGTTGTAATTGGTTTTTTTGCCTCCATACTGGGACTAATACTCTCCTATGCTCTGGATATACCATCGGGGGCTACCATCATCTTTACCCTGGTGGTATTATACCTGGTGGCTCGACTCATTAAAGTTCTTATTTTTAGAAGATGAAATTAAAAGAAACCATAGAAGCAGCCTGGGATAATCGTGCACTTCTTACTGATATTAGTGTACAGGAAGCCATTCATGAGGTTGTCGATCAGCTGGACCGGGGCGTTTTGCGGGTAGCCCAAAAGGAAGCCGGTGGATGGAAAGTTAACGATTGGGTCAAAAAGGCAGTTATCCTCTATTTCCCCATAAGAAAAATGGAGTCCATTGAAGCACCCCCATTTGAATTCCATGACAAAATCCCCCTGAAAACGGGCTACAAGGAAAAGGGTGTACGCGTGGTGCCCCATGCAGTAGCCAGATATGGTGCCTATATCTCCAAGGGCGTCATCATGATGCCTTCCTATATAAACATAGGGGCTTATGTGGATGAAGGCACCATGGTTGATACCTGGGCAACGGTAGGATCCTGTGCCCAGATCGGGAAGAATGTTCATCTAAGCGGAGGAGTTGGAATCGGAGGTGTGCTGGAGCCGGTTCAGGCTGCCCCGGTTATCATAGAGGATAATTGCTTCATTGGTTCCAGAAGCATCGTGGTGGAAGGTGTCAGAGTGGAATCGGAAGCGGTACTGGGTGCCAATGTGGTTATCACCACTTCAACAAGAATCATTGATGTGACAGGGAAAGAGCCGGTAGAAATGAAAGGAGTAGTCCCCGCCCGTTCGGTAGTAATTCCCGGATCCTATACCAAGTCCTTTCCTGCAGGCGATTTCCAGGTGGCCTGTGCACTGATTATCGGAACACGTAAACCCTCCACCGACCTGAAAACCTCCCTTAATGATGCACTCAGGGAATATAATGTGGCAGTATAATGCGGATCGGATTTGACGCAAAAAGAGCCTTTAATAATTACAGCGGCCTGGGTAACTACAGCAGGTACATCATATCCAATATCTGCCGCTTCTACCCGGAAAATGATTGTTTCCTCTATACCCCAAAAATAGCCGATACTGAACTTTTCAATGAACCTGCCGGAAGCACTGTAATCATGCCGGGTGGAATCTGGCTCAGGTCCGGGTCCCTCTGGCGAAGCTTCGAATTAAGCAAGCAACTAAAAAAGGATGGCATTGATCTGTATCATGGACTGAGCAATGAACTCCCCTTTGGGATCCAAAAGAGTCAGATCAGGTCCGTGATTACCATTCATGACCTCATATTCCTGGAACACCCCGAGCTCTACCAAAACTTCAGCCGAAACATATACGAAAGGAAGGTCCGTTATGGCACCCGGGTAGCAAGCAAAGTTATTGCCGCCAGTGAACAGACCAAACAGGATATCATCCGCTTTCTGAATGTGGATGAAAGTCGGATCAGGGTAGTTTACCAGGGATGCCACCGGCAATTCTACAGCAAGGTTAGCGAGGAGGCCATGCAATCTATCCGCCAGCGCTTTGCCCTGCCATCCCAATATCTGCTATATGTAGGAACCATAGAAGAGCGGAAGAATCTTTTAAAGATTGTTCAGGCCCTGCATCAGGGGCATATTGATATTCCCCTGGTTGTGGTGGGCAGGAAAACAGCATATTTCAATCAGGTCAGGCAGTATATAGAAATTAAGGGCTTATCAAATATTCATTTCCTGGACCAGGTACAGGCCTTTGATCTTCCCGCTATCTACCAGGGCTCGGCCGGATTTATTTATCCATCGTCCTATGAAGGATTTGGCATCCCGGTCCTTGAGGCTCTGAATTCAGGGATTCCGGTCATTACTTCCCGTGGTGGCTGCCTTGAAGAAACTGCAGGAAAAGGTGGAATACTGATTGATCCAAACGATCAGGAGGAAATGATTCATGCCATCAGGCAGGTACTTGAGGAATCTGCACTACGTGATCTTCTTGTTCGTGAAGGAGGAGCACATGCACTAAAATTCCGGGAGGAGCAGACCATCCCCTCTCTATATAACGTCTATCTGGAATGCATGCATGATTAATACAGAGCTTAAAAAAACCGCAACTATCCTGCAATCGGGAGGTATCATTCTCTATCCCACCGATACCATCTGGGGCATAGGCTGTGATGCCACCAGGCCAGATAGTGTTCAGAATATCTACCGAATCAAGCAAAGAGACGACAGAAAAAGTATGCTGGTACTGGTAGATGGGATCGCTATGCTGGAGAGGTATATTGACAAGATCCCTCCTTCTGCACTTGAAATCATCAGAAAGGCTGTCAAAGCAACTACAATCATTTACCCTGGTGCCCGGAATCTGGCGAACAACCTCATCGCTTCTGACGGCTCCATTGGCATACGGATCACCTCAGATCCATTTTGCAGACAACTGATTGAAACAACAGGAAAGCCCATTGTTTCTACTTCGGCCAATATTTCGGGTAAGCAATCGCCATCTGTATTTCAGGAGATCAATATTGAAATTCTTGATCAGGTCGATTATGTGGTACAGTGGCGCCAGGATGAGACCGGTCCTGCCAGCCCCTCAGCCATCCTCAAGCTTGAGGCGGATGGCAGCATCACCACACTCCGCCCCTAAAAAACAGGCTGCCTGAAAACAGGCAGCCCGCAGGTGGTTGTATAAACAACCGCTCCTGTATCCCCTCCTCTTTGAAGAGGGGTGCTCCGTATCTTTATAGTGCCACCACTTTCCCCGAACCGGATGATGTACTGTTCACCCTTGGACTTCCATGGTAATATACCTTGCCGCTTCCGGATATTCTGGACTCAAGCTCCTCCTTCACTGTAATCCTTACACTTCCGGATCCACTGATGCCTGCTGAGAATTCATTTACCTCAAAAGACTCTGCATTCAGTTTGCCTGAACCACTGATCCTGGCATCCAGCTCATCTGCGCCGCCTTTTAAAATCTGAATATTACCCGAACCGGAGATCTTTACACTTACCTCTTCGGTATCAAGCTTTTCAAACATAATACCTCCACTACCCGACATGGCCATATCCATTTCTTCGCTTGATACTGGCTCGCCGGACTCAAACTTGGCAGAACCTGAAATCTTTACAGCCTCCAGTTCTTTGGAAGTAATATAAATGGTCAACTTTGAATGCTTCATTTTCCAGCTGTCATATTTTACCTGCAGGAAGCCATCTTTCACTTCGGTAATCAAATCATCTACATCCTTGGCATCTCCTTCAATGGTGATCTCATGCGCATTACCTGGTGTATAGTATACATCTGCACTGATACTGATGCCAATACCACTGAAAGCATCCAGCTTACGAACTTCCTCTTTGGGCATATCCGGCATTGTAAAACTATTGAGCAGCAGAAGAGTTAACACTGCTACCATGGGAATCATTACTTTTTTCATCTCTATCACTTTAGGTTAATTACAGATTTAACTCAAAGACGAGACAAGAAAAGAAATGTTACAGGCTGGTAAGCCCCTCGGGTAAAATAAAGTGAACAGATTGTTTCCCGGAGTCGATTTGTTCAATGAAATCCATCACAGCGGGCACCATCAACTCTTTACCCTCCGATTGTATGACAAACACCGGATTCATGGGATGTGGCAAATAGTCAGAAATAATCCCCAATGCACCGCTTTCCCTGTCTGAGGCCTTGAAACCAACCAGCTTAGCCAGGTCGTCATCTCCAGCTTCAATGGACTCTGGCTGATAACTCGGGTCAAAATAAAGCCTGCATCCCGAAACTTCCCGGGCGCCTTCCAGACTATCAATAAATTCAAATTTAATAATGGCCTGATCCCTGGAAATCAGTTCCACTTCCTCCACAAAAAAAGGAACCCGCTGCCCATCGATTTCGATGAACAGCGGGTTATCAGGTTCAATGCTATTCCCGGCCTGGGGTTCAAGGATGATATTTACCTCCCCCTGGAGTCCGTATGGCTTGGAGATTTTCCCAGCCTTTACTCCATCCGAAACCAACATTGCAGGAATTATTTATCCTCTTTCTTACTTTCCTCTTCGCTAGCTTTGGGCTCTTCAGCAGGTGCTTCCTCAGCTTTGGGCTCTTCAGCAGGTGCTTCCTCAGCTTTGGGCTCTTCAGCAGGTTCTTCCTCAGCTTTTGGCTCTTCGGCAGGTGCTTCCTCTGCTTTTGGCTCTTCAGCAGGTGCTTCCTCTGCTTTTGGCTCTTCGGCAGGTGCTTCCTCAGCTTTGGGCTCTTCGGCAGGTGCTTCCTCAGCTTTGGGCTCTTCAGCAGGTGCTTCTTCAGCTTTGGGATCTTCGGCAGCTGCTTCCTCAGCTTTGGGCTCTTCAGCAGGTGCTTGTTCTTCGGTTGCAGGCGCATTAGCAGCTTCCTCGGCAGCTATAAGCTCTGAACGCTTCTTGGCAATTTCAGCAGCCCTTGCTTCCTTGATCTTAGATTCCTCTTCCATACGGCTCTTGGCCAGATTATCCTTGGAAGATTTAATCTGATCCTTCTTGGCCTGGACTTTCTGCTCTTTCTCAGTCATCCATGCCTGGAACCTCTTCTCAGCTTCAGCCTCGTCAAAAGCTCCTTTTTTAACACCGTCCAACAGGTGCTTCTTGTACAATACTCCTTTGTAAGATAAGATAGCTCTACATGTATCGGTAGGTTGAGCGCCTTTCTGCAGCCATTCTAAGGCTTTGTTGAAATCCAAAACAATGGTAGCAGGATTGGAATTGGGATTATACTGACCCAAAGATTCAATAAATTTACCATCACGTGGCGCCCTGCTATCAGCAACTACAATAGAGTAGATCGCCTGAAATTTGCGACCCTGTCTTTGTAATCTGATTTTTGCTGGCATACTCTTTTAATTTTTAATTGATTAAAACCTACATTTTTAGCGACCGCAAAGGTAGCATTTATCGTATAATATGCAAAGATTATAAAGGAATTGATTCACCTCGCATCAAAATTGCGAGGATCATCGAACTCAGTTAAAAAGAATAAATATAAAGTAGCAGGGTAGGTATAAGAAGCAGTCCCTTTTTCATAGTTGCAGTTTGATGCATACAATTTTACACCAAAACTACGCTAAGGTTCAGTTCTTACTTGACAATAATCTTCTTGGTAAGTAGGGTTTTACCCCAGGAAATCCTGATAAAATAAATCCCTGAGCTGGGGCTCTCTAAATCCACATTTGCCGTGACAGAGGTTTCGCTTATTACCAGATCATCAGTAATATCCTTCACCTGCTTACCGGTGATATCATAGACCTTGGCGCTAAGCTTCTCCTTGCCCGTGTATTCAAAGCTTAACTGGAATCTGCCATCTGAAGGATTCGGAAAAACTTTTACTTCAGTTTGGGCCAGTTCCATGGCAGGAAGGTCCTCATCTGGAATGATAAGCGAATACGAAAACAGATGCTGGGACATAAAGATGGTACCCAGCAAAATTCCCATAAAAAGTATCGCTGGCTTTTTCATACTACAATTATACGCAAAAATCCTGCCAAATGTTTTATAAAAAATTGCCCGATCAACAAATTATTAACAAGAAGATTTCGTGGCGGTATTTAGGCTAACTTTACTACCCATGTTTTTGATTTTTGATACAGAAACCACGGGGCTTCCAAAAAGAGATAATGCCCCTATAAATGAGGTAGATAACTGGCCAAGGGTAGTGCAAATTGCCTGGCAATTACATGATGAGACCGGTGATCTTATCGGGTATAATAATCTTCTGATTCAACCTGAGGGTTTTGAGATTCCCTATTCAGCTGAAAAGATACACGGGATATCCACCGAGAAAGCTCTTAAGCATGGGCTGCCTCTGAAGGAAGCTCTGCAAATATTCAATGAGTCGGTGGGAAAATCGACCATTCTCGTGGGCCATAATATCCGTTTTGATATCAATGCACTGGGTGCTGAACTAATCAGAAGCGATATTACAACAGACTTTCTGCAAAAGGAGCAGGTCTGTACCATGCGAAGCAGCACCGATTACCTTAAGCTCCCCGGGGGCAGAGGAGGGAAATTCAAGCCGCCCAAATTGATGGAGCTCTATGAATTCCTGTTCGAAGAACAGTTTATGGGAGCCCACAATGCTGCCGCCGATGTGGAAGCCACGGCCAGGTGCTTTTTTGAGTTATTGCGTAAAAAAGTCATTCTCCCTGAAACCCTGGGACTCAATCTGGAACAATACAGCCAGTTTATATCAAAGAACCAGGGTAAAGTGGGGCCCTACGGATTAAGCCATCGCTCCAATTGGGATGAGGAGCCGGAAACTGAGGTCGGTTCCGAAGATCTTTCAGAGGACGCAGTCCCTGAAGAAACGATCGATGCAGGATTCTGCCACCTGCATGTGCATACCCAATACTCCATCCTGGATGGAGCTGCCAGCATCCCGGAGCTGTTAAAGAAAGCCATCGACGACGGCATGCATGCTGTGGCCATTACCGATCATGGCAATATGTTTGGGGTCAAGGAGTTTCATAATGAAGCCACCAGGCGGGGTATTAAGCCCATATTAGGGTGCGAAGCCTATATTGCCACCAGGGAAAGACATTCAAAGAAAGACAAGAACCAGGACGGATTTTCTCATGTTGTACTTCTGGCCAAAAATTACCGGGGCTACCAGAATCTGATTACCATGATCTCGCTTGGTTGGACGGAAGGGTTTTACTACAAACCGCGTATCGACCGCGAACTACTGGAAAAGTATCGGGAAGGAATTATCTGCCTGTCAGCTTGTCTGGGAGGGGAAATTCCACAGGCTGTTATGCACAGGAGCGTGGAAGAGGCTGAAAGAATAGCCATAGAATATCAGAGAATATTCGGTGAAGATTTCTACCTGGAGCTGATGCGGCACCGGACCGATGACCCCGGGATGAATAAAATGGTTTTCGATGACCAGGTATTTGTGAACCGGACCCTCCTGGACCTGGGGAACAGGCTTGGGATAAAATGCGTGGCCAGCAACGATGTTCACTTTGTGAATATGGAGGATGCGGAAGCCCACGATCATCTTATTTGCCTGAATACCGGTAAGGACCTGGACGATCCGACCAGGATGAGATACACCAGGCAGGAGT
Organism: uncultured Bacteroidales bacterium; assembly: GCA_963753765.1. Lineage (GTDB taxonomy): Bacteria > Bacteroidota > Bacteroidia > Bacteroidales. Next base: position 65,162 of record CAVWDQ010000018.1, read on the forward strand.
GGTTCAAAACCCAGGCAGAAATGAAAGAGGTCTTCTTTGATCTTCCCGAGGTTCTGAACAATACCATCGAGATAGCTAACAAAGTTGAGCAGTACGAGTTGAACACCAATCCGGTGATGCCATACTTTCCTCTTCCTGAAGGCTTCACTAATGAAGATGAATACCTGAAACACATCACCTACGAAGGAGCCAAAAAGCGCTACCCGGATATCACCGAAGAGGTGAAGGAGCGGATCGATTTTGAATTGGGGACCATTCAGCGTATGGGTTTCCCCGGTTACTTCCTGATTGTCCAGGATTTTATTTCCGCTGCACGCAACATGGGCGTCTCAGTGGGACCCGGAAGGGGGTCGGCAGCCGGATCGGCAGTGGCATACTGCCTGTGGATTACCGATATCGATCCCATCCGATATGACTTGCTGTTTGAGAGGTTCCTGAATCCCGATCGTGTCTCCATGCCCGATATTGATATCGATTTTGATGAAGACGGACGCGATGCCGTACTTAAATGGGTAGTGGAAAAATATGGTCATGAAAAGGTAGCTAATATTATCACTTTTGGAACCATGGCGGCTAAGATGGCCATCCGTGATGTGGCCAGGATTCAGAAACTTCCCTTACCGGAAGCGGACCGTCTTGCCAAACTTGTTCCGGAACGACCCGGGACCACCTTTGCATCCGCGTTTGAAGAGGTTCCCGATTTAAAGGCTGAACTCGATTCTCCAAATCCGCTCATATCCAATACTCTCCGTGTTGCCCAGCGCCTGGAGGGATCTGTCAGGCAAACCGGAATCCATGCATGCGGCGTTATCATTGGCCGGAACAATCTGACAGAACATCTTCCTGTCTGTAAGTCCAAGGATTCTGAACTCCTTGTTACCCAGTTTGACGGTCGTTTTGTAGAGGATGTGGGAATGCTTAAAATGGATTTCCTGGGGCTGAAAACCCTGTCTATCATCAAAGATGCCGTGGTCAATATCAAAGAGTCCAGGGGAATAGAGATTGATATAGATCACCTGCCCATGGACGACCAGCTTACCTTTGAGCTATACTCAAGGGGAGATACCACGGGACTGTTCCAGTTTGAATCGCCGGGTATGAAAAAACACCTGAGGGATCTCAAACCTAACCGCTTTGAGGACCTGATTGCCATGAATGCCCTTTACAGGCCGGGACCCATGGAGTACATACCCTCCTTTATTAACCGGAAGCACGGGAAACAGAAAATTGAGTATGATCTTCCCGAAATGGAGGAATATCTTGACGATACCTATGGGATTACCGTTTACCAGGAACAGGTGATGCTACTCTCCAGAAAACTTGCCGGGTTTACTCGTGGGGAAGCTGATTCGCTTCGGAAAGCCATGGGTAAGAAGATCAAGAAGATGATGGACGAGCTGAAGGTAAAGTTCGAGGAGGGATGTAAGTTTAATGGAATTTCGAAGCAGAAGATTGAAAAAATATGGACCGACTGGGAAGCTTTTGCCCAGTATGCATTTAATAAATCTCACTCCACCTGTTACGCTTATGTCTCGTATCAGACCGGATACCTGAAAGCAAACTACCCGGCAGAGTTTATGGCCGCAGTACTGAGCCGCAATATTACCGATATTAAAAAGATCGGACAGTTTATGGACGAGTGCCGGAGAATGGGAATTTCAGTTCTTGGCCCGGATGTGAACGAAAGCAATGTGAGGTTCACCGTCAACGACAAAGGAAATATCCGCTTCGGCCTGGGTGCCATCAAGGGAGTGGGTGAAAATGCGGTCAGAAGCATTATCGAAGAACGAATAACTAACGGACCCTTCAGCGATATTTACGATTTTGTGGAACGAAACGACCTGCACCAGCTGAACCGGAAGAACTTCGAAGGACTGGCCATTGCCGGAGCACTGGACTGTTTTGAGGACATTCACAGGAGTCAGTACATCGACACACTGGAAGATGAGGATTCTACTTTTATTGAGCAGCTCATCAAGTATGGCAGTAAGATCCAGTATGAGAAAAACACTCCCCAGCAAAACCTCTTCGGGGAGGCCAGTGCTATTGCCATCTCGAAACCAGAAGCCCCCGGGGTAAACCGCTGGGAGGATATCTCCACCTGCAAGCATGAAAAAGAGCTCCTGGGTTTCTACCTGACCTCCCATCCGCTGGACAGGTTCAGACTGGAAATAGAAGCCTTCTGTCCCAATACCCTTGAGGACTTGAGTGACCTGCAGCAGTTCAAGGGTCGCGATGTGGTCTTCTGTGGCATGGTAAAGACCGTAAGAGACGGCGTGGATCAGTGGCGCAATAAACCTTATATGCTGGCCCAGCTGGAAGATTATACGGACACCTACAACCTGAGGCTTAAAAATGACGATTACGTTAATTTTAAACAATATTTTTTACCCGATGTTGCCCTCATGATCCGTGCAACAGTCAACGAATGGAGTCCCAGGGAAGAACCAGGTAAAAAGATCTATTCTTTGAAAGTAAAGATGGTTTATATGCTTGCCGATGTCCGTGATAAACTGGTTAAATCCATCAATATCTCGCTGAATATTAACCAGCTTTCCAATGAACTTATAGATTCGTTTGATCGATTTACAGTAAATGAGAGCGGGAAAATTCTGAAGTTTCATATTCATGATCCTGAAAGCAATCTGAACCTAAAGCTTTTCTCGCGTAACAAACAGGTAGAACTGACAGATGAATTTATCAACTATCTTCAGGATGGTCCGGGATTTGAGTTCCGGCTTGCGTAAGCGTTTTTTTTATATTTTTGATTGATTATTATAAATAAATATTAGATCATGGCATTAGAAGCAACAGATGGCAATTTCGACGAACTGGTACTGAACTCTGATAAACCTGTAATCGTAGATTTCTGGGCCGAATGGTGCGGTCCCTGTCGTATGGTAGGGCCCATTGTTGAGGAGGTGGGAGTTGATTATGAAGGCAAGGCTGTAGTAGCCAAAGTGGATGTGGACAGCAATCCCGGCATCACTGCAAAATATGGCATCAGGAATATCCCAACCATTCTTTTCTTCAAAAACGGAGAAGTGGCTGACAAGCAGGTAGGAGCAGTTCCCAAAAGCACCATTGTTGGTAAACTCGACGCCCTGCTTTAGAACCGTCGCCCAATAACCAGGATATCATCCAGTTGATCCAGATCACCTCTCCACTTTTCAATGGTATGGTCCAGGATCGCTCGTTGCTGTGACATGCTCTCCTTCTGAATCTTCAGAATGGTCTCTTTCAGTTTTCTATACTTGAATTTCTTCATATGTTCGCCCCCAAACTGATCGGCATATCCATCGGAAAAGAGATATATGGTATCTCCCTTTTCTATATCGATCCTGTGGTTTGAGAATTCAGCATCCGTTTTGAAGGAGGAGCGTCCAATGGATTGCTTATCAGCCTTGGTCTCAAGTAGCTCCCCATTCCGAACCAGGTAGAGGGGATTGAAGGCCCCCGAATACTCCAGGTATCTGCCCGAACGGTCGTAGGAAACAAGCGCCAGGTCCATGCCATCGTATACATCCCGGGAATCGCTTCGCTGATGAAGTGTTTCAAGCACTTCTTTATTTAGCTGGCTAAGTATCTTCCCGGGTTCCAGGATTCCGTACTCCCTGACAATCTTAGTCAGCGAATTATGGCCAATAATAGACATGAAAGCCCCGGGAACACCATGCCCGGTGCAGTCAACGGCAGAGAAGAACTCCTTATCTCCCACTTCTGTAAACCAGTAAAAATCACCACTCACAATATCCTTCGGCTTAAACAGAATGAAGGTATCGGGGTAAGGCGAATTCTCCGGAAGAATGGCCAGCTGGATTCTCTTGGCATACCTGATACTATCGGTGATATCATTGTTCTTCCGGGCCAGCTCTTCTTTCTGCGCTACCACCGTAGCTGTACGCTCTTTTACTTTGCCCTCCAGGATCAGGTTTTCTCTCTTCAGGGCCCTTTCCCTTATCTTGATATAAGTGATAACAAGGATTCCAAGGAACGCCAGCACAGACAGAATAAAATACCAGCGAAGGTAGAAGGGTGGCCTGATCACAAAAGAGAAGGAAGCGGGCTCCGTATTCCATACTCCTGCACTGTTTTTGGCCTTCACCAGGAAAGTATACCTGCCATGTGGTAAAGCAGGGTAATTGGCATCGGTCTGCCTGCTTGCCTGGCGCCACTCAGGATCGATGCCCTCAAGCATAATCTGGTACCGGACCTCATCCGGGTTCAGGGTAATACAGCCATATTCAAAGATGATGGAGTTTTGCCGGTGTGAGAGTTGCAATCCCTGTTCAAGAGAGACAGTTTTATGATTGACCTGCATTCCGCTAATATGAACAACAGGTTCCTCACTTACCGAAGCCTCCTTAGCGGACCTGTATTTGGTGACCCCCTCAACCGTTCCAAACCAAAGCTCCCCATCACGGTCCACAAAAGATGCATGAGGCTTGGTCTCTATTCCCACAAAACCGCTGCTGGAGGTAAAAGAATAAAAACGCCCTTTCTCCCTGAAAAAAATGTTCAATCCCTTATTAGTACCCACATAGATATTGTTGTAAGGGTCCACACTCACCTGATTAATCAGGTCCGCCAGAAGTTCACCACCATCCACCGTATATACATGGATCACCTGTCTGCGATCCGGGTCATAGTGGATCAATCCCCGCCCCTCTGTCCCGATCCAGCAGGTACCATCCTTGTCCTCTGCCAGGCAAAGCGGAGTAAAATCAAATCCCAGCTTCAGGTCAATAAACTCACCACCTTCAAGCAGGGTAATCCCCTTCTCATCATGCCCGATCCAGACCCTGTCCCTGGAGTCAATGAAGAGCATGGAAATATGGTTCCCTTTCAGACCATCATCAAACTGGGTAAACATTTTTACCACGTTTCGATTCTCAATATCGTAATAGATTAAACCATCCAAAGCTCCCACCCATAGAAAATTGTCCTGGTCAATTTCCATGGCCATAACCGGCATGTACTGACCGATTAAGCGGTTAAGCCGGGGATCCCTGATAAGACCTCTTCTAAGATGATAATTATAAATACCCGACTTGGTGGTTCCAATCCAGATCGTTCCATCCCTATCCTCCTTCAAGAATTCAATCCCTTCTGTTCTAAGCATGTCAAAATCATGCAGGGATCCTCCTTCAGATTCCTGATCAAGAATGGATATTCCCTTATTGGTGCCGAACCAGTATGAACCATCTCTTCTCTGCAGAATGGCCTGAACCTGGGAACTAATCAGACCATCCTCCTTAAAGTAGGAAATAAAATCATCCCCTTTGTATACACAAACACCATTATCATTGGTCCCGATCAATATATTCCCCTCGCGATCCTGCATCATCGACCAAAGCTTCAATCCTGGAAATCCATTGCTGTTATTGAATATATCCATCTTATTCTCAGGACTGATTCTGGCCATCCCTCCTTCAAAGGTTCCAGCCCAGATGTTTGCTCCCCTGTCTTCAAAAAGGGTGCTGATCCAGTTGGAATTAAGGCCTGATTTTACCAGGTCATACATAAATGAACTATCCACATCCGGATTGTAGCGGTAAAGCCCGCCATGGTAGGTACCCACCCATGTTTGTCCCTTGCTGTCGACCATAATACTGGTGGCCTGGTAAAACTTGGGAACACCATTTAACATAAGCTTATCGAAGCGGCTGCTGTCCGGATTAAAATATTTCACCCCGAGGTCCGTCACAAAATAGCTTCTTCCACCCCGGTCCACATGATGTCCATAAACCTGGTCTGAAAGTTCACTGCCCGAATATTGAACAAAGAGAAAGTGATCGGGATGAGAATCCGGATTTGACAGTCTCATAACTCCTGCTCCTTCGGTCGTAAACCAGAGATTGTGTGCAGAATCCATCTTGATGGAAGTGATGGTGGAATGGCTTTGAGCTGCCGGAGAGGAAACAACCCGAAAGGTGCTTCCGTTGTATAAGGAGATACCTCCCCCGGTATGACCAAACCAGATAAGTCCGTTATGATCCTCGCAGATAGCCCTTACCCCGTTCTCAGCCAGACCATCCAGGGCAGTATAATTAACAAAGTTTGTTCCTTCGAAGCTGCTTACCCCTGCCCGGGTACCCAGCCAGTAGATATCATTTCTGTCCTGAATAATCTTGTAAACAGTAGACTGTGCCAGTCCGTCCGACACCGAGAACTGATCAAAGTAGAACTGTTGACCATATAGCGAGAGGGATCCCAGAAAGATCCACACAATAACTGCCTGCCGTAACAAGCTGTTATTAATAGTCTTTCGGTATAAAGAAGAAGGTTCCATCCTCATCTTCAAGTCCGGCTATTTTTCCAAACTGTGGAGATTGTTTGGTTGTGTTCTCAACAGCCGAAGTTACTTTCAGAACAATGCTTTCGATGGGAAGACAAGAGCCCGGGTTGTTGACCAGTACATTGGAAAAGGTCCGTGTAAACTGACTGTCGTCCACAGCCAGTTCATAACCGGCTGAAGAAAATACCTGAGAAGATTTAAACCTGGTGGAGGTCCAGTCGTCACAACTTCGTTCCTCTATTCCGGAACGCATGGCCTGGTAAAAACTGGGTCCTGACTCACAGGCATCGGTAATAACAAGTGTATGGGTTAAGAAATCGGGATAGACCTGCATGGCAGCTTTCAGGGCATTGATATTATAGTAGGTAAACTCATCATCCCTGGAGGCGTCCACCGGAATCCAGTAACCACTTTCATTCACGTACTTACCATGACCAGCATACCAGATAAGCAGTGAATTCACACGGTTGCTCCTGATCATATCCCTCAACTCGATGGAGAAGAATTTTGAAAGCTCAGCCTTGGTCATATTCCTTTTGTGAATCACTTCGTGTATCTGGTAATTTGCAAGTGCCGAACGCATCATGGTAACATCTTTGGTGGGTCCGTCCAGGCTGGCAAAAGAATCATAGTCCGAGTTCTCAATGAAAATGGCCCAGGTTTTTCCCATGGGATTATCATCAAAGGACTGGGCATCGCGATTCAGCTTGTATTCTATCTCAGCTCTGTTGCCAAATTCGTCCTCAACATAGACGGTGATCCTGCTTTTATTAAGCACATTCAAGGTAGCTGTAAAACTTGGATTCAGGTCGCTGGGGATATAACTTGCCATTACACTATCGATGTAGATAGAAGTAATCCTGCTCTCATCCTCAATTTTACCTTCCACATAGATCAAAGGTTCATTCTTATCCAGATAAAGGATATTGTTTTCTGAACCATAGGGAGCAATCATTCGGACCAAAGGGGCATCAATCTCAGTACGCCTGATGGAGAAAATAGCAGTTTCCGTATTGTCATATACATCCGAAACCTGAACCGTAACCTGGTTAGCACTGCTAAGATTCACACTGGCAAGAAACCTGAATCCTTCCTCGGTTTTTTCAACCGGAACTGTAAATCCATTAACCTGTAGCGATTTAATATCACTCGCATCTGAAATGGCTCCCGTAAGATTAAGTACAACGATCTCCTTGGAAACATCAATGGTATTGGCATCGTTGGACAGGGGTTCCACAAGTGTCACCTGGGGCTTATTATCCTCCCGGTTCAATTCGAACATCCGCTGTGCAGTCTCATCATGCAGGCGCTGAGCATTGCCATCATATTTGGACATCTCCAGAAGTTTGGCATAATCGGCCAGAGCATTTTCATAATCCCTTATGGATTCATAGGCTCCTCCCCGCTTATAGTAGATCTCTGCATTTTCCGGATTCAGTTCAATGGCTTTGGAATAATCGATGATGGCATAGGCAGGCTGATTCATCTTGCTGTTAATGTCGCCCCGGTAGATATAGATCAGGGGTTCGTCGGAATAATGCACCGATGCCATGGAAAGGGTTTCACTTGCCTTCAGATATTTGCCCTGAGCCGAAAGCACCTGGCTTTGCAATAAGATGCCTTCTAAATGCTTCGGATCCATCTGCAATACCTGGTTCACTTCAACTCCCGCAGCTTCATAATTCTCCTGTTGATACAACAACTGGGCGTAGGAGAAGTGGGTGGCCACCACCCTGCTGTTCTCCTTCAAAGAAAGGCGATAGGCCTCATCGGCCTCATTGTACATTCCCAGTTTCTCAAACACCTGGGCCAGGTGGAAGTAAGCATATTCATCCTCTTCCATATCCAGGCACATCAGTGCGTCCTCCAAAGCTTCCTCATACTGCCCGAGTACCATATGAACATCACGTCTTGCCTGATAAGCTTCCAGGAAATTCTTTTTCAATTGGATCGCGGTGCTAAGCTTAAGCAAGGCCACAGTGTTATCCCCATAAAGGTGCCATTGCATCCCTGAAAAATAGTAGAGTTCCGCATCTTTCATCTCGAAAACCAGAGCACGATCGTAATCCATTGCGGCCTTTTCATGCTCTTCCAGCCTTGAATGGGCAATGGCCCGCTGTATATAGGCTTTCTCATTGTCAGGCTCCAGTTCTATGGCCTTGGTAAACTGGACAATGGCATCCTTATAATTATTTGCTTTCGCAAAATCCTCTCCGGTTTTGATATACTGTTTTGCCGATTGCGCCTGAACTTCACTACAAAAAATGAATGGCAACAGAATCAAAATATATAGTAACTTTTTCATGACAACAGGCAAGCTTTAAATATAATAGCTCTTTTAAAACGTGTACGCAACTTATTGAATATTTGTTTCTTAAATTTGTTTATTCGTGTAAACTTCCAGTTTAGTCTCACCAATTTCTAAGGTTTCATCGGGTTTTTCATTAATTTCCGGGGCTTTAACTCCCTGGGTAAATAACATCTTCCCGGTAAATACCCTTGCTTCATCCCACAGTTCTGATGTTAGAAAACTATGAAGCAGTTCCCCACCTCCTTCCACAAGAACAGAAACAATCTGGCGATCAAATAACTCTTCCATCACATCAACCATCTCATAGGAAGGATCGGCATGCACCAGTTGAATCTTACCTGAATAATTCCTTTGAACACCTGTAAATACAATGGTCTCCTGTTTACCATCGAGAATTTCTGCACTTTCTCTTAAACGCCCGTTTCTGTCAAGAGTAATCCTCACAGGGTTTTCGCCAGACCACCTTCGAACATTCAGACTGGGATTGTCAGTTAAAATGGTATTGGTTCCCACCATAATGGCCGTTTCTTCGCTTCTCCATTTGTGGACAAGGGTGCGACTCATTTCATTACTGATCCACCTGGGCCCTTCCTGATCGCCCGGCTCCCTTTCCAGATCGATAAATCCATCTGCCGTCTGAGCCCATTTTAAAATCACATAAGGCCTGCGGTAATTCACATAATGAAAAAACCTGCGGTTCAGCCTTTGTCCTTCCTCCTCCAGGCATCCGGTTTCCACCTCGATACCTGAACTCTCCAGGTGCTTTATTCCCTTTCCATTTACACTGGGAAAGGGATCCGTATTGGAAACTACAACCCTGCGAAATCCCTTTTCCTGGATCAGCATGGAACAGGGTGGGGTTTTTCCATGATGCGAACACGGCTCCAGGCTGCAATAAAGTGTTGATTCGGGAAGGAGGGATGGATCCTTTACGGAGCGAATGGCATTAACCTCAGCATGTGGACCCCCGAATTCATGGTGATATCCTTCTCCAA
>CAVWDQ010000019.1:0-168016 GCA_963753765.1 uncultured Bacteroidales bacterium
ATCAGGGCAAGGGAATTACTCTGATGTTTCTGAAATGGATTTCGGCTCCTTCCGATTCAAGACATATATACCCCGCCTTTTTAGTTGATTTACTTATCCCGTTGACAAATTTGCCATTTATGGAAAGTTTGATGGTCCCATCCACGCACACCACGTCATAGGTGTTCCATTCCCCTTTCCCTTTACATCTCATCTCTACAGATTTGCTCCGGGTTCCCCTGGGATTATCAGGAAGCGTTTCTACCCCTCCAACACCAAATATTTCTCCACTTACATAAGCTTCCGGAGGAGTTTTGCCATCTCTGGTATTCAGCTTTACCCATTCCAGTTCCAGCATTTGTACTTCCACGCCGTTTGGCAAACGGTTGTCGCCCGGCTCGGCATTGCTCCACACAAAAGTTCCCGAATTCCCTCCTGCTTCCATGTGTTTCCATTCGATGTGTAGTAGAAAGTTCTCGTACTTATGCTCTGAACGGATTACACCAATGGGAAGTCCGGAACAAATCAATTCATCACCCTTTACTTCCCAGGTTTCAGCTTCGGTATTGACCTGTATCCAGTTAATGGGTACACCTTCCACTTTCTTACCTGATATAATCTTTTGCATCTCAAGCTCTTCACCAAAACTGAAAAGTGATTCCTGCGCTGAGATAACTCCGGCCCATAGTACTAATCCCGCAATTATAAGTAGTTGTTTCATTGGAATAATTTTCAAGTTAGACTTAAGTCAGGCTATTTTCTTCCCCCGCATGAGGTCTTTCTTCAGGAATTCCGGGGACCGGTCCAAATGCATATGTTTTGGGTCCCAGATAAAGGTCCGAGTTCATTATCTCTTCCCAGGTAACATCTTTTCCGGTATAGGCTGCGATTCGCCCCATGATGGTCATCAGGGTCGAATTCACCTGTGCTTCAGCATCGTTAACGGTGATTCCGGTTCTTATCCCTGTTACCAGATTAATGTGTTCCTGTACAAATGGATTGGTCACTTTCCATTTCGATTCGGTATCTCCTTCTTCCGGCGTTGGATATTTCCATACTTCATTTCCGTAAACATCAAGTATCTGACCGGAAGCAATAGCTACTCCCTTAGTACCCACAATTCGTTCCACCTTGCCGTTGGAACAGCCATTTATCTGACGGGCTGCACAGTGTGCTCTCACACCATTTTCGTAGATGTACTCCACGCTAAAAAAGTCATACTGATCGCCTGTAATACGCCTTTGCCGACCACCCCAGCCAACTGCTTTAACCGGAGTCCTGCCCATGTGCCAGCTCATTGCGTCAATTTCGTGAATAAATTGTTCCGTGATATGATCCCCCGAGAGCCAGCAAAAATTTGCCCAGTTTCGCAGCATGTATTCCATATCGGTCCATTCGGGTTTTCTTGTTTTATACCATAAAGCGCCCCCATTTCTGATAATATTGGCACCAACAATTTCGCCTATTTCACCGTTAGCTACTTTCATCTGGGTGGTCATATAATCCTTCTGTACTCTTCGAACCGTACCACTGACCATACACAGTCCCAGGGATTCGGCCATTTTTGAAGCAACCAGAACAGAGCGTGCACCGACAGGATCCACGGCCACTGGTTTTTCCATAAAAACATGCTTGCGGGCATTTATTGCAGCTTCCACATGTGCGGGACGAAAATGTGGCGGGGTGCAAAGCAATACCACATCCACTCCCGAATCAATAACTTTTTGATAGCTATCAAAGCCCAGAAAACAGTTTTCATCGGCGATCTCCACACCTTTCTCTTCCTTTAGATTTGCTCTGCACGTGTCAATCCTGTCCTGAAAAACATCTCCCAAAGCCATAATTTCCAGGTTCGGTCCGGCATCTAAAAAATTTATGGCTGCACCGGTACCGCGTCCACCGCAGCCAATTAATCCGGCTTTTATAACACTACCGTCGGGGGCCTGATCTAACAAATCAGGTGGTTCAGTGATTGCTTTTGTTTTTTTCTCGCTTGAACAAGCTGATATGAAAGCTGCAGCTCCCACTGAACCGAGAGTAGCCTTTGTTATAAAATCTCTTCGTTTTAATTCTTTCGGGCTCATAATATATTTGTGTTGTGTATTTGATGAATTATTGGGAATGATTCGGACAGTTAGATGGAAAGTATTGCATGGCCAGGCCTAATTTAGCATAATTGAATCAGCAAGTCAATACACCAGTAGGAAAAAATGCCTGGAATCCCTATTTTGGAATGTCAACACTGACCTAAGACCTTATGCAGAAATTTATAATCGTTGGATTTGGATTTATGGGCATGACCCATGCCATGAGTATCTTAAATCATCCCGGGGCACAGCTGGCAGCCATAGTTGATCTGGACCCCGAAAAAGCACTTGAGAACCTGGGGCAGGAAGGCGGCAACCTGGAAACCGGAGGGATAAAGAGGGAAGATATATCGGAGATCCGAACCTATACCTCTCTTGAAACCTGTATAACTGAGGAGAAACCGGATGCATGCATCCTGTCGGTTCATACCGAGCATCACTATACAATGTCTTTTCAGGCACTGGAAGCTGGGATTCATGTGTTTGTGGAAAAGCCACTGGTTCTGGATCCGGCACAGGGGATCAGGCTGATTGAACTTGCGGCGGAAAAGAATCTTTTACTTATGGTGGGTCAGGTGGTTCGTTTCATGCCACCTTACCTGAAACTGAAGGACTGGATCGAATCGGGCGAATTCGGTGAGCTGAGCTGGCTTTCCATGATGCGTTTCACAGGCCTTCCCGCCTGGGGACAATGGAAGGAAAAACAAAAAGACTTTGGCTCCTCGGGAGGGGCGCTTTTCGACCTGGCTATTCATGACATTGATTTTGTTCAGTGGGTGCTGGGAAAACCCGATTCCATAGAGGCCACCACCTTCCCTGGAAAACTGAGTGCTCATGATTATGTATGCGCACTCTGGCGATATAAGTCCGGACCGCTTGTAAAGATAGAGGGAGGGACCCGTTTTCACCACCAGTTTCCATTTGAAGCGGGATTTTCCGCAGTTTTTGAAAGGGCAAGTATCAAGTACAGCAGCAGCAGTCCGGAGCATATTACCATTGCCTCTGATACCGATACCCTGCAGGTGCCTGCCGGAGATGCCATGGAGGGATATGCGAATGAGTTGGCTTATTATGTGGATTGCCTTGACCGGAAAGTAAAGCCTGAAAAGTGCCTTCCCGAATCAGCCCTTCAAAGCATCCGGATGTGTTACGAACACCTTTAAACGATGATTACACCACGAGAAAATGTGAAACGAACCTTAAGGAGAGAAGGATTTTCATCAGTTCCGCTTGACTATGTTCTGTGTGACTCCCAAATCGAAAGTTTTAAGGAAAAGCATGGGCACAATGACTACCAGGACTTTTTCGGCATGGGTCACAGGTCCTTTGAAATGAACGTTCAAAAGAACTATTCAGAAGGAAGATCGCTGTTCAAAAGAGAGCAAATTCCAGAGGATACCAGGATCGATGAATACGGGATAGGTCATTCCAGGGGTTCAGAATGGGCATTCCACATGACCAGGATGCACCATCCCCTGAAAGGGGCAGAACTTAATGAAATCATTGATTACCCTTATCCTTCGGTTCCGGAAGGAGAGAAGGAGAATCTGACAGAACTGATCGCAGGACTCCATGCCAGGGGGCTGGCATCATTTGCATTTATGCAGATGACTGTTTGGGAGGCCAGCTGGTACATGCGTTCCATGGAGGAGTTGATGATGGATATGATGATGGAAGATGAGAGGGCCACAGTATTACTGGATAAGATCACTGAGTTTGCCTGTGCAAAAGTCAGGACCTACACCGAAGCCGGGGCCGATATCATATCTCTCGGTGACGATATTGGAACACAGGAATCGATTATGATGGATGTACCATTCTGGGAACGCTGGTTAAAACCCAGGCTTTCAAAGGTCATTGAGACTGCCCGGGCAGTGAATCCCGATGTATTGATATTTTACCATTCCTGTGGATATATTATTCCATTCATCGATCAATTGATCGAGTTGGGAATTGATATACTCAATCCGGTTCAGCCCGAGTGTATGTCTTTCAATGAGGTGCATGAAAAGTATGGCGACCGGCTTTCCTTCTGGGGTACCATTGGTACGCAGGACTTATTGCCCTATGGCACTCCCGGGCAGGTAAAGGAAACTACAATTTCCAGGCTGGAACAGTGCGGACCCCAGGGTGGAATTGTGCTGGGACCAACGCATATGGTCGAACCTGAAGTGCCATGGGATAACCTGATGGCCATTGTGGAGGGTGTGAAAGAATTTGAGTTAAAACACGGATAAACTGCAGTAGACTTTGACACTCCTGGACACCATCATCTTTAGCCTGTACGGCCTGCTTATAATTTTTGTGGGGAATTATCTCTCCAGGTCGAAAGGTGAAAAAAGGGATAGTCAGGCCTACTTTTTTGCCGGAAAGACGCTTCCTTGGTGGCTGGTAGGAACTTCCATTATTGCAGCCAATATAAGTGCTGAGCAGTTCATAGGAATGTCTGGTTCAGGCTATGCCATCGGCCTGGGAATAGCTACCTATGAATGGCTGGCTGCCATAATTATTCTTGTGGTAGCCAAGTATTTTTTACCGGTCTTTATTAAAAAAGAGATCTATACAATGCCCCAGTTCCTGGCACTTCGTTACAGCGATTCTCTGAAATCTGTCCTTGCTTTTTTCTGGCTTGCTCTGTTCATTTTTGTCAACCTTACTTCCATTGTTTACCTGGGTGCTCTGGCCCTTAAAACCATTTTTGGGATCAAATTGATATACGGGGTATTTGGCCTGGCCATTTTTTCCTTATTGTACACCATATTTAACGGTCTGAAGGCAATCGCAAGCACTGATATTATCCAGGTTTTTTTCCTGATGGCAGGAGGAATTCTGACCACCATCCTGTCTATTAATGCGGTGAGTGACGGAGAAGGGTTTCTGGAAGGGTGCAGGATCTTATATAGCCAGGCTCCCGAAAAGTTCCATATGATCCTGCAGAAGTCATCACCGGGCTTTGAGTATTTGCCTGGAATCCGGGCCGTTTTTGGGGGGATATGGATTGCAGGTATCTACTATTTTGGTGCAAACCAGTACATTATCCAAAAAGCCCTTGGCTCGAAAGACCTCAGGGAAGCGCAGCGGGGCATGCTGTTTGCCGGATTCCTGAAGCTTTTACTCCCCCTTGTTGTTGTGGTACCCGGAATTGTTGCTTATGTTCTTCACGCCGATATTGCCAGGCCTGATGAAGCTTACCCATGGCTTCTGAGCACCTTTATACCAAGTGGTATTAAGGGCCTGGTATTTGCAGCCCTTATTGCAGCAATTGTCTCTTCACTCAGTGCCATCATTAACAGTACCTCGACCATCTTCACCATGGATGTATACAAGGTCTTCATAAAGAAAGATGCTTCTGAAGATCAGATGGTACGGGCAGGCAGAATTTCAGGTATTGTGGCTATGTTGATTGCTGCCTGCATTGCCCCATTGCTGGGGACAATTGATCAGGCTTTTCAATTTATTCAGGAGTATACAGGGATGATCAGTCCCGGCATCGTGGCTATTTTTATTCTGGGAATATTCTGGAAGAAAACGACTACCAATGCTGCCTTTACAGGTGTGGTCCTGTCCATCCCTATCTCTGTGGCCCTGAAGTTCATTTTTAAGGAAATGCCTTTTCTGGACCAGATGGTCCTGGCCTTTTTCCTTACAGCACTTTTAATCATAGTTATTTCTTTGCTGGAGGGTAAAAAAGTAGCTCCGAAGTATATTCAGCTCGAAAAGCATTGGTTCAGGACCGGTAAAGTATTCAACATACTTTCCCTGATCATTGTATTGATCTTTGTCCTCCTCTATGCTCTATTCTGGTGAGCTTTGATCAATCAGCATTCTGATACCATCCCTGGGTGCTGTGGCCTCCATGCCAAATCGTTTTTCAAATTTGCTGCTGTCAAAAACATAGTCCTGCTCATACTGGTAAAGCATCTCAGGGAATTCTTTCATAGCAGGCATAAACAAACCAAGGATACGCAACATCCAGGCGGGAATTGACTGCGTCTTTGCCTTTACATTCAACTCGTCCGCAACCAGCTGAATCCATTCTGAGTTGCTTAGTTTTTCTTTTGTGGTAGGAACATGCCACACCTGATTATATGCATCACTTGTGTTTCCAAGAATGGCTGTTGCTTTAGCAGCATCCGGGGTATAAGTGTATGTATGAATTTTGTTCAGGTCGCCAAATGCCTGAGCTTTTTTTCCTTTCATCAGATTATCAGCAATCATAATTGAAAATGCGCTGTTCTTATTATCCGGCCCATAAAAATCAGCCCCCCTGGCAATAAGAGCTGTCAGATTTTTTTTCTCCACTTCTTCCATAATCATAGTGTGGAGTTGTTGCCTGACTTTTCCCTTTTTACTGGGAGCCTGTATGGGCGACTCTTCAGTCATATGGGGGATGGCAGAGGATGCATACATGTATACATTGTCAAAAAATACAAGTTTTGCATGATGCTTTATACAGGCATCAATAACGCCGCTTATAAATGTCGGCCAGGTTTTTTGCCAGACACTTAGCTTGTATTCAAAGCCAACCACAACATAGACAACTTCGCTTCCGGCTATTGCCCTGTCAATTTGGCCCGGATCATACAGATCTGCAGGAAAAAGTTCATCTGTATCATTTACTTTTTTGGGATTTCTGCTGACCAGTCGAATCTGTGTGGTATAATTCTTTAATTCTCTGGCCAGGGGTATGCCTATACCACCGCCTGATCCTAGTATTGTTTGCATGTTATGATGATCTTAAAATGTAATTGACCTATTACATATTAACATGGTTTAGTAGAATTAGTTCTCCGGTCGGCTAACTCTTTATGAATTGGGGCTTTATCTTTCCTCTGGCCCGGCTACTGGTAATGATTCATCATTTCCCCACTCCTGGAAAGAACCATCGTAGAATCTCACCTTGTAGCCCAATAGTCTGGCTGTAAAATAGAGGTTCGAAGCCAGGATTCCCGTTCCACAATAGGTAATTATTGAGGATCCTTCATGGATCATATGGTCCTCGAATAGAGCACCCAATGCCTCCTTTGACTTAAACAGGTAGGTGGAGTCCTCCTGGCTTACTTCATAATAGGGAATATTGACCGCTCCTTTAATATGTCCCGAACGACCTGAGTTCTCATCCTGTACTGTTCCATTATATCTTTCAGGGGGCCTGGCATCGACTATTGCTACGTCTTCATTGTTCAGGTTTGCAAGCACTTCTTCTTTGGAGATCCTGACTTCATCCACGATCCTGATATCAACATTACCCTCCAAATAGCTGGTCACAGAATCAGTCACGGGCCTTCCCTCTTCCTTCCAGGCTTTCAAGCCTCCATTGAGTATGGCCACCCGATCACCCAGTCCGGCGTAATCCAGGGTATAAAACAGGCGGGCTGCCCATTTAATGGAATTCCCATCCTGGTAACAGATGATAATTTTCGAGTTATTATTGATCCCCCATGATCTGAGGGTCTGTTCTAATTCTTGCTCGGCAGGAAATTCATGGCGCAGATCCTGTTCATTTTTTTTTAACAGGACATCCCAGATAGAAGCATATCTTGCTCCCGGTATATGCTCTTCTTTAAACTCTGTCTTCATGCCGTAATGAAGGATGATCAGCAGGGTATCTGCCAGATTCTCTTCCAGCCAGGCAGTCGAAACAAGTAACTCCTCATTTGTTTGCTTTGTTTGCGATATCAGAGCTGAACCAGAGGTGATCAGCATAGCCAATTATAAGCAAGAGAACTTTATGTAAGTTGACTTTCATTTATTCTTTTCTCTTAGTTGAACATGAATTGCGCAGGTTTGTTCTTGATCTAAACAATGATATGAAAAATAATCCTTTTGAAGATTCAGCATTGACTACCATTTTGGTGGTATCTGATATGTCCAGATCCAAATCATTTTATGTGGATGTCCTGGGGGCAAAAGTATTTCGCGAATACGGGGGTGATTCCCTGGTACTGGAGTTTCTGGGTAACTGGATCTTACTGGTAACTCCTGGCGGTCCTACCGATGATAAGCCTGATACCCATTTTAAAGCCCCGATGGATAAGAATATGGTGAGCCACGCTTACACCATTCGCGTGAAGGATTGTGCCAGGTCATTCGAAATCCTGAAGCAAAGGGGCGCCGGGTTTATTACACCTCCTGTGACCAGGGGAGCAGAAACCAGGTGTTTCTTTCAGGATCCCGATGGTCATCTCTTTGAGATCAGTGAATATCGCTCATCATGACCCGGAACTGTTAAGGTTCTATCTTCCAGATTTTATCAGATGCTTCGAGATACTCAGGCAGGGCTGCTGAACCATACCATTTGTAGAGTTCGGCATCCAATAATTTTGCATGAACTGCAGGGTCGGTTTGTAGTACTTTTGCTGCTTCTTCGATGGTGCTAAGATTCAAAATGAATATACCCCGGTAAGTCATATCGTTCTTACCGATTGGTCCAGCTACAATTAAGATATCTTCCTTCGCCATGCGGCTCATATTTTCGAAGTGTCCAGCAAAACAACTATCTATAAAGGTTTCATCCTCTGTTTGATTACTTCCGGTTTTCAGGATAACCAGAACATATTCCTTCATACCATAATCATCAGCGCCCAGTTTCGTGGCCAAATCAGGATCGTAGTTCGGGTTTGTATTTTGTCCAAGTACCCCCAGTGGCAGGAGCGTAAATACAATGAAAGTAAAGAGCAATTTCATGTTTTCCATTTCTTGGATATTATTTTTTGATATGATAGATTCTTTTTGCTTCCTCTGGATTTTCAACCGGGAGCTGACAAACATTGTCCCTGCATACAAAGATGCGTGTATTATCGCCCTCCAGGCGGTTCTGGAAAAGGGGCAGGGTACTTGTGCCCGCGCTTCCCACTATTAAAGCATGGGGGAGATATTCTCCCTTTATTGATCCTAACATGGATTTGGCGGATGGCCCGGCCACAACGATCTCATAATAGGGATTCAGGTTCATAAGGATCAGCCTGCCCCAGTTGGCAAATCCATGGGGGTATTGCTCAAAATGTCCCTGCATTTGTTTCAACATGGAGGCGGAAAGGTCCAGGTATTCCCTTTTTACAAGCAGGTGCCCCAAACGAAACAGATTGTGTGCCATTACCGAGTTGGAAGAGGGGATCACATTGTCCTGGGTTTCCACATTATTGGCAATAAGAATTTCGGCATCCTTCGCATTGTAATTGAACATCTCTGTGCCCTGATCAAAAAATTGTTCCATGGTAAGTTCAGTCAGCTCGATGGCCAGATCCAGCCACTTCTGATCCAGGCTTGAGGAGTAGAGGTCAAGGCAGGCCTCAGTATATAGAGCATAGTCGATATGAAAGGCAGGAATGGAGTGATGTCCATCCTTATAGTTCCGGTAAAGGACCCTGTCTTTTGACCATAGCTTCTCCCTGATCAGACTGGCACTGGTCGTGGCCAATTCCAGGTATTGCGGATCACCCAGTGCATCGTAAGCCTGTGCAAGTGCTGAGATCATCATGGAAGCCCATGAAGTAAGGGACTTATCATCGAGTCCGGGTGCTATGCGATTGCTTCTGGCCGACAGCAGCGTTGAATTCCATTGGTCTGTTTTTTCAATGAACCACCGGGAATCAAGTCCCCGTTCTGCGGCAAAGGTCTCAGGATCGGAGGTCCGGTAAAGGATGTAGTTGCCATGCTCCCAGAGTCCGGTTGCATTGATGTTGTAATATTCGGAGAAAAGATCAAAATCACCCTCCAGCAAATCTTCCAGTTCATCTTTGGTCCATATATAATATTTCCCTTCTTCACCTTCACTGTCAGCATCCAGGGCTGAAAAAAAGGCACCCTCGGCGGAAAGCATCTCCCTTTGAATAAACTCAATACTTTGCCTGATCACCTGGGCATAGGTTTCTTTCCCTGTTAGCTGGTAGGCCCTGGAATACAGTCTGATAAGCTGTGCATTGTCATACAGCATTTTCTCAAAGTGAGGGACCTTCCAGACGGGGTCCACAGAATACCTGGCAAAGCCGCCTCCCACCTGGTCGTATATACCTCCGCGGGCCATACTGGTCAGGGTCAGATCCACGTGATTTAGAATGTCCTGATCCCCATACTGGTGTCCGTAATGCAGAAGAAATTCAAGATTCACGGGCATGGGAAATTTGGGGGCCCCTTTTTGACCTCCGTATTCATGATCAAACTGGCCTTTCCACTTTTTTACTGCTCTGTGAATCTCTGCATGAGTCATTGTCTGCTCCGGGGCCACTACCTGGAAAATTGAATTCTGCCGGATTCCTTCAGCCAGATCCGTAGCATGCTGCCTGGTCTTTTCAGGATTTGCCCGGTAATACTCATTTACCTGGCTAAGAGCTTCTATCCACTGCTCTTTTGGGAAATAAGTGCCTCCCCAGATAGGTTTGCCATCGGGAAGCGCGATGCTGTTCAGGGGCCAGCCACCCTGCTGGCCCATCATGTGTACGGCGGTCATATAGATATGATCGATATCCGGCCGCTCTTCCCGGTCCACCTTAATACACACAAAGTGCTCATTCATGAATTGAGCCACAAGGGTATCTTCAAAACTCTCGTGCTCCATGACGTGACACCAGTGACAGGAGGAGTAGCCGATGCTGACAATGATCAGTTTATCTTCCCGGGCCGCTTTCTCCAGAGCGACATCGCCCCAGGGATACCAGTTTACAGGGTTATGGGCATGCTGGAGCAGGTAGGGGCTGGTCTCGTTGATCAGGCTGTTGGTATATGGGTGATTTTCCATGGAATCTCTGTTTTGAGAAGTGCAGGCACTGTTAATAATAAGAGTTAAAAGAGGGGTGAGGATGGTGGCTTTCCAATGCATTGCACTTCCAGTTCGAATTCATAAGTGAAAAGAATTGGCACATGATTATTGCAGGAACATTAAAAGATTGTCATAAATAGTTATTTACCTTAACTTGGTCAATAATACCCTTTGAAATTATCTCATACCTGAATAAAATGACTCAGAAAAAGTCCCTGTTCAGAAGAATACTTAAATATGTGCTGGTGACATACGTGGCCATCACTTTATTGCTTATTTCTGTTTTTGTTCTGGTTTACTTTTCCTATTTGTCAGGGCCGGGTGCTTTCTGGGTAAATGAATATCATCCCTTTCGTTCAGAAAAGGCGAAAACAGAATATCTAGAATATTATGATGCCATGGCTGAAGAATGGCCCCTTGATTCAGAGAATCGAATGGTAAGCACTTCCTATGGCCAGACTTTTGTCCGCATAAGTGGTCCCAAAGATGCCCCTCCAATTGTTTTATTACCAGGCGGAGGGACTTCCTCCCTGATGTGGAAAGACAACATTGAAGCACTGTCAAAAACCTACAGAACCTATGCAGTGGATGATATCTATGACTGGGGTCGAAGCATATATACGAAAAAGATGGGCTGTCCGGAGTGCATAACAATCTGGCTGGATGAACTATTTACTGCTCTTGATCTGAAAGACAGCATCAATCTTATCGGGGCTTCCTATGGAGCATGGAAATCAAGTCAGTATTTATTATCTCATCCCGAAAGGATCAGTAAAGTAGTATGGCTATGTCCGGCTTATACCGTATTCCAGGGTAGTAAGGAATTTGAAAAAAGGGTATTCAGAGGTTTTATACCGCTTCGACATTTCATGAAAAAGGAGTTGTACTGGTCCTGCGAAGATATGGTTCAAACAGCGAATGGAAGAGCCATTGCTGATGATCATCTGGACGGACTGAGGCTGGCAATTCGAAGCTTTAAGACAAAAATACCAGCTTCGATGACCGTCTTATCCGACGATGAATTGAAAAACATTGCAGTACCCGTTTTATACCTGGCCGGTGAAAATGAAAAAATGTATTCGGTTCCAGATGCTGTGAGCCGGCTGGATAGTATAGCTCCGATGATAGAATGCGAAGTGGTTCCAAACGCAGGTCATTGTTTAATGTTTTCTAATCCGGATTTGATAAATAATAGAATACTTGAGTTTTTAAACCATTCTGAGTAATTATCTTCACAGAAAGAAACAATTACCTGATTGATGAGGTGGCGAAAAGCGGCAAGATTTTTTTTTATTTTCCTGGGTTCGATCTTCGGAATCATTGCCTTGCTTTTTATCGTTCTTAACCTTCCGTTTTTGGAAGGATTTGTCACCAGGCAAAGCAACCAGATTCTCAGTAAAGCGGATATCCCCATCCATATTGATGCCATCAAACGGGTCATGCCCTACTCGGTCAAAATCCAGGGAATTCTGATTACAGATCTTAAAAGCGATACCATTATCCATGTGGGCGAGCTAAAGACCAACTGTAAACTAAGGGCACTGGCAAGAAAAAAAGTAGTTCTGAAGGATCTGGATATTGATCAGGCAAGTGTGGATCTGTTAATGGACTATGAGACCCGAAAATTAAATATTGCTCAGGCTTTTACAGGTGGCAGGGAGCCTGAGGTGGATCCGGCGGAAAAAAAGAAGGCAGCCTGGGTCATTTCTGTTAAAAAGGGGAAGCTGATATCTACTCATTTCCGGATGATTGACTCCATTTCCGGGATTCATATCCTGCAGGATATATCCGGTGTTAAACTGAAGAGCTTTTCAGTTTCACTTCGGGACCGGGAAATACTTGCAAACACCCTGGAGCTTGAGAATGTAGAAGGAAACATAAGACTGGGATCCGGCAAGGAGCCTGCGGACAAAACCAGGAAGAAAGGACCTCCCTGGAATTTTGGCATTCTGAATATAGACCTGGAGGATATCAATTTCGGGTATTCAAATAGCTCTGATGGATTCACCCTTGAAACAATTCTGGCAGAGGGGAAGATCAGAGCCGATGAAATGGATATGCGTAATAAGACAATTGACCTGAGGCGAATCTCACTTGCCAGGTCCACTACCATTCTGCATACAGGCGATCAGCCAAAAAAACAAAAAGCCCCGGCCGCGATTGCTCAGAACAAATTCCCATGGAATATCAGCAGTAAAGTAATTGATCTGGATGATGTCAGTATTGTGATGGGGAAGGGGGATATTAATGTAAAGGATTCCGCAGTAAATAATTTCAGTGTGTCCGGATTGGATATGAAGCTGAAAGAACTTTTGCTGGATAAGGAGCATGCCGCTGTGGATATTAAAAGTCTGGGTTTTGCTTTGGATAATGGCTTTATTGTAAAGGAAATGCAGGGTGAGCTCCATTCAGATCCGGGGAACTCAGAACTTAATCTTAGCCTTGAAACAGATCACAGCAAATTAAGCCTGAAGGGTAGTGCTGAGGAGAGTTTTTTCGGGATAGTTTCGAATCCCCATGAAATACCAAAGGCCAGTATATCCATTCGTGACACGGAGCTGGCCCTTGAGGACATTTCATATTTTATTTCCGATCTGCAGGAACAGACCTATTTTAAAGCCCTTGCTGCTAATCCTTACTCTCTGGGAGGGGACATTGATATTGTAAAATCGACCTACAGCTTTTCAGGAATTTCCCTGAGCCAGGATAAGAACTTTAAAGTAAGCCTTGATGGTTCGGTGGAAAGTCCGTTTCAGTCGACCAGGGCCAGGGCAGACCTGAATCTCGATATATCTGGTGTTGATATGAACTGGTTAAAGAGGGTGCTTAGCAGTTTTGGAATGGAAGATGGCCTACAGGAAACTCACATCGCTTTCCTTGCAAAGCACTATTAGCGAGTCTTTTATTTCTCCGGACTTCCAGATTGATTTAAATAGCAATCTGGGGAACATGGATGCATCCGGATCCATGAATTTTAATACGGATAGTTTTTCCATTCATTCTTCTTTTGACAGGGTAGAACTGGGTGAAATTCTGGATAATCCGGAAATAGGTTCATTTACCGGCTCTGCTAAAGCCTCAGGTATGGGCTTTTCCCTTGGAACCCTGCAATCTGACTTTGAATTGCTGGTGGACACCCTGGACTTCCATGAATATACCTACAGTCATGCCAGTGTTAAAGGTAGCCTTCGACCCGATGCATATGAGTTTGACATCCAGGTGGATGATCCATCCTTAAAGGCAGATCTGTCTGCCATCCTGAACCCGGGTGATTCAATATTTGAGATGCAGGCTTCCGGTTCAGTTTCCAGCCAGCTAAATGCACTTCACTTCTATAAGGACACTCTTTTTGTAGAAACAATTATTGACGGGCATCTGGTAAAAGCGGGTAACGCGATGGAAACTAATATCAGCCTTAGCGGGATTTCCTTGATCACCCCCCGGGATTCAGCGAGCATTCCTCAAATGGAGGCTCTCTTCAAAAGTGATTCTCTCGGGTCCATGCTGCAAGCTGAGGCTGATTTTTTCAGGCTGGATTTCAAGTCGACTCGTCCCTTTAGCGAGTTTGATAGCATTGGCATTGCCTATGGTAATTATTTTGCGACATTCACAGATCAGCATCATGCAAATGCTTCTACAAGAGTGCAGGAATTGCCTGAGATCAATTCCACAGGAGAAATTAGCTATCATGATGCCCTGGGGATATTCATTCAGGATACAAGCCTTCAATTCACAGACCTGAATTTCTCCGTAATAAATGTACCTGCTGATCAAAGGATTGATTATAAAGTCAATGGGAAGGGGATTGAATATAAGTTTATGAAAATTGGGAACCTGAATACTTCCATTTCAGATACGGCAGGGATACTGAATATTCAGATCACAGCAGACTGACAACACCATAAATTCCAGTCCTGCAAATGAACTCCGGATAAAAAGTCGTTTTACGGAGGGGCAAAGTTTATCAGAGATTACTTTGATTGACAAACTGGATGAGCTTGTATATGGTCTGGAAATCGCCACTGAGCTGGACAGCACAGATGTTGTTTTTAGTATCCCTTCCAGGGAGTTAATATTGAATCACGAGCACTGGCAGTTGGATTCGACTTCTTTATTAACAGTGAATACTCAAACCAGGGCATTTTCTCCCAATCTCAGGATGCATACAGACAGCTCCATCCTTCAGCTTATTACGGAAGGCGAGAATGAAGACCTGAACTATAAAGTGATCCTGAATAATGTGGAGTTGAATTCTTCACTCTTGCAGGAGGGACTGATTTCTGGCAGTCCGGAAGGATCAATTTCAGGTTCATGTAGATTATAATTTGACTGGAGACATTGAACGAAGATTAAACACGGATTTGGAAATTAAAGACCTGGCGTGGTCAGGTTTGAACTTCAATCATATGGGTGTAAAGGGAATCTTTAAGATAGATAGTTCGAAAGCCTATGACATTGATATGTCTGCCTTGCTTGATTCCTCAAAAATTAAGATCAAGGGCGAGAAAATTTATGGTGGAAGCGGAAGTGTTCAAGCCGAGTTTTCGACGCTGTACCTATTCGTACTTTCCAGCCCTTTGTCAAGGAATATTTATCAGGATTGCAGGGGGAATCTTTCGGGAAAAATCAACCTGTCCTCCAGTGAGGATCAGGATAATATCCTGGGGGAGCTATACATCAGCGATGCCATGTAAGGATAAACACCCTGAATTCCAGTTACAGGATACCTGAGGATAGTGTTCGCTTCTCGGGGAAAAAGCTTGTTTTCGACAAATTCAGAATATTGGATTCACTTGACAATGAGTTGCTTGTAAATGGATTTATAGGTTTCGATGATCATTGGTCACCCTATGCCGATATGGAAGTATCTTCATCAAAACTCCAGGTGATGAACAGAAGCGAAAAAGAGGATCTTCCGCTTTATGGGAACATATTCGTTGATTCACGTTTATCCTTTAAAGGGCCACTGGTCAATCCGGATATCAAGGGACAAATCCTCCTCTCAGAAGGGACAGATATTTTTTACCGCTATATGGAGGATCTCAGCGTTTCAGAAACAGAAAAAATACTAAGTTTTGTAAGCCATTCATCCGCAGATGATCCGGAAATTGAAAATCCAATCAGGATGTCCAGTACAGCAATGAATTCTTCCATTGAAACCATCGTTAAGATAGATCCGTCCACAAAAATTAATTTCAATCTGGCCAAGCGGATTTATAACATTAATATCATGATTAAAGGGGGTGGCACTTTAAATTATAACATGGTGAATAATAACCAGGTGGCCCTGTCAGGAAAATATGAAATAAGTGATGGGACAGCGGACCTGAAACTGATTGGCTGGCCAAATAAGGCATTCAGCATAGCAGAGGGTGGGTTTATCCGCTGGGATGGTCTTCTTGATAATCCGGAATTGAATTTTGAGGCTTTGAACAAGGTCAGCTCATCATACACAAATCCCGTGGATGGAACACTGCGATATGTTGATTTTAACGTGATCCTGAAACTTTCAAACCAGCTTTCCGATCTGGGTATTTTGTTTACCATCAATACAAGCGATCAGTATTTAATGAGTATCATAAATACTCTGAGTCCTGAGGAGCAAATGCGTCAGGCAATCACCATCCTGCTATTCGAATATGTTGACCTGCCCGGAATTTCAACTTCCAGCAACTATATGAGTCAGCAGGTGAGCCAGTTGCTGGCCTCTCAACTTAATCAACTGGCTAAAACCACCATCCAGGGAGTTGATATATCCTTCGGCATTGATTCATATACAGCGGCAAGCGAGTCAGGAGCGGAAGAGACGAAAACCAGTCTTTCCTATGAGGTCCGTAAAAGTTTTCTCAACGACAGGGCCCAGATTGAGTTCTCAGGACGCATGAATGATCTTACGCAGCAACAGGGAAACACAGATTTTTCAATGAATAACCTGTCATTTGAATACAGGCTCGATTCAGCAGCCAGCAAATATCTCAAAGTGTACAATGAGCACTCCTATGAGGATGTTTTTACCGGTGAAATCGTAAAAACCGGTGTGGGTTTCACCTACAGA
Source organism: uncultured Bacteroidales bacterium (assembly GCA_963753765.1). Classification (GTDB taxonomy): domain Bacteria; phylum Bacteroidota; class Bacteroidia; order Bacteroidales. The sequence continues at coordinate 16,880 of CAVWDQ010000019.1, forward strand.
AAAAGGTATCAGTATTTCAAAGATATATGGAGGAGGAAGGATAGAAAAAAGAAGCCAGAGCCCCAGGAAAAATGAGTGTCAGATCTTCCATATTATCCGTGATCCTGTTGCTGCTTGTGTGGGGCTGTTCAAACACCCGCTTTCTTGCAGAAGATCAGCTTCTTTATACGGGTCGGGAGAAAGCTGAGATTATTTTTCAGGAGCCAGATTCGAAAAGTGCTGAAGTAAAGAATTATGTGAACTCTGTTACATCCCACAAGGTAAATAATGCGGTATTGGGCCGGCGGATCCTGCCCCCCATTGGTTTATGGACTCAAAATTACTGGAAGGTAAACGAAAAAAGGAAATTTAGATACTGGATCCACAAAACCCTTGCATCTGATCAGATACTTGTAAGTGATGTGAATCCGGAGCTAAGGGCTAGAAAGTATTGAAAGCGAACTCTTCGATCAGGGATATTTCAATACACAGGCCTGGTCTGTTATTGATACAAGTTCCAGGAATCCGAAAAAGGCCATGGTGAAATACTATGTTGAGGTTGCGCCACCATTTCATTATAATCAGATTGCATTTGACACACTTCAATTAGCCGTTGACACCCTTATAAGCAAGGCGATTACAAAAAGTATATAAAGACCGGGGACCAGTTTAACTTCGATCATCTGAAAACTGCCAGAAATGAGCTTTCCAGGGCAGTTCAGAATGAGGGATATTTCTATTTTACTCCCGATTTTATTGAATTACAGGCTGATACATCCAGAGAAAGCAACAAAGTGGACTTGCTTATTGGAAGAAAAAAAGACCTGTCGCAATCCTTACTTTCCATTTATGGCATCAACGATATCATCATTCATATTTCCCGCGCCTCAGATACAGCATCTTCTGAAGCCGACACCATCCAGTATAGTGGGCTAAGCATTGTTATCTTCCGGTGATTTTCTGAAACCTGATGTCCTTAGGCGAGCAGTATATTTTAACACGGGAGAAATATATTCCTATACCGCATTATCAAAAAACATATATCCCGTCTGAATAACCTGGGGATTTTTAATTATGCCAGGATTTCATATACCCAATCAGAGTCAGATAGCCTGCTTCATTTACTCGATGTGAGGATCGACCTGGTCTTGTCTGATAACATTAGTCTGGATCTTGAGGCTGACGTGGTAACGAAATCATCAGGTTATGCCGGCCCGCAGCTTTCAGCAGGAGTCACCCACGGAAATGCTTTCAAAGGTGCTGAAAAGACACATTTGGCATTAAAAGGTGGATTGGAATGGCAATGGGGAAATAAATCACAGTCGGAGTTGGGAACGCTTTCTTATGAGTTCGGAATTGGTGGACGGCTTAACTTTCCCAAAAATTATACTTCCGGGAAGCCAGGAAAAGAGCAGACTTTTCAGGATCCAGGAAACCTCTGTGAATCTTGACTATGATTTTATTAACCGGACTGCTTATTACAGGATGTCATCCCAAAAGGCAGAATTGAAATACAGATGGGGGAAAACGCAGAAAATATATCATTCCATTTCTCCCCTCTATGTAAACTCGGTCAACCTTCTTGAAACTACCCCGGAGTTTGATTCTGTGGTGGATGAAAATATATATATCCGAAAAAGCTATGAAGAGCAGTTCATTTTTGGAGTGAATTATTCCTTTACTTTTGACAATACCTTGAGACCCAAGCCCCATAATTTCTATTATCAGGCGGGCATACACAGCTCAGGCAATATGATAGATTTGTTTGCCGGAATTGGGAAAGATGCTTCGGACAGGCCCTATTATTTTCTGGATAACATCTATTCCCAGCATATTAAGTTCACATCCGATTTCAGGTATTACCTGCATGGTTTAAAAAACACATTTGCATTCAGGTTTTATGCAGGTCTCGGAATTCCATACGGGAATTCAGAAGTATTGCCATACGTGGAGCAATTCTTCAGTGGGGGAGCTTACAGTATCAGGGGTTTTACAGCCCGCTACGTAGGGCCGGGGTCATATCATGAGGAGAGCGATGGTTACATTGATCAGTCGGGTGACATAAAACTTGAAAGCAACCTGGAATACAGGTTCGGGATCTCAAAAATAGTCAAAGGAGCATTCTTCCTGGATGTTGGAAATATCTGGCTGGCAAATGAAGATGAGAACAGGCCCGGAGCACAATTTGAATTCCAGACCTTCCTTAATCAACTGGCAGTGGGAACTGGTTTTGGACTCCGCTTTGACTTTACCTTTTTTGTGCTTCGGACCGACCTGGGATTTCCCATCAGGAATCCATATATCACCGATGGAGAAAACTGGTTGCTTGGGACAGGGCAAGGCTTCAGGGGTGCATTGTTTTACCTGGCCATAGGATATCCGTTTTGATCCCAGCCTAGCTGTTCCTATAGGCGGAAGGTGTGGGTATACTTCAAGAGGATGGCCCGGTTATAATAGGACGGCGGTTCAGGGATTACGTCATCAGACACCATAAAGCCACGGTACTCATTGAAAACCAGGTAAAAATCATTCCCTTCCCTGGGATTGTACCTGAGCCTGAAGTTCCCCACAAAAGCATCGTTAGCAGTATTGAACTGAACGAATGCACTTGCCGAAAGCTTGGTGCTGTACATATAGAGGATACTTCCCCTGAAAATGTGGCTTTGCATGCTTTGGTCCCTGTCCGGGAAATTGATGTTGTGGAACTCGTAGGCCCCGGAAAGTTGCAGGCTTGCAGATAGATTCAGGATGGGTTCAACTCCCACAGAAACAATGTTCCCGTCAAAAAAGCCACCAGTTTCGAAATCGATCCTTGCTCCAACAGGATGGGACGAAGGTGTGAAAATTCTGGCTTCCAGAGCTGTAAAATCATATTCCCCGGCCGGTACCATAGCATCGTCAGATAGCTCAAAGTCTTCCTCAACTCCTTCCTTCATATACTTAAGCTCCACAAAGGCACCCCAGCCTTTCTTAGTCATTATAAAGGTACCTGGCGCAATCTCCATGGATTCCAGTTGGCCATCCGATACCCTGGCATTCCTTCGGGCCGAGAGCATGGCGCGATAAGAAAAGAACCTGGAGGTTTCACCGGGTATCCAGCCATACTGTAACCTGGAACCAAAGCCCTGGATGTTGTTACGTCTGAGAAATCCCACATCCGGATTCATCTGCTCACCTGTGAAGTTATAGGACAGGTCATAGGCAAAACCCTCATCTGTCCTTCGTTCCCATCTTATACCCGCATAGGTAGGATCGCCTGAAAACATATTATTCTCAGCTCCGGTCTCAAAGGTCTGTGCCATGCGTACATCCAGGTAATCGTCCCCAAACATACGGAATATCCCGTCCACGCCGTAGGCGACATTGTAGTTGCCGTTTGTGCCAATCCTGGATGTCATGATGCCGCCCACATAGGAATTCTGATTGATTACCTGTCTTCGCAGCCTTGCCACGCCAAAGTTTTCCGAAGGGATCGTATCATTAAACCCTGCAGTTTGCATATCCAGGATTCCCACATCCCATTTATTGATCCGACCGGTCATCCGGGCACCTCCGTAGATCCGGACCTGCTCATCCTCCACAATACCAATTCGCCGGCTGTAGAACAGGTTGTCTGAGCGTCCCCCAAGGCTAAAATTAAATATGCCGGAGCGTTCCTGGAAGAAGAGGCGCTTTTCGGGAAAAAACAAAGAGTAGCGGGTCAGGTTCACCTGTTGATCATCAGCTTCCACCTGGGCAAAATCGGTGTTGGCAGTAAGATCAAGTGTCAGGTTGCTTGTGAGACTGTATTTCACATCCAGTCCCGCTTCAAGTTTTGGCTTGTCCTCTTTCAGGTATTCAGTTTCGGCTTCATTCAGAGTCCTGGTGCTGGCAATATCCGCCCAATACATAGGGAGAGATATATACTGGGTTTTTCGGTTCAATGTTTTCAAATTCAATGCTTTGTGCCTGCGAAGGTTTAAGATTGGCGGAAAATCCATACTTGGGATCAATAAGTGGATAGGTGTCCGTTTCATTCATATAGCTGACCCTTCGGTTCAGGATCATTCCCATGGGGATTTTCCCATTGATGGTTTGAAACTGCAGGCTGGAAAAGGGAATCCGCATTTCCACATACCACCCTGCCTCGTCTCTGGTTGTCTCCACATCCCAGAAGGTGTTCCAGCTCCGGTTGATGGAACCCATGCCACCTCCACCTCCCCCTTCTCCATCATTGGAAACGGTATAGTCTATCCTTGCTCCCGAAGGCATGGTAAAGAAGGCCAGGGCATTTTCGTTGTCGTCGTAGGTATCCAGGATGATTCCGAATTGGTCCGAGTTCCTCGATTCCTCATCCCTTTTTTTACTGGTGGAGGTAATATTGGTAGGGTCCTTGCTATAGAGTCTTGCTCCAATCCAAAGATATTCCTGGTTGTACCCCACCATTACTTCACTTATTTCGGAAGGCTGGGTCCCGAAACTGGGCGAATGGACTATCATGGGAAACACACTGGCTTCGTTCCATGCATTTTCACCGGGATGACCGTCAAAGGTTATCGGACTGGAGATTTTATTGATGCGTATTGATTCCTGGGAAAGCAGGGCGCCTGGTAGTAGAAATAGAAGGAAAGATAGTGTGAGAAATGATTTAAGCAAGTTGGAGCGATCCAGGATCATTCAGGTCTGTTTACAGTAGATGAAGCTTTAATTTTGTTTTACAAAATTATTAGATGCAAAATTAAAAGAATAGTTTAATCTTTGATCAAATACTTTGTTGAAGGCAAATAAGCAGGAAGGATTGCCCGCTTTTTCTTAAATTCAGAAGGTTATTCAGACTCACTCATCAATTCATAACAGATCATCATGAAGAAATTATTTCCTGTAGGACAAATACAGTTTTTATTGACTTGTATTATTCTCGTCTTGCCTCTTTCCTTTCTGCAGTTAGGAGCTTCTGACTTCCCTGAAAGCGATACAGCTCAGTGGAGGCAATTATTTAATGGAAAGGATTTAACCGGTTGGAAACATGCGGGCCAGGGCTCCATGTCGGTTGAAAATGGAATGATTCGGGGACACGGTGGTATGGGGCTGCTTTACTGGGAAGGAGAGAAGTTTGGGAATTGCAAAATCCGTGTGGTATGGAAAATGGAAAAGACCAACAGCAATTCAGGCGTTTTTGTGCGCATACCCATCAAACCTTATGAGGAGTGGATGCCGGTTTTTTACGGTCACGAGATCCAGATTGACAATATGCCGGAACTATCCGATGAAACCGAGTATCATTCCACCGGGATGATCTACTCCCTTACCAAGCCCCTGGTTCCCAATATGGGCAGGCCCGGACCTGAATGGAACACCTTTGAAATCACGCTTGATGGACCGCGTACGATTGTTTACCTTAATGGAGTAAAAGTATGCGATTATACAGATGGAGATCCGGTTCCCCCCAGAACCTGGGATTTCGAACCCTTCCATGGACCACGTCCCGATTACGGATATTTGGGTCTCCAGAACCACGGAGAGGAAGATGTGGTATATTTTAAAGAGGTGGCTGTAAAACCCCTTCGCTAACTAAGGCAAATCTACAGATCATGAAATCAAGTAATATTACCCGAAGAAAATTTGTTAAGCTAACGGCTGCAGGATCGGCTGCATTCACCATTCTTCCAAGCCACACGATTAGTGGCCTGGGACATGTGGTCCCCAGCGACAAGTTGCATATTGCAGCTGTTGGATGCGGGGGACAAGGGGCATTCGATATCAATCGTCATGCAAGTACTCCCAGGAAAAATTCCGTGATATCGGCCCTTTGCGATGTGGATGACAGGCAATCGGCCCCGACGAGGAAAAGGTTTCCCAAGGCTCCTTACTATAACGACTGGCGGGAGATGTTTGATAAGGAACACAAGAATTTTGATGCCGTAACTGTAGCTATCCCGGACCATAATCATGCAGTGGTTGGACTGGCAGCCATGCAAATGCACAAACATTTATATCTTCAGAAACCGCTTACACACGATATTTACGAAGCCAGGATCCTTACAGAGGCAGCTGAAAAGTATAAAGTGGTGACCCAGATGGGCGACCAGGGAAATTCCGGAGATGGTATGCGGACCCTCAGGGAATGGATCGAGGCGGATATTCTGGGAGATATTGAAAAGGTCTATTGTTGGACAGACAGGCCTGTCTGGCCACAGGGGATTTCCTGGCCCTCTTCCAGGCCACCGGTTCCCAGGGAGCTAAACTGGGATCTCTGGCTGGGAACTGCCCAGGAGACCGATTATATTGAAAACCTGATACCCTTTAACTGGAGGGGATGGTGGCGCTTTGGCACAGGAGCCCTGGGAGATATGGGTTGCCACATCATCGGACCTCCTTTTAAATTGCTCGAACTGGGTTACCCCACCGAAGTTTCGTGCAGTGCAAGCACTGTTTATAGTGGCATTTTTGAGGAGGCCATCTATCCTGAAAGCGGACCTCTTGCCAGCTCCATAAAGTTCAGGTATCAAATGAAAAACGGGAAGGACCTGGATCTGTACTGGATGGACGGAGGAATCACTCCCGAATTTCCGGAGGAGCTTGATCCTGATCAGAATATGAACGAAATCATGGGCGACTGGCCAGGGATCGGTGATTATGAAGGGGCCACACTGTTTATAGGAACCAAAGGGAAAGCAGCCTGCGGTTGGGGTGGACGTAATCCGATTTTACTACCCCTCAGCAGGAACGAGCAATTGAGTGTTCCTGAAAAGTACCCCAGGATTGAAGGGGGAATGGATGGCCATTACTGGCAATGGATCGATGCATGCCTGGCAGGATACGGAAATGCCACCGTGGAATCACCCTTCCAGGGATATGCAGGTCCTCTGACCGAGACCGTGCTAATGGGAAACCTCCTGTTGAGGAGTTTCAATATCAGGGAGAAGATCATCCGCACCGACCCGGTGTATGGGGAAATGGAATCATTTATCTTCCCTGGCCGCTATAAAAATTATAAATGGGACGGTGAAAACATGAGGATCACTAATTTTGAGCAAGCCAATCAGTTTGTGAAAAGAGAATACAGGGAAGGCTGGGGAAAATTGGAGCTCTGATCATGAGATTATACATTAATAGTGTTTTGCTGCTCTTCCTGATATTGGTGAACATTTCCTGTTTTCGATCAGCTGAAGAGGCTGACAATACCAGCAGCGAAAACAAGCCTGAAATTGTAATAAAGAAAAGAGATGACGGCACCATATCCAGTATAAATCAGGTTGTTGACGGGAGGATAGTCCATGGGATACGGACTACCTATTACCAGGATGGACGCACTATCTATTCGAAGCAAACATTTGATTACGGAGTAAAACAGGGCCCTGCAACCTGGTACTATATGAACGGCGCCTTGTTCAAGCAGACCAATTTTAAGGACGGGAAGAGGCAGGGTCTTACCAGGGTTTACTACAAGAATGGCAATCTCCTGGCCGAGTTTGAATCTGAGAAAGGGATTGTAAGGCCCGGATTGAAGGAATATACCATAGATGGTGAGCTGATCACATCTTATCCCGGTGTTGAGTTCAGGGAAATAGACCACCTGGCATCCAAGAACAGGGTGGACCTTGAAATCTCCTGCACGAAAAGGAGAAGCGGGGTTAAATTCTATATACTGAAAGAAGAGAATGGAATAATGGACAGGGTTTACCTGATTACTGAAAACGACAGGGCGCTCCTGCAGTTTTATGTGAAGCCCGGTGAAGTACTCCAAAGAAAGGTGTATATACTGGCTGAGATGCCCACAGAACTGGGGAATCTCCTGACAAAGACATATAGTTATCAGCTCAGCCTGGCAAATTGAAGCAGGCTGATGCAAAAGAAAAAGCCCGAAGATCTCTCATCGGGCTTTTCAGGGTAAATAGTATGCTTGCCAGGTCTTATACCATCTCTATACCAGGATATTGGTAGTGATGTTGGTAATACTGGTTTCGATGCCTTCAAAGGGCTTTCCATTGCCCTGGTTGTCATCTTCCACAAAGAAATGCTTCATACCTGCCACCTTTTTTGCAGCCATGATCCTCTTAAAGTCAATTAAGCCAGCTCCAACCGGTGAATATCATCTTTAATTACATCGAAGTAGGGAGCAGTCTCCTTATACATATCTTTCAGGTGGAAGAGCTGGAAGCGTCCGGGATACTTATTGAACATCTCCACGGGATCCTGTCCGGCCTTGGTGACCCAGTAAAGGTCAATTTCCATGGTAATGAGATCTGCATCCATCTCCGGCATAAAAATGTCGTAGTAAGGTACTATTCCGTCTGTGTTTAAGAATTCAAAATTGTGATTGTGGTAGCCAAACTGAATACCCACCTCTTTCATGATCTCACCCACCTGGTTCCAGTCACCGATCATTTTCTTGTAAGTTTCGATATTCCGGTCTGGTTCGTTGACCCAGGGCTGAATGCAATATTTGGCGTCAAGCGCGGCATGGGCATCGGCCATAACTTTGGCATTGTCCAGGGTAATCCCAGCTGCTTCCACCATGGTGTGGCTGCTTAACACTTCCATGCCCAGATCCGTAACCATCTTATTGAATTCGGCAGGGGCATGGCCATAAAATTTGCCGTCTGAATAACCTGCCATTTCCAGGTATTTATACCCCATATCGGATACCTTCTTCAATGAGCCGGGAACATCCTCGGCCATGGCATCACGAATGGAATATAGCTGGAGACCAACTCCGGCATTGCTTTTATTACCACCTGCAGCGGCGTTGAACATCCTAATGGGCCTAAAGCCATTACTCCTAAGGCACCTGCTGCAGAGGTCTTTAAAAATCCTCTTCTGTTTTGTGAAGTTTTCATATTCAATGTTTTTTTAACCGTTCGAAGATAGCAAAATTTTAATTTGAGTTCCCATTATCTGGTATAATGCTTTGCTATTCATCTTTTCTTACCCATGAGGGTTGAACGATCTTATTCTGTTTCTTACATATAATCAGGATGATGATGGCTGCAGATAAGCAGAAAAGTGTTGCCTGTATCGATCCCTCCGGACCAAAGGAACCGCCCGTTATCAGAGTGCTACCGTCAATTCTCGAAGTGATGAGACTTTTACTGATTTCATTGCCGGAAGTTGAGGCCCCATAAATACCTGATTGGGTAAAATTCCAGGCAAAGTGCAGGGCAATGGGGAGCCAGAGATTTTTACTGTATATATAAACCGCACCAAGCAATACCCCTGCCTGAATAGCCAGACCTGCCGCTGCAAGAAAGGAACTGTTGGGATTAAAATAGTGCAGTCCGCCGAATATGATGGCAGATATCACCAGGGCCAGATAACTGCCGAGTTTTTCTTCAATAAGCCTGAAAATGATCCCCCTGAAAAGGATTTCTTCAAATACGGATGCCGTTATGGCCATGGTCAGAGAAGGAAAGATGAAAGCAAAACTGTTGATGGCAAGTATTTCATAGCTTCCGGAAATATAGATTACAGCAATGGTAAGGGTTTGTAAGCCAAATCCAAGCAGAAGTCCCAGAGATAGATTCCTGATTAGTCTCCTGGAGGACAATTCTGTTATTTTCCTGTTTTCGTAGATTTTATAGAGCAGGATGTACATTAATAAGGATATAATGGCCACTCCAATTCCTACAATCAGATCTTTATGGTTGTTTTGCAGGGAAGATGATTCTAGGGCTTTTTCCAGGACTGCCTGGTAAATAGCTGCAGCTCCGGCCACAAGGAGAAATCCGATAAAAATTTTAACTAGGGTGGAGTGAAGGATTCTCTGCCCTATACTCCTCTTTTGTGATAAGCTTTGATCAGTCATAAGCAACTGAAGCAATCTGCTAATAGAGGTACCTGTGACAATCGGCGCAGGCCATCTCTTTCCAGGCTTCTTCAATGTCTACAGGATGTCTGAATTCAAGGGGTTCATCAACGCTGGTTGTTTCGTAGTTTTCAGCACTACCCTGGGCAAGGATTGTATGGCATAAATTACAGTCCCTTGAAATGACCCTTCCGGTCTCACTTTCATGCTGTCCGTTATGGCATCTGAAACATCCATTGTATTCACTGTGCCCGATATGGTTTGGATAGGCATCCCAGGTTGCTTTCATCTCAGGAAAAATGTTCTTGTTGTACCCGGTCAACATACCCTCGATGGCCTGATCGATAAGTTCCGGATTGGCAGCTGCAAATTCCGGATAGGAGCCATTATAAAAATCGTTGACACTCTCCCTGATAAACATAGCTCCCGAATCACGGGTACTGAATGTATTGGTAAATATCTGCATGGCCAGGGCTTTCACTTCCGGTAGTTCAGCGGGGATGATTCCGGCAGCAATCAGATCATCTGTAAACTTCTGGGGTGGAAGAAATTGATGAGAGGGCCGGTTATGACAATCCAGGCAGTCCATCTCTCTAAGCTCCAGCGTATCCAGGGCCTCCTGATCCAGCGTTTCATAAATATCATTGTATACAATGGTATCGCCACTTGCTTTGTTCACAAATCTGACCCAGGGAAGAAATTCCCGTTTATCACTGGATGCGATATACTCTATCTTTACATCCGAGTTAATATGCCAGTGCACTCCTTCGATCAATCCATGAGCACTGTGTTCTGATCCAATTTTCATTTTTAGCAGAATGTTCCATTCAGTATTTGCGGAATCTGCCAGAAAGTTCTTTTCGGTTCGCAGATTATGTGAATAGAATTTCTCCGGCCAGTGACACTCTTCACAGGTTTCACGGGCAGGTCTCAGGCTATGGATAGGGGTTTCAATGGGAGTTGGATATTTGTTGAATGTGACCGAATAGACCTGGTACAGCCCTGAGAGTTTGCTTCTTACATACCACTGGGCTCCCTCTCCAACATGACACTCCACACAGGTGACCCGCGAATGAGCCGATTCCTGATAAGCAACGTGCTCCGGTTCCATGACGCTGTGACAGAGTGTGCCACAAAATTTATTGGACTCGGTATAGTGAAATGCTTTGTAACTGCCTATCCCTGTTAATAACAGAAACACGATGCTCACAAGAATAAACAAGCCCACCGCGTTCCAGTGCCGTTGATTGCTAAGATCAAGTACGATTTTTGATACCACACTATCCTCACCTTCTCTCTTTATTCTTTTGGAACGCCTGGACATCCCAATGGGGATAAGAATAAGCCCAATGATGAGGAAAACAGGCAATACGATGTAGATAAATATGCCCACGTAGGCGCCAGACTCCTCATTTTCGAAGAGAGTCATGGCTATCATAAAGAAAATGATGATCAAGGCGCTTACCGCGGCCAAGAATGGTCCCAAAGAGGGAGAGCGGATTGTAATAAGTTCTTGGTAGTTTCATGGGACTAAGTTTTTCTTATTATTCTAGGTTGAACAAGTTACATCTATTCACTAATTTAGCAAATGCCACATATTTATTTATATTGCCTTCTAATAAGCATCTGTCATACTCACAATCTAAAATTAAACCTAAATAGCATTAAGTATGAAACATCTTAAACTCCAGCTTCAATCTGGATAATTTCTGCATATCTGGCTTTAGTTCATGTAACAGTAACCCGACCTGGGAATCTTTGAGGGGAATGGTGATATTGGAAATGTGGGATATGAAGGCTCTGTTGTATTTGACCCATCCGATAGCTCCTATACAATTTCCGGGGGCGGAACCAATATGTGGTTCGATAGTGATCAGCTTCATTATGTTTGGAAGAAAGTATCGGGAGATATCTCCATTGCTGCTGATATTGAGTGGCTTGGAGAAGGACTTGATGCCCACCGGAAAGCATGCCTGATTATTCGCCAGGACCTGGATACGGCCTCGGTTTACGTGGATGCTGCGGTGCACGGAGATGGGCTCACATCCATTCAGTACAGAGGCGTCAAAGGGGATGTGACCAGGGAGGTTCAGGCCAATGTTTCATCACCCGGCAGAGTTCGTATTGAGAAGAGGGGAGATTATTATTCCATGTCCGTGGCAGCTGCTGGTGAAGCAGTTAAATATGCCGGGGGGACCTTTAAGCTCTCCATGAATGAACCTTTTTATGTTGGTTTGGGAGTCAGTGCCCACAACAACGATGCCATTGAGACAGCCATATTTTCCAATGTTACAATAGAAAATCTAATACCGAAACCAGATTCCGTCATGAAGATCCAAAGCACACTGGAAACCATTTCCATTTCCTCCTTCGACAGGCGGGTGGTTTACCATACCGACAGTCATATCGAAGCCCCCAACTGGACACCGGATGGTAAAACATTGATTTACAACAGTCAGGGTCTTTTATATAAAATTCCTGTTGAGGGAGGGATCCCCCGGCAGATCCCTACAGGCTTTGCCAGGAGGATTAATAATGACCACGGCATATCTCCCGATGGAACCCGGCTGGTGATCAGCGATGGCACAGAAACCGGCCGCTCGTTAATTTACACCCTTCCCATTGAAGGCGGAGATCCAAAGAAAATTACCCCGCTCAGTCCCTCTTACTGGCACGGCTGGTCACCCGATGGCAAGACCCTGACCTATTGCGCCGAGCGGAACGGCAACTATGATGTATATACCATTCCTGTTGGAGGGGGGACTGAGAAACGATTAACCACTGCTGAAGGACTGGATGATGGTCCCGAATACTCTCCGGATGGCAAGTATATCTATTTTAATTCTGTACGAACCGGTACCATGCAGATATGGAGGATGAAACCCGACGGCAGTGATCAGGAACAAATTACCACAGATAAGTATAACGATTGGTTTGCACATCCATCACCTGATGGTAAATGGATTGTCTATGTCACCTTTGGAACTGATGTGCCTGCAGGATCCCACCCACCCAACAAGGATGTGATGCTTCGTATCATGGACCTGGAGACTAAGGAGGTCCGGGTGATGGCAAGACTATTTGGAGGACAGGGTACCATCAATGTGCCCTCCTGGTCGCCCGACAGTGAACATGTGGCATTTGTAAGTTACAGGTTGAATTAGAGTTAAGCAGCTATGAGACAGGTTCCATTTGGTAAAACCGGACTGAAAGTTTCAGCGCTTGGATTTGGATGCATGCGCTTCCCGGTCATTGACAACGATAATTCCAGGATTGATGAGGAGCATGCCATGAAGATGGTACATCATGCCATTGATCAGGGAATCAATTACTTTGATACAGCCTATCCTTATCATGGCTATGATTTCTCCAAAGGGGGGGCAAGTGAGCCCTTTCTGGGCAAAGTACTCAAAAACGGTTACCGGGAGAAGGTTTACCTGGCTACCAAACTACCCTCCTGGCTGGTTGAATCGAGAGAAGATATGGAGCGCTTCCTGGATGAACAACTGGCAAGACTCGGTACTTCCTGCATAGATTTTTACCTCTTACATGCTCTGGATAGTGTGAACTGGAAGAAACTGCTTCAGTTTGGGGTTATTGATTTCCTGGACAAGGCGCTTGAGACCGGAAAGATTCGCTATGCCGGCTTCTCTTATCACGATGAGACGGAACTCTTTAAGGAGATTGTGGACGCCTATGACTGGAGCTTTTGCCAGATCCAGTATAACTACATGGATGAGGAGTACCAGGCCGGGAAAGAAGGTCTGAGGTATGCAGCTGAAAAGGGTCTGGCTGTGGTGGCCATGGAGCCTCTGCGGGGAGGGACACTGGTTAACGGTCTTCCCCCGGCAGCCAGGGAGGTCTTGCAGCAGGCAGCACCCGAAAGAACTGCTGTGGGATGGGCGCTGCAATGGTTGTGGAAGCAGCCTGAAGTGACGCTGGTATTAAGTGGCATGTCGCACCTCGATCATTTGAAGGAAAACCTCCAACTGGCCAACAATCTGACTCAGGAGGAGTGGACAGATAAGGATGAGAATGCACTGCAAAGAGCTGTAGGAATAATCCGGGGCAGAAAAATGGTGGACTGCACGGCCTGTAATTACTGCATGCCCTGTCCGGAAGGGGTTAATATTCCCCGTAATTTCGCCTTAATTAACGATCACCACATGCTCCAGGATCCTGCAGCCAAGCTCAGGTACCAGCGCTTATTGAGTGATACAGCCAAGGCATCAAACTGCATTCAATGCGGACTCTGTGAACCCCAGTGTCCCCAGGGGATCCCTATACGGGCTGAGCTTGCACATGTGGATGAATTTTTGGGCAGCTGAGAGCCTGGCTCTTACATCAGGATGATGCCGGATTTGCGGCAATGATCATGCATCTGTCCGGGCCAAAGGCTGGCCTGTACTTCCCCAATATGGGCTTTCCGGAGAAAATACATGCATAGCCGGGATTGTCCGATCCCGCCACCTATGGATTCAGGATACTCTCCCGCAAGCAATCTTTTATGAAACAACAGATCTTTGCGTTCCGGCTTTCCCTGGATATCCAGTTGCCTGACAAGGGCTGCTTTATCTACACGGATTCCCATGGAGGAGAGCTCAAAGGCATTTTCCAGGATGGGATTCCAGATAACAATATCCCCGTTTAAGCCCATATAACCATTGGCAGTGGGGGTGGACCAGTCATCGTAATCAGGAGCCCGGCCATCGTGAGCCTCACCATTGGCCAGCTCAGCTCCAATCCCGATAATAAAGACGGCCCCCTTTTCTCTGGCAATCTCAAACTCCCGTTCCTTGGGATTCAGGTCCGGGAACCTTTCAAGTAACTCTTCCGCATGGATAAAATGAATGGTGTCAGGAAGCATGGGTACAATATCCGGATGATTCTCATATACAATGAATTCGGTTCGTTTGATGACCGAATAAATCTGGTTCACCACAGCCTTAAGGGTTGTAATATTTCGGTCTTCCGGTGCCAGGATTTTTTCCCAGTCCCACTGGTCCACGTAAATGGAGTGAATATTATCCAGCTCCTCATCGGGCCGAAGGGCATTCATATCGGTATAGAGTCCATAGTTATTGGCGATCTCATAGTCGGCAAGCATCATGCGCTTCCATTTAGCCAGGGAGTGAACGATTTCCGCTGTGGTCCCTTCCATATCTTTCACTTCGAAAGATACGGGGCGCTCAGTACCGTTCAGGTCATCGTTGATTCCGGTTCCTCTCTGGACAAAGAGGGGGGCTGTGACCCTTCGCAGCTTCAGCTCTGCTGCCAGGTTCAGTTCAAAGAAATCCTTTACCATTTTAATGGCTCGCTCCGTCTCCTTCAAAGTAAGGATGGAACTGTAGTTACTTGGGATAAATAGCTTCATAAGTTAAATAAAAGACTTATAAAGCAGATTTCAAAATGAGACTAATGGAAGAAGGTCACATCGCCGGCCAGCAGTTCCTGCGTGCCGTCCCCGTAAGTTATCCAGGCTTTATAGATATATACCCCTGGAGGAACCAGTTCACCGGTCGTCAGGTAGCCATCCCATCCGATATAGATATTGTCGGTTTCCCAGATCTTCTCCCCCCAGCGGGTATAGACAATCATGTATAATTCCACGGCATTTTCCATATGGGGATGAAATATGGTATTATCCAATTCATTTTCTCCCCAGTTCCCGCCAGAAGGTCCGCTTTCATTCCATTTAAAAACGTTGGGGAATACAGTACTTCCTTCACCATCAAGCACGTTAACCAGTTTTTCCCTGACAAGGGTATCGGGACATCCGTATTCGCTCCAGACATAGAGAGACACTGTGAAAATACCCGGCTCTTTGTAGGTGTGGCTTGGATATTCATCCTGTGAGCTGTTTCCATCCCCAAAATCCCACTGATAGCTGGTGGCATTGATGGAGTTGTTGTCAAATTTGATCAGTTGTTTCAGGTTCCTGGCCTCCCGGGGATAGGCATCAAATTCTGCCTGGGGCTCGGGATGGACTATAATCACTTGTTGGGAGGAATCCACTCCTGTCATACCGTAGGCCGTCAGTGTAACATGATGTTCCTTGCTTATTACGAAGCGGTGGGTAGGTGAAACCTCTGTGGAAAAGGTGCCGTCATCAAAATCCCAGATGTAGGAGTCGGCATACTGACTCTGATTTCTAAAGGTGATATCCAGGGGTGGACAACCCATGGTATCGGGCTGGAATATGGACTTTGGAGGCGGCGGGGTGATCTGGACCTGTTTGCTTATGCTGTCGCGGCAGTAGGGGCTGAAGGCCGTAAGTTCCACTTCGAAAAGGCCCCAGTTATCGTAGATATGCTTTTCTGGATCTTTACGCGAATCAGATGTCCCATCCCCAAAATCCCAGCCATAGGACCATTCCCCCGGAGTGGTCAGGTTGATGAGCTGGATTTCAGTACCCGGATAATCCTGGATCTGGGGACTCACAAAAAAATTGGCTTCCGGACCGGGATAGATACGAATGCTTTCATTCAGCGAATCGATACATCCAAAACTGGTCTCTGCAATCACCTTGATATGGAAGGTGGTATCTGTTTTGAGTGGGCCATAAATGGTATCACCCCCTTCGATCCCAATGATCTCATCCCGGTAGTCGTAACGGTAGGTATAGGAAACCCTGTTGTATGGTGTGATATGCAGGTTCCCATCCCCGAAATCCCAGCTGTAGCTGTGATAACCGGCAACAGTTTCAAAATCAACGACAACGGGACTGCAAAGATCATCATAGATCGCTGTAAGCTCCATTTGCGGCATGGAAAATACTTCCATAAGCAGGATGTCAGACAGAGCTGATTCGCAGGAGATATTTCCGTGATGTTCTATAATTTTCACCAGAGTATATGAATTCTGACCGATTTCGTTATTCAATGTGAGAGAAAAGGGTCCATTGGAAAGATTTCGCAGTGTATCAAGAATTCCCCCCATATCAAGGACCAGATCAAAGGAGGAGCTTTCACTACCGCTGACCAGTATCTCTCCCACGGATTGGTTATTATCAGTCTCGCACCATGCGGAATCGGGAGTCAGGAATTCAGCATAGGCCAGGTCCATGACTTCCAGTTCCACAGTGTCGATCCCAACACAACCATTGGCATCCGGCACAGTCTCAAAAGAGATAATATGCCTTCCTGGTCCAGCAACAACCGGATCAAACAGGCCGGTGCTGCTATTGATGATGCCACTGCCGCTCCATGTTCCAATGGCACTTACAGCTTCAAGATCATAGGGGCTGTCATAGGCGCAGAACGGACCTGCCGGAGTGATGGTCCCATTGGGTCCGGGTCTGACCACAATATCTTCTGTATCCATGGCTGAGCATCCATTATCATCGGTCACCTCATAGGTAATGGTATGGTTACCACTGCCGGCAAGGCTTGGTGAGAATTCACCGGTGCTTGCATTTACAATTCCATTGCCACTCCAGGTTCCACCCTCCGTAGCTGCTGTAAGGTGCAGATTGCCCTGAAATTCGCAAAGTGTATCCACCGGGGTGATAGTAGCATCGGGAATGTCCACAATCCTGATTACGGAGCGGTCTGTAACAGGATCTGAAGTGGGATAGGGATTACAATAGTTCCAGTAACGTAATTCAACCTCGAATTCCTGTCCAATAAGCTTATCGTCTGCTACGGTAATGGGCAGGCTCATTTGATTGGATCCGGTAACCGGACCGGTAAGTTCTATCACATCACCTGTAAAAGGATAGCTTCGAACCACACCATCGACCATCACCGGGGCACCGGTCATACTGTTATTTGTGCCATAGACCCATTGTATCCAGCGTGTCCGGTCGTTGGGCACATCTTCTTCCTGGGGCGGAACGCAATTAAACAGCGTGTTATCTGCAAATTGCATGGTCGCACCATTTCCAACACAGATGGGATACACATCTGGCGAAGCGTTTACTCTTCCACCATTGGTATTGTCATTGTCCCAGACGGTTACAATCTGTTCCTGCGAGGAGGATGAACACATTACACCATTTACAAGCAATGTTGCAATGGGCCTGTGATTGCAGATATCATTATTGGAGACATAGGTATGAGAGGCAATGGCTCCCCACTCGCTTATGGCATTATTGAACTCGGTGGCTGTGATCGTCTCACTGTCTCCATCATCCCAGTCAAAATGGATTTCCACAGTGGTCCCTGCATGATTCACACCTGTATAGCTCACTTCCCAGGTTACCACCTGCACCGGTGAACAGAGTTGATCCGGATTTATATCATTGGCTTTTGACACAATGTTACAATCCTGTCCATACCCGAAAGCAGGAAAGATCAGCAGAAAGCAAATCTTATATAGCCAATGTGGCCTCATTTATGAAATAGTTCTAGTTGGGCTCTTTACATGAATGAACGGTTTTGTTCCATAAACGTTGCATGGGGTATGATAAAAAGCATTATTTTTTTGATTAAGCATTATTTATTATTTTGAGCGCCAAAATCTTAACATGCATAAAAAAATCACTTTAGTTCTATCTACTCTTGCTCTTCTGGCAGCATGCAGCACTCCTGCAAGCAACACATCCAAAGACAACACTCTCACAGGCAACTGGAATCAGTATCTGGGCCCGGACCGGAATGCCAGCATTTCAGGTGCCGAGATCCTGAGATCGTGGACCGATAAGGGTCCCAGGGAGCTCTGGTCCTTTCCACTGGGAGAAGGGTATGGCGGGGCTGCCATTTATGGGGAAGAGGTGTTTATCCTGGATAGAATAAAGGGTGAATCAGATATCATGAGGTGTCTTGATCTGAATACAGGAGGGGAGATATGGAACTATACCTACAGTGCAGAAGGTGAAATTTCTTATCCTGGTTCCAGGACCGTTCCAACTGTGGATGAGAATTATATCTGGAGTGTCGGACCTCTTGGGGACTTCTATTGCTTCCAGAAGGAAACACGGAAACCGCTATGGAAGCATAATTTGCTGGAAGATTTTGACAGGGAACTCACCACCTGGGGCGTATCTCAATCACCCCTGATCTACGAAGAGCTTGTAATAGTGGTGCCCCATGGTAAGAAAGCCGGAGTGGCGGCTTATGAAAAAACCACGGGGGAACTGGTATGGAAATCTCGCCCACTGTCAGGACATCCCACCTATGTTTCGCCAACCCTGGGAAATTTTGGAGGGATTGATCAGGTCATAGTAATCAGTCCCTTTGATCGTCGGGACTCCACCCTTACCCACGAAGTGGTAGCCTTTGATGCCCGGTCGGGCGAAGAGCTCTGGGTCTACCATGGATTAAAGTCATTTCTCACTGTTACACCTGCTCTGGTCATTGACGACACGAGACTTATGCTGACAGACTGTTCCTACGATAAAGGATACAATCCCGTTTCCATCATGCTTGAGATCACTAAACCCGGAGAGGACTTAGAAGTCAGGGAGCTCTTCCTTACCGAAGAAGCCGGGTGCAAAATGCATCCTGCTGTCCAATATGAAAACTATCTATACCTGAATCATAACGGGAATCCCAACCAGATGATGTGTCTCAGCATGGAAGGCGAAGTAGTCTGGGAAAAGGGCTCGGCCCCGGGCTTTGAAATGGGTGCCATGATCCTTATCAACGGATTGATCATCAACCAGAATGGTAAGAACGGGGATATCCACCTTATCGAACCCTCTCCTGAAGGATATAAAGAACTCGGGAAGGCCTCCTTCTTCTCTTCCAGCAAATCCCAGGCCTGGGCCCCTCTGGCATTTAGTCAGGGTAAGCTGATTATCCGGGACCTGGAGAAAATGGTTTGTGTCGATCTGACGGAACTGGATTCTCAGTAGAAGTATTACCAGGGATAGGCACGCTTACGGGCTACTACCTCCCATGTTTCTGTGACCTGTTGGTTCCGGACAACATAGACCTGCTCATGCAGGGCCATGGTAGGACAGATATGGGAAGGAAGTGCATAGACCACATCGCCTATGGTACGGAGGTCCGCTTTATCACATAAGAGCACGAGATGCTCTTCACTATGATTGATCACCTCGCCTGTTTCAAGCTCCAGGAAGTGTAGCCGGGGGTGATTCATTTCTGAAGCAATGGCTTTATAACCCAGGTCCAGACAAAGTTGTTGCCCAGCCTTGCTTATGACACGTCCGGCCACCACGGCTGCTGGCAGGAATTCGAGATCGGGGATGTTCCTGTCATAGCCGGCATCCCAGAGAATAGTGGTTCCCGGGCACAATGTTCTGGACGGGTGACTGGCATGAATGGGAAAGGTGGGTGTTCCGCCACAGGCCAGTTCTTCTACCCCAATGCCCTCCTGTTCCAGTTGATCAAGCAAGGTACTTACTGCTTCGAAATCGCGTTCGCAGTGCGCTTGACGTTCAGCCGGATCAGCCTCATGGATATGGCCATCATAGATGTGTAGTCCCCGGAATTTGAAGTTCCGGTTATTAAAAAGGGATTCAACCAATATTTTCGCCCCTTCCGGATCCACCCCGGTCCGGTGCATCCCATTGTCGATATCAACGAACAGATCCACCTGTTTTCCCTTTTCAAGAGCATAACTTTCCAGCTGATCGACTGCTGCCTGTGAATCTACAGTGACCGATAAACTGCATTCCGGGAAACGATCAAGGAGATCGAACCATTGCCTGATGCCTGGTCCCAGCAAGGGATAGGCCAGGAGTATATCCTTCCCGCCGGCAGCTGCCACCATTTCAACTTCCGGGAGTGTGGCACATTTAAAGCGCGTAATGCCCTGCTGCAGCTGGAGCCCGATCACTTCTGCAATCTTGTGGGTTTTCACGTGTGGCCGCAAGCGCCCGGCATCTCCGGAAATCCGGATCATCCTGTTTATATTCTCCTCGATACGGTCGGGGAAGAGCAAAATACAGGGGGTGGCAATGGATGCTTCCCTGGCTGGTTTATACCACATCTAATGAATCTTTATGCGGCTTAGTGCAATTCGAAAATGGCTTCAATCTCTACTGCGATATTGGCCGGAAGCGTCATCCCCACTGCGCTGCGTGCCCCTTTGCCATTCTCTTCACCAAATACATCCACCATTAACTGACTGAACCCGTTGATGGTTTGCGGATGCTGTTCAAACTCAGGATAGCAGTTAACCATCCCAAGGGTTTTGATTATTCTCTTGATTTTGCTCAGATCGCCAATCTGAGCTTTGATGGTGGAGAGCATGGTTAGTCCAACCTGTCGTGCGGCCAGCTGTCCCTCTTCAAGGCTCAGGTCTTTACCCACCTTTCCCTTGATCAGCTCCCCATTGCTCTGAACAGGTCCCTGCCCGGATACATATAGATGCTTGCCGGTAATGACCACG
The DNA here is from genome assembly GCA_963753765.1 of uncultured Bacteroidales bacterium. GTDB lineage: Bacteria > Bacteroidota > Bacteroidia > Bacteroidales. Next base: position 37,941 of record CAVWDQ010000019.1, read on the forward strand.
GGATAGTAGATCCCCAGTGAAGGAGGAGCCGGCGGAAGTTCCAGTCCCAGGGCTTTGATTTTTTCTTCAACTTGACTCATGATGATTTTTTTTGATAATACTGGAATCAGGAGGAATTAAAGGTAGTCAATTCTGCCTGATGAACTATGTGCTCTTTTTAGTGGCTGTTGTTCAGCTCGTAATCCTCCATGTTGTTGAAGGCGTAACTGTAGCTATTAGGCACGATAGCATTGTATTCATCGATATCCGCTCCTGACAGGCAGGCATCGATAATGCGTTTTCCTGTCTGCAGCAGGTTTCCTTTCAGATACTTTTGCAGCTCCTCCCTGAAGAAATTCTCCAGTAGTTCAGCCCCCGCATCATATCCCTCGGTTCCCACCTCAGTCTGGTTGTATACCTTCAGAAAGCGTGAGGGGATCTTGGATCCTTCGATGGTCAGGTAGTTCAGTTCGTAACCCAGAAGTGAGCAACGTGCTGGCTGGTACTGATCCGATTTTAATTTTGCAGCCCCCCTCCGGGTAAGGTATTCCCGCATCAGCAGCTGAGGTTTGAATCCAACTTTCCAGACCCCGATATGCTGATTGGGAACCAGGGTGTAGTTGGTCCTGGGGGTTTCGATGATCTGTTTCAGCAGCATATTGGCATGGTTAATCTTTTGTCCGGTGGCAAAGGGCCAGTAGGATCCCACTCCTTCACTCCCCATATGAGTTTCCTCCGGTAATACTTGGATTGTTGAAACCACGCGGAGAGACCAGTCTCCAGAGCCAGGCCAGGGTAGGGGGCAAAATATGGAACAGTCCCAGGATACCATAATTGGGTTCCTCCCTGGAACAACTGGGTGTTCTTAGTCCGAAGCTTCGTATATCAACCGTTACGGGTTTATCAATCACATTTTCCACAGAATTTCTGGGCAGGATGACCCGTGGATTCGGACATCTTTTCCCGGGCTCGTCTTCGATATGATCCCAGATGAGAGCAGTGGATTGTGGAGTGGTCTTGATATTCAGGAAAAGCAGGGGACAGCAGGCATTGATGGTGGATTTCTCCAGCTTTGGGATCATCGCCATATTCATTCACACTGTCGACCCGTACAAACCAGGCATTTTCGGCATCAACGATCCTCAGCTTGCCATCTTTTCTTTGTACCGAAGGGTGACAGAAGGCCATATCATCCGCTACAGGATTAAAGAGACAGAAGCGGGGGATGGTAATATAACGTCTCTTCCCCGATTTACAAGATTCTTGCCAAGAGAGACACGTCCATCGGGTTCCCTTACAATGTTCTGGTGCATTTCACTTTTTCCACCTCCACTGGCTCCTTCATGCATAAAGGTGGTGATATTGTCGTATGGACTGATGGATTGTACTGCGGAACAGTGTGCGGTAATCCAGCCCTCCTTTTCGCCCTGGGTCAGGATAACTCCATAGAGTCCCTTTTTTGCACTTGGACCCGGATACAGGTTGTAGGCATAGAGCTCATGCACCTCCCTGGTGCGGTTGTGTACCACCACCTGCTTGCCATCGAAATGGGTATGTCTGAAAACAGGGGCAACCAGGATGCTGGACGAAATCTTTAGAACCTTCTTTCAACTGATCCACCGGAATAATCTCCTGGAGCATGGAGAGACCCATGGCAAAAAATGCTGCATTGGCCGGGACCACAGCAATTCCCAGGGAACCAATGCCTGCTCTTCCTGCAAAATAGAAGAAGATGGCCAGCTCCTGCTTTTTCATCCATTCAAAAGTCTCCTCCTGAAGATTAGAGAATTCGTAACCGTATTTATCTGAGAAACGCTTTTTATCGGAGGGAAGATTATCGGCGATGACCATGGTGTCGGGATCACGCCGGCGCATATAGGCCTCTGTATAGTTGGCAGAGATGCCGTTCCTGACCCTGTGAACAATAGCTTCGGTAAACTCTCCTTTCCCCGGCACATCGTATTTCACTTCAAACTCCACATTCTCTTCCCCGTTGGTGGAGGCAATGGCCAGGTCCTGCGTGGTGTCAAATACAGTAAGCTTTTTGCAGCTTTGCAATATTGAAGCTGATAGGATCGGGCAGGGTGATATTTTTTTCTTCCAGTTGCTTAAAAAGGTCGCTCATTCTTCATCAGATTTCGCGCAAAAATAGTACAATTCTGATGAATCGTTGCCGGCCACCCGTAATAATTTGCCAACTACGCATTTATTCTTAATTTGGAGTTCCCTCATGAAAAACACTAAGCAAGGCCAATGAAGATTGACTATGATGTAAGCGCCCGGACAATTAATTTCGAAACTGGAGAAGTTCTGGTCACTTTCCGGGGAGAAAATCAGGCTGATTGCCCGAGAATATGATCAGGACAAAGGGTCCCCGGTTTTCACTGTAAATGGCCAATACTCCACCAGGGGATGGACCGAATGGACCCAGGGATTTCTATATGGTTCGTCCATATTGCAATTCGATGTAAGCGGGGATGAATATTTCCTCAATTACGGGAGGGAACATACCAGGAAATTAATGGCCCCCCATGTGAGCCATACGGGAGTGCACGACCATGGATTTAATAATGTGAGTACATACGGGAACCTCCTCCGGCTTATGATGGAATCGAAAATTCCGGCAGACAGGTGGGAGAAGGATTTCTATGAGCTGGCACTTAAAATCAGTGGAGCAGTGCAGGCAGGCCGGTGGACCGATACAAAGACAGGCGGATTTATCTACTCTTTTAATGGTCCGCATTCACTTTTTGTGGATACCATTCGCACCATACGTGTATTGATGCTTAGTCACCTCCTGGGGCATGTGGGCCAGGGCGAGGGTGATGTGAAAATAGACCTGCTTGAACGGGCCATTCAACATGCCAGGTCCACTGCGGATTATTCAGTCTATTATGGCAAGGGCAGGGATGGATATGATGTAAGGGGAAGATGCGCCCATGAGAGCATCTTTAATATAAATGATGGCAACTATCGTTGTCCCAATGCCCAGCAGGGATTCAGCGGATATACTACCTGGACCCGTGGACTGGCCTGGGCCATGTGTGGCTTTGCGGAAGAGCTGGAACTGTTTGAATTGCTGCCTGAAGCATCCCTGGAGAAATATGGGAGCAAAAGAGAAATGGAGCGCTTTATGCTTGAAGCGGCCATGGCTACCTGTGATTTCTTCATTGATAATACTCCACTGGATGGGATCCCATACTGGGATACGGGGGCGCCCAACATTCATAAAATTGAAAAATACCTGGAGAAAAATGCCGATCCCTTTAATGCATTTGAGCCGGTGGACAGCTCTGCTGCTGCCATTGGAGCACAGGGATTGCTTCGCCTGGGCAGCTACCTGGAAAAACGAGATCCGGAGATGGGAAGAAAGTACTGGCAGGCCGGACTAACAGTGATGAATACGCTGCTGGATGAACCTTATCTGAGCACCGAGGCCAGCCACCAGGGAATACTTCTGCACAGTATCTATCATGAACCCAATGCCTGGGATTATAAACCGGATAAAGAGCTTGCTGCTCATGGAGAATCGAGTATGTGGGGAGACTACCATATGAGGGAAGCAGCCCTCTACTTATTGCGGATTGCTAAGGGTGAAAAGTATTACACTTTTTTTGGCTGTATCGATCCTTCATTGATGAAATAAAGATGGGATGACTTCAGAGATAAAGAACCTGGACAGGCTGTGTATCCACACCATTACGACCAAACCCCTGGGATTTGAAGTGGCTTGCACTAAATATGCAGCATTGGGGGTGAAGGGAATAAGTATTTGGAGGGATGCGGTGGCTGGACTGGATCCCCGAACTGTCATTAACTGTCTAAAAACTAATGGGCTTAAGCCTGTCTCCTATGTCAGGGGAGGCTTCTTTCCCGCGCTGGAGGCTGGGAAACGTAATGCTGCTATCCAGGATAACCTCCTGATGCTTCAGGAAGCTGCCATGATGGAGATTCCCATGCTGGTGCTGGTTTGCGGGGCAGAACCGGGACAGCCCTTGCAGACTTCAAGGGAGCAGATCAGAGCAGGGATTGAAGCCATACTTCCCAGGGCCCGGGAACTGAATATTAAGCTGGCCATTGAACCTCTGCATCCCATGTATGCAGATACACGTTCCGCCATTACCTCCTTAAGGCAGGCCAATGAGCTGACCGAATATTTTCATGATGAATTCCTGGGTGTAGCAGTGGATGTTTACCACCTCTGGTTTGACGAGGACCTGGAGAAGCAGATACGCAGATGTGGGAAAAACAAAAACTTGTATGCCTTTCACATATGCGACTGGAACGTACCCACGAGCGATATGCTAAATGACCGGGGATTGATGGGCGAGGGCTGTATTCCCCTGAAACAGATCAGGGGATGGGTTGAGGAAGCAGGCTTTTCAGGATTCCACGAGGTTGAGATATTCTCCACAAAGTTCTGGGAGGAGGACCAGGATCTGTTCCTCGATAAGATTGTAAAAGCGTATAAAGAACATAGCTAAAGAAGCACTTATGAAAATACACAGGGTAGGAATAATCATGAATGGGGTCACTGGAAGGATGGGCAAGAATCAGCACCTTCTGCGTTCCATTGTGGAAATTATAAAACAGGGAGGAGTATAAGATTTCAGACAATGAAACAATTATGCCCGATCCAATGTCTGGTGGGAAGAAATGAAGCCAAACTCAAAGCTCTGAGTGAATTATCGGGGGTAAAGAAGTACACCACTGATCTGGAAAGTGTGATCTCTGACCCGGCATATAAGATCTACTTTGATGCCCAGACCACCGGCAGGAGGGCAGAGGCTGTAAAACTGGCGGCATCAAATGGGAAGCATGTTTATTGTGAAAAACCCACAGCATCTGATTTCCAGACGGCCATTGATCTCTATGATTTTTGCGAAAAGGCAGGAGTCAAACACGGTGTGGTACAGGACAAACTGTGGCTGCCGGGCTTATTGAAACTTAAGCGACTCATACAAAAGGGCTTTTTTGGGGAAATCCTGTCTGTTCGTGGTGAATTTGGATACTGGGTATTTGAGGGTCACACGGTTGCTGCCCAGAGACCCTCGTGGAACTACCGGAAGGAGGACGATGGCGGGATCATTATTGATATGTTATGTCATTGGCGCTATGTGCTGGATAATATTTTCGGGAAGGTGCAGGCCGTATCCTGCCTGGGAGCAACGCATATTAAAGAGCGGGTGGACGAGCAGGGCAATGTCTACAAATGTACAGCAGATGATGCAGCCTATGCGACCTTTAAGCTGGAGGGGGATGTGGTGGCCCATTTCAATTCATCCTGGTGTGTAAGGGTCAGGCGCGACGATTTGCTTACCATCCAGGTGGATGGGACCCTGGGCTCGGCGGTGGCCGGATTGCGTGAATGCTATACGCAGCACTATGGCAATACACCCAAACCTGTTTGGAATCCCGACATAGATCAGCCTATCCAGTTCTTTGAGGGTTGGTCAAAAGTGCCCGAACAGGAAGTATTTGAAAACGCCTTTAAAGTCCAATGGGAACTTTTCCTGAAGCATGTGGTAAATGATGAACCCTTTCCCTGGAATCTGAAAGAGGGGGCGAAAGGAGTACAGCTTGCAGAAAAGGGCCTTGAAAGCTGGGCCAAAAAAGCATGGGTGGATATACCGGAGATCTAATGAATAAGGTAAAAATGAAACAAGTAGCACTAATAACCGGGGGATCCAGGGGCATTGGCCTGGGGATCGCCATGGAGCTGGCGGGAGAGGGAATAAACCTGGCCATCAATGGAATCCGTCACGAACAGGAGGTGATAGAGGTTCTGGATGAACTCAGGGCCCGGGGTGTGGAGGTAATCTATTGCCAGGGCGATGTGGGTCAGAAGGACGACCGGGAATCCATACTGGAGAAGGTCCGGGTGGAGTTCGGACAGCTTAATTTTCTGGTTAATAATGCCGGAGTGGCCCCAAAGGTGAGGAAAGATATACTGGAAGCCAGCGAAGAGAGCTTTGAGCGCGTAATGCTTACCAACCTGCAGGGACCCTATTTCCTGACTCAGGGGGCTGCCAGGTGGCTGGTAGAGCAGAAAAAGGAAGATGAAAAGTTCTTTGGCGCGATCATTAATATCACTTCAGTGTCAGCCACCATGGCCTCGGTGAACCGGGGGGAGTACTGTGTCAGTAAAGCAGGGCTGGCCATGATGACCAGCTTATTTGCTGCCCGGCTGGGGGAATTTGATATCCCGGTATACGAGGTGAGGCCCGGGGTGATTGAAACTGATATGACATCTGCAGTCAAAGAGAAATACGATAAATTGTTCCGGGAAGGGCTCGCCGTCCAGGCACGCTGGGGCCAGGCCTCCGATGTTGGGAAAATAGTACTTGCCATGGTTAAAGGCTTGTTGCCCTATTCCACAGGGGCAGTGATTAATGCCGATGGCGGACTTAGTATACCAAGATTATGAAAAAAAATAAAAAGTACTGGATCCTGTGCGCGGTCCTGGTGATTATACTCATGGTGCTGGGTTACACTCCTTTGATGATCCCCAGTGGGGTCTACAAACCAATGATCCTTGGAATCCCTTATTCCCTGTGGACAAGTTTCCTGGTTACCGTGGCACTGGTGGTATTAACTTATATTGGGTCGAAAGTTCACCCGGGAAGTGATGAAGGGGAGGAGGAGCTATGAAAGTCTGGATCTATATCTTCTTTGGAATATTCTTTATGCTCCTGGCATTTGCCTCATGGAAATCCTACCGCCGTAAACGTTCAGCGGAAGAGTTTATGCTTGCAGGCAAAAGTATCGGGCCCATCCTGGGTTTCCTGACCTTCTCTGCTGCACTGTTCAGCGCCTTTACATTTATGGGTATGCCGGATTTTTTTAGAAATCATGGAATTGGTGCCTGGACCTTTCTGGCCTTTTCGGATGGGATAATGGTTTTCTTCATCCTCTGGTTTGGCTATCTGCTCCGAAAAAAGTCAAAGGAGCATAATTTCCAGGGGGTGGCCGGCCTGATGGTTTCATCCTATGGTACCAGGTGGGCCGGCGTGGCTATGTTCGCCAGTGCTTTTATTTTCCTGATTCCTTACGTGGCTATACAGATTCGGGGTATCTCCATTTTTTTGGAAGCAGCTTTTCCGGGCATGTTACCCTCCTGGGTCTGGGCGCTTATCATGGTGGTGATGATGCTGGTGTATGCGGAGATTGGCGGGCTGAAGGCCATCGTATACAGCGATGCCATCCAGGGTCTCATACTGCTGATGGTGATCTGGCTCATCGGAGGTACCTGCATAGCTGCCTTTGGAAACGTACCCGACCTCTTTAAAGCTGTGGAGGAGGTAAATGCTGAATTATTATCCACACCGGGTCCCAATGGCTTGTTTTCCTGGCAGTTTTTGCTGGGGTCCATGATCGCCGTGGTGATGATCCCGGTCACCCAACCACAACTGACCACCCGGCTGGTGGTCGTCAAGGATCTGGCATCCATGAAGAAAATGGCATATGCAGTGGGTATTTTTGCCATCCTGGTAATTGCCCCCACCATATTTATCGGTATGTATGGTGCAGTAAAGTACCCCGGGGTCCCTGCATCTGAGTTTTTGTCACAGGCTTTGTTATTTGACCAGGCTGCACCTGTGGCCGCCCTGGCCATTGTAGGTTTGTTTGCGGCCTGTCTTTCTACCACCAATGCCCAGATTTTTGCCCTGGGGAATGAACTGCGTTCCCTGTTAAGAGGAGAGGAAAAGAGAACCATGCGAATTACCCGCATCTCCCTCTTCTTTTTTGCGGCAGTGGTGATGGTATTTTCCACACTTATGAGCGATGAGCTGGCCCTGCTTGCCCGAGTCAGTTTTACCGGTACGGCCATGATGGCGCCCATTGTTCTTATGGCAGTTATAAGAAAGAACAGGCCCCCCAGGGAGGTAATCCTGATTTCCTTCCTGGCATTTATCACCTATTTGCTTTCCCTGGCAGGTGTTGTTCCGGATCATGTGGGTGCATTACGCCTGGATCTTGCGCTCTATCTCTACCTGGTAATTTCTGTTCTGGTGACAATACAAATCAGGAAATTCTTTGTAAAAGAAGAAATCACCAATTAATTTCCTGGCAAGTCTGGCTTATAAAGAATTATTCGAAAGGAAGGCTACTTAATATCCCTGATTTTCATGGAGACCACTTCTCCATTTTTGGCGTCGATCTTAAATATTTTATAGAGGACAGTTTTTCCCACCAGCAGGGAACTGGCAACGGAATTCGATATTCCTTCATAGCTTACAGTAACCAGCCAGTGGGCCTTATCCTGACTCTGTTCAACCTCTTCGAGCTGTAAATTTTCAGCGTCGGGAAAAAAGGATGTAAGATATTCTTTCGCTTTGTCGGTGGCCTCTTTTACATTTATCATAAGCTAAATATACGGAAAACTACTTTTCTTAACTGTGAATATTTATTTCGACTTTCTGGATAAAATATTCCAAAAAAATCATAGAGATAAGTATTGTATGATTATATTTAGTTCCACCAATAATAAAACCCTGATTATGAAATTAAAAATTGCTAGTCTCCCCATCCTATCCTTCTTTTTATTTGCCCTTATCGCCTGTGATGAAAGTACAGCTGAATTAGGGGGCGATCAGTCAGAATTTGGTGCCGTTGGTATCAGAGCAACAAGTTACAGCGTACCTGCCGTTTTACAGGGAGCTACAGCTGAGGTTACCGCTTTAGAGGACGGAGTCTCTGTCCTTACCCTGACGGCTGATTTTTCGGATAATGATATCCAAGCCATCCAGCAGAAATTACCAAATTTTGATGGCAGATCAAATTTTGATGCGGAGTTCAGGGCTACTTCTAAAGGGGTTCAGAGTGTCTATGATGATGGAACATCTTTCACCCTGGTTAAATATGATGCCAAAGTAGGTGATAAATATACCCTTAAGAGAGATGGTCAGAACCTGGTACGTGAGGTGACCCAGAAATCTACTGAGGACGACTACTACTGGAACGGGATGTTGATAAAAACAATTACCGTAGTAGAGACCGGTCGTGCAGTACCTGGCCTTTCTGATGCAAAACTGGTTTTTAATCACAAGTTTGGACTGGTTGGCTATACACTTAATTTTGAGGACGGGTCGTCAGAGGCGCTTGATGTTTATTTAACCAACTGATTATCAGTCTACCGCTGTTATCATACAGATGGAAAATTCCGGGCCTGGCACTAGCAGTGCTTGGCCTGGTAATGCTTTACGCCTATTTTACGGGTCATAAACCGGCCTGGTTGGTTTCAAGAGTTTTTGCAGTGGCCAGTTTTTACGGAGAACGGCGTTACTTCTCTGTAATTCAGACGAATACCATTGATGAAATGGGGGCAATCTTTACTATTCTCGGTTTACTGATGCTGTTTTTTTCTAAAGAGCGTTCTGAGGATGCCGATGCCAATACACCGCTCAGGATAAAGGCCCTGGTGCAATCGGTTTGGATTGTCTCATTTTTATGGATTGCCACGCTTTTACTTGTATATGGCTTCGCCATCTTTTTTGCCTCTACCACAATCTTTGCCCTCTTCCTGCTTAGTTGCAATATTCATTTTTATACCCAGCTTTTGATACTTCGAAAAAAGAGATAAGTTCGCATTGAAAATTGTCATTCGGATCATAATTTTGATTTTAGCACTCACTGTCCTGTCAGTGGGGATCTCTTTTTTTATTCCCGGACGTTTAAGGTTTGTTGACAGCTACAGTATATCCATTGAGAAGGGTTTGATCTCCCTGATGGACAAGACTGCCTCCGGTTCCAATTTGCACCGTAAGCATGCCGATCCCTACACAGCCCAGGCGGTTTCATATTCTGAGCTCACTCCTTACCTGGACGAGATCAATCCCGGAACCCTCTTTTTCTCAGACCACGGAAGAGCTGTGAGTGGAATGTTTATTAGTGGTAGCTGGAAGCACTGCGGTATCTTTATAGGGTCCCTGGACCAGATCAGTCGCTACTGGGGTGAGGAGCATGAAGTGGTTCGAAGCCTGCGGGAGTATTATACATCTGAAGAAGAGTACCTTATATTTGACAGCTCATATGAAAAAGGTGTTGCCATTCATGGGATCCAGGAGATAGCAGAACTCTCAGAAAACTCTACACTGAGAGAGCTGCTCCTTGTTGAATATTGTCTGAGTAAAGACGAGTGGAGTCAGCTTCTCATGGAGGGAGTGGAGCACCTGGGAAAAGATTACGATTATTGCTTTGTTCTTGAGAATGATGATGCACTCTACTGCTCAGAGTTTCTTTATAAGATGCTTCCCCGGGAACAAAACAAATTTGTCCCGTCGAGAAAGATTATGGGAAGAGAGTTCCTTCTTCCTTCAGACCTGGTTCAGGGGATTATGGACAAAGGTGTTGAGGCAGGAGGATTCATTTATAAGGGCACTATCTCAAAATCCGACGGGCAGATTATGCATCTTTCAGTGAAATAGCCTGTTGCAGCCTTCCCGAAAAAAGGATGACTGTTATTGCCCCCAGTAGTGCATAAAACATGTCGGACTGTGCATCCCAGATATAGCCCTGCATGCCCAGGAAGTTTTCTGTGACATCGGGACTCAGAATGATGGCCAACCATTCAATCATCTCATAAGTGGCAGCAACTGTCATTGCCACACAGAGTGAGAGGAAATTTCTCATTCGGGGAGAGTCAATAATTTGCTTTCGGATAAATACCTCCTGGCTGATTAGAGCTGTTACCACACCCTGAACAAAATGTCCAATTTTATCAAAGTTATTCCGATCTGAATTGAGGGCGATCTTAATGTGGTCGAACAGTGGCACTTCACTATAGGAGTAGTGAGCCCCAATGGCCATAATGCATGCAGCAATAAAACACCAGAAATAGGTTATTGAAGTAAAGGGTTGTTTGAAGTAAAATATGATACAGAGCCCAACACCAATAATGGCAGGAGCCACTTCAAGGATCCATAGCCTGTACTCTTTTGGTCCAATGGCTGACCAGATCAAAAGGATTCCAAACAGAACAAGGAGTATGATCAGGAAACGGGATTGCTTTATTTTTCTCACTTAAACATGCGTATTCAAGGCCCAAATGTACAAAATATTAATACTCAGAAACCGGCACACTGGTCGGTAAAAACGATATTAGGACTGAATCCCTGAAGTACAACAATCCCATCGGGAGGAAAGGGAAGGGTCCATACACAGACTTCGGTCAGCATGGGCATATTGTCGACCCCGATTAGCTCCAGGGCCGTATGACTGGAGATATCAAGCCGGGTGAGCTGGTTCCCGCATGAAATCATCTTCGTTAATCCCAGGTTGTATGAAAGATCGAGGCTGGTGATAAGATTATTGTTTAGCACCAGTTTAACTAAGAAATTGTTCTGCGATACATCCAGTTCGGACAGCTTGTTTCGCCCACAGATTAATTCCTCAAGCAGAAGGTTCTTGCTCACATCCAGTGTGTTTAGCTCGCAGCTGGTGCACTCCAGGTACCTTAAGGAAGTGTTTGCCGACAGATTGATTCCTGAAAGGGGATTCAGGGTTATGGAAAAAGAGTCGAGGTTTATGAAGGCTTCAAGGCCCGTCAGATCAATAATGCCTGAAGGCGGTATTATTAAGGCCTTTTTTAATTCAGCCTCTTCATAGCTAATCAGGCCATCTCCGTTTTTGTCAACTCCGGAAGAAATAAGCGCATCCAGAAAACCCTTATCCGGGATTTCCACAAGAGTTTCCTGCGCAGTCTTTTCACATGCTTTGAGTAAGCCGGAGATTAGTATCAGTATATATAGCAGCCTGCAAATCTGGCGCATATTAATCATCTTCAATTTGAAGATGCAATATACAATTTTTAGCTCCAGGCCAATCCGCTTATCAGAACCGCTAGTAGTCTTCTTCCTTGAGTTTCATATAGGATTGTGGATGGAGACAGGCCGGGCAGTTTTCCATTGCCTTGGCTGATTCATACACATAGCCACATACCATGCACTTCCACCATACCTTTCCGTCCTTCATAAAGACCTTGTCTTCAGATACATTCTGGAGTAGTCTCAGGTATCGAGCCTCATGTTCTGCTTCCACCTTGGCAATCATCTTAAAGGCAGAGGCAATCTTGGGGAATCCTTCCTCTTTAGCTATCTCTGCAAAGGAGGGGTAGAGGTCGGTCCACTCTTCGTTCTCTCCCTCAGCAGCAGCTTTCAGGTTTTCAGCAGTCGTACCGACAATGCCGGCAGGGTAGGTAGCAGTAATTTCCACCATACCACCCTCAAGGAATTTAAAGAAGCGCTTGGCATGGGCCTGCTCTTCCTTGGCAGTTTGCATAAAGATGGCTGAAATCTGCTCAAATCCATCTTTCTTGGCCTGCTTGGCAAAGAATTCGTAGCGATTCTTGGCCTGTGATTCTCCGGCAAAAGCTTTTAGCAGATTTTGTTCGGTTCTGGTTCCTTTCAATGAGTTTTCCATGTAACGTTGATTTATAGTTTAATAAATTCAGATTTATCTTCTCCACAAACCGGACATACCCAATCGTCGGGCAGATCGGTAAATTTCACATCTTCCTTTTCGTCGTCATAAATATAACCGCAGGCCGGGCATTCATACTTTGCAAACACCTCTTCGGTGGTCTTTTCCAGTTTGGATTTGTCAATATAGGTAGGCGCATTTTTCGGAGCCACGCCCTTCCTGACCTTCCGGTAGTGAAGGTAGGTGAGGGGGTCCGCTGTATCGTCCAGCACCTCGGCATTGACCAGTTCCCCAATAAACAGCAGGTGGGTACCCACATCAATGGTCTCCTCCACCCGGAACTCCAGGAAAGCGATGGCATCGTTCAGGACAATGGGTACCCCGGTCTCCCCGTAACGGACATCCATTCCACTGAGCTTGTCGGCATCTTTTCCACTTTTATAACCAAAGGTGCCAATGGTCCCGGCTCCCGCATCCTGCTGAAGGACTGATACTGAAAATACACCGGAAGTTTTAATTAAGCCTGCAGTATGATTGTCCTTATTGCAGCAGGTAGCAAAACGGGGTGGATCGGAAGTAACCTGAAATACGGTGTTGGAAATATATCCGTTTCCTTTTTCTCTGGATCCTGAACAGACCACATAGAGCCCGTATGATACTTTAAAAAGCGCTTCGTAATTGATCATGGGTTCTGGCTCTTTTGGAGTGCATATTTCAATTAGAGTTCATACCAGAAGGCATCCCTCAGTACTTCCAGACTCTGGGGTATAGCTTCCATGGGATCGGCTTTTCCTTCCATCTCCAGGGAGATATAGCCCTTGTAGTTGTGTCTGCGCATGATCTCGCCAATTCGTGGATAATCCAGATCAAGGGAGTACCATTTGCCACCACCGTAATACGTCTTGGCCTGCATCAGGTAAGTTTCTGGTGCCAGCTGTTCCAATTTGTCATAAGGATCCTCCAGGAAGTTACCCGTATCTAGGGTCACCTTAAGCCAGGGCGAATCAATGGCATTCACGATGCGCATCACTCCCTCGGGTAAACGTCCCAGTCCCCAGTGATTTTCCAGTCCCAGTACCACTCCACACTTCTCTGCGGTTGGCATGACTTTCTCCAGGGAATCAATGACCCACTTGAAGCCATCCTCATCTGTATAACCTTCCAGGGTAGGCTCAATTCCACGGTTCTCCATCAGGTGGTCAAAATCCCTGCTGGTTCCCCAGCGGCCGGTATTGATCCGCATGGTGGGTATGCCCAGCTGGTAGGCCAGTTCAATCTGATGAATGGTCAGGTCAATGTTCTCCTGCCGCTTCGCTTCCTCGGGATAAACAAAGCCCTGGTGGGTGGAAAAGCCCATCAGGTCGAGACCGCTGTGGAAGGCTCTCTTTTTCAGCATGTTAAGGTAAGAGGTCTCTTCCGAGGCCATCTGTACCAGCAACAATTCAACTCCATCGAAACCCATGGCTGCAGCATGGTCAATGATTTCTTCAAGGGGCGGTTCACCTGCGGGTTTGTTAAACTGCCAGAAGGAGTAGGAGGAAACTCCTATTGGATTGTGCCGTATCTTATTCTTTGGCGCTTCAGCCGGGGTGGATGTTTCACCTGCAGTGCATCCGGTAAGTGCAGTACCTGCTGCTGCAAGGGCGCCTGCCTGTAGAAAATTTCGTCTGTTAATCATGTTCAATTGTAAGTTGGTTTATAAGTGCAGAAATTTCATTCAAATGTAATTTAAAATGCCTGGGATAATCGTTGATCATCTCCCGGAGGCTGATTTTTTCATTCAGGGCAGAGATCCACTGTTGATTCAGTTTACCTTCATCTACCTGCCCTATAAGATGGACCATATGACGGTTTACCGCTGCCCAGAGCTTCAAAAGTTCAGACCAATCCTCCTCCTGGTAATTCTGGATGGCGATCCATCGGTCGTTGTTGCCCAGGTTGGCATAATCGGGGTATTTAACCGGACTCTTCTGATAATGCATATGGATCACACGGTGTATATTGTTGGTGGCCGAGTCCACCATATGTCCCAGGATCTGCCTGATAGTTCTACCCTGGCTGTTTATTCTCTTGCTAATGGTAGCTTCGGGAAGATTGGCCAGCTTTATCTCCCAGTTATTGATTAAAGTACTGAGCTCGTCACACGTTTCTTCGAAGGCCTGGTTCATATCCTTTTTATCCTTGGTTCCAGATCGGTGAGTTCGGAGATACGAACCGGTTTGCCCGATTCGATGCTCTTGCGGGCTGCAACTCCAATCAGCATGGACATGGCACCATCCCTGACTCCTGCCGGCCGGTCAAAGGGATCTTTCTTATCCGGAGTCTTGAAAATCTGCTGGTGAAGCAGCTCGTCGCCCCCGCCATGGCCTCCTTTCTGGTAATCCACGTAGTTGACCTTATAATCTTCCCATAGTTTGTGAACGATTACAGGATCCCTGTGCAGCTGATCATCCTCCTGTGACATCTCCAGTTCATGCATTTCGGCCTGACTGATATTGTCACTGCTTATATAAGGAATATCCAGCCATGCATCGATGCGGCCTTCCGTTCCGTTAAAGGCGATTTTCCAGCCTTCATAGGGTGAATAGGTGGTAAGGGAGTAGTTCACATAGGTGTTGTCGCGGTATTTTATCTGGGCCGACATCTTATCATAGATATTGATTTCAGGCCTGAAGAGGCAGTTATCACGGATATAGCCATCGTACTGTTCATTATTTACATAAAGGTCCATGGAACGCTTGTCCCTGGTAATGTCCCAGTAAAACTTGCATTCGGTTTTGTGTGCACAAGTGCGACACTTATCACCCCTGAATGGACCGTTGGAACCATAATACTCCAGGTCTCCATAGGCAAAGACTTCGGCAGGATCACTATCGAGCCACCAGTTCAAGAGGTCAAAATGGTGAGTGGCCTTATGTACCCACAGGCTGCCGCCTGATTGTCTGAGCCCGTGCCACCTGCGGAAATAGGAAGCTCCGTGATAGGTATTCAGGTACCAGTGGAAATCCACAGAAGTGACTTTTCCTATTGCTCCCGATTGCAACAATTCTTTGATCCTGGTGGGATAGGGTCCCCAACGGTAGTTAAAGCCTACAATCAGCTTTCTATTGGTACGGCGTTCAGCATCCAGGATGGCCTGACATTTATCTTCATCTATGGTCAGAGGTTTCTCTGTGAGAACATCGCATCCCATATCGAGACCCTGGATAATGAACTCGTGGTGGGTGGAGTCTTTGGTGGTAACAATCACCAGGTCGGGTTGAGTCTCTGTGATCATCTTAGCGAAATCGCTATAGGTGGGACAGCTTACACCCATATAGCCACGGGCATACTCAAGCCGGCCGGGATTGATATCACAGAGCCCGACAAACTCAATAATGTCAGGAAAATCCTCCACAAGGGTCTTTCCCCAGAAGGAAGTTCCACGCACTCCTGTGCCAACCAGGACCGCTTTAATTTTATTTCCTTGGGACAGGGCTCGACTGGCCAGGGGGCTGGCCATCAGGGTCCCGGTTACAAAAGTACCGGTGGTGCCAAGAAATGCACGCCGGTTCAGCTTATTGATCATGCATGTAGTTTTTAAGGTTGGAGAAAAATTCCACCCTTAAAAATACAATTATCTCTGGGGGATATGGTCCAAAAGGGAAAAAAATAGAAAAATGTAGGGAATGGCTTACTACTGATACTCGATAAAATTAAATTTGATGCCCAGCCGACCCTCCATGATTTCGCCAAGTTCCAGCAATTCCGGATCATCAAATTCAAAGTAAAAATTGACAGCCACCTCTTTATCTTTGTCCTGAAGAGGCTTAAACAATCTCATAATGTCAAATACACTCTGGACGGATGCTGTATCCACATATTCCAATTTAAGATCTACAGTGGTTTTTTCCTTGGGGTCCTTAATATATTCTTCCACCCATTCCACAATAGGTTGAAAAAATTTCCTTGGGTCAGACAGAATGGAGTTCCCGGAAAGTTTAAAATAGCCAGGAGAGCATTCTACTTCGAGGGATTTTTTAGTGGGTTCGATACTAATAGTTTCCATATAACAATATTAATCCTTTTCAATTTCAATACCAAACACCGTCATAATTTCATGCGCCTTATTAAAGTTTAATTCGGTTAGCAGGTCTTTGTCATCATTGAGATTCAGATGCTTTAGTTTCTTTAATATGTCTCTCCAGGTGGCCGGATCTTCATTGCACAGAATGGTAAGAAACTTGGCCATATTGGGCTGGGTATTCTGTGGAATAAGGCTTTGAAGCTTCTCGATAAAACCTAATTCATGGAGAATCACTATTTTGAGGTTGATCTCATCAATCTTACCTGGCATATCCTTATCATCCTCTACGGGAATCTCAAGTTCCACCTGGGCTCTCAGGTATTCCATCAACTTCACATTGTAGGTCAGATCGACCATTTCGTTGTAGATGGTATAGGATTTAAAAAAAGTGGAGGCACTGGATTTTTTATTGAAGTAGCGATAGATATCCTCCAGCTTGAAATAGTTCACAAAAAGGTATTTCCAGTTCTCGGAGCGTTTGTCCTCCAGCAGGCTCCGGTGCTTATCTATATACATGGACGCGTTTGAGTAGTAAGTGGCGAGGAACTTGCTTTTTGCATCCGTATTGTCCTCGTTTTCGAATAAAAACCTCTCGATCTTACTGATCTCATTCACCGCTTTCCCCCTGGATGATCCATCTACCAGGAAGTCAAACTCCCGGATCATTTTATTGATTTTCTCAATATTTGGCAGATAGATTTTGGCATCATTAAAAGGATCATGTCTTTCAATGATAATATTCTGTTTCAGGCATAACTCTTCCAATTCTGCCTTTGATAATTTTAAAGACTCCTCGCCCATAGATCTAGTTTATTATGCAATGGATGCAATAACCGAAATTAATCTTTTTTATTGTAAAACCAATACGCTTGGAATGGAATGATGCGGGTTTCAATTTCAGGTGAAGAAAGTAAAATTCACTCCCCCGTATTTGCGATGTTGAAGAAAATGCGGATGGGCCGTAAAAGAGTATTTTCCAGGGTGTTCCAGGATGAAAAGCCCCTCTTTATTCAGGATTTCTGTGCCGAATACGAGGTCCGGAAGCTCAGCAAGACCCGGATGATCGAAAGGGGGATCAGCAAAAATAATATCGAAGGATTGACTTGGTCTCTTCAGGTATCTGAATGCATCGGCCCTGATTACAGATACCTGATCCATCTTTATGGCCCTGCAGGTATCCTGAATAAATTTAAAGTGCATTGGCAGCATCTCAACTGCCAGCACATTTCGTGCCCCCCTGGAGGCAAATTCATAGGATATGCTACCCGTGCCGGAAAACAGGTCAAGTACATCCAAGTCCTCGATACTGAATTGATGAATCAGAATATTAAAAAGGCTCTCTTTAGCAAAATCGGTCGTAGGCCTGGCTTTGAAGTTTCCGGGTGGACGAATCTGTTTGCCCCTGAATATGCCACTGATTATGCGCACTTGCTGCCTTCTGAAAGGATCATGTAATGAAGGATCTGTTCCCTGGTCAAATGCTCCAGGTAGTAAGGTGTATGGATAACATTTCGAATATATTTTACCAGGAGATCTTTCAGTTCGTGTTCTTCATCTATGATGCCTGAGAGGTAAACCGGGATGGATTCACGGTCAAGTTCCAGCTGCCTCATTGTGTTGAGGGTGTGATAGATAAATTCGGATGGATCATTCAACCAGTAGCGGTTTAACAAAAGAACCCGATCTCCGGAAATGACCAGTATATCCAGGGTGTTACCCTGCACCTCAGCCATAACTACGCCCCGTTGGTGATCGCTGGCTTTGACCTGATCGGACAGGGAAAGAAGACATTCGGCCGTGTGAAGAATTTTCACGTCTCCTGCAAATCTGTTTCCCAGTCCAATTATCTTTTCAGGTACAGCAAAGATCAGATGGAAATCACGTGTTTTGATGGAGCGGTCAAATACCCGGTCGGTTTTATCCAGGGTGCAAATCTTTTCGAGGATCTCACGATTCTTGTCCACGTCCACAAATTGCTTTGGAAGCAGCGTAGCTGCCATGGAATCCGTTATCAGAACAGTTTCCCCTTCAAATGAGAGAAGCCCTTCCTCATCCAATATACGGCTGCATTCTGCAACCAGCTCATCAACTGGAACAGTGCTTTCGAAGGAGTATTGTTTCAGGTAAACCGGCGTATAGCTGGCATCGGAAATCAAAACAGAAAATCCATCCGGAGCAAACCGGATGGATTGATGGCCTTTAAGCCTTATATCTTGCGTAATACTATTTGATATTACACTAACAATTTGCATCAGTGCGAGGGAGATTACTCCCAGTTGCCTGTGAGGGTTCCTTCCTCCATGGATCCGAATTTCAGACCTTCAAATCCAACAATCTTCATTCGCTCGTCCTTGTAATTTACCACGAGCTGCCTGTCCATTCCATTAAGCAGGTCGTCATAAAGACAATATGCTTCAACTACCTGTACAGTCAGGTTTGAACTGGTAAGCAATTCACCGGAAGTCAGGGTGAATGTAACTCCATCACAATAAGGAACGTAGCGCAAAGAGTCAGTAGAGAATCCCTGATGAAAGAGCGAATCCAATACAGGAACCTGAATGGGTTCACGGGTGATTACTCCCTCGTCCAAAGCTTTCTCCCTTGCTTTCTCAAATCCCAGCTCATCAAGCCACTCTTCAGGGATATCACCATCCGCCTTGATAACAATAAAATATGCAGTGTCAATAAAAGCAATTAAGGTATCAAAGCTACCTGTATATTTTTTATAGACATCTTTGTATGCTTTCTGGGCGTCCCTGATGTCAATGAGTCTGTCAATGGTAACCTGCTCTCTCGCTTCAACTTCCTGGTTAAACCTGATAGGTTCCATGATGCTTTCAACGATTAGATACCCTAATACGATGATTATTAGTACGAACAGAATCTGGATTACTCTTCTCATGGGGTATTCTTTTTACGGTTGCGCACAAATTTAGTAAAAAAAATAAATTATATATTTTTAATTGCGCAATAATTCAATCGCATGCTGAGAAATTTCATAAGTGACAGATTGTTAGAAAACCTTGATTTCCAACCTACTTTGGGACAGGAGGATCTGATTCGTGAATTGGGAATCTTTCTTGCATCCGATGACTGCAGCGAAATAATGCTTGTGAAGGGCTATGCCGGGACGGGAAAAACGACTCTTGTGAAAAGCCTGGTGAAGACATTAAACTCCCTGAAACAAAAAAGTGTTCTGCTTGCTCCCACGGGAAGAGCAGCAAAAGTGCTGACTGCCTATTCGGGTCACCCGGCATGGACCATTCATAAGAAAATATACAGGCAAAAGGCAGGCAGTGACGGATTGGGAGAATTTGTGCTGGACAGGAACCTTCATAAGAATACCTGTTTTATCGTGGACGAAGCTTCCATGATTGGGGACCGTTCTCCGGATTCTTTCTTTGGTTCAGGAGATCTGCTTCGTGACCTGGTTGATTATGTGGAGGCAGGATCCCATTGCAGACTGGTACTGGTGGGTGATACAGCACAACTACCACCGGTCGGACTGGATATGAGTCCGGCACTGAACCCGGAGCGACTGGAAAGCTTCGGTTACAGGGTCAGAGAGATTGAACTTACCGATGTGGTCAGGCAGGCGGAGGGCTCTGGTATCCTGCATAATGCCACCAGCATCCGGAATCTTATAACGGATGGTTTGGCGGAATATCCACGATTCGATTTCGAATCATTCCCCGACATTACATTGATTAGCGGTACCGAACTTCTGGAAACCATTTCTTCCAGCTATGATCTATATGGAAGCTCCGACACCATTGTGGTGACCCGCTCCAATAAGAGGGCCAATAAGTTTAATGCAGGTATCCGGAGCCAGATTTTGTGGCGTGAAGAACAAGTGTCACAAGGGGATCTATTGATGGTTGTTAAGAATAACTATTTCTGGAAGGATGAGGAGAAGAGCATCGATTTTATTGCCAATGGAGATATTATAAGAGTCGAGAAGGTACTATCCACCGAAGAGGTCCACGGGCATCGTTTTGCCAATATTCTCATCACACTGCCCGATTACAGGGAGATTGAGATGGAGGTGAAGGTGCTGCTGGATGTGATTGACCTGGAAACTCCATCCCTTGATTACCCACAGCAAAAGGCACTTTATCAGTCTGTGGCAGAAGATTATCCAAATGAGCCCAGCCGGAGGAAAGTGGCCGATAAAATTTCCACGGATCCCTTTTTCAATGCTTTGCAGGTTAAATTTGCCTATGCAGTTACCTGTCACAAAGCACAGGGCGGACAGTGGAAATCGGTTTTCCTCGACCAGGGATATTTTACCGAAGAGATGTTGTCCCTGGATTATCTGCGCTGGCTGTATACCGCCTTTACCCGGGCCTCTGAAAAACTATACCTGGTGAACTTCGCCAAAGAGTTTACTCCCCGGTAATCTGCAATTCTGCCTTTTCTTTAATCCTCAAACAGATCAATGGTTCCTGTAAATTCTTCTTCGATCAGATCCTCCTGATTGATCCAATAATCTGAGGTAATCAGTGTATAGATATTTTGTCCCTTGCTGTGTAATTCCCACAAAATCATTTCAGCATCATTGAAAGGCACTTCCCCATTGAATTGATCTTCGAATAACCTTTTAACCAGGCTATTGTCGTCTATTATTTTGCCGAAAGCCATGAGAACAATTTCTTTTGTCACCCCTGAATTTGCGGATTCTCTCAAACTCAATTCAAACTGCAATTTTGTTGCCTTGCCATTTTGAAATACTCCGTTATAGGACTTATACAGTAATTGATTAATACAGAATATGGGGTAGTGTAAGGAAATGTCGGGATATTCCTCGGATTCATTATCATCAAGCATTTCATGCGATAAATTCTTGATCTGACCTTCGTTTAATTTACCACTGAATTTATATCTTAACAAGATCTCTGCAGCTTCGTGCGGCTCAAAATCTGTTATTGCCATTTCTGTCAACTCCCGCAATTCGGAAGGGCTTGAATCCTTGGCCTCCGAGTAGTTGAACTCTTCCAAAAGGTTGATATAATCTTCCTTCGACCAATAGCCATCAATTTCCCGGATTGATTTTATATCCAGTATCTTAAGACTTATTTTCATGTTATTTTGTTAATTTCCGTTTATCCAGGATTCTATTCTCCGATGATCTTCACCAGGGCACGCTTGCGGCGCTTCCCGTCAAACTCCCCGTAAAAAATCTGTTCCCAGGGACCAAAATCGAGGCGGCCTCCTGTGATAGCCACCACCACCTCCCGGCCCATCACTGTGCGCTTGATGTGGGCATCAGCATTGTCTTCAAAACCATTGTGTTTGTACTGGCTATGGGGCTTCTCAGGTGCCAGTTTCTCCAGCCAGACTTCGAAATCATGATGCAAGCCAGCTTCATCATCATTGATGAATACAGATGAAGTGATATGCATGGCATTGACCAGTGCGAGCCCTTCCTGAACACCACTTTCACGCAGGCAGGCTTCTACCTGAGGTGTAATATTAATCAATTCTCTGCGCTGTTTGATTTCGAACCACAGTTCCTTCCGATATGATTTCATAATCATCAAGTTTAGTAGCAAGTTAGAAAAGTTTCTAAAATGAAATCACTTGTTCTTAGATTTCCTTCTGCTCTTGTTTAAATACTCCGCACCATTTCACCTGGGCAATAAGAAAAGAACAGTATCTTTGGAAACTAAATACTAATGTTAATCCCTGATGATGAGAACGCTACTTGGAATCCTGTACCTTGCTTTGTTTTGCACGGGTACTATGGCTCAGAATCCTGTGCCACTGAACGAGGCCATGAAGATGAACCTGAAAGCTTCAGGTGAGTATTATAGTTGGTCAGAGGGCCAAAGCAAAGTCAATGGATCCCCTTATCTTACTGAAGATTTCCGCCCGGGCATGATTTATTGGAACCGCATGTGGAACGATGGAATCGATCTCAGATACAACATCTACCAGGGTGATTTTGAAGTCAAACTGGAGAGCGGGATCATTGTGCTTGATCCCTTCACTAACAACATAGATACGCTTAAATACAGGGAAGAGGTATTTGTTAAAAAGTATCTTAAAGAGGGTAACGACATACTAGTAGTATACTTGTCATTGTTGGGACAGCAGAATGGCTATGCATTATATAAGCAATACAGAATCAAATTAACCGAAGCCATCACCGACACCGATCTTTACCATAAAGCCAAACCTGCTGAATACGAAATGCAATCACCTGTATACTATGTCTTCAAGGGCAATGAGCATTGGACAGTAAAAGGAAGCAAGACCCTGGCAGAGATTTTCCAAATCGATGCCAAAGTGGTCAAGAGCTACCTGAAGGACAACGATTACAAACTTTCCCGGGAGGAGGACCTGCTGGAGACCGTGCTATATTTCTCCGGCTTAGTTTAATTTTAATTCCCGCTGAATATTGAGGATCTTCTTATCCAGTTTCCCTTTTGCCTTCTTATAGTCCTCTTTATTCTCCAGCTTATCCTTTACGCTGAAGTAGAATTTGATCTTGGGCTCGGTCCCGGAAGGTCTGACCGAGATTTTGCTGCCATCTTCAAGTAAGAACTGGAGTACATTAGATTTGGGAAGGTCCAGGGGAGTCCTGGCGCCACTGAGGCAATCCCTACTTATTTGTTCCTGGTAGTCACGGATGGTAACAACAGGCGAGCCATCCAGCTGCTCAGGGGGATTTTTCCTGAAATCTGCCATCATCTGCTGAATCTCTTCTGCCCCGGTTTTTCCTTTTCTGACCACATTGATCAGGGACTCCTGGTACAGGGAGAATTTCAGGTACATCTCCAGCAGGATGTCGTACATACTTTGACCCCGACTTCGGGCCCAGGCCGCCATTTCAGCCAAAATACAACAGGAGGCAACAGCATCTTTATCCCTTACAAAATCACCAATCATAAATCCGTAGCTCTCTTCACCTCCTCCGATGAAGGTCATGCTATCTTCATTCTTCCGTATGATATCGGCAATGAATTTGAAACCTGTAAGTACATCCCAGTAGGGGACTTCATAGTGCCTGGCCATTTCGGCAATCAGTTCAGTGGTAACAATTGTTTTTACAATATATTCTTTTCCACTGAGCTTGCCCCGTTCTGACCATTGTGATAATAGATAATAGGAAAGGAGGGAGGCAGTCTGATGACCATTAACCAATATTAGTTTTCCGCTGTCGTCCCGGATGGCGATCCCTACACGGTCGGCATCAGGATCACTGGCCATCACAAGGTCCGCACCCACCTCATCGGCTTTTTTCAGGGCCATGTCCAGGGCAGCAGACTCTTCAGGATTGGGAGATACCACAGTGGGGAAATTCCCATCCACCACATCCTGCTCAGGAACATTATAGATATTTGTAAATCCCATTTGCTTCAGGGCCCTGGGTACAAGTTTCACTCCGGTGCCATGGATAGGGGTATAGACAATTTTTATATCAGGGCAGGCCGCTATTAACTCAGGATTGATGGATTGCTTTACTACTTCATCAATATAAAGAGCATCCATTTCCTCACCGAGGGTGATAATCTTAGTTTTATCCCCATCAAATTTTACATCACCGATGGACTTGATCTTCTGAACCTCATTGATGATGTTAACATCATGAGGATTGATGATCTGGGCCCCATCTTCCCAATAGGCTTTATAACCATTATATTCCTTGGGATTATGAGAAGCTGTGATTACAACACCACTCTGACAACCCAGCTGCCTGATGGCAAAACTAAGCTCTGGTGTGGGACGCAGTCCATCAAAAAGGTAGGCTTTGAAGCCGTTGGCAATGCATATCTGAGCTGTGATCTCTGCGAAAAGCGGACTGTTGTTCCGGCAATCGTGGGCAACTGCCACACTGATCTCTTTACGGTCACTGAACTGCTCCTTCAGGTAATTGCACAGACCCTGTGTGGCCATGCCCACAGTATAGATGTTCATGCGGTTGGTACCCACACCCATAATCCCGCGAAGTCCGCCCGTCCCAAACTCCAGATTACGGTAGAAACTTTCGATTAATTCTGTCTCATTGTTATCCAGCATAGCGCGAATGGAAGCTTTAGACGCCTCATCGATGGGGCTGTTGAGCCATTCTTCGGCCTTCTTCCTAACCTCGCTCAGTATATTATTCTCCATGGGGTATAGTTAATTATATTAAATAAGATCATGAATACATCTCTCCAGGCTGTTTCTCCAATAGGGTACCTCAACCCCATAAACCTCCTGAATCCTGGATTTGTTCAATACGCTGTAAGCCGGACGTTTTACCGCGCCCGGAAACTGATGGCTTTCAATGGGAATCACCTTGGCCCTGCAACCAATTAGCCTGCAAATTTCCATGGTTATATCGTACCAGCTGCAAACCCCGCTGTTGGAGTAATTGAAAACTCCCGGCACAAACTGTATCATATCGGAATCCACATCTGAAATGATCTGCATAATTGCTTTTGCCAGATCCTCTGCATAAGTGGGAGTACCCACCTGGTCATATACAACCTTCAGATCGCTTTTCAGGTCCATCTTGTTGATCATGCTCTTTACGAAATTCTTACCGAAAACACTGTAGAGCCAGGAAGTTCGTATAATCAGGGCCCGGGGATGTCCCCGCAGGGCATTTTCGCCTTCAAGTTTTGTTCTGGCATATACCCCCATAGGAGCGGTAGGATCGTCCTCCCTGATGGGACGCGGCTGCTCGCCTCTGTAAACATAATCAGTAGAGATATGGATAATCCTTACAGACCGGAACTCCTCCATGCATTGTTTGAAATTAACCAGGATATCCCGGTTAAGTCTGGTCGCCTCTTCCGGTTCCTTTTCTGCACCTTCAACATCTGTATATGCGGCACAGTTGATAATGAAATCCACAGGATTTGCCGACAGATATGATTTAAGTGCCGGCAGATCGGTGGCATCCAATTCATCCACATCGGTAAATGTATAGATCTGCCTGAACCTGTTACGCATTTTTTTTATTTCTCTTCCAAGCTGACCATTAGCCCCGCATACAAGAACTTGACTCATGTTGTAAAGTTTAAAGTTGTTTAAAATAGGGAAGGTCCCTGTCTTTTTCAGAAATAATCGCCTTTTCCGGATCAATCCGCCAGTCTATCTGCAGGTCAGGATCATCGTAACGGATCCCCGATTCTGATTCAGGATGATAGTATTCATTACATTTATAGTGTACACTTGCACGATCAGATAGAACCGATAGCCCATGGGCAAAGCCTTCAGGGATCATCAACTGTAAAAAATTCTCTGCACTGAGCTCCACCCCGAACCATTTTCCGTAGGTAGGTGAGCCAGGCCGGATATCAACAGCCACATCAAAAATGACACCTTCAATTACCCGGACAAGTTTGGCCTGTGCATGGGGCGCTTTCTGAAAGTGCAGGCCTCGAATCACTCCATAACTTGAACGGCTCTGGTTGTCCTGGATGAAGGTGTAGTTGACTCCATGACGGGACAGCTCCTCTTGGTGATAACTCTCATAAAAGTATCCCCTGGGATCTTTAAATACCCTGGGTTCCAGAATCATTAGCCCGTCTATTCCTGTCTCTTTAACGATCATATCTGTTAAATATCAGAGTCCATCATTTTTTCATCGGCAATGCTGAACAGGTACTGGCCATAGGAGCTGTTGCGCATTTGCTCCGCCAGGGCAAGCAATTGTGATTTATCGATAAATTTCATCTGGTAGGCTATTTCCTCGATGCATGAGATTTTCAAACCCTGTCTCTGCTCAATGGTGTGCATATAATTGGCAGCCTGCAACAGGCTTTCCTGGGTGCCTGTATCCAGCCAGGCCATGCCCCTTCCCAAATTCCGTACCTTCAACCGCCCTTCCTCCAGGTAAAGCCTGTTCAGATCGGTGATCTCCAGTTCACCCCTCTTGGATGGTTTCAGGGATTTTGCCTTTTCCACAACGTCATTACCATAGAAATAGAGTCCCGTGACAGCATAATTTGATTTGGGATGTTCCGGTTTTTCCTCCAGGCTCAATACCTTTCCGTTCCTATCGAAATCAACCACGCCATAGCGCTCCGGATCAGTAACATAGTAGCCGAAGACCAAGGCGCCTTCCTGAAGAGCTGAAGCCTCTCTTAAAGTGCTGCCAAAGCCATGTCCATAGAAGATATTATCGCCCAGTATCAGGCAAACAGGATCATTGCCTACAAAGTCTTCTCCAATCAGAAAGGCCTGTGCCAGTCCGTCCGGTGATGGTTGTATGGTATAGCTAAGCGAGAGTCCCAGCTGACTTCCGTCATCCAGCAGGCTCTGGTAAAGATGCAGATCCTCCGGAGTGGATATAATAAGAATATCCCTGATACCTGCCAGCATAAGCACCGATAAGGGATAGTATATCATCGGTTTGTCATATACCGGAATGATCTGCTTGGAAATGGACTTGGTGATTGGATGAAGACGAGTACCGGCGCCTCCCGCCAGAATAATACCTTTCATATTTAGCTCTTTAAGAGTTGATCAAAATAGTCAATTGTTTTTTCAAGTCCGGCCTCAAGTTCCACTTTCGGAATCCATGAATCAAGAATCTTTTTTGCCAGGCTGATATCTGGCTGTCGCTGGGCGGGGTCATTCTGGGGCAGGGGAAGGAAGGATATCCTTGATTTGGATCCGGTCATCGCTATAATCTTTTCCGCCAGTTCAAGGATTGTAAACTCTACAGGATTACCCAGATTCACCGGTCCGGTAACCTGGTCGCCAGTTCCCATCATCCGGATCATTCCTTCCAGCAGATCGTCTACATACTGGAAACTTCTTGTTTGAGACCCATCCCCGTAAATGGTTATTTGCTGGTTCTGCAGGGCCTGTACGATAAAGTTGGAAACAACCCTGCCATCGTTGGGAAGCATATTGGGACCGTAAGTGTTAAAGATCCTGACAATCTTGATCCTCACCTGGTTTTGCTGGTGATAGTCAGCAAACAGGGTCTCTGCACAGCGCTTTCCTTCGTCATAACAGGAGCGTACTCCGATGGGATTTACGTTCCCCCAATAGGATTCGGGTTGAGGATGGACCATAGGGTCACCATATACCTCACTGGTGGAAGCCTGCAACACTTTGGCCTTGATTCGTTTGGCCAGTCCAAGCACATTGATGGCTCCCATCACTGATGTCTTAACTGTCTTTATAGGATTGTACTGGTAGTGTATGGGTGAGGCCGGACAGGCCAGGTTGTAGATTTCATCCACTTCAACAAAGTAGGGAGCTGTAATATCATGCCGGATCAGTTCAAAATACGGATTCTCCAGCAGGTGAGTGATATTTCTTTTGGATCCCGTAAAGAAGTTATCCAGACAGAGTATATCGTTACCTTCCTTTAGCAAACGCTCACATAGGTGAGATCCAATAAAACCTGCTCCACCGGTAACGAGAATACGCTTCATTTTTCTTAAGGTTTAACAGCTTGTTTCCCTATGCTGTAGTAAGAAAAGCCATGTTCTTTTAATTCCTCGGAATCATAGATGTTGCGACCGTCAAAAATTACCTTCTCCCGCATCAGCTTTTCCAGTACACCGTAATTCAGAACACGAAACTCCGGCCATTCAGTAACTACAATAAGACCATCTGCGTCAATCAGGGTCTCGTATTTATCCTTGCAATATTCAATTTTGTCACCCAGGACTCTTTCTGCCTCTTCCATGGCAACCGGATCATATGCCCGGATATGCACACCTTCCCTGATTAGTTCCTCGATGATACGAAGGGAGGGTGCTTCCCTCATATCATCTGTATGAGGTTTGAAGGAGAGGCCCCAAAGGCCGATCTTTTTACCCTTCAGGGAACTTCCGTAATGCTCCTTTAATTTGGATGGTATGACCACCTTCTGCCTTTCATTCACCAGTTCAACCGCTTTTAATATTTCCAGGGAACGATTGTATTCATCTCCTGTACGTATCAAAGCCTTCACATCCTTTGGAAAGCAGCTTCCTCCGTACCCTGCACCAGGATAGATAAATTTATGTCCAATGCGGGTATCGCTTCCAATTCCTTTCCGAACCATGTTTACATCGGCTCCTACCACCTCACATAAATTGGCAATATCGTTCATAAAGCTGATTTTGGTGGCAAGCATGGAGTTTGCGGCATATTTGGTCATCTCGGCCGAGGTGATGTCCATGAAGATTATGGGGTGTCCGTTGAGGGTGAAGGGCTTATATAGCCTCTTCATGAGCTTTTCGGCTCTTTTAGAATCGGTTCCGATAACAATTCTGTCGGGTTTCAGAAAATCAACGATGGCTGCACCCTCCTTAAGAAATTCAGGATTGGACGCCACATCAAACTCCAGCTTAGAATTTCTTTTCTTCAGAGAATCACTAACTCTCTGCCTTACCTTTTCGGCAGTTTTAATGGGAACCGTACTCTTGGTGGCAATAACCAGGTAGTTCTGCATATATAAGCCAATTTCTTCAGCAACGGCCAATACATATTGCAGGTCGGCACTACCATCTTCGTCCGGAGGAGTTCCAACGGCGATAAATACTGCTTCACAATCCACCAGGCTCTCTTCCATGCTTGTACTGAAGAAAAGGCGGCCTTGCTCCACATTGTTCCTGACCATGTTTTCCAGGCCTGGCTCATAGATGGGAATGATGCCCTGCTTCAGATTCTCGATCTTCTTTTTATCAATATCCACACAGGTTACAGTGATGCCTGTCTCGGCAAAGCAGGTTCCCGATACCAAGCCAACATATCCGGTTCCAATAACAGCAATCTTCATTTTAACAGGGTTTTATTTATTAAAATGTAAAGTTAAATTTTTAATGGATACCCCGGCATATTGCTTTATCAGTTTTTAACGAAGGTCCAAAAGGATTGCAATTGATAGTTTTTCAGGGGTTTAGGTCATGCTTTTTTTGGCCAATTACATGCAATTTATTATCTTTGCGCCTTGTTTAAATAATCATAATGTCTAACTTATTAATTTTAAGAGAATTAACTAATGTCTAACGAAAGTAAAAAGGTAGACCCCAACGAAGTTGAGGTAAACGCCAACGAATCTAAAGAAGAGCTTGCTAAAGCAGCAGCAGCTGAAGAGACTCAAACTGAAGAGACTCAAACTGAAGAAGCAGCTGAGGTAGTTGCTGAAGAAGTAACCGCAACCGAAGGAACTGAGGCGAAAGCCGAAGATAGTTGCTGAAGAAGTAACCGCAACCGAAGGAACTGAGGCGAAAGCCGAAGAACAAGTTGCCGAAGAAGTTAGCTGAAGAAGTAACCGAAGAAGTAACCGCAACCGAAGGAACTGAGGCGAAAGCCGAAGAACAAGTTGCCGAAGAAGCGGCTGAAGTAGTTGCTGAAGAAGCAGCTGAGGTAGTTGCTGAAGAAGCAGCTGAGGTAGTTGCTGAAGAAGCGGCTGAAGAAAAACCTTCTACAGCTAAAAAGAGTACCAAGAAGGCGCCCAAGGCAGATTCCCCTGCTAACACTGGTGTCGAAGATTTTAACTGGGTAGAGTTTGCAGCTGGTGAGGCAGAAGCCACAGGAGACCAGGCTGAGATAGAAAAACTTTACTCAGAAACCCTTTCCACCATCGCAGAAAATGAGGTGATCGACGGTACTGTGATCTCCATGAATAAGCGAGAAGTAGTTATCAATATTGGCTACAAGTCAGAAGGTGTAATCTCACTCAGCGAGTTTCGCTATGATCCCGACCTGAAGGCGGGAGATACAGTTGAAGTTTATGTGGACAGCCAGGAAGACAAAAAAGGCCAACTGGTACTTTCTCATAAAAAAGCAAGGGCCATGCGCTCCTGGGACCGTGTCAACCAGGCACTGGATCAGGATGAGGTGATTAAGGGATATATCAAGTGCCGCACCAAGGGTGGTATGATTGTGGATGTCTTTGGCATCGAGGCCTTCCTTCCCGGTTCGCAGATTGATGTAAAACCAATCAGGGATTATGACGCTTACGTGGGTAAGAACATGGAATTTAAGGTGGTTAAAATCAACCACGAATTCAAAAACGTTGTGGTATCGCATAAAGCACTGATCGAAGAGGAGCTGGAGCAGCAGAAGAAAGAGATTATTGCTAAACTGGAAAAGGGACAGGTTCTGGAAGGAACTGTAAAGAACATCACTTCTTATGGTGTGTTTATTGACCTTGGCGGCGTGGATGGACTGATTCACATTACAGACCTTTCATGGGGTCGTGTAAATCATCCCGAAGAGATTGTTGAGCTTGACCAGAAACTGAATGTGGTAATTCTTGACTTTGACGATGACAAGAAAAGAATTGCTCTGGGTTTGAAGCAATTGACCCCCCATCCATGGGATTCACTTGATGAGGCGCTGAAGGTAGGAGACCAGGTGAAAGGCCGTGTTGTAGTAATGGCTGATTATGGTGCATTTGTAGAGATTGCTGCAGGCGTAGAGGGCTTGATTCACGTAAGTGAGATGTCCTGGTCACAGCATCTGAGAAGCGCGCAGGAGTTTATGAAAGTCGGTGACGAAGTTGATGCCGTGATCCTGACCCTAGATCGTGAAGAACGTAAAATGTCGCTGGGTATGAAACAGCTGAAAACCGATCCCTGGGAGAAAATTGATGAGAAGTATGGGGCTGGAAGCAGGCATACTGCCAAGGTTCGCAACTTCACCAACTTTGGTGTTTTTGTAGAAATTGAAGAGGGCGTTGATGGACTGATCCATATTTCGGACCTGAGCTGGACCAAGAAGATCAAGCATCCGGCCGAGTTTACTGCTATTGCTGCTGATATAGAAGTGGTGGTACTTGAAATCGACAAGGACAACCGACGCCTGAGTCTTGGACACAAGCAATTGGAAGAAAATCCATGGGATGTCTTTGAGAGTGTATTTGGAGTTGATTCAATCCATGAAGGAACTGTTATTGAGCTGATGGACAAGGGTGCAGTGATTGCATTGCCATATGGTGTGGAAGGATTTGTTACTCCAAAACACCTTGTAAAAGAAGATGGCGCTCCTGTAAAAATGGATGAGAAATTAGATTTTAAGGTAATTGAGTTTAATAAGTCAGCAAAAAAGATTATCTTGTCTCATAGTCGCATCCATGAAGATGAGCAGAAATCTTCTGATCGTTCAAGCAAGCAGAGTGCAGGTGCAGAAGTAAGGAAAGCAACAAGGAAACTGAAAACCAACCTGGAGAAAACCACACTTGGTGATATTTCCGAACTTGCAGCCCTGAAGTCTGAAATGGAAGAGAATCAGAAGAGTGCGAAGAAGAAGGAAAGCGACAAAGAAGATTAAAATAAAACCTTTGTAAACAATTTCATTAGCTATGGAATTCAAGATTGACAAATTTGAAAACCACACATTGATCAAAGTTTTGGAGGAGAAACTTGATACTCACATTGCCCCGACTTTAAAGTCAGAACTGGTACTTGTATCAGGAAATGGTGAAAAGAACATTGTTCTTGACCTGGGCAACTGCAGATATTGTGATTCTTCGGGACTGAGTGCTATTTTGGTGGCCAACCGACTGTGCAAAAATGCCAATGGCACTTTTGTTCTGACCGGTTTGAATGATGCGGTTGAGAGACTGATTACAATCTCGCAGCTTGATACTGTGTTAAATATTTCAAATTCCCTGGACGAGGCAGTTTCCCTGATAAAGGAGGCTGGTTAACAGAGTCCCGGGTGTCATTTGAACTAACCATACTGGGTAGCAGTGCCGCACTGCCTACCTCTAAACGTTTCCCTACCGCTCATCTGCTTCATGCAGGTGAGCGGTTTTTTTTAATCGATTGTGGAGAAGGAACCCAGATCCGTCTCAGACAATATGGAATCAATCCGTCGAGGATCCATCACATTTTAATAAGCCACCTTCACGGGGATCATGTTTTCGGACTCTTTGGGCTTCTTTCCACGCTGGGTATGATGGGACGTAAGGTTCCTCTTTTCCTTTACGGTCCCCAGCTTCTTGAAGATTATTTAAACGTCTACAATAAGTTCTTTGGACCCTTGCCATTTGGCCTGGAGGTTAAAATTCCCTCGGAGGATGAGGATTTCATTTTTGAAAGTGATAAACTGAGCATCAGTGCCATCCCTCTTATACACAGGACCCCGGCATATGGCTATCTCTTCAGAGAGAAGAAGAAGCCTTTAAATGTAAGGAAGGAGCAAATCGAATCTATGGGTCTGGGAATTGCCGATCTGGTAAAAATAAAACGGGGAGAGGATTATACAACAGATTCCGGAACCATAATCCCTAATAATCAGTTAACGCTGCCCCCCTTTCATCAACGATCTTATGCCTACCTTTCTGATACACTATTTAACCCTGATCTGGCTGAAAGGGTAAAGGGGGTCGACCTGCTTTTTCACGAGGCCACATTCGCCAATAAGGATAAAAAGCTTGCTGCGCAGACTCAGCACTCCACAGCCGCAGAAGCAGCGGAAGTGGCAAAACTTGCCGGGGTTAAGAAATTGCTGATCGGGCACTTCTCCAGCAGGTACAAGGAGCCTTCGCTGCTTGAGAACGAAGCAAGGGAAGTTTTTAAAAACACCACAGGGGTCAATGATGGTGATATCTATTCCATTCCCCTGGAGCGGCTATCCGGAGAATAATAGTAATTTTGCATCTATTGTAGCATTCAAATCAGCACACAGGTGAATGAAAAAATATTGATCCTTGATTTTGGATCCCAGTATACACAGTTGATTGCCAGGAAGGTGAGAGAACATAATGTCTATTGTGAAATCCATCCATTCAGCCATTTCCCCGAGCCTGACGAAACAGTGAAGGGAGTAATACTTTCAGGAAGTCCCTTTTCAGTAAGAGATGAACATGCTCCCATTCCTGATCTTAGTGGAATCAAAGGGAAGTATCCGCTGCTTGGAATATGTTACGGGGCGCAATATCTTTCGCATTATTACGGAGGCGAGGTGAAACAATCCGATTCCCGTGAATATGGCAGGGCCCGCCTGAGTTTCATTGACGGGGATCATCCCCTGCTGAAAAATCTTAAGACCAATACACAGGTCTGGATGTCACATGGTGACACCATAAATACACTTCCGTCCGACTGCACTGTTATTGCCAGTACCGGAGATGTGGAAGTAGGGGCATATGCTTCAAGGTCGGAGTCAACTTTTGGATTACAGTTCCATCCGGAGGTATATCACACCACAGAGGGCAAGACAATCCTTAATAACTTTCTTCAGGAAATTTGTGGCTGTGCCATGGACTGGACTCCTGAGATTTTTGTAGAAAGTACAGTCAGTGAGCTAAAGCGAAAGCTCGGGAATGATA
Source organism: uncultured Bacteroidales bacterium (assembly GCA_963753765.1). Classification (GTDB taxonomy): domain Bacteria; phylum Bacteroidota; class Bacteroidia; order Bacteroidales. The sequence goes on from CAVWDQ010000019.1 coordinate 71,627, forward strand.
AGGTTGTCCTGGGCCTGTCCGGAGGTGTCGATTCCACAGTAGCTTCCATCTTGCTTCATAAGGCCATTGGAACAAATCTGACCTGTATTTTTGTGGACAATGGTCTGCTCAGGAAAAATGAATTCCCCGAAGTGCTTGAGTCCTATAAAGAATTGGGATTAAATGTTATCGGGGTTAATGCCAGGGATAAGTTCATTGACGACCTGGAAGGGATTTCCGATCCGGAGGAAAAGCGGAAAAGTATAGGGAAGAACTTTATTGAGGTTTTTGAACAGGAGGCAAAGAAACTGAAGGATGTGCACTGGCTGGGCCAGGGTACCATTTATCCCGATGTGATTGAATCTGTTTCTGTGAATGGTCCTTCTGTAACCATCAAATCGCACCATAATGTGGGTGGTTTGCCTGAGAAAATGCACCTGAAAGTGGTTGAACCCTTAAAACTGCTTTTCAAGGATGAAGTCAGAAGGGTAGGGAAGGCCCTGGAAATTCCCTCCTCTTTCCTGAAGCGGCACCCCTTTCCGGGGCCCGGACTTGGAATCCGGATTCTTGGTGAGATCACGCGGGAAAAGATACGCCTGGTACAGGAGGCCGATGACATATATATAAAGGCACTGCAACGGTTTGGACTCTATGACCGGATCTGGCAGGCGGGAGCCATCCTGCTTCCTGTCCAGTCGGTCGGTGTAATGGGTGATGAACGAACCTATGAATTTGTGGTGGCTCTGAGAGCCGTTACCTCAACCGATGGAATGACTGCCGATTGGGGCCACCTGCCTCATGAGGTACTTAGTCAGGTATCAAATGATATAATAAATAAGGTGCGAGGTATCAACAGGGTGGTTTACGACATTAGTTCAAAACCACCCGCTACCATAGAATGGGAATAAGCAAATAAGCCGGACTTTTTTCTAACTTTTTCAGTCCGGAGTGGTTTATTATAAAGAATACAAACCGAACAAACATGGAACGCATATTTAAATATACAGTACTTGCTATATTTATAGCACTACCACAGTTATTATATGGCCAGTGGAATGTTGAGGCATTGAAACTTGCCCAGGTGATGGAAAAGGTCAGCCACTTCTATGTGGACTCCATTGATGAAAGCGATATGGTGGAACGGACCATTGTGCAGATGCTGCATGAACTTGATCCACATTCCTCCTACCTGAGCAAAGAGGATCTGGAAGAATTGAATGAACAGCTGGAAGGCGAGTTCGAAGGTATAGGTGTCAGTTTTAATGTTCTGGAGGATACCATATATATTATACGGGCCATTTCAGGTGGACCTTCTGAGCGTGTTGGTATTATGGCCGGAGACCGGATTGTAAAGGTTGAGGGCAACAATGTGGCAGGTACCGGGATCACAACCAGGGAGGTTCAGGGATTACTAAAAGGCGAGAAAGGGAGTACAGTGGAGGTTTCTGTCAAGCGGCGAAATAACAGGGAACTGCTTGAATTCTCCATCACAAGAGACAAGATTCCTGTAAATAGCCTGGATGCAGCATACATGGTAAACAGCACGATTGGCTATATTAAGCTCGCACGCTTTTCAAACACAACTATTGACGAATTTGAAAGTGCGATGAAAGACTTAAAGGAGCAGGGCATGGAAGACCTGATCCTGGACCTGTCGGCAAATGGTGGTGGATGGCTTCCGGTTGCCGTGGAGCTAGCCGATCATTTTCTTTCAGGCAATAAAGAGATTGTTCGTACCGAAGGGTCCAAGGTACCGGACCGGAACTACTTTGCCAGGCGCTCAGGACTCTTTGAGAAAGGAAACCTGGTGGTCATGATAGACGGTAGTTCGGCTTCCGCCAGTGAGATTGTCAGCGGGGCCATACAGGACTGGGACCGGGGAGTGATTGTTGGAAGACGTTCCTTTGGAAAGGGCCTTGTGCAACAACCCTTTATGTTGAATGATGGTTCATTGATCCGGCTCACTGTAGCCAGGTATTATACTCCGACAGGCCGCTTGATTCAGAAATCCTATGAAAACGGGTATGAGGAGTATGCACTTGATCAGATCAATCGTTACAATAACGGGGAATTATCCAGTGCGGACAGCATCGTATTCCCGGAATCGCAACAATACAGGACACTTACCTTGAACCGGACCGTATATGGCGGTGGGGGAATTATGCCTGACTATTTTGTGCCCATAGATACAACTGCCTACTCCGAATACTACCGGTCATTGATCGGCAGGGGAATTTTTAACCGTTTTGTTCTCCAGTATGTGGATGATAACAGGAAGGATTTGCAGAAGGAATATTTGGATTTCGATTCATTTAATACAGCCTATAAACCTGCGAAGTCAACACTTGACAAGCTTATTTCCTTTGCAGGCGAGGAGGGATTGGAATACAATGAAGCTGAGTGGACTGTTTCTGAAGCACAGATATCTTTGCTTTTTAAAAGTTTTATGGCCAGGGACCTCTGGGGAATGGAATACTTCTATGAGGTCTATAATTCCAGTGATGAAGTTTTTATAAAGGCCGTGGAGATTCTGGAAAACCCTTCCCTGCTTCATCAAAAGCTGGCTAAGGTTGATTATTGATAATCCCTTGAAATGACAGGACTGGAAAAATTCCATGCGAAGACACTGAAGGGTCTTGAACCCTTGCTGGCCGAAGAGTTAAAGTCTCTCGGGGCGAGCCGCACAGAAATTTTGAACCGGGGTGTTACCTTCTATGGAGGAATGGCCCTGATGTACCGGGTAAACCTGGCTTCCAGGCTGGCCTTAAGGGTCTTACTACCCATCCTGACCTTTGATGCCACAGATTCGGATTCCCTGTATAAAAAAGTAAGAAGATTTGATTGGTCCAGGTACCTGGACAACCGCATGACCTTTGCCGTTGATCCGGTGGTCCATTCCCCCCATTTCAATAATAGTCAATATGTTGCGCAGAAGGTAAAAGATGCCATCGTGGACCGCTTCAGGGATGCAACCAGTCTGAGGCCATCTGTAAACCGGGAGCAGCCCGATTTGCTTATTAATGTGCATATATCGGGTAAGTGGGTTACAATCTCTCTGGACAGTTCGGGAGGTTCCCTGCACAGGCGTGGATACAGGACGGGTCACGGATATTTTGAAGCACCCCTCAATGAGGTGCTGGCTGCCGGCATGGTCATGCTCTCGGGCTGGAATGGAAGTACCCCTTTTCTCGATCCCATGTGTGGTTCCGGAACCCTGGCTATCGAAGCTGCTTTAATTGCGGCCAACATTCCTCCGGGGATCTTCAAAAAACAGTACGGATTTGAGAACTGGAAAGATTTTGACAGAGATCTGATGGAGCATGTGGCTCAAAAGCTGGCCGGTGAAAAAGAAGTAAGTGTCCCGATCATTGCACGGGACGTGGATCCTGAAGCTGTTGAACTCACCCGTCGGCAGGTAAAGCAGATGGATCTGCAGGAAATCATCAGGGTGGAACAGGGAGATTTTGCCGATTCTGAGGGCCTGGAAGGAATCACACTAATAATGAATCCACCCTATGGAGAACGCATGAAACCAGATGATATAGAGTCTCTCTATAACATGATCGGAAGTACTTTAAAACATAAATTTCCTGGTTCAGATGCATGGATCCTTTCTTCAAGTAGAAAGGCATTGGGCAGGGTTGGACTAAAGCCATCCGGTAAACAGCTGCTTTACAATGGTTCCCTGGAGTGCTCGTATGTAAATTATCGTACCTTTCTGGGTAATTGGAAGGATCATAAAGCTCAATCAGCAGGTAATCAAAAAAAATAGAGGTTTTGAATAGTTTCATTGCCAGATGAGGGTTTTTTTATCTATATTAGTTAGCGAAACTTTTTTTATATTTGCTGTTCAAATCAGTGAATAGCTTGTCAATCAAAAGAAGCCTAAATGAGCTTTGATATCAATGAGTATTACTCCAGGCTGAATGGTGGAGACGTGCTAATGGCTTTCAAAGGGAGTATCACCAGTGAGCTAATAAGCAATGTGCTAGAGGTGGTTGAGTCCAGGATGGATGAGTATAGTGAAAGCTCAAAAATTCGTAAGAAGGTGTACAATGTACTGGTGGAAAGCCTTCAGAATCTCTATCATCATATTGAAGTTTTGCCCAAGGAGATGTTGAAGGATTTCGACGACAAATTTGGAATTCTTGTGGTAAGCCGCGAGGATAACAGGTATAAGATTTCCACAGGCAACTTCATTGGTCATGATAAAGTGGATGTACTCCGGAACAAGATTGACAAGATCAATTCCATGAGTAAGGAAGAACTGAAGGATATGTACAAGTTCATTCTTAATCATCAGAGACTTTCGGAGAAGGGTGGTGGTGGACTCGGGCTGGTTGATATTGCCCGCAAAACCGGGAACCGCCTGGATTATACATTTGAGAAATTTGACGATGTGTACTATTTTTTCAATCTCGATGTATTCATCGATTTTGTATAAAACTTATAACTCTTAATTGACATAATATGGAAGCGCTTTCGATAGATGGAACAGCAAAAACACCCAGTGTAAAATTTGACGGCCAGGAAGGTGTCATTGAAATTAAAGGAAGATCAATACCAGAGAATTCCATAGAATTTTATAAGCCACTTGTTGAGTGGCTCGAGCATTACAGCGGTTCACCAATGGACCTTACCCAGGTAAATGTGCAGTTGGAATATTTCAATACCAGCTCTTCAAAGTGCATTCTTGATGTGTTTAAGAAACTTGAAGCGATACACAAGGGTAAAAGCGAAGTAATCATCAACTGGTACTATGAGGAAGATGATGAAGATATGCTTGAGGCAGGAGAGGATTATGAATCCATCATCAGAGTTCCTTTCAAAATGATTGAAATTGTAGAATAGCAGGCTCCCGTCAATAATATTACATTTTTTTGGAGGCTATCTCAAAGAGGTAGCCTCTGTTTATTTCACAGGGTATATTTTACCGCCAAGTGGTTATTTAACTTCGTTAAAAAATCCCAGTTGGCTTATAAAACATCCCCTGTGAAATAATTATTTCTAAGTTGGTTTCCTCACGGGCATACCTAACTATAGGCTACCCCTTTACCAGAGATATACCCTGTGAAATGATGTTCTAGCTGGGTTTTCTTTGAGGAGATTTCTCCATAAAATCAAGGAAATTCTTGAGAATCCTGAAATAGAGCAAGACATACAGGATGATTGTCATGAACCATATCACCATCACATTCACCCAGAGGGTTTGTACAAATCTGCCTGCAATCATTTTACGCGGAGCATAAAAATGGGCCTTGATAAATTTAAAGGTGGGATCCAGGTAGATGGGGTCTCGCTTCTGAATCATATCTCCCTTGTATTCAGTAAAATAATCGAAAGTCTTATTGTTCGTCACAAACTCTTCCAGGGTTTTGTTGGCATTGCCCCGTTCCAGCTCCTGCAAATCATGCAGGTTGTATGATTGTACAATTTCATTGATCTTATTGACAGCTCCTTTAAAGGTGCGTGAATAGAAATCCTTCAGGGTTTGAAGATACTCCCTTGTATAGGCAAGCACCTCCGGGTTGATCGACTCAGGGGTAAGTTGATCCACGTATTTCATTGTAAAAGTAGGAGCTTGTTGGTAGTATTCGTGCATGATCAAACGTTCGGCCAGTTCATCCTGAATCTCTGTTTTAATTGTTAGCAGGTTATATTCTATTTTTTCTGCTGCCTCAGGATTATCAAGGTTTCTTTCTATGTAGGTTAGTTTGTTTAAAAGCTCCTTCAGGTGGAAATTGGCTTTCAGGCTTGAATTGCTTTTCAGCTTGTCCCAATCATAGAAAATCTTCTGGTAATCGTTGTTCATGAACTGATAGGTGGCAAGCCCCTCGTAGGCCCAGCGTGCAGTGATAACTTCCCCATAAAAGGGAATTCTTTTAGGGGATGAAATCTGCGGATTCAGGTTCTCAAACTTGACGATAATCCCGCTTAGGATAATCTGTGGGATTACCAGGAAGGGGATGAGAATATAAATGGTAACCACCGTTTTAAAACTGTCGGAGATAAGGAGCCCCATCATATTGGCCATGGCCCATGATGAAAAGAGCACCAGCCAGTATTCAAAGTACATACCGTGTATTCCCATAACGGTGTTGCCGATAAGCACAAAGCTTAATGCCTGGAGGGCGGATAAGAGAAACTGGACAGCTACCTTGGAAAGCAGGTATCCCGACCAGCTCAGATTCAGGAAAGCCTCGCGTTTCAGAATCTTCCGGTCTTTTATGATCTCTTCGGCGCTTACGGTAAGGCCCATGAAGATGGCCACAATGACCGACATAAAAATATAGACAGGCATATTGCTGTTTTCCAGCAGGGTATACTTGAACTCATTGCCCACATCGGGATCAAAATAGCGTACAATAAATGCTAGCAGGAGGGCCAGTAAGGGTGCCTCGAGGAAATTGATAACCAGGTACTGGGTATCGCTTAGTTTTTTAAGGATATCACGCTTGATGAAAACACCGAACTGTTTTAATTTGCCGGGGATCCTGAAGGAGATTTCCGGGAGTTCATTTTTGCCGGCATGCTCTATCTCTGCCTCTTTATATTGTTCCCTGAAATGTTCGCTCCATTCCTTGGGTGAGATTCTCCGGGTATGTGTGAGTTTCCCAAATTCATCCAGTACGCTGGTCTCCACAATGTTAAAGACCTGTTCGGGATTCACATTTCCGCAGGTCGGACATTCACTTTCATTCCAGTCGGCTGCCTGTACCTTGGATTTAAAGTACATGATCGAATCGATGGGATTCCCGTTGTATATAAGGTAACCACCGGTATCGAGTATCAGCAGCCGGTCAAACATTTTAAAAATATCAGAGGAGGGCTGGTGGATCACCACAAACACCAGCTTACCCTTGAAAGTGAGTTCTTTGAGCAGGTCCAGGATATTCTCACTGTCACGGCTCGATAAGCCTGATGTAGGTTCATCCAGAAAGAGGACCGCCGGTTCACGTATCAGCTCCAGTGCGATATTGAGTCTCTTTCTTTGTCCGCCGCTGATCTTTTTATTCAGCGGGGATCCAACCTGGATATCCCTGATCTCGAAAAGCCCCAGGTTGGTTAATACACGGAAGACCGTGTCAATTAGCTGAACCTCGGTATAATCGTCAAAACAGAGCTTGGCATTGTAATAGAGATTCTGATAAACAGTAAGTTCTTCAATGAGCAGGTCATCCTGGGAGACAAATCCTATGATCCCTTCGATGCTGGAGTCGCCACTATGAATATCAATATTATTGATCAGCACTTTCCCTTCAGAAGGACTGGAGCTCCCATTCAAAACATTGAGCAGGGTGGATTTTCCGGCTCCGCTGGCACCCATGATCCCAACCAGTCGTCCCGATTGTTCCGCGAAACTCAGGTCGTTCAAACCCACATCACCGGTTTTAAACTTATAACTAATATTCCGGGCCTCAAACTGGATTCTGGATTTTACCATATCTCCCACAAAGAGTGATACCACGTCACTGTAGTAAACCGGTGCAATCTGCTGATTTCTAAGGGATGATCCAGTATTAAGTGGATAGGTTTTATAGGGCTCCAGTAGCTGTCCGTTCATATTGAGCTCGGCCTGGCCAATGTATTTTACAAAATACAGGTTGGTGGAGGAGATATGTATAAAACGAATCTGGCCAATAAGGTTCTCCCTGAAGATATGTTTTATGTTTTTTCCAGGTCCCTTATTCTTATTGCCATCCACTACCAGATAACCAATATTGTCCTCCAGCTTCCCGTCGCCCAGGACAAATTTTCTGGTCAGTTCGAAATCCGTATCCGGAATGTTAAATGTATCGGACACAATTGAGATAAATTCCATCTCCTGGCTGTTGGCCCTCAGCTTATCCGATTTGATGAATTCCAGCAACTGGAAGAGTACTACTATCTTCTGCGATTGTGCAAGCTGCTCGTTGATAACGGTGCATATTTTCAGAACCCTGACCGATCGCCTGGATAAGAGCCGCTCCTTCTTGCTTACCTGTGCATCCTCCTCCATCACCTGTATAAAGAAGCCGTCGAAGACATCCAGGTAAACGGATACAAGTTCCTGATTGAGCTGTCTGTTCAGGAATGATTTCACCATCAGTCTACGCTCAGCAGCATCGCTTCCGGGCCTGGAAACGATGGCAAACAACTGCATTAAAGCTTTCAGGATCTCTTCACTCATATTACCGGTGGATTATCAGTTAATCCGGAAATAATACATATACGAGTAAAGGGGATGGTGAGTTACAACCAGAGGTAAATAATAAGTAAAGCCAGTGGAATGAGAATTCCTATGATGGTCAGAACTCCACCACGTCCGCTTATACCTTTCTTCCCTTTTATAAGAAACAATCCGGATATAGCAATTAAAATTAATCCAAATGCATACAGGTCAGAAAACCAGGTCCAGAGTTTTTTAGGCTTGTTGTAGTGAAGGTAATTTAGCTCGCGAAAAACGGGTCGGTTCCGAACCTTTGTGAGCTGCATGCTGCCCGTTTCCATATTTACCATAATATGTCCCCCCTTCAGGTAAATCATTAAATGATTCTCGTCCGGGAAATAATACTGCTTGTAATTATCTTTTTCTTCGGTGAGTTCCAGGATTTTTTCAATGGTGCTCCGGTCCACATCAGCTTTTCGAAGGGTTTCAGGATACTGGATATTTGTGGAGCGGGAAATAATTCCCGGATTCCAGTGACGGGCCACATGATGGTTCAAGGCGATGCCTGAAATTCCATAAATAATGGTCATTCCAAAAAACAGGAATCCCAGTTCCCGGTGAATCCACCGGTTCCACTTCCTCCAATTCATATTCCCTAGGGGGTAACTTCTTTGAAATCCACCGCTTCCACGAAATACTCGGCTTTCTCTGCGCTGCTGTGGGACTGCTCTACTGCATGGTGCTCTTTGGATTCATAATCTTCTACCTGTTCTTCAGTCGCTACCGTGTTCAGAACCTTGAAAATTCCTTTAAAGGCAACAGTTGAACCCTCTAATGACACGTCGAATTCATCAATATCGCCACCCGGAACAATCCTTATCTGGGTCTCGCCATCGTCAGCTACGATAAAACACTTCTGGCCACCGTGTCTGCATACATGGGTTACCATACCAGAGACGGCCACCTCTTTGTCCTGATAATCAGCAGGAGATGCCAGTAATTCGACGATGCTTGCTGAGACTATTTCCTCAGTTTGAACAGCTTCCGGGCTTACACCCTCCTTCTTAACGCTCTGGCTGCAGGAAACTGCCAGAATCGCCACAATTACTAAAATAAACAGTCGTTGCATAGCTTTCAATTTAATTTGCTCGGCTAAAATAAGGAAATTTATTGATTGAAGCTCTCCAGGCATGAATTCAGTTCATCATATATTTCAAATACATGATGCAGCTGCAGTAATTTGAACAGTTCCATCACATCTGCATCCACATTGCAAATTTTAAACTGTCCGTAGTGATTGTTTGCAGCTTTCAGGGCTGAAAGGAAAACCCCAAAACCAGTACTATCAATGAAGGAGATGCCCTGAAGATCAAATACCAGGTTGGTATTGGGCTTATTAAAGAACTCCAGTAATTGTTCTTTAACCGGCTCAGTAATCAGGGAATTCAGGCGCTGAGAGTCTTTGAGACTCACCACCACAACATTATTGATTTTTTTTGTTTCCAGCATAAGGGGTAGCATTAATAGGAGCTTTCCAGCTCGGTAATTGCCAGATCACTCTGCTCGAGGAAATGGTTTATTAGAAGCTCATAGCGGTCAACCTCTTTCTTATCATGGGTGATGATTTCAAGCTCTTTTAATAGCTCGGCAACCTCAGACATCCCCATAACAGCCACGGATGATTTTGCCTTATGAGCGATCTTTGACAGGCCATCATAATCCTTATTCTGAAGCAGTTCGGGCATAATACTTTTGTATTCATCGATCTGTTCCCTGAACAGATCGATCATTTCCCTTATAAACTTAGAATCGCCGCCTGACATGGTCTTTAGATAGTTCAAATCTGTTATCATAATGTCCTGGGCTTAGGTTAAGGTTGAAAACTACTTTGGATCACTAAAATTATTTAAATTATTTTTAGAAATAAAACTTTCCGATATTATTTGTCCGGAGCGATTGTAGATGAAAAGAAATCTGTTGTTTATTGTAGCTGGCTTATTCACATTTCAACTTGTGCATGGTCAACCCTCATTCTCCGAGAAAAGAATAAGGGATAAGACTCTCAATGAAGGTATTACTTATGTACAGCAAGGGGAGTATGACCTTGCTGATTCGTGTTTTATCACCTGTCTTGACATGGATAGCACCTTCGCAGAAGCCTGGTTGCGGAAAGGACAGATATTCATTGAACGGGGAAATCTGGAGGATGCTCGGAATGCTCTCCAGATGGCTCTTCACTACGATCCGTCGCTGGGAGAGGCTTGCTTTTACGAAGGATACCTCCTGTATGGCAGGGACACTACGGGAGAAGACAGGAGGCTTTTCGATCAGGCAATCTCCAAAGGGTTCCAGAAACCATGGTCCTATTACTTCAGAGCACTAACAGAGATCAGGGATGGAATGGACGCGATGGCCATGGATGACCTTGACCGGGCCATTGAACTTAAGGCGGATTTCGCTCTGGCATACCATGAGCGTGCCGGTATCAAGCGGCGCGGGGGAGATTACCAGGGATCTCATTTCGACTATCAACAGGCCATTGCCTATGATCCCGGCTTTGCCCTGGCATATAATAACAGGGGGTCTGTGAAGATATTAATGGGCGACTATAATGGGGCTATTGAAGATTATTCAATGGCACTTGAAATAAATCCCGAACTTGTTATTGCCTTGAACAACAGGGGGTATGCTCGCTATTTTACAGAGGATAAGGAGGGCGCCTTACTGGATTTTAATGCGGCCATTACCAGCGGTAAGCAGTTGGCCTCTGCAAAACTTAACAAGGCTTCACTGCTGGCAGAACAGGGTCAGTTGATTCCCGCTCTTAGCCTGATGGATGAAACTTTGCAGGAGCATCCTGAAGAGGCTCTGCTCTACCTGAACAGAGGATTGGTCAGGGAGCTGACTGGTGATCTTGAGGGTGCATGTGAAGACTGGCACCGGGCCATTGAGCTTGGAGCAGAAGAAGCCAGTGAATTTATTAATGAATGCGATCGCTGATATGAGCTCAACTACTAAAAGATGGTTTTATACAGGTATTTGCCTGCTTGCCTTCTATGCTCATGCCTGGTCACAGGAGGATGTGAAGATCAGCAGCAAATCATTCCGTACGGGAATAGATATGGGCTATAAGGAGGCCTGGGAAAGTGTAAAGGAAGGTGATAAGAACTACAAAGATGGAATAGGTACCTATTATATGGCCAGGGACCATTATCTTTTTGCCCACCAGTACAATCCCGATCATGCAGCTCTCAATTATAAGCTGGGTGTCTGTTATCTGTTTACAGACAATAAATATGAAGCAATCGACTATCTGAAACGCGCCTACACCATTGATCAAAAAGTAAGTGGAGATATTCATCTCCTGCTGGGGATGGCCTATCAGCTTGTTCTGGAATTTGACCAGGCCATGGAACAGTATAATATACATTCCAGTCAGCTTGAACCCAGGGAGAAGCAGGAGTTTTCAGAAACACTTGCAAAACGCTTCGATGAATGCATGCATGGAAAGAACCTGAGCCGTAAACCTGTCAGGGTCATCATACAGCCCCTGGGAGAAGAAGTGAATTCAAAATATGATGACTATAATCCTTTATTTACCTATCAGGATACAGCCCTGCTGTTTACATCGCGCCGTCCTTACGGTAAGGCAAAGCGTAATATGTTAGACAATAAGTTTAATGAGGACATATACAGTTCAAGCCTGGAAGGTGGTCTTTTTACCAGGGCGATCAGGTATGACAAACCTTTCAATACGAAGAATAACGATGCGGTGGTGGGGGTATCAAATGATGGCAACACACTACTCCTGTACCGGGGAGCCATCCAGGGAGGAGATATCCAGCTCACTTCATTTAAGCCTGAAAAAAACAAATGGACCAAGCCCAAAAGTGTCACTGGCAAACTCACCAGCAAGGATGGGGAAACTTCTGCCTGTATCTCGCCCGATGGTAAGGAGCTCTATTATATCTCCAGAAACAGCAAGCTTACTCTTGGCGGGAAGGATATTTTGTTTTCCAGGCTTGATAGCAAGGGGAAATGGACCAAACCTGTGAATCTCGGCCTGACCATCAATACTCGATATGATGAGGAAGGTGTATTTATATCGCCCGATAACAGGTACCTCTATTTTGCTTCACAGGGACATAACAGTATGGGTGGTTTTGATATTTTCCGGTCTGAGAGGAGGGAGAACGGAGTTTGGTCCGATCCGGAAAATCTGGGTTATCCCATTAATACACCAGACGACGAGATCTTTTTTATAACGGACCGGACCGGTAGTCATGGATATTATTCAGCCATCAGGGAGGGTGGATTGGGTGAGAAGGATATCTGCAAGGTTGTCTTTCTTGGCTCTGAAAAGGAATTGGTTCTGAAGACTGAGGATCAGCTGGTGGCTGGCCCGGGATCTGAGCTGACAGGCTTTCTTATGAAGCCTGACCTTCAGGATCTGGACAGCACCCTGGTACTTTATGGTTCGGTGGTCGATACCACGGAGGGGATTATTCCAATTGTGGCTAAACTGGAGTTTTTTGATCCGGCCACAGGAGAGAGGAGCGCATTTGTGATTTCGGATACGGAAGGTTCCTACACAGCCAGGCTTCCCGAGTCAAAAGCTTATGCCATTGAGATTAATGCTTCGGGCTACATGTACTTTCTCGATATTCTGGATTTCTCCTCGGCAAGTGGAGATGAAAAACTACATAAGGATTTCTTCCTCAGCAAGCTTAAGGTTGGTTTCAAGGTTATACTGGACAATATCTATTTTCAGACCGGGAAAGCCATCCTCAGACCGGAATCCTCAGAAGCCCTTGATCAGGTGCTTCGCTTCCTCGAAAATAATCCTTCCATTAAGCTGGAGATTTCAGGGCATACCGATAATACCGGATCGCTTCGTATCAACCAGAAACTTTCCAGGGACAGGGCCGGTGCAGTGGTGAATTACCTGGTGGGAAAGGGAATCCCACAAGACATGCTTGTATCTAAGGGGTATGCTGACACACAGCCTGTTGCGGAAAATACAACCGCCGAAGGAAGAAAGCAAAACAGGCGGGTTGAATTCAAGGTGCTCTCCAAATAGATCCTGTTGTTTAACAACTTCTTTCCTGTAGGAAAATATTACTTTTGTCCGTATGAAACAGACGCAATTTTATGGTCAGCATCTTATGCTTGGTGCAAAGATGGTTCCCTTTGCCGGCTACCAGATGCCTGTTGAGTATACTGGTGTTAGTCAGGAGCATATCAATGTCAGGGAGAACGTAGGAATTTTTGATGTATCTCACATGGGTGAAATATGGGTTAAGGGCCCACTTGCCTTTGAGTTGGTTCAGCGAATCACCTCCAATGATGTGGCTATGCTTGAGCCGGGGAAGATACAGTACAGTTGTTTCCCTAATGACAAGGGTGGAATTGTGGATGATCTGCTGGTTTATATGTATGATAGTGAGAAGTATCTCCTGGTGGTCAATGCATCCAACCTGGAGAAGGACCATAGCTGGATATTAGAGCATAATACGGGAGGGGCCATCGTGGAGAATGCATCGGAGCAGATTTCCCAGCTGGCAGTTCAGGGACCCAATGCTACAGCTCTGCTGCAGCTTCTGACAGATATTGACCTGTCGGGGATACCTTATTACCATTTTATTACTGATGAGCTGGCAGGTGTGAAAGATGTGATTATCAGCAATACCGGTTATACAGGTGCCGGGGGATTTGAACTATATATGTATAATGCCGATGCTGTGCAGATCTGGGAAAATCTTTTCGAAGCCGGGAAAGCTTTGGGCGTTCAGCCGGCAGGACTGGCAGCAAGGGATACCCTGAGGCTGGAGATGGGATTTTGTCTATATGGAAATGATATTAATGATAGCACATCTCCGCTGGAGGCTGGTTTGGGCTGGATCACAAAATTCAACGAAGGGAACAATTTTATAAACCGATCCGCACTGGAACAGCAAAAACAGCAGGGAGTAAACCGAAAGCTTGTTGGTTTTGAGCTGCTGGAACGAGGTATCCCCAGGCAACATTATCCCATACTTGATTGTGATGGTAAACCCATTGGAGAGGTTACTTCCGGTACCATGTCGCCCATGTTAAAGCTGGGTATTGGAATGGGATATGTGGAGCTTTCACATGCGAAGAAGGGTAGCGAAATCAGAATTGGTATACGAAACAAGCAGCTTGCAGCCAGGGTGGTCAGACTTCCCTTTTACAAGCCGGAAGAATAAACAGAGAGATGGAGAAACACAAAATTGAGGTCTGCTATTCCCCTGCGCTTTTCCCCTTTTATGAGAACCCGGATGCAGTGGTTGTGGTGACCGATATTCTACGAGCCAGCTCAGCCATAGTGACCGCCTTTATGAATGGGGTGGAGCGGATCATTCCTGTGGGAACACTTGAAGAGGCCAAAGCCTTTAAGGAGAAGGGATATATGGTGGCCGCCGAACGGGATGGAATTGTGAGAGATTTTGCTGATTTTGGGAATTCACCCTACAATTTTTCCCCGGAGCGGGTGAAAGGAAAGCAAATTGTTTACAGCACCACCAACGGAACCAATGCCATCAATCTTGCATCCAGCGGAAGCCAGGTGCTTATAGGGGCCTATCTAAATATATCGGCACTGGCCAGCCACATAAGGGCCGCAGGCAAGGATCTGTTGATCCTTTGTGCGGGCTGGAAGAATAAATTTAATCTGGAGGACACCCTTTTTGCAGGTGCACTTTCGAAGATGGTCCTGGAAGATGATCAGTTTTACACCATCTGCGATGCCACACTGGGAGCCGTGGACCTCTATGAAGCGGCAGAGGGAGATATGATGGCATATATCGAGAAGGTAGCTCAGCGACACAGGTTAAAAAAGAATAATCTGGACGATGTAATCGGATATTGTCATGAATCTGACCTGACAGATCTGATTCCGGCATTGAATGGAGATCACCTGATCTCACTTTAAATTATTAAGCAAAAACGATTAAACAATTATAATTCGAAAGTTATTAACACTGTTTGCCAGTAGCTTTTATTAAATGTAATTTTAATTGTTATTCAAATAACAACTTTCATTAACCCATTAACCCATTAACGCAATATGAAAAAACATAACTTTTCAGCAGGCCCGTCCATTCTTTCTCCTTATACCATTCAGCATACTGCAGAAGGCATACTTGATCTGAACCAGTCGGGTCTCTCCGTGATGGAGATCTCACACCGCAGCAAGGATTTCATGGACATCATGGATGAAACTCAGCAACTCTTTAAGGATCTGCTGGATATTCCATCCGGATACAGTGTACTGCTTCTGCAGGGTGGTGCCAGCTTGCAGTTCTGCATGGTACCCTATAACCTCCTGCAGACCAAGGCTGCATACCTGGATACCGGTGCCTGGGCAAACAAAGCAATTAAGGAAGCCCAACTTTTTGGTGAAGTGGATGTGGTCGCATCATCAAAGGATACCACCTATTCTTATATTCCAAGGGATTATGTGGTGCCTGCAGATGCTGATTATTTCCATATTACTACGAACAATACCATTTATGGCACTGAAATTAAAGAGGATATAGATTGTGCCGTAAACCTGGTGGCTGATATGTCATCTGATATCTTCAGTCGTCCCATGGATGTCTCCAAATATGCCATGATCTATGGTGGTGCCCAGAAGAATCTGGCTCCAGCCGGGGTCACCTTTGCCATTGTCAAAGATGATATCCTTGGGAAGGTGGAGCGGGCCATTCCTACCATGCTCGATTACCGCACCCATATAGATAAGGGTTCCATGTTTAATACACCTCCATGTGTTTCCATTTATGCAGCCATGCACACCCTGCGCTGGTACAAAGAACAGGGAGGCGTTAAAGCCATGTACAAACTGAACCTGGAAAAGGCTGCAGTCCTCTATAATGAAATCGACAGGAATTCGCTATTTGTCTCAGGTATTGCCAACGAAGACGATCGTTCAATTATGAATGTGACCTTTGTAATGAAGGAAGAGTATAAAGATAAAGAAGCTGATTTCCTTACTTTTGTTACAGAACGGGGCATGTCAGGACTTAAGGGACACCGTTCGGTAGGAGGTTTCAGGGCATCGATATACAATGCCATGCCCCTTTCTTCGGTAGAGGCCCTGGTTGATACCATGAAAGCATTTGAAAAGAATATTTAATTGAATAATCCCAGAAAAATGGCGAAAGTATTAATAGCAACAGAAAAACCTTTCTCTGCCCAGGCAGTGGAAGAGGTCAAAGGCGTTTTCCAGGAAGCAGGTTATGAAGTGGATGTGCTCGCTAAATATCCTGAGCATTCGGATCTGATTGCCGCAGTGGCAGATGCGGATGCCCTGATAATCAGAAGCGATAAGGTGGATAAAGAGGTAATCGATGCGGGCGCAAAGCTGAAAATCGTAGTCCGTGCCGGTGCAGGTTATGATAATGTGGACCTGGCAGCTGCCACTGAGAAAGGAGTGGTCGTAATGAATACCCCCGGCCAAAACTCCAATGCAGTGGCCGAGCTGGCTCTTGGGATGATGGTATATATGAACCGCACAGGTTTTACTCCCGCTGCAGGAACCGAGTTAAGGGGAAAGAAACTGGGAATCCATGCCTATGGCGCTGTGGGAAGAATAGTTGGAATGATCGCTAAAGGATTTGGGATGAAGGTATATGCCTATGATCCCTTTGTGGACCCGGTTGTAATCAAGAATGATGGTGTGGTCTGTGAAGATTCGGCTGAGAGCCTTTACAGCAAATGCCAGTATATCTCTCTACACATTCCTGTAACAGCAGAGACACGCGGATCCGTTGGATACAATCTTCTGAAAAGTATGCCGGAAGGGGCAACCCTGGTCAACACAGCCCGTAAAGAGGTCATTGATGAGGATGGGCTGAAGCGCGTGTTTGCTGAAAGAGACGATCTCAGATATATCTCCGATATCGCTCCCGATTGCAGGGAAGAGATGGAGGAGAAGTACAAGGGAAGAGTATTCTTCACCCCCAAGAAAATGGGAGCTCAGACTGCCGAGGCCAATCTGAATGCAGGGGTTGCAGCAGCAAAACAGATAGTAAATTTCATAGAAAAGGGAGATACTACTTTTAAAGTCAATTAGAGTATGGCGGTAATACATGCGTTTAAGGGCTTCAGGCCCGGAAAAGATAAGGTGAATGAGGTGGCCTCAAGGCCCTATGATGTGCTGAATTCAGATGAGGCCCGTGAAGAGGTTAAGGGAAATCCCTGGTCCTTTTTACATGTGGTAAAGCCAGAAGTGGACCTGCCCGAAGATACTGATCTCCATTCCGATCTGGTTTATAACAAGGGGAAGGAGAACCTTCAGAAGCTAATTGCTGAAGGTTACTTTGTGCAGGATGAGTTGGAAAGCCTTTATATTTACGGGCAGACCATGTTTGGAAAAACCCAGTATGGGATTGTAGCCTGTGCAGCAGTGGATGACTATTTGAAGGATATCATTAAGAAGCATGAACTAACCAGACCCGATAAGGAAGAGGACCGGATGAATCATATCCGTGTCACCAATTTCAATGCGGAACCGGTTTTCTTTGCCTATCCCGATCATGCTCAGTTGGATTCAATTGTTGAGAGGGTGGTTGGAGGAGAGGCCGAATATGACTTTACCACCGATGATGGGGTGGGGCACCATTTCTGGGTCATCTCAGATAAGGCGCTGATCAGGCAAATTGAAGAGTTTTTTGATAAGGATATCCCCTTTACCTATGTGGCGGACGGGCACCACCGGACCGCGGCGGCAGCCCTGGTCGGGCAGGAAAGGCGGAAGAATAATCCCGGGCACCGGGGCGATGAGGAGTATAATTACTTCCTTGCGGTCCATTTCCCTGCCTCCCAGTTGACCATAATTGACTATAACAGGGTGGTGAAGGATCTTAATGGTATGACAGCTGCTGAATTCCTGGAGGAGCTTCAGGAGGGTTTTGTGTTGGAAGAGAAAGGACCCGAGATCTTTAAACCTGAAAAATTGCATACCTTCAGCATGTACCTGGAAGGAAGCTGGTATTCGCTTACAGCCAAACCGGGAACCTATAAGGACGATGATCCCATTGCCTGCCTCGATGTAACCGTACTTTCAGAACAGGTATTGGGACCCTTGCTGAATATTACCGACCTAAGGAAATCCAAGCGTATAGATTTCGTGGGAGGGATCCGGGGACTGGAAGAGCTGAGCCGCAGGGTGGACAGTGGTGAGATGGCTGCCGCATTTGCGCTTTACCCTGTGAGCATGAAGCAGTTGATGGATATAGCAGACAATGGTATGATTATGCCCCCCAAGACCACCTGGTTTGAACCAAAGCTACGAAGCGGACTGGTGATTCACTCGCTGGATTAATATCTCTTAAGGAATGGGAGTTGCAGAAAACCTTCAGCTGGTTAAGGAAAAAATACCTTCACATGTGACCCTGGTGGCGGTTTCAAAGACCAAAGCAGATGAGGTGATCATGGAGGCCTACCAGGCCGGACATCGCGATTTTGGTGAAAATAAGGTCCAGGACCTGGCGGCCAAACAGGAGCGGCTTCCTGCAGATATCCGCTGGCACATGATCGGGCACCTTCAATCCAACAAGGTTAAGTACCTGGCGACCTTTGTCCACATGTTGCATGGAGTTGACAGCCTGAAATTACTTGGTGTAATCAACAAGGAGGGGGAGCGGAACCAGCGGGTCATTGACTGTCTTCTGCAGGTACGAATTGCTTTGGAGGAGACCAAATTTGGCCTTACAGAAGAGGAATTGATGCAATTAATATCTTCCGATGCATTCCGGGAGATGCAGCATATCCGGATCAGGGGATTGATGGGCATGGCTACGTATACGGAAAATTCAAATCAGATCAGGGAGGAGTTTCGCCATCTAAAACGTATATTTGATAGGCTGAAAGATTCCGAGTTTGCTTCCAGCGATTCCTTCGACCAGCTCTCCTGCGGAATGTCGGGAGATTATCAGCTGGCCATTGAGGAAGGAAGCAACCTGGTTCGTATCGGCAGCCTTATTTTTGGTCCCAGGAATTATTGAAACTTTACATATGATAGATCTATCCACAAGCTTTGCAGGACTGTCCTTAAAGAGTCCTATTATCGTTAGCAGCAGCGGTCTGACCAGTTCAGTGGACCGCTTAAAAAAAGTGGCTGCAGCAGGTGCCGGTGCCGTTGTAATGAAATCTCTTTTTGAGGAGCAGATCAACTATGAAGTGACGAGCATGTCTGACGGACAGGATTATCCGGAGGCGGTTGACTATATCAGGACTTATGCCCGGGAGAACTCCCTGGCCCAGTACCTCTCATTTATCAAGGAGGCCAAAGAGGCGGTGGATATTCCTGTGATTGCCAGTATCAATTGTGTAAGTTCCTCTGAGTGGATCGATTTTGCAGGAAAAATTGAGGATGCCGGTGCAGATGCCCTTGAGCTGAATATCTACTTTCTTCCTATCCAGAAGGACAAGGATCCAAGGGAGTATGAGAAGGCATATCTTCAACTTGTCTCTGATGTAAAGAAGAAGACCTCACTTCCATTGATTGTAAAGTTAGGGAATGGCTTTTCCAATATCACATGGATGGTGAACCAGCTCTATCACCGGGGTGTGGCTGCAGTGGTCCTTTTTAACCGCTTTTATGCTCCCGACATCAATACAGATGATATGAGCTTTGGCTCTGCAGAGGTCCTGAGCACTCCGGCTGAGCTTCGCAATTCGCTTCGCTGGATCGGGATTGTCTCTTCACAGGTTGATCAGCTGGACCTGGCTGCGTCCACAGGTGTACATAGTGGAATGGCTGTGGTGAAGCAGATCCTGGCAGGAGCAACTGCCGTACAGGTCTGTTCGGTTCTCTACCGAAACGGACTGGATTATGTCAAGGATATGATTACCGAGATGAAGAAGTGGATGGAAAAGAATCAATATGAATCGCCTGGCGATTTCAGGGGAAAGATGAATTACGGAAGCCTGGATGATCCTTCGGTATACGAAAGAGCACAGTTTATGAAGTACTTCTCATCCATGCACTAATAGGATTCTATCGTTTTAATGAGTTCCTCCACAAGGGGTTTCTTCAGGTCCTGGACATTTTTCAATTTTGATTTCAGCGTGCGGACCAGCATTGTTCGTTCCTCCTGTTCCAGCTCACCAACAGCCTCTTCAATAACCGTGAAGGCTTCGATGGAGGCAGTGTACTCTCCCGATAAAACAACTTCCACAAAAGTACTGATGTACTTCTCATAGGAGAGTCCGTTTTGCCAGCAGGCAGCCACCAGGGAAGTCTGGATCTTCTCATATTCCGGATCGGCAATGGCCTCCACAAGGATTTCAGCGGCTTCTTTATTCTTCAGATCATTCAGAAGGCCCACAATCTTATTCAGAAGCTCCTCGTCATCCTGAACAAGCATCAGGTTAAACAATTCGGGCAGGACTGAAACATCCCCTTCAGATCGTAACTCTTCAAGGGTACCCAGGATGGCCGACCGGTTGCTGGAGCGCAGTGACTCAATTTGTTGTTTGAGCTTCTTATTTCCGTTTTGGGGATCCATTTAATTGCATCGCTTGCTGATAAGTTCACCGGCTTCAAAAATTCCGTACTGGTAGGCCTTCTGGTAACAATGGCAGGCACTCTGGCTGTTGCCCAGTTGATCGTCCAGCTTTCCTTTTTCAAACCAGATCTCACCATTGAGCGGATCCAGGTCCAGTGCCATGGACATATCCTTCTCTGCATAGCGGGTGGTTCCGGTAGCTGCATATGTTAAGCCCCTGGCAAAATAGTAGGAGGCCTCGCCCTGGTTCAGAGCCAGTGACCTGTTAAAGGATTGAATTGCATCAAGGTATCTTCCATGCTCGAACTGGATCAGTCCCTTCCTGTAGATGGCAGAATCATTTTCCGGGAAATAGGTCAGATAGACTTCCATATCAGAAAGTGCAGCACTCAGGTTGTCCATCTGACTAAAAGCATCAGCCCGCTGCAGGTAAGCTTCAAATCGTGCCGGGTCCTGGCGGATCACTTTGTTAAATCCCTCAATCGCCTCTTCAGCATCTCCATCTGCTGTCTGCATCACGGCAAGTTGCTGAATTGCATCCAGGTTCCTTATATCACTTTTTACCGCATCTTTCAGAGCCGACTGGGAGGCTTTCAGGTTCCCCAACTCCTTGTAGATATCTGCTTTCTCACTTTGAACCTTACTCTTTTTATATCCCTGTTTTTCCAGTTTATTCAACATATTGATCGCTTCCAGGTAATCGCCCTGGCTCTTTAGAAACATGGCATCCTGGAACTCTTGATCCACGGATGTATACCACCTTTTTTCTTCCCAGAGATCCTGCCAGCCCGGTGATCCCTCAAGGGTGGAGATATCCTCATCCAGCAGGATATCAGATTCGCTCTTCTTGTAGCGGGATGCAAGATGGATTCTGAGGTATTTCAGCGCCTGCTGGGGATGACTCAGCCTGATTTCACTTTTTGACAGGTAGAAACTGCCCATCCCTTTTCGCCGTTTCTCAGTTTCGTAGAAGGCATCTCTTGCTTCCGGGTAGTTCTTTAAGGTGAAATATGTGATACCCAGTTGGTAGAAAAGTTCAGCATTACCTGGATTTTGCGCCAGTGCTTTCTCCAGGTGAAACAGGGCCGAATCATACATTTCATCGTCCATGCATGCACGACCAGCGAGGTAATGATCCTTCTGGCCGAATCCCTGCACGGAAAAGAGAAGCAGAGTAAGCAGCAGAGAAGCTAAGCGCAATATGTTATTATCTTGTCTCAATAAATACCTCATTAGAGTCGCCTGAATAAACATAGATAAAACCGGTAAGGGTATATACTTCTAATCCGGTGAGCCTGTACTCATATACATCACAAATATAATAGTAGACCCCCGGAGCCGCCAGCTGGTTTGTGCTATTTACTTTACCATCCCAATTCACATCAGGGTCTTCTGTATAAAACACCTGGATGCCCCAGCGATTAAAAATGGTCATTTCGACCCGCTCCACATAGGAAGTTCTCTGTGGCCTGTAAAGATCATTGATCCCATCTCCGTTGGGCGAAAAAACATTGGGAAGCAGATAGTTGGAGCATTCATCCAGGCACAGCCTTACCGAGGGTTCTGATTCATTCTCAAAAGAGTCAACGGCTGTAACCAGGTAACATCCCGATAGTGTGTTCTCGGGATAATGATTATACAGAGTATCATAACGATCAGTAAATTCTGCAATGAGATAGGGTGATTCCTCAAAGGTTGGACTGTAGTAGAGCTTATAACCCTCCACATCCTCATAGCAATCCGGATCGGTATACTTCCACGAGAGGTGATTATAACTGCTGTCGCATAGTGAGTACCCGCTTAAGCTGGGGGGACAGGGAGGGATGGTATCCACAGCAGTGGCACAGGCCGTATGACTGAAATTTGTGTTCTCATAGAGAATTCCCCCCAGGAGCCTCCAACCTGTACTGGTGACCCTGTAGCACTGTTCCACGCCATTGGGCAATCCTTCATCCGTAAAAATATCATCTGTAGTGAACCCGATGGAATCATAGGTCCCGGTACTCTGGTTGAGTCGATAAATGGTATAATCGTAATTGATCCAGGGCACGTTCTTACGCATCTGCAATACGATCCTGTTGTCCTCACCCCTGAGATCGGGATAGAGCGAAGAGGCCGATTCAGCTTCTCCAATCTTGAATCTGTTGCCCGGTTCATCATTATATAGTTCCACTTTGTAGGACCAGGGAAAGAGCTCCGTATTTACCGTAGCATCCAACCAGACGGTGTCGTTCAGGTCGGCCGTAGACATAGATCCTACCTGGCTCATGTTGTTTCCCAGCAGGTCATCGGAGCGGTAAATGAGATACTCATAGGGTCCGTTGGCAGGGATGGTATCAAGTCCTCTCGGTTTGGCCCAGGCCACCTGAATGGTCCCGCTGGTGGAATGGTCAATAACACTAACCTCCAACAGAGAGGGGGATCCCTCCACCAGTGGTGTGCAGTTTTCAGGAGATGGGAAACTCAGGGCACCGTCGGGGTAGACCGAGACGATCATATAGCAATACTCATTGCCCTGGGGCAGGCCGCTTCCATCGTTGTCATCAATAAAAAGGGTATCAAGTCTGCTGTCAGTGTTTCCAATCTGGATGAAGCCAGTCTCCGAAGGCACTCCTCCGGTACAGGTATCCGGAACATAGCCAGCCGGTCCGTCTTTTCTATAGATCTGGTATCCAACCACGGGCAGACAGGTATCAGCTGGCCAGGTAAGAGTGACACTGTTGCTGCCGGGGATCAGGGTGGGCATATCGGGCGATGGCCCCAGCACCTTGACATTCATATTCTGGATATTTACCAGGGGTGTTTCCAGGTTGCTGTCCTCTGCTTTAAATACAACTGTGTAATACTGTTCTCTCACATGAGAGGGATCTGTCCGCCACTCAAAATTGGCCCTGCTATATCCTATGGTCACGGAACCATCATCAACGGTGTAGGTAGCCGGATTTTCCTCAACCACAAAGGGACCACCTGTGGCCCATTGCTGTATGGAGTCGTTGTCCTCATCCGTGGCCTCAATAGTAAGAGCCAGCACGCTGCCGGCTTCAATACAATAATTCCCGGGATCGGTTTGCTCAGGAGCATGGTTATCCGTATTGTATACCTCGATTTGCATATCCCGTACTATGTTCCCGATCTTCACTCCCTCCCGCCATTCTTCCACATCAATGGCGATATTAAAGATGCCCGTATCGGAAGGAGTGATCCAGGTGAGGTCGCCCGTATAGGGGTCAATAAAGAGTGTATCGCTGGCCGGCGGCAGGGTGTAGCCTTCAATGGGCCTTCCATCCTGCTCGGTACATATGGTAAGCTTGTAGGAGAGACTGTCGCCATCCGGATCATAGGCGGCCGGGTTGTGAATGAAAATCTGACCATAGGCAGCCCGGTCAATGGGCGGGTTCAGCAAGATGGGTGTAGAATTCGGGCCAATTTCACTATTGATCAGAATGGTGGTCTTGATGGAGAAAATAACATTCACCGAATTGGGAATATTTTTCACCCCGTCGTTCCGGTTGGGATCCTGCACCACAATCTCGTATACGCCCTGACCGGGGAAGGTGTGCTGGGTAATATAGACATTCTTCTGGTAGTAGTTGGGCAGCTTTACCAGCTCTATCCGCGGAGCAGTGGAGAAGGTGTTATCTCCCCACTGGACCTCCAGGTTGTCCCTGTCGGCCTGACTCAGGGTATAGGTAAAGGTGGTGATTTGGATCTGGTAGGTAAGTTCATCCAGCTGGGTCAGGGTAATTTCGCCTGCCCTGTTGTGAGTCGCATGAAGCGGCATGGTCATGCAAACCAGGAATAATATGGGAAACCACAGTCTTCTCATCCAATCATCTCAATATCACTTCTGCATCATGCTTTTTTACGTCAAATTTTATACCAGTCTCCTTTTTTTCAAAAACAAATATCACAAGATTATTCTGATCGGGATAAATATCAGTAAGCAAAGCATTGTAAATGTACAAAGAATTTGGATTTGAAGTGACCATTGCATGCATCTCAATGGTCAGGGCATCTTCCTCCACAGATACCGAATCCAGCTCAATGCTTAGTCCCGGCACCTCTTCTCCTGTAGAAATCCTGAAGCTTTTCTTCAGGTAATCAGAAAACCATGGGAGTTCCCGGTTGACAGGATCACTGAAATCGACCGGTTTGCCATGATAGTGAAAATAACCTACTTCCCAATCGTCTATGAATGATTTCATCCGGATGTTCAGCTTTCCGTTTTCATATGTTATATTCGTGATGGAAAGATGGAGCGGATGGGCCGGGGATTGCACCGGAAGAAGCAAGGCCAATGTCAACAAAGCAATCACTCTCATGGCTGTAAAATTAACTAAACTATTAATCTCTTAGCATTCAATGTCTCTATTTGAACTATATTTCAAACTTGGATTGCACCATATAGCTGATTTTAAGGGCTATGACCATATATTATTTATCCTCACTCTTTGTGCCGTATACAGTTTGAAAGAGTGGCTCAGGGTCCTGGTCCTGATTACTGCATTTACCATTGGACATTCACTTACCCTGGCCCTGGCCACACTGGACCTGGTCAGAGTGGATGGTGACCTGATCGAGTTTCTTATCCCTTTAACCATTTTCATAACCGCCCTGGCCAACCTTTTTTTTCGGAAACAGCAGGTTAGCTCCCTTCAACACTACCTGAAATACGGTGCAGCCCTCTTCTTTGGCCTGATCCATGGTCTTGGATTTTCCAATTATCTCCGGAGCCTTCTTGGATCTGAGCAGGGTCTCCTGATGCCCCTTTTCTCATTTAATGTGGGTATCGAAGCGGGCCAGATCATTATTGTCAGCATCATTATGTTACTCACTAAGGTAGTGGTGGATTTACTGGGACTTCCAAGGCGGGAGTGGCACGTCTTGCTGAGCGGGGCCGGACTCGGGATATCCCTGATCTTAATGATTGAACGATTTCCTTTCTGATGAAGTGGCAGTTTATTATAAAGGAGTATGAAGGCTTCCTGAAACTGGAAAAGGGACTGTCGCCTAACTCAATTGAGGCCTATCTTTCTGATATAGGAAAACTGAAACAATTCATGGAGAGTGCACAAATTGAGGCAGGTGTGGAAGAGCTGGACCAGGAGCAGCTGGGTCTCTTTCTGATCTGGATCAGTGAGCTGGGACTTTCAGCAAAGAGTCAGGCCAGGATCTTATCCGGAATCAAGGCATTTTATCGTTATCTCCTGCTTGAGGAACTAATCGAGAAGAATCCCACTGCATTGCTTGAAGGGCCCCGGCTGGGAAGTAAATTGCCCGAGGTACTTACCGTGGGTGAGATTGACCGGATGCTGGAAGGAATTGATCTGAGTAAAGCCCAGGGACAAAGGAACCGGGCAATGCTGGAAACCCTCTACAGCTGTGGTCTTCGTGTCAGCGAACTGGTACAGCTGCAAATATCAGGTATATTCAGGGCAGAAGGATTTATCCGGGTGATTGGGAAAGGGGACAAGGAACGCCTGGTACCTGTTAGTCCGCGTGCCCTGAAGGAAATCGATCTCTATATGCCCGACCGGAACAGCCTGGACATTCAGCCTGGATATGAGGATATCCTTTTTCTGAATCGCAGGGGGAAGATGCTCACACGAAACATGGTCTTTACCATTATTAAGGAGCTGGCAATAGCTACCGGAATAAAGAAAAAAGTGAGTCCCCATACCTTCAGGCACTCCTTTGCCACACATCTGGTGGAGGGAGGAGCTGACCTTCGGGCCGTGCAGGAGATGCTGGGGCACGAGTCAATCACAACCACCGAGATTTATACCCACCTGGACAGAGAATATCTGCGCGAGGCCATTATCAGCTTTCATCCCCGTTCAAAATAGACTTCAGCCAGGGTAGGCAGCCAGGATGGTATCCATCAGCCTGTTGTTTTCCGCATCTATACGGATCCTGTCAGGATGGGCATCAAACCAATCCACCGTTCTTTTGATTCCTTCTTTGAAGGGAATGGTGGCTGTATACCCGGGAACAAAGCGTTTTATTTTAGTATTGTCGAAAATCACACTGTTGGCTTTATCTCCAAGCAGGTTCCCCCGCATCCACTCCTGTCCCAGCTTATCTGCTTCCCGGCAGATGAAATCTGTGGCAATATGTACTGCCTTGAGCTCAACTCCTGCAGCTTCTGCAACAGCCTGGTAGATCTGATTCCAGTTCAGAAGCTCGTCGGAGGTGATATGGAAGCTGTGCCCGATGGCCTGCATATTCCCCATCAAACCCACAAATCCCTTTGCAAAATCCTGTGAATGAGTCAGAGTCCACAGGGACGAGCCATCCCCGTGAATAATCACTGTTCCCCCTTTTCTCATCCGGTCGATTATGGTAAAATCCTCCCAGCTTCCTATGGCAACAGGGATCACTGTTTCATAGGTATGGGAGGGCCTTACAATGGTGACCGGGAAACCCTTTTCGCGGTAGGCCTTCATCAGGAGCTCTTCGCAGGCAATTTTATCCCGGGAGTAGTCCCAGTATGGATTGGCCAGGGGGGTCGACTCGGTAATCACAGGATGTGAGGGAGGCTTCTGGTAGGCTGAGGCGGAGCTGATAAAAATGTATTGATCACAGCGTCCTGAGAAGAGTTGAATATCGCGTTCAATTTCAGCAGGTGTATAGGCGATAAAATTTACCACAACATCATAGCGCTGTCCCCTGAGCTGCTCTTTGATATGGCCGATCTCGTTGATATCTCCCGTGATGCAGGTGGCATCGCTTAATTCGCTTCGTGTTCGCTGGCCCCTGCTAAGAATGCTCAGGTCAATTCCCCTTGAAAGTGCAAGCTTTGCGGATGCAGTGGAAATATTTCCTGTCCCCCCGATAAAAAGTGCTCTCATTTTAATACTTTTAGTTCTTCTCTTAAAATGCCAATATAATGAAAGCAATGATGCTAACCGGTATCCGGCAGATGGAATTGAAGGAGGTCCCTACTCCTTCCATTCTGAATGACAGGGATGTGCGGATAAAAATGAAGACCCTGGGTGTATGTGGATCGGATATTCACTACTATGTTTCAGGAAAGATTGGCAGCCAGGTGGTGCAGTATCCTTTTACGGTGGGACATGAAGGCGCCGGAGTGGTTGAAGCAGTGGGGAAAGGTGTGACCATGGTTAAACCTGGCGATCGTATTGCCATTGAGCCTGCCATGCCCTGCTGGGAATGTGACCAGTGCCTGGCGGGACGTCCCCATACCTGCCGGAATCTTCGTTTTCTGGGTTGCCCGGGTCAGGCCGAGGGGTCACTTTCTGAGTATATTGTGATGCCAGAGACCAGCTGCTTTAAGATTCCCGATCAGATGTCCTTTGATGAAGCAGCCATTTCGGAACCACTGGCAATCGGACTTTATGCAGTAAAGCAATCTATTTCCATGAAAGGGGCAAAAGTTGGCATCCTGGGATTTGGCCCCATAGGAATGAGCGTATTGCTTCCAGCCCTGGCCATGGGTGCTGAGGAGGTGTATGTTACAGACAAAATTGATGAACGCCTGCAGATTGCCCGTGAAAACGGTGCAGTTTTGACAGGCAATCCCGACAGCGAAGATGTGGTGGAAAAAATTACAGGGAAAGTACCGGAGCTCCTGGATGTGGTATTTGAATGCTGTGGACAGCAGGATGCCATTGATAATGCTGTAGACCTGCTAAAACCCGGCGGGAAGCTTATGGTAATCGGGATCCCGGAGTTTGACCGCTGGTCCTTCCCGGTGGACAAAAGCAGACGTAAGGAGTTGTGCATACAAAATGTGCGAAGGCAGAATGAGGCTGTGCAGCCGGCCCTGGATATGATGGCCGCCGGAGAGATATCCGTATCTGCCATGGCCACCCACCGTTTCAGTTTCCAGGAGAGCAAGGAAGCCTTTGACCTTGTGGCCGCCTATGGCGATGGGGTAATGAAGGCCATGATTGATTTTGACTAAGCTAAGAGCTACATTGATATTTGAAAATTTCATCTAAAACTATTAACATGAAACACATTTTAATCACCCTTATCCTGGTGACTCTTCCTCTTTTTGCCTTTGCTCAACCTGAGCAGGCTGTTGAAGAGTGGACCGGGAAAACCATATTATTGATCGGGGCACATCCCGATGATGATTCCTACTCCATGGGTACCCTGGGAATGTTGAATGCCAATGGTAATGAGGTCTATATTGCTATTCTTACCACGGGTAATGTTGGAACACAGGATCCCGACCTGGGGATGATGGATCTGGCCCTGATCCGGAAACAGGAGGAGCAGGCTGCCCTGGCCACCATGGGGATACCCCTTGATCACTATATCAATTTCGGGTATGACGATGGCATGCTGGAGTTTGAGGATAAAAAAGAAGTGGTTTCAGAGCTGGTGAGGTTGATTCGCAAGATCAAACCGGATGTGCTTTTCTCCTTTGATCCGGGAAAGGGAAATGTGCGCTGGCACAAGGCCGATCACAGAGCCTCAGCCTATCTGTCTGCCGATGCGGCACGAGCTGCAATGTGGCCCTTGCTGTTCCAGGGACAGATCACAAATGAGGGATTAGAAGCACACACCATACCGGAATATATGCTATATGATTCAGCGGAGGAGGATAAGAATACCTGGGTGGATATTTCGGGATGGGAAGAGCGAAAAGTGGAGGCCCTCACCAAATATGTAAGTCAGTTCAGTTCCGGATGGTCCGATTATAAGGGTCCTGAAATGTCGCCTGAGGAAGAAGAGAAGGTAAAGGAAATGCTCAGGGGATGGATCCACCAGGAGCGGGATGGGAAACCCATGGAGGGATTCCGCCACTACAAGGGCTTGCCCGATGATATTGGGAGATAAAATACATTGAATATAACAATACCAAAAATATAAGACCATGAAAATTATTTCTATTCTGACCATTGCATTATCTCTGTTTGATGCTGAATGCATGCAGCCAGAATCCAGTTGGTATTGGAGCCAAAGCTCCTGCCGGAGCTGAGGTGCTGTTTGACGGCACTGCTGAATCACTTCATGGGAACTGGATCTACTGGGAGGGCCCCAGGTTTGCCGCCGAGATGCCAATTAAATGGGAGATTGTAGCTGATCCTGTGGATAAGGGAACCGTGATGAGCTCTGACGATCCTGCCGTGGTGGATCATAAATATGGTTCGGCCGATATTGTGACTAAAAAGGAGTATCGCGATTTCAGGATACACGTGGAGTTCCTGATAGAACAGGAGGGAGGCAATTCGGGAGTCTACCTGCAGAACCGCTATGAGATCCAGATCCTGGATAATGATTCGACCCGGCATGGAATGGCTGCTGTAATCAATGAGATTGATTCTCCATACTATGCTTACAATGGGGTGGGGAAATGGAATTCCTATGATATGGTATTCAGGGCTGCACGTTTTAAGGATGGCAAGCGAACAGAAAAAGCGATGGTATCCAATTACTTTAACGGCATTAAGGTTTACTCCAATATCGGAATCAACCAGGTATGGGGTGGAGCCAACTCCGGAATCGATGGAGGCAACGATGGCGGCAAGGGCATTACCGACAGCCCTGGAGGCATCAAGCTGCAGGCCGAGGGTTACTCGGTGTTATATCGCAATATCTGGATCCAGGAGCTTGATTTAGTTGAACCTGATACTGATTTTTAAGTTTTCTGTTTGGACCAGAGCCCTTCAATCTCTTCCAGCGATTTGCCCTTGGTTTCCTTAATAAAGAACCAGGCAATCAGTAGCTGAATAAAGGCCATACTGGCCAGGAAGAGGAAGGTTAATGATCCCCCGAATGCATCGAGTACATAAGGAAAGAGAAGTATCACCAGG
Organism: uncultured Bacteroidales bacterium; assembly: GCA_963753765.1. Lineage (GTDB taxonomy): Bacteria > Bacteroidota > Bacteroidia > Bacteroidales. The sequence continues at coordinate 102,079 of CAVWDQ010000019.1, forward strand.
AAGTTAAACACCCACTGGGTAAAGGAGGCCAGGGCTACAGCCTGGCCCCTGATCTGGTTGGGGAACATCTCTGCCACCAGGGTCCAGAATGCCGGACCAATACAGGAGGCAAAGAAGGCGATGAATAGCATGATGCAGATAGTGGTAAAGATCGGATTCAGTTCAAAATGAAAAGCAGCAGCCAGCATAAGCAGGGTTACTGCCATTCCCGATGATCCGATGATATAGAAGGTCCTGCGCCCCAGCCGGTCAATAAGCCAGACGGCAATGAAGGTAAAGGCAAAATTCACAAGCCCGATAAGGGATGTCTGCAAGAGTGCATTCCGGATCTCCAGTCCGGCCGCGATCAATATTTTAGGCGCATAATCCACCACCGTATTGATTCCTGAGATCTGTACAAACACCGAAAGCAAAAGTCCCAGAATAATTACTTTCCGGTAGCGCCTGGAAAAGAGCATCTTCAGGGCGGATCCCTTGCCGGAATCTTTCAGGCTATGCTCAATTTCAGAGATTTCCGATCCAGCAAAATCTGCTCCACCAATGCGTTCCAGCACCACGCGAGCCTTCTCTTTAAAACCTGCTTTAACCAGCCAGCGCGGACTCTCCGGGATAAAGAATAAGCCTACAAAAAAGGTAATGGAAGGAAGTAGTCCGGTTGCAAACATCCAGCGCCAGTTATTCTCCACATCGTGCAGGGCAAAGTTAACCAGGTAGGAGACCAGGATCCCCAAGGTGATAGCCAATTGGTATATGGTTATAAGTGTTCCCCTTATTTTTGGGGGAGCCACCTCGGCCACGTACATGGGTGAAAGTACCGATACTGCTCCAACAGCCAGTCCCCCCAGCACCCTGAAGGAGATAAAGAAGACCTGGGTTGTGGCCAGGGCCATTCCTGCGCAGGAAACGGCAAAGAAAAGTGCCACCGAGATCAATAGCCCTTTCCGGCCATATTTCTCTGTGAGTGATCCTGTTCCGAATGCCCCTATGATAGCTCCCACCAGGATGGAGCTGACGCCCCAACCCAGTTGTAGTTCGGTCCATCCAAAATAGGGTTGAATAAAAGGAATAGCACCTGATATAATGCCCACATCAAATCCGAACATCAGTCCCCCGATGGTGGCCACCAGAGAGATGAACCACAAATATGCACGCCCCTTCACTACAGCTCCTTGATCTTAATGTTCCGGAACCATACTTTGCTTCCATGGTCCTGGAGGCAGATTTTTCCGGTTTTGGCAAAACCGTAATCAGGATAGGCATCCCATTTTCCGCTGTTGCGTCGCTTGTCCCAGTCATCGCTCCAGGGAACAAATTCAAGCACTTTTTTGCCATTCAGCCAGTATTCGGCTTTCTCAGGTGTAAATAATATTTCGGAGCTGTTCCAATCCCTCAGGTTCACCTGCTTCTGGTCGTTGGGCAAATACATGGCATAGTCAGCAGCGGTTTTTTGCCAATCCTCAAGGGGATAAGGATTCCCCTCTTCATCCCTGAAATCGTCGTCCTCAATCATCTGATACTCCGGTCCGGTTTCATAAGCTGCATTATATTTAGCATCCTCCACCACATGGTACATGACCCCGCTGTTGCCATGGTCTCCAAGTTTCCATTCCCATTTCAGATGAAAATTATCATATTCCTTCTCAGAAATAATATCGCCTCCGATATCGCCTCCCAGTCCCTGTCCTACAAGGCAGCCGTCTTCCACAATCCATCCGGAAATGACATCATCGTTCCAGTTATGCCAGCCATCAGTGGTTTTCCCATCGAACAACAGGACAAAGCCGTTCTTGATGTCTTCGGAGGACAGCATATTGTGTTTGGTCTCAGCTGATGGGGTATGGGAAGATTTGGTGACTTTTGTGGATTTGCAGCCACAGAGTGTTAACAATAATATTGCGGTAAACAAAGAAATATTCGTTCTCATAAGTCAGTTATAAATTATTTAGTTTTCAGTTATTCTGGAAGTGTCCATCCCTCCCTGTAGTTGTGTTTGATATACTCTTTAACTGTCTCCTCAGCATTGAGCGTGACATACCTGGTATCGAAAGTGGGATGGCCATCAATAACATTGAAATCGTCGGATGTGACTACCCGTAGCTCGTCACTGCTGGTGATATTGGTGAACTTCATATTGGGGCCGTCCCATTTAAGCTCCCGGTCGAGGCTCTGCAGGCGAACAGCCAGCACTCCCATTACAACCATTTCATTGAATGGTCCGGCCATGTCGAAGTTGGAGAAAGGCTGCACCCTGTTGTCTGGAGATTCTTTACAGGCCCTTACCCAGTCCTGCTCATGGGGACCATCCTGGATACCACCTGTGGGATAATCTTTTACCCTGCGAAGTGTCTCCGGAACATCAGGTACGCGTCCGGAAAGCAGGCGGGGATTGATTCCGCCCAGGTTGCAGATCATTTTATCTTTGGAACCCACAAATAAACAACCGCCCATTTCATCTTGCATCATAGGTTCTCCATCTGCCAGTTCTACTGGCCTGGGGGGCATCATGCCACCATCATACCAGCTAACTTTGACTTCGGGAAGACCCTCTCTTTCCGGAAAGGTGTACTCCACCCTTTGGGCCTGTGGAGCCGACTCAGTATTTACCAGTGTGGATGATCCCTGGACCTTGGTTGGGTATCCAAGTTTCATTGAGCTGAAAACGGGATTGAGGATATGGATAGCCATATCACCCAGGGCGCCTGTACCGAAATCCCACCATCCCCTCCAGTTCCAGGGAGTATAGATTTCGTGGAAAGGTCTCATGGGAGCCGGGCCGATGAACAGATCCCAGTTCATGGTATCCGGTGCGGTCATCACCTCTTTGGGGCGCTCCAGTCCCTGTGGCCAAATGGGGCGGTTGGTCCATGCATGTACCTCTTTCACTTCTCCTATCTCACCTGCCTGAATCCATTCTTCAACAGTTCGGGCTTCCGGGGAAGAGTTTCCCTGGTTACCCATCTGGGTGGCAACCTTATATTCTCTGGCCAGATTTGTTAACAACCTTGATTCGTAGACCGAATGGGTGAGGGGCTTCTGACAATAAACGTGTTTACCCATTTTGATGGCTGTGGCTGCTATTGCTGCATGAGTATGGTCGGATGTGGCGATCATAATGGCATCAATGTCATCTCCCATCTCCTCCAGCATAATTCGCCAGTCCCAATATCGTCTTGCAGCAGGATAATCTTCAAAGCATGCCTGTGCGTATTTCCAGTCCACATCACACAAAGCCACAATATTTTCACTGGACATGGCTCTCAGGTTAACCCTTCCTTTTCCTCCGATACCAACACCAGCGATATTCAATTTATCACTGGGAGCCACATGTCCCAGGGCTTTACCCATCACATGGCTGGGGATTATAGTGATGCCGGCTGCCGCCGCTGCCGTTGTTTTTAGAAATGTGCGTCGGTTTGAAGATAAATTGTTCATGTTGGATCTTAGTTAGGTGAAGAGCACTAAAAGTAATAATTATTTGGAGTATTTGTTATAATTTACAGGCAACAAAAGCCTCCGTATGGACAGACGTCAATTTCTAAACTCTTATTTTTTAATAACTTACTAACTTATTAACCCACTAACTTCTTCCCCATGCCCAATCGCAGATCTTTTATTAAAACTTCAGCAGCAGCAGCTGCCGGACTCGGAGCTTCTTCTTCACTATCAGCCTCCTTTTTGTCACCTTCCCGGGTGCTGGGCGCTAATGACCGAATTAATGTGGCTCTTATCGGTGCCCGAAATATGGGTTGGTACGACCTGGAGGATATCCTGAAACAACCCAATGTGGAGTGTCATACCCTCTGCGATGTGGACGGGAATGTGCTGGACGACAAGCTTAAGCTCTTTCCAATGAATGCCGGGCCAAGGCCCAATATTACCATGGATTACCGTATGGTTTTGGACAACAAAGATATAGATGCAGTGATAATCGGTACACCAGATCACTGGCACTGTCTGCCTGCAGTGGAGGCCTGTGAGGCCGGGAAGCACGTCTATGTGGAGAAGCCCCTGGCCAACTCGGTGGGGGAGATTAATGTGATGCTGGATGCGGCCAGAAAGTATAAGAGCCTGGTCCAGGTGGGTCAGCAGCAACGCAGCGGTGCACATTGGCTTAGCGCCATTGAATTTGTGAAATCGGGTAAACTGGGAACAATCCGCCAGGTGAAATTCTGGGGTAACTTTAATTACGGTGCAGGCAATATGCCCGTGCCCGATTCGGAGGCTCCGGAGGGCGTAGATTATGATCGATGGCTGGGACCGGCACCCATGCGCCCCTTCAATAAGAACCGCTTCCATGGATCCTGGAGGATGTTCAGAGACTATGGGGGAGGACTTCTGAGCGATTGGGGAGTACACCTTATCGATATGGGGCTTTGGGCCATGGACGTGAAATCCGCTCCCTTATCCGTGCAGTCACTGGGAGGGAATTTTGCCAGTCAGGATCGTGCCCTGGAGATGCCGGATACCCTGAGTGTTCTGTACGAAATGGAGGGGTACAATATGATATGGGAGCATAACGGGGGCATCGAAAACGGTCCTTACGACCAGAGTTACGGGGTGAAGTTTATAGGAAGCAATGGCACCCTGGTGGCGGATCGTGACAAGTGGAGGGTATTTCCTGAAAGCTCAGGAGAGGAGTGGCGCATGGAGGCAGTACCGGAAGAGAAAAGCGATTATAAATCTCATCTCAACCATTGTGAGAACTTTATCAGGGCCATCCGCTATGGTGACTCGCTGAATGCTGAGATCGAGTTTGGACACCGTTCTGCCCTGTATGCACATCTGGGAAACATAGCCTACTGGGCCAATGACCGTGTGGTTTACGATGAGAAAAATCGAAGGATTACCAGCTCTGACAAAGCGGACGCACTACTGACACCGGCATACAGGGCTCCCTGGAAATTTCCGGCCATATAGGCAAGGGCCCGGGGTATTACAGGAGTGAGGATTCCTTGAGCTGCAAGCAAAATGAAGCTTGCAGTATGCAAAATTCCAGTCCCAAAAAATGCAACTTAAATGTCAAATTGTGTATTGATGATGGCTGAATACGGGTATATTTTTAAAAGGTTGTATTTTTGGTTTCTACCAAAAAGTCAAACAGTTCTGTAAATCTGAAAATACGTAGCATATGCAAGCATTGTTGGGAGTACTGTATCACTCCATTGGAGGGATTGCATCAGGAAGTTTTTACATGCCTTTCAACAAGGTCAAAGGATGGGCCTGGGAAAGTTACTGGATAGTAGGAGGGCTTTTTTCCTGGCTGATAGTACCCCCTCTGGCAGCCTGGTTGACAGTTCCGGGATTCGCTGAAATTATTGCGGCAAGCTCCCGGCAGATCTTCTACTTCACCTTTCTCATGGGTTTGCTCTGGGGTATTGGAGGACTTTCATATGGTTTGGGAGTCAGGTACCTGGGCATGTCCCTGGGTAATTCGGTGGTACTTGGCTTCTGTGCGGCATTTGGAGCCATTGTTCCTTCCATCTATTATAACATCAATCCCACAGATGGGAAAGTCTCCTTTACGGATATGATGGGCACCCAGGGAGGTCAGCTGGTGCTCCTGGGTGTAGTTGTATGCCTTATAGGTATTGCTATTTCCGGGAAAGCAGGTATGATGAAGGAACGAGAGCTCTCAAAGGAGGCTCAAAAGGCCAGTGTGCCGGAGTTCAGCCTGGTGAAAGGGCTTATCATTGCTGTGCTGTCAGGCATCTTAAGTTCATTTTTTAATTTTGGTATCGAAGCAGGAAAGCCCATGGCGGAGGCCGCTGTCGCTACCGGGTGCAATCCACTTTTCCAGAATAACGTGACTTTCGTTGTGATTCTCTGGGGGGGGCTAAGCACCAATTTAATATGGACCACCATCTTAAGCATTAAGAATAAGTCCTATGGCGACTTTGTTAACAAAAATTCTCCCATCGTCAGGAATCTAATGTTCTCAGCAATGGCCGGTACTACCTGGTTCCTTCAGTTCTTTTTTTATGGAATGGGGGAGAGTAAACTGGGGAATGGCGCAAGCTCGTGGATCCTGCACATGTCCACCATCATTCTTACTGCAAACATGTGGGGGATATACCGCAAGGAATGGAAAGGGGTTGCAAAGAAAACAAAGTGGACCATCATAGCAGGTATTTCAGTGATCCTTCTCTCTGTTTTTCTTGTGGGCATTGGAAATTCATTATAGACAGGCACTAATTAGAATGAGTGATATTCAACAATTGATCGAGATCTCCAGGCACTACGGGAATGATCCTGCCTATGTGATTGCCGGGGGTGGAAATACCTCTTTTAAGGATGATGAGCGGATCTGGATTAAGGCCAGCGGGATCCCCCTGGCAGGAATCGGGGAAAGCGGATTTGTATGCCTCTCCAGGCAGAAGTTGCGGGAAATTGAGGAGAATACTTACAGTGAGGATTCAGTACTAAGGGAAGAACAGGTTAAAAGTGATATGCAAAAGGCCATCATCTCCCCGGAAAATTTGCGTCCATCGGTGGAAACCTCTCTCCATAACCTGATCGATTATGCATATATCGTCCATACCCACCCAACCCTTGTTAATGCAGTGATGTGTGCCAAGGATGCACAGAAAGAAGTAGAGGAGCGATTCGGAAGGGAGGCCCTTTATGTGGAGTATACCGATCCGGGCTATATCCTGTTCAAGAAACTTCAGGCAGAGATCCAGACCTATCGACAGCATTACGGTTCCGCTCCAAAAATCATATTTCTGCAAAATCACGGAGTTTTTGTGGGAGCCAATAGCATCTCGGAAGTGAAAGACATTTACGATTCCATTGAATCCAGGATCAGAGAAGGGAAAGATCTGGAGCTTCCTTCAGGAAAAATGGAAGAATATCAATCAGAGCTTTCCTCCATTGTTTTGGACCATTATGCTTCCCGGAACCTGGTGTCAAAGACCTTCAGAAGTCCGCTGTCGGATCATTTCTCTGCAAGCAGTGAGCAGTACCAGAAGATCAGCAGGCCCTTCACCCCGGATATTATTGTTTACTGCAAATCCAACTACCTGTTTCTGGAAGAAGGAGTGAAGGGGATAGAGGCAGAGCTTAGATTGGAGGAATTTGAAAAGGGCTGGGGCTATTATCCCAAGGTAATAGTGGAAGAGAAGGGGGGGCTGATAATCGTTGAAGAGAATGAGAAGTCCATCCAGACCGTGCTGGAGGTGTTCACAGATATGATGAAGATCTCTTACCTGTCAGAACAGTTTGGAGGTCCTCATTTCATGACCGGGAGCAGATTAGCTTTATTGATAACTGGGAGGTGGAGAATTACCGCAGGAGCGTGGCAAAAGGCTAGATCAGATTCATATATACGACCGTTACAATAAACAAGTTAGAAGATGGACACCATCAGGCAGATGACTTCCCGGGAAAGGGTTCTTGCAGCCCTCAATTTTCAGACCCCTGACCGGGTCCCCATCGATCTGGGTGGATTTCAATCGGGGATCCATAAGAAAGCCTACATGGATCTGCTCAGCTACCTGGGAAAGGATGAGGAGATCGTGATGCTCGATCCGGTACAGCAACTGGTCAGGCCCAGCGAAGAGATCCTGGCTTTGCTCAAAGTGGATTTTCGTTATGTGTCTGCAAAAGGGCCGGATAGTTTTGACGGGACCATCCGGCAGAATATCCGAAAGGGGGAGCTCTGGCACGATCTCAGGGATGAATTCGGGGTAGTCTGGTCCATGCCGGACAAACAGCAGCTCTATATGGATATCACCCACCATCCCCTGGCAGAGGCCACAATGGAGGATATTGCATCCTATCCTTTTCCCGACGGATCCGATCCTTCCCGCTTCGAGGGGGTCAGGGAAGAGGTGCTGAAGATCAGGGAAAATACGCCCTATGCTGTCTCAACAGGGATCGGAGGGGTGGTATATGAGACCTGCTGGTATATGAGGGGACTTGAAAGATGGTTTATGGATATGATGGAGAATCCCTCATTTTGTGAGGCACTGCTGGATAGGGTGCTGAAGTTCTGGCTCGACTATTATACTGGCTTTATGAAGGAGATAGGCGATATCATTGATGTGGTGATGATAGGAGATGACCTGGCGGGGCAAAACGGTCCTCTCTTCCCACCTGAGTTCTACCGTTCGGTGGTTAAGCCCAGGCAAAAGAAACTGGTTCAGCATATCAAGTCCCTGACAAAATCCAAAATCTGGTACCATAGCTGTGGAGCGGTGGTGGAGTATATTCCCGATTTGATGGACAATGGAATCGATATCCTGAACCCGGTACAGATCACAGCGAAGGGCATGGATCCGGAGTTCCTGAAAAAGCGTTTTGGTAAAGAGCTCGTTTTCTGGGGAGGAGGGATTGACTCCCAGCATATTCTGCCCTTTGTTTCCCCGGAGGAGGTCAAATCCAACGTAAAGGCAAATATGGAAGCTTTCAAACCTGGCGGAGGCTATGTCTTTAACAATGTACACAACATCCAGGCAGGGGTACCCCCTGAAAATATACTGGCCATGTATGAGGCGGCCTATGAGTTCGGGGCTTACTAAGTGGCACTTTTCAGTGCATCAAGTCCAAGATGTTTAAATGTGTGGAGCAGCTTATGCAATCGACTGGTGATTGCGTTAACACCTCCATGGGCATTTGACTCCACATTCAGGGGCATGACCGGATCGTGCAGGGACATCCGGAGCAGGAACCAGCCATCCTCTTCCTTGGCAGTGCAGTTTACCCTGATCCCTTCGTAATTGGGCATTTCGGGCGACCAGTCCGCTTCCTTTTCGATCATCACGGCCAGTTTTTCAGGACTCTTCACCATAACTTCCAAATTCTTTGGTCCGGATATTAAGTCGGAATTCTCCCTCTTCAAGGGGATGGGGCAGGGATTCAATGAGGCCGCTTAGCGTTTGACCCTTCTGCTTCATCTTCGCCATCTGGATCAGAAGTTTGGCCACCAGGTAGGCTCCGTCATCAAGGAAATGATTCTCTTTCAGTGCAGCATGGCCGGAAGTCTCTATGGCCAGCCACGATTCCACGCCCTCCGCATTGAGTCGCAGCGATTCATTGATCACATTCTTGTAGCCCCTTTTAAAGCGGTGGTGAACCCCTTTAAGGTGTTTGGTGATAAACCAGTTGAGTCCCGATGAGGTGATGGAATCGGTAACGATGGCCGAACCCGGGTGTTCTTCCAGGATCACCGAAGAGATCAAGGCGATCAGATCGTTACGGTTGATCGCATTTCCCTCAGCATCCACAATGGCTGCCCGGTCCACATCCGTGTCGAAAATTATTCCCAGGTCAGCTTTTTCCCGAATTACTGCAGAGCAAATTGATTCCATGGCCTTTGCATCTTCCGGATTGGGCACATGGTTGGGAAAGCGCCCATCCGGGTTCAGGAACTGACTTCCTGAAATATCAGCCCCCAGGGGTTCAAGTACTTTTCCCGCAAAGAATCCACCCGCTCCATTTCCTGCGTCCACAATGATTTTGAGCCCGGCCAGGGGAGTATTGTATTGAGCGGGGTCATTCACTCCCTTTCGAATGGTTTCCACCAGGAAATTTGCATATTCAGAGATGAAATCGATTTTTTGTACGCTGCCTTTTGTATCGGTAACAATGAATTCCTCCCTGGAAGCGATCCTTAGAAGATCTGAAACATTGCCCTTGTCGAAACCACCTTTTTCGGTAAAAAACTTCATACCGTTCCGGTTAAAAGGCAGGTGACTTGCTGTAAGCATAACACCTCCTTCAACTCCGATATTTTCATTGATGGTGGTCATAAACATGGCAGGGGTTGAGGCAAGTCCGCAATCGAGTACATCAAAACCAGAATCTGACAGCCCATCGATAAATGCCTTCTTCAACTTCTTGCCTGATATCCTTGAGTCTGTACCTACAGCTACCTTCTTCAGGCCTTTACCATTTTTTTCCAACCATGCGGCAAATGCCTGTCCCAATTTCATGGCGACATTTCCACTAAGGTTTACCTTCTCATCCCTGACGCCTTCCAGTGCCACTCCACGAATATCAGAGCCGTTCTGCAGTTTTTTCCAATTTACCATAGCGAACTTTTGATTTCAAGTTAGAAACTTCTTAAGCAAATCCTCCATCTGATCAGTTTTTATAGGGTACAGTTCCGCTTGAATCAACCATATGTCCAAACTTTTTTAAATAGGATGGTCCTGATAAAAAATCATCCCCCAGGCGTTTGAGCTCCCGGGAGAGCAATTCTTCTAACTCTTTAGAAGTATCGTCAAAAGATGGATTTCCAATAAGATTATTTAACTGGTATGGATCGGCCACATTATCAAAGAGCAACCAATCGCCTGACAAATCCTGAGCATAGGTATATTTTTTTGTTATGATACCTCTGAATTCCCTCCCGCCATGATCTCTGGACCATTGACCAAAAGGTTGAATACATGTAACAAGAGCAGCCTCCCGATCATCCTCTTTGTTGCCAAGAATTACCTCGGTTATATCTTCTCCATCTAAACCATCGGGCACATTCAAACCCGACATTCCCAACATCGTAGGCAATATATCCAGGGTGTTTAACAGGAAATCACTTTTCTTTCCCTCTTTCCCCAGCAATGCCGGATATTTAATAATGAAAGGTACTTTAGCCGATTCTTCATATATTCTTTGCTTCTTCATTTGACCATGACTATTAATCATATCTCCATGGTCTGAAGTAAAAACAAAGATGGTATTGTCTTCAATATTACTTCGCCTGATAGCCTCCTGTAATTGTCTGATATAGCTGTCAAGTGCGGAACAATGGGCATAATACCCTTTTAATTTGGCCTTTGTTTCTTCAATTAAATCTTCTGGCACGTTTGGCCTTACCTGTACATCCATATTTTCATATAAATCCTGGAATTCTTTAGGTGCCGTTTTATAGGGAGCATGAGGAGGTCCCCAGGAAAGCATCAGGCAAAAGGGATTTTTATCTTTCGAATGTTTTTCGATATAGGCAATTGCATCCTTCGTTTGAGCTTCTGCATCGTAACCCTCCCAGGTATGCAATTGGTCATCATTTCCCCAGTATTTCGAGTTATTATAACTATGAGAACACTCTAAGACCTTCCAATAGTCGAAGCCCTGTCGCCTTTCTTTTGGTATAAATGAAGAGCGTCCATTCCCATCAAGGTGCCATTTCCCAATATAAGCAGTATGGTAGCCCTGTTGTTTAAATAGTTTCGCAAAACTCTCGGAGTCAGGATCAAGCGAAATATCATTCATAAACATACCATTTTTCAATACATATTTTCCTGTGAGCAACATAGCTCTGTAAGGTGTGCATACAGGACTGGTTGAAACGGCATTCGAAAAACATACTCCCTCCGATGCAAGCTTGTCAAGATTTGGGGTTATAACATCTGGATTGCCGGCATACCCCATTGATTGTGCCCGCCATTGATCGGCAAAAACAAATACGATGTTAGGTTTTTCAATTTTCTTATTGCATGAAAAAAGGAATGATAACAGGAATATTATCAGAATGGTGTTTTTCATCTCTTTAAAAAAACTACTACTTATTGTCGTTTGCTCAGCACATCCTTCTCATACTGCTGAATATCAGTAATAAAATCCTGAGCAACAGGTACATCATGCTTCAGGCAGTAATAATCCCATATGGCTCCAAAGGGTTTGGTTTTGAGTAATTCCAGCATGGCCAGCCGCTCGAAGAACTGACCTCTCTCTTCATACTTCAGGAGCATTTCCCTAGGCTCGAGAAGGGCAAAAAGCATGGCTTGCTGTGCGGCACGGGTACCCACTACATAGGCGCCGATCCGGTTGATGCTTGCATCGAAAAAGTCGAGTCCCATATGCACCCTGTCCAGGGCATTGCACCTGACAATCTCCTGTGCAATCAGCATGGTATCGTCATTCAGGGTAACCACATGGTCGGAGTCCCAGCGGATGGGCCTGGTCACATGCAGGAGGATCTCAGGCACAAACAGGAGGGCAGAGGAGATCTTATCTCCCACCTGCTCGGTGGGATGGAAGTGGCCGCTGTCCAGGCAGATCAATGTCTGGTTGGCCACAGCATAAGCCAGGTAAAACTCTGAATTACCCACGGTCATGGCTTCCAGTCCGATTCCGAAAAGCTTACTTTCAATGGCATCCTTCAGGTGGTCCTTGCTGTATTTTTCAGAAAAGATCTCATCCAGAGAATCCTTGAGGATGGCGCGGTGTGTATAGCGATCCACAGGCAGGTCTTTGGAGCCATCCTGGATCCAGATGTTGTGAATGGAGGGACTTCCCAGTTGTTTTCCCATTTCTGCACCAATGGCACGGCACCTTTTGGTGTGTTCGATCCAGAAATCACGAATCTCTTTATTCTTATGGGATAGGGTCAGGTCGTCACTGGCCTTGGGGTGTGAGAATACACTGCAATTGAAGTCCATGCCGATCCCCTGGTCTTTGGCCCAGTCGATCCAGCTCTGGAAATGCTTGAGTTCAATCTGGTCACGGTCCACCAGTTCCCCCTGGAAATCACCATAGATGGCATGCAGGTTCAGGCGCTGTTTTCCGGGAATCAGGCTCATGGCTTTTTCCAGGTCCATGCGGTGCTCCGGGATATTTGTGGCTTTCCCCGGATAGTTCCCGGTTGCCTGGATCCCTCCACCGGAGAGTGATGAATCGGGAGTTTCAAAACCTCCCACATCGTCGGCCTGCCAGCAATGCAGGGAAATGGGGAATGCATCCAATTGCTTCATGGCACTCTCCACATCCACCCCTATCTGGGCATATTGATCTTTCGCTGCTTCAAATGCTCTTTTAACGCTTTCTGATTGACTCATATTTCTATTTCTATGGATTCAATTATTCCATGAAAAACACCTCTTCCAGCGGGGTGGAAACCGGAGAGTTATCAGGATTGGTTTCCATCATGTCGGCCATGTATTTCCACCAGCGCTGAACAATCTCTGTTTTTCCCAGATCCTGAGATCCCTGGTCACCTGCCTGCTTTTGAAAGGCAAAGAGCAGTATGGGTCTCTTCATCAAAGAAAATGCTGTATTCCGAAAGGCCGGAATCCTTCAGGAGTTTATGAAGTTCGGGCCAGATCTCATCATGGCGTTTTTTATACTCTGAAATCGTTCCGGGTTTGAGCTTCATTTTAAATGCAAGTCTTTTATGCATGTTGAATTGATTTTAATTCAAAATTACGGGGTATCCAGGCCTTCATCAATAGACATTTTGGTCAATTGTTTGCACAAAATGAGCATGGCATAATCTCTTTGTACAGATCTTTTTTCTAATTTGTTCCACGAACCATTAAAGGGCAATAGCACAAGATAGCTTGGAAGACTTTTTTAAATATTTAAATCCGGCCCAGGAGGACAAAGACTGGGGACTGTTCCTGAATTGTGCAGGAAAGACGGAGATAGAGCCTGGTGTGGTATATCCTCCAAATTCTCACCCCTCTGGATACTATTTCAACTACGAGCAGGGCCGTATTCTGAATGAATATCAGATCAATTACATTACCAACGGTGAAGGAGTCTATGAGAGCCACAGCGGGAAATTCAAAGTAAAGCCCGGTTCTTTAATTTTCACCAAACCAGGTCGCTGGCACCGTTATAAACCCTTGGAAGGTACAGGGTGGGTGGAGAATTATGTGGGATTTTCAGGTCATATCGCCCACCAGATATTCGGTCGCCCCTGGTTTACTTCCAAGAATGCTGTGATTGAAATCGGTCGAAACGAGGAGATCATCGATTCCTATTATAAGATCTTTAATTATGTGATGGAGGAGAAACCCGGCTATCAGCAGGTAGCATCAGGGATGATCATGAAAATGCTCGGGTTTATCGTATCCTTTGATAAACAAAAAGATTTTAGTGGAAAGCGTGTGGAAAAGATCATTCAGAATGCCTGTTTCTCCATCCGGGAGAATGTGGAGTCGGAGATCAATTTCCAGAGTTTCGCGGAAGAGAACAACATTGGTTACTCCTATTTCAGGAAGATGTTCAAAAAGTACACAGGGGTACCCCCGGTACAGTATCACCTGGATTTGAAGGTATTGAGAGCCAAGGAGATGCTGCTTTATTCCGACAAGAGTGTCAAAGAAATCAGCTATGAATTGGGCTTCCAGTCCATCTACTATTTCAGCAGGGTTTTTAAAAATAAACTGGGACTATCTCCATCGGAAATCAGGAAGAGTGTTGGTTCCTGATCCTTTCCTTTGAAAGGAGAGAATGAAGGCTTGAAATTAACACGAAAAATATGAATGCAAGAGAACGTGTACTAAAAACATTTGGAAGAATCCCCGGTAAAGCCGACCGGGTTCCTGTGCAATTTGAGATGTGCCGGCAGTTAACGGACCATTTCAGTAAGGAGCTGGGTATTCCGGCTCACTATACCGAGAACCTCTATGAAGATGTTACCTACCGGATCAGTGCCAATGAATTGCGCACTGCCATGGGCAGCGATGTGGTGGTAACCGGGGCCTCAGTGTCGGATGATTATAAGATCGAGCCTGATGAGAAAGGGCATTGGCTCAACGAGTATCAAATGCGAATGCGCCAGGGAGATATCTACGTGGAGGTGGTGGATTATCCACTGGCACATGCTCAGACCAAAGCAGATATTGACAACTTTGCCTTTCCCGATCCGGATGCACCAGGTCGCTACCGGGATGCGGAGGCCCTGGTTAAAAAGTACCATGATGAATACCTGGTATTCGGGGATATTGAGGTCACCGTGTTTTCACTGGGGCACCAGCTGGCAGGGATGGAGAAACTGCTGGTGGATATGATGATGGAGACCGAATATGTGATTCCCCTGTTTAAGGCCTGTGCAGAGTTTCAGACCGAAATAGGTCTGCGCCTGATCGATAAGGGGGTGGATGCCATCTGGTTCGGAGATGATTTTGGCACCCAGCAGAGCCTGATCATGGACCCGGAAACCTTCAGGAAACAACTCAAACCCTTTTACACCGAGATGATCCAGCGCTTTAAGGATAAGAAGCCTGATATCATCCCCATCCTGCATTGCGACGGGGCGGTAAGTGAGTTCTTAAGAGACATCCATGAAATGGGATTCGAGGTGTTTAATCCGGTACAGCCCGATGTACCCGGACACCTTCCCAGGGACATGAAGGATGGTTTTGGGGATCTTTTTTCTTTCTGGGGAGCCATCGATCAGCAGGACCTGCTTCCCAAGGGCAGCGATGAAGAGCTTGAAAAGGATATCATGGAGAAGATAAAAATACTGGGGGAAGGCGGGGGCTATATGATCTCACCTGCCCATATCATCCAGAATGATGTAAGTCCCGAACGTGTATTGAAATTTATCGAGCTATGTTACAAACATGGTAAGATTGAATAGATATTAACCACAATTTGAATCCAGATAAGAATGGAAAAACTGATCTTGAAATATGCAATATTTATTGTCCTCGGTCTATTGTTACTGGGATGCAACAGCCAAAAAACAAAAACTGAGAATCCTGAGGACATATTTAATCAGGTAAAAGACAACTTTAAGAATCCTGAAGTCAATAGTGGTGTTAATTGCTGGTGGTGGTGGCTCAACGGCAATGTAAATAAGGCAGCCATCACCAAAGACCTGGAGGCCATGAAATCCCGGAATTTCCACGGGGCCATGATCTTTGATGCAGGCGGGCATAACCAGCGGGGAAACAGGGATATTCCTGATGGGCCCCTCTATGGTTCCGACTCCTGGAACGAGTTATTTGTTTTGCCCTGGATGAGGCCAGACGCCTGGGTCTGCAAATGGGATTTAACATCCAGAGCGGCTGGAACCTGGGAGGTCCCAGGGTAACACCGCAGTATGCGGCCAAACAGCTTACCTATTCCAGACAAGGGTATCGGGCGACAACATGGTATCCTTACAACTTGACAGCCGGAAAGCCGCCTGGATTATTACAAGGATATTGCTGTACTGGCTTTCCCCATCGATGCATCAAATAAAATCAAGGAGGGCATTTCAGACCTGGATCTAAAACTGGGCTTTCATGAACTGGGAGGATCGGCACCCGACTGTCGTTTTTTGCTTGGACAAAGAAGGGTCGATCAGGACCAGGAGGAAGAAGTCTACAGGGTGGATAGGCATGAGATCATTAATTTGTCTTCCCGGATGGATGCCACTGGAATGCTTAACTGGGAAATTCCAGAGGGGGAGTGGGTTGTCCTGCGCATCGGTTATACCTGTACTTCTTCGCATGTTTCCACTTCCAGCAACGACTGGCAGGGAAGTGTACTGGATTACATGAGCAAGGAAGCATTTGATTTTTACTGGGAGGATGTGGTGGATCCTATTTTCGAAGCGGCAGGCGAGCATGTGGGAACCACCCTGAAATACATGGAAACAGACAGCTGGGAATGCGGGGGAATGAACTGGACCGATAAGTTTCCGGAAGAATTCATGCATTACCGGGGATACGACCTGATAAGTTATTTGCCTATTGTGGCAGGCTACGTGGTGGATGACATGGAAAGCTCCAATGCCTTTCTGGCCGATTTCAGAAAAACACTGGCCGACCTGGTGGCCTATAATCACTATGCCCGTTTCCAGGAATATGCACATAATTATGGTATGGGAATTCAGCCCGAATCGGCCGGTCCACATGCCGGGCCCATGGACGGGATCAAGAATTATGGATTCAGTGATATTGTGATGAGTGAGTTCTGGTCGCCTTCACCCCATCGTCCGCAACCCAACAATCGCTTCTTTTTAAAACAGGCCTCCTCAGCAGCCCATATTTATGGAAAAAAGATCGTGGGTGCAGAATCCTTTACCACCATCGGACCCCACTGGAACGATGAGTTGTGGCACGACCAGAAGTCAGCTTTCGACCATGAAATTTGTGCCGGACTGAACCGCATGTATTTTCATACCTTCACCTGTTCTCCACCCGAAATGGGCCTGCCCGGACAGGAATACTTTGCTGGCACGCATGTAAATCCCCAGGTGACCTGGTGGGAGCAGTCTGGGGCTTTTATCGATTACATGCACCGGACACAGTCCGTGGTGCAGGAAGGCAAATTTGTGGCCGATGTACTCTACTATTACGGCGACCATGTGCCCAATGTATTCCCTTTTAAACATTCCGATCCTGCCGGGGTCATGCCCGGTTTTGATTACGATGTGTGCGATGAAAGCATTTTTCTGCAGCTGAAGGTGGAGGATGGAAAGATTGTGGTTCCCGGGGGTGTGAAATACCGTATTCTGGTTTTACCTGATCATAAGGTTTTATCATTGGCTGTGCTTGAAAAGATGGAAGAGCTGGTACAGGAAGGCGCTACCGTACTGGGGCAAAAGCCGGAAAAGCAGATCAGTCTGGTGGGAGGGAAGGAGGCGCAAAATTACTTTCGTGAATTGTCCGATAGGATCTGGGGGGAAGCCAGCACTGAAACTGGTGAACGAACTTATGGCAAGGGAAAGGTCGCCTGGGGCATGTCGGCCAGAGACTATTTGCTTTCACAAAATTACCGGCAGATTTTGATATTCTGGAAAACGACAGCAAAACCGACTTCGATTACATTCATTATACAATTGGGTGAGAGGGATATCTATTTTGTCACCAACCAGACCACCGAAAGACAAAAGATTATTGCCCGGTTCCGTGTTTCGGGAAAACAACCCGAGTTATGGGATGCTTTAAGAGGGGATATTCGCGAAGCCAAAGCATTTACCCAGAAGATGGACTGACAACCGTTCCGCTTACCCTTGAACCATACGGTGCAATCATGGTGGTATTCAACAAGAAAATATCCAGTAAAAAGCAAGGGAGTGCACATCGAAATTATAGCGATTTTGAAACCCTGAAAGAGATAACCGGGGAATGGACGGTCACTTCGATCCCCAATGGGGAGGACCCGAATCGGTGCTTTTTCCTGAACTTTTGGATTGGACCCAACATTCAGACGAAGGAATCAGGTACTACTCCGGAGCAGCGGTTTATAAGAAGAGCTTCACCCTGGAATCTGAACCCCGGGAAGGAAAACAATACTTCCTCCAACTGGGAAGTGTAAAAGATGTGGGCATTGCAGAGGTGAAGATCAATGGAACTGACAAAGGCGTGGTCTGGACCTCACCCTTCCGGGTCGAAATCAGCGGAGAACTACAGAGGGAGAGAATACCCTGGAGATTAAAGTGGTGAATTCCTGGTTTAACCGGGTGGCGGGCGATCAGATTTCCCGGATAAAAAGACATATACCTCTACCAACATTGATTTAAAACATGATTTCAGGGGCAGGCCCATGGATGAGATTCCCCTGGAACCTTCGGGATTACTGGGGCCTGTGACTTTACAGATGCTTGATGAACCCGTGCAGGATGAAATGGATTTTATACTTGGTCAATTTGAAAATACCCTGCAGCAGGAGGACAATCCCACAAAAATTCCGCGCACCATTAACGAGGATGGTAGCCTGAAGACCGTAGGCATTTATAGCTGGACCAGCGGTTTTTTTGCAGGAAGTCTATGGTACCTGTACGAGCTGACCCAGGATGAAAAATGGAAAGCCGAGGCCATTAAGTGGACCGAGGCCCTGGATACGATCCAGTACTGGAGTGGCAACCACGATGTGGGTTTTATGATGTATTGCAGCTATGGCAATGGATTGAAATTTGCCGGTATGGATCAATACAAGGACATTCTGGTACAAACTGCCAAGTCCCTGAGCAAGCGCTACAATAATAACACACTGGCCATAAAATCGTGGGATTACCGGGAAGCCTGGGACGGAAAAACTGAATGGTTTTACCCGGTTATTATCGACAATATGATGAACCTGGAGTTGATGTTTGAAGCAAGTAAATTTAGCGGAAATCAAAAGTACCGCGATATTGCCATTCAACATGCTGAAACCACAATGAAAAATCATTACCGCGACGATTACTCGTGTTACCATGTTGTAGATTACGATACGATTAGCGGGGAAGTACTCGATAAAGCAACCTGTCAGGGATTTACCGATGAATCGTCCTGGGCACGCGGACAGGCCTGGGGATTGTATGGTTACGTACTTTGCTATCGATACACAAAAGACAGGAAGTACCTCGACTTTGCAGAAAATATTGCGGCCTATATGTTGAATCATAAGAACTTGCCTGAGGATATGATTCCGCATTGGGATTACCATGTAACAGAGGAGGGATTCCTGCCGGAATGGGAGTACAATGCGGCTGATTATCCTGAAATTCCACGTGATGCTTCAGCCGCAGCAATTACCGCCTCGGCCCTGTATGAATTGGCCACCTATTCTTCAAAGGAAAAGCAGTACAAAGAAGCTGCTGATAAAATTGTGAATTCACTATTGTCTCCAGATTATCTTGCAGTGAACAGTACAAACAAGTTTTTCATTCTGAACCACAGTGTTGGAAGTATTCCGCATGGTGTAGAGATTGATGTACCCCTGGTTTATGCGGATTATTATCTATTGGAAGCGCTGTACAGAAAAGCGAAGTTTACTAATTAAAACCGTATCCGAATGAATAATGAAATTTCCGCAAACTACCTTCGTGCTATGGTCAGCCTGGTAGCTATTGGAATTGTTGTACTTATTACAATGCAGGCCTGCACAGCCCAATCAAATGATCCATTAAAGGAAACATTTAAAAACCCTCCTGAATCTTCAAAGCCCGGAGTCTACTGGTATTTTATGGATGGAAATTTATCCATGGAGGAGATGACCAAAGATCTGGAATCAATGAAGGAAGTGGGAATAAACCACGTGATATTCCTGGAGGTGGGAATAGGAGTTCCCAGGGGTCCCATTGATTTTATGTCGGAAGAATGGCAGGAGCATTTTGTTCATGCAGTGAGGGAGACAGAGCGTTTGGGCATGAAAATACTCATGGGAGCAGGGCCCGGATGGTGCGGAAGTGGTGGTCCCTGGGTGAAGCCGGAAGAATCGATGAAGCACCTGGTGTTACAGTGAAACCAGGATTTCAGGCGGTAAAAGGGTGGATATTGAACTCCCGGTTCCAGAACAGCGCAGTACCACCTGGCACCAGATGAAAGATCCCTATTATGAGGATGTAGCCGTTTATGCCATTCCTTCCGATGTGAAGCCCCTGATATCGAGACATCAATGAAAAGGCACTTTATGAAAGGGATCCATATTCTTCCAAACCCAATGTAAAGCCCTATTTGCCGGCTCCTGCCAATTACGATGAAGCAAAAGAGAGTAAGGTTCTAAATCAAAAGGAAATCATTGATATTTCTGAATATCTGAATGATGATGGTCGTTTGGTTTGGGATGCTCCAAAAGGCAAATGGACGATTATTCGTATGGGAATTCGTGTTACCGGAGCAAGTACACGGCCTTCCCCTGAGCCGGTCATTGGTCTTGAAGCCAATAAGCTGGATGCGGGTGATTTTGAGAATCACCTGAAGAACTATACAGATATTTTGCTGGAGAAAACTGCTCCCCGAAAGGAGGGTGTAGGTTGGACCGGTTTTCATATGGACAGCTGGGAGAGTGGAGCCCAGAACTGGACCGAAGGCATTGTTGAAGAGTTTACAGAGAGGCGGGGTTACGATCCGGAACCCTATTTTCTGGCCTATACCGGGCGTGCCATCGAAAGTGTGGAAATCACTGAACGCTTTCTGTGGGACCTTCGCCAGACCTGCAAGGAGTTACTTTTAGAGAACCATGCAGAATTTGGGAAGGCTTATGCACATAAGAACGGATTGGAGCTGACCATAGAGCCTTATGATATGAACCCTGCAGGGGATCTGGATCTGGGAGCAGTAGCCGATGTGATTATGGCCGAATTCTGGAGCAAACGATTTGGATTCCACACGTCTTATGCTGTTTTACAGGCCACTTCTATTTCTCATATTACCGGGCATCCGGTTGTTGGGGCCGAGGTTTTTACATCCAATAATAACGAAGCCTGGCAGGAATATCCCTGGTCCATGAAAGACCAGAGCGACTGGGCCCTGGCCCTGGGAGTGAACCGTTTTGCTTACCATACCTTTGCCCATAAGCCACTGGGTGAAGAATACCGGCCGGGAATGACCATGGGGCCCTATGGGGTGCATTGGGACCGGGGACAAACCTGGTGGCCCATGGTAGGAGCCTATCACAGCTATATCAGCCGCTGTTCTCACATGATGCAGCAGGGACAGGCCGTTGCAGATATTCTTTACCTCACTCCCGAAGGTGCGCCCATGGTATTTACCCCTCCTGCTGATGCATTGAAAGAGAATGGAGCTATTCCGGATAAAAAAGGGCTATGGATTCGATGGCTGTTCACCTAAAATGCTGATGGAAAGAGCCAATGTGGAAAACGGAAAAATTGTTTTTCCCGGAGCCTCTTCCTACGAAATAATGGTGTTGCCAAACTTTGAAACGATGACACCCGAATTACTTGAAAAAATATCTTCACTGGTAGAAAAGGGAGCCAGGATTATCGGCACACCTCCTGTGAAATCACCAAGCCTGGCGGACTATCCAAACTGCGATATCCGGGTGAAAAAGCTTGCTGAAAAGATTTGGGGCTCGCTTCTTCCTCCCGATGAAATGAGTGAGAGATTATATGGGGAAGGTACAATATACTGGGGAGGTAGTCTGAGCAGTTTTGTTGCCGGTGAACTCTATCCCACGTATAAGAAAACGGTTGAGCTTCTATCTGATTTGAATATTCAGGAGGATTTCACATCCGCTAACAACACCATTCGATTTGGTCATCGCAGAACCGCAGATAAAGACATTTACTTCATTGCCAACCGTACAGGCGAATCTCAAAAGACCACCTGTACCTTCAGAGCCTCCGGCGAACCTGAATTGTGGTCAGGAGTAGATGGGAGTTCAAGAAAACTGGGGCGATATCGAACCGTAGATGGCAAAACAAGTATCGATCTGGAATTCCATCCCTATGAAAGCTATTTTGTGGTTTTCGACCGTCAAAAAGCAAGAGAGAACGAGCAAAAGGAGGGTGGTGCAAATTTCCCAACATTCAATACTCTGCTAAAACCATAGAAGGCGCCTGGGATGTTGCTTTTGATCCGAAATTCGGAGGACCGGATAAAATCCAGTTTGATGAATTGCAGGATTGGACCTTACATGAAATGCGGGGAGTTAAGTACTACTCCGGAATTGCCACCTATAGAAAGACCTTTCATTTGGATAAGCTGGAGGACAAAGAATATTACATCGACCTGGGAGTGGTAAAGGATATGGCCAGGGTAAAATTGAATGGAGAAGATCTGGGTGTGATCTGGTGTGCTCCATGGCGTATTGATGTTACAGGTGCCCTAAAAGAAGGAAATAATGAACTTGAAATCGAAGTAGCCAACCGCTGGATAAACCGTTTGCTCGGCGACAGCCAGGCACCGGATGCCAATATAAGAACGGTGCAATTTGATAATGGCCTGATGGGAGGACTGGAATACCAAACCGGCAGGTACACCTTTACCACGAGGGCAGCGATGGGCTCATTTAACTTTAAAGATCCTCTGCCTTCCGGATTGTTGGGGCCGGTTGAGATATTAAAAAAGAATGTAGATTAAAATTACAAATTGTGTTAACTATTCTAAAATCAGAAGTAGATAAAAGATTATTTATCATGATAGTAGGAGCTGCTGTGATTCTTATGGGTTTAAACATATCGACAGTAGCCCAGAAATACAGCGATGGCCGGCCAGCAGCAAGCTTGAGAATGGATGCGCAGGACTATGGCATTGTACTTCGGTACGGAGACGGACCGGATCAATGTGATATAAGAGGTGCCCGTGACGTTTGGGTATTTGAAGCTGATGGGACTTACTATATGCATTACGATGCTGCAGGCCCTGA
Source organism: uncultured Bacteroidales bacterium (assembly GCA_963753765.1). Classification (GTDB taxonomy): domain Bacteria; phylum Bacteroidota; class Bacteroidia; order Bacteroidales. The sequence continues at coordinate 124,834 of CAVWDQ010000019.1, forward strand.
AGGATGGCTCAGCTCTCTTGCTGTAAGTAAAGACCTTGTTAATTGGGAAAAGAAAGGCCCAATCCTCGATTTTGGCGAAGCAGGTGAAGACGACGCGGCCAGTGCCAGCTATGGAGTCACCTTTTACGATGGTAATGAGTGGCACATGTATTATCTGGGTACACCCAATGCAAGTAATCCGCCGGATCTGGTTCCCTCTTTTCCATACCTGACCATGAAAGCGAAAGGAAATAGTCCGGAAGGTCCCTGGATCAAACAGAAAAGTGTCATTCCTTTCCGCACAAAGCCCGGCACCCATTATTCTGTTACGGCAAGTCCGGGACATGTCATTAAAAATGGCGATGAGTATCTCCAGTTTTTCAGCTCCACAACCCGGATACCTGAAAGCCGGTACGTTCAACGAACTCTGGGTATTGCTCGCACAAAGGATCTTGATGGTTCATGGAGTGTGGATCCTACACCCCTGGTTCCTGTGGAAGAGCAAATCGAGAATTCCTCGCTTTATTACGAAAAGATTAACAAGACCTGGTTCTTGTTTACCAACCACATTGGTGTCGATGAGGGACAGGAATTTACCGATGCTATCTGGGTGTACTGGAGCAAAGACCTGAACAAATGGGATCCAAAGAATAAAGCTGTTGTCCTCGATGGTACAAATTGTACCTGGTCAAAAAAGTGTATTGGTCTGCCATCTGTTGTAAAAGCCGGCAAGCGGCTTGCCCTCTTCTACGATGCTCCCGGAGGCAAAGGCACCAGTCATATGAAACGTAATGTGGGACTGGCCTGGCTTGATTTACCCCTTTCAATTCCCCAAAATTAACATGGATCAAGAGGCTTGCTGGTGATCAAAGCAATGCCTCTTCTTTGGTTGTTTCATTACCCCTTAATTTTTACTACTAACAATCATTGCGGCATTAAAAGCATCCAGTGCTGAACTCTGGCATGATGCGTCGGTTTTTTGCGGTGGAGCATTCCATACACTGCCTATTTCATTATTCGATTGATCTCTGGCAACAGACCAGATAGAATCAGCATTTTTCAGGATAAAAGTTTTGTACTCTTCTCTCGGTGAACAGAATAGAGAAATCCCAAATGTCGCATGAATATACCCTTGAACTGAGTCCCATCGCCATTGAGATTTGGTTCTTTGGAATCTTTCAGTATTCCATTTTCATAGACCAGGTTGGTAATTGTCGCATGGGCAATTTTATGCGCTAAATCCAGCAGTGACTCATCTTGTTTCTCATTATATAGTTCTACCAATGCGCTTAAGATCATGCCCTGATTATACGTGTAGAAACTTCCTACACTTACTTCACATTGCTTATTTAATCCGTTCTCCACAAGATATTTTTCATTTAGCATTCCCGAATTCATAAACCATTCCCAGGTATCTTCTGCCCACTCCAGGTAGCTTTTCCCAAGAGTCTCGCCTCCTCCTCTTTGATGTAATCGTATTGCACTCAACATAAATAGTTCATTTTGAACTGCCGATTTGCCAATCTTTGGTTTTTTCCAATAGATACCACCACCACAAACCTCATCCCAACCTGTAGCCATATCAGCAAAAGTGATGCGTGCCATTTTAAGGTACTTGTCATCTTTTGTAAGTTCATACGCTTCGATCCAGGCCAATACCCACCAGCCTTCATCATCATAATAGTCATTGATATAATTTCGGCATATCCAATTATCCTCAGGATCAGGCATCTGTACTTCAAACTCTTTACAAATCTCAAAAGTATTATCCACAACATCCAGATACTCCTTAGAACCTGTTATTCTGGAATAATCAATAATTGCCGTGAGTGCATTGGCTGCATTCCACCAACTTGTGGTTTCATATAAACCCGTCTCCGGATTATACCACTTTTGCAAAGTCGTAATAGTTGCATTAGCATATTGAATATAGGGTTCGTCTTTCTTACATGAGTTGAGCAGCAGACTCAACATTGTTGCAATTATAAATACAGTTGTTTTTCTCATTTGTTAAAATTATGGGCTAGCATTAATCACATAGTTTCCTGCTTGAAATTCAAAAACAATGAACTCATCCGATTTTGAATCATATGATGATCTTATTGTCTGGTACCGATGAACTTTCCATCCTGCCAGATTTTCTTATCATTCACATAGATGGTAAAATGTTCAGATGGATTGAACGGGAACATATATCATTGCGAAGTTGTATTTTCGGGGACCACTGTTTCAATTTGCATGCCTGTTTCTATACCGTCTTTCATCAGCTTTTTCAATTTCACGCTTATATTACCTGCTACAGAAGGCACTACACCCTCGGCCCATTCTAAATCGTACAGGCGAGGTTGAATTTTGAACTGCTTCCAGCCAGGCTGTAATTGGCTCCACTCCCAATACTATCTCCGGCAGAAGGGCTGTAGGCCCCGAACACCAGGCATGAGATTTTGTCATCCCCGCGGAGATTCCCACATTTCGTACCAGGCACCGTTAAAGTCCTCCTTGTTCATTTGCTTACCCCAGTAGGTGCGTATATAGTCAAGCGCCCATTGCCCTTCGCCTTCAGAAAACATGGTATTAAGCAGCCAGTAAGAGAATGATTGCTCACACGAGCGTCCCTGGCTTGTTGCAAATTCTACTACCGGTGCTTTCTTATCTTCAGGTACGAGGCCATATTTCAGCGCATACACCTGTGTTTGTTGTGTGATACGGGAGCTTTGATAACCATCCTTAAAGGCATTGTCTTTCTCCGACCATAAATATTTCTGAATGGAGTTTTTTACAGTCTGGGCCTTTTGCTCCCATTCAGCTAGCCTTCTGTTCATCTTCCATGATATTACCGGGCCATCCATGCAGCAGAATTCAGGGCGCCGTAATAGAGGCAATTTACAGCTGTATTTTCACCATCAACATCCTGTTTGTATGTATCGGGATGATCCAGCACCACCCAACCGGGCACTTTTCCAACAAGCCCTCTTTCTGCTGATTCATAGCCCTCGAAATACTGCAATAACTTCTTTAAATTCGGATACACCTGTTTAATTAATTCAGCATCGTGATAATACATATAATATTCGTGGAGCATCAGGATCCATTCCAGCTGATAGTCCGGAATATACGTTGAGGTGGTGGGACCAAGATGGGCAGCCTGTCGGATAACGTGAGCGTATGGCACCTTCTTCAGAATGACGCTGGGAAAACGCCCCGCTGAGAATATTATAATCATGCAACAACTTGATGTTGGGTGCGAATGCATAAGCAGAATACCGGATATTATACCTGGTATCCCCTGAAATATATTGCGTCTGTTCGCGCCAGGGAGTATCCATCCAGGTATCGTGGGCGCAAATCTGCATCGTCCAGCGGCCTGTTTCCCAGATCTGGTTCAGCTCCTCATCTGAGCAGGTGAAGCTACCCGTTCTTTTTACAGGAAATGATCTGAATTCTGCACTGACATTATCAATTGAAACATCGGTATTCTCTTTTATAGCCAGATACCTGAAAACCACGCCAGGTAAGAGGATGCCAGCTTTGAGAGCCTTCTCTGGTGATATAGGTATCGGTATAATCCACATTATCTTTCATTAATGGAACACTGTCATTATCCAGTCTTTCTCCGGTTCCAAGAATCATTTCCACACCCGCTTTACCCGCAGTAAGTGAAAAACGAGGGAAAGCAGTGATCTCTTTCCCGAAATCAAAGACCCTGATATCCCTTTGCATTCCATTCAGTAACCGGTTTCAGGGTTTCATAAAAGAGCCTTTCTCTTTTGACTACCACCAATCTGGTTCCAGGGCTCCACTGGAGGCACGCCAATTTCTTTAGCTGATTCCCAGTCTGAATCATCAAATGAGGGTTCCTGCCAGTCTACATATGCGAGCCGTGCATCGTAGCGTTCCCTCATCCCAATGGTAAAATCGCTCTGACGCTTTTTTGTACTGGTATCCCAGGCAATAGCCTGAGCCACGCGCCAGCTTTTGTCACTATGTACCTTTGTAACTTTTCCTGTCTTGTCGCTTACAGCAGCCTGAAAGAAAAATCCACCCCGTGCATCCATCCGGTGATGCAATCCAATCACCAGGATTATAAACAAGTGCTGCAATTGTATTCGTTCCTTTCCTAAGGTAGGGGGCCAGGTCAATCTCTTCGTAAGTCTGGTATTCGGGATCGGGATTGGTGGGTACCCGGTCCACATATCGTCCATTTACATATAGTTCTGCAAAAGCATGAGCAGATATAAAAGCCCTGGCTTCCTTAACTGGCATTCCTCAAGGAAAAACTTTTGCGAACATGCAGATAGTAGTTCCTGGGATTGATCTCTCCCGAATCCCAGATCCAGCTGGCTTCGGGTTGAATACCATCGAGCAGATGAGAGGGAGGTAATATGTGTCCTCCACCACTGTATTCAATATCTCTTGTATCTGTAGTTTTTACATTACTTTCATTACTGCAACTTATTACTGAAACACTGACAATCAATAGTAATAATTGGAAGAATCGGTTTTTCATCATGTTTTTTTCACTTAGTATTCATTATCCTCTTCCCATAAAATTTTAACAGGCCCTATAAGTCCTGCTTCATAAGACTGTCTATACGTATTAGGAGTAGGTATGGTTGAATAGTGATTTACCAGTGTACTGTAAACTAGTATTTCAAAATAGTTATCTCCTTCTTTCACAAACTCTGTTATATCTATACGGAATGGTTTCCTCAGGCAAATCCCCGCTTTCTTACCATTGATATGTATTTCGGCTGAAGCTGCCAGCTCTCCAAGATCCAGAAAAATATTACCGGAAAGCTTCTCTTCGCTTAGCTCTACATTTTTCCTGTACCACAGTCCTCCGGAATAAGCTTTCAACACTCCCATTTTTGACCAGTCCCCTGTTGTAATATTTCCTTTTTCGCAATTTAATTCAACAGGTTCAGGGAATGCACCTCCTCCATAGAAGCCTGCCACATGTTCAGTAACGAAGCAGATTTCAGAAAAATCTTCTTTTACTTCATTTATTACCAGCTCATATGATTGCAAGCCCTTTTCGTTTAAGGTTTTAATCTTTTCAGCCATAACTTCTTTTCCATCCTGGTAGGCTTTTACCGTTCCGTAAACATCAAAATGCATTTTATGCAATCCCGGAGGCGCTGTAAACCTGTAATACCCAACTTTTCTCTTGTTTCCATATACATCATAGTCAAGAATGCTCTCCTGCCGGTACCATTTCATTGAAAGGGATTCAGCTGGCTTTAGGATACTGCCTGATTTTTTAAATAGTACAGCACTTCTTTCCCTTAAATCTACTGTTTCCCAGTGATTGCTGAATTTATTTTCTTTTACTCCGGTATAAAGTAAAATCACAGGATTACTTCCCTTGTTTAGTGATAAAGTGCCGGATTTTGTTTTTTCACCATTTACGAATATGGCATCCGGCTTTTTGCCGGATATTTCAATATCTACTATAGATTTATTTTCACAGTTTAAATACGTTTTAAAGAAATAACTGCCTTCTTCGGGCATCAACAGAAAATTATCACTGACCTTGTATTTTAAACCATGGTATCCCTGTGAACCCGGATTGTTCTCAACTCCAATACGTAATGAATAATCATAGCTTTCCCATTTTTGCTCTTTGTTTTTTCTTATCTGCTTCAGAAGCGCCTTCGAATCTTCGTCTTCGCAATGGAGTCTCCAAAATTTCGGGCCGTAGGAATAGCTTATTTCTTTCCAGCTTTTATCATCACCTCTTATAAAATCAGAATTAAAATCATCAGTAATTTGATACTTAAAGCGTCTTGCTTCTATCCCAATTGTATCTTCACTGGCAGGGTTTCGAAAATCTCCCCAGCGGTTATCGAGGGTGGGTACAAATTCTGATTCCCAGAATCCATCAATAAGAGATTCTGAATATTTTTCCGAACTAATATTATCTTTTTCCACCGTCGGTTCACCCGGTGTAAAAAGGATTAAATTGGCTTCATCGATTCCAAGTGGTAGGCTGCAAAAATGTTCCATCTTTTGTTTGTTCAACAATATCAATACTTTTATAATCGCCGGTTTCAGTATTTAGCAATGAAGGCTTTCCTGTTGTCCTGAAGAAACAATTGCTTCCTTTGGGCACATCCATCACCATAAATAAGTCTTGTCCCCAATTTTTCGGTGTAATACGCTACCCTTACTATTTTCAGGGTAGAAGTCCCTGATGTATGTATGGCGATATAATTTCAGCCATGTTTTCATCGGCACTTGGGGAAATATATCCCAACACCTTCTTTTTCATGAATGTATGGCTGTGTAAGATTTGTGGCTTCATTGCTGTATGCCCGAAAATTGTCTTTAATATTTTGTCAATTTCAATATCGTTTGCCCCATTTCTATCGCTGGCAACAGGTAATTTACCAACTCCGATTACAGTTCCTCCCTTATTGAAAATTTCCAGTGCTTTTTGGAGCGAAGAAAAATGTATGGCCGACATATCGGCCAGTACCAGTACCTGGTAATTTTCATCGGATACAGAAAATATGTTATTGCTTACTTTTGCCCGGTTTAAGGATTGAAAATCAATAAAATCAAAGTCCATTCCCGAGTTAAACAATATCTCACCTGTATTGAATGCCTCTGTTTTGTCCCCTCCGTTTCTTGCCTGAAGTGGCGCCACGGGATACATGATTGCAACATCGCAAACATGTGTACCCTGGCTTAAGAGGTAACTGAGTCTTTCAGCTGATTTTAGCCAGCTCTTAAAATGTGGCCAGTAGGGCATCCTAAAATGAAAGTCGGGCGGGGCCCATTCCCACCAGCCGCCATGCGTTGAATAATACAGCCCGTGCAGGCACAACAAGTTTGCACCGAACTGGTAATGTTTATTGGTAGAAAAATGAATTTGCGATGGTTGGGCATTCCAGCCCATACTATGATATGCTTCTAACCAAACCCTTGGCCTTTTGTAAAGATGAGCAACAGAACTTGATACTTTTGTTTGAATAAAGGAATAACCCCTGCGTGGAGCATCATTCCCGGGGGCACTGAACCAGCGGGTTGCCCTGAAATAGTCGCCGTAACGTTCTGGTTCTAAGCCTCTTCCCCAATTATCGCAACCAAAGATTAATCCTCTTTTCCAATGCCACTCAAAAATTGGTTTGAAATATCTTTTTTCAACCAATTCAATCATTACATCACTGTAATCAAGCCGTATTTTCGGGCTTATATCTCCAATTTCAAAATATAATGCAGGTAAAAAAGGCCGGATATCATATCCCTTTTTATCCTTAAAAATCAAAGCAAAATCTTCCGACCATACATAATTGTCAATATCTACTTTTAGTTCATCCTGAAAGAAAAAATTCATGCCTTTTCTTCCTTCCGGCGATAATTTATCCTCAAATATTTGATAGTAATATTTTATAAGGGTATTACCATGTTCCGGATGAATCATATATCCTTTGGTAGTTTCTATGCATATTATTTCCCAGTCAAAACCGTCAGGGGCAAGCCAGTTTATTTTGTCGTTTTCGGCTAATTCCAAAAGATTTACAGCTTTGTTATAATCGTAAGCTCCATTGATATTTGGATAGGCCATTGCTGTAATAGTTGTCCCTGATAATTCTTTTGTGAATTTAGTCTCCTCCTTTAAGCCTTACTGGTTCATTTACAAGCAATTTCCCCTGATAATTTTCTGATAGTAATTCTTTATCAACCTGGTCTGCCCAGTATCCGGCTCCTTTATGGCCAACCACATAGTCATCGAGCCCCAAACCCATATTCCGTTTGCCAAGTTCTTCCGAAAACCAATTCCATATATCCCACCATTCTTCGGTTATAAATTCCGGATTACTTGGTTCCGATACTCCAAACAGCACATCCTTGCCTTTATTGGCAGTAGAGTCTGTAACTTTATGGGTATGGTTGTAACTAACATTTAATCCAAGCACCGATGCTTCACTTAATTGGTCTAATTGCCATAGCAAGCGTTCCTTTGTAAGTTCTTCCCCGCCTGTCCACCAATAAAATGGTACCTCTCCGTAACCATGGGGAGGATTTTTAAAGCTTTCGAATAGTTTATTAGCTGATTCTTGAGAAGGAAAAGCCAGATTGTTATCGGGCTGGCTGACAAGATTTTCTTTTAATGCATATTTCCCGTCAGATACAGGTGGTATTTGACCAAAACAATAAACAAAAGATGCTGTAAATACTGTAAAAAAAACAAGTCGTTTCATATGTTTTCAATCCATTTCCTCCTATTCAACCCTAGTTCAGGGGTGTCATAGTTACAGGACTCAATAGCCCAGAAGGCATGGGTTCTGCTTCTGAGGCATCATAAGGTTTGTAATTAATATTTACAAAGTTTATCTCATGGAAATTCTTCCAGGGAACCCCTTTCCGGTCCAGTTCAATCACCCTGTTGAAGGAGAGATTTCTGACCTCGATTTCCAGTGTATTTGACTCTTTCAGAATCCCCCGGGGAACAGTCATTCTGAAGGGAACAGACCATAGAAGTCCCAGATCCTGGCCGTTGATCTTTACCCTGGCTGTTTCCCGCACATCTCCCAGCTCAAGCATGAAGGCCTTTCCGGCATTTTCCTCCGGCAAACGGAAGGTGGTGGAATAGATCACAGCACCACTGAAGATCTCCCAATCTTCACCCAGTTCAGTCCATGAATGCAGTTCTTCCATTTCAACAGGCTCAGGTAGCCGTGGGGCTCCTTCTACAGGGTTTAGAAGCCATTTTTCGGAAATCTGAGTTGTCTGAGTGTCATCCGGATCAGAATAGGTCCAGGTTTGCAAATAAGATTGATCTGGCATGCAGGTCAGAATGCGGCTCTCACCGGGTGCAAGTTGCAGGTAACATATCAGTGCCTCGTTTACCCGGACGAATGTCTGCCAGTCCTTTTCTGCCAGTCATGGGATCATATATCTCAATGCTTTCGGCCATTATGCTCATAGCTACCCATCCTGAGCATCCCGATGAGGAGAGGTTAGTTACAAAATACAGCGTGTTATCACCGGATTTTTTCCGGATAAAGCTCACTCCCTATTTCTGACAGTCCTTCAGCTATAATTCCGGAATTTGAAAGTTCCTTTTTGATGTCAGAGCTTATCATGGCTTTGCCGGTTTTTCTCATGGAGGTTTTAAGTTCTGAAAGCTCCTGCCGGCGTTCATCAAGCCGGTATAAGTCCGGGTACATCTTCCGGCAGATCTTTCTCAAAAATTACAGGGATCCCTTTTCTTGCAAGTTCATGAAGTCGTTCCAGTGTATTGCAGTGGCATGGTAAGGCAATCCGGCACCAGGATGGCCCGGTAGTTGTTTTTCCCTGCAAGGACTTTGTCTTTGTGTACCTTCAGCTCTTCCAGCTTCTTGTCTGAAATATAATCGAAGGAATAGCCGGAGGACCATAAATCCTCTATCAAGGTCCCGAAGGGTGAATTCATGAGCCAGTCATTGGCGTGGTGGACCCCAAACATTCTGGGAAGATTGTGTGCATCAGTTCTTGCCCAGACATCGTGAATCGGAAAATAGACTAATATATCGTTGTCGGGAGAGCTGTTCTGCAGAATATGCTGGCACTTGGCCACATACCGGTTCAGAGCAGGCAGTTCATTCCAGAAGTGGGAGAGGGGACCAAAATTTGTGGATGCATAAAACAGCCTTCCAGGGAAGGGCTTATCAGGCGGGGAATAGGTAATGCCATGATAAAATATATGATTGATCCCGGCGACAAAGAGTTCATCCATCTGGGGCTTCACCTGGGCGAGGGAAACTTTAAAATGATCTCCCAGCCAGGTGGCCGATTCGGAAGAGACCAGTCGGCGATTGCTGAGGTTTGCAGCTGAAGATGCAAACTTCATACTATATGGAGTAGGTTTTCCGAAGACTTCCTCCTGATAATCCACATCCTGGCGGAGGCCGGGAATGGGGAAGTTACTTCTTCCAAAGGATTCTGTTTCAGGAATATCAGCCAGGGAATAGAGATCGATCAGATTTCCCGGTGATCCATGGGCCTGGTACCTTGTTTTAAATCCCAGCGAGTGCGATGCCGCTATCCAGTCCCGCGTAAACTCCTCCATCAGTAGATCCGAGATGGTTTCAAGGAAATCCACACTGAATCGCTCACTTTCTTCGCACTCAATGGTGTCGGCAAAATATTTAATATGAGGCAGAAGGGAATATCCCCGGAGTCTTTCAAAATGTTCGGGAAAATCTTTGGTCCAGTTTGCACCATATACCTCATAGGAGTCATTGTAAAAGGATCTTACTTTTCCGCTGCTGAACTCCGTTTCCTCGAAGGCCTTTCGGAAGTTCTGAAAATAGGACTGAGAGGCGCTTTTGCTGAAATAGTCCACCACATATCCTTCTCCTCCCGGGGCAGCACGTTTGACCTTCTGTCCGGTCATTCTCTGAAACAGCGCGTATACTTTATATTCAGGTGCAGGGATCGTCCAGTGGACCTTTCCTTCCCCATCCTGGGTGAAGGGTATGTCCATGTAATTGTCCTCCCTGTCGTATCCGGCAAGTGACAGGAGCTTCAGTCCTTCAAACTGGCTAAACAGGTCCTCTGGTAGAAAGGGTTCTGCATTTTCCAGTTCAATGACATCAAAGGCTTTGGCAGCATGTTCTTCCCCGATACCTGGTCCACCGAATGGCCATCCTGTACCGCAGGTCATATCGATTCCAAGACCCAGTCGTTCAGCTTCAACAAGGGTATGATTCAGCATCTCCATCCACTTTGGGCTGAGAAAATCAATGAAGTTGGATTCATCCCCCTTTTCTCCGTAGATGGGAATGATATGCAAGCCACCCAATCCGGCCCTGCTGTACTTTTCCAGGTTAGCCGTGATATCAGCGGGTGTCACCGAACTTCCCATCCACCACCAGTAGGCCCAGGGTTTGGCCTCCTTCTGGATTTCACTTGTATTCCTACATCCAGGGTATCTGTTTTGCAGGAGAAGCCACTAAGACTTAGAAAAGCTGCCAGGATGAGAAGATGAGCAGAATACTTCATTAATTTCCAGGTTTAGGCTGTGGAACTATGGCGCCATGTTCTTGCAGCAATTGTTTTATATCATCGATGGGGACCTCAGCCGGTGTGGTTCCATGTTTACTTGCCAGAACTGCAGTTGCGGCCGCTGCCTGGCCCATGCCCATGCAGGAAGCCTGCACCCGGAGTGCCGAATTGGCCAACCTGTCGCTGCTTACGCATCGTCCTGCAACTAAAAAGTTCTTGCTTTGTCTGGGGATGAGTGCCCTGAGGGGAACGCTTGCCACAACACCCGGTTTCAGGAATTCCTGGTAAATGGATTTTCCCTCTCTGTGCAGATCGATGGGATAGAAGGAGTGGGAGAGGGAGTCTTTAAAAATTTTCCCTTCCAGGTAGTCTGTGTGTGTCATTTTGTAAACTCCATCAATCCGATACGTTTCCCTTGCCGCTGTTTCTGTTTTTAAATCCAGGATCTTCACATTTTCGCATCCGGGAAAGGACCTGAGCTCGCGAACCAACTCCAATAATGTGGATCTCCCTTGCTGGTTGGCCAATGGTATGGGATTCGGCAGTGGTGGAATCGGCACCCGGAACATACACATAGCCATAGGGGACAAAGGTGTTTTCCCCGCCGGTTCTTTCCTGGGCTACCTGCATATTTTCTCTTAAAACCCTGTGGTATTGTTGGGGAATAAGGTTCAGGTCGAGCTTATCAAAATCATATCCGCCTATCCGGAACACCAGGGAACCCGGCTGGGTTTCTGCTTCTCTTAGCACATCGAAGCCGGCCATGGATGCGATTAAGGCATTACCGGTGCAATCGATTATCTGCTTGCATGTGATTTGTGTGGAGCTTCCCTTACCAAGCGTTTCCACGTGCCAAAGGCCCTTCTTAAATTCAAGATGAGTGGGTGTTTCGTAGTAGCGGATATCCACACCGGCCCCCTTGCATTTTTCTTCTGCAAGCAAGGTGTATAAGGCCCCGTTAACCGCTACCTGGTGCTGCCAGTGGTGATCAGGCAGGATGGAAAAATCAGGCAGGCTGTCGCCATTGAGTTGAACACACTCTTCCACAAGTTCCCAGCCGATCCCCCCGATGATCTGTTTGCCCCAGGCATGGAAGATGCCAGGGAATGCCACACCTCCTGTGGTGGTGGTGCCTCCAAGCTGACTTCCGCTTTCTATCAAAACAGTTTCTGCCCCTGCCCGGCCTGCCTGGATGGCTGCAATGGTTCCGGCGGTACCTCCGCCTACCACCAGTATGTCTGTTTCTATGCTTTTTTTCTTTGTTTCATAAGGATCTGCCAGGACTTCTCCCTCGGCAAGGGATGGAGCCACCATACCCAGAGAAAGTGCCCCCATGGATTTAATAAGCGATCTTCTTTTCATGTCCGGTAATTCTCTTTTGATAAATATATGCAATGTTGATCTATTGGTACATATCCAGTTTGGGCCATTATTTGCACTTTTTGGATCAAAAGCAGGATGCTTTTATCTGAAGTAGAATAAATTTGAAGTGCAGAAAGAAATGTTCTATCTTGAATAACTGATGAAACCAACAGAAGTCCTGCTCATTTTTGATATAGGGAAGACCAATAAGAAGGTCCTTCTGTTTGATAGTAAGCTGAGGCTTGTTCACCAAAAAGAATCCAGATTCCCGGAAGTAGTCGACGATGAGGGTTTTCCCTGTGATGATGCACACTTGCTGGAAAAATGGATTCAGGAGATGCTGCATCACTACCTTAACTCAGAGTCCTACGAAGTAAAGGGAGTTAATTTCTCCACCTACGGGGCAAGCCTGGTATACCTCGATAAGCATGGAAAACGTATCACTCCCATCTATAATTATCTGAAACCTCTCCCGGAACAGGTACTGGATGGTTTCTTTGAGCCTTATGGCGGACAGGAAGAGTTTTCCAGGAGAAGCGCATCGCCGCTACTGGGCATGCTGAATTCGGGCCTGCAAATACTCTGGTTGAAACGAACAAAGCCCGAGGTATTCGCAAAAGCAGAGCAGATCCTTCATTTACCACAGTACCTGGCCATCTCTGGTGCATGGAAAGGGAGTGTCGGAACACACTTCCATTGGCTGTCACACCATGATGTGGGATTTTGACCGGATGAAATACCATTCCTGGTTAGGCAAGGAAGGGATCAATCTGCCACATCCTATTCCTGTATCCGAGACATTTCCAGTGGCCATGCAGGGAAGTAAGCTGGAGGCCGGTGTAGGGATTCATGACAGTTCAGCCTCACTGGCTCCCTATATCCTGATGGCAAGTGAACCCTTTATTTTGATCTCCACAGGAACCTGGTGCATCAGTATGAATCCCTTTAACAAAGAGCCACTTACAGCTGAGCAGTTAAAACAAGATTGCCTTTGTTTTCTGGGGGTACACGGGAAGCCGGTGAAATCATCACGTTTTTTCCTGGGACGCATTCATGATCTGAATGTGGAGCTTCTGGAGGAGCATTTCTTTGCAGATGAAGAAGCCTATAAAAAAGTTGATCCGGGACCCGGCATAATCAGGGAGCTCTGGGAGTCAGGGGAGGAAGGACAACTGTTTTTTCGAAATGGAATTCCGGTTGGCCTGGTAGAACTGGGAGTGGATTGCGGACGATTCGGGTCCTTTGAGGATGCCTACAGCCGGATGATGGTGGATCTTTCCCGGCAGGTAGTACAAGCGATCGGCTTAGTAAGAGCTGAAAATGACAGCACAAAGCACCTCTACATTACCGGGGGATTTGCCAGGAATCCCATATTCAGAACCATTCTCTGTCTGGCCTTTCCAGACAAGCAGGTATATACCTCTGAGGTGGATAATGCCAGTTCATTGGGAGCCGCACTGGTAATGGCCGATAAGATATGGGAAGGTGCCGCCTCCCACCATGACCTGGGTCTCAGGGAGATCTTCGTCTGATTCTTTACCAGTCCAGCACTTCATCGCTCCACTGCGGTTAGCAGGGGAGCGATCCAGTCGGCCTCGCTTAGCTCCTCAGCCGAAAAGGAAGTTGTGAGTGCCAGCACTCTTGCCCCGGCGGCTTTGCCGGCTGCCACACCGCTGATAGCATCTTCGATCACCAGACAGTTGGTAGCAGCAACTCCGAGGTTTTCAGCAGCTTTCAGGAAGATATCAGGGGCTGGTTTTTTATGTTCAATATCCAGACCCGTTACTACAGTTCCAAAGGTGGATGAAGGGATGCCAATCTCTTCCAGGTTGACCCTGACCTTGGGTGGATCTGCGCTGGAAGCCACCGCCATTTTTAGTCCCCGGGAACGGCACTTCTCAATAAACTCAAGCACACCATCGAAGGGTTTCAGTTTTCCTGCGACGATCCCCGCATAGATCTCATAGGTCCTGGCTTTATCCTTTTCCAATTCGAAGGGGATCCCGTTTTTTTCAGCCACGCCACCCAGGTACCTGTTTTCTCCCATGCCTGTGAATTCCAGGAAATCGTTCGGAGATACATCGAATCCCTTCTCTTTAAACATCATAATTCCGGCACGGCATATATACTCCTCCGAATCGAGGAGTACTCCATCCATATCGAATAGAACTGCCTTTAGTTGTTTTTGCTGGGTCATAATACTGTGATTTGTCTTAGTTCCTGTCGGGATGTTTTCCCCACTCATAGCGGCCTTCTGGAATAAACCCGGGATTGGGTACCGGGAATTCGGCACCACAATCGATGCGCCATTCATCCAGCAGCTGGTATAAGAGATTTGCTATTTCCGGTTCTGCCTGACTAAGGTCCATGGTTTCACCAATGTCATTTTCCAGGTTATAAAGGAAGCGTTGGTCATTCACCAGATTGTGAATTAACTTCCACTTCCCTTTGCGGATCGCACTGGCTGGTTCATCATGATGATAAACGGGATAGTGCCAGAATATGGCCCTTTCCGGATCGGGAGGAGAACCCTCCAGGATATCCACAAGGCTGATGCCGTCAAATACCTGTTCGTCAGGTAGCTCAATACCTGCCAGTTCAGCAAAGGTGGGGAGGAAGTCCACACTGGAGATAATGGCGTCACTCTCCTGGCCCGCCTCCAGGGTTCCCGGCCACCAGAGGATCATGGGCTCCCGGATCCCTCCTTCATAAATGGTGCCTTTTTCTGCACGCAGCGGGGCATTGGATGAGGCCACGTAACGGAGGGTATCATTTTCATAAATATGCAGTTTTGAATCGTCAAGCAATGGAATCTCGTCAAAGCGACTTACCAGTCCCCCGTTATCTGAAAAGAAAACCACAAGCGTATTTTCCGAAAGGCCCAATTCAAGTAGTTTATCGAGTATCCGCCCTGCGCTTTGATCCACATGCTCTACCATGGCTGCATAAACCGCATTGCATGGATAGTCTTCCACTTTTTCTTTGGCCAGGTATTTTTCGATCAGCATGGAATCGGCATCCAGCTGCACATGTACATCGAAGTGTGCCAGGAAAAGGAAGAAAGGATCCGCATGGTTTTTTTCAATAAAATCGAGGCTCAAATCGGTAAGTCCCGCCGAGAGTACCCTTCCGGGCACTTCATCCATGGGATTGCTTAATCTTGAGGCATAGTTAAAGATGCCACCACCCTGGTAAACACTTACTTCGTCAAATCCCTGGAACTGGGGATAGTATTTTTCCGAACCCAGGTGCCATTTCCCATAGTATCCGGTTCTGTATCCGGCATCCTTCAAAGCTTCTGCCATGGTGTATATCTCCAAAGGCAGGTACTGCTGCCGGTTTTTGGGAACAATAACTTCCTCGTAGGGCCGCCAGTGTCCGGATATAAAATCGATGATCCCCACCCTGGCCGGGTATTGGCCACTCATAATGCTGGCACGGGTGGGAGAGCACACAGGACAGGCTGCATAGGCGTCTGTGAAGCGGATCCCTTCTTCCGCCATTTGTGTCAGACGTGGAGCTTCATTAAACCTGTTACCATAGACCGGAAGATCCGCCCATCCCAGGTCGTCTGCCAGTATAAATACAATGTTTGGTTTGGAGCCAGTCAGGGAATCCGTTTGCTTCTGTGAACATCCTTGCAGGAGGAAAAGGGTGAGCAAAGCAAACAGGGAATTTACGGGGTGTGATTTCATCAGGAGTTTATTATTGAATTGCGGAGTTTAAATATAGTTAATTAGACCTATTATAGGAGCCATTTTCATAAGAGGAATGAGTATGATAGCACATTTTTTCTTTTAAATATGCTATATTGAAAGATCTAAAAAACTGCTCCACCTGACAAACTAAAAATTATGGAAAACAGAAGAACTTTTATCAAGAAAACAGCCATTGGAACCGCCGGAGTTTCAGTGGGCCTTACTGCTATTTCGGCTAAGTCCTATGGACGTATCCTGGGAGCCAACGACCGGGTCAATATGGGTGTGATCGGACTGCGGGGACGTGGAAAGGATCTTATGAGATCCTTTTCGGCAATGTATGGCGATGGAGTGTATGTCAAGACTGTCTGTGATGTGGACACCCAGTACCACGAGTCATCCCGGGAGCTTGTGGCAGAGAACCAGGATGGCAACAAGCCCGATGCAGTCCAGGACCTGAGAAAAATATTTGAAGATCCGGAAATTGATGCTGTAGCTATGGCCACCCCAAACCACTGGCATGCTCTTGGAACCATTTGGGCCTGTCAGGCAGGAAAACATGTTTATGTAGAAAAGCCCAGTTCCCACAATATCTGGGAGGGCCGCAAGATGGTGGAGGCTGCCAGGAAGTACAATCGTGTGGTTCAGGTGGGCTTTCAGAACCGTTCCATCAGCAATGTGATGCAGGCCATGCAGTTTCTGAATGACGGTGGTATCGGAGAAGTATATATGGCCAGGGGTACCTGCTTCAAGCCCAGAGATTCATTTGGTATTTCCCCCGATAGTGAGGCTCCTGCAACCCTGGATTACGATCTATGGCTGGGACCATGTTCTTACAGGCCTTACAATGAAAAACGAGGTCATTATAACTGGCACTGGCACTGGAACACCGGGAACGGTGATACCGGTAACCAGGGTCCCCACCAATTTGATATTGCCCGCTGGGGAATGGGCAAGAAGGTACACCCGGTGAAGGTTCAGTCCATGGGTGGGATTTTTGGAATATCACCCCAGGAGTGTTCCCAGGAGACCCCTAACACACAGACCTCCATTTTTGAATATGAGGACGGAAAGATCCTGGAATTTGAGACCCGTGGCCGCTTTACCAACAGCGAATCCAACGCCAGGATAAAGATCGGGAACATCTTCTATGGAACCGAAGGCTGGCTCGAGGTGAACGGGGCCAACTGGAAAGCATACAGAGAGCGTGAGGATGCGCCCTTTGCCGGATCCGGGATGGAGGCAGAAGGTGCTGCGGTGGGTGGCGATAAGACCTTCCGGGCTGCCCCCAGCAGCGGGGGGCACTTTGCCAATTTTATAGATGCGGTTCGCTCTGGCGATCACTCCGATCTGAATTGTGATATTCTGCAAGGTCATATGTCCACCTGCCTGCCCCACCTGGGCAACATTGCTTACAGGGTGGGAGAAACCCTTGAGTTCAACGGCGAGTTTGAGAAATTCGTCGACAATCAGGAAGCCAACATGCTTTTGACCCGGAAGTACAGGTATCCTTACGTCATACCACAAGTGGTATGATAGTTAATATGTTAGTGAGTTAGTAAGTTAATTTAAAAACTATAAACGAGGACTATGCGAAAATTAGCATTGTTGTTTATTATTGGATTACTGGGCTACAGCCTGTGATTCTTCTGTAAGCCTGTTTGACGGAAAGAGCCTGGATGGATGGGAATGTGATCCTGTGGAGCAGGCGCTTGACTGGAAAGTGGTGGATGGTGAGTTGCTGGGAGAGAATCCCACGGAAAAGGCTTCTATTATCTGGACCACCTCCTCTTTTCGTGATTTTGAGGTGGAGTGTGAATACATTGCTCTGAACGACGATTACGATACCGGATTGTTTATTCGTGGACTTACCCACCAGGTACAGATCGGAATCTCACGCTCTCTGCAGAAGGATATGACGGCCTGTATTTACGCACCCAAAGATGAGCTGGGCTCCTATCCGGGCCAGACCGATAAGGTGGAAGCGATTCATAAAGAGGGAGAATGGAACCACCTGAAAGTGGTGGTTACCGGCAAAAGGATCCAGACTTTTCTCAACGGGGAACCCATGGTGGACTATACCGGGGTGGTCCTTGTGGATGAGGGTCCCATTGGACTGCAACTGCATGGCGGGGTACATATGTCGGTAAAATTCCGGAACATCAGGGTTCGGGAACTATAGCAATTGAAGAAAAAAATACAACAATGAAAAGAACAAGACATATAATCATTTTAGCGATTGCCGTGGCATCAGTTTGCGGCTGTAACTCCAACAATAACAGCGCGGTAACCAAGGTAGAGTTGAAGCAGAACGAATCCGGATACCATCGCCTCTATGTGAACAACAGTGAATTTTATGTTGAAGGTGCCGGACTTGAATTTGGCAATATAGAAGCACTGGCCGAATATGGAGGAAATTCTTTCAGAACCTGGCGCACCAGGAATGAGTCTGAGGACGCCGTCGAGGTATTGGATCGTGCTCATAAAAATGGATTGATGGTATTGATGGGCCTCGATGTTGCCCGGGAGCGACATGGTTTCGATTATGATGATGCAGAACAAGTCAAAAAGCAGTTTGAATTTCTGAAAGGGGAGGTGGAACGACTGAAGGATCATCCGGCACTTTTGGGGTGGGCGATTGGCAACGAATTAAACCTGGAAGCTGAGAACCTGAAAGTCTACGATGCCGTAGAGGAAATATCCAGGATGATTCACAAAGTGGACCCGAATCATCCCACCACCACCACCATGGCAGGAATAGGCAAACGGGAAGTAGATTATATCAAGGAACACTGTACTGACATCGATTTTCTATCCATACAAATGTATGGCGATATTGTGAACCTCCAGCAACGTATCAGCGATGCAGGATGGGAAGGACCCTATATGGTCACCGAGTGGGGTGCCACCGGTCATTGGGAAGTAGCCAGAACCGAGTGGGATGTAGCTATCGAGCAAACAAGCAGGGAGAAGGCGGAAGCTTTTATAGAAAGGTATGAGCTTGCCATCCAGTCAGATCCAGTCAATTGTATGGGATCATACGTATTCCTGTGGGCTCAGAAACAAGAGCGTACACCCACCTGGTACGGTATGTTCCTGGCCAATGGAAATGTTACTGAGACGGTTGATGCCATGCAATTTGTATGGACCGGAGCATGGCCTGAGAACCGTTGTCCCACCCTCGAGTCCTTTATTCTCGATGAAAAAACAGCTTACGATAATATCAGATTAAAGGCAGGTGAAAAGTACCAGGCCACTGTACTTGCCACAGATTATGAGAATGACCCAATCATGTACCGTTGGGAAATTCTTCCCGAAAGCACCGACCTGGGCATGGGAGGCGATTATGAAAGTCGCCCGGAAACACTTTTGAATATGGAGATTGAGCAGGCTGAAGTTGAAATTGCTGCTCCAAAGACTCCCGGAGCATACAGGCTGTTTATCTATGCCACCGATGATGGAGACAGATCAGCAACTGCAAATATCCCGTTTTTTGTTGAGGAGTAGTCTTTCAAACACCTTTCCTGGAGCTTGCCTGCCCACGCATCAGGGTTCGGGAACTATAGATGCAGACCCTAGCTGCTGCAGCCTGGGATCTGACATAATTTTGGTATTCAGTTCCTCAATCGCCTCTTTTAGTGCCCTCTGATGGGGAAGTCGGGTGTCCAGGTTGTAGAGACCTATCCATTTTTTCCCCCTTCCAACACCCCGGTAGGACGGCTATGAATTGCTTGTTGTCATTAAAGAAGGAGGCCTCTACTTCCACATCGGTAATCGATGTGGCAAAGGGAATTCCAAAGAGGGTTCCTAATCCGAGGGTGAGAACGTTTAGAGCTGTTCCCACATTGACCCGGCCCTTCTCGTGGAAGTAGATAATGCTCATCTCAACCGAACCGTGGGTTTCTTCCCCCGGGGCTACCAGTTGTTCTTCCATATAAAATTTCAGGAAGCGAAAAGCATCATTGGCTTTCACATCAGAGATATAAGTAGAAGAGGTTTGCTCGACTGTCTCATCGCCAAGACCTGTGATCTCGGTGGTATAGAAGTTTCCAAAGTTCTGGTAGGTGCTGGAGATTTCGTTTACATTGATGAAGGTCTCCATGGGTGGAAGTTTATAGGAGTTTTCAAAGGGGAAGGTATAGACTGAACTCTGGGCAAGCAGGGCAATGGAAGTGCAAAACAGGAAAAATGTTATGGCTGGTATGTGGTATCTTTTGATCATGGCAGCTGGTTTATTGTGGAAACTACCATACTCAGCGCAAATACCGTTCCGAAATTTTACTAAATTTAGCAAGGCATAAAAAATCCAGACTCCAATGAAAAGACGTGACTTTATCCACAAAAGTGCAGCTGTGGCTGCAGGAACAGGAATCATAAGCAGTATACCTGGAACGGCCCGGGCAGCTTCCAGGATCCTGGGAGCTAACGAAAAAATCAATATAGGAGCTATCGGACTGAACGGGATGGGAATGTCCGATCTGAACTCTTTTATGAAAATGGATGGGGTGGAGTGTTTGGCACTTTGCGATGTGGACCGGAATGTTCTGGAGAAGCGTGCAGCTGAAGTGGAGAAGAAGCAGGGTAAAAAAGCAATGCTATACGATGATTACCGGAAGTTCCTTGAGCACAAGGATCTGGATGCGGTAATAATCGGTACACCCGATCACTGGCATTGCCTTCCGATGATCGAGGCCTGTCAGGCCGGATTGGATGTCTATGTGGAGAAGCCCATTGCCAACTCCATTGAGGAGATTGATCTGATGATTGCCGCCCAGAAGAAGTATGGGAGTGTAGTCCAGGTGGGACAGTGGCAGAGAAGTGATCCACATTGGAAGAATGCGGTTGATTTTGTGCACAGTGGTAAACTGGGCAGAATCAGGACAGTGAAAGCCTGGGTATATCTGGACTGGAAGCATATGCTCCCTGTACAACCCGATGCACCTGAGCCCCCCGATGGAGTTGATTACGATTTTTGGCTGGGACCGGCACCCAAGCGTCCCTTTAACATCAACCGCTTTCATTTCAACTTCCGCTGGTACTGGGATTATGCAGGCGGACTGATGACCGATTGGGGAGTACACCTGCTGGATTATGCGCTTTATGGAATGAATGAGTATGTACCCAATTCGGTCATGTCCTCTGGGGGCAAATTCGCCTTTCCTGAAGATGCCAGGCAGACTCCCGATACCCAGTTTGCCATGTATGAGTTTGACAACTTTGGCTTGCTCTGGGAATCAACACTGGGTATTGGTCAGGGGAACTATGGTCGTGCTCATGGTGTATCTTATATTGGCGAGAACGGAACGCTTGTAGTGGATCGCCAGGGCTGGGAGGTAATTGCTGAAGCTCCCGAGGGAAAACCAAGGATGGAAGCAGTACCGCTTATCAAGAAGACAGGGGCCAGCGGATTGGATCTGCATGTGAAGAATTTTCTGGAGTGCATGCAGACCAGGGAAACACCCAATGCAAGTGTGGAGATCGGGGGACATATTGCCAGAATCGCCCAGCTGGGTAATCTGGCTCTAAGAACCGGTCACAAGATAAACTGGGATGGAGATAAGGGGGAAGTCATCGGAGATGAAAAAGCGGCTCAACTGACACGTGCCAGCTACCGTGCCCCATGGACACTGCCCACATTATAGACGGATTATTCTGATAAATCAGAACCGGCCAGTAAGGCTATAATCACTTGTATTACAGTAAATCTGGCTGAAAAAGGAGAAGCCTACCCGGTTGGTTTCCATTTTCCGGTCGACCCGAAGGATGGGGTGGTTTTTCTTCACTCCGAAGTGCTTTTGAATTCGCTCATCGGCAGTAATGGCCTGGATTTTCTGTTCCCCACCCTTTACCTCAAGCTGGTAGTGTTGCCGTAGAATCTCAAACAGGGAGCGGTTCTCGAATGTACGGGAGGTAAAGCGGGGCAGGTTCAGGTTGGGGATCATGGTAATATCGTAAAATACAGGACGCTCATTAATTAACCTGAGGCGCTCCATGTAGATACAGCCCATGCTCTTTTCCTTTTCGCTGATTTCGAAACCAAAGGCCTGCTCCCAGCTGATAATCCTTGGTTTGACAATGATCCTGGTGGTAAGAATATCCTGGCCAATGGCAGAGGTGGTTCCTGTAAGTGAAAGAATGCCAATCCCCTTTGGCTGACCCTGCACAATAGAGCCTAAGCCCTGGTGCCTGAGGATAAATCCGTCATTTACCAGCATATCAAGCGCCTTCCGTACTGTTGGGCGGGTGAGGTGGTGGGCGGCACACAGCTCATTTTCTGAGGGAAGAAGATCTCCTCTCTGATAGGTTCCGTCCTCAATCAGCTTCCTCAGCTTTTCATAAAGTCTTCGGTATGAAGGAGCTTCTTTCATTGTAAACATCAAGCAAATATACATGTAAATATAAGTAAATGAAAAATATTTTCAAAACAGGGTATAAATCTATAAATATAACTATCAATAAAACAGATGATTAATAAATAATATCACCACATTATGAATTTTATTTTATATTCCTAAAAAAGCTGTTATATTTGTACTTGTATAGACAAGTAGCTTATTTAATACCTAATATAGATAAGAAAATGGCCAATGCTGTAATCATGCCAAGGCAGGGACAATCGGTGGAAAGTTGCATTCTGACCGAATGGTATAAATCTGTTGGAGACAGTGTATCCAAAGGAGAGCTGCTTTTCGCCTATGAGACCGATAAAGCCGCTTTCGAGGAGGAGGCTCCTGAAGACGGGATTTTGCTGGCCCGCTTTTATGAGGAGGGCGATGAAGTACCTGTGTTGCTGAATGTGGCTGTGCTTGGTAAGGAAGGCGAATCAATCGAGGAGTTTCAATCGGAGGGGCAGGCAGATAAGATAAAGGAATCTGAACCCGAACCCGAATATTCAGTGAAAGCTGAAGGTTCCCAGGCAGTTGCAAGCAATTCAAATCCACCAGCAGGAAGCCCTGGTTCAGCTATTTCTCCCAGGGCCCGGAAGCTGGCCCAGGAGAAGAGGGTGGTTCTGGAAACTGTACAGGGTACAGGTCCGGGTGGACGAATCATTGAGAGGGATGTTGTGGAAGCCATAAGACAGGGTAAGCGGCTCACTCCACTGGCACAGAAGAAAAAGGAGGCCGAGGGCCTGACAATACCCTGCGACAAACCGGATTGTGGAAAATACAGGACCACTGATTTGCAGGAACCATCACAGCAAGCAGGATCAGGTGGAAGCACAGAAGGAACAGGCTCATTTTCAGATGTCCCGCTTAGTAATGTACGCAAGATCATTGCTGGTGCCATGCACCGTTCCCTGCAGAATTCGGCCCAGCTAACCCACCACCTGAGTGCTAATGCTGCCGGGATGTTGCAATTGCGCCGTCAGGTTAAAGTAAAACTGGAGGGAGGATATCCCTACAACATCACCCTCAATGACATGGTCTGTTACGCGGTGGTGCAGAGCCTTTTATTACACCCTGGAGCCAACGCCCATCTCCTTGGAGAAAACATCCGTATGTTCGACCAGGTAAATCTTGGTCTGGCCGTGGATACAGATCGTGGACTAATGGTGCCGGCGCTTTTGAATGCTGACAGTTATTCCCTTCCAGAACTATCGGTCCGTCTGAAAGAGATGGCCGATAATTCCAAAAAGGGGAGTATCTCTCCCGATCTGATTGTTCCAGAGGCGGCCACATTTACTGTTTCGAACCTGGGTAATTACGGAGTGGAGATGTTTACCCCGGTGATTAACCTGCCGCAGGTAGCTATCCTGGGGGTAAATACCATTATTCAGCGACCCACAACATTGGCCGATGGAACATTTGGTTTCCAGCCATTTATTGGCTTATCCCTGACCTATGACCACAGGGCGCTGGATGGAGGTCCGGCCACCTTATTCCTTGCCGAGATCAAGAAGCAGATCGAACAGCTTTCTCCCGACCTACTCTAAAATAACCATTAACCCACTAACCCACTAACCCATTAACCCATTAACACAATAACTTTCTATCCATGCCAAAGATTCAATTTATCAATCCGTCAGATGTCAGACAGTCTCAAAACCTGGAACTGGGCTCCATCCCCATTAATAGCTATAGCCGGTCTGTCAAAGAGGAATTGTCACGGTTCTCAAAGGACGACCTGATTCGTATCTACAGGGATATGCTCATTATCAGGGAGTTTGAAACCATGCTCAACCTGATTAAGACCACGGATGAGTACAAAGGCATCCCGCATTCCCATCCGGGTCCGGCCCACCTTTCCATCGGACAGGAAGCTGCAGCAGTGGGGATGGCCTATAAGCTTGATATCAATGATTATATTTTTGGTTCTCACCGTTCCCATGGGGAGATCCTGGCCAAAGGGCTTTCGGCCATCCAGAAGCTGGATGACGATACGCTTTACAGGATCATGAAGGACTTCTTCGATGGCCGTATTCTTGCAATCGTGGAAAAAGATCATAAAGGTGATGTTAAGTCACTGGCGTTAAAGTTCCTGGTATATGGAACCCTGGCTGAAATTTTTGCCCGGGAGACCGGATTTAATAAGGGACTCGGCGGCTCCATGCATGCTTTTTTCACCCCCTTTGGGATTTACCCGAACAATGCCATAGTGGGAGGTTCAGGCGATATTGCAGTAGGAGCAGCTCTCTATAAGAAGGTAAACCGGAAGTCCGGTATCGTTGTGGCCAATATTGGCGATGCTTCACTGGGCTGCGGCCCGGTATGGGAAGGATTGACCTTTGCTGCCATGGACCAGTTCCGCGAACTGTGGGAAGGTGATATGAAGGGCGGATTGCCCATTATATTCAATATTATGAACAACCAGTATGGCATGGGCGGGCAGACCTGCGGGGAGACCATGGGTTACACATATGCTGCAAGGGTTGGCGCTGCACTCAATGCAGAGAAGATGCACACCGAACGTGTGGATGGATACAATCCACTTGCTGTGATTGATGCCTATGAGCGGAAGATGAAGATTATCGAAGAGAAGAAGGGACCGGTCTTCCTGGATGTGCTTACCTATCGATTCAGTGGACACTCTCCTTCCGATTCCTCCTCGTATCGATCCAAGGAGGAGATCGAAGCATGGGAATCGGTCGATTCCATTGTCTCTTATGGACAGGAGTTAGTGGACGCAGGAGTGGCCGGTCAGAGTGCCCTGGACCAGATCAGGGCGGAGACTGATGAACTGATTCTGGGGGCATTTAAGCTTTCCATCGATGAGCAGGTGTCTCCTCGTATGGACCTGATCTCCAATCCCGGACTCATCGGTGATATGATGTACTCCAATCAGTCGGTGGACCAGATGGAGGAAGGCACCCCCGAGGTGAACCACCCCATGGAGGAGAACCCAAGAGTCAAACAGATCGCCCGAAAGGAGCGATATGCCTTTGATAAAGAGGGCAAGCCTTATTCGGCCATGAAACAATACCAGTTCAGAGATGGACTCTTCGAAGCCATTGCCGACCGTTTTTATAAGGATCCCACCCTGGTAGCCTATGGGGAGGAAAACCGCGATTGGGGCGGGGCCTTTGCAGTATACCGGGGTCTCACCGAGGCACTTCCCTATAACCGCCTGTTTAACTCGCCCATTTCGGAGGGAGCCATTGTTGGAACAGCTATTGGTTATGGTATGTGTGGCGGAAGGGTTATTCCTGAAATTATGTACTGTGATTTCCTGGGTCGTTCCGGAGATGAGGTCTTTAACCAGCTGCCCAAGTGGCAGGCCATGAGTGGAAACCTCATCAAGATGCCGGTGGTGCTCAGGGTCTCTGTGGGATCCAAATACGGAGCCCAGCATTCCCAGGACTGGTCGTCGCTGGTGGCACATATTCCGGGGATCAAAGTGGTGTTCCCTGCCACCCCCTATGATGCAAAAGGTTTAATGAATGCAGCCCTGCAGGGATGCGATCCGGTGATCTTTTTCGAAAGCCAGCGGCTCTATGGAATCGGGGAGGAGTTCCATAAGGAGGGGGTTCCCGAAGGCTACTATGAGATTCCCATTGGCGAACCGGATATCAAACGGTCGGGCGAGGATGTGACCATTCTGACCATCGGTGCCACCCTGTACCGTGCTATGGAAGCAGCAGACACGCTTCAGGAAAAGTATGGAATGTCGTCCGAGATTATTGATGCCCGCTCACTTGTTCCTTTCAATTATGAACTGGTACTGGAGTCTCTGAAGAAGACCGGACGAATTATTCTGGTCAGCGATGCCAGTGAAAGGGGATCTTACCTGAAGGATGTGGCCCAAAACATTACAGAGCTGGGTTTTGACGATCTGGATGCACCACCGGTGGTGGTTGGTTCACGGAACTGGATTACCCCCGCCTATGAGCTGGAGGACTATTTCTTTCCACAGCCTTCCTGGATTATCGATGCCATTCATGAGAAGATTGTACCTTTAAAGAACCACGTATGTTCCCAGAACTTCACCCTGGGTGAGCAGATGCGTCGAAGCAGGCTTGGTGTATAAAGAAAGAAAAGATTGATGAGCTTTTTAGAAGAATTTCCTGACCGGAACAGCCTCCTGGATTCATACGCACCGGATCCGTCTGCATACCCACAGAAAATAAACAACCATATTCATTCGCCCTATTCCTTCAGTGCTTTCCAAAGTATTGAGGAAGCAGTGAAGATGGCCAGGAATGAAGATGTCAGGATCCTGGGAATCAATGATTTTTATGTATGTGATGGATATGAAGAGTTTATTGAGAAGTGTCGACTGCATGGCCTTTTTCCACTTTTGAATATCGAGCTGATCGGAATCAGTAAGGAGGATCAGGATGCCGGGATCAGGGTGAACGATCCCAGTAATCCGGGTCGGACCTATATCAGTGGCAAGGGCCTGGCATTTCCTTCCATACTTCCGGCTGCTCAACAGCAAAAACTGGATGGAGTGGTACGAGAAAGTAATATGCAGGTTGCCAGTATGATTGACCTGCTTAACCGATGGCTGGAATTTCAACAGACCGGCATCTCCCTTTCCGTGGAAGAGATTATGAAAAAACATGCGAAGCTCCTGCTGCGTGAGAGGCATGTGGCCCAGGCACTGCGAATAAAACTTGAAGAGCATGCAGGGAGTGATGAGGTCTTTTTTAAGCTTCTGGAGCAGGTATATGGTGGAAAGCCATCTGAAAAGCAGCGGGAAGATAAGGCAGGAATCGAAGAGGAGTTGAGGGCCAGGTTGTTGAAAGCAGGAGCTCCGGCCTTTGTTCCGGAAGATGAAAAGGCATTTATGAACCTGGATGAAATTGTTGGAATTATAAAAGATGCCGGTGGCATACCTACCTACCCCATGCTGCTGGATGGAGCAGGAGGAGGGATCACTGAATTTGAGAGCGACAGGGAACAGTTGCTTAAAGTTCTGAAAGAGAGGGGATTCACTTCCGTGGAGCTGATTCCCCTGCGAAACAGGATAGAGGTAGTGAGGGAATATGCAGAATACTTCTATGAGCATGGATTTATTGTATCCTTCGGGACCGAACACAATACATCAGCCATGTTGCCACTAAGGGTGGACTGTAAGTATGAAGTGCCCCTGGATGAGAAGCTGATGCAGATATCCTTTAATGGTGCAGCCTATCTGGCTGCTCATCAATATCTGTCTGCAAAAGAGGGTCCCGGCTATCAAGGGACAGATCGGGAGGATATGGAACGTTTGGGCCATGCTGTGTTAAACTACTATTTTAAGTCATTTAAATAATAAGCAAATACCATGGATCAGAAAAAGGAGAACATACTGAAGCTGGTTCCTGCCATTCGGATGATCTTGTCTGAACACTCCCTGAAGAGTGGCAGTTTTGTTCTGCTGGATCAGCTTAACGAGACCGATCCTGAAAAGATTACCATTCGATTGGGACGAACCATTTCCGTTTTCAGGGGGGAACCCGGGCAGGTACTGGAACAGGTCAAAGCTTCAAAAAAGGATATCGGAGAGTATGTTTTTATTGAAGGAACCGGACTTTTAGGACTCTCCTCCAATAAGTCCAAGGTGGAACAAAAGCTGGCTACCGTGCGCAAAGCGAGCCGGGGAGCTGATCTCCCCGAGCCGGTTGCCTCACCCCAGTTTAAAAAGCCGCTCTACAACAGGGTGGTGGCCATAACAGGCGGTGCCATGGGCTTTGGAGAAGGTATAGCCAGGCAGTTATTTGGAGAGGGTGCCAATGTGGTGATCATGGATATTAATGAAAAGGAAGGGGGGCAGCTGGCGGCTGAGTTAAATGAACACAGGTCTCCCAACAGGGCCTGGTTTATAAGGGCCGATGTAAGCAGCCTGGAATCCATGCAGAATGCCGTCTATGAAACCATCCTGGAGTTTGCTGGTCTGGATGTAATGATCAGCAACGCAGGTGTGCTAAAAGCTGGTTCCATTGAGGATATGGATGTGAACGACTTCGAGTTTGTTACCCGGGTAAATTACACCGGATACTTCAACTGCGTTAAAGCCGTAGTGCCGGTTATGAAGCTTCAGAACCATTTTTCAGACCAGAATTATGGCGATATCATCCAGATCAATTCCAAATCGGGACTGGAAGGAAGTAAAAAGAATTTCGCCTATGCCGGTAGCAAATTTGCCGGTGTGGGGCTCACCCAGTCCTTTGCCAAAGAACTGATCAGCGACCGTATCAAGGTCAATGCCATTTGTCCTGGTAACTTTTTTGAGGGCCCCCTGTGGTCCGATCCGAAGAACGGACTTTTTATACAGTACCTGAAGGCCGGAAAGGTACCCGGGGCAAAAACAATAGAGGATGTAAAGCGTCATTATGAATCGATGGTTCCTGCCGGACGTGGGTGCAGGGTGGAGGATGTGGTGAAAGCCATCAAGTATGTAATCGACCAGGAATATGAGACCGGTCAGGCCATCCCGGTTACCGGTGGTCAGCTTATGTTAAGTTAAAATTGTAGAATGAAAATAGAGGGAGTCATCTTTGACCTGGATGGAACGCTTGTACACACCATTGAGGATATTGCAGGAGCAGCCAATGTATTGTTTTCCAGGCACGGTTTGCCTGAACACGATATAGAATACTACCTGAAGTGGATCGGTAACGGAGCAGTTAAATTCATCGAGCGCGCTCACGGAAAGGCTGTAAGCGAGGAGCAACTCAGGGCCTATGTGTCAGAATTCAAAGAAATCTATGCGGGAAACCTGCACGATCGCAGCAAAGTATATGAAGGAATACCCGAAGTTTTGAATGAGCTGGTGGATAAAGGAATCAAGATTTCGGTACTGTCCAACAAACCTCATCTTTTAACTCAGGAAGTTTGCAGTTTTTATCTTTCCTCATGGCCCTTTGATCCGGTACTGGGACAGCGGGAGGAGGTGGCCAGGAAACCCGATCCGGCAGCTGCTTTTGAGATTGCGGAACACATGGGCATTGCCCCTGAAAATATCCTTTTTGTGGGGGATTCAGATAATGATATACTGACGGCCCAGGCTGCAGGAATGCATCCCCTGGGGGTGAGCTGGGGCTATGGCCGTCTGGTAAGTAATCCCATCGAAGGCATGGGTACCCTGGCAGAAAGGCCTTCCGAAATTCTCGATATTATAAGCTAATACAGATACTATGAAAACCAGAGCGGTCAGACTATACGGCAAAAAGGATTTAAGGGTGGAAGAATTTGATCTGCCTGCCATTAAAGAAGATGAAATCCTGGCCAAAGTGATCA
Organism: uncultured Bacteroidales bacterium; assembly: GCA_963753765.1. GTDB lineage: Bacteria > Bacteroidota > Bacteroidia > Bacteroidales. The sequence continues at coordinate 154,529 of CAVWDQ010000019.1, forward strand.
GCGACAGTCTGTGCATGTCCTCATACAAAGCGGCCATCCAGGGTAGTGATCATAAACGGATTCCCAATGATGTGGCTGAGAAACCTGTGATCATCGGGCATGAATTTGCCGGGGAGATTGTGGAAGTGGGAGAGAGGTGGAGTGAGCAGTTCAATGCAGGCGATAAATTCGCCATCCAACCTGCCCTTAATTATCCGGATGGACCGGTGGGGATTCTTGGGGCCCCCGGATACTCCTACCAGTACCTGGGTGGAAATGCCACCTATGTGATTATAGCAAAGGAAGTGATGGAAATGGGGTGCTTGCTGGTCTACAAGGGACCTGGCTACTATCCGGCTTCCATGGCAGAGCCCTACTCCTGTGTGATTGGAGCCATGCATGCCAACTATCATATCAAACCGGGAACCTATGTGCACGACATGGAGATTGTGGATGGTGGAAAAATGGCGCTATTGGCGGGTGTGGGTCCCATGGGTCTGGCAGCCATTTCCTATGTCCTGAACCGGGAGGGAAACAAGCCCAGCCTGCTGGTGGTGACGGACATAGATCAGGTTCGTCTCGATCGTGCTGCTCATCTATACTCTCCTGATTATGCAAAGGAAAGAGGGGTAGAACTTCATTATGTGAATACAGGCTCAGGATCGGATCCTGTTGCTCTTATCAGGGAAATTAATGGGGGAGAGGGATATAACGACGTCTTTGTCTTCGCTCCTGTGAGCCAGGTAATTGAACAGGCGGATCAACTGCTGGCCTTCGATGGTTGCCTGAACTTTTTTGCCGGTCCGGCCGATACCAGCTTCAGTGCCAGTCTCAATTTCTACAATGTGCACTATGCCTTTACACATATTGTGGGGACCAGCGGGGGCAATACCGACGATATCAAGGAGTCGCTTGACCTGATGGAGAAGGGACTTGATCCTTCAGGTCTGATCACGCATATCGGGGGACTCGATGCGGTTCCGGAAGCCACCCTGAACCTCCCGGGCATTCCTGGAGGAAAGAAACTGATTTATAACCACCTGGAGATGCCGCTAACTGCCATTTCCGATTTCCGGGTACTGGGCGAAACAGATCCTTTGTTTAAAGCCCTGGCCGATATTAGTGACCGGCATAATGGACTGTGGTCGCTGGAGGCTGAAGAACTTCTGCTATCTGACAAACAATAAGCGCAGTAGTTTCGGGAACAATCTTCTGAATGTCAGAAATTCAATTCGGTCATATTGCTTTGTACTTTTCAGTATTCTTTTCACCAGGAATTCAGTGACCACATCTAGATCCTCTGCCAGTATTTTAAATACCTTCTGGGTTCTTTTTTGCTCTGCCGTATCTCCCTGGGATGCAGATTCGGTCAGGAAATCAGTTCTTACCATGCCTGGACTTAAAATCCCAACCCGTATATTCTCCTCTTTCAACTCTTTGGAAACAGATTTGGAAAAATAATGGACGGCCCGCTTACTGGTTCCGTAAAGGCTCAGCTTTTTCATTATCCGGCCATCGCTTCCAAAGCCTTCCATATTAAGAACCAGGCCATGTCCCTGCTGTTTAAACAGCTTAATGGCTGCACTGGTACCCAGCATTAATCCTGTGACGTTTACCGATATCAGCCGCTCTATCTCTGTGCTTTCCAGTTCATAAAACAACCTATGTGCCTGGGGGATACCCGCATTGTTGATCCAGATATCAATTTTGCCATAGGTAGCCATTGCTTCATCCACAATGGATTGAAAAGTACTCTCTTTGGTAACATCTCCTGGCACTCCCAGAACTTCATAGCCCTGGCTTTCAAGTTCTTTAACAAGTTTGTGGACCCTTGTCCTGTTCCGGCCATTTATAATGACCTGGTGGCCCCTCTTGAGAAACTCCAGGGCCAGTCCATGTCCAATGCCTCTTGTACTTCCTGTGATTACAATTGTAAGTTTAGTCATTGAGAAAGTTTATAATGCTGTTATTTACCAATTCTGGTTTTTCGCAATGTGGTAGATGGCCAGCTTCTTCAACACTTAAGAATTCACACTCCAGTACTTCCCTTATTCGTTCATTTCCCGCGAATGGAACTTTGTCATCTTCTTTGCCCCATATCAGGAGGATGGGTTTGTCAAGTTGCCCCAGCTTTGTATATACCGGTAATTTATCCTCATTCATGTAATTTCTCAAGGTTGACAGAATGGCCTTTTTGAATCCTTTGTACTTCATTTGCATATTGAATTTAGCAGGCCAATCTTTAAAGTCTTCCGGATTGTAGAAATCTTCCAACTGGGATTTTTTCATTGAGGGCGCAAAATATACATTCATGATGTATTCGCCTATGACAGGTGTCCTTAAGAACAGAGATATCTACAGCTTCATGAACGGGATCAATTAAAATAAGCTTGTTCACTCTTTCAGGATACTTCGCTGTAAACTCTGAAGTTATTGGTCCTCCCATTGATAATCCAATGATATCGATATGTTTTTTAATATTCAGCGCCAGGAGCAAATCGGCTATCTGTTTGATAAAGAGCTCCTGCTTGTATTCTGCATCAGGCCTGTCAGAGTATCCTCTTCCATAAAGATCAAATCTGATTACATGGAACCCCTTATTTTTAAGAGCGTCAAAAGTTGAATCCCATATGTAATAAGGCACGGAAAAACCATGAACAAGCAACACTGTATGAGCTGTATCTGATCCTGCCTCCTCATAGTGAGTGAATCCTTGTGATAATTCAATAAACTTGCCTGGAGCCTGTGCCCTGATTTCTGAATTCAGAGATTCTGACTCATCATTAAGGAATGCCGGTAAAACAGCGATTATTATAATAATCAAAATGGAAATTACACCAAGAATTCTCTTCATTAGTATATGGTATTGCCGCTATTAAAAATCTGAACCCAGTATCATTCCGGTAACCATGGGTATGAGCCAGATGATCCAGACCACAAAGCTGAATTTGTGGAATTTTAGAATCTGAACTTCATTTTTTCTGACCAGTACGACGTTGCCCAAATAGCATGAAAAAGCATGAGCAAAATGGCCAGTAAGCCAGTTAAGCCATGGAAGTTAAATTGAATAAGCGATCCGGCCAGTTTACCCATGGCACCCGTTCCAATAGTATCACATACAAATCCCAGCCAGAATACTACAGCATGCCAGGGCAATAACTTCTTCTTAATTTTCTCCGCCCAAACTCCCGTGGTATATAGAATACACGCTGCAAAAATGAATGATATGGCAATAACAACATCTAAGCCTTCTCACGATCTTGTATATTATAAACCTAATAAAATATCATTACAAGTCTGACGATTGATATTTAGTTTTATTGGAGATCTGGAAATTATTTACCTGGTATGCTGTTCTTCTTATATGCACCGGGCGCCACCTTCATGGTCTTTGTAAAGATCCGGGTAAAGTAATAGCGATCCGAGAATCCGCAATCAGAGGCAATCTGTTCGATGCTAAGATCGCTGTGATGCAATAAGTTACAGGCTTTCTCCACGCGCATTCTCAGCAGGTATTTCCGGGGGGAGTAACTGGTCTGTTCCTTGAATAACCTGGCATAGGCATTCACCGACATACCACCCATAGCTGCCAGCTGACTGTTGCTTATTTCAGTTTCACGGATGTTTTGTTCCATATATCTGATTCCCTGCAAGACGCGTTCATCCAGTTTCCTGTTAAGCCATGCTCCGGATGGCAGCTGGTGAAGCAGGGAGAATAGTAAGGAATATAACTCCAGGCTTCCTGTCTGCTCAAATTTTACCTGGCCGGTCATTAGCTGGCGCGTGATGGACAGTATGAGTTCTTGCTGAACAGGAGTGATGTCAAATACAAAGATATCCGGTGAGATGGTGTCAAAAGGATAACCCAGGGTAAAGTGGATGAACATATGAAGTACTGTGCCATCAGCCATACTGGCCTTCTCCATTTTTTCGTTCTCCACACGTCCGCCCTTAAGCGAATAGGGCTGCTCTGAAGGCACATCGGAATGGTCAATATCTGTGGCAAAAGGAGTATTCGGGGGGATCAGAACGATCTTTTCTGGCTCCAGGTAGATTGTTTTATTGTACACAACCCATGCGCGTCCAGACCGGTTCCAGTAAAGCCTCCAGTAAGGGAAGGACATCTGCTGGCTTTTCCATTCGGACATCCACCAATACCTGCAACACAGTAGCCTGGGGAGAATTTCCCGGAACTCCTGTATTCTGGAGGACGGATCTCCTTCGGGGGGTATTTCCTGAAATCTGAACACCTCTTCAATGTTTAATTTGTACACAAATGTAGGAGATTTTTCCATTTCTTTGAATCTCTATCCTTTCTATCTTGCAATCTAATCCATACATGGTGATGAGCTCAGCCAGGGGAGGTTTCAGTTGTATTGCGGTCGATATGGGGGCCGGCAGCATCCGTGTGATGCTCGGGACCATCAGAGGGGAGCTTATTGGTTTGGAGGAAGTACACCGGATTGACAACGAGATACAGAATCAGCAGGGTCGCGATACCTGGGACATGGATGGGATTATCCGGGAGATCCGAAAGGGCATATCAAAGGCCATTGCTGCTTCAGAGGATGCCCCTGTAAGCATTGGAGTAGATTCATGGGGAGTGGATTATGTGCTGCTGGACGAACATGGAGAACTGGTTGAGACTCCTGTGGCCTACAGGGATAAACGTACCGAGGGGATGCAGGAGAAGTGGAGAACCCTGATGCCTGATTCAGAAACTTTTTCGCGAACTGGTATAAACTTCTATATTTTCAACACCCTCTATCAGTTACTTTCCGCTAAGGGAAGCAAAAGCCTTCAACGAAGCTCAAAGATTCTTTTTGTTCCCTGCTACATCAATTATCTCCTGTCTGGGACAGCAGTCAATGAACTAAGCATTGCATCTACCTCCCAGATGCTTAATGTGCAAGGGAGTCAATGGGATAGCGAGATCCTGCACAAGCTGGAATTGGAGGAAGCTAAACTGGGTAAAGTGATTGAGCCCGGAACCCTACTTGGGCGGGTATGCCTTCCGGAGGTTTGGGAGATTCATCTGAAAAATGTAGCAGTTTGCGGACATGATACAGCCTGTGTGGTGGCTGCTCTTCCCGTGGAGAATCCAAATTTTGCATTTATTTCAGCAGGAACCTGGTGCATCGTGGGGGTGGAATCGGACAGGGCCTTGATCGGCGAAGAAGCAAGGATCCTGGGTATTACCAATGAAAGGGGCTACGGCAATAGCTATCGCTCCCTGAAAAATATTGTGGGCCTTTGGTTAGTGCAGGGATTAAAGAAGCACTTATCGGCTGATATATCTTATGCACAGATGGAGGAAATGGTCAGTGAAGAAGTTGATATTCAGCAGGTAATCGATCCTGACAATCCCCTGTTTTATAATCCGGTCGGTATGAAAAAGGCCTTTGATGCCTTTTTTGAAAAGACCGGACAGGCAATTCCACTTCGCTTTAGCGATTACCTTCGCTGTGCCTACGACAGTCTCTGTTTCTCATTCAGATTTCATATTGAACAACTGGAACTCCTCTCCGGGAGGTCCATTGAGGTTTTGCATCTGGTGAGTGGAGGAAGTCAGTCGGACTACCTGTGCCAGAGAGTGGCTACCTTATGCAAAAGAGAGGTAATCTCCGGACCGGTTGAAGGAGCTGCCATGGGAAACATTTTGATCCAGGGCATTGCCATGGGAAAAATCAGTGATTTGCAGGAAGGCCGGAACATGGTGAAGCAATCCTGCCGGGTTAAGAAATACACTCCGGGTAAGGTCACAGAAAGCCTGGAAAAACGATACAGTAAGTACATAGCAATAAAAACATAGAATAGATGAGTGCAAAAAGATTGATCGGACAGGCCCCTAAAGTGGGCATAAGACCAACCATTGACGGCCGGCTGGAAGGTGTCAGGGAATCCCTTGAAGAGCAGACCATGAAGATGGCAAAAAGTGCTGCAGATTTGATAGAATCGACCCTTAGACATGCAGATGGATCCAAGGTGGAGTGTGTGATTGCTGAGAGTTGTATTGGCGGGGTAGCAGAAGCGGCGGCTACCGCTGATAAGTTCTCCCGTGCCGGGGTAGGGGTCAGCCTGACCGTAACCCCCTGCTGGTGCTATGGCAGCGAAACCATCGATATGGATCCACTTTTGCCCAAGGCGATATGGGGATTCAACGGAACCGAGCGCCCGGGAGCTGTTTACCTGGCTGCTGCCCTGGCAGGACATAATCAAAAAGGCCTGCCTGCTTTCGGCATCTATGGCAAGGATGTGCAGGATTCGGGTGATACAGAAATTCCTGAGGATGTAAAAGAGAAGATCCTCACCTTTGTAAAAGCGGGACTGGCTCTGGCTACCATGAAGGGTAAATCCTACCTGTCTATGGGTAGCGTATCCATGGGTATTGCCGGATCAATTGTGGATGCAAACTTTTTCGAGGATTACCTGGGTATGCGCTGCGAGTATGCAGATATGTCCGAGTTCACCCGAAGGATAGAAGAAGGCATATACGATCCGGACGAGCTGTCTCTGGCCATGGAGTGGATTAAAAAGAACTGCAAAGAAGGAAAAGATTACAATCCGGCTGAGATTCAGAAATCAGCCGAGAAGAAAGCTGAGGAATGGGAGTTTGTGGCCAAGATGGCCCTTATTGGCCGGGACCTCATGGTGGGGAATCCAAAGCTGAAGGAGATGGGCTATGGGGAAGAGGCCCACGGGCACAATGCCATTGCGGCAGGTTTCCAGGGTCAGCGCCAGTGGACCGACCATTTTCCCAATGGCGACTTTATGGAAGCCGTACTCTGTTCATCCTTTGACTGGAACGGCATACGTCAGCCCTATATGCTGGCCACCGAGAATGACAGTCTGAATGGAGTGGCCATGCTTTTTGGCCATTTGCTAACAGGGGCGGCGCAGGTTTTTAGCGATGTACGTACCTACTGGAGCCCTGAAGCAGTGAAACGGGTCACCGGTTTCGAACTCACCGGCGATGCCAGGGATGGATTTATTCACCTGATTAATTCAGGTCCCTCTGCCCTGGATGGTTCCGGAGAACAAAAAATCGATGGGAAACCGGCCATGAAACCCTGGTTTGAAATCTCGAAGGATGAGGCCCAGGCCTGCCTGGACAACACCACCTGGGGAGCAGCTGATATCGGCTATTTCAGGGGAGGAGGATTTTCCTCCACCTTTAACACAAAGGGAGGAATGCCCATCACCATGAGCCGGATCAATATCATCAAGGGCCTGGGACCGGTGCTGCAGATTGCAGAAGGACAGACCATTGATCTTCCCGAGGAGGTGCATCATACCCTTACCGAGCGGACCAATCCCACCTGGCCCACTACCTGGTTTGTTCCCAGGCTGACAGGGGAGGGGAACTTCAAAGATGTTTATTCGGTGATGGCCAACTGGGGAGCCAATCATGGAGCCTTCTCTTACGGTCACCTGGGTTCACAGCTGATTGCACTGGCATCCATGCTCCGGATCCCGGTCTGTATGCACAATGTTCCCGAAGAGCAGATTTTCAGACCCAGTGCCTGGTCAGCTTTTGGAATGGATAGGGAGGGAGCCGACTACCGGGCATGTGAGATCTACGGACCTGTGTATAAATAGCTTTGGTTCAAACTGAAGGATCCGCTTCAATCAGATCTTTCCTTTCGAAGAGTGACCTTTGCCACTCTTCCGTCCGAGCCTGCCACATAAAGGATGTTTTTGCCTTCAACGGCACTGGCTGCATAATAGCCTGCAGAGTCGATAAAAGTCCAGTTTCTTCCCCCGTCAATAGAGTAGTCGCATCCGGTTTTCCCAATGGCAAAAAAGAGTTCATCACCCATGGATACAACACACGAGCGATATTCTTCCGGCATACTTTCTGCCGCGTGCCAGTGCTTACCGCCATCCTTTGTGTAAATAGCTCTGATTCCTTCTCTTAGCGGGTCATTAAAATCACCTCCTACAGCCACACCGCTACCTGTAATTGTAAAGCATACTGAAAACAAACCTGCTGAGGCTCCTGTCATCACAGGTGTTTCGGTAAACTCCCAACTTTCACCATGATCGGAGCTGCTTAGAATCCTGGATTTGCTGCCCCCGGTTACAATGAAGATTTCGCCTGTAGGAAGATATTCGATGCAGGTATTTGAAGCTGCAAAGTTTATCTCGCCTTCCGCTGCAGCCGGAAGGCTGGCCAGACGCCTCCAGTTCTTTCCTCCATTATCTGTTTTCAAAACAAAGACCTTATCATCGATGGGATCACTGATGGCAATGCCCTGCTGGCCGTTCGAGAATTTCAGAGAATTAAAGAATGCTCCTTCTGTTGGACTCTGGTATACCTGTTCCCAGCTCAGACCACCATCACTGGTCATAAAAGCTCTGCCTGAGGGAGAAACATCAAAAACCATGGCTCGTTCAGCATCCCAGGCATGCAAACTTCTGAATTCGGTATCTTCACATTCCGGAACAGATCTTTGATCCCAGCTCGTGCCACCATCCAGGCTCAAATAAACTTTGCCCTGACTTCCCGAGGTCCAGACAACATTATCATCAACTGCACATATGGCCCGCAGGGAACTGTTACCCGGGGTATTTACTTCCACTAAATCGAAATGATACGCTGACCCAGAGCAGCTGAAAAATAACATGGATGTTATTATAAAAAGGCTTATATTATTCACATTCAACATGTTATAATATATGGACTTCCAGGTTTCTACCTTAATAGCTCAGGCTGGATCAGGGAAGTCATCAAATTCAATATACTACTTAATTACAACTTAAATACTACTTTTGCCTCTTGCTGGCCGCTTAATCAGGATATATCTTTATTTTTATATTTTAGATAAGTTCAAACAGATTAGAACTTACCGAGGGGAAGTAAAAATTACAATGTTTAATTTACAAGTGTATGTCCAGTTTTAAACTACCCCCTATATCCCCTTTAGCCGGTTCTTCGGTTTACATCCTTCGCCGGGTTCTTAAAGAAAATCGTGTCGCGCGCCGCTACTATTTTAAAGTAGGGGTCACGAAAGTTTTTGTTCTGGTAACTTCTGCTTTTCAATGGATTGATAGTCTGGTATTCAATAGGAAAATTAGAAAGTATTCTTTCGAAGAATCGCCACTATTTATCATCGGATACTGGCGCAGTGGCACCACATTCCTTCATAATTTATTAACCAAGAACCCTGGTTCGGGATATGTTACAACTTATCAGGCTGTTTTCCCAAATAACCTGAAAAGCGCCTGGTTGTTTAAGACTTTTATGAAGATATTTATGCCAAGTGGACGACCGGGAGACAACCTTAAAATGTCCGTTAATTTTCCCCAGGAAGATGAATATGCTTTAAGCAATAGTACCCACCGGTCCTTTTACCATTATTTTTATTTCCCCTCATCGTATCAATCACTCTACAGCAGGTACGTCAGATTTGAATCCTTATCTTCTAATGAAGAAGATGATTGGAAACTGAAATATCGTAAACTGGTGATTAAAGCCTTATTAACTACCAACGGAAAACAAGCTATTCTGAAAAACCCTGTGAATACAGGACGAATGTTGAAATTGCTTGAAATATTTCCCGGTGCACATTTCATATTTCTTATCAGGAACCCGATCATGGTTTATTTGTCATCAAAAAAGTTTTTTTCTGATCTGTTCCCCACAGTAAATCTTGAGGAATTTTCAGAAGATGACATTTCCAGAGCGATTCTGGATATTTATGTGACAATGCTGCATGATTATCTTGCTGATAAAGAGAAAGTTCCTGCGGACAAGATCATCGAAGTACGATATGAAATGCTTCAGGAAAATCCGATTGATGAAGTGGAAAAGATTTACAAGGAATTCGGTTTCAGCGACTTCCATGAATTGAAACCTCTGCTTAGGGATTTCATGGAAACTCAAAAAGGACATCAGGTCGATGCCTATACCATGGAGAAAAAAGAATTTGATCATGTGAGATCGAAGCTCGATTTCGCGATGAAGCATTGGGGATACGATCAGCCACTGTCTTCAGAACTGGAAGTTCTGGATCATAAGCAACAATAAAAAGAAACTCCCACAGGAATAGCTGTTAATAGTGGTTATTTAGAGGTCATCACAGGGGATCATTGTTTTGTATTAGCGATGCATCGCTTAAGTTGACAGCACCGACCTGTTCAACGATGAGGTTTCTCTGAGCTTCCCAGAGAGAGACTAACTCCTCCAGCTTTTCAGGATTCTCCTTAGCCAGGTTATTGGTCTCGCCCCGGTCATTGGAAAGATCGTAGAGCTCCCATTCTCCATCTTCTTCAATGGTTGTGATCTTCCAATCGCCATGCCTGAGTGCTTTTTTGCTTTCGTGGTGGAAGAAGATCGGGGGTCTTTCGGTCTGAAGATCCTGAGCAAGGAAAGGTACGAGACTGATTCCTGGTGCTTCATCCCTGCCACTTAGTTCACCTGGATCGGCCCCTGCAAGTTCCAGAATGGTGGGGGCAATATCAACAATATGGGCAGGCATATTTCTGAATGCATTGTTGTCCTTAATTCCCCTGGGCCAGTGCACCACCAGGGGAGTGGCTATTCCGCCTTCGTGCACCCAGGTTTTATGCAGGCGGAAGGGGGTGTTGCATGCAGAGGACCACCCAGGACCAAGACACAGGTAAGTGTCGGCCGAGCCCGGCACAGCACCAATGGTATGTTTATCGGCCCGGTTCATAATCTCGGTGCTTGATCCATTATCGGAGCAGAAAAAGATGATGGTGTTTTCGAGGTAACCCAATCTCCTTAAGTGCTTCGATGTAGCGCCCGATCTCCCGGTCCATACGGGTGACCATGGCTGCATGAATGGCCATTTTGGTGGCCTGGAATTCCTGTTGCTCTCTGCTCAGCTCATCCCAGGGAACCGCCCTGCCGGTGTCGGCCGAATCAATCTGGGTAATCAATTCTTCAGGCGTAAGGTTCCAGGGGGCAAAACGTTCGGGCTCCAGTTCATTTACCGGATGAACATCAAATCCCAGCTCCTCTCTGTTTTCGGTCCGGAGTTTCCTGACCTCATCCCAACCCACCAGGAATTTTTCCCGGTACATATCGATATCTTTCTGCATGGCCTGAAGCGGGAAGTGGGGAGCGATAAATGCGATATACTCATAAAAGGGCTCATCACCACGATTTTGTTTATGCTCTTCCAGGTATTTGATGGCATGGTCCACAATAGCCACGGAGGCTTCATATTCTTCCCCGGGTTTGGGAAGGGCTATCTCAACACCATCTTCCCATAGATGGTGGGGACGCAAATGCCTGCCGTCCTCCGTTCTGTATGACCTGTCAAAGCCCACCTCTGCATGGCTCATTTCACTTTGTTCAGGAACTTTCCTTACAATATGCCATTTACCCGAGTGGTAGGTGCTGTAGCCATGATCCTTAAGAATTGAAGGAAACCAGGCCGAAGTCACCGGCTGGACATTTGAATTCATATAATCGACTCCGGGCATGGGATCGGAAAGCACCTGGTGGGGATAGAATCCCGAAAGGAGACTGGTGCGGGTAGGCCAGCAACGGCCTGTATTATAAAAATTAGTGAAGCGAAGGCCATCCATGGCCAGGGCATCAATATTGGGCGTTTCCAGGATTTCGGCCCCATAGCAGCCCAGATCGGAATGGCCCATATCATCGGCCAGGATAAATACAATATTTGGTTTTTCGGCAGGAGAGCTACAGCCTCCTGCCAGGGCCAGTGACCATCAGCCCACCTATAAGAACAATGATTCCGTTTTTCATAGTTCAGAAATATAGGAATAATTTCTTTTGCATTTCTTTATCTTAGTATCTCTAACTGAACTTAGATCCTTTCTAAAATGAATTCACGAGAACGCGTTTTAACTGCCCTGAATCACCAGGAACCCGACAGGATTCCGGTGGACCTGGGAGCACACCGCTCATCAGGTATTTCAGCCATTGCCTATCACCAGCTGCGTAAGCATCTCGGACTGCCTGAGAAAGCGATCCGGGTCTATGATATGGTGCAGCAACTGGCCATCGTAGATGAGGATGTGCTGGATCTGTTCGGGGTGGATGCCATCGAGATGGGACGCGGTTTTCTACTGAACGACAGCGATTGGAAATCCTGGACCCTTCCGGATGGTACTCCATGTGAGATTCCTTATTACATCAATCTGGAAGCGAAAGGAGAACACTGGGTTCTTCTGGATGAGGAAGGGACTGAAGTGGGGATCTTAAAGAAGGGGAGTCTCTATTTTGAACAAAGCCATTATCCGCTTATGGAACGTGGCATAGAGAATGATCATTTTGAAGATCTGGAGGAAATGCTGGGAAGGCAGATGTGGAGTGCTGTGGCGCATCCGGGAGCTCACCTGAAGATGGATGAGGCAGGGTTGAAAGATTTGGAGCCAGGGCAAAGGCGCTGAGGGAATCCACCGACCGGGCCATTGTGGGACTTTTCGGGGGCAATATGTTTGAAATACCCCAGATGTTATACCGGATGGATAACTACCTCCTGGCCACAGGCCTCTATCCCGACAAGGTCGCTGAACTTTCAGAGAAGCTCTACCAGGTACACCTGAAAAACCTGGAGCTCTGGATGTCAGCCGTTGGACCTTATATCGATGTGGTGCTGTTTGGTGATGATCTGGGGGGACAGCAGGGTCCCCTGATCGGTCCGGATGCCTACCGGGAATTCTACAAACCTTATCATAAGAAGTTGTGGGGCAGGGCCAAAGAAATGGCAGATGTGAAGGTGCAACTGCATTGTTGCGGGGGCATCTATGAACTGACTTGATGATTTGATCGACGCCGGTCTGGACGCTGTAAATCCGGTGCAGATCTCGTGCCGGGGCATGGATCCCACAAGATTGAAAGCCGAGTTTGGGGACCGGATCACCTTCTGGGGTGGGGGATGTGATACCCAGAGTATTCTACCCAATTCAAGCCCCGAAGAAGTGGCATCACATGTGCGCGAGATGTGCTCCATTTTTGCTCCCGGAGGGGGATTTATCTTCCAGCAGGTACACAATATCCTGGCCAACGTTCCTCCCGAAAACGTGGTGGCCATGATGGAAGCCATTCACAGCCACCAGGCATAATCTGGTCATTAGATCCGCTCAGGGGACTATTTAGTCTCATTGATAAAGATATCCAGCCTGGGAGCTTTCCAGTTATAGGGCTTGGACATAATATCGAAATCTCCATCCCCATCCAGGTCGGTAATCTTGCTTTCGTGGGTACCAATCCCTGTAGCCACCACATGGTGCACAAAATTCCCCTGTCCATCACCCAGCAGGATGCGGATTTTGGCATCGGGATTTCCACCGTTCAGGCCCATCTCACCACTGAAGATGTCCAGGTGACCATCCCCGTTAAAATCCAGCACATCGATGGTATGTCCATCCACTACCTTCTGGATTAGCATGGTTTTTTCCCAGGTACCCTTCTCGTTATAAACATACATGTACATGGGCGCGTGACCGTCTCCAGCCAGAAGGATCACCTCCGGTCGGCCGCCTTCAATGAACTGTCCGGCAACCGAACGG
>CAVWDQ010000020.1:0-140421 GCA_963753765.1 uncultured Bacteroidales bacterium
GGATCAGGCCTGCCATATAATGGGGGTAGTCTCTCAGGAAGATAATGGCCAGAACAAACATCAGCACCGGACCAATAATCCAGTTCTGGACCAGGGATAGGATCAGGATCTTCCGGTTCCGGAACACATCACTCAGTTCTTCGTATCGCACCTTGGCCAGGGGTGGGTACATCATAACAATCAGCCCGATGGCGATGGGTATGTTGGTGGTTCCCCGACTCATACTGTTCCAGAAAGAGGCAATGGAAGGAAGGAAATGACCGGCTGCCACGCCCAGGGCCATGGCCAGGAAGATCCACAGGGTCAGGTAGCGGTCAAGAAAGGAAAGTCTTTTTTTGGATGCGGTCATCGGATACAAGTTTCTGTTCTACTAATTGGATAGAACACTCAGGACCTGCTGATAGTTCGGATCCTCGGGATAATATTCCACAAGTTTTTCTGCATAGGCCAGGGCCTCCTGCTGCAATCCGTTCTCCATGGAGATGGTGGTAAGGCTGTAGAGAATGTTTCGGTCGTAGGGATGTTCTTTCACGGCCTCCTTCAGCACCTTCAGGGCCTCCATGGGCTGCTGTTGCGAATTGAGACCTATGGCATATACATAACGTAGTGAGGATCGTCCGGATCATATCTGGTGGCATTTGCCAGGTAAACCATGGCCTGGGCATGTTCGCCCTGCCGTACTTTCAGTAGACCCAGGGCATAAGTAGATGGCAGCCAGGTCCGGATATTTCTCCAGGGCACCTTTAAGCACAAGCTCTCCTTCTGCATCACGCCCCAGTCTCCTGTAGAGATCGGCCAGGTTGATGTAGGGACCTACCAGTCCGGGTTCAAGCTCAATGGCCTCTTTATAGGAAGCCTCGGCCTTCTCAAAATCGCCCGCATTCAGGTAGAGGTTCCCGAAATTGAGGTGGGTGGTAGGGTGGTCGGCATTGATCATCAGTGAGGCATTGTACTCTTCCAGGGCTTTGTTCAGCGTCCCGATGGCTCCCTCGGGAAGCAGGTTTCGGGGAACCCCGGCCAGGGAGTTGGCCGCCATAAGCCGCACCAGCATCACAGTGTCGGTAAGACGGGGGACTGCCAGTTCAGCGATAAATTCGGGCTCAGCAAACTCTACTACCGTCATGGTGGCATAGCGCACCAGTGGATCGGGATCAACCACCGTTTTTGTAAGCAGCTCAGAGGTGGAGGCATTGGGATATCCACCCAGCAGCGAGATGGCTGTGGCCCTTATCATGGGTGGCTGTTCCTGGTCGGCTGCTAGTTTGAGTAGCTCCTGCTGCGCCTCCGGGTAAGCCATCCGGCCGGCCCAGAAGGTCTCCCCGTAATGCTGCTGGTTCAGCAGATCATCGCCATACCACTGGCGAAGGTAGTCGGTGGCCCACCGGGTGCTTTTGTCCGGGTGACACTGGTTGCAGGCATTGGGGGTACCCAGTTTGTCGGATAGATCGGGACGTGGAATACGGATGCTATGGTCACGCCGGGGATCCACTACCATGTAAGTGCGCTCATGCATATGGCACTCCATACAGCTGGCTCCCTCCTTGGCCGGATCATGAAAATGGTGTTTCCTGGGGCCGTACTCACTGGCCATATGACAGCGGTAACACAGCGCATTGCCATCCACATATATTTTACCGCTGTGGGGTTCATGGCAGTCTTTACATACCACCCCGGCCTTGTACATCTTGCTCTGGAGGAAGGAGGCATAGACATAGACCTCATCCTGGATCTGTCCGTCCGGGAAATAAAGTCCCTCGTCCAGAAGCGAAGGCCAGTGCGTGTCAAGCAAGGATCCACCATGGTAGTAATCTTCCGTAGCTACGGCCCTGCGTGCATGGCACCTGGAGCACATCTGAACCAGTTCGTCCGATTGCCTTGGTACCGAACGCCGGGCGGTGACCGAGTCGGGCAGGAAGATCCAGGTGGCATCGTCGGTATCTTTCAGGCGCACTACCAGTCCCATGTCGGGGTAGATATCCGGACTGCTGCCCGCTTCCACCTTTTCGGCCCAGTCAATATGTTCCGAACCGGGACCGTGACAGGCCTCGCAGGATACGTCTATTTCGGACCAGGTGGTGTGGTAGGCTTTCTCAGCTATAGGAGTAGTTTTTTCTCAGGTTGGTGGAATGGCATTCGGCGCACATGTAGTTCCAGTTCTGGGTGACCCTGGTCCAGTGCAGGACATCCCCGGGAGGAATACGCTCATCCTGGTAGATATGGAACCAGCGCTGGCCTCCCTGGCTGGCCGGGCGGGTGTCCCAGCATAAGGGAAGACACTGGTACCTTCCCCCGGGAAATTCAATCAGATATTGCTGCAGGGGTCTCACCCCAAATACATAGGAAATTTGGTAATCGGCCATCCGGCCATCCGGCCCTTCCGTATTTACCATATACTTTCCATCGGACATGAAAAACCTGGAGGTGACACCAAAGTGGGTAAAGCTTACCTCATTGAAATTGCCCAGTACAGTTTCTGCAATGGCCGTATCCATGGCCAGATCATGATCCGATCCCTGGAATAGATTGAACTCTTTTTCGTGGCATTCCCTGCAGCTCTCCCGCCCCATGTACATGGCCTTCTGTTCAGCTTTCACAGACTGATTATCAGCATCTTCTGATTTATCTGTCCCGCTGCAGTTAAGAAACAATACAAGGGATATAAAAACGATTGAAACTCCTCCGATCAGGCGGGGAAAAAATGCCTTTCTCATAATTTCAAATGTATATAAATTAGAGAAATCGGCTCCAATGTCAGTTCTATTCAAAAAGAATCTATATAATTTAGTGATTTAAGCACATTCATGAAAAGAAGGAGTTTTATTGGGAAGGCGGCCATTGGACTGCTAACTGTTACAGGGGCAGTGGCAGCCATCAGTCTTATTTAAGGCAGTTCTTTCCACGACTGGCAGGGGAAAAAAAGCGGATTGTCCTGGACGATCCCCGGCGATTTCCTGTAGATACCTTTACCTTTCTCGAAGAGCATAACCTCTATGTCTATCGCGACCATGAGGGACTCAAGGCGGTATCGGCCATTTGCACCCACCTGGGTTGTACGCTGGAAAAGAGCATGGATGGATTTGAGTGTCCCTGTCACGGTTCATGCTATAACAATGAAGGAGAGGTCCTGTCCGGACCTGCGCCGCGCGATCTGGCCTGGTACAGCGTTGGCAGGGGTGCCGACGGAAGAATTGTGATCAACCCGGAAAGAGTGTTCCATCGGACGAAAAATTCTTAAGCTCCTGAACGGCTCCATGGAAAGCACTAAGAAACCGTCCGGGATAATCAACCGCAATTTTTTTCTGCATATACATGCCAACAGGGTGCATGTGCACTCCATGAAACCAACCTACACCTTCGGATTGGGTATCATTCTGGGCTTTTTGTTTCTGATCATGCTTTTTACAGGGGTCGTCCTGATGGTCTATTACACCCCTTCGGTGGAAACGGCCTACCAGTCGGTTAAGGATATTGTAAATGTGGTTCCCGGGGGACGAATTATCCGGAACATGCACCGATGGGCATCCCAGGGGATGGTCATCGTGGTGTTTCTGCATCTGCTGCGTGTTTTTTATACCGGATCCTACCTGGGCAATCGATCCCTGAACTGGGTCATTGGAGTGGTCCTGCTGATTATTGTCCTGCTCAGTAATTTTAGTGGATACCTGTTGCCCTGGGACCAGCTTGCTTACTGGGCGGTGACCATCGGTTCCAATATTGCAGCTTCGGCCAGGGAACTCACCGATCTGCTGGGTATTACCAACGCATTTGATCCGGGAGGGTTTTTGAAAAAATTACTGATCGGAGGAGAAACCGTAGGACAACCGGCCCTCTCACGTTTTTTTACCCTCCATGTGATTTTCCTTCCTGTGTCCATGCTGGTCCTTCTGGGAATTCATTTCTGGAGAATCCGGAAGGATGGTGGACTCAGCAGGCCGGTGAAATATGCCGAAGACAAGGGGAGTACCAATAAGTGGTATGCCTGGCCCGTGTTAATGTGGACCGAGCTGGGATTGTTATTGCTGGTGGTAGCGGTGGTTTTGTTTATAGCCATGGTGGCCGATGCTCCCCTGCTTGAGCAGGCCAACCCTTCCTTTCCTGAAAATCCGGCCAAATCGCCCTGGTATTTTCTGGGCATACAGGAATTGGTCTCTTATTCGGCTTTTGCAGGCGGACTGCTAATTCCGGTGCTCTATCTTGTTTTCCTTTTTTCCATACCATACAGGGACAGGGAGGATGCATATGTGGGAGAGTGGTTCTCAGGTAAAGCCGGACTAAAAGTGGTGTGGCGTTCAGCTGTATTTGCCTTTTTGCTGGTGGTAATTCAGCTAATAATTTTGATCAGGTATGGATGGCTTCGGGATTGGTTCCCGGAAATCTCCCAGTGGTTTGTCATGCTGATCAATCCGGCCACCATCACGGGAGGAGTTTTTATACTAATGGCAGAATTGATCCGGCGGAAGAGACAGTCCTCCCGAATGGCGGCATTGGCCCTGTTTACCTGCACCTTTATGGCCCTGATCATTTTCACCGTGGTTGGGATCTGGTTCAGGGGGCCCAACTGGGAGTTCTTCTGGTCAGTTAATCAGTGGCCGCTTATTTAGATGTGATGATGGACGAACAGAGATACAGATACAGGGCACAATGGCTGGTGCTTATAGGGGCAGGGATCCTGCTCCTACTGCTGTTCGGAGCATGGATCACCGAGGGCATGAACAAAGAATGGCGAAAGGTACAGAAAGACTATGCAGGAATACTGGCGGAGAGGGCAGAGGCAGGATATGATGCTTTTGAACGTGGTATTTTCCAGGTGGATCTGCCTGATTTCAATCGCTCCGACCGTTGTATCTCCTGCCACCATGGCCTGGAGGATACTGCCATGGAGCAGATGCCACAGCCCCATGCCAGTCACCCGGGAGATTTTCTGAAGGACCATCCCATGCAGCAATATGGCTGCACCATTTGTCACGGAGGACAGCCCGGGGCTCTCTCAAAGGAGGAAGCATTTGGCCGGCTCGATGAGACACACTGGCCCTATCCCTTACTGGAACAGCCCTATATCCAGTCTTCCTGTGGCAAGTGTCATCTGGCAATTTTCAGTGAAATCCCGGACAGGCTGGAAGATGATCCGGCCGGACCCATGGGTGGCATGGAAGTATTTATTGAGGGCAAAACAATCTTCTCTGCTGAAGGCTGCCTGGGCTGTCACCAGGCCAGGGGTGTGGGGGGTATACTGGGTCCCGACCTTACAGAACAGGGAGAGAAAACCAAGCATGGCTACAGCTTTCAGAATATCAGGGGAGAGCAAAGCATCTCCAATTGGCTGAAGGAACATTTCAGGGATCCGGAGATGGTATCGCCGGGTTCACAGATGCTCAGGATCAACCTGGATGAAGGGGAGATGGAAGCCCTGGCAACCTTTGTAATGGGTCTCGCCAAACCGGATATCCCCTTTGAGTATTTCTCCATGGCCACTCTCAATGAGTTTAAAGGGAACAGGGAGCCCATGGATGGAAATGCCGGCTTTGCCTATCTCTGTTCGGCCTGTCATGGGAAAAGTGGTGAAGGAAAAGCTTATGACGATTTTAAAACAGGAATCCCGGCCATAGGGAACAGGGATTTTCTCAGAGTGGCTTCTACAGACTATATCCGATTCACCATTGAAAAAGGGCGCAGTCTGCGCCAGATGGGTAGCTGGTCACCAAGTGTATCAGGTCTGAGCCCGCAAGAGTTGGACGGGATCGCCCATCAATTAAAGCATCAGGGGCTTTCGCCCACTGGCAGGAATATTTCAGGATTACGCGGAGACAAACTCAGGGGAAAAGAATTGTACGATCAGTATTGTATGGCCTGCCATGGTGAAGACGGGAAAGGTGATGTGGCTGTGGCCCTGAACCAGGAGGGGCTATTAAGCAAAGCGGATGACCAGTTTGTCGTGCAAACCATGTTGACTGGCAGGGGGAATACAGGCATGCCAGGCTGGTCCATCCTGGAAGATCAGCAGCTGGCCGATCTGCTGGCCCATATTTCATCCTGGCGAACGGGCAGAGCATCAGCAGGGATTGTCGATCTGCCGGAGGCTGACCTGGAACAGGGGGCATTGCGCTACCATTTCCTATGCTCCCGGTGTCATGGAGAATTTGGGGAGGGTGAAACCGGTCCCGCCATTATCAACAGGGATTTTCTGGAGGCTGCTGATAACAGTTTGCTCTACGAAACCATAGCCCTGGGTCGCACACATACAGCCATGTTTGGCTGGTCGACCGATTTATACAACCAGGAGAAGCTGGGCCTGCAGGATATTAGCAATATTATTGGCCATATGAGAAAAAGCGCGCAGGACGAACTGAACTATGTATATCAGGGCAGCAATCCGGGACAGGGCGACCAGGGAGCTCTTCTGTTTGAGAAGCACTGTGCCGGGTGCCATGGGAAATCTGGAGAGGGCCTGAAAGCTCCGGCTCTCAGTAATCAGGAGTTTCTGAGCGCTTCTTCCAACGGATACCTGCTGGCAACCATAAGCATTGGACGAAGCGGAACTGCCATGCCTTCATGGGCTTATGGAGATATGGAACACCCTCAGCTCAGTGGCAGGGACCGTCTCGACCTGGTTGCCCATATCCGTTCCTTCCAGCGTATTCATATTAAGTTCTAGTAATAAACCTCCAGGGACGGAACCTTTTTTAAAAAATCACGTATTTTGTATAGAGTCTATAATGATCAGATGTGCATATGAGTTATAAAGTTTTCGTACTCTATTCTTATAAAAACGACAAGATTTTTGTTGGTTACACGACCAGCCTGACCGATTATATGATTACTATGAATGTGATGGAGTCTGATAATCCGCTCTACCAATTCAGGCCATGGACCCTGGTTCATATGGAACTATTTATCTCCGAAGATGAAGCCATGATCAGGGAAGGATTCCTGAAACAGGAAATTGGCCAGGCATATATCAGAAGAGAGGTCCTTCCCATGTTTGATTTCCAGTAAAGGTGCTATCTTTGTGCCATGTCCGAAAAAACACCAAAGAAGCTTTTTCGAAAGTTAACCCATAAGTACCGGATGGTCCTTCTGAATGAGGACACATTCGAAGAGGTGGGCAATATGAGGCTGACCAGGTTGAACCTGATCGCCCTGGTGGGTATTGTTCTGATTCTGCTGGTGACCATTACCTATATTCTGATTGCTTTTACGAATATCCGTGAAATGATTCCCGGGTATCCTGATGCAGCAATGCGTCAGCATATCCGGACCAATGCCATGAAGCTTGATTCCCTGGAGCATGAGCAATCTGTCAGGGACAAGTACTTTGATAATCTGAACCGCATTATTTCCGGGGATATGCCCGAGATGTTTATGAACGATACTTCCGGAATGATTGACTCGCGGGATATCAATTTTATACGTTCCAACAACGATTCTATATTAAGACAACAGGTAGAAGCAGAGGAGCAGTTCAGGCTCAGTGTCCTGGACGATAATCAGGGAAATAAACAGCTCCACGACTTGCATTTTTTCACACCGGTTAAAGGAATCATCACTGGAGAGTTTAATCCGGTCGATAGTCATTTCGGGATCGACCTGGTGGCTGAACCGGATGAGGTGGTAAAGGCGGCACTGGGCGGAACAGTCATTAGTTCCAACTGGACCCTGGAAACCGGTTATGTAATTCAGATACAGCACGATTACAAGATAATTACTGCCTATAAGCACAACGCCAGCCTCTTTAAAGAAGTTGGCGAGAAAGTTGCTGCTGGAGATGCCATTGCAATAGTAGGTAATTCGGGAGAGCTCACCACCGGTCCACACCTTCATTTTGAGCTCTGGCATGATGGGATTCCCCTGGATCCGGCCGACTACATCGTTTTTTAAGCCATGCAGAAAAGAATTGCCATACTTGGCTCCACCGGATCCATAGGTACCCAGGCTCTGGAGGTCATATCAGCTCATCCTGATAAATTCGAAGTGGAGGTGCTTACTGCACAGAATAATGTTGAATTCCTGATAGAACAGAGCATCCGGTATAAACCTAATATGGTGGTAATCGGGAAAGAGGATCTTTATGAGCGGGTAAAATCGGCCCTGGAGAGCTATCCCATTAAGGTGTACTGTGGAGCAGATGCCATTGCACAGGTAACAACATTCGATTCGGTGGATATGGTCCTGACAGCCATGGTGGGATTCAGTGGATTGAAACCAACCATTGAAGCGATCCGGGCCGGCAAGAGCATCGCACTGGCGAATAAGGAGACCCTGGTAGTAGCCGGTGAACTGATCATGAAGGAGGCTGAAGCAAACAGGGTAAGCATCATCCCGGTGGATTCAGAGCATTCAGCTATCTACCAGTGTTTAGCGGGGGAGGGTAACAATCCGATCGAGAAGATTATCCTGACTGCATCGGGCGGTCCCTTCAGGGAATGGGGACTGAAAGAACTGGAAGGGGTTACACCCGATCAGGCACTTCGTCATCCAAACTGGTGCATGGGACCCAAAATTACCATCGATTCTGCTACCCTGATGAATAAGGGTTTGGAAGTCATCGAAGCCAGGTGGTTATTTGGTGTTGGAGCGGATGAGATTGAGGTGGTGGTCCACCCCCAGTCCATTATTCATTCTATGGTCCAGTTCAACGATGGTTCCATCAAAGCACAGATGGGCCTGCCCGATATGAGGCTCCCCATTCAGTATGCATTCAGTTATCCCCACCGTTTTGAATCGGATTTTGAACGATTTGACTTTTTAAAGCATTCCAGCCTCACTTTTGAACAGCCCGATACGAAAATTTTTCGTAATCTTGCACTCTCTTATGAGGCACTGAGAAAGGGCGGGAACTGGCCCTGTATATTAAATGCAGCCAATGAAGTGGCTGTGGAGGCCTTCCTGAAGGAGAAGATCGGATTTCTGCAGATAGCTGATGTTATCGAAAGCACGCTGGGCAAGTCCACCTATATCAAAGCTCCTCAACTGGAGGATTATTTTAATTCTGACCTGCAGGCAAGGCAGGTCGCACAAGAACAAATTTAGGCAAGAATGGATGTAATAGTTAAAATAGCCCAGCTGCTGGTAAGTCTGTCAATACTGATAGTACTGCACGAATTGGGGCACTTTACTCTGGCAAGGATATTTAAAGTCAGGGTGGAAAAATTTTACCTCTTTTTTGACGCGGGATTCTCCCTGTTCAAAAAGAAGATAGGAGATACAGAGTATGGTATTGGGTGGCTTCCACTGGGTGGATATGTGAAGATCAGCGGCATGATCGATGAGTCCATGGACAGGGAACAGATGAAACAAGCTCCAAAACCCTATGAATTCAGGTCCAAGAAGGCATGGCAACGTCTGCTGATCATGTTGGGAGGAGTAATTGTGAACTTCCTGCTTGCACTGGTTATCTACATCCTGGTTTTTTTTAAGTGGGGTGAAGAGTATGTGCCGGTGGATCGCATGGAGTATGGGTATATATTCGTGGATGAATTCAAGGAACTCGGGTTGGAAAATGGAGATAAAATTCTGGCTCTTGATGGGGAAGAAGTGGAAAGATGGGGAGCCATTCATCACGATATCGTAGTGAATGATCCCCGGGAGATTCTCGTGGAACGCGATGGGAAGCTGATGGATATCCAGGTTCCTGAAGGAATGACTTCCAGGCTATTGAAGTTGGAATACACCATGGAGCCCAGGATTCCATGTGTAGTTGCCGAGTTCACCGATGATAGGATGGCAGAAGCCGGGGTTGAACTGGAGGACAAGATCATAGGAGTCAATGGCACACCGATCCAGTTCTATGACGAGTTTTTGAATCTAACCAGGAAGGAAGTGAATACTTCCTTTGATCTGACCATTTTACGCGGATCAGATACCGTTCAGGTCCGGACAGGCACGGATGAGATTGGGTTTTTTGGTTTTGCGCGAAAAAGCTATGTCGATTTCTTCGGAACAGTCGTAGTCAAATACTCATTTATTCAGTCTATTCCTGCTGGAATAAATCGGGGCTTTGAAATCACAGGGAGCTATCTTAAGCAACTGAAAATGTTGTTCAAGCCCGAAACCAAAGCCTATGAAGAACTGGGAGGGTTTATCAAAATTGGAAGCATATTCCCCTCTACCTGGAATTGGGAGCGCTTCTGGAACATGACAGCTTTCCTTTCCATAATACTGGCTATAATGAATGTTCTGCCCATTCCTGCGCTGGATGGCGGACATGTAATGTTCCTGATGTTTGAGATAATCACAGGAAGGAAACCGGGGGATAAGTTTATGGAATACGCTCAGATTGTTGGCATGATCCTATTGTTGAGTCTGCTGCTTTATGCAAATCTGAACGACATCATTGGATTATTTAAGAATTAGAACAATTATATTGTTATTTTTGTAGTACAAACCTTATAAATAATAGAATTAGATGGAAGCTTTTATAACCCTTGCAATAGGAGTGTGGCAAATTGTAGTGATTGTCTTGCTTGTTCTGCTGCTCTTCGGCGGACGTAAAATTCCTGAGTTGATGCGTGGTGTGGGCCAGGGAATGCAGGAATTCAAAAAGGCCACTGCTGATAATGCCGATGATGACGAGATCATAGTGGACGATACAGAAGACACTAAGAAAGTCAAAGATGGTAAGAAGTAATACCCGACGAAATTACAAGGCCTGTCTGCTTAAACAGACAGGCTTTTTTGTCCTTATTAGTTTTTTGCTGCTATCCTGGTCCTGTGACACAGATAAGCAGCAGGGTGGAATGGCCGGTAGGATTATGCCCAATGTCACAGGAGGCACTGGTGAAGTGCTGGTGGTGATGGATCAGTTTAACTGGGAGAATTCGGCTGGCGATCTTCTTCAGGATATTTTGAAAGAGGAGTATCCCGGATTGCCCCAATCGGAACCCCTTTTTGATGTGATTCAGGTAACTGCTGCCTCATTTGATGGAGTTTATAAGTTTCATCGTTCCATAGTACTGACAACAGTATCATCGGGATTGGAACCCAAAGTCAGGTTCAGGGAAAACGTTTGGGCCAAACCGCAGATTATGGTCCAGGTTGAGGCCCCTACGGCACTGGCTTTAAAGGAGCTGATCGGTGAAAATGAGGAACAAATCAGAGGATTTCTGATTCAGTATGACAGGAACAGGCTAATGAATGTCTATAAGGACTCAAAGGATCCGGCCATTCAGAAAGAGATTGCAACACATCACCAGATACGCCTGGCCATACCCAGGGGGTATAATATGGACTTCAGCAAGGAAGATTATACCTCTGTATCAATCGAGTCCTCAGATCTGTCCCAGGTGATCCAGGTTTACGACTTCCCGGCAAGTGGCCCCGAGGACCTGAATATTGCGAATATTATGGAGAAGCGGAACAGCTTTACGCAAACCTATGTTAAAGGTCCAAGAGACGGATCTTACATGATTATCTCCAAAATGTTTGAGCCCATTGCGTATGACCTCAATTACAACAATACGGATGTTGTTGAAGTAAGGGGACTGTGGGACCTTGAAAACGGATTTATGGGGGGACCTTTTGTAAGTCACTCCATTTACGATGCCAGGCAAGGTCGTATTATTACCGTTGATGGGTATGTGTACCATCCCAACCAGAAGAAGCGTGTGAAATTGCGGCAACTGGAAGCGATTATCTACTCCATGGAGCTTATCTGATTCTAGCGCGTAACGAATAGGTTTGGCTTCTCGAATTCGAATAGGGTAGGATAATCCTCATCAAATTTCTTGAGGATATCAGTCATGATGACTTCCCGCATAAATTTGGATTTATTCCTTATCTTATACTTCTCACAATACAGGTTAATTGCTTCCTGCTCCCTCTTATTAAAGAGAATAGAGGTTCTATGGGTCCTCCTTAGTTTCTCGTTGTTGTTCTGATCCACCTTGTATATTGAATTTTGGTTGGCTAAAAATAACCAAAGCCCGTCTTAAAGCACCTTTCTGGCCTCATTTACAATCAACATTTTCCTAACATTGGATATTTGCTGAATATAGATGAGAGTATAAAACACCATATATATAATTATAAAAACTTCTATTATAGATATATAGTGATTATAATGTATGTAGAAATGTATGTATTTATATAATAGAAGATCCTACTTGCTTATAAATGTAGCAAGCAGGTTGAACCCTGGCAGCCATACCATGCATTCATGAATCAGGTTGAGCTCGATTAATTTTTAGTGAACTTCAAAGTATGGCTGGAATGTTCCGATTCTCCGCGAATGATGTAGAGTCCGGATCTCAGCGAGGAGATATCCAGACGGGTTTCCCTGCCATCACGAACTGAGCCATTCATGATCTCACGCCCGGAGATATCCAGAATTCGATAGTGAATATCTGCTTTAGTGCCAGGCTCTATGATGATGCTGGAATGGGCCGGATTGGGATAGAGATGAAAGAGTAATGTTTCATATATTGGCTCTTCTACTCCAACTGTTGAGGTATTGTGGATTTTTAAACGAAACAATGTACGCTTGCCATACCATGCATTAAAGACAAGGTAATCACCTACTTCAGCAAACGCGCCCGGGTCCGATCCTTCATTGCTTCTGGGCCATATATCTGCAGTCATCCTGGTACCTTCAGCTGTTCCGTCTGTCTGCCATAACTCGGGACCATGGATGCCATCATCGGCCATAAAGTAGAGTAGGTCTTCAGTAGCAAAGAATTTTTGTGGATACGAGTGAGAGATGATATCACCTTGTTCTTCCCAGATATTTTTAAGCATGAAGGTACCCTCCCCGGTTCCATCGGAAATCCATAGCTCGTCCCCATGAACCCCGTCATTAGCCTTGAAAAACAGTTTGCCCTGAAAGCTGATAAGCTGATCGGGAAAAGAACTGTTACTTTCGTCGGGACTAACACTAATATCTTTCACCAGCTGAATTATTCCGGAATTTAGGTTGTAAGACCACAGCTCAGCTCCGTGAACGGGTTCATAGGCCCTGAATAAGAGCAAGGAGTCCACCTGGGTGATATGGTAGATATCTGAGCCCCCTTCTCCGGGATTAATGTCACTCAAACGGGTAACATCTCCTAACGTTCCCATACTAGCGGACAGCTCACCACCATAATCCTCGAAGGTGGATACGAAAAAAAGATGATCGCTGGTGTTCATTAATGCCCGAACCTGATATCCGCCGATTAGAGAAACCGTGCCATTTATTCCCTGGGTACTGTAAAGAGTACCATAACTTGTCTCACAACTTTCTGCAATAAAAATCAGGGTACCGTTAAAATCGGTCAATTCATGCGGAGAGGATGGCAAGTCTTCGCATATATCGGCTACCATATGCGTGTTTTCAGTAGTGCCGTCAGAAACCCATAACTCCGTAAATATCTGGGGCCTGGTGGTCCTGAAATAGAGCAAACCGCCGGAAGCTGTCAACATATGGTACTGTTCCAGTGCATCGGGATCCACATCAAATACCCAATGTGTCCCTTCTTCGGTCCCGTCGGTCAGGTAGAGTTGTTCAGATCCATTATTATCCGTTGCCATGAAGTAGAGAATATTTTCGACCCCGGTTAATTCGCCGGGCCAGGCAGAACCTTCCGAATTGATCTCGACAACTTTGTAGGTCCCTTCCGGGCTTCCATTGCTTCTCCATAGCTCCTGGTCATAATCTCCGTTATGTCCAACGAAATAGTAGATACTGTCAATAAGCTCATAAGTTTTGTATGCATTAGAGACAAGGAGGTCATTAAGTATGATTTCCGGTTCCTGGCAGTAAGCGGAATATAACATACAGAGTGATACTAGAAAGCTGATTGCTGGTGTCTTCATTGTAACTTAAATAGCTAAGCTATAAGTTACAAGCTTTCGAAGATAAAGTCAACTTATTCCTCTAAAACAGACTTTATTTCGGAAGGGCGGATCAGGCCCAGCAGAAAGGCGCTGGCTGCGCAGGAGGCAGCCAGGAGCAGGATTCCCGGAACCCAGCCCGGGATAAATAGTGTCAGGTAGCCTGAAACAAGGTTAATGGCGAGGAAGGCTGTCAGTTTGAAGAATATATCCCGGTTTGATGGAATGTTCAGCAAGCGGACGGCAAGAATCATTTGTGCTATGGCGTAGAAGCCCTGTGAGACAAGGCTGGCTATGGCCGCTCCAAGGGCCTGGTGACGGGGGATAAGTAGCAGGTTCAATGATATATTAATGATTACGGTGATGGCAGCAACAATGTTGAGCTGGCGAAGGTTGTGGTTTGCAGTAAGCAGGGTGCCGTAGAGATAAGAGATGGAGACAAACAGAAAACCAACCATCAGTATACCAAAAATTGTAGAGCTATAGGGGGTGTGCGCACGGTAGAGCAAGTCGATAATCTCGAATTTATAAAACCAGGCGATGGTCGTAACAGAGAGGCCTGCCACCATCAAAAGGGGCAGGGCAGTGCGAACCAGCTCATTTACATCCTGCTTCAACTGGATCATCCGGGAAAACATCGGAAGCAGCAGCATGGCAAACAGGAAGGAAAACTGTGTGGCCGCTTCGAAGATTCTGAAAGACTGGGCATAGATTCCTGCTTGTTCCCTTCCATCTTCCAGGAGGCGTTCCAGCATCACTGAATCGACCCGGTTAAATAGAGCCATCAGCAGGATCAGCAAGGCAAAGGGGTAGCTGGCCCGAAGGACTTTAAGAGAGCCCGGTAAACTGATCAGATGGAAAAATTTACCTGACCTGAAGCGGGCGATGCCTGCACTAGTCAGCAGGGTCAGGATATAGGATGCTGTCTGGGCATATACAAACCACTCAATCTGAAACGGTTTACTGCTGATGTTTCCCCAGAGGAGCAATCCTGTAAAGAGGATCATCAGGCTACGGTCCATGACAGAAAGCAGACTATCGGTCCGGTAGAACTGCAGACCGCTGATGTTGGTTCTGAAATACAGGATGAAAGAAGCCAGGAACTGGTTCAGGACCAGGATCCAGAGCATTTGGAACTGTTCCTGGGAGTATCCAATGATCTTTCCGGATACCATCACCACTCCTGCATAAATAATAGAAAGAAATAGTTTAAGCGGAATAATAGCCGCAAGGTTTCCTTTGAGTAAGGTGTGATCCCTGGCGATGGCCCTGTTGTTATAGTTGTTGATCCCAACATCAAGCAACATATTCAGGATAAAGGCGAAGTTGAAGAGAGAAAAATAAAAACCATAAATCTCTTCACCAACCTGGTTCTGTACACCGACCTCAATACCAAAGAACCAGAATGGTTTGATCAACAGGTTCAGGAGGATCAGTAGTGCCAGGTTAGTAATGAAGTGTTTTTTCAAGCTCAGCAGTTAAAATATTTTTTAAATCAATACAAATGTAATAAGTTCGCCCCATACTTATTAAGGACACTTTGAACCAGGAGATAAAAAGAAGAACAATTGCTGTAAACACAAGGCTTCTGATGCCTGGAAAACTGGATGGTATTGGCTGGTTTACCTTTGAAACCTTAAAACGGATATCCGCGGCACATCCGGAAGTCGATTTTGTTTTCCTGTTTGATCGTAAGTACAGCAAGGAGGTAGTATTTGGGGAAAATGTAAAGCCGGTGATATTGGGGCCCCCAACCCGCCATCCCTTTCTGTGGCATTTCTGGTTTCAGCTGCGTGTTAAAAACTTCCTTAAAAGAACGAATCCGGACCTCTTTCTTAGCACGGACGGATTTATTCCCCTCTGTACAAAAACACCTTCCGTATCGGTAATACACGATATCAATTTCGTGCACCGGCCAGGCGATCTTCCCTGGTTGGTCAGGAAATACTACCGGTATTATTTTCCAAGATTTGCCCAGAGGGCTACCCGCATTGTAACGGTATCAGAATATTCACGAAGAGATATCATTAATCAGTATGATATTCCTGAAGAAAAGATTGATCTGGCCTATAATGGGGTCAATGAAAGATACCATCCGCTTACTGAGGAACAGGCTGTGGAGGTACGCAAAGCTTATACCGGGGGAGCCCCCTATTTTGTTTTTGTCGGGAGTATACACCCCAGGAAGAACATAGCAAACCTGCTGAAAGCTTTTCAACTCTTCAAAGACGAGAACCAGGGACAACTTTAAAATGGTGCTGGTAGGGGAGAAATTTTTTCTGACCAAATCCATGGAGGAGCAGCTGGAGAAGATGAAAAACAAGCAGGACGTCATCTTTACAGGCCGGCTGACCCCGGATCAGCTGAATGATGTAGTAGGTGCGGCTTACGCCATGACTTTTGTTCCTTATTTTGAGGGTTTTGGCATTCCTATCCTGGAGGCCATGACATGTGATATACCTGTTATCGCGTCAAAAGTTACCAGTCTGCCCGAAATTGCCGGAGATGCTGCACTGTTTGCCTCCCCCGAAAGTCCGGGTAGTATCAGGGATGGCATGATCAGGATCGTTCGTGAACAGGGATTGCGAGAGGTGCTGATTGAAAAAGGGAGGAAACGGCGCGAATTATTTAGCTGGGACCATACTTCGGAGAAGTTATGGGATTCTGTGCTGCAGGTCCTGGATGCCAATGCTTAAATCATTTTATATTGAAGGAAGAATTGAAGCTGGTTGCGATGAGGCTGGCAGAGGTTGTATTGCCGGACCTGTCTTTGCAGCTGCAGTGATCTTAGCTTCTGATTTTATCAACCCGGTGCTTGACGACAGCAAGAAACTCCCTGCCAGGAAGAGAGAAGAGTTGCGAATTCTGGTTGAGCGGGAAGCATTGGCCTGGGGGGTAGGGATGGTAGATGAGAAGGAGATAGATCAGATTAATATCCTTAATGCTTCCTTTCTTGCCATGCACCGGGCACTGGAAAAACTTCAGCTGCTACCCTCGCATCTTTTAATCGATGGAAACAGGTTTACACCTTACAAAGAGATCCCCTATTCCTGTATAATAAAGGGAGATGGGATCTATGCCTCCATTGCTGCTGCCTCCATACTGGCCAAAACGCACCGGGATGCATATATGGAAACTTTGCATCAGGAATATCCCCTATATGGATGGAACCATAACAGGGGTTATCCCACCAGGGCTCACAGAAAAGCAATTTATGAGTATGGACCGACGCCTTATCACCGGCGCTCTTTCAAGCTGCTGGATGACCAAATGCAGCTGGACTTTTCTTAAACATATGGTGATACTTACAAAACACCTTATTGCATGGTGGTTTCAGGAAGAATTTTACAATATTTGCAAATCATTTTCCCGGAATTGTTTTATCAAAACACATAATTAATACTGATATGAAAAAGATCTTCCTTTTTGTAACAGCCCTGGTATTTGCCTTCCAGATAAGGGTATATGCCGATGAGGGCATGTGGCTGCTGAGCCTTATTGGCCAGGTGAACATGGATGAAATGACCGAGATGGGTCTCCAGCTGACAGCCGAGCAAATTTACAGCATTAACCAGGCAAGCCTGAAGGATGCCGTTGGTGCTCTGGACCGCGGTTCCTGTACAGCCGAACTGGTATCACCCGATGGTCTCTTGCTTACCAATCACCACTGCGGATATGGTGAAATTCAAAATCACAGTTCGCTGGAGCATGACTATCTGAAAGATGGCTTTTGGGCCATGAGCAGGGACGAGGAACTCCCCAATGAGGGCAAGACCATCACTTTCCTGGTACGGATGGAAGAGGTGACCGACAGGATTGTTCCTGAATTGAATGAGCAGATGGGAATGCAGGAACGTGCCTCCAAAGTACGCTCCCTTACCCAAACCATTATCGATGAGGCAACTGAAGGAAATGAATACGAAGCAAGTGTCAGAAGCATGTTTAACGGGAACAGGTATTTTCTATTCATTACTCAAACTTACCGGGATGTTCGCCTGGTGGGTGCACCACCCGAATCCATTGGAAAGTTCGGTCACGATACCGACAACTGGATGTGGCCCCGGCATACCGGCGACTTCTCCATGTTCCGTGTATATACCGGTCCCGATGGCAAACCAGCCGACTACAGTCCCGATAACATTCCCCTGAAATCGAAGCACCACCTTCCCATCTCCATGAAAGGATATGAAATGGGAGATTTTGCCATGGTTATGGGCTTCCCCGGAAGGACTTCCCGATATATGACCTCCTGGGAGGTTCAGGAATCCCTGGAGATTGATCACCCCATTCGCATCCAGGTGAGGGGTATTAAGCTGGAGCTGATGATGGAAGATATGATGGCCGACGAAAAAGTCCGGATTCAGTATGCATCCAAGCACTCACGCTCTTCCAATTACTGGAAGAATTCCATTGGGATGAGCAAAGGATTGAAGAAGCTGAAGGTCACCGAGAAGAAGCAGCAGGAAGAAGCAGATTTCACCGCGTGGTTAAATCAGGACGAGGAGCGCATAGCACTCTATGGTAGTGCTCTGAGTGATATTCAAATCGCAGTTGAGGGCCGGAAGGATCTGATGATTGCCTTCAGCTATTTAGTTGAAGCCTATTACCAGGGAATGGAAACTGTGGGTTTTGGGCGCAACCTGAGGCAACTGGAGATGGCCCTGTCAGACCCGGAGCCCGATCAGGAAGAGATCGAGGCTTTAACTTCCTCAATGAAGGAGAGTGCAGCCGGATTTTTCAAAGATTATAATGCACCTACCGATAAGAAGATAATGACCGCGATGATTAAGCTTTTGATCGATGAACTGGATGATCAAAACCTTCCTTCATCAGTTCTGGAGGTGAAGAACAAGTACAAAGGCGATGCGGCCAAATACGTGGACAACTACTTCAAGAAGTCCATCCTGACCGACCAGGTGCGCTACAATGCATTTATGGACAATCCATCATTGAAAGTATTAGAGAAAGATCCCGGATATAAGGCAGTCCAGGGTTTCCAGAAGATTATTGAGGTACGAGGCAATATGGGCCAGTTTGAAGAGAGCTATGCCAGGGGAACAAGGCTTTATCTGAAAGGACTCATAGAGATGAATCCCGAAAAGGATTTCTATTCCGATGCCAATTCCACCATGCGTTTGAATTATGGTGTGGTAGGTGACTACTATCCCAGGGATGCCGTACTATACACTCACTATACCACCCTTGAAGGAGTAATGGAGAAAGAAGATCCCAACAATTTCGAATTTGTTGTATCGGAAAGGCTCAAGGAGTTTTATCAAAGCAAAGATTACGGCCCTTATGGGGTAGACGGAACGCTGCATGTATGTTTCACCACCAACAACGATATCACCGGTGGAAACTCCGGAAGCCCTGTGATGAATGCAAATGGTGAACTGATCGGAATTGCCTTTGACGGGAACTGGGAAGCCATGAGTGGTGATGTGGCTTTTGAACCCGATTTACAGAAGTGTATCAACGTGGATATCAGGTATGTACTCTTTGTTATAGACAAATATGCCGGAGCAGGACACCTGGTGGATGAAATGACTTTGGTAGAGTAATGCAACCATGGGTCCGGGCGAAATAGTCATATATACAGATGGAGCTGCCCGGGGTAATCCCGGTCCAGGTGGACTGGGTGTGGTAATGCTATATGGAAAACACCGCAGGGAGCTCGCGGAAGGTTATAAGTTAACAACCAATAACCGGATGGAGCTGCTTGCTGTGATAAGGGGTCTGGAGACCCTGAAACGGGACGATCTGAATGTTAAGATCTATACGGATTCACGTTATGTTTCCGATGCGGTAAACAAAGGATGGGTTTTCAGCTGGGAAACAAAGCGTTTTAAAAAGAAGAAAAATGCAGACCTCTGGCAGCAGTTCCTGGTACTGTACCGAAAATACAAGGTGCAGTTTATTTGGGTTAAAGGACATGCCAGTATTCCGGAAAATGAAAGATGCGACAGGCTGGCCGTTGAGGCCAGTCACGGCGCATCACTTAAGGAAGATACCTGGTATGTGGAAAACAAGGATGAAACTTTAATATAGTTTTTCTTAAATTTCAATGCAAAACCGGATTCATCATGTTAAGTAAGTCTATCCTGACATACCAGGGGCCGCTTTCTTTCAGCACCATCGATTGGTTGCTGTCAGAATTTAAGCTGGCTGCAGAGGATCATGATCTTTCCTTCAAGACTTACAAGAAAATGATCTCCGTGATGATAGAGGCCCTGGAGAACATCACCAAGTATTCCGATCCCTTGCTGTGTAATGGTGATAAATCTTCTGGATTTTGCCCTTCCTTTACGATCAGCTGCAGCGACTCAGAGATTGAAATGGAAGCTACGAACCCGGTGAAAAACGGAGAGGTAAAACCACTCAGGTCCAGAATCGACAATGTGAACAGCCAGGATACGGATGAACTGAAGGCGCTGTATAAGTCCACCATTACCAATGGAGAATTCACTGCGAAAGGTGGGGCAGGTCTGGGTTTTATCGAAATGGCGAAAACTACGGGCAGCAAACTTGAGTATGCTTTTGAAAACCTTTCAAATGATTACTCACTCTATACCTTCAGAGTTTCTATGAACAAATAATTGCACTGTACTAAAGCGTGCAGTCCAGGTTCGTTTCCGTACACTTTATTTCAAGGCAACAGGCAGGTTAGAATTGATAACTAATTTATTTGTAGTGCACTAAACATTGTGGCACGAAAACTGTTTTTATTCAGAGCAATAGACGTGATATGTGGAGGAATTTCTTTACTGTAGCCTTAAGAAATATCAGTAAGAATAAAGTTTTTACTTTGATCAATGTGTCGGGATTGGCCATTGGACTGGCCAGTTCGATCCTGATCCTGTTGTTTATAATCAAGGAGGTGAGTTTCGATCGCTTTCATGAGAACAGGCAAAGGATCCACAGGCTATACATCGATGGGGTGATGGGCGAACAGACCTTTCGCGGAGCCTGGACCTCCATGGTGATGGCCCCGACATTTGCCGAAGAGATTCCTGAAATCGAAAGCTATGTCAGATTTGATGTCTACAACCAGAACCTGATCTGGCATGATGAGGTGAGGTATATGGAAGATCACTTTATGTTTGCTGATTCTACACTCTTCGACATTTTCAGCATCAATCTGGTAAAGGGAGATCCGGCCACAGCACTCTCGAAGCGCAATTCAATTATTATTACCGAGGAGAAAGCCAGGCTCTATTTTGGGGACAGAGACCCCCTGGGACTCCCGCTAAGTGTAAACAGAGACAGCAATTACTACTATGTAAGCGGCGTCTTTGAAGCCCTGCCGGATAATTCCCACTTTTTTGCAGATTTCATTGCCAGCATGGAGACCATTGACTGGGAGAATAATTTAACCTGGTTTCAAAATTCAATTTTCTCTTATATCCTCCTGAAGCCTGGAGCCACTCCTGAAGAAGTCCAGGAGAAGATGACCAAGGTCTTTAGCCATCACATCAAAGGGGAACTTGAATCCATCCTGGGCGTGGGGCCCGAAGAATGGGCCGATGGCGGTAACCAGTATGGCATATTCCTTCAACCCCTGCTTGATATTCATCTCCAGCCTGATATTGAGGTGGGCATGGACAGCTGTTTTCGTCCGGTTCATGACAAGCTCTATATCCACATATTTGGATGGGTGGCCTTCTTTATTCTGGTTATCGCCTCCATCAATTTCATGAACCTGTCAACAGCCAGGTCTGCCACACGAGCCAGGGAGATTGGGATCAGAAAAGCAGCAGGATCGCACTGCTCATTACTGGTTCGTCAGTTTCTGACCGAATCGGTTGTTCTAAGCCTGATAGCGCTTGCTTTTGCACTTATTCTTGTTGAGCTTCTATTACCCTGGTTTAATTATACCATGGATCTCAATTTGCGAATGGAACAGGTACAGTACAAGTACCTCTTACCTGTTGTATTGCTTCTGGCAGTGGCCGTAGGACTGCTCAGTGGCTTGTATCCTGCTATCTTTCTCTCAAGGTTTAGCCCGGTTGATGGGATCAAGGGCGGTTTCAAGGGCAACCGTCGGGCCGGACTTTTTAGAAAAGGTCTGGTCATTGCCCAGTTCACCATTTCGGTGGCCATCATTGTGGGAACCCTGATTGTTTCAAATCAGCTCCGCTTTATGCTGAATAAGGACCTGGGATATGATAAGGAACAACTGGTGGTTCTGAAAAGGACCTATCCCCTGAAAACGAAACACCAGTCCTTCTGCCGTGAGATAGAAAAGATACCAGGAGTGGTTTCGGCCAGCAACTCTACTACTTATCTGGGCTACAATAACACTACAGAAACCTACCAGATTAAAGGAAGGGAGGCAGCCAGCAACTTTCTGTTTGAAACCAACTACGTGGACGAGAGTTTTCTAAAAACATATAACTTCAGCCTGATTGATCCGGAAAGCAGATTTTTCGAACCTGCATACTCCGGCAATGCTACGTCTATCCTGATTAACAAAGCTGCTGTGCGTGAGTTTGGAATTACCGATCCCTTTAATACCATCGTTTTGGAACCCACCCTTGAAGGAGATACCAATCAATTACGGATTATAGGTTTGATTGAGGATTTTCATCATAGTTCCTTGCGGGATCCCATTGGTCCATATATGCTCAGGTATAAGGACAGGGATATGGAATGGGCGGGTTATATTACTGTGCGGCTGGGTGTGGCCGGGAAGGGGATTCCCATTACAATAAGCAAGATCAAAGCTGTATGGATGGATATGACCGGGGACGCCCCCTTCCAGTTCTTTTTTCTGGAGGACGAACTTGAAAGTTATTATAAGGAGGAAAGGCGCACGGGACGCCTTTCTCTTCTGTTTTCAATAATATCCACCCTGATTGCCTGTCTGGGTCTATTTGGGCTAACATTGCATTATACCAATCGCAGAAAACGGGAGATCGGAGTAAGGAAGGCCATGGGAGCTTCCATCGGGGATGTGATCCTGGTGGTTTCCAGTGAAGTTGTAATGCTGATGGGAATCTCCGTATTACTGGCCTGGATCGCAGCCTATCTTTTCATGCAGAACTGGCTGCATGGCTTTCCGTTTAATATTGGATTCAAGCCCTGGATCTACATGGTATCGGCTATTTCAGCCATGTTTATTGCGATCATTTCAGTGACCCTGCTTGCCTATCGTGCAGCGAGGGGCAATCCGGCCAGGACCTTGCACTATGAGTAAAACAAAGGAGATCCTTAGGGAGCCTGTTTCCTGATACGCTCCAGGTCCTCCGGGGTATCTACGCCCAGGGATGGCAGATTGGTGATGGCGCAACGGATGGTCATTCCATGTTCCAGCCATCGCAACTGTTCCAGCGATTCGGCTTGTTCCAGCTTTCCTGGAGGAAGTTTTACCAGCTCTTCCAGAAGTTCCCGCTGGAAAGCATAAAGTCCAATATGAGTAAAAAACTGAACATTTGCGGTCTCTCCTTCGGTACCGCTTCCTCTTATAAAGGGAATGGGGGACCTGGAAAAATAGAGGGCCCGCATCGATTGATCCATCACCACTTTTACCACATTGGGATTAAGCAGTTCTTTTTTCTCCTCCAGCACCCGGATCAGTGTGGCGATTCCGGTTCCGGGAGTCTGGAAACAGTCGATCAATGTCTGTAGTTGCTCAGGCTGAATCAGGGGTTCATCTCCCTGAATATTGACCACATGACTAAATCGAAGACCTGTTAGAGACTCATATGAAGATGCAGCTTCGGCGCATCGTTCAGTACCACTGCTATGATCGGGTGAGGTCATTTGTACCTTTCCCCCGAAAAGTTTCACTGCCTCGTAAATTCGTTGATCATCTGTGGCCACCAGCAGATGTTCGAAGAGGGAAGAGGAACGCTCATATACCCATTGGATCATAGGTTTGTTTCCCAGCATTGCCAGGGGCTTGCCCGGGAAGCGGGTAGAAGCATATCTTGCAGGTATTATACCCAGGAATTCAGACACCTTTTTATTTCAAAAATAGGAAACAATAGGGATAAATCTTTTTGAATCCAGCGAAAATTGTAATTTTGTCATACTTTCAGGTTATTTTGTCAGAAAGCAACATGGATATTCAGCAGATAAAACAACGGTTTTCGATTATCGGGACCTTTCCCGGACTTGACAGGGCAATTGATATTGCCCGACAGGTGGCCCCCACCGACCTGAGTGTACTGATCTCAGGAGAAAGTGGAACCGGAAAGGAAGTGTTTCCCCAGATTATTCATTCACTTGGAGGAAGAAAACATGGTCCTTATACTGCAGTGAATTGTGGAGCCATTCCGGATGGTACTATCGATTCTGAGTTGTTTGGTCATGAAAAGGGTGCTTTTACAGGGGCCCATGATACAAGGAAGGGGTACTTCGAGGTAAGCAATGGGGGGACCATTTTTCTGGATGAGGTGGCTGAGCTACCGCTTTCCACACAGGTCCGCCTTTTAAGGGTGCTTGAAACCGGTGAGTTTATCAGGGTCGGTTCCTCAAAAGTACTGAAGACCGATGTAAGGGTAGTAGCTGCTTCCAATATTGATGTGGTACAGGCCATAAAAAAAGGAAAATTCCGGGAGGACCTTTTCTATCGCTTGAATACCGTTCCAATCCAGATGCCCTCTCTTAGAGAGCGAGGGAACGATATCCTGCTGCTTTTCAGGAAGTTTGCAGCTGATTTTTCGGAGCGTTACCGCATGCCCACCATCCGATTGGAAGAGGAGGCCCGTCAGATTTTACTGAATTACGAATGGCCGGGCAATGTGCGTCAGTTAAAAAATATCACTGAACAACTCTCCATTATTGAGCAGGATAGAGAAATTTCGGCAGCAACCTTAATGCATTACCTGCCTGATTATCATAAAACACGTCTGCCCGCGTTGATAAATAAGGCGTCCATTTCGGAGGAGGCTTTTAATTCAGAGCGTGAGATTCTTTACAAAGTGCTCTTCGATATGAAGAGTGATATGAACGACCTGAAAAAGCTGGTGGCCCAGATCATGGAGAAGGGATCGGTAAGTTCGGATTTCGAAGATGAGAATGAGGGGATCATTAAAAAGCTTTATGCCACGGTAGACAATCTGCCGGCTGAGGCTGAAAATCTGATTCCCAACCCGGGTAAGGTACGTAAGGAGCGGGATGAGCACATTCTGGATACAGAGGAAATCGTGGAGGAGTCCCTTTCCCTGGAGGCTAAGGAAATAGAGATGATTATCAAGGCATTAGATAAACATAATGGGAAGCGGAAGTATGCCGCCCAGGACCTGGGGATCTCAGAGCGAACCCTCTACAGGAAGATTAAGGAATACAAGATTGAATAAGAAATGAAAAACTTTACCCCATATATCAGTTTCACAGCTGTTTTATTCACCCTGTTGGTGACGCTAACAGGATGCAAGGTAAACTTTTCCTTTAGCGGGGTAAATATCTCAGAAGATGTGAAGACCTATTCTGTTGACTATTTTCCCAATCGGGCACCTCTGGTCCAGGCTCAGCTAAGCCAGGAGTTTACAAATGCCCTGATGGATAAGATACAGGGCAATACCAGCCTGAACCTCTCTAACATCGGGGGCGATGTGCAATTTTCAGGCGAAATCACCGGGTATGAAATGAGGCCGGCTGCCATCACCAGTGAAGAAACTGCGGCGCGTAACAGGCTCACTATCACCGTACGGGTAAAACATATCAATGTCTTTGATCCGGATCTGGATTTTGACACCAGTTTCAGCCGTTACGAAGAATACGATGCATCACAAAACCTGGCCGATGTAGAAAACGAACTGATCCAGCTGATTGTTAGTGACCTTGTGGAGGATATATTCAATAAAGCATTTATTTCCTGGTAAATACCTAATATGAACGCTTCAGATATAATACGACTGCTTAATACCAATCATTATGCACCTGCCAATCTGGATGAGGTGAATAAGCTCTGCAAGAACTTCCCGGAGTTCAGCACTGCTCATTTGTTGAAGGTTCGTATTATGGAAGCCCTGGGTTATGAGAAGCAGAAGCAACTTAAGCTTGCTGCTGTCTACTCCATGAACCGGGAAAAGCTTCTGCAACTGGTAAATGAAGCAAAGCCGACCAAAGAAGCAGCAGAAGCAGAAGTCGAAGAAGCAGATGCGCATAATGAATCCCCCGAGATCATCGAGTTTTCGGAGGAAAGCAATGAAGATGCGGACATTATTATTGAGCAGCATGCTCCCTACGCAGGCGTGGAACCCGGTACGGACCTGCTGGAACTGGATGAGGAGCCGGATGAGGAACTCCTTGTACTGGAAGATGAAAGTGATGAGGTTCAGATAGAAGAGAACACCGAAGGGACTGCGGAGGAGGTAAGTTCGGAGGAACCGCTTGTGGAGAAGGAGGAGACGCCTGTCGTTGATCCGGTTGAAAATGGCAAGGAGAATAATGGCAACCATCTCATAAGCAATTTTATAAAAGGAGAACCTGGGCCTATTCGTGCCGACCAGGAGACCAGGCTGAAGGGAGATGTTTCCCTGGCCTCCATCAGGGAACATGATGGCTTTATTACCGACACGCTGGCAAAGATCTACGTGAAGCAGGGACTCTTTGCCAAAGCCATCTATGCCTACGAGAAATTAAGTTTGAAATATCCGGAAAAAAGTGCTTACTTTGCAGCTCAAATTGAGAAAATTAGGAATATAAATCATTCATAAAGAGGCACTAATATGTTTGTAGTATTTACGGTATTGATTGTTGTTACCTGCGTCTTTACCATTTTAATCGTACTTGTACAGAATTCAAAAGGTGGCGGTCTGGCATCGAACTTTTCATCATCCAACCAGTACATGGGTGTTCGTAAGACTGCCGATTTTCTGGAGAAGGCCACCTGGATTTTAGGATCTGGACTGATTGTTTTAAGCCTGCTGGCCGGTATTACAGTTCCCAAAGTGGGGGATGAAGACAATTCACGTCTTCAGGGACAGTTTGATGAAACCATCATGGACCAGCCTGCACAGACCATTGACCTTCCTGAATCATTTGGCAGTGAACCTGCAGAAGGTGACAATGAGTAAGTAATAAAGATATTTTTTCAGGATGAAAAGTGTCAGTATGTCATATTACTGACACTTTTTTTTTGTTTAGTTCCTTTGGCACAAATTATGTTAAAGAGATAGCGATTTTGATAATGTCGAACTTATAAAATACAAAACAAAAATGGCAGAACTTAAAGGTAAGATCCTTGCGGGTAAAATTCTTGTTAAGCCTTCAGAGGCAGAAGAAAAAACCGCCAGTGGTATAATCATTCCCGAAACAGCGAAAGAGAAACCACAGCATGGGAAAGTGGTAATGGTAGGATCAGACAAAAAGGACGAGCCTATGGAAATTAAAATAGGCGACAAGGTTCTTTATGGTAAATTTGCCGGTCAGGAGCTAAGCATTGATGAAGAAGACTATCTTCTTATGTCACAGAGTGATGTTTTATTCATTTCCAAGTAAATAACCAATAAATAAAATAAAAATGGCAAAACAGATTAAATTTGACGTGGAAGCCCGTGATCAGCTGAAAAGCGGTATCGATCAGCTGGCTAATGCTGTCAAAGTAACACTGGGGCCCAAGGGTCGCAATGTAATTATTGAAAAGAAATTTGGTGCACCACAGGTCACCAAGGACGGTGTAACCGTTGCAAAAGAGGTGGATCTGGAAGATCCCATTGAGAATGTAGGTGCACAGATGGTAAAAGAGGTAGCCTCCAAAACCAACGATGATGCAGGTGATGGTACAACCACTGCCACTGTACTGGCTCAGTCCATTGTACAGGTTGGATTAAAGAACGTAACTGCAGGTGCCAATCCAATGGACCTGAAAAGGGGAATTGACAAAGCAGTAATTCAGGTTGTAAAAAGCCTCCAGGCCCAGTCACAGGAAGTCGGTGATGACAACCAGAAAATCCAGCAGGTTGCTTCTATTTCTGCCAATAACGAAGCTTCCATTGGAGCTCTTATTGCAGAGGCTATGTCCAAGGTGAAGAAAGAGGGTGTAATTACCATTGAAGAGTCTAAATCTTCGGACACCTATGTGGACGTTGTTGAAGGTATGCAGTTTGATCGTGGTTATATCTCTCCTTATTTTGTGACTGATACCGAAAAGATGGAAGCTGTCCTTGAGAATCCCTACATCCTTATCCATGATAAGAAGATTTCTACCATGAAGGATCTTCTTCCCGTTCTCGAAGCTACCGCACAGACAGGTCGTCCGCTGATGATCATTGCTGAAGATGTGGATGCTGAAGCTCTGGCTACCCTGGTTGTTAACAAGCTTCGCGGATCGCTGAAGATTGCTGCTGTTAAAGCTCCCGGTTTTGGCGACAGAAGGAAAGAGATGCTGGAAGATATTGCCATCCTGACAGGAGGTACTGTTATTTCAGAAGAGAAAGGATTGAAACTGGAAGGTGCTGAGCTGGAGATGCTGGGACATGCCGAAAAAATTTCCATCGATAAGGAAAACACTACTATTGTAAATGGTGGTGGTGAGAAGGCAATGATCGAAGCCAGAGTAGGACAGATCAAAAAGCAGATCGAGAATACCACTTCTGATTATGACCGTGAGAAGCTTCAGGAACGCCTTGCCAAGCTGGCAGGTGGTGTTGCTGTTATCTATGTGGGAGCTGCCTCCGAAGTTGAGATGAAGTCCAGGAAGGACCTGTTTGACGATGCTCTCAGTGCTACACGTGCTGCAGTTGAGGAAGGAATCATTCCAGGTGGTGGTGTTGCCTATCTTCGTTCCATTGAGAAACTTGAAAAATTCAAAGGTTCGAATGAGGATGAGAACACAGGTATTGCCATCGTAAGAAGGGCTCTTGAGGAGCCGCTTCGCCAGATCGTTGAGAACGCAGGAATGGAAGGATCTGTTGTTGTGAACGAGATCAGGAACGGGAAGGGTGATTATGGATACAATGCACATACCGAGAAGTACGAGAATCTCTTTGAAGCAGGTGTTATCGATCCTACCAAAGTGGCCCGCATTGCCCTGGAAAATGCCGCTTCCATTGCAGGTATGCTCCTGACAACCGAGTGTGCAATTGTTGATATCCCCGAACCGGAGCCCCCAATGCCCGCAGGCGGACCCGGTGGCGGAATGGGTATGATGTAAAATTTTATCAAACCTATATATTTCAAGAGCTTGTTTCTAGGGAACAGGCTCTTTTTTCTTCCCACTCTTTTTGACGGTATTATTCATATTGGCCAATAATCTCGAAAGGATATTGGAAGAGGAGCCTACAGCTGGCGAAGCCAGGTTAAGCGACGATTACAATATCCTGAAGAGATATTTAGGACCAACATATTTATCCCGGAGAATAGCTATCTTTGCACTCTGAAAAAACAGGGAGTATTTTATGAATCACATTCGCAATTTCTGTATCATCGCGCATATCGACCACGGCAAGAGTACCCTGGCCGACAGGCTGTTGATGAAAACCGGCACCCTGGATGAGCGGGATTTCAAGGACCAGGTCCTGGACGATATGGAACTGGAGCGCGAAAGGGGAATCACCATCAAGAGCCACGCCATCCAGATGGAGCATGAGCATGATGGGAAAAACTATCT
The DNA here is from genome assembly GCA_963753765.1 of uncultured Bacteroidales bacterium. GTDB lineage: Bacteria > Bacteroidota > Bacteroidia > Bacteroidales. Next base: position 29,363 of record CAVWDQ010000020.1, read on the forward strand.
TCTGAATCTGATCGATACTCCCGGGCACGTGGATTTCTCCTACGAGGTAAGTCGCTCCATCGCTGCCTGTGAGGGCGCATTGCTGATTGTAGATGCTACCCAGGGAATACAGGCGCAGACAATTTCTGTACTCTACCAGGCCATTGACCAGGACCTGGAGATCATTCCGGTACTGAATAAGATGGATATGGAAAGTGCCATGCCTGAGGATGTAAAGGATCAGATAGAGGACCTGATTGGCTGTGATCGTGATGATATCATCGAAGCCAGCGGAAAGACGGGACAGGGCGTGGAAGAGATCCTGGAAGCGATTATTAAGAAGATTCCTGCCCCGAAAGGTGATCCCGAGGCTCCCCTGCAGGCACTGATATTTGATTCAGTTTACAACTCCTACCGAGGAATCTTTGCTTATTTCCGGATTCTGAACGGCACAATCAAAAAGGGAGATCTGGTGAAGTTTATAGCCACAAAAAAGGAGTACAATGCGGATGAGGTTGGAGTGCTGAAGCTTGGTCCGGAACCCCGGGCTTCATTGTCGGCCGGGGATGTCGGTTATATCATATCAGGGATTAAAACCTCCAGGGAGGTCAAAGTGGGTGATACCATCACTCATGTGGATCGTCCCACTCAAGAAATCATTGCAGGCTTCGAAGATGTGAAACCCATGGTATTTGCAGGGATCTATCCCGTGGATGCCGACGATTATGAGGACCTGAGAGCATCCATTGAAAAACTGCAGTTAAATGATGCATCCCTCACCTTTATTCCGGAATCTTCTGCTGCACTGGGTTTTGGATTTCGCTGTGGATTCCTGGGGCTGCTTCATATGGAGATAATTCAGGAACGGCTCGACCGGGAGTTCAATATGGATGTGATTACCACCGTACCCAATGTATCATTCAATGTAATCAGTACCAAAGGGGAACTCGTAGAGGTTCACAATCCATCGGGATTGCCCGCGCAAACAGCCATAGATCATATCGAGGAACCATATATCACGGCACAGGTGATATCGCAGGCCGAGTATGTGGGTTCAGTTATGAAACTCTGCCTTGAAAAGCGTGGAACCTTAAAGAACCAGGTCTATCTGACCAGCAACAGGGTGGAACTCACCTTTGAAATGCCACTGGCCGAGATTGTATTTGATTTCTATGACAAGTTGAAGAGTATTTCCAAGGGATACGCCTCCTTTGATTATCATCCCCATGGTTATCAGAAGGCCGACCTTGTGAAGTTGGATATCCTGCTGAACGGGGAGATGGTTGATGCCCTTTCCACGCTGATTCACCGTGATAATGCCTATGACTTCGGAAGAAGGATGTGCGTTAAGCTGAAAGAACTGATTCCACGCCAGCAGTACGAAGTGGCCATCCAGGCAGCCATTGGTGCAAAAGTAATTGCCAGGGAGACCGTGAAAGCTGTCCGTAAAGATGTTACTGCCAAATGTTATGGCGGTGATATTACCCGGAAGAGGAAGCTCCTTGAGAAGCAGAAAAAAGGAAAGAAGAGGATGCGTCAGGTAGGGAACATTGAAGTTCCCCAATCCGCATTCCTGGCTGTACTCAAACTTGATTAAACAGGTCCACTTCTTTAATCTTCGTCTACTACCAGTTTATATCCTTTCCCATGCACGTTGATAATCTGCACCCCGGGATCCGATTTAAGGTACTTTCTAAGCTTGGTAATGTACACATCCATACTTCGGGCATTGAAGTAGTTGTCGTCGATCCAGATGGCTTTCAGGGCGAAGTTCCGCTCCAGGACCTGGTTCATGTTGTTGCAAAGAAGTTTCAGTAGTTCAGACTCTTTGGTCGTCAGTTTTTGTTCCGCCCCATTGCCCGTAAGCATCTGTTTGTTTACGTCAAATGTAAATGATCCAATTTCCCAGCTCTCCTTATCAATGCCACGGGTTCCTTTTGTCCGGCGGAGGATGGCTTCAATCCTGAACAAAAGTTCCTCCATGCTGAAGGGCTTGGTAATATAATCGTCGGCTCCAAGAGAGAAGCCTTCCAGCACATCCTCCTTCATGGACTTGGCAGTCAGAAAAATAATAGGTATGCTGTTGTTCAGGATTCTTATTTCAGAAGCCAGGGTGAAACCATCTTTGACCGGCATCATCACATCCAGCAGACAAAGGTCGTAATGGAATTGCTCAAAATGTCGAAAAGCCTTCTCACCGTTGGTAACCCAGTCAGCTTCATAATTCTTTGCCTGAAGGTATTCCTGAAGCAGGGATCCCAGGTTCTCGTCATCTTCTGCCAGCAGTATCCGGCTTTTTATTTCATTCATTGCTTATTCACTTATGATTGCTCCTCTAAAGGTAGTTGAATATCAAACCGGGAACCTTTATTGGTCTCGCTTTTTATTTTAATAGACCCACCATGTTCCTCAACAATTAACTTGACATAGCTAAGACCCAGCCCAAAACCTTTCACATTATGGACATTCCCGGTGGGTACCCTGTAAAATTTATCGAAGATACGCTTCTGATCCTCTTTACTGATGCCGATTCCATTGTCAGCAACAGATACCACAACAGAGTTATTTTCATTCAGAGTGGAGATGGTAATCTCGGGATTACGAATGGTATATTTCAGGGCATTCTCCATCAGGTTGGATACCACATTGGTAAGGTGCATCAGGTCGCCCATTACGACGGTCTGATCAGCCTCAGGGTGAAACTCCAGTTTTCCTCCCCGTTTGTCCATCTGCAAAAGGAAATTCTGCGCCACCGTTTCAATGATATCGTGAAGATCCACCGCTTCATGTTTAAGTTTCAGTTCACCATGGTCAAAAATAGCCATTTGCAGTACCCGTTCCACCTGGTAACCCAACTGCTTGCTCTCTGTCTGGATAATCCTGGAAATGTGCCCCAGGTTTTTTTGCTCATCGGGGATCGATCGGTCGCTGAGCATTTGAGAAGCCAGACTGATGGTCGAAATGGGAGTTTTCAGCTCATGGGTCATGTTGTTCACAAAATCGTTCTTCATTTCGGAAAGACGCTTCTGCTTAAACATGATATAAAGGGTCAGGCTGAACATGATTATAATGAAAATGGTGATCGTCAGGGACGAAGCTCCCATGATTCCCATGGACTGGCGAAGTAGTTGCCTTTCCTCGGGAAAATAGACACTGATATAGGTGGATCGGTTAAATACGCTGCTCGGGAACAAGGGCCTCCTGAAATACCGGCACTGCTCGTATTCATTAAAGTTGGGAGAACTGAAATAGGGTTGGTGGCCCATCTCGTATACTGCATATTCGAAAGGAAATTCAACACCGCGGGATGAGAGTTTTTCAGAGAGAGATGCTTCAATCATAGTACCTGAGATATTTTCCAGTACCTCATCCTCCTCCATCAGCATTTTTTTGACTATATGATCTACGAAATATTCCTGCTTTGCTAACTGTTTTATCAGTTCCCTTCTTATCAGGTCGGGATGCATTGCATTCACAAGAATGGTATCCTTTAGCTTGGGATCCTCACCCACAATCACCAGCAGAGAGTCGTTTATCATGGCCACCTTTTGATTTTGCAGAGACCGGTCGGGGGCTGTGTAAGTGAAAACAGCTGTTTCTTCCTCACTTATTTCCCGAATGTCATCGGATTCTATGGCGATATTAACACTCCTGTTGGTCCGGTCATAGGAGCTGCGGGCATCGATACGGAAATTCCATACAGCCTGGCTCTGGTACTGAATTACCGGGGGTTGGATTTCGTCAAGGATGGAGATCACTGTTTCATTCTGGACCAGTTCATTGGAAATATCTGTGAGCACATCATTTACGACCAGTCCAAGTTGATGCTCTTCCGACTCCAGGGAGCGCCTGATCCAGTAAACCTGTGCCAGGATCATTGCCACCATAGCCAGGGCAAGAAACATGGATACTATCCAAAGAATGGTTCGACTCATGGACCAAAGATAACTGTCCTCATTGGTTCAGACAGAGTGTTTTAACATTCTTTAACTTCCTTTAAACCTATCTAACGATATTCTGAAATAGATTTGTCCCATAGACGCAAGCAAGGACCATGAAAAAAAATATACTCCATTGGACATTGGGCATAGCCGCTTCACTTATTCTGTCGACAGGACTTCTGGCGCAGGAACAGGTCGATGTAAGTATCAAGGTAAAAAAAGATGGCAAGGTCATTAAGGATACCACCTATCAGTTTGATGATGCTTCGGAAGCCAAGCATGCCATAATGATGATGGAAGTTCTGAGCGGAGATGAAGAACATATGGACGATGTCCATTATAACTATACCACAGCTCACAGTGGAAGCGGACACTCCAAGGCCATGGTATTTATCTCCGAGGATGGTGAAACTACAGAAATCAAAGAGTTTCATGGGGACTCGCTGACCTGGGTTTCAGAGGGGGAAAGTCCTCATGCCCATGGCAGAAAGGTGATTGTGATGAAGAGTGATGATGGAAACACTTTTGATATCCTGGTTGATGAGGATAGTGAAGAGGGGGATATTGTAAAGAAGAAGGAAATCAAGGTTATGGTTTCCAGTGATGAAGAGGGCAACTGGACTGTAGTAGAAGGGGATGAGAAGATGTTTGATACGGATGAAAATGTCTATATCATTAAAGGTGATGATGATATGAAAGTTGAAATGAAGAAGATCATGAAAGAACATGAGTGAGATGAAGAAGTGGAAGTGAAAGTGATTAAGAAAGAGAAAAAGAAATAGCATAAATAGTAGTAGTAGTTTAAGATGCTTTAGCAGGCAAATTGGTTTAGTTTTAGGGTTTATTGGTAAAGCTGCTCGTCTCCCGGCGAGCAGCTTTTTTTTGTTGGTTATCAGGGAATGAATAACTTGCATAAAAAGCACCCTCTTGCCTCAGAAGAACCATCACAGCATACTTGGATTAGCTACGGGAGCTACCAAGAAGCAGATCAAGAGCGCATACCGAAAACTGGCATTGAAGTATCATCCTGACCGTAATCCTTCGGCAGGAGCTGCCCGAAAATTCCAGGAAATTAAGGAAGCCTATGACTATCTTCTGGATCATCCCTCTGCAGGATTGAACGATGCCACATCCTACGAAGATCGGGTGGCCAGTGAGATCTATCGAAGAGAGCGTGAGAAAATGCAGCAGCGGGCCAGGGCCCAGAGGGAGAAAAAGAAACAACAGGACGAGTATTTTAGCAGGCCCGAATGGCACGATCCCATTCTGCTTCTGAAATATGCAGGCAATGGGATCGTCCTTCTCTTTGCCCTTGCAGCAGTGATAGCGCCTGTCCTTATTGCTGTTTTCGGGGATCCGGCAAGCCTTGCGGGCACTTCTGTTTTTATAATAATGGGATTTGTTCTCCTTGTCTATATCTATCAGAAAAGAAAGCAATGGTTTCGTTTGGGGAAACTGAATACCTCTGTGAAGGAGCTCCTAGGCTTTTTCAGACTTATACCGGGAAAGCCGAGTAAAGACAAATGCTGTTATTGCAGGAGTGCCATGGCCGATGGCAAAGCTTACAAGATCGAGTTGTTAAAGACCCTTGACATTGAGATTCAGACCTCCGGGGCATTGGACCATAGTGCACGCTATAAAAATAAGGTCAAACGGGTGGTGGTTCCCCGAAGCAGCAGGGCAGTCTATTATCACAGGCTGGTATCACTTATTAAGTTCTTATCCATCCTGTCCTTCCTGATTTTCTTTCCCCTTGAAAGTATTCTGTGGAGGTTTATTGCAGGGCTTTTTGCCGGTGGAATTATGTCAACAATACTTTTGAAGCTGGCCAGGGTGCGTTCGAAGGTCTCTTACCTGCTTACACCCGGACTAATTCTAAAGGCGATGATCTGGTTGGTCTCTCTTGGTTTGATCTCCAGCCTGGGTCCTGGATTTGATATCCAGATCTCGGGCTATGTTTACCTGGTGGTGGCCGGTTTGCTCTTCTTACTCGATATGATTTTTGATCTGGTAATGGGCTTCCTTCCCTTCTATCGCAGTATGTTTCGACCGGTGTTTAAGCAGGGTGCCATATTGGATTCGCTTTACAGCGAGGGGTATCAAAATTACCAGGAGCTCCCTGTATATTCCGTAATCTATCCTCTTATAAGGTGGTTGTTCTGACTACCAGAGCCAAAGTCTCTCTTTATTCTTAAGCCGGCTCAGGTCGGAGGGAACACACATTCTTACCGACTCAAGAGCACCAACAGAAAGCATAAACCCACTTATTCTGCTGGTATTGATCTCTCCCTGGATATGGATCAGGTAGTCGATGTTCTTTAATTCCTCCATGAAGTATCCGCTTTCGCTTTTGTTCTTAATGATCCTGTAGGTGATTAATGAATCATTGTCATGGTATTGGTAATGGGAGAATTCCTGCTCAATATTCAGTTTGCGATGATATAAATGAAGCTCCTCCTGTTTTTCAAAGTTCACGCCCAGGGCCTGGTTTATCCTCCAGCAAAGCTTATAGTCCGGTTCATCTGTAACCAAACCCAGAAGGCAAAAATCCTCCTCAATGGCCAGAGCGAGCTTATGTTTTTTCACCGCCATTTTACACCGTTTGAATGCTTTTCAGGGCCGCTTTGGCTGCCTGTTGCTCTGCCTCTTTTTTAGAATCCCCTCTTCCGCTGCCTTTCTCCTCCCCGTTTAGCAGGATAATGGAGGCAAAGGTGGGTGATTTCAAACCCGTCCGCTGTTCTTCTTTGCTTTCAAAGGTAATCTCCACCCTGTTTTTCTGCGTCCATTCGATGATCCTGCTTTTGTAATCAGGATCCTTCTGTTCTAAGATTACAAGGTCGATGTGTTTTTTCAGGATCTTTTTTTCGAAGAACTTCCTGGCTGCTTCGTAGCCCCGGTCCAGGTATATGGCTCCGAAAAGTGCTTCCAGGGCATTCCCGTAAATGTGTTTTGATTTGGTACCGGTGGTAACCTCAGGCTTGATCATCCCTGGAATTCCGATTTGTGTGCCCAGGTAATCCAGGTATTTTCGTTTAACGATACGAGCCCGCAACTTGGTCATAAATCCTTCGTTAGCTTCGGGGTAAATCTTAAACAGGTGGTTCGCCACAATGGCATCCAGTATCGCATCACCCAGATATTCCAGGCGTTCATTATTGAATTGATTTCCGGATGGATTTTTTTGTTGAGCAGATTTGGGTAGAAAAGCCAATTTGTACAAGGATGTTTTGCAGGGCAGAAATCCCAGCATGTGAACCAGATCCAAGTAGAATCTAAGGTTCTTCAATGGTTTAATCCTTAAATTTCCTGAAAACAACGGAGGTGTTGTGCCCTCCAAACCCAAAGGTGTTGCTCATCCCCACCTGTACGTCTCGTTTCTGCGCTTTATTGGCTGTCAGGTTTAGTTTGGGATCAATTTCCGGGTCAAGTGTCTCCAGGTTGATGGTAGGGGGCACTATGCCATTAATAATGGACAGAATCACTGCAATGGACTCAACTGCCCCAGCAGCGCCCAGCAGGTGACCGGTCATCGATTTGGTGGCACTGATATTCATCTTGTAGGCATGATCCCCGAATACGGCTTTGATGGCTTTGGTTTCGGAAACGTCGCCTAATGGGGTAGCTGTACCGTGCACATTGATGTAATCTACCTCTTCAGGAGCTATTTTTGCATCTCTCAGGGCATTGGCCATTACCAGCCTTGCTCCGTCACCTTCCGGATGCGGTGCTGTCAGATGATATGCATCGGCCGACATACCACCCCCAATGAGTTCGGCATAAATCTTGGCGCCGCGTTTTTTTGCGTGTTCAAGATCTTCCAGGATCAGTCCGCCCCCACCTTCTCCCATCACAAAACCGTCGCGGTTTACATCAAATGGCCTGGAGGCAGTTTTGTAATTGTCATTGTCGGTCGACATGGCCTGCATGGAATTGAAACCGCCCACACCCACTTCAGTGATAGCCGCTTCCGATCCTCCTGTAATAAATAGGTCGGCCATATCCAGACGAATCAGGTTAAAGGCATCAATGATGGCGTTGGTAGAGGAGGCGCATGCCGAAACAGTGGCATAATTGGGTCCCCTGTAACCATATTTCATGGACAGTTGACCAGCTGCAATGTCGACGATCATTTTGGGAATAAAGAAAGGGCTGAACCTGGGGGTTCTTCCACCCTCCAGATAGCCCTCAATTTCTTTCTGAAACGTCTCAATTCCACCAATCCCTGAGGTCCAGATTATACCGGCGCGGTCCTTGTCTATATCTGCACTGTCCAATCCAGCATCCAGGTAAGCCTGGTGAGCTGTAATCAGGGCATATTGTGCGTACGGATCAAGTTTCCGCGCCTGTTTCCTGTCAAAGTGATCCAGAGGATCATAGCCTTTGATTTCGCAGGCGAATTTGGTCTTAAACTTTTCGGTATCGAAATGAGTGATCCAGTCACAGCCACCTTTGCCTTCAACAAGGGCGTTCCAGTAATCCTGTAGATTCTGACCAATGGGGGTAAATGCCCCCAATCCTGTAACAACAACCCGTCTCATACCAATACGTTTTTGAACGAATGACTAATGCTTACTCTGCGTTCTCTTCAATATATTTGATAGCGTCTCCAACAGTGGAAATATTTTCAGCCTGGTCATCGGGAATGCCCATATTGAATTCTTTTTCGAATTCCATGATCAACTCAACTGTGTCAAGAGAATCTGCTCCCAGGTCGTTTGTGAAACTGGCTTCAGCAGTTACTTCATTCTCATCAACACCTAATTTGTCGACGATGATTGCTTTTACTCGTGATGCAATGTCAGACATGACTATAAATTTTAATTAATAATATTGGTTATTTTTAACGCTGCAAAGAAATGCAAAATTCGACTATTTTCAAAAAAAAATGAAGAACATAGCCATATTTGCCTCCGGATCAGGTACAAACGCGGAGAATTTGATCCGATTTTTTCGAACGAGTCAATTTGGCAAGGTTCGGGTCGTGCTCAGCAACCGCGTAGATGCCGGGGTGCTTATCCGGGCTCAATCACTTGAAATTGAATCGTTTGTGTTTACCAGGGAGCAGTTTTACAGCTCGGAAGAAGTACTTAATGTACTCTTCGAACGGGATATTGATTATATCATCCTGGCAGGGTTTTTATGGCTTGTTCCTGATTATTTACTCATACCCTTTGAAAATAAGATAGTTAACATCCATCCGGCACTACTTCCCAAATATGGTGGAAAGGGTATGTATGGCAGCCGAGTGCACAGGGCAGTGATCGAGGCAGGGGAATCAGAATCGGGTATTACCATTCACCATGTAAACCAGGAATATGATGAAGGTGACATTATATTTCAGGCCAGTTGTAAAATAGAGCCCGGAGAAACACCGGACTCCCTTGCAGAAAAGATTCATGAACTGGAATACACTTACTTCCCTGCGGTAGTTGAAAGCTTACTGAATAAGCTTTAACCAGCTTATGGTGAAGAAGCGTGTAATTCCAAAGGCACTTCGCATCCCCTCGTTTACAGGTTCCACCGGAGGAGCTTCAACCTTTAAAGGATTGACTGCACTTCCATTCTTATAAAATCTGAAATCGAGGTGCGGACCGGTAGCCAGACCGGTGCTTCCAACATAGCCGATGATATCGCCCTGTTTTACATAAACTCCCTGTTTTACCCCTTTCCCAAAACCACTCAGGTGCATATAAGTGGTAGAGTAAACACTGTTGTGTTTGATTTTCACATAATTGCCACCACCACCTTTCTGATAGCCCACCTTTGTGATGACCCCGTCACCCACCGTAAGTACAGGGGTTCCTGTGGGAGCCGCATAATCAACTCCATGGTGGGGACGCCTGATTTTTAAAACAGGGTGGTACCTGGAATTGGAAAACCCTGAGCTGATCCTTGAAAACCTCAGGGGGGCCTTTAAAAAGGCCTTACGAAGACTGTTTCCTTCTTCATCGAAGAAACTCCTTACGCTGTCCTGTATAAAGGGAATTGCCCAGAAATCGTGCTCATTGTGGTATATCCATGCACCAAGGATCTTATCGATACCAAGGGAGGTGGAGTCCACAAAGGACTCTTCATAGATCACCTTATACCGGTCGCCCTGCTGTATCCCGAAAAAATCGATGGTCCATGCAAATATTTCACTTAACTCCACTGCCAGCATGGGGTTGGCATCAGCTGCCATCATGGACTCCCAAAGGGATGTTTCAATGGTTCCAGAGGCAACCTGGAGCCTTGTGTCAACAGGCTTTCGACCATTCCTGGCCCAGATGGAATCGGGATCTATGCTGACAGCCACAAAATTGAGGGCATCCTTTTCATAAACAAATACAGTTTTTGGATGCAAAGGATTATCTGAAAGGGTGTCCTTAAGGGTGTAAAACAGGTAGCTGTTCCCCTGCTTTATTTTGCGCTCATCAATCAGGCTGTCGGGAAGCAGGGAGATATGGTAGATTTCCTGCATGCTCAGTCCAAAGGGATGCAGGAGATCGGAGAGGGTCTGATTGCGGCGGACCTTTCCCTCCTCGATCTCATAGAGATCCAGAGGAATCCCATAAGCATCTGTTACAGGCACAATGGTATCTGAATCTATCGACTCCACTGGAGTGGATGCGACTGCCTGGTTCGGTGTTGAATTACATGCCGACAGGATCAGGCTTATTCCGATAATTCCTGCAAAAAGTAACAGTCCTGTGATATGATTTCTCCGGCGCAAGATCATAAGACGATATTGATAATCTTTTTGGGAACGTGAATAAATCGTTTGGGACTCTCTCCCCCGGTCCACTTTTGTGCTGTTTCATGTGCCAGCACCTGCTCTTTGAGAGTCTCTGCTTCCATGTTCAGTGGAAGCACAATCTTAAATCTGAGCTTTCCATTAATCATAACCGGGTATTCATGGGAGTCTTCCTGGAGCAGGGACTCATCAAATTGGGGCCACGGTGCTTTAGCTATGCTGTCTTCATTTCCCAGTATGTTCCATACCTCCTCGGCCAGGTGGGGGGCAAAGGGTCCCAGCACCCTGATAAAGGCTTCTGCAGTTTGACGGGTGACTTTCCCCTTCTTTATGGCGAGATTGATGAAGATCATCATCTGGGAGATAGCAGTGTTAAAATGAAGCGCCTCCACATCATTCCCCACCTTCTTGATGGTAGCATGCAGCGACTTCAATACTTCCTGGTCCTCTTCACCCTCGTGGTAATGGGAGGGATCTGCAAGGAACCTGTATACACGGTTGAGGAAGTTAAAGACTCCCTTTACCCCATTCTCGACCCATGGTTTTACAGCATCGAGCGGACCCAGAAACATTTCATACAAGCGAAGAGAGTCGGCTCCATATGCATTTACCACATCGTCAGGATTAACAACATTTTTCAAGGATTTGGACATTTTAGCCACAATCTGAGTCAGCTCTTCACCGGTGACCGTGTGAAAAAAGGCACCATCTCTCTCTTCCACCAGATCGCTGGTCACTTTAGCTCCGGTCCTAGTTTCATAGGCAAAGGCAAGAATCATTCCCTGGTTAAACAGCTTGGTGTATGGTTCATCGGTAGAAACAATACCCAGGTCGAACAGCACTTTGTGCCAGAACCGGCTGTAGAGCAGGTGAAGTACGGCATGCTCGGCTCCCCCAACGTATAGATCCACGGGAAGCCAGTAGTTCTCCTTAGCTTTGGAGAAAGGCTCCTTATCATTTTTCGGGTCAATGTATCTGAGGTAATACCAGCATGATCCGGCCCACTGCGGCATGGTATTGGTCTCGCGCCTGCCCTTACGGCCATTGGCATCGCTTACATGGAGCCATTCAGTAGCATTGGCCAATGGTGATTCACCATGGCTTCCCGGTTCGTATTTTTCCAGCTCGGGGAGTTGGAGAGGCAGTTGAGAATCTTCCAGCAGGGAGATCTCACCATCTTCCCAGTGGATCACCGGGAAGGGTTCGCCCCAGTAACGTTGCCGGCTGAAGAGCCAGTCCCTGATCTTGTAATTGATGGCCTCTTCTCCAAGTTCATTCTGCTGCAGCCACTCAATGGTTACGGCAATACCTTTCTCTTTGGACAGGCCGTTGATATTCAGCCCGGTCTCTTCCGAAGCAGAGTTGATGTATTGCCCGTCGCCGGTCCAGCATGCCAGGCCCTTCAGCACCTCTTCTCGCAAGGCTTTATCCTCGGTATCCGGATCCAGAATGCAGGGGATGGAGAGCCCAAAGGCCGAGGCAAATTCGAAGTCACGGGTATCGTGACAGGGGACAGCCATAATAGCCCCTGTTCCATAACCCATCAAAACGTAATCGGCCACCCAGATGGGAATCTTTGAGTTGTTTACTGGATTAATGGCATAAGCGCCGGTAAAGACCCCGCTTTTTTCGCGGCTTAGGTCAGAGCGGTCCAGCTCCGATTTCAGTCCGGCCTGGCTTACATAGGTTTCCACCTTTGCTTTTTGTTCCGGGGATGTAAAATCCTTCAGCAGAGGGTGTTCAGGTGCAAGTACCATGTAAGTGGCACCAAAAAGTGTATCAGGACGGGTGGTAAATACCCGGAGGGTTTCAGATGTACCATCTACCTGGAAATCCACCTCCGCACCTGTTGAGCGTCCGATCCAGTTGCGCTGCATATCCTTGACACCTTCGGGCCAGTCAACCTCTTCCAGTCCACTCAGCAATCTTTCAGCATAGAGGGGTATCCGCAGCATCCACTGCTTCAGGTTCTTTCTCTCCACAGGATTTCCACACTTCTCGTGGGTGCCATCATTAAGAACCTCCTCATTGGCACAGACAATCCTGCAGTGGGGGCACCACCATACCTGCGCATCGTCATAGTAGGCTAACCTTTTTTCTGCAATGAATTCCTTGATGGCCTCGTCTCCAGCTGTTTTGATCTCTGCAGGGATCTCAAGCTCTTCTATGGGACGTCCTTTCTGCTGTACCTCATCGAACCAGGTATTGTAGAGGCGGAGAAAGATCCACTGGGTCCATTTAAAGTACCCGGGATCGGTGGTATTGATCTCACGGTCCCAGTCATATCCCAGTCCCAGGGATTTTATCTGTCTGCGGAAATTATCACAGTTATTATTTGTGATCAGCGAGGGATGGGTCCCGGTTTCAATAGCATACTGTTCGGCAGGCAATCCAAATGCATCCCATCCCATGGGGTGGAGTACATTAAAGCCATTCATCCTTTTATACCTGGCAACTATATCTGTAGCTGTATATCCTTCAGGGTGGCCCACATGCAATCCCGACCCCGAGGGATAAGGAAACATATCCAATACATAAAACTTATTGGGATTTGAAAAATCGTCTTCTGTTTTGAAGGTCTTGTGTTTTTCCCAATAGTCCTGCCAACGCTTCTCTATTTCTGCAAACTTGTATTCCATTTGATCCACATCTGTTTCAGGGTGCGAAATTATAAAAAACTATTAACTTTGCGGTCCATTCAGGCCTCATAGTTTAACAGGATAGAACGTGGGATTCCGGTTCCCATGGTGGGGGTTCGAGTCCTCCTGAGGTCACCATAAAATTTCAAGATAAAAGAGGGAGTCTACCCTCTTTTTTTTTCATTAAAGCTTGATAATCTTGACGTTTATCAACAGTCAGACACGCTGGTCAAAAATAAGCACGAATATCCAGTCCTGTTAATATTTCCTTTCACAGTGGGCTTGTTTTTTGTATAATTTCGTTAAGAAGTTTTAATTATAACTTTTGAATTGAATTTATGGCTGCTGAATTCCTATCATCTGTTGGGACATCATACCAGATTGACCGTCTGATTTCAGAGGCCAACAATGAAATCGTATTTTTCGCCCCGGCGATGAAATTGCATGAGAGTGTTATTCTGAGGTTTCAGCAGGCCGATCAGCGGAATGTCCGTATCACTCTTTTGTACGGGAAAGAGCGTAACCAGATCAGGGGCCAGCGCTGGTACAAGGAATTCAAGAACTTGCGGATTCTTCACCATGATAAGCTGAATACCTTCCTCTTCAAAAATGAGAAGGAGATGATCCTGACATCCATGGGACTGGCAGATTTGAGTGGAAGTAAGCACAGCGATATGGGGCTGCTTATTTCCAAGATGAGGGACAGGAAGGCCTATGAAGATGGTATTTATGAACAGGAGTTGCTTATTGAACATGCCGAGGAGGTATTTGCCGGCGCCAATTTCCAGAAGCCTGAAGAAACAGCACGCCCGGAGGAAATAATCCAGGACATGCCTTACCTGAGCTATTTTGGAATTGAAAACCGGACCCTGGTCACAGGCAAATTGAAAGCACCCAGTGGGAAGATGTATGTTCCCGAGATGGAATTCTATAACGATGGAACCATCAAGCTCCAGGGTTTTAAAAAGACCCGCCAGCGGCATGGAGAGTGGATCTTTTATACCTATGAGGGCTTTGTAAGGGAGGTGGTGATTTATGAGAACGGATCTTACGTAGATAAGATTTACTGCGATTATGAGAACCCGGCCAAGCCCATCTCCAAGTATTACCTGCTCTTTGGTCTGGGGAACTCGGTTAAGAAACTGTATGGCAAGAACATCAGTGAACTGTATTTCGATAGTTCCATACAGAAGTACACGGGCCTTGATAGGACCAGGCTCTTCTATCATACAGAGCGCTTCTTAAAGAAACGTTCCATCTTTGATCAACCTGAAACTTTCCAGGAGATGGTCGATCAGGTTTACGCCGCCCTCTACGAATAGCCCTCCCTACCCACAGGCCTCCTTCTTCTCCACCCATACGTGCTTGTCAGTGTTTTTTTCTGAATGGGGCATATGTGCTCGAACAAGCCTACAATTAGCGTAGCGAATTTAAGCGGTGAGAGTACATATGGCCCAGAGTTTAGGACAAAAAAAGAGGGCAACCCGTATGGGAGCCCTCTGTATGTTCGGATTTAATCCTGTTATCGTTTTCTTCCTTGATCCCGGTACTCCTTACGAGCCGAGTAGTTGATGATCAGCGACTTGGCTCGCCTGAGAGCCTGTTTCACATCATCCACCTTTCCCATAGAAATATCCTCGTCAATCCGCATAGACATAACCATTTTGTTCTTGTCCGCTTCGGGGAGTTTTTCCCTTTCAAACAGAACAAAGTCCTGGATCGTTTCATAGGGGATATTCTCATCACTTACCAGCTTATCATTCAGCTGAATCAGAGGCTCGGTTCCATACATTCTGGCCACGTGTGCAACGGGGCGTCCGATGTAAATGTAACTAACCAGGGATTTCTTCTCCAGCTTCTTAACCTCAGTAGCTTCAGGTACTTTTACTTTTACCTGAACCTCAGTTTCCCTCATTGTTGTCGCCACCATGAAAAAGAACAAAAGCATGAAAACAATGTCAGGAAGGGATGAGGTGTTGATCGCCTGGAGACCTTTTCCACCTTTTTTTCTGAATTTCGACATTAGTTACGCCCTCCTATACTTTTAGGATCAGATTCGGAAATATTCATCTTATACCTCTGTCGGATTCCTGCCTGAATCTCCTCTTCAATTGGATTAGCAGTATTCAGTTCATCGTATTCTTTACCGAAATAAGCTCTGCAGAAATCATTTCTCAAGGTATTCACAGCCGCCACCAACTCGTTCTGCACCTGGAGGTATGCCCCATAGGTAGTAGTACGGTCGTTCTGAAGTGAAATCACCCCTTTGGAGACCTCGCCCCTCCAAATTCCATCAGGAGGAAGTAAGGATGAGCTGCCCGGAGGAAACTGTATTTCAGTCTCTTCCATCACAGGTAGATCCTCATTGTTCAGTCGGATTGGTAAAGAACTCAATGGTCTTGTCTTTCAAGGCCAGCCTGTCCATTACTTCACCACCTACCATCAGAAGGTCGCTTCGGTTAAGAAGTACCACCAGTACATTCCGCTTATTTACCCTTACATCGGTAATCTGATCTTCTTCGGGTTCAGGAGGCAATAGCCTGGTGATCCCGGTATCAATGTCCATGGTGGTGGTAACCAGGAAGAATATTAACAGGAGAAAGGCGATATCCGCCAGTGATCCTCCATTAACTTCCGGTGTTGATCTTGCCATCGGTTTTTGTTTTTCTATTAATTCTTATTTGAACGCCCTAGATATAATAGCATAAAGAATTGACCCAAGGGCCATTCCAAACAGTATATAAGTTACAAAAAGGACTGTATCGATCATCTTAAGTGTTCCTGGATCGCTGTTTCCTGTTCCGGTATAACCAATGATTTCAATGGGTGTATCGTTCGACAATACGTATGAAATCACCACCAGGACTGCAGCACCGGCAAGCACTAACAGTAGCCTTATCAGGGCTTTGGGGTGGGAAATTACAGCAATAAGTGGGAACACAATAGAGGCAATCAGTGTGACAAGCACAAGGATGTAGGCCCAAATGAGCGCAATATCGGTCCGGAACCAAACCAGATATTCCCAGCCATTTAATACTTCTTTGATACTGGGTAAGGGTTGATTGGCCATCTCTTCTATAGCGGCAAGACGTTCCTCTTCTGCTCTCTCAACGGTTGCAATATTTTCTGCAATAGCTACAGAGTCCGTAAGGCTTGTATCTATTTCAGGCATTTGAGCAACCGGAGTCAGATCGACTGGAGTAAGCGCCTCTTCCACCTTCAGTTCAAGCGCATCGTAATCGAGCGTCTTGGGACCGATGTAGAAGAAAGCAACCACCAGCAAGGAGATTCCTGCAACCACAAACAGTATGATTCTTGTTAATTTTGAAAAAGCCATAGCTTCTTATTTTTTAAGATTATGTTTTACCAACATGTCTACAAGTGAGATAGAAGCATCTTCCATCTTATTGACAATTCCGTCAATCTGTGACACCAGGTAATTGTAGAAAATCTGGAGAATAATGGCCACCATCAGACCGGTTACAGTTGTAATAAGGGCGATCTTAATACCACCGGCCACAACTGTTGGCGAAATATCTCCCTGCTCCTGAATCTTATCAAATGCATCGATCATACCGATTACTGTTCCCATGAAACCAAGCATAGGGGCAATGGCGATAAACAGTGAGATCCAGCTTAAGTTTTTCTCAAGGAGACCCATCTGTACACTACCATAGGATACGACTGATTTCTCAACCACATCAATTCCCTGATCAGCGCGGTCAAGGCCCTGATAGAAAATACTGGCTACAGGTCCGCGGGTATCGCGACATACATCTTTGGCAGCTTCAATTCCGCCATTTCCCAATGCATCTTCGACGGCGCCAAGGAGCTTTTCAGTATTGGTGGAAGCCAGGTTCAGGTAAATAACCCTTTCAAAAGCGAGGGCCAGACCAAAGATCAATGTCAGAAGTACGGCGCCCATAAATCCGGCTCCACCTTCAATAAATTTGGTCTTAAGGGTGGTGTGCAATACAGCAATTCCACCGCCTTCTTCTGTAGCTTCTGCCACGGGCTCAGTTACAACCTCTTCAGCAACCTGTGTGGTCTCTTCAGCAGCAGGAGAATCCGTTGTTTCATCCTGTGCAAAGATTGATGCTCCCATAAAAAGCATCCCGAATACGGCTATCAATGCAAATAATTTTTTCATGGTGTTGTTTGTTTGTTTTACTTTATTATTTAACGTAAATATTTCCTTATAGTAGGTCAATGATTTATACAATTTAACGCAAATATACGATTTGTAAAAGAATATGGTAAAAGAACTTTGCGGAGAGAGAGGGATTACTCTAAACCTTCGGTTTATCGTGAACTCGCCTTTCAGGCTCGGTTCGAACCCTAAAAAACTACCTCTACAGCTAGCAATAAGCTTTTATTGTTCAAAGAACTTTGCGGAGAGAGAGGGATTCGAACCCTCGGTACCCTTTAGGGGTACACACGCTTTCCAGGCGTGCCAGTTCAACCACTCCTGCACCTCTCCGTTATACCTGTAAAGACTAACTGGGTCGCTCAAACCCGCTTATCTTCAGAATTTTGTAAGAACTACTCCCGTATCAGATTACTTCCTTTAATTCGGGAGAAATTTGCGGCGAAAAATACAAAAAAATATTAAAACAAGCACTCAAGGCAGGGTGATTTCTCCTTCAAGTGATTTATTTAAAAGCATTTTAACCTCATCGTCCTGCAGATTTTGAGCCAGCAGAACCATCATTTTTGTGGTAGCAGCCTCTGTTGTTATATCGTAACCGCTTATAACACCGGCATTTAATAGATGCCTGCTGGTTTCATATCTTCCCATCTCAACACTCCCCCTGCTGCACTGAGTAACATTCAAAATGACCACTCCCTTTTCAACTGCTTTTTCAATTCTCTCCAGGAACCAGGATTTTGTAGGTGCATTTCCGGCACCATATGTTTCCAGAATCAGGCCCTTTAATTCCTTATATCCCAATACAGCATCCACATACTCCGGAGTTATACCCGGGAAAAGTTTCAGGATGGCAATATGATTGTTGAATTCTTTGTGAACTACCAGCTGCCTGAATTTGCCAGGATATCTGACAGCCTCCCTGTTATAGATAATATGCACCCCTGCATTTGCCAGGTATGGATAGTTGGCCGACTGAAAGGCATTGAACTGCTCCGCGCTGACTTTGGTAGTTCTGTTTCCACGTGATAGTTTACTCTCGAAATAGACACATACTTCAGGAATCACCGGCTTACCATACTCTTTTGCTGCTGCAATAACAATAGAAGTGATCAGATTCTCTTTTCCATCTGTTCTCAGGACCCCAATGGGTAGCTGCGATCCTGTAAAGATGACAGGTTTGGACAGATCCTCTAACATAAAACTGAGTGCGGAAGCAGAGTATGCCATGGTATCGGTACCATGCAATATCACAAAGCCATCAAATTCCTGATACTTCTCTTCAATAATCTCAGCAATACGTGACCAGGTGGAAGGTTCAATTTCGGATGAGTCAATGGGTGGATCAAAGCTGTAGGATTCGATATGGTAGCCCAGGGATTTAATTTCTGGGATATGTTTCATGATCTTATTGAAATCGAAGGGCTTCAATGAGCCTTTGGACGGATCATTGATCATGCCTATGGTACCACCGGTATATATTATCAGGATGGATGGTTTGTCAGCTTTCATGTTGGGGTTTTAGACGAAACAAATGCTCCGCGTTAGAAGAGGTGATCCTGGCAAGCTCTTCCTGGGTCAAGTTATAAATTTCTGCTGCTTTTTTTGCAGTTTCAATCAGGTAACTGCTCTCATTTCTTTTCCCCCTGTATGGATGCGGTGCCAGGAAGGGGGAATCGGTCTCCAGCAGGAGCCTGTTTGTCGGGATGGACCTGACTACCTCACTCAAATTTGAGTTTTTAAAAGTTACTATGCCATTAATCCCGATCATAAAGTTGAAAGAAAGTGCTCGTTCCAGCTCATCAAAACCACCTGTAAAACTATGAAACACGCCACGGAGTTCCGGACTACCTTCTCTGTCCAGGACCTTGAATATTTCCTGAAAGGAATCTCTTGCATGGATAACCAGTGGAAGATCCAGCTCCAGCGCCCATCCGATCTGGGTGGCAAAAGCTTCCTCCTGCTCCTTCAGGAAGGTTTTATCCCAGTACAGATCCATACCTGTTTCACCAATGGCGATGATATCATTACCATCCAGGGCTGCTTCAATAAGCCTTAGCTCATCCAGGTAGTTCGCTTTAACCGAAGTGGGGTGCAAGCCCATCATTGGAAAACAATGCTTCGGGTAACGTTCTGCAAGAGAGCTCATGGGAGTAATGGTAGAGCTGTCGATATTGGGCAGTAACATTCGGGTTACACCGGAATCGATGGCCCTTTGGATCATCTGATCCCGATCCTTTTCAAAGGCAGAGAGGTAGAGGTGTGTATGTGAGTCGGTATACATTTTTTGCGGCTACAAACATACAATTTAGACAGCTAAAACCCATAAAAATCCAGGGTGCTTAATTTCGTAGCTGAAATGTGCCACTCATTAAACACCCTGAACAAACTACTCCTATTTGATTCTGCAGATAGGACAGATTAAACCACACCCTGTGCCAGCATGGCATCGGCAACTTTTACAAAACCACCGATGTTGGCACCGTTCACATAGTTGATATAACCGTCTGATTCCGTTCCAAAATCAACACAGGTCTGGTGGATATTTTTCATAATGGTCTGAAGGCGCATTGTCCACTTCTTCCCTGGACCATGGAAGCCTCATGCTGTTCTGGGTCATCTCAAGTCCCGAGACTGCTACCCCTCCTGCATTGGCCGCTTTACCAGGTCCATAAAGGATTTTCTTGTCCAGATACACCTCGATGGCATCAGGTGTAGAGGGCATATTGGCTCCTTCACTGATTACCTTGCAACCGTTTTTAATGAGGGTTTCAGCATCCTTCTTATCAACCTCATTTTCCGTGGCGGATGGGAAGGCTACATCACACTTCACATGCCATGGGCGCTTTCCTTCGAAATACTCGCATCCAAAATGCTCAGCGTATTCTTTAATCCTGCCTCTGCGGTTGTTCTTCAGGTCCATGACCCAGGCCAGTTTTTTAGCATCGATGCCATCAGGATCGTATATGGAACCGCCTGAATCAGATAGCGTAACCGCTTTCCCTCCAAGTTCCGTAAGTTTCTGAACGGTAAACTGGGCCACATTTCCAGATCCGGATACCGCGGCAATTTTTCCTTCCAGGGAATCGCCTTTGGTTCCCAGCATCTCCTGGGCAAAATAGACTGCACCGTAGCCGGTGGCCTCAGGCCTGATCAGACTACCGCCCCACTCCAGACCTTTTCCTGTAAGTACCCCGGTAAATTCATTCTTGATACGCTTATACTGCCCAAACAGGTATCCGATCTCACGGCCACCCACTCCAATGTCACCTGCCGGTACATCTGTGTTGGGTCCGATATGCCTGTTAAGTTCAGTCATAAAGCTCTGGCAGAAGCGCATGACTTCGTTATCCGATTTTCCTTTGGGATCAAAGTCAGACCCACCTTTACCGCCTCCCATAGGCAGGGTGGTGAGGCTGTTCTTCAATACCTGCTCAAAGGCAAGAAATTTCAAAATTCCAAGGTTTACAGTTGGGTGGAACCGAAGACCTCCTTTATAGGGTCCGATGGCAGAGTTCATTTCTATTCTGAAGCCCCTGTTGATTTCCACATCACCTTTGTCATTAATCCAGGGAACCCTGAACATGATAACCCTTTCGGGTTCAGCGATTCTCTCAAGAATCTTCGCATGCTTGTATCTTGGATTCTCTTCAATGAAGGGGATCAGCGATTCAGCCACTTCTTGGACTGCCTGGTGAAACTCTGGTTCTGCTTGGTTTTTGGCCTTGATTCTGGCCATGAATTGTTCAACTTTTGGATCCATATCGGTTTTTTAATGATTCAACAGGAGTAAATCTAAAATTATTTACAAGAGTTGAACATGCCCTTTATCATGTAGTTCGTATGTCATTAAACATTGTCAGAAAACATAGATTCGGCATATACCTTGCTCAGGAGAGATCGATAGAACTTTGATATAGATTTCCCGGCTCCATACGGATCCATCTTTTTAATTCCATCTGGGTTAGCAAGGAAAGTACGTCCTGTATGGGAATGCCGGAAAGCTTGCTTAGTTCACCGGGTCCAAGCCCCCCCTGCAGGGCCATATGTTCCAGCAGTGTCCGTTCCTGGTTTGTAAGGTTTATCACCCTGGATACGGGCTTTTTGTTTTGGGCAAGTTCATCCGTCCATCTCAGGTGGTAGATAATATCTTCTGCCGATTCGACCATGGCCGCCATATTTAGCTTTATAAGGTTGTTGCAACCCCGGGAACGATCGTCTGTAGCACGTCCCGGAACAGCCAGCACGTCCCGATCGTATGAGAGGGCCATTCCGGCTGTAATCAGGGCACCTCCCGATGCTGCAGATTCCACCACAAGCGTGGCATCAGCCATTCCTGCAATGATTCTGTTTCGCCTGAGGAAATTGTTTCTCTCGGGCCCCATGCCCGAATGAAAGTCGGTGACCAGGGCACCCTGCCGGCAAATCTTTTTTGCAGTTTCCCGATGGGCATGCGGATAGAGGGTACGGAGCCCATGTCCCAGCACCGCCACTGTGGGAATTTCTCCTTCCAGGGCTGCCCGGTGCGCAATTACATCGATTCCAAAGGCCAATCCGCTGACAATCAACAGGTCGCTGATCATGGATCCCAGTTCCAAAACAATATTCCTGCACAGCTCCTTTCCATAGGAGGAGGCCTTCCTGGTTCCAACCACACTTAAAGCGCGCCTGGTATTGAGTCCCTCACTACCCTTGGAATAAAGCAGTATGGGAGCATCCTCACATTCATTCAAGCGGGTGGGATAATCGGGATCTTTAAAATAGAGCGCTCTTATCTTATGCCGCTCAAGAAATTCAAGCTCTTTTTCGGCCTGTTCCATGAGCCTGGGTGATCTGATCGATTGAGAAAGGAAGGGCCCAATCCCTTCGATCTTTTCCAGGGATGCCCTGCTCATACGAAATACCCTGCTGGCCGAGCCTGCTTCTTTGATTAGTTTCCTGGCGTTAACCGGACCGATGGCCGGTGCCATTGTCAGAGCAATTTGATAATGTAGTTCTGGATTGGAATATTGCGACATCTTTTACAGGGTTGATGTGATAACAGCCCTGCTTATCGATGATAATTCGGATTAGTAAGAGATAAATTTCTCGTTTTCATAACTGCAAATACCAGTATCCGTTCCAATCCAGACAATTCCATTTTTGTCAGTGGCTATGGAAAGTATATTGTTACTGGTCAGTCCGTTGTCTGTGGTATAGGAGATCCATGTCGAGCCGGTAAAAACAGATATTCCAGCTAAGGTCCCGAACCAGATGTTACCTTCCTTATCACCACAAATCGCCTGAACGTAGTTATCGACAAGACCATCATCCGTATAATAAGCAGTCCAGTTATCAAGTGTGTTATTTCCAGAATGCCTTGCAACTCCCTCTTCTGTGCCAAACCATTTTGTTCCATCAGGTGCAATATAGATGCTCAGGATATAGTCAGAAGGCAGGTCAATCGGTCCCCACTGAGCATAAACGGAGGCCCCTGAAATTCCATCCAGCTCATCACGGTAAACCCGGAGAACACCTACACCCTCAGTTCCTACATAGAGTGAATCTCCTTTAGGATTAGTAGCCATTGAAGTGATCGGGTATTCCACAAACATCCGTTCAGTGTAATACCCGTCATAATCAGGAGTTAGCCATTTATCATTACTCACGGCCGATACTCCCTTATCTGTTCCAATCCAGCGTATGGTATCTAAGCCTGCTGCAATACCAAGTACATCCTGACTAATCATGGGGGCGTTTTCAGGGCTGTAAGTTATGGACTCTGCCTGGTCGTCAATTGGCATCCTGGCGACAGTGGCTCCATTGGGTGAAGCAATCCAGAGTTCTGGTCCGTCTGGATTAAGCACGTAAGTAAGACTTTTCAGATTTTGCTGTGGCAGACTCTTATTCTCATCATGCAATTTCCACTTGTTCCCATCAAAACTCACAATTCCGATATCTGTACTAAACCATTTAATATTATTGTCATCCACGATTATAGAATTCACATTCTTTACGGAAATCCCTGTGCCATTATCAGAAGATATCTGACCACTGACGAGATAAGCAGGCATTGAAATCAAGCCAATAACAAAAATTAATACTGCTGTAGTCAGCTGGCATCCGGATCTGAAGATATTTTTCATGCTTTTTAAATGACCTTGATTATAGAATTATATATGAGTACTTAAATATACAAAAGCTAAGCCTTAATAGGGGTGACATGTGACAGTTTAGCTAAATTTAATCCTAACTATGATTAAGATTATTATATTTACTGTTCACTATTTAATTCACGGAAGATGAAGCGGCGAGACTTTATAAAGGTGTCTTCTGCAGCAGGAGTTGCTGGACTGGTGGGTCCAGGATACGCCATTGCACAAGGTGCATCATCAGGAAGAGATGGATTTGACCTTCACCCATTTATAAAAGAACATCCCGAAGCGGTTTTTATTAATCTCACAGAGGTAAAAGAAAAAACCGACTCCAGGCCCATATATGATGCTGCCTATAAGCTTGCCAGTGAGATGTTTGTAAAAACATCAGATGGGCAGGGTTACTCAAATTCGACCCATATAAACTGCAAGCCTAACTGGACATGCATGGGCAGACCATCATCAGATCCGGCAGCGAAGCTGGGTATAACAACAGACCTGAACTATATTGAAGGTTTTTTAAAGGGTGTAAAAAACAAAGGCCCTCAGAATTATTCATTAAGGGAATGTGCCTGTCCTCAGTTCTGGGACATGAACGGGTACACCGCGATGGCGGAACGAAACAATTTCGACCTCAGGGAGCTGACTTCAAAGGATTACTGGGATTTGGAGCCTGATGACATAATTTTCAAGGAAGTTGACGGAGTTGTTTTCAAAAAGGTGGGATTTATGGCCCCCATGAATGCCCCCGACACCTTCCTTATTAATATTGCAAAATTCAAAACGCATCGTATGGGGCTTACCGGTGCCATTAAAAACCTGCAGGGGATTGCGGCCAGGAAGTTTCACCAGTTCTGTGGTGGTCATCAGAATATTTTTAAATCATACGACGAACGATATCATCAGTTTTTCCAGCCGGATTACATGGATAGGATCCAGGAGTTGCACTTAAAGCATGTAGAAGCCGGCATTCCACGATGGGACAGTCTGATGGACATTCCACCTTATACCGGAGGTATTTTTATGGAGCAATGGGTTCAGCGCATGCTTGATTCTTACAGTATTACTCCGACAGGAATCAATATTGTTGAAGGTACCTACAGCCTTGATGGCGACGGTTTCGGAAGAGGACCTCATGACAGGAAAGGCCAAACCTACATGAGTAATAATGTGATTTTCGGGAAGGATGCATTCAGGGTGGACATCATAGAACACTGGCTTGGTGGTCATGAACCGGGTAATTTCGGGCTTTTCCATATTGGAATTGAACGTGGTCTTTCAGATGTTCTTGATCCATTTGATATACCGGTATATCTCTGGAAGGATGGTAAGGCGGAAAAAGTGAAACTTGATTCTCTTAAAAGGACTCCGCTTCTTACAGCTTATCTCAGAAAAAACACCTATGGATTTGACGAAGAAAAATATCATATGTGTGATGAACCTTTCGATTATGCTTCATGGAAGAGCACAGGAATAATCAATCAGCCCGATCCTCCCTCCATCCGGGCACTCGGCACCAATTCAAAAGATGAGATCGTGATGGAGCTTTCTGTTCCGGAAAAGGGTGATGTGTACGTGGATATTCTGAACCGTCATGGTGAAATGGTCTGGCGCATGGAAGCCGAAGGGCTTGAGCCCGGAAAGCATGAGCTTGTATGGGATGGATTCTCTGAACCCGGGCTTTATAATACTTATGTGAAGGGCATGGGCTGGGATGCCGAGAGGGAGATGGTGATATATACTTGATTTCTTCTCTTCTTCTGAGTAGCTCTAAGCTCCCTGGCTCTCTGGAGCCCCGCTCCCTGAATATTTACTTAGCGAGCTGAGCATCTTATCCCGGTCCTCCCTGTCCATGGCAGAGAGGCTGATGGGGGGGTATTTGGCCTCTTTGTCCCTGAAGTTCTGCACCAGGATCAGTTTGTGCTGGGTTTTAAACAGGAAGGGCTGAAGTTCAAATTTCACGAAATGCTGTTTGGGGATCTCAATGGAGTTCTTGCGGCTGGTAAACATGCTCACCGGGTAGTAACGCACTACGATCATTTCGCCCTGGTCGCTGTAGGCGATGAAGTTGGGGCGCTTCAGGTAATTAATCCAGTTTAAAAGAATGTAGATGGCCGAAATAAAGATTGCCACATGGTATTTTGTGAGCCAGAACTCTGTTTCATCAAACCAGGGAAGAAAAACAATAAGCAGGATGATCAGGGTAAATACGATGGTCATGACCAGCCTGCTCAGCCAGATCCGATAGGTGTTTCTCTGGTTATCTAATTTCATTTTTTCTCCTTTGCCGCTCTTTCTTGATCAGGGAAAGTTCCCTGCCGGTTTGCCCCTTCACCGAAGTGTTTTCCTCCACCCGGCGCATCAGGTAAGGAAGTACATAGCGAACCGGACCGTAAGGTACATATTTTGCCACATTAAAACCAGCGGCCGACAGGTTGAAGCTGATGTGTTCGCTCATGCCATATAACTGGGAGAACCAGATTCGATTATCGGCGGGATCCACCTTTTGTTCGATCATCAGGTCGGCCAGGTACTTGCTGCTGTACTCGTTATGGGTGCCGTTAAAGATGGAAACCACATCCAGGTTGTCCATGGAAATTTTAAGTGCCAGGTTGTAATCCCTGTCGGTACTTTCGCGATCGGGCTGGATGGGATCTTCATAGCCCATTTTGGCTGCGCGGGCTCTCTCTCTTTCCATATATGCTCCACGAACAAACTTGGCCCCCAGGAAGAATTTCTCCTCACGTGCTTTCCTGATATCTGCCTCCAGGACAGCAATGCGGTCGTGACGGTACATCTGGTAAGTATTGAAAACAATGCACTTCTCCTTATTGTAAAGCTGCATCATCTCCATGCAAACCTTGTCAATGAAATTCTGGATATAGCTATCTTCTGCATCGATCATAATGGGGATATCATTTTCGAAGGCTGTACTGCAGAGGGTATTAATCCGCTGACGGAACTTTTCCCCTTCAGCAAGTGTCGCTTCATCGGGAGTGTTTTCGCTGCTGAGCATTTCAAGGGCATGATGCGTTCCAAAGGCAGTCGGCTTGAAAACGGCAAAGGGTATATCGGGATTGCTTCCGGCATTTTTGACTGCACGAAGAGTTTCTTCCAGAGCAGCATTAATGGCTTTGTCATTTTCTTTTCCTTCAACCGAATAGTCAAGAATGGAGTAGACATTGCCTGTTTTAAGCTTTTCAACTGCCGGTTGGCACTCCTCCAGGGTGGAGCCGCCAACAAAATGTTTGAATGCCGTAGGTTTTACGATCCAACCGACGGGGATTCTCAGAGCTGAAAACACCTGGATCACCGGATTGCCTATTTTCACCAGGATGGGGTAGGAGATCAGTTTAAAAAGGATGTAGGCCCTTCGAAGGTCGCGGTCCGATTTAATACGGAATGCCGTCTTGGTATCCTCAAAATTAATTTCTTTCATGGTCTCTCGTTACTTGCTGTTATATCAGGGTGCCAATATATGCTAATTATTATCTTTGATTTATGAAAAAAGTCATTTCTGCTCCAATAAATGCAGTAAAGGATCGCATCCATATTCCCTCATCCAAGAGCATATCCAACCGGCTGCTGATTATTCGGGCCCTGGCACATTCTGTGGCCCCTTTACACAATCTGTCGGAGAGTGATGACACGGAACTTCTGACTAAAGCTCTTGATACAGAGTCGGATGTAAAGGATGTGGGGCATGCAGGTACGGCTATGCGTTTTCTTACCGCCTACTTCTCCACACAGCCGGGAGAAGTTACCCTGACCGGATCGGAGCGGATGAAGCAGCGACCTGTCGGTCCGCTGGTGGATGCTTTAAAACAGGTGGGTGCCAACATAGAATATTTGGAAAATAAGGCTTTTCCGCCCCTAAGGATAAAGGGCAAGAGCTTAATTGGTGGAAACATAGAAATAGAAGCAGGCATCAGTAGTCAGTTTATCAGTGCCCTGATGATGATCGCTCCGCTGCTGGAGGGTGGTCTGAACATCAAACTAAAAGGTAGTGTGGTTTCGGCATCCTATATCGAGATGACCCTTTCCCTGATGAACAGTTGTGGCATAGCTGCCCGTTTTGATGGAAGGATAATTTCCGTACCACAGGGTGCTTATTCAATGGCTGATCTCACGGTGGAATCAGACTGGAGTGGCGCTTCATACTGGTTTCAGGTTGCTGCACTTCTTCCCGGATCGGAAATCACCCTGCCCAACCTCTCCCAGAACAGCCTCCAGGGAGATTCAAGCCTTGTTCAGATTTTTGAACCACTGGGTGTACAGTCAGGTTTTAATGAAGAAGGGCTTCTGCTTCGTTCACATAAACAGGACTTACCTGAAAATTTCACCTACGATTTTACCGGGTGTCCCGACCTGGTGCAAACCTGTGCCGTTACCTTATGTGCGCTGGGCATCCCTTTCAGGTTTACCGGTACAAGGACCCTTCGGGTAAAGGAAACAGACCGCATTGCAGCTCTTGGCAGCGAGCTCAGGAAGGTGGGTTTTGTGCTGCAGGACGATCCTGCCGGAGAGTGGATGGCCTGGGACGGTACCCGCTGTGAAGCTCAGAAGGATCCCCTAATAGCTACCTACCACGACCACCGCATGGCCATGGCCTTTGCCCCCCTGGCTATCAGCCTGGGAAGCATTGCCATTGAAGATCCCCGGGTGGTGAGCAAATCTTACCCCGGCTATTGGAAAGACCTTGAAAAGGCCGGATT
The DNA here is from genome assembly GCA_963753765.1 of uncultured Bacteroidales bacterium. Taxonomy (GTDB): domain Bacteria; phylum Bacteroidota; class Bacteroidia; order Bacteroidales. Next base: position 57,651 of record CAVWDQ010000020.1, read on the forward strand.
TGGAATGGCTTAGTGACTGTAATTTAACCCAGCTCCGGACCACTTATCAGGTATTGGCTTTCAATGATGCCGGGGTGCGGATTTTTTCTGAGATACATCCTTTCAAAAGGGCGTTGTGCTGTAAAACCACAGGCCTCAAGCCATCCTTTAATTTCTGATTTATCCGCGCATATGTCTACCACTGCAGCCTGGCCCGTAATTTGATCTATAGCCGATTGAATCAGGGCTTTGACTCCGTCGGGTGAGGAAGCGGATACCGGGCCGATCTGCGTAAAATTTTGTCCCCTTCTGCCCAGGCAAAATCCAGCTATGCTGTTTTTCTCCTTAATGAGCCAGGCTAATTCAGGATAACTTTCATACAGACGCATGATCAATTCTGTTCTGTCTGCACCAAATACTTTTTTATCAAATGCGGCCACTTCCGGAATATCTGCAGGCTTCATCTGTTCAGTATTATAAGGAGCATCACTCAGGGATATTTTGGAAGCAGAAGGATTGGTCATCCTGTACAGCGTATATTCATCTCTAAAGCCTAATTTGAGATATACCGGTCTTCCCGCAGGTGTTGCATCCAGCTTTATTGATTTACACTTGTTCAATTTATCAATCGCATCAAGGAGTAATAGTCTGGCTATTCCACGGCCCCGGTAATCTCTATCAACCAGCATCATGCCAATCCATGCCACTGTGTTGTCATAGTTGATAGCGGTTATAGTTCCTACGATATGGTCATCCAGAACAGCAACAAGATTGACACTCTCTTTGTATGAGATGAGCAAAGCCCAGTCTTTTTCAAGCTGGTTCCAGCCTTCGGCATCTTTTAGTTTCATGAGGCTATCCATATCGGATAACACCATCTTTCTCAGTAAGACCGGACTATCGGTAGGGAGCCTGATATCAGCCATCTTATGTCATATCTGTCTTTATCACCGGACAATTTCAATTGGTCCCAGCGGATACCAGCCGTCCTCCTGTCTGCCCTCAATGGCAAGATTTACCCTGGGTTCATAATTCACGCGATCTACCACGGCTATTTGTAGTTCATAAGTGCCGGCCGGCACATGACCCGGGATCTCAATGGAATGATCATAAATATTATCTCCCGGGAGCCACTCTTTTACGATGGCTTCTGTTGGAAGTACAATGGAATTCTTATCAGATATTAAACGCAGAGCCAGGGTGAAATCTTTGTAACAGGGCGCAACGCCTTTATTTTCCCACCAGCTAAGGAAGGCCAACCCGCCCTCAGGATGCACCTGGCGGGGGTAGCTGAATCTTCTTAAAACAAACCTGTACCCCATTTTTTTTAACCACTCATCGACCAGATCTTGCCACTCTTCCGGTACCGGGGACGATTTGGCATTAAAGGAGGACATATGCCATTTCAGGGTTTGATCGAAAATATATTTCACATCATCCCTGTCATAGCCCTCCTGATCTCTCCAGCGAAGAAAAGTGCCACAGATCTCAAAGCTGAGTGGTGAGCTTATCCAGTCATCCTGAACCTCGCAGTTAATAATTTCCTGGGGGTAAAAATCATACATGTGGGTCCACCCATTCTGGTCCTCTGCCCAGAATCCAAGGTCACCTATGCAGTCGACTCTCCATCCTACGGGGATCTGTGAATGGGCGTACATGTTTGTTTCTTTATCCATTAGCAGGGCGATTAAAGGAGTTTTTCTGAACGAATCGGTGTAGGAATTTACCAGGGCTTCCCGCGTGGGCTGAGTCAGTAATTCAGATCCGGCCCCTTCTCCCCATGCACCCACAATGGAAAGGTCCACCGCCTCCAGGTCGGGATGGCCATCATAACGTGAGCCCAAAGCCCTGATAAAACCGCCGAAGTGTTTCGCATAGCGTGCATCTTCAGGATTCACCATCCACTTATTCACGGGATTACTGTAGGCCCACTCTTTCTCAGGGCCTGCCAGAGCACGGTACCATTGGGGAACATCCCGCTCAGGACCTGTTCCATAGGGAGCAATCCTCAGAATAAGGGACTGGCCCCTCGATCTGGCCGTTTCGAGGGCCCGGTCGAGCATGTCCCATCGATACTTTCCCTCTTCAGGTTCCATAAATTTCCAGTAGACCCGCCAATAGGCAATGGTGGTTGAGGGATAATTCAGATTGGATAAATCCCCGTTAAACTCCTGGTAATCAATCGGAAAACCTTCAGTCCAGCCGCTGCCCTCATTCAATGAATCACCATTGAAGCGCTGGAAGGTCATAAAGCCCATACCGGGATTGGATAAGACATCGTCAATTTCCTGAGGCCGTATTACAATTTGATCATCTTCAATTTGTGCTTTTGCTCTTTGAAAAGGAACAAGCAGGAATGCCAGGCCCAGGGAGAAGATCATGACAGATACATGCTTTTTCATCGGGTGGTTGTTTATGAATAAAGAGGTATATTTCACTAAAATTACAATTAGTTTGCTAGCATGAAAACTATATTTCTTCCAGCCCTGTTTTTGATCACCATTGTAGCTTGTAACACTGCGGAATACACTCTTGAGGAGGTTGACAATCCACCCTTTAAACCCAATGTGGAGTTTCGGGGATACGAAGACCTGAATCATCCCGGATTTCAGGTCCTCAAAGAGAAGTATCAGCTGGATACCATATTCAAGGGGGAGACTGATGAGTTCAAAAGAATTCTGATGCTCCGGCACTGGATCCGGTCGGTAGTATCCATTGATGATCATGGCGATCCTTACCCCGGTGGGGGATATGTGGAGGGGATTTTAGATGCTGCATTAGAAGGACAGGGTTTTCACTGTGGTCACTACATGAAGGTCCAGAATGGCATTATGAATGCCTACGGCTATGTGTGCAGAACCCTTGGAGCCGGTCCCGGAGTAATGGGTGGCCCTGACGGTCATCATGGCATTAACGAGATCTGGCTCAACGATTATCAGAAGTGGTTCCTTTCTGATGCCAAGTACGATCATCATTTTGAAAAAGACGGAATTCCCCTGTCTGCTCTGGAAATACGTGATGAATATTTAAAGAACAAGGCAGCGGATATCGTCAGGGTCGTAGGTCCGGACCGAATCCCCACCCCATACAACCCCGAAACCGGGAGCAACTATGAACGCAGTGCCCAGACCTATACCTGGATCGAGTATCATACCTACAATGACATGTTTACCGTGTGGCCGGAACATGAAACGCTGCTTAGCATGTATGAAGATGATTATTTCCGGAAGCACACCTGGATCTGGGATGGGAAGCCCCACTGGGCCTATGATAAGCCCGAATTTATGCGTCTGGTCCCTGACAGGGATGCCTTTGAATGGACACCCAATGTAATTTCTTCAGAGGTCCGGATAGATGGAAATATGGCAAGGATCGAACTCATCTCCGGGACTCCCAATCTGAAAGAGTACCAGCTAAGGAAAGGTCCGTTGGGTGAATGGGAAGCTGTGGAGGATCTCCTGGAAATGGAGCTAAGCGGAGAGAAACTTGAATTTTATTTCCGGACCATGAATCTGGCCGGGGTAGCCGGACCGGTACATAAGATTTTCATAAGCAGAAAGGGGGCGGGTGAAGAAGAGAATCTAAGTGCACTTTTTAAAGAGGGGATCAACCTGATTCCTTATCCCCAGGAAGTAAGTTTTGAGGGTACGGATTTTGTCCCGGGAGATGAACTGAATATAGTCCTTGACAGGGATGCCTCCGATCAGGTGAAGTTCGCGGCATCGGAGCTGGCCCGGAATCTTAAAAAAGAGTGGGGCATCAAAGCTCAGATTACTGATGTAAATTCTCCCGGGGCCATCAGGCTGACCCGTGAGGATATTTCTGAGAAGATCAGCTCTCTTCCGGAAAAGACAGCTCTACAGGGATATGAGTTAATCAGCTCCGGGGACCAGTTAAACGTCAGGGCTATGGGTGATGCGGGTATTTTTTATGGTACCCAGACCTTGCTGCAGTTATTCAAACAGGGGAAGGAAGGTGCTTATGTGCCCGGGATGAGAATTAGCGACTGGCCCGATATTCCTCAGCGGGCCTGTCATTACGACACCAAACATCACCAGGACAGGCGGGAGTATGTGGAAGGCTTTATCCGGGACCTGGCCAGGTATAAAATCAATATGCTGGTCTGGGAATGGGAGGACAAATTCCTCTACCCCAGCCATCCCGAGATCGGGGCACCGGGGGCCTTCACCATGGAAGAGATGCAGGAGATCACCTCTTATGCCAGGAAATATCATGTGCAAGTGGTGCCACTTGTACAGGGACTTGGGCATGTGAGTTATATTCTGAAGTGGCCACAATACAATCACCTGCGCGAAATTCCGGCCTCCAACTGGGAGTTTTGTCCCCTGAAAGAAGGCAGCTATGAATTACTGTCCGATCTCTGGAAAGATGCCATTGAGGCCACGCCTGGTTCGGAATACATCCATATCGGCTCCGATGAGACCTATGAATTGGGCGCCTGTGAGCAATGCCGGCAAAGAGCAGAAGAAATTGGGAAAAGCGGCTTGTATCACCTGTTTATCAAACAGGCCGGGGCACCCCTTCAGGCTTTGGGCAGAAGTGTAATGGCCTGGGAAAGGCCCATGGGCTGGACCGAGAGTGATTCGCCGGCCAATGGCCTGGAGCCGCTAAACGGACTGGTATTGATGGAAGATTATCATTATGAAAGCGAGGATTTTACCTTTGCCCGGGAAGCATCAGCAGCAGGCTTTGAAATTTTTGCCTACGATCCCAACCCGGGTATTGAACCCCTGTTCCTTCCTTACTTTTACAAACTAAGAGGGGAAGGCGATCAGGAACATGAAGCTGAAAACGCATTAAAAAGATCCTATACATCGGTCTCGGGGGCAGCCTTGTCCGGGTATTTTGATGGCATGATTAATACTTCATGGGACGATTCCGGATTGCATAACCAGGTCTGGATGCTGAGTTTTATCAACTCTGCCGAGTGGGCCTGGAGCGGTGCCAATCCAAGCCTGGAGGAGTTTTCCGACAAGTTCTTTCTGAACTATTATGGAGACCACTCCCGCGATCTGAGGGAACTTTACCAGCTTCTGAATGGGGCAGCTTACTACTACTATAAATCACTCGAACGCAGGGTCTGGCACTATGGAGATATCGGCAAGACGCATTTGCCCGACCTGCCCCGGGCCGACAACCTGGAGTATGATGAGTTCTGGAACCGCGAATATGCTGAGAAAATTGATGAATCCAGGGAGCAGTTAAGGCACATGGAACGGGCCATGGAAATTATCCACTCTAACAGGTCAGCGGGGATCAGGCACAGCTATGACCTGGAAATCTACTCTTCCATCGTGCAGCTGGTAAAACATACCTGCTCTACCTACCTGGCACTTTCAGATCTTGAACTGGCCATCAGAGAAGCCCATAGTCAACGCTTCCGGAGTCATGAAGCGGCCCTGGGGGCCCTGGAACAAGCGGTGGATATTATTGATAACAACCTCAGGGAAAGGGAGGAAGTTTTCGGGGAGCTTGTGGCGATTTGGGAGCTTACCAGGCTTCCCAAGGGAATGTCGACCGATGAAAAAGAGTTCTTTCACAGGCAGGACCGTGCCCGGCACTTTGCTTTCAGACGGGCCGATATGTCCTACCTGATCTGCGACGAGGAGTTGCTGGGATTGGAGGATTATCGGGAGAAGCTCATAGAATACATCGAGTATTACAAATCCCTTTATTTTCAAAATGAAAATCAGATAGTTGCAGGCCTCTAGTTCTTCTGATTGCGACGCTGCAGGAAAAATTGTTTAAGCAGAAGGGATGCCTCCTCATCCAGGATTCCTGGTACCACTACTGTTTTTTTATGCAGGAGCTGCTCTTTTATGCGGGAATAACCCTCCCTGGGATCGGTAGCAGCAAATACCAGCCTGTCAAGCTGGGCCCATTTCAGGGCCGAGGCGCACATCACACAGGGCTCCAGGGTGACAAAGAGAGTGCACTCCGACAGGTATTTGGCCCCCAGGTAGTTGGAGGCTGATGTGATGGCTATCATTTCCGCATGGGCGGTTACATCGTTGAGCTGCTGGGTCATGTTGTGGGCCCTGGCAATGATCCGATTCTGGTTCACCACCACTGCACCCACCGGCACCTCTTCCAGGTCCATGGCCTTTTGAGCTTCCTTAAGTGCCTCATTCATAAAATATTCGTCGGAGAGTACCGGGTATACCATGATCGCCTGTCTTTCTTTATAATTCCTCTTTAAAAGTTGCTAAATTTGCACCTCATAAAGTTACAAAAATAGAATCTTATGTACAGGACACATAATTGCGGGCAGTTGAATATGAACAATGTGGGTGAGAAAGTGATGCTTTCGGGCTGGGTTCAGAAATCCAGGGACCTGGGGGGCATGACTTTCGTTGATCTTCGTGATCGCTATGGTCTTACTCAGCTTGTATTTAATATGGAGATTGATTCAGGCTTATGTGCGCAGGCCCGTAAACTGGGAAGAGAATTTGTGGTGAGGGTCGAAGGAAAGGTGGCCGAGCGAAGTAATAAAAATCCGCAGATGTCCACCGGCGATATTGAGATCCTGGTGGAGAAACTGGATGTCCTGAACATTTCTCTTACCCCTCCTTTTACCATTGAAGAAAACACAGATGGGGGGGATGACCTCCGGATGAAATATCGTTACCTTGATCTTCGCCGGGCGGTGGTCCGGAAAAACCTGCAACTGAGGCACCGCATGGCCATTGAGATCAGGAAATATTTAAGTGAGCAGGGATTCCTGGAGGTGGAAACCCCGGTACTGATCAAATCCACCCCCGAAGGGGCCAGGGATTTTGTGGTGCCTTCGCGCATGAATGCAGGAGAGTTTTATGCCCTGCCACAGTCCCCCCAGACCTTCAAGCAGCTTATTGATGGTGGCCGGATTTGATAAGTATTTTCAGATTGTCAAGTGCTTCAGGGACGAAGACCTCAGGGCCGATCGTCAGCCTGAATTTACCCAGATCGACTGCGAAATGTCCTTTGTGGAACGCGACGATGTGCTCAATGCCTTTGAAGGACTAACAAGGCACCTGTTCCGCTCCATTAAGGAGCTTGAAATCGAGGGAGAGTTTCCCAAGATGCCTTATTCTGAGGCTATGAGACGCTTTGGTAACGACAAACCCGATATCCGTTTTGGCATGGAGCTTAGCGAAATGACTGACCTGGTTAAGGGAAAGGGATTCCAGGTATTTGACTCGGTCGAGTATGTGGGAGGAATTTGTGCCGAAGGCTGTGCGGAGTATAGCCGCAAGCAGCTGGATGCCCTCACCGATTGGGTAAAGCGTCCCCAGTTAGGGATGAAGGGACTGGTCTATGTGAAATATAACGAAGACGGCAGCCTGAAGTCGTCGGTGGATAAATTCTACGATGAAGCTGCACTAAAACAATGGGCAGAACTATGCGGAGCCAAAGCGGGCGACCTGATCCTGGTACTGGCCGGAGACCACGATCTTACTTTGAAAGCCCTTAGCGAGCTGAGGCTGGAGATGGGCAACAGGCTGAAACTACGAGACCCCAATGTATTTAAACCACTTTGGGTGGTGGACTTTCCCCTGCTGGAATGGGACGAAGAGACCGGGAGGTTTCATGCCATGCACCATCCATTTACCAGTCCCTACGAAGAGGACATGGAGCTGTTCAAAACCGATCCGGGCAAGTTACGCGCCAAGGCATACGACCTGGTAATCAATGGTGTGGAGATTGGTGGAGGATCCATCCGGATTCACGATGAGGACCTCCAAAAAACCATGTTCGATAACCTGGGCTTTAGCAAGGAAGAGGCGCAGAAACAATTTGGATTCCTGATGAGTGCCTTCCGCTATGGCGCCCCTCCCCACGGGGGGATTGCTTTTGGTTTTGACCGCTGGGTGGCTCTTTTTGCAGGCATTGATTCGATCCGCGATGTGATTGCCTTTCCCAAGAATAATTCGGGTCGCGACATGATGATCGACACTCCCTCTACCATTTCTGAAGAACAACTTAAAGGAGCTAAGCCTGAAGGTGAATCTGCAGAAGGATAATTGAAAATACAATTTGAAATTCAACCATAAACAGCTGCTATGTCAGGGTTAATACGGGTGCCTTTTCTTTTTCTTTCAGTCTTATTCTTTTGCACAAATGCACTTGCCCAGGTCCCGATCGATCCGGGCGATCCGCCCAATCCTTCACCTATTCCAGAATTTTATGGATCCACACTCTCAGTCATTGAACAGGAGGTAAAACAGGTGGAAAAAGGAGAAGCCAGGGTAGTGGCCACCTCTCCGGGGGGCTTCCCTGTATATGCCATTTATTACGGGACGAAGGAAAATTTTCATTCCCAGGCCAATTATAATTCGGCGGTAGCGGCCCGTGATCCACGTTATTTTGCCCGCAAGGACAGCAGCACCAGGCCGGTGGTCTTTTTCCTGGGACCTGTACACGGACAGGAAGTGGAGGGGATCGTGGGTATGCTTAACCTGATTCATGTGGCTGAAACCGGCAAGGATCGCAGGGGTCAGGAATGGTCCTCCCTGCAGAGTAAACTGGAGCAATGCCGGGTTATTATTATTCCCTGTGGGAATCCCGACGGGCGCAAGCGTTGTCCTTATGACAGCTTTGTGGGTCTGCCGGTGGAGATTATGACCAAGTACGGGCAGGGGACAAGAACGGACGGGTCCTCCTGGGGATGGCCAGGTGCCAAATCGCTGCATCCCATGAAAGGGAATGTGGGAATTCTGGGGGCCTATTTTAACGACAATGGCATTAATATGATGCATGATGACTGGTTCTCTCCCATGGCGGCTGAAACGGAGGCCATCCTGGAGATCGCCCGCTCGGAAGCTCCTGATATGACCGTTTCCCTGCATTCCCACCATCAAACCTCCAGAGTCCTGCCGGCATATTATGTGCCCTGGTTTATGAAATCGAGGATAGATACCCTGACCAGGAGGGTGAATGATCGATACGCTTCACTGGACCTGCCAAGTATCCCAAACGACTGGATTTCCTTACCCGGGCCGGAGGATGAAACATTCCCTCCGCGTACCAGCTTCAATTTGATTTCCGCCCTGCACCAGGTATCAGGCACCATGGCCTTTACCTTTGAGTGCAGTCACGGCACGGTGACCGATGATGAACCGGAAGCACCTGTCAATTACGACGATATTCTGAATATCCAGCTGAATCTTTATGATGAGATGCTGGATTATATCTTGGAGAACGGCTTGTATTAGAAATAGCTATGAGCTATTTTTGAAAGGCTATGACAGATCTTTCTTCCTCCCCAAAACCGGAACGCCTATTATCGCTTGATTTTTTCCGGGGTGCAACCATGTTTTTATTGATTGCCGAATTTACCCACTTCTTCTCTTATCTGCATGATCCCTCCCTGGAAGGATCATTTATCTATGCAATTGCCACTCAGTTCCATCATCATCCATGGAACGGCCTGCGATTCTGGGATCTGATACAGCCCTACTTTATGTTTATTGTGGGGGTGGCCATGCCCTATTCTCTGGCCAATCGGCAGAAGCGCGGTCAGTCCCAATCCCAGATCACAAGGCATGCCATTCAACGGGCCTTCATATTGTTATTTCTTGGCTGGGCGCTGTATTGCATCGATCCTGGGAAGATCGCATTTCGTTTTCAGAACGTGCTGGCTCAGCTTTCTGTAACCTATATCCTGGCCTTCCTGTTCATGAAGAAAAAGCCATGGGTTCAGATTGCTTTCTCCTTTCTGCTCATTGCTCTTACCGAGATTATATACCGGGGTTTCTGGGTGGAAGGCTTTAATCATGCCTTTGTGCCCAATGAGAATTTCGGAACCTGGCTGGATCTGCAATACGGGGGGGCTGACCTGAATGGTCACTGGGTGTCTTTCAATGCCATCCCAACCACAGCCCATACCATCTGGGGTGTTCTTGCAGGCCAGTTGCTTATGAGTCAGCGAAGTGCGGCACAAAAGCTAAAGATCTTAATTATCGCCGGTGTGATCGGTGTGGTGGTAGGATATGGACTCAACCCCATTACACCGATAATCAAGCGAATATCCACCTCATCTTTTGTGATAGTGAGCGGTGGCTGGGCTCTTCTGACACTTGCCTTCTCCTACTGGTTAATTGATATGAAGAAGCGACAGCGTTGGTCCATGTTTCTCAGGGTCGTGGGAATGAATCCCCTCTTTATTTACCTCTTTGCCCATGTGGGTGGTGCGGTTTTGATTGAAGCCATCCTGCATCCCTTTACATTTGCCCTCTTTGGGTGGATGGGAACGCTCACTGCTTCGATTCTCACCAGCGCCATCGTTCTTTTCATCCTTTGGTATATCTGCCAATGGCTGCATAAGCATAAGATATATATCAGAATTTAAGCACCTTAAAAAGCAAAGATGATGTTCAAACGACTATTGATTCCTGTTCTGGTGAGCTTCCTGATGGGCTGCTCCGGCTCTCCTGATAAGCAGGACCTTTATCTCAGCATGAATAAGATTGATGCCCATGTGCATATCCGGACCGGGAATCCGGCCATTATGGAGTATGCAAAGTCCCAGGAATTTAAACTGCTTACCATCAATACCAGGTCCGACAGCCAGGAATACATTGATGAGCAGAAGCAAAGCGCCATAGAGATGAAGGACCTTTATCCCGACGATATAAACTGGCTTGCCACCTTCTCCATGGAGGGCTTCGAGGATCCGGGTTGGGCGGAAGGAGTTGTTCGGAAGCTCCAGGAAGATCTGGATCAGGGGGCTGTGGGTTTCAAGGTCTGGAAAGATATCGGGATGACCTTCCGGGATAGCCTGGGCAACTTTGTGTTTTTGGATGATCCGCTCTTTGAACCTATCCTGGAATTTATGGAGAGCAGTGGCTTCACGCTCCTGACGCATATCGGGGAACCAAAGAACTGCTGGCTGCCCGTTGAATCTATGACAGTGAACGGCGATAAGAGCTATTTCACCGATAATCCCCAGTACCATATGTACCTGCATCCCGATTATCCAAGCCATGAAAGATTGATGGAGTCCAGGGATCATGTACTGGCCAGGTACCCCGAACTGCAAATGGTGGGTGCCCACCTGGGAAGTCTGGAGTGGGATGTGGATGTTCTGGCTGAGCGCCTGGACCTTTATCCCAATTTTGCAGTGGATCTGGCTGCCAGGGTCTGCCATCTGCAGGTGCAGGATCGGGAGAAGGTGATTGATTTCCTGTTGAAGTACCAGGACCGTATCCTTTATGCCACAGATCTGGGTGTCTCCGGGGACAGGTTTGAAGAGAAGAAAGCCTGGCTCGAAAATGAGTGGAGATCCGACTGGAGCTATTTTGCCACCGACAGCATCATGAGCTCAGGAAATGTGGAAGGGGAATTTATGGGGCTTGATCTTGACAAAGAAGTGCTGGAGAAGATCTATTACTCCAATGCCCTTCAATGGTACCCGGGGGTCTTCCAATAAACAGGGAAGAGAATGACGCTGGACAGAGATGAGCTGCAGGAATTTTTAAATGAAAAGGTGCTGCAGTATATGCATCCCGATTTTATTGAACTCGATCCCATCCAGATACCCCATTTGTATGAAGAAAAGGAGGATATAGAAATCGCAGGCTTTCTGGCAGCCACCATTTCCTGGGGAAACCGGAAAACCATTATTCAGAGTGCCCATAAAATGATGAAGCTTATGGGGAATTCCCCATACGACTTTGTGCTAAATCATAGAGAGGAAGATCTTGAAAGGATCCATGGCTTTGTTCACAGGACATTTAATTCCACAGATTTTATCTACTTCATTCAGGCATTAAAGCACCTCTATCTTAAAATGGATGGTCTGGAAGGTATTTTTCTGCAATACCAGACGGATAGCTCCCTGCAGCCGGCAATACACCAATTAAAGAAGGAGTTTTTTTCCCTGCCTCATCCGGCACGAACAATGAAACACTTACCAGATCCCCTGAAAGGTTCGGCCGCAAAACGAATAAATATGTTTTTAAGGTGGATGGTTCGCTCGGACCGTGCGGGCGTTGATTTTGGTATCTGGAAGAGCATCTCACCCTCAAAACTGTCCTGCCCGCTGGATGTTCATACGGGAAATATCGCCAGAAAGCTGGGAATGATAAAACGAAAGCAGAATGATTCCCTTGCTGTAGAAGAACTTGATACCGTTTTGCGATCATTGGATCCTGCAGACCCTGTTAAATATGACTTTGCACTTTTTGGCCTGGGCGTGTTCGAGAAATTTTAGGCATATTCCTTTAATTCACAATTATTTGTGAATAACTTAGCGGCGTTTTATTTCGGCATGAAATTGATGCCCTTTACTTTGTACCGATAAATTTGTGAGCCCCAGGAAAGATGTTAAAGATTGCGAAAGAGGAGAATCAATACAGGGTTGAGCTGTTCCAGGTAAACAAGCTGAACACCCTTTTTTCAGAGTTGGTTAAGCAACAGCTTATTGAGTTGGTGGAAGAGCCAGGTGTATCTGTGGTTTTTAACCTGGAGGGTATCCGCTTTATCGATTCAGCAGGTTTTGATGTGCTGATAGAAGTTGGGGACCGGGCCAGAACAGCTGGAAGTCAGTTTAAGCTATGTAACATCACAGATGATGTGCGGGAACTGATTATCCTGACAGAGCTGGAAGACAGATTTGATTGTATGACCTGCAAAAACACCCGGGAAACGATCCTGATGGCCCTGGATTAATGACCCTTCAGGGTGGCCGAGGTACAATCTGTTACCGTGACCTTCGTATAGTCACCAGGTTTCAATTCATTTTTCGGGAATACTACGACCTTATTTTGTGAGGTGCGTCCATAGAGTTCCTCGCTGGATTTTTTGGAGGTGCCTTCCACCAGTACTTCAAATGTCTGTCCCACATCCCGTTGCTTGCTTTCAAGTGAAAGCCTGTTCTGCAGTTCAATGATCTCGTTTAATCTGCGGGTCTTGACCGCTTCACTTACATCGTCTTTCAGCTTTTCGGCTGCAAAGGTATCGGGTCGTTCACTGTATTTGAACATATAGGCAAAATCATATCCGGCCCACTCCATCAGACTCAGTGTTTGCTGATGCTCCTCTTCGGTCTCTCCGCAAAAACCTGCAATAATATCTGTTGAAATGGTGGCCTCCGGGAGGTACTTACGTATGGCCGATATGCGATCCATATAGTGCTCCCTGGTATATCTTCGCTTCATTCTTTCCAGTACCGAAGTACTGCCCGATTGTACAGGCAGGTGTATGGAACGGCAAAGGTTGGGGTATTGCGCGATTACCTTGAGCAGCTCATCCGACATGTCCTTTGGATGGGAAGTGGCAAATCGTACCCTGAAGGCCGGATCGATGGCTGCCACCCGCTCAAGCAGCTTCTCGAACTTCAACAAACTGTCCCCCTCTTTCCAGCGGTAAGAATTCACATTCTGGCCGAGCAATGTCACCTCCCGGTAGCCTTTGGAAAAGAGCTCGCTGGCTTCGCGGACAATGGTTTCGGGGTCGCGGCTTCGCTCTCTGCCCCGGGTACCAGGCACCACACAGTAGGCACAGAAGTTGTTGCAGCCCCGCATGATGGCTACAAAAGAGGTCACATGGTTACGGTCCATCCTCACCGGACGAATGTCTCCGTAAGTCTCTTCCAGTGAAAGCATGGTATTAATTCCCTTCTGTCCGTCCTCTACCTCCTGCAGGAGGGCCGGAAGATCCCGGTAGGCATCGGGGCCCACCACCAGGTCGACTGTTGTTTCTTCTTCCAGCAGCTTCTCTTTGAGCCGTTCTGCCATACAGCCGATTACTCCAACCGAAAAGCCATGCTTAAGCTCTTTGAGGCGGCCAAGCTCCCGGATTCTGGTTCTGACCCGCTGCTCGGCATTGTCCCTGATGGAACAGGTGTTGACCAGGACCAGGTCGGCTTCTTCCAGCTTATCGGTCACCTGGTAGTTGTTTTGTTGGAGGATGGCTGCAACTACCTCACTGTCCACCACATTCATCTGGCAGCCATAGGTTTCTATATATAATTTGCGTTCCGGCATGGCCGCAAAGGTAGAAAAAAGACCATTGACCGACAATATAGAGCTGTTTACCGATTTGTGCTGGCCCAACCAGGAAAGAGGTCCTATACTTGCAGAAGAAACAGATTATTTATTTATAAATTTAAACAAATGAAAATGGGAGCAGGATTATTCTGGGGTGCATTTTTACTCTTACTGGGGGTGGCCCTGATTATAAAAGTTGTATTTAATGTGGATTTCCCTGTATTTAAAGTACTGGTAGGGATTTTCCTGGTGTTGCTGGGGCTCAAAGTTTTGTTTGGAAGAACTTTTATTTCCGAGCGTCATTTTAGTCCGGAGGAGACCATCTTCAGCGAAAGGGTCTACGACAATCCTGAGTCTGGAAAAGAATATACTGTACTTTTTGCCAAGGGGGTATATGATTTCACCAATGTGGATCTGGAAAAGGGAAACTTCCGGGTTAAAGTGAGCACGGTTTTCGGGGGTACCCAGATTATCATTCCCAGGGATAAGCCAGTGCGGATCCAGGCCGATGCAGTTTTTGCCGGCGCTGAACTTCCCGATGGGAACACTGCTGTATTTGGCACAAACATCTATGAAAGCGCTTCATGGAGTCCCGATACGGCCTCCATAGATATCCAGGTGGATGTGGTTTTCGGAGGGGTCCAGGTGATCCAGCGCTGATTACTTTTTTAAAAGGCGGCATTTTTCTACTTTTGCAATACATAAAGCAAGGGAACAGGAATTATGTCAGGACACAGCAAATGGTCGACCATCAAGCGCAAGAAAGGCGCCAATGATGCCAAGAGGGGAAAACTCTTCACCAAATTAATCAAGGAAATTACAGTGGCTGCCAGCGTTGGAGGCACTGATTTGGAATCTAATCCGAGACTTCGGTCGGCAGTTCAGAATGCCCGGGGAATGAATATGCCCAAGGATACCATACAGCGGGCCATAAATAAGGCTGACAGGGACAATTCCTCCTTTCTGGAACTTAGCTTTGAAGGGAAACTTCCACACGGGGTTCTGGTTTTCATTGATAGCCTGACCGACAACAGAAACAGGACCGTCAGCAATGTGCGCTCCATCTTTAATAAACGTGGAGGAGAACTGGGGACCAATGGATCGCTCTCCTACATGTTCGATCGAAAGGGAATTATCAGTCTGCCCAAAGGGGATCTTGATCCCGATGATTTTGAACTGGAGCTTATTGATGCCGGTGTAGAAGAAATCGAACTGGAAGAGGATATGTTCATGATTACCACACCCATGGAGGACTTCCATAATGTTCAGAAGAAATTGGAAGAGATGGGTCTGGAGCCTGATAGTGCAGAACTTCAAAGAATTCCAAACGATGCCCTGGACCTGACTCTGGAACAGGGTGTACAGATTATGAAGATTATCGAGGAATTTGAAGATGACGATGATGTGCAGTCCGTCTATCATAATGTGAACATGACGGATGAGCTTTCTGAGGCTATGGAGTAGCTTCTTTCGGCACTTCGTCTAATCCCTTATTTATTATTCTTACCGAGAAGGTGGTCACCCCGATCATAATTCCTGCCATGGCTGCGGTTCTGATCAGGTGTTCCGGATCGTACCAGTTAAAAAAGATCATTGTGGGACCGCAGATGATTAACAGAATCGTGGTGACAATGGGAACTCTTCTCAATTTAAATCTGGTGAGTCCGAGACCTATGGCGAAAAGACCAACAAAGGTGCTCCCGATGTACCTGTAGAATTGTTCATCCTGAAACAGGCCCAGGAGTTTGATCCAGATCTCTTCATCTGTCCCCTGCATATCGCTTAGCAATCCCCCGGCCAGCTGCTGGTAGAGATCGATTCCAGTAATGCCCATCAGAAGGAATCCTGCTGAGGCCCCCAGCAGCCAAAAGGCATTCACATATTGGAAAACCTTCATCCTTTTATAGAAGAGGAGGATGAAGGGAGGAATCGAAATAAGTGTAATCAGGGCAGTTCCCAACCATGACCATACACTTATCTGTAGATTACTCTGGTGATTTGAAAGATAAGAAAGGTCCTCCTGCAGTGTGGCGTAAGGACTTACGAAATTGAAGTCAAGCAGCAGGGAAGTGATATAGCTGGCAACGGCCAGGATGATGGCTAATCCGGCCAGGACCTCTCTTCGTCTCTGCTTTTTGCGCAATTCCGTCTGCATCAGGTGAATGTAATCAATTTATTAATTGTATGACAAACAGAAAGCAAATTTGATTAATTTTGTGCACACAAAATATCAGGATGACACGTTCCTTACTTTTTCTCATATCTTTTATCTTCTCGGTAAGCACGCTTTTGGCGCAGGGAAACCAGACCGGCCGGCAGGGCGACCTTCTTTTGTCACTGCAGGAGGATGGACCAGGTGATCGGGTTACGCTTGAGGTGGATAGTCTGCTGGTGTCTAATTACAACAAGCTGATAGCCAATAATATGATTTCCTCTGGCATTCCGGGGTATCGAATCAGGATCTATTCTGAGAGTGGCGTTGGGGCCAAGAATGAACAACAGCAGGTTAGGGCCAGGTTTCTTTCTCTCTACCCTGGCCTGGATGCATATAACCGGTACGACGAACCTTACTTTAAAATCTATGTGGGGGATTGCAGAACGAAGAGTGAAGCATTGAAACTTCAGGACAGAATCGGGAAGGACTTTCCCAATTCATTTATAATGGAAGATTTTATTAATCTGCATGACTGACGAAGTAAAACACAAATGTGGCATAGCGCTGGTTCGCCTGCTTAAGCCACTGGAATATTATCAGCTTCACCATGGATCCTGGAGGTACGGTTTGGAAAAACTCTATCTGCTGATGGAGAAACAACGGAACAGGGGACAGGATGGAGCAGGTGTGGTCAGCCTGAGAATGGATACGCCTCCGGGCAGAAACTATTTCAACCGCAAGAGGGAGACCGGTTCATCGGCCATCAACGAGATTTTCAAACAAATCTATTCAAGCTTCGAAGAAGCGGAGAAAGCAAATCCCGAAACCTTTAACGATCCCAATTGGGCCAAGGCAAACCTTCCCTTTGTGGGAGAGGCCTACCTGGGACATCTGCGTTATGGGACCTTTGGTTCCAATATAATTAACAATCTGCATCCGGTGATGCGCGAAAACAACTGGCGCACACGTAACCTGGTATTGGCAGGGAACTTTAACCTGACCAATGTGGATGAGCTTTTTAATACCCTGGTGGAGTTGGGCCAGAATCCCAAAGAGTATTCCGATACAGTAACCATGCTGGAGAAGGTTGGGCATTTCCTCGACGTGGAAAATCAGCGCCTTTTTGATCACTATAAATCCCAGGGATATAGTAATGTGGATATCACTGAACAGATCGGCAAAAACATAGATGTGTCAAAGTTGCTGGAAGATGCCAGCAAAAGATGGGACGGGGGTTATACAGTGGCCGGAATGCTGGGCCATGGCGATCTTTTTGCCATGAGGGACCCATGGGGAATCAGGCCGGCGTACTATTACCACGACGAAGAGGTGGTTATTGTAACTTCAGAGCGTCCGGTGATTCAGACAGCTATGAATGTAGAGTTTGAAGATGTAAAGGAGCTGCCACCGGGTCATGCACTTGTGGTGAAAAAGAACGGTGAGATCTCCATTGATCGCATCAGAGAGGAACAGGAGAGAAAATCGTGTTCCTTTGAACGGATCTATTTTTCCAGGGGAAGTGATAAGGAGATATATAATGAGCGGAAGAAGCTGGGTGAGATGCTGGTTCCTCAAATCCTTGAGGCCATCGATTACGAGGTGGAAGACACGGTATTCTCCTTTATTCCCAATACAGCTGAATCGGCCTTCTATGGAATGGTAAAAGGGGTGGAGGATCACATGGTTACCAAGAAGATGGATGAGCTGATCAAACTGAAAGGGAAATGCAGCCCGGAGGATATCCTGAAGATCATGACAGAGCGTGCCCGCATCGAGAAGGTGGCCATCAAGGACCTGAAACTACGCACCTTCATTTCCCAGGACAAGGGCCGGAAAGATATGGTAAGCCATGTATATGATATAACCTATGGAACCATCCGGTCTGGTGTGGACAACCTGGTTATCATCGATGACAGTATCGTCAGGGGAACCACACTGAAGCAAAGCATTATAAAAATATTGGACAGACTGGGACCTAAAAAAATCGTGGTAGTGTCCTCTTCACCCCAGATCCGCTACCCCGATTGCTACGGCATCGATATGGCAAAGCTGGGTGATTTCACAGCTTTCCAGGCTGCCATTGAGCTTCTCAAGGAAAACAAGATGGAGCATGTGATCAACGAAGTATACAAAAAGTGCGATATGCAGAAGGATCTGCCCAAGGAGGAGTATGTCAACTATGTGAAAGATATATACAAGCCCTTTACCCGGCAGCAGGTCAGCAAGAAGATCGCAGAGATGCTTACCGATTCAGATGTGAAGGCTGAGGTTCAGATTGTATATCAGAGCATTGAGAATTTGCATAAGGCAGTACCCAATGACCTGGGCGACTGGTATTTTACGGGTGATTATCCCACTCCGGGAGGCAACAAAGTGGCCAGTAACTCTTTCCTGAACTATATACACGGGATCAATATCCGGGCCTATTAAGCAGCCCGGCTGTATCTCCTGACAGATTCTCTTATTTCCGCTTATAAAACTTGAAACGGGTATTCAGTTTTTGAATCTTCAGATCCCTTCGCTTGATGTTTCTGATTTTTTGAAGTGCCTTGGGAACATAATTCAGAACATGCCGCTCTACTTTGGCCTTATAGAGATCATTGACCGTAATCATAATACCAGTTTCCTCCACATCTCCAAACCCCTTGTTCAACACGGTACCAAAGGTCCTCATAGAGGGTGAAAGATTCATATAGGCATTGATCAGGGGGGGGATGTTTTCGCCACAGGCCCGCACCTCTCTGGACAGGATCTTGTAATCCTCTTCATAGCCCTGACCGGTAAATATGGCCGTGAGCATGGCCCGGTCCGTGTTAAAGGTCAAGGGTTCTTTTGGCGTTACCAATCCGTCGTTATCCGGAAAATGCTTGTTCAGGAAGAAGAGAATCATATCTCTGGCCATCTGGTGGTAGTGCAGGTACATGGTCACTTTTCCGAACATATATTTTTTGTTGGGATAGTCCAGTACCAGGGTCCCAAGTCCATCCCAAAGATTGTCAAGGGCATAGAGGCCCTTTCGCCTGAGGGAGGTGGATTGATATTTGGGCTGTACGAAGGATCTGCCCAGTTCTATCATATGGGGCACATAATCGCGCACAAACACCTCTGAGAAGTTGAATAACTTGGAAGTAGCTAGCCTGACTTTCCCATCCTTTATACACTTGCTTGGATCGCAGATAAAAAAACGGTAACCGCCAAGGATCGCCTCTTCCTCGGGGTCCCAGACAATCAATTGCTGGTAGGCATTTTCTCCGGTATCGTACTCATCAAGGTCACACTCCAGTCCTGTACCCCCACCGGCATTCCTGAAGCTTAGTTCCCTGAGCCGCCCGATCTCCCGCATGGTATTAGGAGAGTTTACAGCATTAATTATATAGATCTTATTTCCTCCTTTATTTGTTTTCCTGATGAAGCGCTCATTTGAAAGTTCCTCTTTGAGGGCCTCCAGCGGAACCGGAGCAATGATATCTTTCATTTTCATGGTCGACAGCTTAATTGTTTATATCGCTGAACTCACCTTCCGGATTTTCAACCAGGGAATAGGTATAGTCCTTGACCCGGGCTGCCCATTGAACAGGAGAAAAACGTTTGTCAAAGGTTTGATACGGAATGGGTTTCCCAAAGGTAATCACAAAATGTTTATTACGGTGCTTGTATGATTCGTTGGGAAGAAAGAACATTTCCAGGTTAGCTTTGATTCCCAGGAATTTCCTGGTATTGGCCAGGTTATAGAAGAAATTGGAGCATCTGCCACTTACGTGGATGGGGATGATATCCCTTTTGGCCTGTTTCGCCTTGGTTATGATGCTCTTTTGCCACTCTATGTCCCTGATGACACCTTTTTTCCTTCGTGAGACCAGTCCGGCCGGGAAGGACATTACTTGTTCGACTGAATCGAAAATGGCATTGATCCGGCGTACATTATCCATGGCCTGTGCCCCGTGCTTGTTGATGGGCACAAATATCCCGTCCATGTTTTTTACGTTGGTCAGCAGGTCGTTCACCAGCACTTTCAGTCGAGGATAATTTCGCGACAGCTCACTGATAATCATCATCCCATCAAATCCGCCCAGGGGGTGGTTGGCCACGAAGATGAAACGTCCCTCCCCGGGAAGGTGCTCTCTTCCTTTAACATCCAGAGTAACATTGAAGACATCGATGGAAGCCCGGGCAAAATCAACATCCTTCTTATATCCATGGTTGTACAGAATGGGGTCATTCATAAAATCTATCCGAAGTATGCGCGACAAAGTTCTGTAAACGAAGCCTGGAATCCAGCGCGCTAGTTTAGGATTTTTATCTATGAATAAGTCCTTGATAATGATGGGCTTAAAGTTCTTTTTGTGTGTTGCTTCGTCCATCGATTTTTGCTAAAAAGCTAAGTCGGCCCATAGTGCAAAGACAAAAGTATTAAAAGATAAGTTATTAACAAAGTGGGAAAAAGTGGGATGAAATGGTACAAAGTGGTGAAAAAGTACTACTTTTACCGTTAAACCTGTGAAAATCGTATGATTACGTTTATAGGAGATTATACAGTAAGACTTGATTCCAAGGGACGGCTCTCTTTCCCGGCTGCTTTTAAAAAGCAGAGCAGAGAGGCTGTTCAGGATGGTTTTGTGCTGAAACGTGATCTGTTTGAAAACTGTCTGATCATGTACCCCATGGAAGAGTGGGAGCGGCAGAACAAGATCATCCGTTCCAGGACAAATCCCTACAATAAGGAGCATGCGCGTTTTCTCAGGATGTTTTTCTCGGGTACAGCGGAGGTATCGCTGGATGCCAACAACAGGATGCTGATTCCAAAACGTTTGATGGAGTTTGCGGGAATCAGTGATGAGGTGGTGCTGGCCGGGCAAAGTGGGAAGATTGAGATCTGGGCTTCGGATCAATATGGTGAAGTTAGTCTGGCAGATGATGAATTTGCTGCCATGGCCGAGAAAATATTAGGCGGATCAATAGATGAACTGGAAAAATAATGGGCTATCACAAGCCAGCATTATTGCATGAAAGCATCAATGGCCTAGATATTAAACCGAAGGGCAGTTATGTTGACCTGACCTTTGGAGGAGGGGGGCACTCCCTCGAAGTTCTTAAAAAGTTGGGTAAAAATGGCAGGCTTGTAGTATTTGATCAGGATCAGGATGCCTTTGCCAATGTTCCGGAAGACAAGCGGCTAATTTTTGTCGGGGCAAACTTCAGATACTTAAAACACTACCTGAGATACCATGCCATTAAACAAGTAGATGGAATTCTGGCTGATCTGGGTATCTCCTCTCATCAAATCGACCAACCTGAAAGGGGTTTTTCATTCAAATCAGATGCAGCACTGGATATGCGGATGGATGTGCGCAGCAAGCAGACTGCATCGAAGCTGCTGAATGAAGCTCCCCAGGAAGAGCTGGTCAGAATCTTAAAATCTTACGGAGAACTTGGAAATGCAAGAGCCCTCTCAACTGCCATCATAGCAGCCAGGGAGGAGGCCAGGATCGAAACTACCGGGGACCTGGAGCGGGTATTGGAACGCTTTATCCCAAGGCATCAGCCCAGTAAGTTCCTGGCCAGGGTTTACCAGGCCCTGCGGATCGAAGTGAACCGGGAGATGGAGGCCCTTGGCGAGATGTTGTTGCAGACTGCTGCCTGTTTGAAGCCCGGTGGCAGACTGGTGGTAATCACTTACCACTCCATAGAGGACCGGATCGTGAAGAATTACCTGCGGTCTGGAAACCTGGAGGGTGAGATAAAGAAAGATTTTTATGGGAATATACAATCGCCCTGGAAACTGGTAAACCGGAGTGTGATTACCCCCTCGGAGGAGGAGATTAAAGAGAACAACAGGGCCAGGAGTGCCAAACTGAGAATAGCTGAACGAAGCGAAATATGAGCAGGGAAAAGAAGAACATAGAATTCGACCAGTCCATTGAGGAGAAGGAAAAGAGTTTTTCCCTACGGGACCTTCTGGACGGAAATGTACTGACCCGCAAGGCTGTGCTGAAACAGAGCCGCTTTATCCTGCTGCTGGTTTTGGTCGCTTTTGTTTCCATTGCCAACAGAAACCATGCTGAGAAGACGGTGATCCATCTGAATCGCCTTCAAAGTGATGTAAAGGATATGCGGGCCCGATCAATCTCAACATCTTCAGAGCTGGTGAGGATCAGCAGGCAGTCTGAGGTGATGCAGCTGGTAAACAGATATGAGCTTGGACTGGAAGAAAATCTGGAACCACCAAAAAAACTGATTCAGAACCAAGAGTAGGATGTCATTGAAAAAGGACATATTGATACGGACCTCCCTGATTTATCTGGGAGTTTTACTTATGGGCCTTCTTATTCTCGGGAAAGCGCTCCATCTGCAGTTGTTCGAAAGGGACCAATGGGCACAGGAAGAGAACAGCACCATCCGACACAAAGTGATCGAGCCCAACAGGGGAAATATCTATTCTTCCGATGGCAGGCTCCTGGCCGTATCGGTTCCCTATTACGAGATCCGGATGGATTTCCGTTCAGAGGCCTTTACCCGTGAGATCTTTGATGCCGGGGTGGATGAACTTTCAAAGTCCCTTTCAAACTTATTTCAGGACCGCCACTGGTCCACCTACAAGAGAGATCTGGTAAGGGAATGGGAGAAAGGCAACCGCTATTACCTGGTCAAGCGCGACGTAAGCTACACCCAGCTTCAGCAGGTAAAGCAGTTTCCCATTTTTGAACTGGGGAGATACAAGGGAGGAGTGCGGTATTTTCAACAGAACCGGAGGGAAACGCCCTATGGCTTGCTGGCTAAAAGAACGGTGGGATACATGTACGATGACCAGAAATCAGTAGTGGGGATCGAGGGTGCCTACGATAAAGAACTGAAAGGAGTTGAAGGATACAGGTTGATGCGAAAGATTCGTGGAGATGACTGGATGCCCATCAACGATGCCAACGAAATAGAACCCGAAGATGGTCAGGATGTGGTCACCACCATCGATGTGGACCTCCAGGATGTGGCGGAGAATGCACTTGATGACCAGCTAGTAAGCATGGCGCCGATCACGGTACCGTGGTCCTGATGGAGGTGAAAACCGGCAGGGTAAGAGCCATTGCCAACCTCTCCAGGAACGAGGATGGAGATTATGAAGAGGATTACAATTATGCCATTGGGGAGGCCACCGAACCTGGCTCCACCTTCAAGCTGGCCACCATGATTGCCCTGCTGGAGGATGGCCATGTGCGCCCCGAAAGCACTGTGGATGTTGGCAACGGGGTGACCGAATATTACGGGCAAAAGGTGATAGACAGCCAGCATGAAGCACTTGGAGTGATCACTGTACAGCGTGCTTTTGAAGTGTCTTCCAATGTGGGGATCACCAAACTTGCCTATGATAACTATAAGGAGAAACCGGAGCTCTTTGTAAACCGCCTTTATGAAATGGGGCTCAATCAGAAACTGGGTGTCGAGATCAAAGGGGAAGGGCAACCCGATATTAAATACCCCGACAATGAACTCTGGTCGGGCATTTCTCTTCCCATGGATGTCCATGGGTTACGAGATACTTATGACCCCACTCCAGATTCTTGCCTCTATACAATGCGGTGGCCAATAACGGGAAAGATGGTAAAACCAGTATTTGTGGAGGAGGTTCGGTCCCATGGGAAAGTAGTAAAGCGCGCGGAGACCGAAGTACTTGAATAATCATATCTGTTCCAGGGAGACACTTGAATATATCAGGAAGATGCTGGAAGGGGTGGTGGAGAATGGTACAGCCAGCAACCTGGCCAATACCCACTACAAAATTGCCGGGAAGACCGGGACCGCACAGGTTTCTATCAGCAAGGAGGGCTATACCAAGTTGTACCAGGCCTCATTTGTGGGTTATTTCCCGGCCGATGATCCCAAATACTCCTGTATTGTGGTGGTCAATGCTCCATCCCAACAGATCTATTATGGAAATGTAGTGGCGGGGCCCATCTTCCGGGATATCACAGACCGGATTTATGTAAGGGAGTACGAAATGCAGGAAGGGCGGGTGCAGCTTGCAGAAGAAACCCTCCAGGCTCCCTATTCCAAGAGTGGCAGCGGTGAGGCCCTCTCATCTGCTTTTGATTATCTGGATCTCCCCTTGCAGGAGCAGGGAGATGAAAGCCTCTGGGTGTCGACCCGAAGCACCCCTGATGGGGTGATTTCCTCCGCCAGGCCCGTTTCCTCACAACTGGTTCCCAATGTGGTGGACATGGGATTAAAGGATGCTGTATACCTGCTGGAAAGCAGGGGATTAAAGGTAGTAGCCAATGGAAGGGGAACAGTCAGGAATCAAAGTCAATTACCCGGGAGTCTTATTCGGAAAGGCTCCACGGTACAATTGAATATGAGTTTAAAAGATGGTTAGTTGAGACTGAAAGAGATCATACAGGATTTGGAGATGAGCGCCATATATGGTGATCAGGATCCCCTTATCGGGAAAGTCACTTTCGATTCAAGGGAGGTTTCCGACGGGGATCTGTTTGTGGCCATCAGGGGTCTGCTGGCCGATGGGCACAGCTATATTGACAGGGCCCTGGCTGCTGGTGCCGCAGCTGTGGTCTGTGAAGCTAAGGGAGAAGATGCCGATCCCGAAATACCTGTGATCTGTGTCATGGATAGCCGGAAGGCACTGGCACAAATTGCATCGGCATGGTATGATCACCCCTCCACTGACTTAATCCTGGTAGGAGTAACCGGTACTAATGGAAAGACCACCATTGCCACTTTGTTGTATCAGATGCATCAAAGGATGGGGTTCAAAACCGGATTGATTTCCACCATCCAGGTATTAATAGGCGAGGAGCCCCGCCCGGCCACCCACACCACACCCGATCCCCTGCAGATCAATGCGGTATTGCGGGAAATGGTGGATGCCGGCTGTGAGTATTGTTTTATGGAGGTCTCTTCTCATGCCATCGACCAGGAGCGTGTCGGGAAACTGGAGTTTAATGGAGGAATCTTTACCAACCTGAGCCGGGATCACCTGGATTATCACAAGAACTTCAGGGAGTACCTGAATGTGAAGAAACGTTTTTTTGATGGCTTGCCTGCCGGCACTTTTGCCCTGGTTAATGGCGACGATAAGAATGGGAAGGTGATGTTACAGAACTGCCAGGCTGAAAAGCACATCTACAGCTTGCATTCCATGTGCGAATTCAGGGGGAAGATTACCGAGATGCACCTTGAGGGAACAGCCATGGAGATCAATGGCAATGAGGTTTGGGTCAAACTCCCCGGCAAATTTAATGCATCCAATCTCCTGTGTGCCTATGGAGCTTCCATCCTGTTGGGACATCATCCCGATGATGTTTTGGCCACCTTGAGTGAACTGGACCCGGTTGCAGGGAGGTTTGAGACTTTTCGCTCAGCAAAAGGAACTACAGCAATTGTGGATTATGCGCATACACCCGATGCATTGGAGAATGTACTGGATACCATTCATGAGGTGAATGTGGCGGGGGGTGAGATTATTACTGTGGTGGGTGCCGGCGGCAACAGGGACAGGGGCAAGCGTCCGCTTATGGCCAGGATCGTCGTTGCAGCCAGTCACAAGGTCATCCTTACTTCCGATAATCCAAGGGATGAGGATCCGGAGTTGATCCTCGATGAAATGATGGAAGGGGTGCCAAAGCAAGACCTTGACAGATGCATGCGTATTGTAAGTCGAGAGGAGGCCATCCGCACGGCATGCATTATCGCAGGGGAGAAAGACATAATCCTGGTGGCTGGCAAAGGGCATGAGCTTACACAGGAAATTGCCGGCGAAAAGAGGGACTTTGATGATATGAAGCTAATAAAGCAAAATTTAAAGGGATAGACCATGATTTATCACCTGTTTGAATATCTTGAGCAGTTCGATTTTCCGGGAGCCGGGATGTTCCAGTATCTCTCCTTCCGGGCCGCCTTTACGGTCATCACATCCCTGATCATCTCCATGGTTTTCGGGAAGCGGATCATCAAAATGCTTCACCGTAAGCAGATTGGGGAATCGGTTCGTGACCTGGGGCTCCACGGACAAAAAGAGAAACAGGGGACTCCCACCATGGGCGGAATCATTATCCTGGCCTCCATAATTATTCCGGTCCTTCTCTTTGCCAATCTAAGCAACGTTTACATCATCCTGATGCTGGTAGCTACGGTTTGGATGGGAATGATTGGATTCGTGGACGACTATATCAAGGTATTTAAAAAGAATAAGAAGGGATTGCGTGGTAAATTCAAGGTAATCGGACAGGTCGGGCTTGGTTTGATTGTAGGCCTGACCCTTTATTTCAGTGACGATGTAATGATCCGCGAACGGATCCAGGTGACCCAGGAGAATTTTAATGAATACAAGACCGAGGAGATGCAGGTGGACAATGCCGGGAACCTGTACATTGTTCAGGAACACAAGCAGCTGCTGACCACCATCCCCTTTGTTAAGAATAACGAGTTCGATTATTCCTGGCTGATCTGGTTCAGCGGAAAGTATGCCGACCACCTGGTATGGGTCATCTTTGTACTGGCTGTTATCTTCATAGTAACCGCTGTTTCCAACGGAGCCAATATTACGGATGGGCTCGACGGACTGACCACGGGCTCGGCGGCCATTATCGGGGTCACACTTGCTGTATTTGCCTGGTTATCGGGGAATGCCATCTACTCCAATTACCTGAATATTATGCACATCCCCAATGCTGGTGAACTTGTGGTTTTTGCCGCCGCATTCATTGGGGCCACCATCGGATTTCTCTGGTACAACTCCTATCCGGCCCAGGTATTTATGGGCGATACCGGGAGCCTGGCCCTTGGTGGGATCATTGCAGTATTTGCAGTAGTGATCCGGAAGGAATTACTGCTTCCCATTTTTTGCGGAGTCTTCCTTATAGAGAGCCTTTCGGTGATTTTACAGGTGGGCTGGTTCAAAAGAACCAAACTCAAATATGGAGAAGGCCGGAGATTATTTCTAATGGCACCCATCCATCACCATTACCAGAAAAAAGGATTCCCGGAAGCCAAGATTGTAACCAGGTTCTGGATCGTGGGAATCATGCTGGCAGTAGTTTCAATTGTAACCCTGAAGATGAGATAATAAAATAAACTAAACCATATGGAAAACAGAGAACGTATAGTAATCCTCGGTGCAGGTGAAAGTGGGACGGGAGCAGCCATTCTGGCCCGCTCCAAAGGATTTGATGTTTTTGTTTCGGATGCCGGAAAGATCAAACCTTTTTACCGGGATATACTCGACGAATACCAGGTGATCTATGAATCGGGGGGGCATACCGAGCGTCTGATAATCAACGCCACAGAGGTAATCAAGAGTCCGGGGATCCCGGAGAGTGCTCCCATTATCAAACTGCTTCGTAAAAAGGAGATTCCCATCATCTCCGAAATCGAATTTGCAGGGCGCTATACCAATGCCAAAAAGATTTGTATTACCGGAAGCAACGGGAAAACCACGACCACATCGCTTATCCATCACATGATGCGGAAGGCGGGACTGAATGTGGGTATTGCCGGGAATGTGGGGCGGAGTTTTGCTTTTCAGGTAGCCACCGAATCCTATGATTACTATGTGCTGGAGCTAAGCAGTTTTCAGTTGGACGGGATGTTCCAGTTTAAGGCAGACATTGCCATCTTGCTGAATATCACTCCGGATCATCTGGACCGCTACGACTACAATTTCCAGAACTATGTGGATTCCAAGTTCAGGGTTTCTCAGAACCTTACCGAAGAAGAGTACTTTGTTTTCTGCTCCGATGATGAGATCACCATCAAGGAACTGGAAAAGATAGTGATCAGGGCCGAGCAGCTTCCTTTCGCCTATCAGAAAAAGGAGTATGATGTGGCCTGGGTGGAGAATGAGGAGGAGCTTCATATCGAATTTGATGATGTGGACTTCAGTATGTCCGTGCATGAGCTTTCACTGAAGGGAAGGCACAACACATACAATAGCATGGCCGCAGGCATCGCAGGGAACGTTCTGAAGATCCGCAATGAGGTGATCCGCGAAGCACTCATGGACTTCCAGGGAGTGGAGCACCGGCTGGAAACCGTATTGAAGGTACATGGGATCAACTTTATCAATGATTCCAAAGCCACCAATGTAAACTCAACCTGGTATGCCCTGGAGAGTGTAAAGGGCAATACGGTCTGGATCGTTGGAGGGGTTGACAAGGGCAACGATTACAGTGAACTCTATAACCTTGTAGAGAATAAGGTAAAGGCCATTGTTTGTCTGGGCACGGATAATGACCGCGTCATCAAGGCTTTCAGCGGAAAGGTGGAATCCATTGTAGAGTCCAAGAATATGGAGGAGGCAGTAAAGGCTGCCTACTACCTGGCCAGGGATGGGGAGACTGTACTTCTGTCGCCTGCCTGTGCCAGTTTTGATCTCTTTGAGAGTTTTGAGGATCGTGGACGGCAGTTTAAAAGTGCAGTCAGAAGTCTGTAAAGTTGAAGGTAAAAAGCAATAGGTGAAGATAAGAAGGTATATAAAAGGCGACAGGATTATCTGGATGGTCATATTGATCCTCCTGGTGATATCCCTCTTGTCGGTTTACAGCTCAACCGGATCGCTGGCTTACCAGCACCGCTCGGGGAATACCTTTTTTTACCTGTTTCGCCAGCTTAAGTTTATCCTGCTGGGGGTCCTGATCATATTTTTTGTTCACCTGGTTCCCTACCGCATCTTCAGCCGGGTATCAGTCTTTGCTCTTTACCTGGCCATCCCCTTGCTGCTACTTACACTGCTTGTGGGTACCAATATCAACGAGGCCACCCGGTGGTTACAAATCCCGGGTACCGGTCTTACCATACAGCCTTCCGACTTTGCTAAAATTGCACTGGTGATGTATGTGGCCAAGATACTATCGGTGAACCAGAACAATATCAAGGATTTTAAAGGGGTATTCGGAAAGATCTCCCTGGCCATTATAGGAACCTGTGCACTTATTTTGCCTGCCAACTTCTCAACTGCAGCTATTGTTTTTGTCACTGCCTTCAGCCTGATGTTTGTTGGACGAATCCCTGTCAGGTACCTGGCATTGATGCTTTTCACAGGGGCCTTCGCCCTGTCCATTTTTGTGGGTGGAGCATTGCTACTCGACCGTGAAGGACGGATTGCCACCTGGAAAAACCGGATCGAAAACTATGTGGATGGCGAGGGAGACAATTACCAGGCCGACCAGGCCAAGGTGGCCATCGTACAGGGAGGATTGTTCGGGAAGGGACCCGGAAACAGCACTCAGCGGAATCTCCTGCCCCATCCCTACTCAGATTTTATCTATGCCATTATCATAGAGGAATATGGAACCCTCATCGGAGGGATCCTGGTGATTGCCCTCTACTTATGGCTCTTCTTCAGAGCCGGGATGATTATTCGACGAAGCAAAAGCACCTATGGGGCCTTCCTGGCCTTTGGCCTTTCCATGGGGCTTGTACTGCAGGCTTTTGTAAATATGGCTGTGGCAGTGGGACTGGTGCCGGTTACCGGCCAGACCCTGCCCCTGGTAAGTATGGGAGGTTCTTCCATCTTTTTTACCAGCATGGCTACCGGGATGATCCTTTCGGTAAGCTGGGGCACCAAGGAGGATGCCAGCGAAAAAGCAAGAGAAGAAAGTGAGAAGTTGAAAGAGGAAAGTGAAAAGTTGAAAGAGCAAAGTGAAAAACTGAAAGAGGAGAGTGAAAATCTGAAGCGGACCGAATTTGAGATTAATGCATAAGAAACATACATATCGTATCCTGATTGGAGGGGGCGGAACCGGCGGACATGTTTTCCCGGCCATTGCCATTGCGGATGCATTAAGGGAGAAGGATCCGGGTATGGAGTTTCTGTTTGTGGGTGCATCGGGTAAGCTGGAAATGGAGAAAGTGCCTGAAGCAGGTTACTCCATTGAGGGATTGCCGGTGGCAGGGTTCCAGCGCAGACTAACACTGAAGAACATCACCTTTTTCTATAAACTCTTCGTCAGCATGATTCGTTCCCGCAGGATAATCAGGACATACAATCCCGATCTTGCTGTGGGAGTGGGCGGTTATGCCAGCGGACCTATCCTGAAAGCTGCTGCCAGGAAGGGGATACCCATTTTGATCCAGGAGCAGAACTCCTATGCCGGGGTAACCAACCGTCTGCTTGCCCGTTCGGCCCGCACCATATGCGTGGCCTATGAGAAGATGGAGCGTTATTTCCCTGCGGACCGCATTGTGATCACCGGAAATCCTGTACGGCAATATTTGCTGAATCTCCGGGAAAAGCCTGCAGAGGCTTTTGATGAATTTGAGATTGAGAAGGGAAAAAAGGTTTGCCTTGTGGTGGGAGGCAGTCTGGGTGCACGTACCCTGAACCATAGCTTTATGGAGGGCCTGGAAAAACTGAACAGGGAGAACCTGGTGGTGCTCTGGCAGTGTGGAAAGTTCTACCAGGAGGAAGTGGAAGAAAAGGTCAGGACCAGTGCCCTGAAGAATATCAGGGTGATGCCATTTATTTCGAGAATGGACCTGGCATACGGCCTGGCAGATATCATTGTCTCCCGCGCCGGAGCCATTACCATCTCGGAACTCTGCATTGTGGGGAAACCCGTGATTCTTGTGCCTTCACCAAATGTGGCAGAGGATCACCAGACCCATAATGCAGAATCGCTTGTAAGCAGGAATGCAGCCCTGATGATTCGTGATGCGGATGCCAGGGAGCTCTTGCTTGACAGGATGCTTGGATTGATGGACAACATGGAAGAACAGGAGAAGCTATCAAAGAATATTAAACAACTCGGCATTGTCGATGCATCGCAAAGGATCGCTGCCGAGGCAGAACTAATACTGGCTGAACGATGATTTGGACAAATCTCGATAGTGTCTATTTTATTGGTGTTGGGGGCATCGGAATGAGTGCCCTGGCTCGTTATTTTGTCAGCCAGGGTAAAGCCGTGGCCGGGTATGACCGGGTTTCCACTGCACTCACCGATCAACTGGTCCGCGAAGGGGTCGATATTATTTTTGAGGACCGCTCCCAGCTTATTCCCGGAGCCTTCCGGAATCCGGAGCGCACCCTGGTAATCTATACTCCGGCCGTACCTGAAAATCATCTGCAGCTGAACTATTTTCGTAAGGGAGGATTTCGCGTGATTAAGAGATCGGTAGCCCTGGGAGAAGTCTTTAACACAGGCAGGGGAGTGGGTGTGGCCGGCACCCATGGTAAGACCTCCATCTCAACCATGCTGGCCCACATCCTTCACTCTTCAAAGCTGGGATGCAATGCCTTCCTGGGAGGTATCAGTAAAAACACCTCCAGTAATCTTTATCTCGATCCTGCTTCAAAAGTGATTCTGGCTGAGGCAGATGAATTTGACCGCTCCTTCCTGACCCTTTTCCCCGAAATCGCCGTGCTCTCTTCCATGGATGCGGATCACCTGGATATTTACCATACGGAAGATAACATCCGTCAGGGATTTGAATCCTTTCTTGGCCAGATCAGGGATAAAGGAAAACTTATACTGAAGTACGGGCTCACGCCGAAGGTAAGCGATCATGTGAGCACTTTTACCTACTCGGTCCATCAGAAGGAGGCCGATTACACGGTGGAGAACCTGATTCAGTTTGGACTTGGATACCGCTTTACAGTACGTACTCCAAATTCCCTTTTCCCGGAGATTAAATTACAGATACCTGGAATGCTGAATGTGGAGAATGCTCTGGCGGCCATAGCCGTGGCTCATCAGATGGGGCTTGCAGCTGAAAGCATTGTTCATGCCCTTTCCGGGTACCTGGGTGTACAGCGCCGCTTTGATGTGCAGGTGAATAATTCAAGGAGAGTGTATATCGACGACTATGCACATCATCCCACAGAGATTAAAGCCTTCCTCTCTTCGGTAAAGGCCTTATTCCCGGATAAAAAGATATGCGGCATATTTCAGCCTCATCTTTATTCAAGGACCCGCGATTTTGCGGATCAGTTTGCAAGGAGCCTGGAGATGCTCGATCAGTTGATCCTGATGGAGATCTATCCGGCCAGGGAAGAGCCCATTGAGGGCGTGAGCTCAGCTATGCTTCTGGACCAGATCCAGATGGATGAAAAAGTACTTATTGACCGGGAGCAACTCTTAAGAGTAGTGAAGGAGAGAGACCCGGAAGTGTTGGTGACCATGGGAGCGGGTGATATTAACCAGTTTGTCGGTGCACTTAAGGAATGGTGTATGAGAATATGATGCGTAGGATTCTGAAAATATTGACCTGGATAGGAATAGCTGCATGGTTTGTGGTAATCCTGGGATTTGTCTCCGGCGAAGCAGATGAGGTGCTTTGTACACGAATTGATGTGGTGGTTTCCGATACAGTTCACTGCAGGTTCGTGACCGATTCGGATATCAGGGCCATGTTTCGTTCAGAAGAGTTGCTCCTGCAGGGCTATCCGCTGAAGGAGATCAACACGAGGAAGCTGGAGAGTCTCCTGGAAGAGAATCCCTATATCAAGTGCGCTGAAGTGAGCACCGATGTTACCGGCAGGATGGAAATCAGACTGAAACAAAGCGTTCCTCTGCTAAGGATCATGCCCGATGGCAGGGAGGGATTCTATCTCGATACCGAAAGGGAAATCCTCCCCCTGTCGGGAAAATTCGTCCCACATATTTTCCTGGTATCCGGAAACATTGCCTTACCCGATGCAACTTCAGGTTTGAGTAAACAACTTGAGGAGATTTACCAGTTCAGCAGCTATGTAAGTGCACATCCCTTTTGGAGTGAGCAGATAGTACAGCTTTATGTGAACCGCAGGGGGGAGTATGAACTGATTCCCAGGGTGGGAGCGCATCAAATTCTGATGGGGAGCATGGAACAGTGGGAGCTTAAGCTGAGAAACCTGGAATTGCTTTATCAGCAGGGGCTCTCGGTTTATGGATGGAATAGTTACAGCACAATTAATTTGAAATATACCAATCAAGTAATATGTACTAAACGTTAAGACTATGGCAACAAATGAAAAGATTGTAGCTGCGGTAGATATCGGTACAACCAAGATCGTAAGCCTGGTAGGAAGGTTGAATGAACAGGGCAAACTGGAAGTCCTGGGCATCAGTCAGACTCCTTCCAAAGGTGTTAAACGCGGTGTTGTGTTGAATATCGAGGAAACTGTGAATGCAATTCAAACCACATCATCCGATGCTATGGAGCAATCGGGAATTAAATTCAAAGAAGTTTTCGTTGGAATTGCAGGACAGCATATCAAGTCTGTGAAAAACAGGGGATATATCAACCGCGATTCCTACGACGATGAAATTACCCGCAATGATCTGCAAAATCTGATCGACGACATGCACAAGATCCCGGTAGATGTGGGCGAAGAGATACTGCATGTACTCCCACAGAGTTATATTGTCGACAATGAGACCGGAGTTAAGAATCCGGTGGGAATGTTTGGAAAGAGGCTGGAGGCTAATTTCCATATTGTTATTGGCCAGATCTCTTCGGCCAGGAACATTGAAAAATGCATCAACAGGGTTGGCCTTGATGTGAAGCAGCTGGTGCTGGAGCCTCTGGCTTCCAGTGCAGCGGTGCTCACCGATGATGAAAAGGAGGCCGGAGTGGCCCTGGTGGATATTGGGGGTGGTACAACCGATGTGGCTGTCTATTACGATGATGTGATTCGTCATACAGCTGTGATTCCCTTTGGAGGTAATGTGATTACCCGGGATATTAAAGAAGGCTGCGCTATTCTGCAGCGGCAGGCCGAATCACTGAAGCTTCAGTTTGGATCGGCTCTGGGCGATCTGGCACAGGAAGATAAGGTGGTTACCATTCCCGGAATTTCCGGAAGGGAACCCAAGGAGATCAGCTTCAGGAGCCTGGCCTATATTATCCAGTCACGCATGGAGGAAATCATAGATGCGGTCAGTTTTGAAATTGAAAATTCCGGGTATATGGATAAACTGAGCGCCGGCATCGTTCTTACCGGAGGCGGTTCCATGCTGAAGCACCTGAACCAGTTGGTGAAATTTAAAACTGGTATGGATGTGCGCATTGGTTTCCCGGGCGAAATGCTGGCTGCTGACTCCTCCAACGAGATCAATCAGCCCATGTTCTCCACCTCGGTCGGACTCCTCTTAAAAGGTCTGGAGTACTACAAGGAGAAGAAGGAGGAAATGAAGATTCAGAAACCTCTGGAAAGTGAGGAGCCGGAAGTGGAGGAAGAGGTGGTTGAGGATAAGAAATCCAGGACAGGATTCAAAAAGAACAAAATCCGTGAAAAAATTAAGGAAGGCCTGGAAATTATTTTTAATGAGAATGATGTTAAAATGTAGAAAATCCAAACCTATGCAAGAGGAAGACTTAATGAATTTCGACCTGCCCCCCGAGCGTTCATCCATTATCAAGGTAATAGGTGTTGGAGGCGGAGGATGCAATGCGGTGAACCATATGTATAAGAAGGGGATCAAGGATGTGAACTTTGTGGTGTGCAATACCGATTCCCAGGCCCTGCACAATAGCCCGGTAACTGTAAAGTTGCAGCTGGGTGATGTGCTCACAGAGGGGAGAGGTGCCGGCAGCAAAGCTGAGATCGGAAAAGAGGCGGCCGAGGAAAGCATCGATAGGATCAAGGAGGTATTGTCCAGTAATACCAACATGGTCTTTATCACTGCCGGCATGGGTGGTGGAACCGGAACGGGTGCCGCCCCTGTAATTGCAGCGGCTGCGAAAGAAATGGGAATACTGACTGTTGCCATAGTCACCATTCCCTTTCGTTTCGAAGGCCCTGAGCGTATAAACCAGGCCATTGATGGCATCAACCGCTTAAAGGACCATGTGGATTCCCTGTTGGTAATTAACAATGAAAAGCTGCGGGAGATCTATGGAAACCTTACAGTGAGCAAATCCTTTGAGAAGGCAGATGATGTTCTGGCCATTGCCGCCAAGGGAATTGCAGAGATCATTACGGTTCATGGCTATATAAACGTGGATTTTGCCGATGTGCAAACGGTGATGAACAACAGCGGAGTGGCCATTATGGGGTCTGCCACTGCTTCAGGTGGGGAGCGGGCCAGGCTTGCCATCGAAGAGGCACTCACCTCACCCCTTCTGAACAACAATGATATTGAAGGAGCCAGGAGCGTATTGCTCAATATTACATCCGGATCGGAGGAGATCACCATGGATGAGGTTAGCGAAATCACCGACTATGTAGTTAGTGCCACTTCGCGCGATACCTCCCTGATCTGGGGAATAGGAAGTGATGAATCCCTGGGAGACGATATCAGCGTAACCATTATTGCCACCGGATTCAGGATGAACAGCATTCCGGAGGTCTATGTGGGCAGAAAGCAGAAACACAAGGTTCCCCTGCGCGACTCAGGAAGGATCATCGATCCCGCCGATGGGATTTCCAATGTGGTTCCGGCCCAGGGATCCCTGTCCTTTGGGGTAAAAGACAAAGAGGATTCGGAAGAGTATATCCTGATGGAGCAATCTGAGGAGAAAGATCCCGAGAACAGGGAGAAGAAGCTGGCCGACCGGGTGAGGAATTTGCGTGAGACCCATGAAAAGTTGAGAGAAAGGGGCTACCTGAGCAAAACGGGCGATGATGAAATTGAAGAGTTGGAAAATGTGCCTGCCTATGTGCGCAAAAATGTCCCCATCGACCACCAGAAACACTCTGAAGAAAAAGAGGTAAGTCGCTACCGGCTGACAGATAGCAAGGAGGATGGTGAAGAGGGGCCCAAATTGCGCTCCGACAACTCTTACCTGCACGATAATGTAGATTAGCCATCACCCTGAGGACGAAATCCACCGTAGCTGAGATTGGTGTCTGCCCACCAATATGCGTATCAGGGATTCCCCTCCGGGATGGTTAATACTCCTCAGACCGAGTTATAAAAAAAGGCACCCCCACGGGTGCCTTTTTTTTATATTCTTTATTTGAAATGTTTTGTGTAGCGAAGTATTTGTTGGAGAAGCGACCTGGGATTTTTTAACGAAGTTAAATAACCACGTCGCGAGACAACAAATACGAGCCTAGTTGTAAAAAATTTCCAGGCGGTTATCTTTCACCTTCGCTGCATCAACCAGTGCATTGTATGCTTCAAAATTGCTCCTCGATTCCATGGTGTACTTTAACCTGGCTTTGGTTGAGGATTCATCTCCTTCAGCAGCAGGCTCCTCGGTACGGTTAGTAACAGCAATTACAAATACACCGCTTTCACCTACCAGGGGAGCAGAAATCTGGTCCAGGGGCAGGTACATGGAAGCACCAACCACATAGGGTTCCAGCCCAACACCTGCAACATAGGTATTGGCAAATTTAATCTGCGTGGCTTCACCAACATTCTCACTGTTCTGAATTCCGTATTGTGCAAGATCTGTAACTCCGGCCAGCTGCTCATCGAGCATCTCAACCAGTTTCTCAGCCTTTTTTTCTTTCTTCACAGCCAGTGTCAGTTCTGCACGCACACTTTCCAGGTCTGCATAACCCTCTTCCCTGGCTTCAGTAAGTACAGCGACAATATATTTATCGTCGTTCTGACTGAAAATATTACTGACAGTGTTTACTTCAGAAGTATAGGCCCATTTGGTAATTCTCAGGGGATCTTCAATGCCGGGAATAGTTGACTGGTCCTTGGCAATATTTGGAGCGAACCTGGGATCCAGTCCGAATTCCCTTGCCTGCTCCGTAAATTTCTCCAGATCGGTGGCTTTTCCTCTGAATTTAACCGCACGGTTATAATAGTCCTGATTGGTTTCGTCGCTGGCAAAAATGTGCCTGACTACTGTTGCAACCTGTACCTTTTTCACGGGCCTGCTCTGCTCTTCTATCTTGATGATATGGGTGCCAAATTGTGTTTCGGCAGTGACTATATCTCCCTTGCTGTTTTCAAAACAGGCATCGTTAAAGGCGCTTACCATTTGACCCTCACTGAACCAGCCCAGGTCTCCTCCAATGGCACGGTTGCTTTCATCGGCCGAGTACTCCATGGCAATAAGGTTAAAATTGCCTCCGTTCTCGACGACTCCTTTCAGGCTGTCGGCCAGTTCACTGATCATCTGCCTGTTTCCACCGTAGGCCTGCAGGGAAAGCAGGATATGGCGAACCCTTACGGAATCGGCCCTCATCTGGGAATTATAGGCACGTGACAGTTTGAAGGACTCCTGATCGCGATAGGGTCCTACAATGGTCTCCTGGCTTGCATTGTAAACGGAATCCCTTATAAGTTCGGGTAACTCCTCATAAGTATAGTACCTGTCATCGAAAGGCTCATCTGATGTACCATTCACATAACGGGGTATCTCATCACCTGAAATCCTGCTGTACTCAACCAGGGTCTGGGTGGACCAGTATTCGGCACTCTCCACGTCTTTTTCACTGGGCTCTACTTCGAACACCACATACTGGAAGGTCCTGGAGGCATCCTGCTTATAGGTCTCCCGATGTTCTTTAAGATAAGCTTTCAGATCCGCATCGGTAATGGTGATATCTTCATCTGCAATCTCGGTAAATGGCTTGGAGATATATGCAAAATCGGTGCTTTTTCGGCTTTCAGTGATATAATCTTTCAGGTCAAGGGAGGAGGGCTGAAATCCTTTTCTAACCAGGTTGAAATACTTCTGATTCATCTTCTCCTCAACGATCTCATTTTCGATAAATAGCCAACGTTTCTTCTCCTGGGCAAACTGAGGATTATCCAGGCTGTTGAAATAATTGGTCATCACAGCACGATTCAGTTGCCCGGTTTCAGGATTGGAAAACATCTGGCGAATAATGGGATGTGGCTCACTCAGTGCCGGATTTGCATTTAAACCCATACTCTGGTCACCTGTGATCATGGTCTTCAATTCATCGGCACTTACATATAGCCCAAGCTTATTGAATGAGGGCTCCATGATACTTTCTCTGATCAGCCTTCTCCAGGTTTCCTGCTGGATTTGTCTTTCAAGCTCTGCATCCAGCGATTGTCCGCCAGCATTAAGCTCGTAAAATTCCCTCAGGGCCTTTTCCCGGTTCATATAGTCGTTTACTCCGATACCTTTTCCATTGATCTCTGCAACGGATCTTTTCCCCATGGAACTTGAACCTGAACCCATCAGGTCACCAAGGATAAATGCAAAAAGTGCAAGTCCTATCACAACGGCTACAAGTAGTCCCGCCTTGTTTCTGATATTCTGTAATGTTGCCATTTATATAAATACTGTTTAACTGATTGTATACCTTATTTTTTGAGCGTACGAATATAGTAATAATTAGAGGTTTAATACACAAAGAATGAATGAAAATTGCGTATTCAGGGACGGATCACCTTCAGCTCTGCCTCCTCAATGCGGTTCGAGCTGACATCTGTTATGATTATCAGGAAGTTGTCCAGCTGCAGGGTAGTATCCTTCTCCGGAATGCTTTCCAGGTGGTAAATGATATATCCTGCCAGGGTATCATACTCATCGGAGACAGGGATTCCCAGGAAATATTTTTCATTGAGGTAATCAATTTCATGACGCCCTGAAAGCAGAAAGTGATTTTTTTCCAGCTCTTTTTCCACCAGGTCGCTGCTATCATGTTCGTCCTCAATTTCACCAAAGATCTCTTCAATGATATCTTCAGTAGTAATCAAACCCGATGTGCCCCCAAACTCATCCACCACCAGGGCAATGCTCTTTCCTTCCTTGATAAAGCCGGTTAGCAATTTATTTACAGGGAGGGTCTCCGGTACAATCTGTATCTCCTTGAGATGAGATTTGATCCTTGCCGGTTTTTTGAACAGATCTTTGGAATTTACATAACCAATTACATTGTCGATGGTATCCTGGTAGATCAGGATCCGGCTTAATCCGCTTTCAATAAAACGTTCGGTCAGATCTTCAAGGGACGAATCCACTTCAAGGGCAACCACATCGGTACGGGGAATCATGCACTCGCGCACTTTCAGACCGGAAAATTCAAGTGCGTTCTCAAATATCTTCAGATCACCTGTCTCCTCGCCATCTATGATTTGTTCCGGCTTACGGGTGGTGAGGAAATGATCCAGGTCAACCTTCCCGAATACAGGCTCGGATTCAACCGTGTCCGGCTTGACCCTTAGCAGGTATTTCATGGTAAAGTTGGAGATGCCAATGGTCAGAATGGTTACCGGATAGAGGATGGTATAAAAGAGCATGATGGGCAAACTCAGCAGGCGAAGTGAGTTGTTGGGATTGATCCGGAACAGGGTCTTGGGTAGAAATTCAGCTGTGAGCAGGATGAGCAGGGTAGAGATCAGGGTCTGGACCAGCAGGAGGGCAGCTTCGGCGTTACTTCCCAGGATGTTCCTGAGAGGCTCTTCCAGCAACATGGCAAAGGCGATACCGTAGATGACCAGCGCTATGTTATTCCCCACCAGCATGGTGGCGATAAACCTGGATGGATGCTTGTTAAAGAAGCTGACAATACCAGCAAAAACTTTCTTCTGCTTCCTGTCGATTTCAATCCTCAACTTATTGGAGGAGACAAAGGCAATCTCCATACCTGAAAAGAAGGCCGAAAACAGCATGGATACCAGTATAAGGGTGATCAGGTTCAGATAATTCATGGTCTACCTTCGAGTGATTCTGGAGCGTCTTCTTAAAAAGTACATGGCAAAGGCAAGTAAGGAGAACAGAAAATAATACCAGCTGTCGCCCAGACCTGAATCCAGCAGGAGGTCCACTGCCATAAAGAGCATCAGTCCGCCGAGAACAAACCAGACCACTTCAAAAAAACCAGATACACTACTCCTCATCCTGCACTTGTATGGTACCACTTGAACCTATTAACTGCCAGTTGGACAGACTTTGATGCGATCTGAACCCCTTTTTTCCATAGAGGGTATTTCCTTCACTAATCACCCTGGTATAGGAGTCCGAGTAGATCAACTGCTCACTCTCATCCCAGAATAATTCGTCGGTATAGAGGGCATCCCCGCTGCCGAATTTTTGTGCGACCACATTTCCCGTGGCATGCCAGAGCCGTTCCTCCATATAATAGATGGTATATTCTGCCCGGAGCTCGGACTCAATCTTTGCAGAGTCGTCGTAAAAAAAGACTTCCAGTCCATTTTCGAATTCCATATATGGTCTTTCTGCCATGGGATACTGTTTGTAAGCCGGGGCCAGGATCTGTACCTGGACTTTTGCCGAATCGCTGTATATAACCTCAATGTTTGTCCCCTGTATTGTTGGAGCTTGCGACTCGTCGGTAAGCATGTTTATACGCTCAATATCGTTCTCGCAGCTCCCCAGCAATAATACCAGGAAGAGAATCATTCCCACACGACTATTCAGGACATTTCGCATAATTGCAAAGGTAAGGAAAAAAAAAGCCACCCTGATAGGGGCGGCTTTTCAATATGTGAGCTTCTGACTCTATTTTCTTGATCTGACAGTGGTGTATTCATTAATACATCCTTTCACCTGATAAGAGTCACCATCTTTAAGATCCCTGAAGAATACCTCTTCGTGGTTGGGATACTGAGATGAATAATCGTTCAGTTTCTTGTTGGCATCAGCAGCAACGCTGGGATCCACTGATTTTGCTTTGGCATATTTGTCAGCTGCTACCCAGAATGCAGTGCGCTTTTCGAAGTCATCACCCAGATTGTCCCGGGAGGCAATAATGGCATCACCCAGAGCAATATATGCTTTTCCGTAATTGTTTTTATAGGCAATTGCATTCTGTGCATAGGCAATTGCCTCGCAATAGTCTTTGTTGGCAAGGCTGACAATAGTCAGTTCATAGTTCCATTCTGCCCTGGTTTCGTCATCAAGATCGCTGCCAAGAATAGCCATGCTCAGGTAGTAGGCTGCTTTTTCGAAATCATTCTTGGAAATAAACAGGATACCCAGCTGGTGTGCAGATTGAGGACCCGGATCAATTTTATACATCTGTTCGGATGCCTGCACATAGAGATCGGCCCTGTCACAACCCGAAGCATCGTAGAACTTGATTACTTTCTGAAGAAATTCTATATCCTCTTTGTTCGCTTCAAATTGAGGAGTATAATAGCCATTAAGTGCATCACAGGTTAAGATGCCGCTCTTGATCATGTTATCATCGATCTGGTCCTTGGCACGTTGCCATTTGGAACCCTTATTCAGCAGCCCATCTATAATCTCAGTAGCCATAAAGTAATCTTCAATGACCTGGTTGTCATCAATTTTGCCTTTCTGGTTCATGGTAATACTGGCAGAAATAAACGTAATCATTACCGCATCCCTGGATTTGTTTTTCTCCAGTTCGATGCTTCGTTTCAGGGCAGCATATGCATCACTTACAGCTTCAACATTTATGCTTTCGTCATTATCGAGCCTGCGATAGCGCAGTTCATCAATTCCCTTTCTTCCCAGCACATTTCCCTCTCCTCCAAAATATTCAATCCGCCTGTCGTAAATCATCAGGAGGGTGTCTACCAACTCATCGGTTCGTCCCGGATTCGAAGAGGATTCGATAAACTTTCGGTACATGGTAATGCCCTCTACATACATCCGCTCACTGGCAGCCGGGCATTCGCCAAACACACTCCGCCAGGGGTTTATGGCGTCTTTGTAGTTGCTGTGTTTAAAGAACTCCCTGTAGAGTGAAAGGTTTTTAATACAATTGATGCTATCCTGACCTTTGCCATATTTTGATCCGTCCTCAATGCCCGTCTGTGAAATAGCAGGTAGGACAAACAAAAGAGACATTGCTGTCAACAGGATGGTTTTGAGAGCTTTCGTTTTCATACCGTTCATTATAGTTCTTGTTTAATCAAATCTCCTTTTTCGGAACCACAAGTCATGTAAAGTTACATTAAATGTGATAATTCCATAATTTTCTTTTACTAAATTGTACTCTGTAGTACCTCTGGTACCGTAAGTAAAAGAAAGGTTCAGGCTCGACCTGATTGTTTTTACCGGAAAACCTACCCCAAATGTTATGCCATAGTCTTCCAGCTGGTAATCGTTGACCATCAGGTAATCGTTGTAGAAGTAGCCACCCAATCGATAGGTCATCAGCTTATGGTAGCCCCGGATAGCTTGCGCATTGGGAGTATATTCAGCTCCGAAATGCCAGGATGAGGCTTTAGTAGAAGTGTAATTTTCACCCGACATGGAACCGGTCCAGTCCTGTACATAGTAATCGCCTGTAATAATTAGTTTATCAGGAATCCCGAAAGCCACTCCAACTCCTATCTTCTGTGGGATATTAAGGGTTTTCATGGCAGTGTCCTCTCCCAGGAGATAATCCGGATCTATCTCTGTAGTGTCATTTAACCAGACGGGGTCGTCGGGGTAGAACTCGTTGGTGACTATATACTCATTTGTCAGTTCGGTACTGGCTTTAAAATCATAGATTCCACCTACAGTAAAGAAAAATTTGTCATCAAATGTCTCTGTATACTGAAGCCCAAGCGTGAAAACAGGCTTTCTCAGGTTCACAATTTCCGAGGAGGTTACGCCCGAGTAAGTGGAATTCATGGGAAAATCCACGGCCCTTTCCCGGGTAAGTTTGCCCATCAGGTAATTCATGGTAAATCCCAGTGAAATACGATCCAGTAATTTGACGGATGTCCCAACGTAGAAATTCATGATTCCCCCCTCACCCTGGAAATAAGTATCGGTGGCCATGCCATTGACATAATCGTCATACTCCTGTTTGATGTTGTAACCAATGCTGCTGTAGGGAACTATTCCGGCAGAAATCCCAAGGTATTTACCCATGGATGAGGCAAAGTTCACATTATGCAGGTTCACATTAAACCATGAATTGGTAAAGTCATCAGTCTCATACTTATTGTGGAAAGAGTTGAGCCCGAAATCAAAATAGACTGAGGTGCTGTCCAGCGATGAAAAGGATGCCGGGTTCAGGTAATTGATCCTGTTGTTTTGCGCCACAGCAAGTCCCGTTCCGCCCATGGCCTGGTTCTGAGCAGTTCCTTTTTTAGCCATATCGCCCAATCCAAATAGAGTATAGGGCGAATAGGTATTAAACTGGCCTGAGAGGGGAGTGGAAATGATAAAAACGGCTACTAAACTGACTATAAATGAACTAATTCTCTCTTTCTGCATTGTGCTCCAATATTCTGTTAAGTCCTATTAGGTTCAGATTAGGGTCCACAAAGATGCTATTTTTTAGCTTTCCGACAAAGTATTTTGCGTCGCCACCAGTTAAAACAACCTGTAATTTAGGGTATTTCTCACTAATAGCCTCAATAAATCCGTCCATTTCGAAGAGCAAACCGTTTACAACTCCCGATTGTATGGCTTCCCTGGTACTGCTACCCACCAGGGATGGTATCTCCGAAGGACGCTCCAGATGCGGCAGGCGATTGGTGTATTTATTGAGCGATTTAAATCGTATCTCCACACCGGGAGAGATGTTCCCTCCCAGAAACTCACCCTCCGAGGTAACTATATCGTAGGTGATGGCGGTGCCGGCATCTATAACCAGAACGTTTTTGCCGGGACAAATAGTATATGCGCCTACAGCTGATGCAATCCGATCATAGCCCAGGGTGTCGGGTGTAAGATATTTGTTTACCAGCGGAATGGGTGTGGAATGATTCAGCTCAATGCAGGTCCCGTAGAGCATACCCAGGTAGTCGATTATCTCCCTGGAGTAATTTACCACCGAAGAGATGATAGCGCCCTTTAGTCCACTGTAGCGAATATTAAAGTAAGAAATCTCCCGGCTGCTGATTTTTTCATAGGAGGCAACCTCGACCACCTTTTCGTGGTCACA
The DNA here is from genome assembly GCA_963753765.1 of uncultured Bacteroidales bacterium. Classification (GTDB taxonomy): domain Bacteria; phylum Bacteroidota; class Bacteroidia; order Bacteroidales. The sequence goes on from CAVWDQ010000020.1 coordinate 101,461, forward strand.
TACTGCAATCTTTCCATAGGTGTTTCCTAGGTCTAGAACCAGGTTCATATTTTTTATCCCTTACTCAGTCTCTGCACAATTTGATATGCCTCTTCCACACTGTTTACATGATCACTTCTCAGGCTCAATTTTTCCTGGTCTTCGCGCATTCTGAAGATTCCCGGATTGGCCTGGATATTCCGGATCACCTCTTTGAACTTCTCTGAGCTGTAGAAGGGTGATTCGGGATTGCTTACAAAATACGTGATCAGAATGCTCTTTTTCAAAACTATCTTTTCAACACCCGTGCGTTGTGCCAGCCAGCGGAGCTGCACAACCTTTAATAATTCCTCTGAAGGAGCAGGAAGAGCACCGAAGCGATCCATGAGCATTTCCCTGAATTCCTCCAGTCCTTTTTCGTCCTTGATGGCATCCAGTCTCCTGTATAGATCCACCCGTTCACTGATGTTGGAGACATACTGGTCCGGAAAGAGCAGTTCCATATCTGTATCGATATGACAATCAGTAAGAAACAAGGTTTCTTCCTGTGGCTTACCCGGGGTTTCCGCTGGCTTTTCGTAAAGCTCACTAAATTCTGTCTCCTTTAATTCGGCAATGGCCTCGTTCAGGATTCTGTTATAGGTGTCAAAGCCAATATCAGCAATAAAACCGCTCTGTTCAGCGCCCAGGAGGTTGCCCGCACCTCTGATATCCAGGTCCTGCAGCGCAATATTGAAACCACTTCCCAGGGCCGAGAACTCTTCCACGGCTTTCAGCCTCCTTCTGGCCTCCTGCGAGAGCAGGGTCACCGGCGGGGCAAAGATATAACAGAAGGCCTTCTTATTTGATCGTCCCACCCGGCCCCTGAGCTGATGCAAATCACTCAGTCCGAAGTTCTGGCCGTTGTTGATAATTATTGTATTGGCGTTGGGAATGTCCAGTCCCGATTCCACAATGGTGGTCGCGATAAGCACATCGTAATCCCCCTGTATAAAATCGAGCATTGCAGATTCCAGCTTACGGCCCTCCATTTGACCGTGGGCCACCACCGAACGGATTCCGGGAACCACCCGATCTATGATCTCTTTGATCTCCATGATATTCTGAACCCTGTTATGGATGAAAAATACCTGTCCGCCCCGGCTCACTTCGTATTCAATAGCTTCCTTAATAATCTCTTCGTTAAAAGAGTGTAATTCTGTGATAATGGGATGGCGGTTGGGTGGGGGTGTATTAATAATACTCAGGTCCCGGGAACCCATCAGGGAGAATTGCAGAGTTCTTGGGATAGGCGTAGCTGTCAGGGTCAGGGTATCCACATTCAGTTTCAACTGCTTTAACTTTTCCTTGACACCTACTCCGAACTTCTGTTCCTCATCAATTACCAGGAGTCCCAGGTCCTTGAATTCGATCTCCTTTCCAACCAGTTTATGGGTCCCGATAATGATATCAATCTTCCCATCCTTCAGATTTGATACAATCTTTCGCTGGTCGGCCGAACTGCGGAACCTGCTTATATAATCAACCGTGCAGGGATATCCCCTGAGCCGTTCCCTGAAAGTGTTATAGTGCTGGAAGGCCAGAACAGTTGTGGGGACCAGTACGGCCACCTGCTTACTGTCGGTAACGGCCTTAAAGGCTGCCCGGATGGCTACTTCTGTCTTCCCGAATCCCACATCTCCGCAAACCAGCCGGTCCATGGGGAATCCTGCCTCCATTCCGGCTTTTACATCTGCGGTGGCCTTCAGCTGGTCGGGTGTATCCTCATAGATAAAGGAAGACTCCAGTTCCTGTTGCAGGTAGGTATCGGCCGAGAAAGGAAATCCTTCCTGTTCCTTTCTTTTGGCATACAGCAGGATCAGCTCCCGGGCGATGTCCTGGACCTTCTTTTTGGTATTGCTTTTCAGCTTCTGCCATGCTCCGGTGCCAAGTTTATAGATTTTGGGCGAACCCGTATCCTTTCCCTTGTACTTGGTAATGCGATGCAGGGAATGGATGTTCACATAGAGCACATCCTGGTCCTTATATACCAGCTTGATGGCCTCCTGGATCTTCCCGTTCACATCAATCTTTTCCAGTCCCCCGAATATCCCTATCCCATGATCCACATGCACCACATAATCGCCGGGATTGAGGCCAATCAGTTCTTTGACCGATACGGACTCCTTTTTACTGAAGCGGTCGTGGAACCTGAATTTGTGATAGCGTTCAAAGATCTGGTGGTCGGTATAGAATGCCAGCTTCAGATCATGATCGGTGAAGCCTTCATGGATGGTTTGAGCTACTGTCTGGTACTGCAGCTCCGGGTCAATCTCATTAAAGATGGCCTGCAGGCGTTCCAGCTGTTTCTGATTGTCCGAGAGGATATAGTTGGTATAGCCTTCGGCTGAACGCTCATTGAGATGGGTGGTGAGCAGCTCAAAGTTCTTTTGAAAGGCAGGCTGTGGAGAGGTGGAAAAATGCCAGGTCTTCTTTTCCTTTTCCCTGTCAGCAATGCCAAAGATCACCTGTGGGAACTGTTCCAGCTGCGAGCCGATCTCATTTCCTGTCTTGAGGAATTTTGTCTTATCAATCTCCCGTTCCGCTTCAGCTTCCAGCTCGGTCCGCTGGTAAAGCGTTTCAATATGATCGCACAGCACCTCCGGATTATCCACCCAGATAGTGGTTCCATGGGGGATATATTCCAGGAAGGAGATTCGTTTTTCGCCTCTCTCGGTTTCCCACTGTATATTGGGGATAATACTGACCTTCTTAACCGTTTCCAGCGATCGCTGTGTATCCGTATCAAAGATCCGGATGGAATCCACCTCATCATCAAAGAAATCGATGCGGCTCGGGTGACTGGAGGCATAGGAGAAGACATCGGCGATACCACCTCTTATGGCATACTGTCCGGGTTCATGCACAAAATCGACCAGGTCAAAATCATAGGCTTGCAGCACCTCCTCCAGGAAGGCCATATCGATCTTCTCTCCCTGTTTGATCTCAAGTGTGGATTCGCCCAGCTGTTTTTTGGATACCACCGATTCCACCAGCGCCTCGGCATAGGAGACAATAAAGCTGGCTACCCTGCGCTCCGACAGTCGTCTCAGGGTTTGGGTCCGGGTAATAATATTGGCCTCATCGGTTTGCTGATACTGGACCGATCGCCTGTAGGATGAGGGAAAGAAAAGGGTGCGGTCGGGCGATCCGTCAAGAGTCACAAGGTCGGTATAAAAATAGGCAGCCTCCTCCTTGTCCTGGAACAGAATCAGGTGGGCTCCTTTCACTTCATTCAGGCAGGCATGAATCAGGGCAGAACGAGAAGAACCGGTCAGTCCTTCCAGATACTGTAGCTTTTGATCCCCTGCTTCAAGGGAAGAGGTGAGTTGCGTGAAATGGGGATGAGATGGATAAGGATTCTTCATGGCCTGTTACGGCGCAAACTTAGCAAAAAAGTGACAGATGCCGGGACCCCGATCTTACTTCTCTCCCGCCAGGTAGGAAGGAAGTGTTCCATCCAGGAAATCCTCCCGTACAGGGCTGAAAACATCCAGAACCACACCTGCTTCAAGACAGACGGCACCGTGTAAGAGGTTGGGGGCGATATAAAGACCATCACCTGGCCCGACTTCATACTTTTTTCCATCGATGGTAAATTCGAATTTCCCGCTGTGACAAAAGGAAGTCTGGGTATGAAAGTGTGAGTGCTGACTGGCGTTGACTCCCTTTTCGAACTTTACTTTCACCATCATGATCTGATTATCCCATCCGAGAATCTGCCTGGAAAGTCCGGGCCCAAGTTGTTCCCAATCATTTGTTCGACCCTGGATCATCGTTTTGCTGGCTCTTTTCATGGTATGTTGTTATTAGGTTCTATTAACTGTATCTAAAGTACTTAAATGCATTTTATGTGAGGTAGGGAATCGTATGCGGGCCTTCGGGCAGGACGCAAATCCGGGTATCCGGACCATACTTCTCCACCAGCTCCAATATCAGGCTGTTGATGTTGCTTACCGGTTCCAGGTGAGCGCTTTTAACGGTTTCGGGATCCAGTTTACTGTAGAGAAAGACATCGGCCTTCATCTGGACCATTGCCTGGAAGTAGACCTGCCATGTATCCTGCAGCTCTGTTTCATGCTCCCTGATGAAGCCCATCAAAGACTCCACCTTATCCACCGATTTAAGGATGATCTCGTAGTCGCTCCTGAAGGGGATCCCGTCCCAGCACTCGGCGACCATGATGATGCTTCCACCCTCCTTCACCACCCTTTCTGCAGCACTCATCCCCTTCACCGACTGGTATATATTCAGATCGAGCGGGTAGCCTGAGTTGCTTGTGATCACTATATCAAAGGCCTCTTTCAGGGGAGCCATGGCAGTCTCCTTTGCAAAGGCACAGCCACACGAATGTGCCTCTCTCAGCTCACCGGCGAATACCCCGGTGATCTCCTTGTCCCTGTTTAGCGTAATGTTCAGCAGGAAGAGCGGTGCCGCCAGTTCGGCTGCCTCCATAACATCCTCCCAAAGTGGATTGCCGGATGTATGGCCCCAACGGGTATTGGGATTGTCCAGCATCCTGAGGGAGTGATTCATTCGTACCGTCTCCAGGGAAGCCATTCCCGGCATCAGGGCTTTCCCTCCGCCGGAAAAACCTGCAAAGAAATGAGGCTCAATGAATCCGGTAAGGATTCTCAGGTCATAATCCAGAATCTCCTTATTGAGCAGGATGCGGTTTCCGGAAGAGGTGCATCCTGCAAATTTCTGTTGCGATGGGTCAGATGCATTGTTTTGCACGATCCTGAATCGCTCTGTCACTTCTTTGCCGAGGATGGTGATCAGCTCTTCGGGAGTGGCCGGACGGTGGGTCCCGGTAGCACAGAAGAAGGTGATATGATCGTCGGGAAGGTGGTCCAGGGCCTGAAGCAGGGGGGGAAGTATCATATGATAAGGGGTGGCCCGGGTAATGTCGCTGAAGATAATAGCCACCTTCTGCCCTTCACGAACCAATCCGGAAAGGGGAGGAAGGTGAATCGGATTGGCCAGGGCCTCCTTCACAGCCAGAAGCTGGTCGGGCAAACCCTTCACATACCGGGGTTCCACCACTTCGGTGTGAACATGATCGGGAATCTCTGCTTTCAGCCGCTCCTTTCCATAGGCCAGTTCAATCTGCATATCAGAGCTAATGATGTTACTAAATAATTCCCCGCCCCACAGTATAAACAAGTAGCAGGCCAATGAGCCCCACGATAAGTCCCACGATAGTCATGGGAAGCAGGTTCCTTCGGATCAGCAAGCCTTCCACCCCGACCAGTCCGACCGTGGCACAGGCGGCAATTACATTGTGCACGCAAATCATATTGCCCATGGCGCCCCCGATATTCTGCAGAGCTTATGATCAGGATGGTGGACATACCCAGCTGGTCGGCAATGGAGAACTGGAATACGGAAAACAGCATGTTGGATACGGTATTGGAACCGGCCATAAAGGAGCCCAGGGCACCCACAAAGGCATCCACCAGCGGCCAGGCTCCCTGGAAGATGCCGGCCATGGCTGTGGCCATGGCAATGGGCATTCCAACGATCTCCTCCGGGATTATTGCCCGATTGCATCATGATCCTGACCATGGGTACGGCAAAAAGCAGGGCAATCATGGGATTCTTAATTCTTCTCAGGGATTCCGACCAGGCCGCACCCACCTGTCTGCCCTTCATGCCGGAACAGGGGAATGCACAGGAGGGCCACCAGGATGAAGGGAAGAATTCCGGGATTGTAAAGGGGATCGATGGTCCCGCTTACCGAGGTTCCAAAGAGATCACTATAGGGAATATCGGCCGATTTGACCCAATTATAAAAGGGCAGGGTGCGCACGCGGGTAAGAACCAGCAAAAGGCCGATCATCACATAGGGCATCCAGGCTTTCAGTATGGAAACCCGCGTGTTCCCTGACTGTTCCATGGTGATGGTGCCGCTCCAGTTCTTTTCCCAGCTTGATTTTTCAGGAAAGTCCCAGGTGGTTTTTGGTACCAGGAATCCGGCCCTGGTGGCAGGAATCAGGATGCCCAGTCCCAGTAGTCCGCCCAGCAGACTTGGAAATTCAGGTCCCAGCAGCAGGGCCACCAGCACATAGGGCCCCACAAAACAGAAGCCGGCAAAAAGGGCATAGGGCCAGATGGCCAGTCCCTCCCGGAAACTTCGTTTTTCCCCAAAGAAGCGGGTCATCATGGCCACCATAATCAGGGGAAGCAGCAGTCCGGGCAGGGCATGCTGCAGGGCGGTCCATACACCCACCTGCTGCATGTAGCCCGGAAGATCCATCCGGCTGCAGCAATATGCTGCTGAACTGACGGAATATCCAGGGAGGGCTGGATCCCCAGGAGGGTGGGTGTTCCCACCGATCCGAAGGATACGGGGGTTACATTGGCAATCAGTGCCACCATCACTGCTGCCAGGGCAGGAAATCCCAGGGAGAGCAGCAAGGGTGCGGCCAGGGCTGCCGGAGTTCCGAATCCTGCAGACCCTTCAATAAATCCCCCGAAGAGCCAGGCGATGATAATGGCCTGTACCCGTTTATCAGTCGAAATATTGGTAAAACCGCGGTTGATTGCTTCGATGGCACCACTTTCACGCATGGTGAAAAGAAGCAGGAGGGCGCCAAAAATGATAAAGAGGATTTTAAAGGCAATTACCACCCCGTTGAGGGTGGAGGCCAGGATCCAGTTCCCGGAGTCTTCCAGATAAATATTGCCAGCAGCAGGGTAATGAAAAAGGCCACCGGCATGGCTTTGGTGGCCGGCCAGCGGAATCCCACCATCAGAACAAAGATGGAAATAATGGGAACGGCGGCCAGCAGGGCAAGTAATCCGACAGACATCTGCAAGAGTTTTATTGGAGGGATCAAAATATCCAAAAAAATCCAATAATTTTATGCTTGGATGAAAATACTGATTGCACCTGATTCATTTAAGGATTGTCTGAGCGCCAAAGAAGTAGCTTCTGCCCTGGGCAGAGGGGTTCAGAAAATAATACCGGATGCCCTCTGCATCCTGCTACCCATGGCAGATGGAGGGGAGGGAACAGTTGAATCGCTTGTGGATGCCACAGGAGGAAAAGTTGTTCAACTGAAGGTTCTGGATCCTTTGATGCGGGAAACAGAATCTTTTTATGGCATAAGCGGCGATGGGGAGACTGCAGTGATAGAGATGGCTGCAGCTTCCGGAATTGAGCTTCTCAAACAAGAGGAACGGGATCCCTGGATCACCTCCACCTTTGGGACCGGACAGCTGATTAAGGATGCCCTGGACCGGGGTGTAAGGAAGATCCTGCTGGGGATCGGGGGGAGCGCCACCAACGATGGTGGAGCCGGGATGGCCCAGGCCCTTGGGGTGAAATTCAGCAGGGAAGTTTGGCCCCTTATCTGTTCAGGGGGGTGGTGCCCTGAGTGAGGTGGAGCAGATCCATATGGAAGGACTGGATCCACGTTTGGCTGAAACAGAAATCCTTGTGGCCTGTGATGTAAGCAATCCCCTAAGCGGTCCGCAGGGAGCCTCTGCCGTATATGGTCCCCAAAAAGGGGCCGACCCGGCAGATGGTGAAGAAACTGGACGAGAACCTGGTGCATTTTGCCGAGCTCATCAGGGAACAAACTGGGAAAAGAAATCTCGGAGATCCCTGGTGCAGGAGCTGCCGGTGGACTGGGCGCGGGCCTGATGGCTTTTCTGGATGCCAGCCTGATGAAGGGATTTGATATGATTGCCGGGGCGGTGGGACTTGAAGAAAAGATCAGGGAAGCTGACCTGGTGATTACCGGGGAGGGAAAGATGGATGCCCAGACCTGCTTTGGCAAGACTCCTTTCGGGGTGGCACAGATGGCTCTCAAGTATGGGAAACCTGTGATTGGTGTAGCAGGAACTCTGGATGAGGATGCCAGTGCACTTTATGAAGAAGGTTTTGATGTGCTGATGCCCATTCAGGAAAAGCCCGGCGATCTGGAAGCTTCATTAAGAGACGGGAAACAACTCCTGGAACGATGCGGGGAACGAATTGCCCGGTTGCTTTCAATGAAGATTTAGTTAATTTTGCCTTTCATTTTGCAATTAATCAATACAATATGCTTGTATTCAAATTTGGCGGGGCATCGGTCAAAAGCGCCGAAGCGGTAAAAAATATAGTAAAGATTCTTCAGCAATTCGAGGAGGAAAAGATTGTGGTAGTGGTATCTGCCATGGGAAAGACCACCAATGCAATCGAAGGGATTATCGATCTGTATACAGCAGGAAGAAGTGAGGAGTTGAAGGAGCAATACAAGGTGCTGAAGGCTTACCACATGGAGGTTGTGGACGGACTCTTTAAGGATAAGGGTCATAAAGTATATGCTGATGTAGAGGAACTTTTTAGCAAGCTGGCCGACCGCTTGGCCAAGGAGCCTACCCTTAATTACGATTTTGACTATGACCAGCTGATCTGTTACGGAGAGTTGCTCTCCACCACCATCATTGGTCATTTTCTGAACAATTCTGATGTAAGCACCCGCTGGATGGATATTCGCCGTTCCCTGAAAACCGACAATAACTGGAGGGAGGCCAAAGTTGACTGGGAGCTTTCGAGCCAGCTGGTGAACAAGCATTTTGCATTTAACGGGGAACGGATCCTGATTACCCAGGGTTTTTTGGGCTCCACCATCAACGATCAGAGCACCTCACTGGGCAGGGAAGGATCGGACTACACGGCAGCCATTCTTGCCTATATGCTGAAGGCTGAAAGCGTCACCATCTGGAAAGATGTGCCGGGTGTTTTAAATGCTGACCCTAAATATTTCGACGACACTGTTCTCCTGGATAAGCTGTCTTATCTCGATGCCATTGAGCTGGCCTATTTTGGTACCAGTGTGATTCATCCCAAAACCATCAAGCCCCTGCAGAATAAAAATATCAATTTGCATGTGAAATCATTTTTGAATCCGCATGCACCGGGCACCCTGGTGGGGAATCTCTCCTATAGCAAACTGACGCCTTCTTTTATTTTTAAAATGGACCAGGTGCTGATTCGTATCTCACCCCTCGATTTCTCTTTTATAAACGAGGGAAACCTGGAGGAGATTTTTGGAATATTCTCTAAACATGGATTGAAGATTAACCTGATGCAGAATTCGGCCATCAGCTTTAAGATGATTGTGAACAACGACAAGCGGAAAGTCAGGCTGGTATGCGATGAACTGGAAGAGAAGTATAAAGTAGCCTACCAGACAGGCCTTGAACTGGTTACCATCCGCTACTTTGATCAATCCACCATCGACCGGGTAATGATCAACAAGGAGCTGATACTTGAACAACGCGGTTTACAGAACATCGAGTTGCTGATCCGTGATTTGGGATAAGATTATTCACAAAAAAAGAAGTCATCTCTCAGAAAGAAGAACTAATTTTACCACTTATATCTTTTATCCAATTGCTGATGATAATTTTGAAATCCTCTTTCCATTTTAAACTACTTGTATTTTTTGTTCTGATTCAGGGATTTCTAAGTTATGGATTCGGCCAGCATCTGAAGGATATTGCAGAACCGGAAATGTACCGGGGCGACTATGCTATAAAGGAGGATAAGTTTGCCATTTGGAACGGCTTCAACTATGTCCCGATTTTTATCAAAGGGATCAATCTGGGCGTTTCAGTGCCTGGAACCCAGCCCGGAGAGCTGGCGGCCACCACGGAAGACTACCGTCGCTGGTTCGGCCTGATTAAGGAAGCAGGATACAATACCATCCGCCTGTATACCCTCCATTATCCAAGGTTCTATGATGAATTAAGAGCCTACAACCTGGCTAATCCGCAAAATCCCCTGCTGGTGCTTCACGGAGTCTGGCTGGAGGAGGTAGAGGTGGCTGCTGATCTTTATGAGCTGACTGCTATCCTGGACCAGGGCATCAGGGAGGTGGTGGACGCTGTACACGGTAATATCAGCATTGGGCACCGATTTGGGAGGGCCTATGGTGACTTTACTTCCGATATCTCCCCCTGGGTCATAGGTTATCTGCCCGGCAGGGAGATTTATCCTGAAGAGGTATCCCTGACCAATGAGGCCCATCCAGGTGAAACAACTTATGCAGGAACTTACTTTCAGCTCCCGGCGGGCGATCCGGTGGAAGTCTGGCTGACCGAGCGATTTGACGGACTGATGCAGTATGAATATGAGCATTATCAGAAGTTTCGGCCGGTAGGTTTTTCATCCTGGCCCACTCTGGATCCCCTGTACCATCCAACAGAAGAAGAGCATGTTGGAAGCTCAGAAGACCTTGAACAGATCGATCTGGCCAACCTGCTGCATACAGAGAATTCGCCTGGTTTTTTCATTGGATACCATGCTTATCCCTACTACCCCGATTTCATCATCCAGGATCCCTCTTACCTGGCGGAATCCGATTCCGTCGGGCCCAATTCTTACCTGGGCTATCTGAAGGATCTGAAAGCACATTACCAGGATATTCCACTGATCATTGCCGAATTCGGAGTGCCATCCAGCTGGGGAGCCGGACATCTTGCACCTTCGGGCATGCACCATGGAGGTATTTCAGAGGAAGAACAGGGGGTTCATAACATCAGGATGCTTGATAATATTGAGTACTCGGGATGTGCCGGCGGAGTTCACTTTGCCCTGATCGATGAGTGGTTCAAACAGACCTGGATCACCAATCCATTTTCAGACAAGCAGTACCGTCATTTGTGGCACAATATCACCGGACCGGAGCAGAATTTTGGTATCCTGTCCTATGCGCCTCCCCCGGAAAACTTTACTGAGACGGCTTCTTACCCTGACAGTTCAATTACCAGCATCCAGGTACATGCCGATTACACCTTTTTCCGGGTAAGGGCTCATTTGAAAACAGCCCTGTTCAGTGATGATACACTCTGGGTTGCATTTGACACCTACGAATCGAACCTGGGAGAATCGGTACTCCCCAATGGTACATCCATCGGAGTTTCGCCCGATACACTTCGGGCCGAGTTTGCTCTCCAGATACCCCTGGGCGGAGACCAGGCACAACTGTATGTGATTCCTTCTTATGATTGTTTTGGCATTAAGGCATTAGACAGACTTGATACGGTGGTCTCAGTGTCCGGCAATAGCGGAACCTGGAATCCTGTAAAATGGCAGACCAGTTATTTTTACAACAGTATCCAGTATATCGGGGAACTGAATATTTCCACCTCGGAGGATCCCTACCAGTTTCTGAATGCAGTTACCTTGTTTAATGACAGTGTGGAGATCCGGATCCCCTGGACCCTGCTCAATTTCTATGCCCCTACGGAAGGCAGGGCCTACCATTATGAATCACATATGAATGGGCAGGACCTTGTTATAGACCGGCAGGATACACTTTCCGATGGAATTGCAGTATCCATGGTCCTGCAGGATGATATTTATCAGACCGGGAGGTATCAATGGAGCCCCTGGGATTTTGAAAAGATCGCCAATGAAGCTCCCATAGAACGCAAAAAGCAGTCCTTTCACTATATGAAACAAATGCTGCCGCAGTTCAATTCCCCACCCATTGGTTTCGCAGACACCTTCCTTCTGGATCCGGACGATATCCTGGAGCCGGGGCCTGAAATAGGATTGTTAAGGAATGATTTTGACATAGATGGAAATGAAATGCAGGTTAGTCTCCCTTTTGGAAGTACCACCGAACACGGGAGCCTCTTCCTCCATCCCGATGGCAGTTTTCTGTACGACCCTGATCCCGGCTTTCATGGAAATGATTTTTTTATGTACTACCTGGAGGATGGAACAGCAAGTTCGGCATTGATTCCTGTGCAGATCCATGTGAGGTATCCTTTGTCTGCTGATTCAGAGTTGTTCTCCGGGCTTAGCTCTGTTTTTCCCAACCCGGGGAAAGACAGATTTTGTATTACCTTTGCGGATCCATTTCAGGAAGCTAATCTGAGAGTGGTGGACATGCTTGGTAAGGAGATTCTGAATTTGCCTCTTGAGGAAGCAAGGAACTGGGTTGATATTCGGAACACGAAACCCGGGATTTATCTATTCATACTGTCCATTGACCAAAAGCAGGAACAACATCGAATCATTATTAAATAGTCCCCGTAGAAACCATCAATAAACAATGAATATCCTGGTATGTGAAGATAATATAATGACTCTTAAAACCATTGAACATACCCTTAAGAAGGCGGGTTTTAAGGTGTTTATGGCCGGCGATGGGTTTCAGGGGATCAAGATCCTGGGGAAGGAACATATTGACCTTGTTATTACTGACATTAATATGCCCTACACCAAGGGACTGGAGCTGATTCGCCATATCAACACGAAGATGGAAGCAAAGATACCCGTGATGGTCATCAGCGGTATTACCAACAGTGAAACCAAGGCTCATGCTGCAGAACTGGGAGCCATTGATTATATGACGAAGCCTTTTGATCTGAATGTTATGTTAGATAAGGTTAAGACCCTTTTTGCGATGAATTGATTTTGATTTATGCATAGATTAACCATTATTATCACTCTTCTGGGAGCTTCCCTGGTTCAGCTTAAGGCCCAGGAAATACTGCAATCCGAGCCGGAAAAAGAGTTTGCGAAAATGCGTGAGCTTGCGACTTCAGGGGACTACGATGCTGCAAAAAAGATAGGCTATGATCTCCTGGAAGAGAATGCCGACTATTTTGATGTGGCACTCTACCTGGCCAGGGTTCATGGATGGAATTCCGAATTCGACTCGGCATATATGGTTCTTGATGAGGTAATAGCAAAGGCTCCGGAGCTTTATGAAGCCTATGAAACATGTGCCGACCTGGCCTACTGGGAGAACAATTCAGAGAGGCTTGACAGTTGTGCTGTGCAGGCTGCCAGGATTGAGCCCGATTCAGCCGGAGCGTTCGACAGATATAAAGTGGCCCTTCAGCAATCCCGGCCTCAATCCAAACATCCGGAAATATTTGCCTTCTATTCCTATGACCATTTTTCTGTTCCCTATGTGCGCAACTGGCATATGCTGACTGCCGGTGGAGAGATACCTTTCAAATATGGAACTTTGATTCCCTCATTGAACGCAGGCTATCAGGCAGGAGCCGAAGCACCTGCTACAGATTTGCAGATTAACCTGGATGCCTACCTGACCCTGGGCAAAACGACTTACTCCATGCTGGGATACGGGTTTTCACCCAATGGAAGCGTTGACTACTTCCCCGGACACAGGGCGGCAGCAGAGCTATGGCAATCGCTGCCCTTAGGATTTGCACTCTCTGCTGGCGTGCGCTACTTTTACTGGGACCAGAATTTTACCTTCCTGACCTTTTCGGCAGAGAAATATGCGGGCAACTACTGGTTTTCATTCAGAAACTATCTCTTTTTCAAAGATTACGGAGTTTCCGGCTCCTATTATCTGAGTGCGAGGCGCTATTTTGACACTAAATTCAATTACCTGACTCTCACCCTGGGATACGGTACCGCACCGGATGAACCGATCGATGTGGTATCTGACCTGGAGCGCTTAAATGCTGTCTCCGGCAGACTTGAGTTTTCCAAAAAATTAACTCCGGCAATCAGGCTGCTTACCATGGTGGGTTATGCCTGGGAAGAATGGGCCGACCAGGAGTACAGGAGCCGGTTCGACATAAGAGTGGGAGCTTATTTTGCGATTATAAAGTGAGTATAAAACTTACATATCCAGGCCTGGTACTGGCTCTCTTTCTTGCTTTCATGGGCACTGTAAATATTCAGGCCCAGGAAGTGGCTGATACGATATCGTCCGATACTACTGTGGTGGATGTCGTCCAGGCAGAGCAGGAGCCAGACAGGGTCATATCCAGTTATGCCCAGGGCCTTCTGGATCGGTTTGACACCTCTCCCGTTTTAGTCACCATTCTCTATATAGTGATCATCTACTCCATTGTTACTATGATTACCTTGCTGATCATTATTCTTCTCAACAGAAGAAGGTTGGAGCGTGAAGAAAAGCTGAAGGGCTACCTTCTTGAAAAGTACCAGAACCTGTTGATGGAATACCTGTTTGAGGAGGAAAAAAAGGAAGAAGCATACGAGGAGTTGGAATGGGTGGCCAATAACCGCCAGAACCGCCAGATTCTCATCGACCAGATGATCGACCTGAGTGTAAACCTGAGAGGAGAGATCAAGGAGGTAATTCAAGCCCTTTATTTGCGTCTTGGTCTGAAAAGGGACTCCCTGGAAAAGTCCTATAGCCGCAAATGGCATCAAAACATCAAAGGATTCAGGGAACTTGCCTACATGAATATCCGTGATGCCAATGAGCAAATTATTAAAAGTCTTAACTCCAGTAATAGTATTCTGAGGATGGAAGCCCAGATTGCCATGGTCCGGCTTTCGGATGAAAATCCCTATGAATTCCTCGATCTGCTGGAGAAGCCACTCTCTCTCTGGGAACAGGTCACCTTGCATGAACTTCAGATTCAGCACAACCTGAAAGTACCGGAATTTAAACAGTGGTTTACTTCGGAAAATATCACTGTGGTTATGTTTGCCCTGGAGATGATCGCCTGGTATAAGCAACGGGGTGTTGGCAAGGAGATTCTGGACCTCTTTGAACATGAAAATGAGAAGGTCCGTAATAAATCCTATAAGGTGTGTGGAGAGATCGGACTCAAAATGGCATTAGCGCCCATGGTCAGGAAATACCCGGAGGAAACCTTCAGAAATAAACTGGAGATCCTTATTGCCTTCACCAAAGTACCTGATGAAAAATATCTGGCATTCCTGAAAAACGTGCTGGATACCGAAGAAGATGTACAGTTGCAGATAGAGGCCACAAAGGCCATGGAGAATACGGGAGAACCCGGAATCTCCATGTTGATCAAGCTTATGAAATCAAAATCAGAATATAAAAACTACCAGATAATCATCCGGCACGTGCTGGATGGCCGGATCTATTAGCCATGGAAAGAGCATATGATATATTGAAGTTTTTTGTGCTGAATGCTGTATTTATTATTACAGCGCTCATCTTTACCACCTACCTGATCCTTACCATATTTTCTGCAGTCACCCTGAGAAAGTACCTGAGAAAGAACAGCTATGTGGATTATAACTCCATTGTGGCCTCTCCTCTGGCTCCCTCACTTTCGGTAATAGCTCCTGCCTATAATGAAAGTGAAACGATTATTAACAATATAAGGACCCTGCTTTCACTCTACTACAATAATTACGAGGTGGTGGTTATAAATGACGGCAGCACTGACGACTCCCTGGAGAAGATTATCGAAGCCTATGAGCTTGAGAAGGTCAATTATTATTTTGACTACCGGCTGCCCTGCGAAAGGATCAGGGGAGTGTATAAATCCAAGAACCGCTCCTTCAAAAAGCTGACAGTAATTGACAAGAGCAATGGGGGGAAGGCCGATTCACTGAATGCGGGCCTGAATGTATGCAGGAACGACCTGGTGGTAAGCATCGATGCAGATTCAATTATGGAATCGGATGCCCTGCTTAAGCTGGTTAAGCCTTTTATGGAGTCTAAGGAGAAGCCCGTGATCGGAGCAGGAGGAGTTATCCGTATTGCCAATTCATGTGAAATCTCCGACGGACATATCCAGAAGATCATTCTACCCAAGAAATTCCTGCCGCGGGCACAGGTTATGGAGTATACCCGGGCCTTTCTGATGGGACGAATGGCCTGGAGCGAACTTGACGGGCTGCTGCTTATTTCAGGGGCCCTTGGAATGTTTGACCGTGAAATTGTGATCCAGGCAGGGGGGTACAGTACCAAAACGGTGGGGGAGGATATGGAGCTGGTGGTGCGTATCAGGAGATATATGACCGACAAAGGTCTTGACTATGATGTGGTTTATATTCCTGATCCGCTTTGCTGGACAGAAGTCCCTTCTACTGTGAAGGTGCTGGCGAGGCAACGAAGCAGGTGGACCAGGGGAACCATGGAGACCCTGTTTAAGCACCGGGGTTTGTTCTTCAACAGGAAATACGGAAAACTGGGCATACTGGGTTATCCTTACTGGCTGGCATTTGAGTACCTGGCTCCTATTGTGGAGTTCCTGGGAATCTGCTGGTTCATTTACCTGGTTATTTTTGACAAACTGAATTGGCCTTTTTTCCTCCTGTTATTTGGCTTTGTCTATTTTTTCGCGGTCTCACTTTCCATCTGGTCGGTGCTTTTCGAAGAAATTACCTTTCACAAATATGAGAAACGGCGGGATGTACTTCGCCTGGTGGGAACCGCCTTTCTTGAGCCACTGTTCTACCACCCCATGGTGATGCTGATGACCATCAAGGGGAACATCGATAAGATATTGACCCGTAATAAATGGGGCAAAATGGAGCGAAAGGGCTTCGGTAAGAACTGATCCCTACACCTTCAATACTTCACTTTCGGCCCGCTTTCCTGCCTTGTCAACAGTAACCACTTTAAAGTTGCCCTCCTTCAAATTGCCATTGTAGTGGAATGGATCTGTAGTAATCTGTGGTGTATGCAGAACTGTAGCCACCAGCTCATCCCCATCGAATACTTCGTAATGTGAAAGTGGATCGTTGGCCGCCAGGGCACTGTTCCAGCTGATCTTTATCTCCCCCCCTTTGTGGATCTTTATATCCTGGGGTGGAGTAAGTCCTTTGTATGGCAGCTGAAAGTAGTTGGTCTTTCCATCCTTGGCTACTTTGCCACTTTTTTCGATCTTTTCACGCTTCTCCTGGCTCAGACCATCTGGTGCAATCTGACAGGCATAGTAGTTCTGAACCAGCTGGCACTTCAGGTTGTCGTCGGAGATCTGCCCGATCCCGATGATGGCTGTATGGATCCCGGGGGTGGTAAGTGCATATTCGATCAGGGGCTTACTGGGCAGTTCCCTGCTTCCCACACTCCGTATTACCCCGTCCGAATCCCTTGTCCAGTCATTATACTTGCCATACATGGCTCCGTCGGCAAAGACCTTCATGGCAATAATGCCCATGTTTTTGGCCTGGGCCACCGGGATCACATTGTGCTGGTGATTCAGGTACATCTTGTCATTTGCATTGATGGCCACCAGCATGGCATCAAGGATCTCATACTTGTCCCTCCGGATCATATCCATCATGGCCGGAGAATTGATATGGCCCGAGAGCCCGATATGCCTGATCAGTTTCTCATTCTCAGGATTCAATCCAGTATGATTGGTTCCGTCACGGAAGTCCCGTAGTGTGACCAGCACACCAAAATTCTCATCCTTGTTCAGGGGAGTTTCCAATCCCTTGTACATCACATCCACCTCTTCCACAAAGTTCAGATTATGGGTCAGTACCATATCCACATAGGAGCCCTCGGGGTAGTTTCCTTCGCCATCACCAAACATTTGGGAAAGTGATCTCTTCAGGTCTTTCACAGCTCCCCCGGCAGGATCGCCGTTGGACCAGTTGTTTACATTTTCCAGCTCCGGGAAGCCCGGTTTTCCCCATCGCTGATGGGTTTTGGTGGTAAGGAAAATGGATTCACGCAGTTTCCTGTCATATCCTTCTTCACCGGGAATCAGGTTCAGCTGACGGAAGGCCTTTCCGAAATGAAGCTGACTTTTGGCGTACAGGTTGGAAGTATCAAAGTAATTGATCCCCATCTTAAACGCTTTCAGAATAATGGGAACAGGATCCACATCTGCGGGGGTCCATTGGAGGGAAGCCTGTCCGCCCATGCCCAGCGTGGTTACTTCAAAGGGAATCTTACCAAAACTTCGCTTCATGGGAGCAGGGAGCTGATCCAGTCCGAAACGGAAACCTGGCAGTATGGTTAGACCTGCTGCTGCGGCAGCAGATAACTTAACAAATTCGCGGCGGGAAACTGTTTGTTGCTTCATAGTAACATAATTAATGAGTGTTCGTCTTACTGATAACACAAGATAGGGCTTTAAGGGTTGAAATACCCAATGTGCGAATTCGTACACCCCTGTTCGTTAACGTACTTTAGCATGCAGCAGAAGAAATTATAAAAATCAGATAATCAGATAATTACTATATGTGGCACAGTTTCTGAAAACATCAAACAAACCTAGAACCAAATGTTGAAGAATTTTATCAGGGTTACCCTGAGGAGCATTAACAAGAACAAAGCCTTTAATGCCATTAATATATCAGGATTGGCCATTGGTCTGGCCAGTGCCATCTTTATCATATTATATATCGTCAGCGAGACCGGTTACGATCGTTTTAATGAAAAATCGGCTAATATCTACAGGCTCTATTTGGACGGGAAGATGGCCGGATCGGAGATTGTAGCTGCCGCAAACGCTCCTGTTATGGGCCCCTCCCTTGCTGAGGACATCCCCGAGATTGAGAAGTTCTGCAGGTTTGATTTTGCCAGAAACCGGCTGATGTGGACCCAGGTCGATAATAAGTATCTGGAAGGACATATCATGTATGCAGATTCTACTTTTTTCGAAGTTTTTACCTTTGAACTTTTGGAAGGAGATCCTCTTACCTGCCTGGATGAACCCAATACCATTCTAATTTCAGCATCTAAACTGGATCAGTATTTTCCAGAGGGGGATCCCATTGGAAAGTCCATTGCCATGGATAAAGATTCCATACTTTATAGGGTGACCGGTGTAGTGGAGGATGCTCCAAAAAACTCACATTTTCTTTATGATTTTATCTGCTCCTATTCCACATATGAAGATAGCCGGTCGCTTAACTGGTTCAGCAGCTGGATGCAAACATATTTTCTGGTCACCCCTGGTACAGATCAAAAAGAACTGGAAGATAAGATCAATGTAGCATTGATTGAGAGAATCAGACCCCAACTGCAACAGTTTATGGGAATTACCCCGGAAGAATTTTTCGCATCGGGTAGCAGGTATGGTTTATTCCTCCAGCCTCTCCTGGAAATTCACCTGGATAAGAAGGTTGATGTCCCCAATGATGCCGGGTTTCGTCCCATTGGAAACCGTAGCTATCTGATGATTTTTGGTGTCATCGCTTTTTTTGTGCTGGTGATTGCCTCCATTAATTTTATGAATCTCAGTACAGCCCGGTCATTGAGTCGGGCCAAGGAGGTAAGCCTTCGAAAAGTTGTGGGCTCAAGCCGAAAACAACTAATTCAGCAATTTCTGTTTGAAAGTGTTTTCCTGAGCCTGGCAGCACTGGTTATTGCCTTGATCCTGGTATTCTATCTGATAAAACCATTTAATACGCTTATGGGAATGAATCTGGTTTACAGGGATGTTTTCAGCTGGTACATGATCCCGTCTTTCATCCTGCTCTCCATCCTGGTAGGCCTGCTCAGTGGTAGTTATCCTTCCTTTGTGCTAGCCTCTTTTAAACCCATCTTTGCTTTGAAAGGCAATGCTTCAGTTAAAAATGGCACCACAGTTCTCAGAAACATCCTGGTAATCATCCAGTTTTCCATATCCATGATCATTATTGCAGGGACCTTGGTCATATACTGGCAGTTCAGGTACATGACCAACAAGGATCTGGGCTTTGATAAGGAGCAGCTGCTGGTGATGGACCGGATCGATCCGCTGGATAATCAGGTTTCGGTTTTCATGGATGAGTTAAAAGCTCACACATCCATTCTTAAGGCTAGCAATTCCACAACTTACCTGGGAACTGTCCATAATACAAGCACCTATGGAATCAAAGGAAGGCCCATTGAGGAAAGCCCCATGTTTGCTGTTTACAGCCTGCGATGAGGATTTCATGGAAACATACAAATTTGAGCTTGCCACTCCCGAGAGCCGCTTCTTATCTGAAGAGTTTGGTTCAGATACATCGGTCTGCCTGGTCAATGAAGCTGCAGTAAGAAAGTATAAGCTGGAAGATCCCCTGAATCAGGTTTTGGTGGCACCTGATGTGGATGGATTTCATAGTGAGCTAAGGATTATCGGAGTGGTCAAGGACCACCATTTTTCAAGTGTGAAGCAAGAGATAACGGCACAGATAATCAGGCTGAAATCTGAGGAATCAGGAGGGTACATTACCTTACGGCTTGCAGAGTGGAAAAGAGAACATTGAGGCGGCACTCAGTCACCTTGATAATAAATGGACAGAATTTACCAATGATCAGCCCCTGGAATATTTTTTCCTGGATGAAAGGCTCGAATCTTATTATGCAGAGGAAAAACGTACAGGTGCCATTACCCTGATCTTTTCCATCCTGGCCATATTCATAGCTTCTCTGGGACTCTTTGGATTGACCTTGTATAACTCACAGAAGCGCATTAGAGAGATCGGAATCCGAAAGGTGATGGGTGCTACTGAATCAAATATTGTAAGAGCTATTTCCAAAAGCACCCTCTTTGCTGTGGGGATTTCAATTTTGATAGCCATGCCCGTATCCTATTTTATGATGCAGGACTGGCTCAGAGATTTTCCCTATAACATGGGATTCCAGCCCTTGCTGTTTATCTCGGCAGCCCTGCTGGCCATCATCATTGCCATGGTCACAGTCACGATTACATCATTAAAAGCAGCACGTACCAATCCAGCCATTTGTCTGCATTATGAATAATATAAATACTTAAGAAACAACAAAAAGACTATGTGGAAAAATTTCATTCGGGTCACGATCCGAAGCATCAGCAAAAACAAGGCCTTTAATGCGATTAATATCGCTGGACTGGCCATTGGATTGGCCAGTGCTATTTTTATTATTTTATATATCATCAGCGAAACCAGCTATGACCGCTTCAATGAGCGATCAGCTGATATTTACAGGCTTTACCTGGATGGAAAGGTTGCCGGGCAGGAGGTCAAGGGAGCATGGAACAGCCCTGCTTACGGTCCCGGGTTTCATGAGGAGATCCCTGAGATTGAAAAATTCTGCAGGTTCAATTTTGCAGACAACCTTTTGTTATGGTCCGATCCAGCACAATAAATTCCTGGAAAATCACGTCCTGTATGCCGATTCCACTTTCTTCGAAGTTTTCACCATAGATCTGCTGGAAGGGGATCCAGCCACCTGCCTGGATGAACCTAATACCATCCTTCTGACTGAATCAAAGGTTGGACAATATTTTCCCGGAAGGAGATCCCATCGGTAAAACCATCTACATGAATAATGACTCTACCCTGTTCCGTGTAACCGGTGTGGTAGAGGATGCTCCCAGGGTTTCTCATTTCATGTATGATTATATCATTTCCTATTCAACTGATCCCCAGAGCCGGACCCCCATCTGGTTAAACAACTATATGCACACCTATATTCTGGTTCGGCCCGGAGCCGACCAGGCGCAACTGGATACGAAGATCAATGAAGTAGTGATTGAAAGAATTCGAGATCAGCTGATGCAATTTATGGGCGTTAGCCGGAAGAATTCATGGAAGCCGGAGGGAGGTACGGAGTTTTCACCCAGCCACTGCTAAGCATACACCTGGATAAGGAAATTCAGGTTCCCAGCGATATTGGATACCGGCCCATTGGAAATCGTACCTACCTGGTGATCTTTGCGCTTATTGCCTTTTTTATATTGATCATTGCTTCCATTAATTTTATGAATCTGAGTACTGCCAGGTCTTTAAGCCGTGCCAAGGAGGTGAGCCTGCGCAAGGTGGTAGGATCGGGCCGAAAGTTATTGATCCAGCAGTTCTTGATTGAAAGCGTATTTCTTAGCCTGATTTCCTTATTGATCGCTATTATTCTGGTGGTCGTTTTGTTACATCCTTTCAATGTGCTGGTGGGACTTAATCTGGTACTGTCTGATATTTTCAACTGGTATATGATCCCTTCTTTTATTTTACTGGCAGTTCTGGTGGGTCTCCTCAGCGGCAGTTATCCCTCCTTCGTACTGGCCTCTTTCAAACCCATTTTTGCACTGAAGGGAAATGCCAGCACTAAGAACGGAACTACCTGGTTAAGGAATGCCCTGGTCATCATTCAGTTTTCCATTTCCATTATCATCATAGCAGGCACCCTGGTCATATACTGGCAGTTCAGGTACATGACCAATAAAGACCTGGGATTTGACAAGGAGCAGCTTGTGGTGGTGGAACGGCTGTCTCCCCTGGGGGATCAGAATTCATCCTTTAAGGATGAGCTGAATGGGCATACCTCCATACTTTCATCCACTTATTCCTCAGCTTACCTGGGAATCCACAGCAACAACAGTCCCCTGGGGATCAAAGGAAGGCCACCGGCTGAAAGCGGCTTATTTTTTATTTATTTTGCGGATGAGGATTTTATGGATACCTACAGGTTTGAACTGGCCACAGCCGACAGCCGCTTTTTCTCCAAGGAATATTCCATGGACTCTTCAGCCTGCCTGGTAAACGAAGCTGCAGTAAGAAATTACAACCTGGAGGATCCATTGAATCAAAGTCTATTGAATCTTTTCAGGGGGAGGATCTCAGGAGCTAAGGATTATCGGTGTGATGAAGGATTATCATTTCCTTAGTTTGAAACAGGAGATCGCACCCCAGGTAATTATCTTGCAGCCCGAATCATTTCAGTCCCCTTACCTTACTTTAAGGCTTGATGCGGGGAAGAGCAATATTGAAGCCGGATTAAAGCATATCGAAAAGACATGGAGGTCCTTTGCCGGTGATCAACCTTTGCAGTATTTCTTTCTTGATGAACGAGTTGGATACTTTTTATGCGGAAGAGAAGCGCACCGGGGCGGTGACCCTGATCTTCTCCATCCTGGCCATTTTCATTGCTTCGCTGGGATTGTTTGGATTGACACTTTATAATTCGCAGAAGAGGATCCGGGAAATTGGGATCCGGAAAGTCATGGGGGCCACTGAATCAAACATTGTTGGGATCATTGGCAAAAGTGTGCTCTACGCAGTTGGAATCTCCATCCTGATTGCCATGCCTGCAGCATATTATATGATGCAGGACTGGCTCAGGGATTTCCCCTACAACGTAGGATTTAAGCCACTACTGTTTGTTATGGCCGCACTACTGGCCATCATTATCGCCATGGTCACGGTCACCATTACCTCATTAAAAGCAGCGCGCACCAATCCGGCCAGATGCCTGCATTACGAATAAGTAAAACTATAATTAAAACAATGAGATTATGTGGAAGAATTTCATTCGGGTTACGGTACGAAGCATAAGCAAGAACAAAGCTTTTAATGCCATTAATATAGCTGGACTGGCCATTGGTCTGGCCAGTGCTATTTTTATCATATTGTACATCAACAGCGAAACCAGCTACGACCGCTTCAATGAGCGTTCAGCAGATATTTACCGACTGTATCTGGAAGGAAAGATGGCCGGTGAGGAATTTACAGGCGCCTGGGTCAGTCCCATAGTCGCTCCCGCTTTCCACGAGGAAATCCCGGAAGTTGAGAACTTCTGTCGTATCGACTGGGCCAACAACAGGTTGATGTGGGCCGATCCGGACAACAAGTACCTGGAGAACCAGTTACTCTATGCCGACTCCACCTTTTTCGAGGTCTTTACCATTGAACTGCTTCAGGGAGATCCGTCTACCTGTCTGGACGAGCCCAACACCATTGTGTTAACTGAATCAAAAGCAAAGCAGTACTTTCCCGATGGGGATCCCATTGGAAAGTCCATTGCCATGAATGACGATTCTACCCTCTACCGGGTGACAGGGGTGGTGGAGGAGGCTCCACGGACCTCTCATTTCGATTACGATTTTATTTGCTCCTACTGCACCTATGAATCAAGCAAACGCACCTCCTGGTTCAACAACCATATGCAGGCCTACCTGCTGGTAAGTCCGGGAGCGGATCCGGGTCTGCTGGATGAGAAGATGCAGGCAACCACTATGGCCAACATTGGTACCGAACTGGAGCAGTTCATGGGGATCAGTCCGGAGGAGTTCCTGGCTTCGGGGGCAAAGTATGGATACCATCCGCAGGCTTTGTTGGATATACACCTGAATGCAGATATCGAAGTACCCAGTGATATCGGCTTCCGCCCCAATGGCAATCGTACATACCTGATTATTTTCGGTGTTATTGCCTGTTTTGTACTGATCATTGCCTCCATCAACTTTATGAACCTGAGTACAGCCCGTTCATTAAGCCGGGCCAAGGAAGTGAGCCTGAGAAAGGTGGTGGGTTCTGATCGCAAACAGCTGGTAAAGCAGTTCCTGTTTGAAAGTGTCTTTCTGAGCCTGGTCTCTCTGGTAATAGCCCTGATCCTGGTATCGCTCTTGCTGACTCCCTTCAACAACCTGGTGGGACTGAACCTGGAGTATGGAGATATTTTCCGCTGGTATATGATTCCCTCTTTCATCCTGCTTGCCGTTTTGGTGGGACTATTGAGTGGAAGCTATCCTTCCTTTGTCCTGGCCTCATTCAAACCTATTTTTGCCTTGAAGGGCAATGCCAGTGTAAAAAACGGGACTACTGTTTTAAGAAATGCCCTGGTTATTATCCAGTTTTCCATCTCGATTATTATCATTGCAGGAACCCTTGTGATTTACTGGCAGTTCAGGTATATGACCAATAAAGACCTGGGTTTTGACAAGGAACAACTGGTGGTTATGGAGCGGATCCATCCCCTGGGTAACGGTAGCGATGTTCAGACCTTTAAAAGGGAATTGCTGACACACTCTGCGATCCTGTCGGCCACCAACTCCACAGCCTACCTTGGTGCTCCCAACAATAACAATACTTACGGGATCAAGGGAAGGCCGCCGGAGGAGTCGGTCCTGTTTCATACCTTCTGGACCGATGAGGATTTTATGGAGACCTATCGTTTTGGCCTGGATACACCAGACAGTCGTTACTTTTCAGAGGATTTTTCCAGTGATTCCACAGCCTGCCTGGTAAATGAGGCAGCAGTGCGGAAATATAACTTGGAGGACCCCCTGGAACAAGCCATTCTCATGGCGATTTGGACCGGATGGAGAAGGCACTGAATTGCGGATCATTGGTGTGATGGAAGATTATCATTTTCCAAGCTTGAAGCAGGAGGTTGGAGCACAGATGCCATTATGAAAGCCACTTGAATGGGATTGGCACGGATATATTACTGTTCGTTTAGCGGCCGGAAAAGAGAATATTGCAGCCGGCCTGGCGCATATAGAAAAGACCTGGAATGAGTTCACCAGCTGATGAACCCTTGCAGTATTTCTTCCTGGATGAGCAGCTGGAAAATTATTATGCAGAGGAGAAACGCACAGGAGCTATAACCATGATCTTCTCCATCCTGGCCATCTTTCATTGCTTCACTTGGCTTGTTTGGTCTTACACTTTATAATGCACAAAAGAGGATACGTGAGATAGGTCTCCGCAAGGTACTTGGTGCGACGGAAACCGATATAATCACTGTCATTTCAAAGAGTGTGATTTATGCTGTGGGGATTTCCATCCTGATTGCCATGCCGATGGCTTACTTTATGATGCAGGACTGGCTCAGGGATTTCCCCTACAATGTGGGGTTTCAGCCTTTGCTCTTCCTATCAGCCGCCATTCTGGCCATTATTATTGCTATGGTGACGGTTACCATAACTTCTCTGAAGGCTGCCCGGATCAATCCGGCCATGGCCTTACATTATGAATAGGGGTATATAATCCCCTGGATCTTAGAAACGGGCTTTCTCTTTAAGAACTCGGAAAAAGCCGGCATCTACCCAGTAGATGTCGGCATTTCCATTTCCGGGGGAGTCGTTGAGTGCTTTCAGATTTTGATAATTCCAGTCGGCCTCCTCAATCTCATTGGTCCTGGTGGCCATAAAAAAGAAGACCTCGCCGCCGGGAGAAACATAGGGCGACCATCCCCGGGCATTATCACTGTTAACCTGGGCTCCCATATTTATCGGCTCGGACCAGCGATCGTTCTGGTCCCTGAAGACAATATTGTAGTCTACCCCGTCATAGGCGTCGGGCATGCCCACAGCCGGAACAATCATATAGCTTTCGTCGGGGGCAACAAAGGCATTAAAGCGATTGGTACCACAGTTAACCTGTATTGGCAGGAGTTCGGGTTCCTGGAATGCTCCATCCACCCACCTGGATCGAAAGATCTGGTTCAGGCTGCTCCCTTTTTCGTTGCGGGTAAAATATAAGGTGCCATCCTTTGTCAGAGAGGGGAAAAACTCTCCGCCATCGGTATTGACCGGTTCTCCCAGGTTTTCAGGAAGCCCCCAATCGCCGGAGTCGCCCCGCTCCACCACCCAGATATCCTGGTCACCCACCGGCTCATCGCCATCGGGCCTGTTGGAAAGAAAATAAAGCTTCGATCCATCTGCGGATAGAGCTGGTTCAAAATCCATCACTCCGGGGCCACCCGAGAATGGAACAATCTCAGGAGGGAGCCAACTGCCGTTTACCTCCCTGGTATACAGGATGGTTGAATATGCGTAGTTACCAATGGCCACGCAGAAATAGATCTCTTTTCCATCGGGACTGATGGCCATATCACGGGTAAACATTCCTGTGGAGACCACACCTGGGGCAAAAAGCTCCGGTACGGAATCGGGCAGGGTTTGACCCATGAAAGGTCCGGAGAGAACAGGGAAGGAGGGTTCTGTTTCAGTCGATTCTGTAGTGCCGTTGCAGGAAAATAGAAAGGCTACCGAAATGACCATTATAAGACCTGCCGGGATAATCCTATGAAAGCTCATGATGCACGGAATTGAGATTGATTATATAATATACAGATGCGGAAATCAGCTTTTACCCTACTCGAAAGGAAATATCTTTCCGTATATTTTGAATTTACTTGGGGAGATGCGAAATTGGAGGTTCAAAAAACATATCCAAATGAAGAAGGAGAACAGAAGAGATTTTATTAAGAAGACCGGGGCAGTGGCTGCCGGGATCACCCTTGGAGGGACTGCTATTTCAGCAAAGAGTTATCGCCGCATCATGGGTGCCAATGAGCGCCTGAATGTGGGAATCATTGGTTGTCTGAGGCGAGCCGGAGCCATCCGTTCCTCTTTTACCGACCTGCAGGACCAGGTTCATGTGGCCTATGTATGCGATGTGGTAAAGGAGCGACGGGATAAGTATGCTGCCTCCCTG
This sequence comes from uncultured Bacteroidales bacterium, assembly GCA_963753765.1. GTDB lineage: Bacteria > Bacteroidota > Bacteroidia > Bacteroidales. Next base: position 128,330 of record CAVWDQ010000020.1, read on the forward strand.
AAGGAGCCCCTGGGCTATGTGCCGCCTGCCATCAATGATTTCAGGGAGATCCTTGCCGACGGCAAGGTGGATGCAGTTTTTAATCTCACGCCCGACCACTGGCATGCTCCCGGCTCCTTCCTGGCTCTTGAGGCGGGTAAACACGTTTATGTGGAGAAGCCCCTGACTCACAATCCGCGTGAAGGGGAACTCTTCCTGGAGTATCAGAAGAAATACAATAAGGTGGTATTTATGGGTACCCAGCAACGCTCACAGGCAACAGCCCGAAAGGTGGTCAGTGAGCTGCAAAATGGCTTGATCGGAGATATCTACGAAGTTCTGGCACACTATACCAACGGGCGGACCTCCATAGGGAAGGGGAAAGTGATGGCTGCACCCGAAGGTTTTGACTGGGACCTGTTCCAGGGCCCGGCACCCAGGCAGGATTATATGGATATCCTCTATGATTATAACTGGCACTGGTTCTGGCCCTGGGGTACCGGGGAGACCGGGAACAATGCCACCCACGAATTTGATGTGGCCCGGTGGATCCTGCAGGTGGAGCACCCCGAGGAGGTTGTGTGCAATGCCGGGAAACAGTATCACAAGGATGATGACTGGACCATGTATGATACCATGGATGTAAGCATGAAATATCCCGGAGGAAAGACCATTCGCTGGGATGGCAGGAGCCGGACCGGATACAGCGTTTACGGAGATGGACGAGGCAATGTGGTTTATGGCAGCGAGGGAAGTGTCACCATCAGCAGGAACGGATACAAGGTCTTTGATCTGCACGGAAAACTCCTGAAAGAGGAGAATGAGGCCAGCCAGAGTGTGACCACCGGCATGGGCGGCGGAGGTGACATTACCACCAAGCATATCCAGAATTTCTTCCAGACCGTAAGGGGAGAGGCCAAACCCAACTCGGTGCTGAAAGAGGCGGCAGAGAGTTCACATTTGAACCACCTGGCTAACATCGCTTATAAGACAGGTAAAAATCTGAAGGTAGATCCCTCCAGTGGGCATATTCTGGATGAGGAAATCATGAAGAAGTACTGGACCCGGGAATATGAGCCGGGTTGGGAGCCCAAACTTTGATTTTTGTTTAGTCCCTTAATTGAGATATCTTGTAACAAACTTACACCTAAACTACCTGCAGCTATATGAAAAAGAACCAGTTATTTACCATCAGGGTGGCACTGACTGTGGCCCTGGGTGGATTTCTTATGGGATTCGATGCCTCCGTTATTTCCGGTGTTGTAAAATTCATTGAGCCACAGTTTGATCTGACCAAGATTCAGCTGGGCTGGTCGGTGAGTAGTCTGACCCTGATGGCCACACTGGCCATGATGGTGTCGGGCCCCATCTCCGATCGTCTGGGGCGCAGAACGGTGCTTAAATATGCAGCCATCCTATTTGCTTTATCAGCTGTGGGTTCTGCACTGGCACCGAGTTTTGCCTTTCTGGTGGTTGCCAGAATGCTCGGTGGTATTGGGGTGGGAGCATCTTTGATCATCGCTCCTGTTTTTATTGCTGAGATCTCTCCCCCGGAGCGAAGGGGACAACTGGTATCTTTTAACCAGCTGAATATTGTGCTGGGTATCTCAGTGGCCTTTTTCACCAACTATCTTATCGTCAGACTGGGCTCTTCGGAGGAATCCTGGGTGCAAAACCTGGGGATCGCTGAGCACAACTGGCGGTGGATGCTGGGACTGGAAACCCTGCCTGCCCTGTTCTATTTTGTGGCCCTCTTTTTTGTCCCCCGTAGCCCCCGCTGGCTGATGATGAAGGGAAAAACAGAGGAGGCCATGGTGGTCCTGAAACGGGCCAATGACCCTGTGGCTGCTGAGACAGAATTCAAAAATATCTCTGAGAGCCTGAAGAGTGGTACGGATAAGAAGAAGGTCCCCTTAGGAGAACTCTTCAAGCCTGCTCTTCGTCTTGTTCTGATCATCGGGCTGGGTGTGGCGGTCCTGCAGCAGATCACCGGGATCAATGCGGTCTTTTTCTATGCCCCCATGATTTTTGAGCAGTCGGGGATAGGTACCGATGCAGCTTTTTCACAGGCCATCCTTGTGGGATTGACCAATCTTGTGTTCACCATTGTTGCCATACTGTTTATTGACAGGCTGGGGAGAAAGTTCCTGCTGGGCATAGGAATGGCCGGAATTGCCATCTTTATGTTTATCCTGGCAGCTGGATTTAACTCGGCCACCTACTCCCTTTCGGGAGAGGCCATTGAGGTGCTCTCCGACGATCTTGATAAGGAGGCACTCTACACGATCCAGGGTGAAGTATATGACAGTGATGTAAAGTTTAAGGATAAACTGACCGAGGTTCTGGGCGCTTCGAGTATGAAGGAGCATGAATCAGAGATTATTGCCGGGGCCATTGATAACAATCCATGGCTGATCCTCATAGGCATCCTTGGATTTGTGGCCTCATTTGCGGTCTCCATTGGTCCGGTTATGTGGGTGCTTTTCTCCGAGTTATTCCCCAACTGGATCCGGGGACTGGCCATATCCTTTGTGGGCTTTATAAACTCGCTGATCAGTTTCTCTGTTCAGCTGGTATTCCCCTGGGAGCTGGCTACCCTGGGGACAGCCGGGACCTTCCTGATTTACGGGATATTCGGGGCAATAGGACTGGTCTTTGTGCTGACTATGGTACCCGAAACCAAAGGAAAATCACTGGAAGAGCTGGAAAAAATCCTGGTAAAAAACTAAGCTTGATTCAATGACAAGACGGAATGTTTTCATAGGCGATACGCCGGTAAAGATCAATGAGGAGCGTGTCGGCGGTACATTTGTTGAGTTGGATGGAGAGCGGTTTTACAAGATCTCCAATGTGGACAGGATGCCCGCTTTTTTCATCAGCGTGGTGAGTGCATCCGACCACTGGATGTTTATCTCCAGTAAGGGCTCCCTTTCTGCGGGTCGTAAGAATTCGGAGAGTGCACTGTTTCCTTACTATTCGGAGGATAAGATACACGATTACAGCAGCCATACGGGAAGCAGAACCCTGATCCTGGTGAAGGAGGGTGAAAAGATAAAGTTGTGGGAGCCATTCTCAGGGCCTGCAGGTATCTATTCCATAAAAAGAAATATCTACAAGAACCTCTACGGCAACAAGCTGGTCTTTGAAGAGATCAATCAGGATCTGAATCTTAGCTTTCGTTATGCCTGGTACAACAGCGACCGTTTTGGCTTTGTGAAGCGGTCCACACTGTTAAATCACGGATCCGCTCCACGTCATGTGGAGTTGCTGGACGGACTGCAAAATATTCTGCCAAGCAGTGTGGACTCCGGACTTCAGTTGAGCTCCAGCAACCTCCTGGATGCATATAAGAGACAGGAATTGGTATCGGGAACTACCCTGGGGATTTACCGCCTGAGTTCGGTTCCTTCCGATACGGCCGAACCCAGTGAGGCTTTGAAAGTCAATACAGTATGGTCCGAAGGTCTCAAAGTAAGCTCCATCCTGCTCTCCAGTCTGCAGCTGGATGCATTCAGATCGGGATTTCCGCTGGAACAGGAATATGATATCAAGGCAAGCAGGGGTTCCTATTATATTCATGCCTCCCTGGAGCTGGCAGCCGGGGCACAGCACTCATGGAATATTGTTGCAGAAGTGAACCAGGATGCTGCCGGTCTTGCCTCCCTGGTAGAGCTGCTCGAATCTGACGAGCCAGTCTCAGAATTGCTTCAGAACGATATCGCCCGGAGCAGTGCAGACCTGGTTTCCTTGCTGGCTTCATCCGATGCCCTTCAATGTACAGAAGATGAGTTGAGCACTACCAGGCATCTTTCCAATGTGCTGTTCAATGTGATGCGCGGCGGAATTTTTATGGAAAATTATTTGATTCCGGCTGAAGATTTTCTGGCCTTTGTTTCAAGGGCCAATGGGACCCTTGTCAGGGATGCAAAGGAGCTGTTGGCTGCTTGTGGCAAAGCTGTTCAATACAGGGACTTATTGGAGCAGGCCTGGGCCGGCAAAAACCCCCAGCTTAGCAGGTTGTGTTACGAATACCTGGCCTTAACTTTCAGCCGTCGGCATGGCGATCCCAGCCGTCCCTGGAACAAGTTCTCCATTGAGAACAGGAATGAAGATGGCAGCAGGAAGCTGGATTACCAGGGAAACTGGAGGGATATATTCCAGAATTGGGAGGCCCTGAGCCTTTCATTTCCTGACTATGTGGAGAGCATGATCAGTAAATTTGTAAATGCCTCCACTGCAGATGGTTACAATCCCTACAGGATCACCCGTGATGGAATAGACTGGGAGGTTCCTGATCCTACAGATCCCTGGTCAAACATCGGATACTGGGGAGACCACCAGGTAATCTACCTGCTCAAATTCCTCGAGATTTCTGTAAACCATCATCCGGGTGAGCTTCAAAAGCTTCTCTCGCGGAAGCTCTTCAGTTATGCCAATGTTCCTTACAGAATCAAGCCTTACGATGAACTGCTTGCCGATCCGCAGGACACCATTCTCTTTGACGATGCTCTGGAGGAGCTTATCCGGACAAGGGTAGATGCTGTGGGTTCCGATGGAAGGCTGGTCTGGGATAAGAAGGAAGAGGTGGTGCTGGTGAACCTGGCCGAAAAACTCCTTGCTTACCCTGCTTTCCAAACTATCCAATTTTATTCCCGGAGCCGGTATCTGGATGAATACCCAGCGACCCGAATGGAACGATGCCAACAATGCCCTGGTGGGCTATGGAGTCTCCATGGTCACAGCCTACTATCTGCGGGCTTATATTAAGTTCTGCAGAGAACTTTTTGGAAGCTTATCCGAAGTGTCCGTGAGTCTTTCGGAGGAGGTGGCTGCTTTTTTCACCCGCATGAGTCAGGCCGTGGATGGCAGGTGGAACAGCAGGAAGGAATGTTGACAGAGAAAGGAATGAAGGCGGCCCTGGATCTCTATGGTGAAGCAGGCAGTGACTACCGGCAGGCCTATTACCAGGAAGGGTTTCTCGGGGCAAAGTACAGAGCTGAAACTGGATCAGCTGAGGCTTTTCCTTGACAGGTCCCTGGAGATACTCGACCAGACCATCGCATTCAACAGGCGGGAAGACCGGCTCTATCATGCCTATAACCTTATTAAGGTGGATGGGGATAAACTCCATCTGCGAAGACTTTACGAAATGCTGGAGGGACAGGTGGCCGTGCTGAGTTCGGGCTATTTAGAGCTTGAAGAGGCCGTGGAGCTCCTGGATGCACTTAAGCGAAGCAAGCTTTTCCGGGAGGATCAGTACAGCTACATCCTCTATCCCGACCGGGTTCTGCCTTCCTTTATGGAAAAGAATAATATCCCGGCAGCAGAGGTGGACCGTTCCGAATTATTACAAACATTGCTCGCAGGGTCCAATAAGCAGATCGTGCAAAAGGATGTGAAGGGCATTTGCCACTTTCATGGCGATTTCAGGAATGCGGGCCTGCTGAAGCAGGCGCTTGAAAATCTGCCGGAAAGCTATGCCCCTCTGGTGGATAAGGAGCGGGAACTGGTCCTGGATATTTATGAGAAACTTTTTGATCATCAATCCTTTACAGGTCGTTCAGGCACTTTTTATGGCTATGAGGGACTGGGAAGCATATACTGGCACATGGTCTCCAAGCTGCTCCTGTCGGTTTGCGAAACCTATTACAGGGCCGTAGCCTCCGGCAGCTCTCCGGAGGTCCTGGGGAAGCTGGCCGCTCACTACTATGAGATCAGGGCCGGAATCGGACTGAATAAGACCCCTGAAGTGTTTGGGGCCTTCCCCACCGATCCCTATTCCCATACCCCGCGAAACAAGGGGGCTCAACAACCCGGTATGACCGGACAGGTAAAGGAGGATATAATTGCCCGATGGGGTGAACTGGGACTCCTGGTCAGGGAAGGCAGCATTCATTTCCTCCCCGTTTTGCTCAGAAGAGAGGAATTTCTTTCGTCGCCCCGCGACTTCATTTATGTGGATGTCTCAGGGAACAGGCATATGCTGCATCTTGAACAATACAGCCTGGCCTTTACCTATTGCCAGGTCCCGGTGCTGTACCACCTCTCGGAGGAACAAAAAATCCTCCTGCAAAGAGATGATGGCACGCAAGAACTGATAAAGGGCTTCACCCTTGATCCTGGGCAAAGCCTCAAGATATTCAACAGGAGCGGGGAGATTGTTCAGATAGATGTATGGCTCTCGCCCGGCCTGTAAGTTGCAAGAACTACTACTCCACGCCAAACTTAAAGATGGTCTGGGAAACAAACTTCTCCCCCGGACGCAGGACGGTACTTGGGAAATCAGGCTGATTGGGTGAATCCGGGAAATGCTGGGTTTCCAGGCAAAATCCCGAATGCTGATCGAAGGTGGTTTTCCCCGATGAGAGGGATCCATCCAGGAAATTTCCTGTATAGAATTGTACCCCCGGTTCGGTGGTACTTACCTCCACAAAGCGCCCTGTCTTTGGGTCCATTACCTTGGCAGCCAATCTCTTTTCTCCTGCAGATCCATCAAGTACAAAATTATGGTCATATCCCACCGGATCGTTACCCAGCTGATCAAAACGATCCCCGATTACAGTTGGTTTTCTGAAGTCGAATGGAGTACCTTCCACATTCGCCAACTCGCCGGTGGGGATCAGCTCTTCATTCACAGGAGTATATTTGGATGCATTAATATATAATATATGATCCTTGATGCTTCCTTCCCCTGCCAGGTTGAAATAAGCGTGGTTGGTCAGGTTTAGCACGGTGGCTTTATCTGTTTCAGCTTCATAAGTAATAAAGAGCTGGTCCATCAGCAGTTCATAGGTCACTGTGACGCTCAGATTGCCGGGATAGCCCTCCTCGCCGTCCGGACTGAGGTAGCTGAGCCGCAGGGCAGCCCTTTCATCACAGGAGATCACTTCAGGAAGCCATGTTACATCGTCAAATCCTATTACTCCTCCATGCAGTGAGTTGTTGCCATTATTGGCAGCCAAAGTATAAGTTTCGCCATCCAGTGTAAACCGGGCATTTGCAATCCGGTTTCCATACCGTCCAATAAGGGCTCCAAAATTGGGGTGGCCTGCCAGGTATTGTTCCAGATTATCAAATCCCAGGGTGATGTTTCCAAGTTTTCCGTTTTTGTCAGGTACACTTATTTCTGTAATGATACCCCCGTAATTCATGATCTTCACCACTATATCCAACTCATTTTTGAGTGTATACAGGGTGACAGAATCCCCTTCGGTCGTCAGGCCGAAGAATGATTTCTCCACCTTGCATTTGGGATTCTTCTGCCCGGTAGTGGCCTCGCTTTTTTTCCCTGAATTACATCCTGCCAGAATCAGGATGAGTGCGACCAGCAGAGAAAACCCCGAAATCAGGGGGAACTTTGATAACTCGTAAATTCTTTTGTCCATGGTATTTAGTTTATTGGGTATTGATCAGCAATTAATTGACTAACCACTAACTTATTAACTTCTTTCAAATTCCAACCTCTCTCCCCGTACCATCTCATTAAAGAGCCCGTCTTTATAGGCCAGCTGTCCGTTTACCCATGTGTGGCTCACCTTTGAATGGAAGGTCTCGCCTTCCAGGGGAGACCAGCCACATTTATAATGGATGTTTTTATGGGCCACGGTCCACTCCTGTTCCATATCTACCAGTACCAGGTCAGCTTTAAATCCGGGTTCAATAAAACCGCGGTCTTTTACTCCAAACAGCCTGGCGGGGGCATGGCACATCTTTTCCACCACCTTTTCAATACTTATTTTCCCCTGGTGAACCAGTTCAAGCATGGCTGTTAGTGCATGCTGTACCATGGGCCCGCCCGCAGGTGACTCGAAATATTTACTCTGCTTCTCCTCGATGGTATGCGGTGCATGATCGGTGGCAATCACATCCAGTTTATCATTTAAAACAGCAGCCAGTAGGGAATCACGGTCATGCATGGTCTTTACGGAGGGATTCCACTTAATCAGGGTGCCCTTTCGTTCATAATCCCCATCATGGAACCAGAGATGATGGATGCATACCTCCGCAGTGATCCGTTTCTTTCCAAAATCGGTTCCCTGTTGAAAAAGCTCCAGCTCCCTGGCAGTTGAGATATGAAGAACATGCAGGCGGGCATTGTGTTTTTTTGCCAGTTCGACTGCGAGCGAGCTGGAAAGGTAACAAGCTTCCTCGCTTCGGATCAGGGCATGCTGACTTATGGGTACGTCCTCACCATATTCTTCCCTTGCCTTTTCGGTGTTCCTGACTATGGTAGCCTCGTCTTCGCAGTGGGTGGCTATGAGAGTTGGCGATCCGGCAAAGATCTTCTCAAGAGATTTCCGGTCATCCACCAGCATATTCCCGGTGGAAGAACCCATAAAAACCTTCACCCCGCAGTTCCTGGAAGGATCAAGTTTTTTAATCTCTTCCATATTATCGTTTGTAGCTCCCAGGTAGAAGGAATAGTTGGCCATGGAGACTTGCCTGGCCCGCTCATACTTCTTCTCCAGTTCATCTATGGTAGTGGCCTGCGGTTTGGTATTGGGCATTTCCATAAAAGAGGTAATCCCCCCTGCCACAGCAGCTTTCGATTCGGTGGCGATCTCTGCCTTATGGGTCAGTCCAGGTTCCCTGAAGTGTACCTGATCATCTATAATCCCCGGTAAGAGGAATCTTCCACCTGCATCAACCACTTCTGCCAGATCCTGCTCCGCACCGGGTTTCCCTGTCCCCACTGCACGAATAATCCCTCCTCTTACAAGTACAAAACCTTCGCTGATAATGCCCTTGTTGACAATCCTTGCATTCGTAATCAGGTAGTTATTCATGTTTATGCTCTTTTATAGCTTTTGAACAAGCTGGCCAGCTTTAAACCAATCACTCCAAATATGGCTTCACTTACTATTTTACCTGACATTTTTGAGGTCCCCTCCTTGCGGTCAGTGAAAATAATGGGTAACTCTACGATATTAAAGCCATATTTCCATGCCTTGAATTTCATTTCAATCTGGAAGGCATATCCTTTAAATTTTATCTTGTCAAGCCGGATCACTTCCAGCACCTCCCTGCGGTAGCAGACAAAGCCAGCAGTGGCATCACGAACCTTCATACGGGTAATAAGTCTCACATAAACCGATGCAAAATATGAGATCAACACACGGCTCATGGGCCAGTTCACCACATTCACTCCGGAGATATACCTGGAACCGATGGCTACATCGGCCGTATCACTTTCGCATGCTTCAAACAAGCTGGGCAGGTCAAGGGGATCGTGAGAAAAATCCGCATCCATTTCACATATATATTTATACCCCCGTTCCAGGGCCCAGAAAAAACCTTTAATATAGGCAGTCCCCAAACCAAGTTTTCCACTTCGTTCCAGCAGGTGAAGCGAGCCGGGATACTTTGACTGGAGCTCCTTGATATGTTCACCGGTGCCGTCAGGTGAATTATCATCTACAATCAGAAGGTGCACCTCTACGGGCAGACTCAGGACCACTTCCACGATCCTGCCTATATTTTCAATTTCATTATATGTGGGTACGATGACCAGCTTTTCACTCATACGATAGTAGCCTAAGAAACAAAATTACACCAATTTTCGAAGTTTTTATTAGGCAGCATAAAGTTAAAGCTTATATTTGCAGCCCGTTTGGAGAAACGGTATTCTTTGAAAAGCATTTTATAGCCCATTGATATCCAGCCAAGTAAGATTTTTTATGAAAAAAATCAAAAAAAGATTTGGAGATTCAATTTTAAAGCGCTTATCTTTGCATCCGCTTTTAACAAGCAGTTGTTCTTAAAACAAGGTTGAAGAGAGAGTTTTTTAAGGCGAAAGCCAAGAAAAAAAGTGAAGAAAAGTTATTGCAGATTAAGATTAAGTTTCTATCTTTGCAATCCGCAAAAACGAAAGTGAAACGGAACAAAGTTCTTTGAAAATATTGAAGTAAGAAATAGGTAAAGAAGTCACCTAAAATTCCAAATGAATTTATAGGAGTGAAGAATCCTTGAGCAAATTTAAATTTTTTTACAACGAAGAGTTTGATCCTGGCTCAGGATGAACGCTAGCGGCAGGCCTAACACATGCAAGTCGAGGGGTAACGATGTCTTCGGACAGGCGACGACCGGCGCACGGGTGAGTATCGCGTTTGTAACCTACCTTTAACTGGAGAATAGCCCGAAGAAATTCGGATTAATACTCCATAATACTATGATCTGGCATCTTTTTATAGTTAAAGCTCCGGCGGTTAAAGATGGACATGCGTAACATTAGTTTGTTGGTGAGGTAACGGCTCACCAAGACTACGATGTTTAGGGGGTCTGAGAGGATGGTCCCCCACACTGGTACTGAGACACGGACCAGACTCCTACGGGAGGCAGCAGTGAGGAATATTGGTCAATGGGCGCAAGCCTGAACCAGCCATGCCGCGTGAAGGATGACAGCGCTACGCGTTGTAAACTTCTTTTGTACAGGAAGAAACACTTCTACGTGTAGAAGCTTGACGGTACTGTACGAATAAGCATCGGCTAACTCCGTGCCAGCAGCCGCGGTAATACGGAGGATGCAAGCGTTATCCGGATTTATTGGGTTTAAAGGGTACGTAGGCGGAAAATTAAGTCAGTAGTGAAATCCTGCAGCTTAACTGTAGAACTGTTATTGATACTGGTTTTCTTGAATATAGTTGAGGTAGGCGGAATGTGTAATGTAGCGGTGAAATGCTTAGATATTACACAGAACACCGATTGCGAAGGCAGCTTACTAAGCTATGATTGACGCTGAGGTACGAAAGCGTGGGGAGCGAACAGGATTAGATACCCTGGTAGTCCACGCCGTAAACGATGATCACTCGTTGTTGGCAATAAATCGTCAGCGACTGAGCGAAAGCATTAAGTGATCCACCTGGGGAGTACGCTCGCAAGAGTGAAACTCAAAGGAATTGACGGGGGCCCGCACAAGCGGAGGAACATGTGGTTTAATTCGATGATACGCGAGGAACCTTACCTGGGCTTAAATGTAAAACGACGGATCGGGAAACTGATCTTTCTTAGGACGCTTTGCAAGGTGCTGCATGGCTGTCGTCAGCTCGTGCCGTGAGGTGTCGGGTTAAGTCCCATAACGAGCGCAACCCTCATCATTAGTTGCCAGCGGATAATGCCGGGGACTCTAATGAAACTGCCGGTGTAAACCGAGAGGAAGGTGGGGATGACGTCAAGTCAGCACGGCCCTTATGTCCAGGGCTACACACGTGTTACAATGGTCGGTACAAAGGGCAGCTACCTGGTGACAGGATGCTAATCTCTAAAACCGATCTCAGTTCGGATCGAAGTCTGCAACTCGACTTCGTGAAGCTGGATTCGCTAGTAATCGCGCATCAGCCATGGCGCGGTGAATACGTTCCCGGGCCTTGTACACACCGCCCGTCAAGCCATGGAAGCTGGGGGTACCTGAAGTCCGTAACCGTAAGGAGCGGCCTAGGGTAAAACTAGTAACTGGGGCTAAGTCGTAACAAGGTAGCCGTACCGGAAGGTGCGGCTGGAACACCTCCTTTCTAGAGAGGTTCTTTACGTCGACTTCTTTCCTATCTTACTTCATTATTTATATAAACTAGACAAACGCATTTTGACGTTTTAACTGGAAATTCCCGATGCTCAGTGTGTTACAGGCATGTAACATCCGGGATTTGGGAAGCTGAGTGGGAATATACAGTCCCGTAGCTCAGGTGGTTAGAGCGCTACACTGATAATGTAGAGGTCCCCAGTTCAAGTCTGGGCGGGACTACTTAAAATGCGGGGGATTAGCTCAGTTGGCTAGAGCGCCTGCCTTGCACGCAGGAGGTCATCGGTTCGACTCCGATATTCTCCACAAATCCAAAGTCCGATTTTAATCGGATAGGATAAAGTTCTTTGACATATTGGAAAGAAGATTTTTTAAATAACCGTATTTGAAAAAAGTAAGTAAGAGCGTATGGTGAATGCCTAGGCTCTCAGAGGCGATGAAGGACGTGACAAGCTGCGATAAGCTACGGGGAGGTGCAAATAACCTTTATATCCGTAGATTTCCGAATGGGGAAACCCACCTGGTTGAAGACCAGGTACTCCGCAAGGAGGGCGAACCCGGCGAACTGAAACATCTAAGTAACCGGAGGAAGAGAAAA
>CAVWDQ010000021.1:0-89575 GCA_963753765.1 uncultured Bacteroidales bacterium
TCCATAAAGTACGCCCTTACACAGTCGTTCAGCCTGATGGGGGCCAATACCTTTACCATCGAATCCAGATCCATGCGGGTTCAGATTGGAAACGAGTCCTACCGCAAAAAGAACCACGAGTTTATTTCCTATAAGCAGGCCCAGGAGTTTAAAGATATGTATGAGCTTCCCGCCAAGGTATCTGTATGGACCAGAGCCTCGGGGAGTGCCGTGGTAAAATACAAATCCTATAAATCCAATCCCAATACCTCTGTTTTGGGGGTAGACGAAGATTATATTTTTACAGCGGGCTATGAAATTGAGAAAGGTAGAAATTTCACTGCAAGCGAAATAGCAGCAATGCAAGCACCGTGCTCATTCGAGCTGATGTTGCCCGGGAGGCTTTTGAAAAGAATCAGGACCCCTTGAACCGGTTTATTTCTGTAGGTAACGCAAGGTACCGGGTGGTGGGAGTGCTTAAGTCCAGGGGGAACTCGGGAGATGGGAACCGACAGGACCTGCCTGATCCCCTATACCAATGTCCGGCAATATTTTTCCAGGCCACAGATGCGTTACTCCATCAATGTCATGCCCAATCAGCCTCAAATGCTGGATGTATCCGTATCGGAAGCCGAAGGGTTTTCCGTCGGGTAAGACGACTGGATGCCAGGGACGAAACAGATTTTAATATTACACAGAGCGATCAGCTGGCACAGATGCTTATCGAGAATATGAAATCGGTAACCATGGCTGCCACCATAATAGGACTGATCACCCTGATGGGAGCGGTGATTGGATTGATGAATATAATGCTGGTTTCGGTTACCGAACGCACCAAGGAGATTGGTACCCGAAAAGCACTGGGAGCTAAGTCAATGATGATCAAGCGCCAGTTTCTGTATGAGGCAATTGTAATAGGTCAGATGGGTGCCGTTGTTGGAATTTTGTTAGGAATTGTTATTGGAAATGGTGTATCTTTAGCCATTGACTCAAGCTTTATTATTCCATGGAAATGGATACTTACAGGGATTGTGCTCTGTTTTCTTGTGGGGGTGATTTCAGGATATTTTCCAGCCGTAAAGGCTTCAAAGCTTGATCCCATACAAGCTTTGCGTTACGAATAAGACTGCTAATATATGGAAGACCTTTTTTTGAAAAAGACATTCAACTCACCTGAAGTGGAGTTTATAGCTGATACAGGTGAACTATCCATGGAGGGCAGATCGATCCCGGAAGATCCGGGTGAGTTTTTTGAGGCCTTGATTGACTGGATCAATGAATACTTCCTGTCGCCCGTCGAAAAAACAGTGATGAGCATCAAGCTCGAGTATATTAACAGTGGTTCTTCTAAATATATGCTGGAGGTCCTGCGCATCATGAAGATCAACCATGACTCCGGAAAGGATGTTATGATTAAATGGTTTTTTGAAGAGGGAGATGAATCCATCGAGGAGCTGGGAATCCATTATGAACAAACCATCCAGATCCCCTTTGAACACATTGAATATTATTAATTCCAACCTCAACTATAACATGGAAACGCTCCGGAATTCCGGGGCGTTTTTTTTGTTTCCGCAGAACAAAAAAAAGGGGAGCCCCTGAAGGCTCCCCCATGATATAATGAAAGAAGTGATGTTTAAGCCTTATCTACGCTATTCATGTGAATCAGCAGTTCAACAACTTTGGCGGAATATCCCATTTCGTTGTCGTACCAGCTAACCACTTTTACAAAGTTGTCGTTCAGACCGATTCCGGCACCTGCATCAAAGAAAGAAGTGCAAAGCTCACCCAGGAAGTCATTGCTTACTACAGCCTCTTCGGTATAACCAAGAACGCCTTTCAGTTCGCCTTCACTGGCCTCTTTCATGGCGGCACAAACAGTTTCGTAAGAAGCTCCTTTTTCCAGACGGACAGGTCAGGTCAACCACAGATACGTTAGGGGTGGGAACCCTGAATGCCATACCGGTCAGTTTACCGTTCAGTTCGGGAATCACTTTACCAACTGCTTTGGCAGCACCGGTGGAGGAAGGAATGATATTTTGTCCTGCTCCGCGTCCGCCTCTCCAGTCCTTCATGGAAGGTCCGTCAACAGTTTTTTGGGTAGCAGTAGTGGCGTGAACTGTAGTCATCAAGCCTTCAAGGATTCCGAATTTGTCGTTCAGAACCTTAGCAATAGGTGCAAGGCAGTTGGTGGTACAGGAAGCATTGGAAACAACATTCATACCACTGTTGTATTTCTTATGGTTTACACCCATAACGAACATGGGAGTGTCATCCTTGGAAGGAGCCGACATGATGACCTTTTTGGCTCCGGCGTCGAGGTGTCCCTGAACCTTCTCTTTGGTGAGGAAAAGTCCTGTAGATTCAACCACATATTCGGCACCAACGGCGTCCCATTTCAGATCTGCAGGATTTCTTTCAGCAGTAACCCTTACTGTGGAGCCATTCACCACCAGGTTTCCGTCTTTAACCTCTATAGTACCATTGAAACGTCCGTGTGTAGAGTCATATTTTAGCATATATGCGATATAGTCCACATCAATCAGGTCATTGATTCCAACAATTTCCACTTCAGGCATCTCAGCAGCCACTCTGAAGACCAGTCTTCCGATCCGGCCAAATCCGTTAATACCAACTTTTATTTTTCCCATGTTTTTAATTATTAAATGATTACGATATTAATTGTTTTTGAAATAACAGGAGTGCGAATTTACGCAAATATATCAACTTGGCAAAACCTCCCGAGGGGCAAATTAAGCTCTTAATATAGATTTAATATCGCATTTGGGATTGGGAGGCTTTTGCAGCTTTCCGCTCGGCTTTTTTGGTTTTCCGGCTCTTGGACCGGGCAGCCTCACTGATATCGATGATCCGGCCAAAGCGATAGCCTACAGTGAGAGTTACGAAGAGAAAATTATTCTGCTCATTGGCCATGATAGGGATCTCTTTGGGGTAAACTGTCAGGGTAACTCCCGCTTCCAGGGCATGGATAATTGCATCCTTCTGACTGTATTCAAAACTAAAGCCAGTTTTTCCATATATACCCGGAACAACCTTCAGCTCATTGAAGCCCATGTGGAAGGGTGCGCGCCCTCCGATATACCCCTGGTGTATGCTCGGGTCAAACTTCAGATGCTCTTCCTTCACGATTTGTCCATCGCTGGTGGTGGTGAAAACCTTATAGTAGATGGGTTTGTAAAAACCAAGGGAGAGTCCCCCTGCGTAATACAGCCTTATGGAAATCCCGTTTCGGTCGATCTTGCGATAGAGCTCCTTTTGCCAGCCGGCTGTTCCCTTTAGCTCCCAGAAGAGGTTTTCCTTACCGTAAACATACCTGTATGTGGAGTAGTTATAGGAGACCGATGTTTTGACCTCCTTGGGATGTTTAACGTAGGCGAAGTCAGCATCTATGATAAACTGGTTACGGGCGTTCCTCCAGTATCCATATCTGTAGTTTGCCCCATAACCATTGGAGTTAAGGAAGCCGGCAAAGGTTCTTTCGTCCCTGAGCATCACCCGCAACTGCTCATCAATTTCACCCTGTGCCAGCAGGGAACCTGCTGAAAGCACAAACATAAAGATGAATATGGATACTCTTCTCATTGCCTGTTGATCCTCAAACACCATGCAAAATAACGAAATATTAAAGGTAAATGTTGGAGGGCGGGCAAAAAAAAAGATCTACCGGAGGTAAATCTTAGCTTATTTGGAGCGGAATTCCTGGATCACTTAACCCTTGGGCAGGGTCTGCTCAGTATCGACCTGGCTGTAAGCTGGGCAGACATGCTTGTTGCATGAACTCATCAGGATACCCACTGCAAATACAACTGCTAAAATGATAACTGCTCTTTTCATGGCTAATCGGTTTTGATCCGGGATCGGTACCCCACAAATATAAAATATATCTTAATACAAAAAAACTGGACTCTCTTACCATCTAACGTAAGCTGGAGAAAAAAGTTTTACTAATTCATCATTTTTATGGATGATTCATAAAGCCCTGTTTGGTCAAAATATCAATTAACGATTTGGAAAACAGTATGTTATCATCTTTTTTATATCGAATATCCGTAAATACCTGTGCCAGTGTCTCTTTGTTATGTTCTTTGATAAACGTTTGATAAGTATCCATTAACTCCTTCTCCCTGTAGTGCCGGTCGATATCAGAAGCATCATAATCGTGATATTTTTCCCGGTGAACCACAGCCTCCAGGGGAAGCCTGTCGGTGAGTTCCGGCCACTCGTCGGGATAGCCCACCGTTACTGTTGTTACAGGAACCACCCCTTTGGGAAGATCCAGTATATCAATGATCTTCCCGGCCATATAGGTAGTGGTCCCCAGGTAACAGGTTCCAAGTCCGGCATCCTCTGCAGCCACAACAACATTTTGAGCTGCAAGGAGGGCATCTATGGCTGCAGTAAAGAAGGAAAGAAAGTTATCGTAGCCCGGTTCTGCCTTGCGCTGCCTGCACCAAAGGTTGAATCGGTTGAAATCGGCACAGAAGGTGAGTACCACAGGGGCCTCTTTTACCATGGCTTGATTAAAGTGACAGGGCGAAAGCTCCTCCTTTATGGTTTCATCGGTGGTGACGACAATGGAATAGAGCTGCATATTACCCGTGGTGGAGGCCCGGGTCCCGGCTTCCAGGATGTAATCCATGATTGCTGTGGGGATGGGGTCGGTTTTGTATTTCCTGATGGATCTGTGATTGAGTAAAGTGTCGGTCATTTCCTTGAATTTTGTGTAAAAATAATGATATTTAGGGTCTAAATTCCCAACTCTATGAAAACAATAAAAAGTGCCAGGTTTCTGATGATACCTGTAATAATTGCTATGGCCGTGGTATTCAGCCCGGTGGAACTATCAGCCCAGAAAAAGAAGGATAAGGAGGAAGAAAAGACAGAGGGGATCGATTCCGGTCTGCTTTCGGGTCTGAAATGGCGAAGTATAGGTCCGGCCCTGACTTCGGGACGGGTGGCCGATTTCGCTGTAAATCCCGAGAACCAGAGCGAATGGTATGTGGCCATTGCTTCCGGCAATGTCTGGAAAACCGTGAATAACGGAACCACCTTCAAACCCATATTTGAAAAATACGGTTCTTACTCAACCGGGGTCATTACCATGGATCCCGATAATCCCAATGTGCTCTGGCTGGGTACGGGTGAAAACAACCACCAGCGCGCCCTTGGATACGGCGATGGTGTCTATAAGTCTGAAGATGGCGGAGAATCATGGGAGAATAAGGGATTGAAAGAGTCCCGGCAAATCGGGGGAATCGTGGTGGATCCCCGAAACCCGGATGTGGTTTTTGTTGCAGCTGAAGGTTCTGCCTGGGGACCCGGCGGGGAGCGTGGACTCTACAAGACCAGTGATGGGGGTGAGACCTGGACCAAGGTACTGGAAATCAGCGAAAATACCGGGGTGAATAATGTGGTCATGGACCCGGTGGATCCCGATGTGATGTATGCCACCAGCGAACAGCGCAGGCGCCATGTGCATACCAAAATTGGGGGTGGACCCGAATCTGCTGTTTACCGTTCCCTGGATGGAGGTGAAACCTGGAGCAAATCCATGAAAGGACTACCCAAGGGGCATATTGGTGGAATGGGCATTGATGTCTCCCCAGCCGACCGTAATGTGGTCTACCTGATTATGGAAGCTGAAGAGGATAAAGGAGGATTCTTCCGTTCGGATAACCGGGGTGCATCCTGGAAAAAGATGAGTGACCATCATGCCAGCGGTCAGTACTACAATGAAATTTACTGCGACCCGGTGGATGTGAACAAGGTATACTCCATGGAGACCGTTTCGAAAGTCACCGTGGATGCAGGGAAGACCTGGACCAGTCTGAGTACCGATAACCGCCATGTGGACGACCATGCCATCTGGATAGATCCCAGTGATACCAAGCATTTTCTGATTGGCGGGGATGGCGGTGTTTACGAGACCTTTGATGGTGGTTCGACCTACCAGTATAAATCGAATCTGCCTGTAACCCAGTTTTACAGGGTATTTGTGGATAACGAGGAGCCTTTTTACAATGTATACGGGGGAACCCAGGACAATAACACCCTGGGCGGACCTTCCATGAACAAGAGTTCTGCCGGGGTAAGCAATGAAGACTGGAAGGCCATCTAAGGGCGGGGACGGATTCTGGGCGGCAGTGGATCCCACCGATCCTAATATTGTTTACTGTGAGTCCCAGTATGGAAATGTATCGCGCTACGACAGACTTAGTGGTGAGGGAATAGGCATTAAGCCACGTCCGCGCAAGGATGAGGCTACCTACAAGTGGAACTGGAACACTCCATTGATTATCAGTCACCACTCCAATACCCGGATCTACATGATGGCCAACAAGGTGTTCCGCTCCGATGACCGGGGCAATTCCTGGGAGGTGATCAGCGAGGATCTGACCTCAGGAGTGGATCGCAACACCTGGCCGGTGATGGATCAGTACTGGAGCTGGGATGCAGTGGTGAAAGATGTCTCCACCAGCCTCTGGGGAACCGGGGTATCCCTCTCTGAGTCACGTCTGGACGAGAAGCTGCTCTATGCCGGAACCGACGACGGAGTGATCTCCATCACCACCGATGGAGGAGATAGCTGGAAGCAGGTGAAGACCTTCCCGGGTGTTCCGGAATATACCTATGTAAGTGATCTGATGGCCGACCGCTATGATGCCAGTGTGGTCTATGCCACCTTTGACAACCGGAAGCGGGATGACTTCAAACCCTATGTGCTGAAGAGTAGCGATAAAGGTAGCAGCTGGGTTTCCATCGCTTCCAACCTGCCTGAGAATGGAACGGTTCATACCATTGAGCAGGATCCGGAGGTTCCGGGACTCCTGTTTGTTGGGACCGAGTTTGGCTTCTATTTTAGCATTGATGGGGGAGAGGCCTGGACCAAACTCACTTCGGGCATGCCCACCATTGCTGTGCGTGATATGACAATACAGGAGAAGGAGAACGATCTGGTTCTGGCCACCTTCGGCCGGGGTTTCTATATTCTGGACGACTATACTCCTTTAAGGGAGCTGGCCATGGATAAGGAAATCCTGGAGAAGGCCTGGCACATATTCCCAACGGCCGATGCATTAATGTATATCCAGACCGGGGGCAAATATGGACAGGGTTCCAATTTCTTCACCTCGAAGAATCCGGATTTCGGGGCCACCTTCACCTACTACCTGAAAGAGGTTCCCAGGACCCTGAAGGCAGAACGCCAGGAGAAGGAGAAAGAGCTGTTTAAGGAGAAGAAGCCCATTCCGCAGCCCAGCAGGGAGGAACTCAGAGCTGAGGAGGCCGAAGAGGCAGCCCAGTTGATTTTTACCATCTATGACGATGATGGCAATGCCATCCGGAAACTCACCAAAAAGGCATCCAAAGGGGTGAACAGAACCACCTGGGATCTTCGTTATCCCTCCACCAGGCCCATCTCTGCTTCTTCAGGAGGCTCGGGCAGGAGAGGCGGATCGGGTGGAAGTGGCCTGCTGGCCATGCCGGGAACCTATTCGGTGGGTATCGATATGCTCGAAAAAGGAGATGTGATTGCCATGGTGGAGCCGGTAACATTTGAAGCAAAACTATTGCAGCATGCTTCCCTTCCAGCCAGGGATTACAAGGAAGTAGTAGCCTTCCAGAAAGAGGTGTCCGAACTTTCCAGGGTAATGACCGGGGCACAGCGCCTGGCCCAGGAGCAGAAAGGAAAACTTGCAGCTATTAAGAAGGCATTGACCCAGACTCCCGAGGCAGGTACCGAGTTGGGCCGTAAGGTGTTTGAACTTGAAGATCTGCTGAGCGATATCCAGTTTGCCATGGATGGTCCCAGCGCCAAGGCCAGCTGGGAGGAGCTGCCCCCCATGGATATGCCCCTTAGCCGCAGGCTGAGCGCCATGACCTATACCCACTGGAACTCGACCTCCGAACTGACCAAAACCGAAACCGACCAGCTGGAGATCCTCAGGGAAGAATTTCCACCGGTGCTGGCACAACTGGAGAAGTTGGTCGAAGAGATCCGGGAACTGGACCAGGAGTTAGAGAAGCTGAAGGCACCCTGGACACCAGGGAGGATTCCGGAGTTGAATTAGTTAGAATTCTCAGGGCCATTTTATCACCAAGTGGTTATCAGCAAGCTGAAAATCCCAGTTGGTTTCTAAAACACCCCTGAGAATTTAATAGAAAATGGAGAAGGAGGGTGTCCGGATGGGCACCCTCTTTTGGTTGAGGTCAATCCTTACAAGGGTTTAACCGGCACACAGATATCCACGGTAAAGGTGGGTGGGTTTTCATTGGTGTGCTCCTCGGGGTAGTATTCGTAGGGGTATCCATCGGAGGGCTGGTAGCCACTGTCGGCCAGCCAGCGGCAGACCGCATCCCAGGCTTCGCCAAACTGGTGGGGTTTTACCTTGAAGCTGCCTACGGCATACTTTGCCACCGGGAAGATGCATCTTCCCGAATTCGCCTTCGGGTCTGGCATCTTCGTCCACGGTGATGCAGGCGCTTTGTCTTAGTTTTTCAAGGTCCACCACCTTGGGATCGTCGTGGTAGACCGTTAGGGTTTTGGTTTCAGGGAAGCGGAGCAAGCCCCTGGGACCTGCCCATTTCATCAGTTTTTCATAGGCCCCTCCGATTTGATCGAACTGCCCTACGTGCCTGCAATAGATCAGGTCCATGGCCGGCATCTCTTTTACTGCAATGTTTGTTTCCATGTTTGTGTTGCGATTTAAGTTTAGAAATTCATCGCTAAAGTACACGGCGGATCCGGTGGCGGATTGACCATTATTGCGCTCCCTTTGACCATTCTTGCTTTCCTGTTCCAGGTGGTGCGATTCGGAATTCTCCGGTGCTTCTTCCGAAATGGGCCCTGAATGCTCTGCAGAACACTGCTGTGCTGTTAAAGCCACAGAGTGCGCTCACTTCAGAGACGGGCCGCTGGTGGTCGGAGATCAGCATGCTGCCGGCACGCTGCAGCCTGATCCGTTTCACATAAGAGTTGATGGTCTCCCCGGTAAGAACCCGGAAGATCCTGTGAAAATGGAAAGGGGAGAAGTGGGCCACCTGTGAAAGATTCTCCAGGGTATGCTCTTCATCCAGGTGGGCATCAATGTAATCGACCACCCGGTTGATGCGCAGGAAATATTCCTTCCTTGATTGTTGCTGTATGTTCATTAAATTCACCTGCCACGTGTTTTATTGTACGATGATAATACATATACTCCAGAATGTTTTGACCATTCTTGCGCATCTGAATTTCAAATTTACGAAAACTTTTTTCTCGAAAAATTTGCATAATATGTTAGAATAACCTAACATTGTATTAGAAATACATAACAATATGTTAGAATTAATACAACAAAACATGATTGAATCATTAGAAAAGCAACCATTATATCCGTCCTGGCGGTTTTGGTGCTTGTAACCATGATATATGGTTGATCAAATCTGGAGCCTCCTCAGTGATACTGCAAAGGATTTCCATATCATGCAATCGTGCGTGGTTTATTTGCGGCTTCTTGTAGTCTATAAAAGATGGACAGGAGCCAAAAACAAATCTCCCTGCCGAAGATGAGATGTCAAAGAAGATACTCGCAACGATGCATGCTACATCCTACCATGTGTCACTCTATCATGTGGCTGGCATTGATGTATTTTGAAGAGGACATCAAGCTGGAGAGACAGAGCTTATCGGGGCCGGAATTTTAGGAATGGCCGTGATATTTGGCCTGAGCTGGGTCTATCATATGTATATAAAGCGGTCACATGACTAACCGGATCAAAGAGCTACGGGCCAGGGACAACCTGACCCAGATGGACCTGGCCCGGAAAGTGGGGGTAAGGAGGGAGACTATTGTTTTCCTGGAGAAGGGAAAATACAATCCTTCCCTGAAGCTGGCCTATGACATTGCCCAGGTGTTCGGGATGAAGATAGAAGAGGTGTTTGTGTTCTAGCTGCTTATCAGAGGTTTTCTTCCTTAAGCTTCTCTGAGATGAACACCTTAATCACACTCTGTCTTGTAACCCCAAGGCGACGCGCCACCAGATCTAACTGGTGTACCATCCAGACAGGAAAGTCCACACTCACCCTGCGTTGTTCCAGTGCGGGACGTGTTGCCTGATCTATGTCGTAGTGCACAGAAAGATCTTCGGCAGCATCAAATCGCTTGTCAAATTCGGCGGCTGTTATATATTTCTTTTTCATTGGCTCTGGCTATTTGACTAATCTAAGTCAAACGATATTCCCAGTGCATCGGCAATCTCCTTCATCTCCTTCTGAACAGGACCCAGCACATTGATTCCCTCTTTGCTGATGCGCTCCTCGTTTTCACGCTCGGGATCTCCGGGGATCAATCACACGGTCGTGACCCTTGGCGGGTTTGGCCGCCCTGAAGGTTTCGATCCACTTGTCCATCTGTGATTTGAACTGTTCCGGTTTCTGGAAAGCGTCAATACGCATGGCTCCGAAGAAATGGCCGGTACCTTCTCCCACTTTCTCATCTTTTACTGGGAGGTAGGCCACGGACGGGGGACAGAAAGGTCCGAAGTTGGCGCCAGACAATACAGCCGAGAAGATATCAACCACGGCACTCATGCAGTATCCTTTGTGACCACCCTGTTCCCGGGTACCTCCAAGGGTAAGCATGGAGCCGCCCTCCTTGAGGATGTCCGGATTGGTGGAAGGTTTACCCTCAGAATCCTGTACATATCCCAGGGGAACGCTTTCGCCCATCTTGGCAGCCACTGCCAGTTTGCCACGGGCAATGGGGGTGGTAGAGAAGTCGGCCACAAAGGGAGGATGAATTCCTGCGGGTACAGCTACGGCAATGGGATTGGTTCCCAGCATTTGTGAGACTGAGAAAGTAGGGGCTACCAGGGGATTGGCAATGGTCATGCAAATCCCGATCATATCGTGCTTCAGGGCCATCATGGAGTAGAAACCTGCGATTCCAAAGTGGTTGGAGCCGCGGGTGGATACCCATCCGGTTCCTGCAGTTTTTGCTTTTTCGATGGCGATCTGCATGGATTTGGTAGCGGCAATCATCCCGATGGCACCATCGGCATCCACCACAGCTGTGCTGGGCGATTCGTGCACGATCTGTACATTGGGATCTACATTGATGCGATTGGCCTCCCACAACTGGAAGTAGTCTTTGATGCGGATCATGCCGTGGCTGGAATAGCCTCTTAGTTCGGCAGCGATAAACACATCGGTGGCCATTTTTGCATCTTCAGGGCTGCAGCCCATTTTCTCAAATACATTCCTGGTAAATTTGTCAAGATATTCAACGGTATACATGGGTGGTAGTTTAGGTTTTCAATCGTTTGGTTTAATAAGACTATTCTGGCTTCTTACGTGCAATTTTCCTTGTTCTGGCCTGGGCTGCAGGCATAATCAGCAATTCGTCGATATTCACATGGGGAGGCCGGGAAACTACAAACAGAATGGTCTCAGCAATATCTTCTGCATACAGGGGCGTAAAGCCTTCATATACTTTGTCGGCCTGCTCCTGATCTCCTTTAAAACGGACCAGGCTGAACTCGGTCTCGGCAGCACCCGGGTTGACGGCGGTCACTTTAATACCATGTTCCACAAGGTCGATCCGCATGGCCTGGGTCAGACCGTCCACAGCAAACTTGGAGGCATTGTAAACATTGCCGCTCTCATAAGCTTCTTTTCCTGCAATGGAGCCTATATTAATGATATGCCCCTTTGCCCTTTTTACCATACCGGGAGTAATCAGGCGGGTGATATATAGCAAGCCTTTAATGTTGGTGTCGATCATTTGTTCCCAGTCGTCCACACTGCCTTCATGGATTTGGCTAAAGCCGGCGGCAAGACCCGCATTATTTACCAGCACATCAACATTGGCCCATTTCCCGGTAAGTTTGTCGCAGGCAGCTTTCACAGCCTCTTTATCCCTGATATCAAAGGTCAGGGAAAGGACATCTGCATCTGTTTTAGATCGGATTGCTTCTTCTACCGATTCAAGTTTTTCTGAACGGCGCCCTGTAATTATCACATCATAATTATTTCTCGCCAGGGCTATGGCTGTGGCTCTTCCTATTCCTGCAGTAGCTCCTGTGACGATTGCAATGGGTCTCATTAAAATTGGGTTTCCAACAAATGTAGAAATTATCTTGATGATCTATTCACTATATTTGTGCATTAATCGATACAAATATGGATCTAAACAGCCCCAAACTAAAAGAACGTGCACTTTCTTACCTGACACAGGATGAACTCTATTCTATTGAATCCATGTTAGGTAGGGAGCCTACCCCTTTTGAATTGAATATGTTTGCCGCCATGTGGTCGGAACATATCTCCTATAAAAGCTCCATTAAATGGTTGGAGGAAATGCCCGTTGAGGGTAAGGATGTTTTTGTTCCTGCAGGGGACGAGAATGCCGGTGTGATTCATATCAATGATGAGCTGGCCTGTGTGATAAAGATGGAATCACACAACCATCCTATTGCAGTTGATCCCCGGCAGGGAGCGGTGGGAGTGGGGAATGTAAACCGCGACCTGATTACCATGGGAGCCGAGCCTGTTGGACTGCTGAATATCCTGCGCTTCGGTAATCCCAAGGAGAAGCACATCCGGGAGATGGTCAATGCCGTAGTGAGTGCTCTTGGCAGCTATTCAAATAATTTTGGAGTGCCGGTTGTGGGTGGAGAGATCCTCTTTGACGATAGTTATAAATTTAATCCCCTGGTCAACCTGATGGGTGTGGGTATTGTCCATAAAGACAAGATGATCAGGGCTGCATTTACTGCAGAAGGGCAGCATGTGGTCCTGCTTGGTAAAAAGACATCGGGCCATGGTGTTCATGGTGCCGGCTTTGCTTCCAAAGCGCTTAAAGAATAAGGGACAGATGGTTCCTGCATCCCAGGTGGCCGATCCGGCCAGTGGTAAAATCCTGATGGACTGTATTCTTGAACTGAATGAGTCAGGTTTAATCAGGGGAATGCAGGACATTGGTGCAGGAGGAGTGCTTTGTGCCGCGGCTGAGATGGCATCCAGGGGAGGCATGGGTGTGGAGATCAGGCTTCATGAGATACCCCGGATCCATGAGGATATTGATGCACTGGAGGTACTACTGTCCCAGACACAGGAGCAGATGTTGCTTTCTGCCAGTCCAGAGGATTTCAAAAAAATCAGTGAGCGTGCCCAGCATTGGGGACTGGAGTGCTCGCAAATAGGCTCTGTTAGTAAGGAAGCCCGAATCCGCATCAAGGATGCTTCCACCCTGTGTGGAGATCTGCCTGTGAACCTTCTGGTCAGGGGTGGAGGAGCTCCGGTCTACATAAGAGATATGAAAGAAAGGGGAAAGAAAGCACGGGCCATATCGGCCGATGAGGTGCCGGTTCCGGGTAATCTGAAAGATATTGCCAGGCAGGTGGTTTCCCTTCCCAATGTGGCCTCCAGAAGGTGGATCTATGAGCAGTTCGATACCATGGCCGGTCTTTCAAACATGAGCAGTGAATATGCATCTGATGCAGGTATTGTAAAGATTAATGGTCATGACCAGGTTCTGGCCATGAGTGTGGATGGGAACTCACGTTACGGTAAGCTCGAGCCAAGAAAGGGAGCAATGATAGCAGTGGCAGAAGCTGCACGGAACATCATCTGTTCAGGTGGAAGACCGGTGGCCCTGGCCGATTGCCTTAATTATGGCGATCCTTCAGATCCTTATGTATATCGCGATTTTGCTGAAAGTGTAAAGGGAATAGGCGTGGTATGCAGGCGTATGTCCATACCGGTTATTGCAGGGAATGTTAGCTTTCATAACCTGACCCACGACGGGGAAGATATTGCATCGGTAATTCCCACACCTGTGGTGGGAATGGTGGGCTTATTGGATAATTATGAGGATGTGATGACCGTAAATTTCAGAAATAAGGGAGATATGATCTTCCTGATCGGGCGGTCGGACAATGATATTTCATCTTCGGAATACCTCTCAGTATTCCATAATGTTCATGAGTCGGCAGCACCAAAGTTTGACCTGGAATATGAAATGAAATTGCAGGAGGTTGTTTCCAACCTGGTTGGTCAGCGCCTGGTTTCTTCAGCACATGATGTTTCACTGGGTGGGCTGTTTGTAGCACTGGTGGAGTGCGCCCTGCCCGGAGGTGTGGGCTTTGATGTGACCTCTCCTGCCGAGATCCGCGGCGACGCCTTCCTTTTTGGCGAATCCCAGAGCCGCGTGGTGGTCAGTGTCACCGCTGAACAGGAGACAGATTTTCTTGATTTTATGATGGAAACGGGGATTCATTTCTCTGCTCTTGGTCATGTAACCAAGGAGGAGCTTAGAATTGATGATATCTCATTCGGGTTTATCTCTGACTATGCCCGTGACTTCGAAAATGCGCTGGAGCATCTCCTGGGCGATTAAGTTTCTATGGCCCACACTATACTAAAGACTGTCTTTGGTCGTTTATTTCAGAAATGAGAAAGCCTCAGCTAATTATATCCCTGCTACTTATCAGCCTGGTGGTTTCTGCCCAGGAAGAGCGTCCCAGGAACCTGACGGCATTCGATCTTAAGAAGATTCATTTTGGATTTACAGTGGGGCTAAATATGATGGATGTGGGCTTCACCAGGAATTACGATGCCGTTGACGAACCCGGAGGTTTTTACTATGCCGATCTGAGTTATTTGCAACCCGGTTTCCAGGTAAGCATTGTATCGGATCTGCGCCTGAATAAGAATTGGAACCTCAGATTTCTTCCCGGGATCAGTTTTGGCTCCAGGGAGATCTATTTTTATAATTATGATTATGATGAGCAATCAGGTTGTAGAGCTGACTGAGACACCCAGAGTGGCAAACCCGGTTCCACTGGGACCTGCCTTTCTGGATTTCCCCTTACATTTCAAGTACCGCTCCGAACGGCTTAATAATCTCAGGCCCTATGTGGTGGGAGGTTTAAACTTCAGGTACGATATGTCTGCCAAAAAGCCCGGGGTGTACGACAGCGATTCGGATGAATATGTGAAGTTCAAACGGGGAGACCTTTACCTGGAATTTGGTTTCGGTGTGGACAACTATTTGAAGTATTTCAAATTCGCTCCGGAGCTAAAACTGGCTGTTGGCCTGATGAATATGATTGATCCTGATGGGCGAACCGGACATCCCGAATTTGCCAACTCCATCGCCTATGCCCGCTCCTATATTATCATGCTCAATTTCCACTTTGAGTAGGCCGGAGCTATCTCCTTCGTAATTCTGAACAGACCACCGCAACCGATGAGGCTACATTGAGTGATTCTGAACCATGGCCTCCGGGGGAGAAAGAGGGAATGGATATCCTGTGGTGGATATGGGAATTCAGTGCCCGGGACAGGCCATGTGATTCATTTCCGAAGAGAATCAGTGGATCCGGTTCCAGGGGAATTTCATAAATATTCTCACCTTCCAGATAAGTGCCAAAAACAGTTTTATGCTGCATTTCTTTACTTTTCAAGAAGGTCTCGAATTCCAGGTAATGGACCTGCACCCTGGTAATGGCCCCCATGGTGGACTGGACCACTTTGGGGTTATAGAGGTCGGTGGAGTCGGGGGTACAAACTATGTGCCCGATACCGAACCAGTCTGCGGTTCGTATGATAGTTCCCAGGTTACCCGGATCGCGGATGGATTCAAAGGCCAGCACCGGTGTTTGGAGAAGCTCTTCCAGCCTGAGTTTATCTGATGGCATGGATACCACTGCAATTACAGGCTGCGGTGTGACCAGGTTACTGACTTTTTTAATTTCCGCCAGAGAGGCTTCTGTTACTTTGGTGCCACTTTGTTTCAATACATTGCTGTGGCTCTGGATCCATTCGGGATTTGCGAAAAGCTCTTGCATCTGAAAGCGATCCCCGGGATCACCTGAAGCCAGTTCCATGACCATTTTTTCACCTTCAACAAGAAAGAGCTCATGCTGGTCCCTGAACTTCTTTTTTTGCAGTGAACGAATGAGTTTTGACTGTGAGGAGGAGATCATGTTCAGAACTATCTAAATGCAAAGATGAAAAAAATATTCGGGTGCGGTAAAATTTGTATTTTAGCCTCTTTAAGAAAGCAAATTGCGGCGAACAATCCCCTATATAACTATTATCCTTGTTTCGGCACTTCTCTTCTCTTGCAGAGCCACCAGGTATGTTCCTGAAGGTGAATATCTTATGCAGAATTATAAAATTGATTCTGAAAAGGGTGACTATGACAAGAAGTTGCTTAACGAATATATTAAGCAGAAGCCAAACAAAAGGATTCTTTTCTGGAGATTCTACCTGTCCCTGTATAATCTCTCTAAACCCGGAAAGGATAACGGATTTCAAAACTGGTTGAGGCGTATTGGGGAGCCCCCGGCTATCTATGATGAGGAGCTGATGCTTAAATCGACCGAGCAGCTTAGCCTTCATATGCGAAACAAGGGTTTTTACGAAGCGGAGGTAAGCGATACTACCCTTTTAAAAAATAGACGTGCAAAGGTGGTTTACCGGATTACTCCCCATGAACCCTACCGGATTCGTGATATCACCTACTTTTTCCATGATGCCAATCTTTCAAATATGGTGCTGGAAGATTCATCCAGCAGTAAATTAAGGGTGGGTGAACTCTTTGATGTGGATATGCTGCAGGAGGAGAGGATCAGGATCGAAAGCATACTTCGCGACAGTGGCTACTACGCTTTCAGCCGTGACTATATTTATTATGAAGTGGATAGTGCACTTAATGAGCACCTGGTGGACATAACCCTGGGGATTCGTAATTATCCCAGTACAAATAGCAGGGGGAAGACAATACATACCAATCACCCTGTATATACGATCAGGAATGTTCATATGATGACCAATCTTTCTACCCTGAACTATAACAGAAATCTGGATTTGGATAGTATTCGCAATGATACCATCGTCTACGACAGCATTTATTTGATCTATGCCAGGGAACAAAACATCCGGCCCTCGGTGGTTACCCAGAAAAACTATATTATTCCCGGATCACTCTATGATGCTTCTGATGTGAATCGAACCTACAGGAACCTCTCATCTCTGAGCGCCTTCAGAATGGTTGATATACGTTTTCGGGAGGTGGACTCGGAGACTCCTCAGCTCGACTGCGATGTGCTGGTGGCGCCGGCGACCAGGCAATCATATTCTGTGCAGCTGGAGGGGACCAACTCGGCCGGGAACATTGGAGCGGCGGCAAATATCAGTTATGGTCACAAGAATCTTTTCGGAGGCTCTGAGCAGTTCGATCTGACCTTTTCAGGGGCACTGGAAGGCATTAGCCCCACAGGCGAAGAGATAGATTCTACCTTCACGGGTCGCAACATTATGCAGGAGTTTGGGGTGGAGGCCCGTCTGAGGATACCTAAGTTTCTACTTCCTGTGAAGACCGACCAGTTTATCCGGAAATACAATCCCCAGACCAACATCCGCCTGTCCTATAACTATCAGAAGCGCCCCGATTATATCCGGACCCTGGCCAATGCATCCTTTGGCTACGACTGGAAGGGGACTGAAAAAGTGATACACAGGGTTTACCCTATTGAGGCCAGTCTTATCTTAACGCCATATAAATCACAATTTTTCGAGGATTGGCTGGAAGGTACCTACCTCTTCTACAGTTATGAACCACAGCTGATAATTGACAGCCGGTATTCGATGATTTGGTCCAATCAAAAGTTATTAAAGAACCAGAACTTTCAGGATGTTCGTCTTAACCTGGAGACTGCGGGAAATCTTTTATATGCGGGTTTCAGCGCTTTTGGCAATCAACCTGGTGTTGGAAGTTACCAGATACTTGGAGTTGATTTTGCCCAATACCTGAAGGCAGATATTGATTTTCGAAGTTATATCTTCCTGGATGAGGATATCAGCCTTATACTTCGTGGTTTCGCGGGTGTGGGTTATGCATATGCTAATTCCAGGTCCATGCCCTTTGTGAAACAGTACTTCTCGGGAGGAGCAAACAGTATTCGTGCCTGGCAGGTCAAGGATCTGGGTCCGGGTTCCTATAATGATCCGAATGAATCTACTTATCCGAATCAGACGGGTGATGTAAAACTGGAGGCCAATATGGAATACAGGTTTAAACTCTTCTGGAAGCTTGAAGCTGCATTTTTTCTGGATGCAGGAAACATCTGGTCTCTCTCTTCCGAGGATGATCGTGAAGGGGCAGGATTCGATTTTAATCGTTTCTATCGCGAAATAGCCGTAGGTACAGGAGTAGGTGCCCGGGCCGTTTTCAGTTTCCTCATATTAAGGTTCGACCTGGGCATACCACTTCGCAGTCCCTATCCCATTGAAGGCTCCAACTGGTTGCCCGGTAACTCGGGTGTCTCCGGAAGCGATCTGACCATTAATATTGCTATTGGTTATCCCTTCTGATCCTGTTGATTTTACCGATTTTTGTACTAAATTTGTCGCTCAATTTTAATCCAATCTATTTAAATAATCCGATCATGTCCAATAAGATTTTTGATGTAGTAAAGCCCGGTGTTGTAACGGGAGAAGACGTTCAGAAGGTGTTTGAAATCGCCAAGCGGAACGAATATGCCATTCCTGCAGTAAATGTGGTAGGAACCAACTCTGTAAATGCTGTGATTGAAGCAGCCAAGCTTGTGAATTCTCCTGTTATTATT
Source organism: uncultured Bacteroidales bacterium (assembly GCA_963753765.1). Lineage (GTDB taxonomy): Bacteria > Bacteroidota > Bacteroidia > Bacteroidales. Next base: position 18,616 of record CAVWDQ010000021.1, read on the forward strand.
CAGTTCTCCAATGGAGGAGCTGTATTTCTTTGCAGGGAAAGGACTTTCCAACGAGAACCAGAAAGCTGCTATTATTGGAGGAATTAGCGGAGCCAAGCATGTGCATGCCATGGCCGAAGCTTATGAGGTTCCTGTAATTCTTCATACCGACCATGCTGCTAAGAAACTTCTTCCCTGGATTGATGGTTTGCTGGACGCTGGTGAAGAGCATTACAAGAAATACGGTAAGCCACTGTTCAGCTCTCATATGCTGGACCTGAGTGAAGAGCCACTGGAAGAGAATATCGGCACCTGTGTCAGGTACCTGGAGCGCATGAGCAAAATTGGAATGACCCTGGAAATTGAACTGGGTTGCACTGGTGGAGAAGAGGATGGAGTGGACAATACTGATATGGACAACTCCTTGCTGTATACTCAGCCAGCAGACGTGGCATATGCTTACGAAGAACTTTCCAAAGTGAGCCCTAATTTCACCATCGCGGCTTCTTTTGGAAATGTACATGGGGTATACAAACCCGGTAACGTGAAGCTGACTCCCAAGATCCTTGATAATTCCCAGAAATTTGTTGAGGAGAAATACGGACTGGACAAGAAGCCCCTTTACTTTGTATTCCATGGAGGTTCAGGCTCTTCCCGGGAAGAAATTCGTGAAGCCATCGGTTATGGAGTGATCAAGATGAACATCGATACAGATACCCAGTGGGCAACATGGGATGGTATCCGCACCTTTGAAGCTGCCAAGCATGACTATCTGCAGAGCCAGATTGGAAATCCCGATGGTCCCGATAAGCCCAACAAGAAATTCTACGATCCAAGGGTGTGGCTGCGCGAAGGCGAAAAGTCCATGATCGAGCGCCTGAAGGTGGCCTTCGAAGATCTGAACTGTATCGATACACTATAGGCATACGGGATGTTGCAGGGCGGAAAGGGAGAAGAAGGTCGGAGGCGTGAGCCGAGTCAACGAGACAGCTTTACCAGTAAGTTTGGGGTCCTTGCAGCATTGGCAGGATCGGCCATTGGATTGGGCAACATCTGGCGGTTTCCATATGTGGTCGGGCAAAATGGAGGTGGAGCTTTTCTGCTGGTCTACATTATTTTCATTGCGGCCATTGGGGTCCCGGTGATGATGTCGGAGTTTGTGATCGGTCGTTCTGCCCAGTTAAATCCGGTAGGGGCTTTTAAAAAAATCGCTCCCGGTACGAAGTGGCATCTGGTCGGAATGCTTGGGGTTGTTGCAGTACTTATCATTTTTGCTTTCTATACGGTAGTTGCAGGCTGGACACTCGAATACCTGGTCCAGTCTGTAAGATGGATCTTATTCCCTGGCAAGTTCGGATTTGACTCCATGGACAATGCGGCCCTGACACAGTTTTTCAGCGATCACTATGATTCATTTACCGCAGGGATATGGAGACCCATCATCTGGTTTTTAGTGATGTTGTCCCTCACTGCTTATATTGTAATCTCCGGGGTAAAGAACGGAATTGAGAAATTTGCCAAAATCCTGATGCCTATTTTCCTGCTGTTGTTGCTGATCCTGGTTTCCAGATCAATCACTCTTGAAGGAGGCAGGGAGGGTCTGGTATTTCTGTTCAAACCTGATTTCACACAGATTCGTGAGGCTCCTTTCAAGATCATTCTTGAAGCTCTGGGACAGGCTTTCTTTTCACTCTCCATTGGAATGGGGACGCTGATCACCTATGGATCCTATATTAAAAAGAAGGAGAATCTGGCAGGTACAGCAGTAAGCGTGGCTGCAGCAGATACCTTCGTTGCCTTATTAGCCGGAATAGCCATCTTTCCTGCTGTTTTTGCTTTTGGGATTGATCCTGCTGACGGACCTGATCTGGTTTATAAAACCCTTCCTGTCATTTTTCAGAATATGGCAGGAGGATTCATCTGGGCATTTATGTTTTTCCTCTTGCTCTGTTTTGCTGCCATAACATCCACCATTTCAATGCTGGAGGTAATTGTGGCCTATTTTTCAGAGCAATTAAATATGTCACGCAAAAAAGCTACAATCCTCTCAATGATAATCGGGGGATTCCTTGGAATTATTTGTACAGTTTCGCCGGATGTATTTGGCTTTTTCAATGCTTCTCCGGACCTGACACTTCCCCTGGGTGGATTTTTCATCGTAGTCTTTGTAGGATGGTTCTTTTCAGGTAAAAAGACCGAACAGGAACTTTCCAGTGATGGCGCCTTTAAAATCAGATATTACAAGTTATTCACCTTTCTTGTCAAATTTGTGGCACCCCTTGCAATTGCCTTTCTTTTTGCCCTGGGTGTCTATAGTAAGGTAATTACGCTTTTTCCTGGGATTGGGTGATTTGTGGCTGATAGCCACATAAACCCATAGATGTCCAATCGACTTAACAGAGAATTTTATCTGCTTCCGCGCGGTGAGCAGCGTGCATTGATTTTGCTTTCTCTGCTGTTGATCCTCTCCCTGGTTTTCAGAATTACGGTCGGGCTTCTTCCCGATCGGGAGCCTGAGGGTATGGAGGAATTTGAGCGGGAGGCCAGGCTGATCATGGCATCTTTTACCCGGGCCGATAGCCTGCAGGAGGCCAGGAGTGATAGTGCCGGATCAATTGGAGCTAAGAGTACCAATCGTGCCTCTGCATATTACAAATCTTCTAAACAAGAAAAACAGGCTGAGCCAATTAATATCAATCGGGCTGATTCGGCACAGCTGCTACCCCTTCCCGGCATCGGGCCGGTCTTCGCCGGGCGTATCATAAAGTACAGAAATCTGCTGGGGGGATTTACTTCGGTTGATCAGCTGGGCGAGGTTTACGGTATGCCTCCTGAGACCATAGATTTGGTCAGGAGCCAGGTATTTATTGATAGCTCAGCGATCCGTAAGATTCCTATAGACAGTGCTTCCTTCGGCGAGCTGCTAAGGCATCCCTACCTGGAGTATGAGGATGTGAAGGCCCTGGTTAGCTATCGTGATTTCAAAAGAGATATCACTTCCATAAATGAACTTAGAACGAATCAGGTTCTGCCTGATTCCACCTTAAACAAGATAGATGGATATTTGGATTATGGGGCCGTCTCGTAAGTCAAAATGAGACGGTTTCTCTTTTGTAGGTTGAACAGGTTTTTTGGAGTCGGATGTGAAAATAGACTTGTCCCTTTCAGTAAAATCATTAGGTCACAGCATTGTGACTTTTTCGTTTTTTGTGACTTTTCACTTATTCTCCTACCTCTTTCCTGACTTTATAATATACTGTAATTCAGTAATTTAAAATGAGATGAAATTTGAGTGTCCCAAACTTGTAAGTCACTGATTTGTATAAAAGTCACAAACTTGTGACTTACCAGAACTCTGAAAAGAGGGTATGGGAAATTGTATCTCGAATTCGGGATGTAACACAGCCTTAAAGAATAAGAGGCTGTCTTTCTGAAACTGCCTTATGTAATGCCTTCATATTAGAGATATGAAGTGTTCTGAACTGCACCACGAAGTCAGGAAATGGGTAAAGGATTGGAAAGAAACCCTCAGCGGCCCAAACCAACAGAATACTTGAAGGAATCAGGGAAATCGGACAGGAGCTATCGAATCTTAACTTTGCTTCAGGTTAATCCAGGAGAACAGATGCTGTTGACCTGTCAAAATAGATCAGGTAGTCGTACAGGTCCGGATCGAAGCTTATGTAATAGTCGCCGGGACGATTATTATAGCCCGATCCAATGAAGAAATACTCCATGTAATTCTCGAATGCATTGTACCAGGCCAGGTAATTTCGAAGGGCTTCTACTTCAACTGAAAAGGCAGCCTTGCCCGTGTATGACATAAGTGCATTCAGAGAGCCTTCCCTGGGGATGCTATCCAGGGTCTGCGTTCCCAGGTCCGTATAACTATCTCCATCCATACCCACTGCAGTAAAGGTTCCCTGCGAAAACAGAAAGCCCACCGAAGTATACTGGTCCCCCAGTTGATAGCTCAGGTAGTTCCCCATAGTGCCTGTCGCCCCGGACTCAAAATCCGAGATATGATAGTTGTGGGCCCAGACTACGATCTTTTCATTCTCGTAATAATCCAGCAGCCAGGCAGTATTTTCGGCCATGTATTTATCTCTGTTTGTGATATAGGTTTGCAGGTTACCGGTATAATATTTTATCTCGGATACCTGCATGATGACTCCTGATAATCCTTTCATGCAGTTGGAATTCTTTTTCCGAGGAGGCCGCGACCAATATGTCCTTATAAAGCGTCATGGAATCCTGCAGCGGCTTCCAGCTTCCCAGATAGGTGTTAAAGGATTGGGAAGTATAGCCTTCAAAACTGTTTTCAGAGGCAGTTTCAGCTTCCTGAATTACACTGTCGGCATAGCTCTGGAACGGGAGGCCCTTGCCTTGAAGGTAATCCCTTGCCAGATCGGGATGGTAGGTATTAAACTGGCAATCCACCCCCATATAGTGAACTTTGTCTTCCTCGGCTTTACCCTGGTTGTAGGTGCACATCCACTCCAGCATATCTTTCACCTCCTCGGTCTTCCAGGTCCAGAAGTGCATTTTGGAATTCATCAAGGCTTCAATTCCGGCCGTGTTGCCTTGCTGAACCGCTTCATCAATGAATAAGGACTCCCCAAAGTCTGCTTCAATGGCAAATATCTTATATCCATGATTTTCCACCATGTACTTGAAGATCCGGTGTTTGGCATCGAAGAATTCCGCTGTTCCATGGGTGGCTTCACCCAGACCTATTACTGAATTATCAGCAAGGGGATCCAGCCACCTGAGATCCTGATCCTCCCATATCAGCGGGTTTTTGTCGAGGGGGACCAGTTCATCTTCAAGCAGATCTACGAGTATTTGGGAATCCGGATCCAGCTTAAGTTCTTCCGGATCTTTTGAACAGGAGCTAATAATTAGCAATGAAGAAAGGAACACAATGAGCTGGAACCTGAGCATGACGGTGTTTGTTAGCTGGTGGAATAACTGCCACAAGTTTCGTTCCAAAGGCTTTGATGTCAATTCTGTTTTAGTATTGCCTCGCACTTTTTTTTTATATATATTTATATGGAGTGAATGTTTGTCAAAATTTCTGGATTATTTATATAAATATTGCTGTTATCATTTCCAATCCTAAAAAATTTACCGGGTTTAGTTGAATATTAAGATATGAATATCTAACTTTGCGGCTCGAAATTTAAAACTGATTGAAAATGATTGTGATTCCCATAAAAGAGGGTGAGAATATTGAAAGGGCTTTAAAAAAGTTTAAGCGAAAGTTTGAAAAAACCGGTGTCGTAAAGGAACTCAGGAGTCGTCAGGCTTTCATTAAGCCTTCTATTACCAAGCGCCAGCAGAAGCTTAAAGCCATTTATATTCAGCAATTGCAACAGCAGGAAGATTAAATCCAGTAGTTTTGGCAGGATTTTAAATGCTGCCCATGACCAGGATTGAAGATTTCTTGATATACCTGCAGGCCGAGAAGAGGTATGCCACGCATACCATCAAAGCTTACAATAACGACTTAAATCAATTCCATGCTTTCTGTCAGGAAACTGGCTGTGAGGGCATGGATTTGCATTTTAAGGTCATCCGTTCCTGGGTGGTAAGCTTAATGAACTCATCATACAGCGCACGATCTGTCCACCGGAAACTTACCTCCCTGAGTACCTATTGCAATTTTCTTATTAAAGAAGGGCAGCTTGATTCCAATCCTGTGGACAGGGTGCTGAAACCCAAGCTAAACAAACGCGTTCCCAGCTTTGTGGAAGAAGGGAAAATGGATATTCTTCTTGATGATTATGATTTTGGTGAAGGATTTACCGGGGTAAGGAACCGGCTGGTGCTCGACCTTCTTTACCAGACAGGTATGCGTCGAAGTGAACTAATTGGGCTCACCATTGGTTCTATAAACAGGGAGGGAAAGAGTTTGAAGGTGATGGGAAAAAGAGAGAAGGAACGGATTATTCCATTGGGGGATGAATTGCTGTCTGCCATAGAGGAATATATCTTATTACGAAACGAAGTGGTGGCGCTTAAACCAACAGATCGTTTGATAGTCACAGAGAAGGGAGGAGCTGCTTACGACAAGTTAGTCTACAGGATAGTGAACAATTATCTGGCTATGGTAACTACCCTCGACAAAAAGAGCCCTCATGTGCTCCGGCACACTTTTGCAACTCATATGCTGAACAGGGGAGCTGACCTGAATGCCATCAAGGAGCTTTTAGGCCATGCCAACCTCTCAGCTACCCAAATTTATACACATAATACATATAAGAAACTTAAGTCTATTTATAACCAGGCCCATCCAAGGGCCTAAAAAAGGAGGTACTTATGGATATTAAGATGCATTCGATTCGGTTTAACGCAGATGAGAAACTGTTGAGTTTCATTGACACAAAGGTCAAGAAGTTACCTACTGTTTATGATGACATTATGGGAGCAGAGATTTTCCTCAGGCTGGACAAAGATACGTCCAACCGGGATAATAAGCTGGTGGAGATTAAGCTTGATGTTAAAGGTCAGGCGGTATTTGCTAAGAAGCAGTGTAAGACTTTTGAGGAGGCTACCGATCTATCTATTGACGCTTTAAGAAAACAACTTGTGAAACGAAAAGAGAAAATCAGGAAAAAATAATCTATATAAACCTGTTAAAAAGGCTGCTCCGGCAGCTTTTTTTATGCCCTTTAAAAAAGAGACATTATTTTTTGTGAACTAATTAAAATATTCATACATTTGCGAACCGATTTTGGAGGGTATAATTCATTGACGTTCTTTGATTGCCGATGTAGCTCAGTTGGTCAGAGCAGCTGATTTGTAATCAGCAGGTCGGGGGTTCGAATCCCTCCATCGGCTCTGATAACATTATAAGTACATTAAGATACTGATAATTGGGGAGATACCTAAGTGGCCAACAGGGGTAGACTGTAAATCTACTGTCGTACGACTTCGGAGGTTCGAATCCTTCTCTCCCCACAACTCTAAGGCGAGTTAAAAGCGGGAATAGCTCAGTTGGTAGAGCACAACCCTTCCAAGGTTGGGGTCGCGAGTTCGAGCCTCGTTTCCCGCTCAAAACCTTGAGTAAGCCGATGTAGCTCAGGGGTAGAGCGCTTCCTTGGTAAGGAAGAGGTCCCGGGTTCAATTCCCGGCATTGGCTCTGATAAATAGAAATGTAACAAAACAAACAAGTAGCAAATTAATTAAACAAGTTATGGCTAAGGAAAAATTTGATAGGTCCAAACCGCACGTCAATATTGGAACTATTGGTCACGTTGACCACGGAAAAACCACATTGACCGCTGCTATTACACAGGTTCTTGCAAAGAAGGGTCTCTCTGAAATCAGGGATTTCGATTCTATTGACAACGCACCGGAAGAAAAAGAGCGTGGTATTACTATTAATACTGCTCACGTTGAATATTCGACAGCGACTCGCCATTACGCGCACGTTGACTGTCCCGGTCACGCTGACTACGTTAAGAACATGGTTACTGGTGCTGCCCAGATGGACGGTGCTATTATCGTTGTTGCTGGTACCGATGGTCCTATGCCACAAACCAGGGAGCACATCCTCCTGGCCCGCCAGGTGAACGTTCCTAAGATCGTAGTATTCCTGAACAAGGTTGATATGGTTGATGATCCTGAACTTCTTGAATTGGTTGAAATGGAAATTCGTGAATTGCTCGACTTCTATGAGTTTGACGGAGACAATGCTCCCGTTATTCACGGATCTGCACTTGGTGCACTGAACGGAGAAGAGAAATGGGAAGAGAAAGTAATGGAACTGATGGATGCAGTGGATGAATACATCCCCATTCCTCCCCGTGACTACGAGAAGCCATTCCTGATGCCCGTTGAAGATGTATTCTCGATTACAGGTCGTGGTACAGTAGCAACCGGAAGAATTGAAACAGGTGTTGTGAACACAGGTGACGAGATGAACCTGATCGGTCTTGGCGCTGAAGGTCGTAAGACTGTTGTAACAGGTGTTGAGATGTTCCGTAAGATCCTCGATCGCGGTGAAGCTGGTGACAACGTAGGTCTGTTGCTTCGTGGTGTTGACAAGAAGGAGATCAAGAGGGGTATGGTAATTGCCAAGCCCGGATCGATTACTCCCCATACCGAGTTCAAGGCTCAGGTTTACGTTTTGAAGAAAGAGGAAGGTGGACGCCATACTCCCTTCCACAACAACTATCGTCCCCAGTTTTACCTGAGGACCCTGGACGTAACCGGTGAGATCCAGCTTCCAGAAGGAACTGAGATGGTAATGCCCGGAGATGATGTGGAGATCACAGTGAAGTTGATTTATCCTGTTGCTGTCAACGTAGGTCTGCGTTTTGCGATTCGTGAAGGTGGACGCACCGTAGGTGCAGGTCAGGTGATTAAAATCGACGAGTAGTATTTAACAATAATATTGAATAGAGAGCACGGGTCATTTATTGGACCCGGCTTCTCTATTTAAACATGTTAAGTACACGGGTGTAGCTCAGTTGGTAGAGCACTGGTCTCCAAAACCAGGTGTCGGGCGTTCGAGTCGCTCCTCCCGTGCAAATATTAATCAGAATGAAGAGAATAGTAAATTATCTGAAGGAATCTTACAACGAGCTGGTTCATAAAGTGACCTGGCCTACCCTGAAGGAGCTGCAAAACAGCGCATTGGTGGTTATGGTTGCATCTCTCATCTTTGCCTTGATTGTCTTCTCAATGGATATTTCTTTTCAAAAGATCCTTGAGGGCATCTATAAATTAGTGTAATCCATGAGCATGGAAAAGAAGTGGTACGTTCTCAGAGCCATTGGCGGCAAGGAGAAGAAGGCCAAAGAATATATTGAAAGTGAAATTAGCAGGTTAAACCTGCAGGACTATATTGCACAGGTTCTGATCCCTACTGAGAAGGTTTACCAGATACGAAATGGTAAAAAAATCAGTAAGGAGCGAAACTATTTCCCTGGTTATGTGTTGATTGAAGCAGTGCTGACCGGTGAAATCCCTCATATCCTGAGGAATATTCCCAACATCATTGGATTTCTGGGCTCAGAAGGGGACCAGATGCCAACACCTCTCAGACCCACAGAAGTAAACCGGATCCTGGGTAAGGTGGATGAGCTGTCAGCCAGTGATGAAGAGATTACTGTACCTTTCTTCGTTGGCGAATCTGTAAAGGTAATCGATGGGCCATTTAACAGTTTTACTGGCATTATCGAAGAAGTCAATGACGAAAAGAAGAAGCTTAAGGTGATGGTGAAAATTTTTGGTCGAAAGACCCCACTGGAACTCAGCTTCATGCAGGTAGAGAAAGATGGTTAGTAGTTAGATAGTTAATATTTAGTATTTAAAAGATTACGATCTCCAGACAATGATATACCCATGAATGCTTCCTGTATGGTTGTCAGCGGAAATTGTAAGCGGTAAGTATATAAACAGTTAAATAAAATGGCAAAAGAAGTAGAAGGCTTAATCAAGTTGCAAATACGGGGTGGTGCAGCTAATCCATCCCCTCCTGTGGGACCCGCACTGGGTGCCAAGGGTGTAAACATTATGGAGTTCTGCAAGCAATTTAATGGCAGAACCCAGGAGCAGGCCGGGAAACTATTGCCAGTGATCATTACCGTCTATTCCGATAAATCTTTTGAGTTTATCGTGAAGACTCCCCCTGTGGCAGTTCAACTGCTGGAGAAGGCCAAGCTCAAAAAGGGATCGGCCGAATCAAACAGGGTGAAGGTAGCAAGTGTATCCTGGGATCAGGTGCGCGAGATTGCTGAAGCAAAAATGCCCGACCTCAATGCGTTTACTGTGGAGTCTGCTATGAAAATGGTTGCCGGTACCGCAAGGAGTATGGGAATTACTATTAAAGGTGAATTTCCGTCTAACAATTAATTCGTTATAAAAATGAGTAAACTGACTAAAAACAGGAAGTTAGCTTTAGAGAAGTTAGACAAGGACAAGCAATATGCTGTCGGTGAGGCTGCTGGACTAGTGAAGGAGATGACCACTGCCAAATTCGATTCATCGGTAGATATCGATGTTCGTTTGGGTGTGGATCCAAGGAAAGCCAATCAGATGGTACGTGGTGTTGTTACCCTTCCCCATGGAACGGGTAAAGATGTCAAAGTGCTGGTTCTGTGTACTCCGGATAAAGAAGATGAGGCAAAAGAGGCCGGAGCCGATTATGTAGGGCTTGACGACTATATCGAGAAGATCGAAAAAGGTTGGACCGATATGGATGTAATCGTCACCATGCCCCCCGTAATGGCTAAAATTGGTAAACTCGGTCGTGTACTGGGTCCCAGGGGTCTTATGCCTAATCCTAAAAGTGGTACTGTTACCATGGAAATCGGTAATGCTGTCAAGGATGTGAAGATGGGCAAGATCGATTTCAAAGTTGACAAATATGGTATCGTACATACCTCTATTGGTAAAGTATCCTTTACTGCAGAGAAGATCGCTGATAATGCTCGTGAGTTTATAAACACGATCATTAAGCTGAAACCTTCTTCGGCAAAGGGAACATATATCAAGAGTATCTATCTCTCCAGTACCATGAGTCCTGGAGTAAAGGTAGATCCTAAAGCTATCGAAGAATAATAATCGCTAAAGTGTCTCAATACGATGAGAAGAGAAGAAAAGGAAGTAATCATTGACAACCTGGCACAGCGGCTGGACGACACAAAGCATTTTTATCTCACAGATATCTCCTCCCTGAATGCGGAGCAGACTTCTTCCCTGAGAAGAAAGTGTTTTGAGAAAGAGATCAGCCTCCTGGTTGTTAAGAATACATTACTCCGCAAAGCAATGGAGAAGTCCGAAGGCGATTTTAATGATCTATACGATGTATTGAAAGATTCCACCTCCATCATGTTCTGCGAGACAGGTAATTTGCCTGCCAAGTTGATCAAGGAGTTTAGAAAAACCATGGAGAAGCCACTATTAAAGGCTGCTTTTGTGGAGGAATCAATCTATATCGGGGATGATCAGCTGGAAGCTCTCTCCAATATTAAATCGAAAAATGAGCTGCTGGGCGATCTCGCTATGCTCTTACAGTCACCTGCAAGAAATCTGGTGTCTGCACTTGCAGCGAGCGGATCAAAAATGGCCGGCGCTTTGAAAACATTATCAGAAAAAGAAAACTAATACATTAAAAATTAATAAAATGGCTGACGTTAAAAAAATTGCTGATCAGTTAGTCGAACTGACCGTTAAAGAAGTAAATGAATTGCTTGACGTGCTTAAAGAAGAGCACGGAATTGAGCCTGCAGCTGCAGCAGTAGCTGTTGCCGGACCTGCCGCAGGCGGTGATGGTGGTGCCACTGAAGAGAAGAGTGAATTTGATGTAATCCTGAAAGCTCCGGGTGGAGCCAAGCTTCAGATTGTTAAGCTTGTGAAGGAACTCACCGGGCTCGGACTGAAAGAAGCCAAAGCTGTTGTTGATTCTGCGCCTGCACCTGTAAAAGAAGGTGTAAGCAAGGATGAGGCCGAATCTCTCAAAACCCAATTAGAAGAAGCTGGAGCAGAAGTTGAGCTTAAATAATAGGGCAATCGCATTATCCACTTACAGGTTTAGATCCTTGCTTGGCAAGGGTCTAAGCCTTTTTGCAGTTTTATAATTCTACACTTAATCCACGGATTAAAACGCGATGTCAATGCCAAATAAAAATCAAGACCGAATTAGTTTTGCCTCTATTAAGAATCAGCTGGAATATCCTGATTTTCTGGAGGTTCAACTGAAATCATTTCATGATTTCTTTCAGATGGAAACCACTCCTGAGAACCGGAACAACGAAGGTTTGTACCAGGTTTTCCAGGATAATTTTCCCATTACCGACACAAGAAACAATTTTGTACTGGAGTTTCTCGACTACACCATCGATCCACCCCGTTATTCTATTGACGAGTGTATCGAGCGGGGACTAACTTTCAGTGTACCACTGAAGGCTAAGTTGAAACTCTATTGCACAGATCCGGAACATGAAGATTTTGACACAGTGATCCAGGATGTATACCTGGGTACAGTTCCTTACATGACTGAAAGGGGTGTGTTTATTATCAATGGTGCCGAAAGGGTGGTAGTAAGTCAGCTTCACCGTTCGCCCGGTGTATTCTTCGGACAGAGTGTCCATGCCAATGGAACCAAGCTCTACTCCGCCAGGATTATTCCGTTCAAAGGATCATGGATCGAATTTGCTACAGACATTAACAATGTGATGTATGCATATATCGATCGCAAAAAGAAATTACCTGTTACCACACTGCTCAGGGCCATTGGCTATGAAAGTGATAAGGACGTGCTGGAGATTTTCGGCCTGGCCGATGAGGTGAAGGTAAGCAAGACCGGTTTGAAGAAGCTGGTGGGCCGTACACTGGCAGCCAGGGTTCTCAAAAGCTGGATAGAAGACTTTGTGGATGAAGATACCGGTGAGGTGGTCTCCATTGAACGGAACGAAGTGATCATTGACAGGGAGACTGTTCTTGAAACTGAGCATATCGACGAGATTATCGACTCAGGAGCCAAGACCATCCTTTTACATAAGGATGTTCCCAATATCAATGATTTTGCCATCATATATAATACCCTTCAGAAGGACCCGTGTAACTCGGAGAAAGAAGCGGTGATGCATATTTACAGGCAGTTAAGGAACGCCGAACCACCGGACGAGACCACTGCCAGGGATGTGATCGATAAGTTGTTCTTCTCGGATAAGCGTTATGACCTGGGTGAGGTTGGCCGTTACAGGCTCAACAAGAAACTGGGTCTCAACACAGATGTTGAGCAAAGGGTGTTAACACGTGAAGACATTATCCAGATTATCAAATACCTCATTGAGCTGATTAACTCCAAGACCGATGTGGACGATATTGACCACCTGAGTAACAGGAGGGTACGTACCGTTGGGGAGCAGCTGATGAACCAGTTCAGTGTTGGACTGGCCAGGATGGCAAGAACCATTCGTGAACGGATGAATGTTCGCGACAACGAGGTGTTTACACCCACCGACCTGATCAATTCGAAGACTTTAAGTTCGGTGATCAATTCCTTCTTTGGAACCAACCAGCTCAGCCAGTTCATGGATCAGACCAATCCGCTGGCCGAGATGACCCACAAGCGCCGTATGTCGGCTCTTGGACCAGGAGGTCTCTCCCGTGAGCGTGCCGGTTTCGAGGTTCGTGACGTACACTATACACACTATGGAAGACTCTGTCCCATTGAGACCCCTGAAGGTCCGAACATTGGTCTGATTTCTTCGCTTTGTGTATTTGCACGAATCAGTGATCTGGGCTTTATTGAAACCCCTTACAGGAAAACAGAGAAGGGAAAGGTAGAGCTTGCAAATAAGGGAATTGTATACCTGAGTGCAGAGGAGGAAGAGGACAAGTTGATTGCACAGGCAAATGCACCCTTGAATCCGGATGGCACCTTTGTGAATCCCAAGGTTAAGGCCAGGTATGAAGCGGACTATCCGCTGGCAGAAAAGGACGATGTAGTGTTGATGGACGTAGCTCCCAACCAGATCGCCTCCATTGCTGCTTCCCTGATTCCATTCCTGGAGCACGACGATGCTAACAGGGCCCTGATGGGATCCAACATGATGCGCCAGGCCGTTCCGCTGATTTATCCTGAATCACCCATTGTTGGAACCGGAATTGAAATGAATGTTGTTCGCGACTCCAGGCTGCAGGTTAGAGCAGAGGTGGACGGCGTTGTTGAATTCGTTGATGCCAATGAAATTGTGGTTCGTTATGAACACAGTGAGGAAGAGCGTTTTGTAAGGTTTGATGATGATGTGAAGCGTTATAAGCTTCCCAAGTTCAGGAAGACCAACCAGAATACATGTGTAAGCCTGAATCCCATTGTAAGGAAAGGCCAGAGGCTGAAGCAAGGTGATATCATGACTCAGGGATATGCAACCCAGCAGGGAGAACTGGCCCTGGGCCGGAACCTGATGGTTGCTTTTATGCCCTGGAAAGGGTACAACTTTGAGGATGCCATCGTGGTGTCGGAGCGCCTGGTACGTGAAGATGTATTTACCTCCATTCATGTGGACGAGTACCTCCTTGAGGTGCGTGATACGAAACGTGGATTGGAAGAGCTTACCTCAGACATTCCCAATGTGAGTGAAGAGGCTACCAAGAACCTGGATGAAAATGGTTTGATCAGGATCGGTGCGGAAGTTGCACCCGGCGACATTCTGATTGGTAAGATCACTCCCAAGGGGGAATCAGATCCCTCTCCCGAAGAGAAATTGCTTCGGGCTATCTTTGGTGACAAGGCTGGCGATGTGAAAGATGCTTCCCTGAAGGCAGGGCCATCACTCTACGGTGTGGTAATCGACAAGAAATTGTTCTCCCGTACCATGAAGGAGCGCAAATCTCGTCCGGCTACCAAGCAGATCCTTGAGAAGATCGATGATACTTATCACAAGGATATTGCAGAAATCAGGACCCAGTTGATTGACAAACTGTTCGAACTGGTAAACGGAAAGACCTCACAGGGTGTGAAGGACTTCCTGAATGTGGATATTATTCCCAAAGGGACCAAGTTTACACAGAAACAACTGCAGGAGCTTGATTTCCCCAACCTGAATCCTTTGAAGTGGACCACGGATAAGCATAAGAATGACCTGATCCGGGATCTGCTCCATAACTATATTATAAAGTTCAAGGAAATCGACGGACTTTACAAGCGCAAGAAGCACAGCATTACCAGTGGCGATGAACTCCCCACCGGTATTATTCAGCTGGCCAAAGTCTATGTAGCCAAGAAGCGTAAGCTTACAGTTGGTGATAAGATGGCCGGTCGTCACGGTAACAAGGGTATTGTTGCCAAAATTGTGCGTTCGGAAGATATGCCCTTCCTGGAAGACGGAACTCCTGTGGATATCGTGTTGAATCCGCTGGGTGTGCCATCCAGGATGAACCTGGGACAGATCTATGAAACGGTGCTTGGATGGGCCGGTCTGAAACTGGATAAAAAGTTTGCCACCCCCATCTTTGATGGTGCCAAGATTGAGCAGATCAACGAGTTGACCGATGAGGCTGGTGTTCCCAGGTATGGTAAGACCTTCCTCTACGATGGTGGTACCGGTGAGCGTTTCGACCAGCCTGCAACAGTGGGTGTGATCTACATGCTGAAACTGGGACACATGGTGGAAGACAAGATGCACGCAAGGAGTATCGGACCATATTCATTGATTACGCAGCAGCCATTGGGTGGTAAGGCCCAGTTTGGTGGACAGCGTTTTGGTGAGATGGAGGTCTGGGCACTGGAGGCATTTGGCGCTGCCAATATTCTCCAGGAAATCCTGACTGTGAAATCGGACGATGTCATAGGAAGAGCAAAAGCCTATGAAGCAATCGTGAAAGGCGAGCCGATGCCAATGCCAGGTATTCCGGAGTCACTGAATGTGCTGCTCCATGAGCTGCGCGGTCTTGGACTCAGCGTGAACCTGGTTTAATCTGCTTATACGGGCCCCGGCCCGGTCAGAATAAGTTTTAGAAACGTATTAATACAATATTATATGTCATTCAGGAAAGACACCAAAGTAAAAAGCAGCAATTTTACCAAGATTTCCATTGGACTGGCATCTCCTGAGGAGATCCTTGAAAGGTCCAGCGGAGAAGTCCTTAAGCCTGAGACCATCAACTACCGGACCTATAAGCCGGAAAGAGATGGTTTGTTCTGCGAAAGGATTTTCGGTCCGGTAAAAGATTATGAGTGTCATTGTGGTAAATATAAGCGGATCCGTTATAAGGGAATCGTGTGTGACCGTTGTGGTGTTGAAGTAACCGAGAAGAAGGTGCGCCGAGAGCGAATGGGTCACATTTCACTGGTTGTGCCGGTGGCCCATATCTGGTATTTCCGCTCACTTCCAAATAAGATCGGCTACCTGCTCGGATTGCCCACCAAGAAACTTGATTCCATTATCTATTATGAAAGGTACGTGGTAATCAATCCGGGTATCAAGCAGGCCGATGGTGTAAACTATCTCGATTTTTTAACGGAAGATGAGTACCTGGATATCCTGGCAAGTTTGCCCAAGGAGAACCAGTTGATGGAGGATGACCATCCTGATAAGTTTATTGCAGGTATGGGCGCTGAAGGATTACATGCTTTACTTGGAAGGCTGAACCTGGACGAACTCTCTTACTTTTTAAGACACAAAGCCAGTACAGAAACTTCACAGCAGCGTAAAAATGAAGCACTTAAAAGGCTTCAGGTTGTAGAGGCTTTCCGTGTTTCCAAAAGCGTAAATAAGCCCGAGTGGATGATTGTTAAGGTAGTGCCGGTGATTCCGCCGGAGCTGAGGCCTCTTGTCCCACTGGATGGTGGACGTTTTGCCACCTCCGACCTGAACGATCTCTACCGTAGGGTGATTATCCGGAACAACCGTCTGAAGAGACTGATAGAGATCAAGGCCCCTGAAGTAATCCTTCGTAATGAGAAGCGAATGCTGCAGGAAGCTGTGGATTCCCTTTTCGATAACTCAAGGAAGGCCAATGCGGTTAAGACCGATGCCAACCGTCCGCTTAAATCACTGTCCGACAGTCTGAAAGGTAAGCAGGGACGTTTTCGTCAGAACCTGCTGGGTAAGCGGGTCGATTATTCGGCACGTTCGGTGATTGTTGTTGGACCGGAGCTGGCACTGCATGAGTGCGGTCTGCCTAAAGATATGGCTGCTGAACTTTACAAGCCTTTTATCATCCGTAAGCTTATTGAGCGCGGTATTGTGAAGACTGTGAAGTCGGCCAAGAAGATTGTGGATCGTAAAGATCCGGTTGTTTGGGACATCCTGGAAAATGTATTGAAGGGACACCCGGTTCTGCTGAACCGTGCGCCAACGCTGCACAGGCTTGGTATCCAGGCTTTCCAGCCAAAACTGATTGAAGGAAAGGCCATCCAGCTTCACCCGCTGGTTTGTACCGCCTTCAACGCTGACTTTGATGGTGACCAGATGGCTGTGCATCTTCCACTTGGAAATGCTGCTGTTCTGGAGGCCCAGATTCTGATGCTGGCTTCCCATAACATCCTGAACCCTGCAAATGGTGCGCCTATTGCCGTTCCTTCGCAGGATATGGTCCTGGGACTCTATTATATTACCAAGTCCAAGCGTTCGACCAAAGAGGAGATTGTTAAGGGTGAGGATATGACCTTCTATTCGGCCGAAGAGGTGACCATTGCTTACAATGAAAAGCGTGCCGATCTGCATGCTGTCATTAAGGTACGGATTCCCAAGCTGGGAGCGGAGAATGGTGAAACTGAACTTGTCGAGACCACCGTGGGACGGGTACTGTTTAACGAGTTTGTTCCTGAGGAGATTGGTTTTATCAACGAATTGCTGACCAAGAAGTCACTGCGTGATATTATCGGACGTGTTCTGAAGATCACAGGTACGGCCAAGACTGCCAAGTTCCTGGATGATATCAAAAGCCTTGGTTATGGAATGGCCTTTAGAGGAGGCCTCTCCTTTAACCTGGACGATGTAATCATTCCTGCCGAGAAGGAGACTTTCGTGGTTGATGGATATAAGCAGGTGGATGAAGTGGTCGGCAGCTACAACATGGGTGTGATTACAAACAATGAGCGTTACAACCAGATCATCGATATCTGGACACATACCAATGCCCGTCTGACCCAGACCCTGATGAAGCAGCTGAGTACGGACAACCAGGGGTTCAATCCTGTTTATATGATGCTTGACTCGGGTGCGAGGGGATCCAAGGAGCAGATTCGCCAGCTTTCAGGTATGCGTGGTCTGATGGCCAAACCCCAGAAAAGTGGTTCTTCAGGTTCAGAGATTATTGAGAACCCGATCCTCTCCAACTTTAAGGAGGGACTGTCGGTTCTTGAGTACTTTATCTCCACACACGGTGCCCGTAAGGGTCTTGCCGATACAGCCCTGAAAACAGCTGATGCTGGTTACCTGACACGTCGACTGGTGGATGTATCTCAGGATGTCATTATCCAGGAGCCCGATTGCGGTACCTTACGCGGACTGGTTGCTTCTGCCATCAAAAAGAACGAAGAGGTGGTGGAGACACTTTATGAAAGGATCCTGGGTCGTACTACTGTACATGATATCTATCATCCGCTAACCGGAGACCTGGTAATCCATTCCGGTGAAGAGGTTACCGAGGAAATCGGGGCTGTAATCGAAGATTCGCCCATCGAGAGTGTGGAGATTCGTTCGGTACTGACCTGTGAGTCGAAGAAAGGGGTATGCGCCAAGTGTTACGGACGAAACCTGGCCACAGGTAAGATGGTTCAGATGGGTGAAGCCACCGGTGTGATTGCTGCTCAATCCATTGGGGAACCTGGTACACAGCTTACACTTCGTACCTTCCACGTTGGGGGTACTGCTTCCAACATCACTTCTGAATCCAATGTGATCTCCAAGTATGATGGTATCGTGGAAATTGAAGAGCTGCGTACGGTAACTTCAAAGGATCCGGAAACCGGAAATAAAGTGGAAATCGTAATTGGCCGTCTGGCGGAACTCCGTGTAATAGATAAGAATACCGGAATTGCTCTGACCACACATACTATTCCCTATGGTTCTAAACTTTATACAAAGGATGGTGCTGCTGTGAAAAAGGGAGATCTGATGTGTGAATGGGATCCATATAATGCTTTGATTATCAGTGAGGCTGCTGGTAAGGTAGGCTTTGACAATGTGATTGAAGGAATCACTTTCAGGGAGGAATCGGACGAACAGACCGGTTTTAAGGAGAAGGTGATTGTAGAAACCCGCGACCGTACCAAGAACCCGCTTATCCGGATTCTGGATAGCAAAGGGGAGCTGGTGAAAAACTACAACCTGCCGGTGGGATCGCACATTGCGGTAAGTGAAGGAGATAAGGTAGTTGCGGGTGAGGTGCTTGTGAAGATCCCGAGAGCAGTTGGTAAATCTGGTGATATCACCGGTGGTTTGCCACGTGTAACCGAGCTGTTCGAAGCAAGGAATCCATCCAATCCTGCTGTTGTATCTGAGATTGACGGTGAAGTGGAGTTTGGTAAGATCAAACGTGGTAACCGCGAAATCATTATTACTTCCAAGGCAGGTGAAGTGAAGAAATACCTGGTTCCGCTGTCCAAGCAGATCCTGGTTCAGGAGAATGACTATGTGAGAGCTGGTATTCCACTTTCAGATGGCGCCATCACTCCGGCTGATATCCTGGCCATCAAAGGACCTACCAAGGTTCAGGAGTATATCGTGAATGAGGTTCAGGAGGTTTACCGGATGCAGGGTGTGAAGATCAATGACAAGCACTTTGAGATCATTGTGCGTCAGATGATGCGCAAGGTGGAAATTGTGGATCCGGGCGATACCAAATTCCTGGAGAAGCAGGTGGTTGACAAGCACGATTTCATGGATGAGAATGACTATATCTATGGCAAGAAAGTGATTGTAGAGGCGGGCGATTCACCGGAGTACAAACCCGGTATGATTATCACAGCCCGCAAACTACGCGATGATAATTCGGTGCTGAGGCGTAAAGACCTGACACTGATTGAAGCAAGGGATGCCGTTCCTGCCACCTCATCACAGGTGCTCCAGGGGATTACCAAGGCTGCTTTGCAGACCAATAGTTTCATCTCTGCCGCATCCTTCCAGGAGACCACCAAGGTGCTGAATGAAGCCGCCATTTTCGGTAAGGTGGATATCCTCGACGGACTGAAGGAGAATGTGATTGTAGGTCACCAGATTCCTGCCGGAACAGGAGCCCGGGTCTTTAACAACCTGGTGGTTGGATCCAAAGAGGAGTATGAGAGACTTACTTCCGGTTCAGTTGAAAAAGAAACCGAATCCTCTGAAGAGAGCGAGATAACCGAATCTGTTAAGGATTAAAGTTTATACAGATGGAAGACAAAGCCAAAAAGAACCAGATCCAGATTGAGTTGAAAGAGGATGTTGCCCAGGGCACCTATTCCAACCTGGCCATTATTACGCATTCATCGTCCGAGTTTGTACTGGACTTTGTAAGGGTGATGCCGGGCGTGCCCAAGGCCGAGGTAAAGTCGAGGGTGATACTGACTCCAGAACATGCCAAGCGATTGCTCATGGCACTGAAGGACAATGTGGAGAAGTTTGAAAAGGCCCATGGACCCGTTAAGAATATCGAAGCTCACAGCGGACCTGTGATGCCGATGAATTTCGGAGGGCCCACAGGGCAGGCTTAATATTCCGGAAGCTATTGATACTGCTTAGGCCATTCCAAACGGGATGGCCTTTTTCAATTTCGTTTAAGCGGGATATGGACGTTGAAGGTGCTTCCGTCTTTTTTATTTCCCACGCTTTCCAGGGAACAGGCAGCATAAAGGACGAGGGGATTCCCATCTTCATCCAGAAGCAATTGTGGCCTTTCCAGATTCTGTACCTTGAGGGTGTCTCCAGTGTTCAATACCACCTCTTTTCTCATGAAGAAAGTCTGCTCTGGTTTGCTCCATGCAATTCCGTCTTCTGATTCCAGAAGGGCCAATCCCGGAACTTCCCCGGTTATCTTTCCTGAGAAATCCTTTAGTACAGCATAGAATTTGCAGTGTTCCCGGTGGTACCATACATAGGGATCTTCGCCATTTGCAAGGGTGCCGTCCTCGTTGCGAACATCAAAAACAAAATCATCTATGGCAGTAAAAGGCCCTGTGGGTGAATCGGCGAGGGCCACCCCATGCACTCCTCTCCAGGATGGATCGTAGAGGTTCCCTTTGAAGTAGAGGAGGAATTTCCCATCGGAAGGCCTTTGAACCACGGATGGATTCACCACAATAATGTTATCCGGTTTAGGTTCGGTACCCGGTGGAGAGGGTGCGATAATATGATCGGGTTTAACCCGGGTTCTCGGGCTCAGCAGGGGACTGTCGTACCTGGTATAACGACCATTCAGCAAATCATCGAAGCTATCAAATTCTATGACGCCTATCTGTTGAGATTGCTGGACCCTGTTTCGCTTATTAAGTTCCGCTCCGGGAGATCCTGGTGCCTGGATGCCGGGATCCTTTCCGGCCCCGTAGTATAGGTAGTATTTATTATTAAATCTTTTAATGTGCGGATTGTGAACCATCTGGGCATCCCACGCTGTGGAATCCCCCTCCAGGATCCTTCCCCTCAATACAATTTTCCGGAAGTGGAAATTCCTGTCGGGGTACTCAGAAACTGCATAAGCTATTTTGGAATGCAAGACCCAGGAATCTGAGAATTGTGGAAAGGAATCGCCACATTCCCAGGTAGAATAAAGCATATGGTACCTGCCATCTTCTCCTTTGATAACACTGGCCCCCCAGACAAAGCGGTCAGGATCATTTAAGACAGAGGGCCCCGATAGTACATTGCCCTCAATTTTTGCCTGAACAGGGGCCGGTAATACCGCCAGACTACTTTCTTTCCGGATATTGTCTCTGCATCCGAGCAAGAGGAAGACCAGGTTTATAAATACAAAAAATCGTATCATTGGAATAAGGCGTATGTATTTACTCCCAATAATACGATTTTTTCCCTGTACAGGACAGGTGCTGTAAGCCTATTCTTTAATACGGATCTCGGAGGTGATTTCTATGACTTCCCTGTAAACAGCGCTAACTCCGCAGTACTTGTCTTCGGAAAGTGAAACTGCTTTCTCGATCTTATCCATGGGAAGATCATCTCCCTCCACTTCATAAATCACATGCATTTTCGTGAAGCGTTTGGGGTGTTCTTCACTCAATTCTCCCTCCACAATCACATTCAGGCTTTTCAGTTCCACGCGCATTTTTTTCAGGATGGAAACTACGTCCATGGCTGGTACATCCACCCAGGGCTGCCAGCATCAGAGGCTTGGGTCGGGGACCTTTGTCCTGTCCTCCTACTTCCTCTTTGGCATCTATGATGATTTTGTGTCCATTTATTTCTGATTCAAAGGACATGTTTTCGAGCCACTTGGTGCTCACTACTTCTGTTTCTTTCATGGCAATCTCTTTAGTCAATTATGATCTCAGGTAATCGGCTGCACTGAGCGAAGCGATGGTTCCATCGGCCACAGCAGTGGTGACCTGCCTGTATTTTTTCTGTATGCAGTCGCCTGCTGCAAATACACCGGGCAGACTGGTTTTCATATCCGCATCCACCAGGATCTCATCGCGTTCATTCAGCTCAATAATTCCTTTCAGATCTGCTGTATTGGGTTTGTATCCCACAAAGATAAAAACTCCGTCAATATTCTTTGAAGTGGTCTCCCCGGTGGGTAAGTGCTCAAGAGTTACCTCCTGCAGTACTCCGTTGCCTGAAAAGGAACGCAGCTCCGATTCCATGACAAACTCAATCTTTGGATTCGCCTCGGCCTGATCAATGGCATGCTGAAAGGCCTGGAAATGGTCAAACTGGTGTACGATGCTTACTTTCTCGGCGTGACTGGTCAGGGCAACTGCCTCTTCCAGTGCAGAGTTACCTCCGCCTACCACGATCACTTCTTTTCCAGTGAAGAATTCACCATCGCAGGTGGCACAATAGGAGATCCCGCTTCCCTTGAAGTAAGCTTCACCGGGTAGCTGAAGCGATCTCGGGCTTCCACCCGGGGTAAGAATTACACTCCTGGACCTGAATTCCCGTCCATCTTCCAGGACAACATGCTTGATTTCACCTTGCAGATCATATGATTTGATCTTCAGGTTGGATTTAATCTTACAGCCAAACTCCTTGGCCTGCTTCTTCATGGTATTGGCAAGCAGGTAGCCCTTAGTCTTCTCAACTCCCGGGTAATTGGCAATCTCATCGGTAAGCACCATCTGTCCACCCACAGCTCCTTCATTCAGGATTAGCGTGGAGAGACGGGCCCGGGAGCTATAAATGCCAGCAGTGAGGCCTGCAGCCCCACCACCAACAATTATAAGATCAAAAACTTCCTCCATACTCATAACTAGGCGTTTACATCAGCGGTACAAAAGTGCTCATCAAGGATGCCCTTTACCTGCTGCATGTTTTGAATGCTGGAAGTAGCTTTGGCCACTTTTCCGTCCTTGTAATACATGGTAAAAGGGAGTCCCATAAATCCACGACATGCATCGTCATTTCTGATAATTCCTGCTTCGGGTGAATCAAATGCCATAACAGCAAACTTCACGTTTTCGCACTCATCTTCCAGTTCTTCCATCACTCCGTATACGGGAATACACATGGGTCCCATACGACCACAGCATACCATTACGTTCTCATTCTCAGAAATAAGCTTTTCAAGTTCAGCTGCAGTTTCTACCTCCTGTAAATCTGTGTGTAGCATTTTCATTTTTTCTATCTTTTTAATGGTTCAACTTTCTGTTTTTTGATCATGCAAAGGTCCTGCTTTTCCAGGGAAGGTACTGCATGGCTCATACCGGGATTTGACAGCTTTTTTACTATCATTTTTCAATTATCTTTGGGTATGAAAGGAAGGGAGCGACAGAATGAGCCAGACTGTTTTCAGCTGATTTCCAGGCAGGACCTTGAGTCCCTGAGTGAAAACAGAACGCAGATCACTTACCTGAAAGGGGAGACTGTCTTCAAACAGGGTGCCTTTGCACCCCATGTGTTGTTTATTCAATCGGGACTTATCAGGGTCTACCTGCAAACCGGACGGAATAAGGTGCAGAATCTCTGGATCTCAAGAAGTGGAGATTTCCTGGCCTTCTCCTCCATGTTTGGGGAGCGTACCTATGCTTATTCGGCTGTGGCCATGAAAGATGCCGAGTTGTTGATGATCGACAAGGAGAGCCTGCGAAAGCTCTTACAGACGAATCCTGAGTTTGGCTTCAGAATTACTTCCAAAAACTATAACTCTGAAAAGAACCTGCTGGAGCTTGTTGCCAGTCTGTCGTACAAACAAATGAGAGGAAAGCTTGCCACTGCTCTGCTTTATCTCACATCGGAAGTACTCAGGGGCGAAGAGGTGTTCACATACCTGACCCGGCAGGATATAGCCGATTTTGCCTCCATCTCGGTAGAAAGTGTAATCAAGTTCCTCAAGGAGTTTGAAAAGGAAGGCATCCTGTCTCTTGACAACAAGAACATTTCCATCACTAATTTAGCTAGATTAGAAGAGATTAGCGCCACCGGTTAGCAGCTGGCTTATTCCTGCATATACTCATAGCGCAGGACATAACTCATCCTGGAACTTACCAGTGAAAGCTCATTTGATTCGAGAGCAATAAGGTTATTGTCTTTATCGTAGCTTTTAAAGATTTGACGTATATGGTCTCTATTGATCCCTAAGTATACATCCGATTGGGTATTCAGTCCGTCAGTATAAAGGTGCTGAGTATAAAAAAGTAGTTGATTGTCACCGCTATAAGTACTTTCTTTTGTCAGATATCCTCCATCGTCATATTCTTTTTCCACATAGTTCTCCAGCTCATCACTGCTTCCGAACTTTTCAACTCTTAGCAATCTGTTCTGATCGTATATATACTGTGAATACTCAAAGGAGTTCATCTGTGGATATTCAATTACTTCTTTTTTCTTTTTTCCATCGCTTGAATAGGAGTAGGTAGTGTTCTTCAGATTGAGAAAACCAGTGGGCGCATTCGTATTGGCATTGTAGTTCTTTATGCTTATCAGAAGACCCTTTGAATTGTATTCATACAGGTCATACCATATCTGACCAACTACTTCTCCCTCCTGAACCATGGGAGAAGAAACTTTGCTTACTCTTTCTTCTTCATCATATTCATACTCTTCAACAATGCCTATGGGAGTTTCTGAATCAATATCAGCATAGAGGAGGATGCGTAACAGGGTGCTATTACCCTGATGGATTTCATTGAAAGGGAGATCATTTACTTTTTCACAGCTGGAAAATATAAGGAAGCATAGGCTGACAAGTACAATCAGGGGCTGTCTTTTTTTCATTAAGGACTCATTTTTTCCATGAAATAAAATTAGGTAAAAATCATATGAAAGACAATGCAGGGAAGGATGAATACAATTCCATTGAAAATCAGGACCTATCATTGCTTTTTTGTATTAATTTTAGATAACCTTTTTATATGGGCCGTTTTTAGAATTCTTTTATATTTGTCAGGTCTTAAAAAATGATCAATATGCGTATTCTCGTTTGTATTAGCAATGTACCGGATACCACCACCAAGGTGAAGTTTTCGACCGACCACACAAGCTTCGATGATAGCGGGGTTCAGTGGATCATCAATCCATGGGACGAACTGGCACTTACCAGGGCCATGGAGCTGAAGGAGGATGCCTCCAATCCTGTATCGAATGTGACTGTAGTAACTGTAGGCGCGGCCAGTGCGGAGCCGACCTTAAGAAAAGCACTTGCCATCGGGGCCGATGATGCCATCAGGGTGGATGCCGTTTCTGCGGATGCCCATTTTGTGGCTGCACAACTGGCAGCTGTTGCCGCCGATGGTGACTTTGGAGCGATCCTCTGTGGAATCGAATCCAGTGATTATAATGGCTCTGCCGTTGGGGGTATGATCTCTGAGATCATGGGTATTCCTTCCGTATCGGCGGTTTCAGGTCTGAAATTCGACGGTGCTGAGGTGGTTTTATCCCGTGATATTGATGGAGGAAAAGAAGAGGTAAGCGTTCCTGCTCCTTTTGTAGCCATTGTTCAGAAAGGAATTGCCAAGGAGCCGCGGATTGCAGCTATGCGCGGAATCATGATGGCCCGCAAAAAGCCCTTACAGGTGGTACCCGCAGCAGATGCTCCTACCTATACCAGCTACCAGGCCTTTGCCATGCCGGAACCCAAGGCACCCTGTAAAATGGTGGATGCCGACAATGTTAAAGAACTTGTCAACCTCCTTCAGAATGAGGCTAAAGCCCTTTAATCCATTAACTTACTAACTTAATAACTTTCATCATATGTCAGTATTAGTTTATACAGAAAACTGGGATGGCAAATTCAAGAAGCTCTCTTATGAATTGGTATCCTATGCGAAAAGTGTGGCCGCTTTGGTAGGGGGTGATGTGACTGCCCTCTCCATTGGATCCGTGGACCAGGATGAACTGTCAAGCCTTGGTAACTATGGGGCCTCCCTGGTATTGAGTGCGGATGGAGCCCCATCCGGACTCGATAACCAGGTTTATACAGCCATCATTGCCGCAGCAATGGAAAAGAGTGGTGCAAATGTGCTGGTTATGGCTCATAACAATACTGGAAAAGCCCTGGCCCCCCGTCTCTCTGTGAGGCTGAAGGCCGGACTGGCTGCAGGTGTGACAGCTGTTCCCGAATCGACAGGCCCACTGGTAGTCAACAAAAAAGTATTCAGCGGTAAAGCATTTGGAAAGGTGGAGATCCTTACGGATAAGGCGATCCTGACCCTGGCACAGAATTCCTTTGAGATCAACGAGAGCGGAGGAAGCGCTAGTGTTGAATCCTTTGATCCGGGTGTGGATGTCGCTGCCGCTGTTACTGCCATTAAGGATGTTCAGAAACAGGAAGGAAAACTGCTGCTAACTGATGCTGATGTGGTTGTCTCAGGAGGAAGAGGAATGAAATCGGGCGATAACTGGGCTCCCATTGAAGAGCTTGCCGATGTATTGGGAGGTGCTACAGCCTGCTCACGTCCTGTATCGGACGAGGGATGGAGACCTCATGGAGAGCATACCGGGCAGACCGGGAAAATCATTGCTCCCAACCTCTATATGGCCTTTGGGATTTCAGGTGCCATTCAGCACCTGGCCGGAGTCAGCTCTTCCAAGTGCATAGTCGCTGTTAATACCGATAAGGATGCCCCAATTTTTGAGGCAGCCGATTATGGTATCGTTGGGGATGCCCTGAAGGTACTGCCCGAACTGATCAGCGAGATCAAGGCGGCCAAAGCTCAGTAGCTCATTTAATCCTCCTTTTATGGACAAACAGATAATTTTCCTGATTGTATTGCTGCTTACCCTGCTGGTGTTTGCCTATACAGTACGCAGGTATGCCGGCTATTTTAAGAATACCCGTAAGGGCTTTCCGGTAAAACAACTGGGACGCAGGTTCGGGGTGATGATGGAGGTGGCCATCGGCCAGACCAAGATCTTCCGTCGTCCGGTGATGGGACTCTTACATGCTCTGGTATTCTGGGGTTTTCTGGTGATTCTCATCGGAAGCATCGAGATGATTATAGACGGACTCTTCGGGACCGAGCGGGTTCTGTCTTTCCTGGGTGGATTTTACAGTTTTATCATGGCTTCGGGGGATATTTTTGCCCTGATTATAGCCTTTGCCATCCTGATATTCCTTTTCAGGAGGGTTTTCCTGCACGTGAAGCGCTTTTCAGGGATTGAGATGAAGCATATCTCTCACCTGGATGCAAACATTGCGCTTACTATGATCCTCCTGCTGATGATCTCGCTGCTGGGAATGAATACCTTCTACATTCTCTCTGCCACCCAGGCAGGTCACGAGGTGGTAGGACTTTTTCCGGTAAGTAACCTGCTGGCTTCCCTTATCGATGGTGGAGGAAACAATCATTTCTGGTACGAATTCAACTGGTGGGCCCATATCGGACTGATCTTTGTTTTTGCAAATTATCTGCCTTATTCAAAGCATTTCCATGTGTTTATGTCTGTTCCTAATGTCTTTTTGAGCAGGCTGGAACCTCTTGGAAAGCTGGATACCATGGAAAGTATTACCAGGGAGGTGAAGATCATGATGGATCCGGATCAGGCCTTTGCATCCCCACCAGAAGGCGAGCTTGCCGAGGAAGAGGTTCCCGAGCGCTTTGGTATTATGGATATAGAGGATGTTAGCTGGAAGAACTACTTCGATTCCCTGGCCTGTACCGAATGTGGCCGTTGTACCTCGGTTTGTCCGGCCAACACCACGGGAAAGTTGCTTTCGCCCAGGAAGATAGTGATGGATGTCAGGGCCCGGATGAAGGAAAAGGGACCCGGCCTGGTCAAGAATGGGAAAGAATATTCGGACGAGCGTTCGCTTCTCCGGGATTATATCTCCGAAGAGGAGCTTTGGGCCTGTACCCTGTGTAATGCATGTGCCGAGGAATGCCCCATTAACATCAATCACCCTTCAATCATTGTGGGAATGCGACGCTACCTGGTGATGGAAGAGTCGGCTGCACCGGGTGAATTAAATGCAATGTTCTCCAATATCGAAAACAATGGAGCACCCTGGCAGTTTTCCCAGGAGGATCGTACCCTGTGGTCCGAAGGAAAAGTGGAAGTGCCCTTAATGGCCGACCTGCTGGCTAAAGGAGAAAAACCGGAATACCTGCTCTGGGTTGGTAGCGCCGGGGCCTTTGATGATCGTTATAAGCAGGTAAGTGTGGCCTTTGCCAAGGTCTTGAATCACCTGGGAATCTCCTACGCTGTTCTTGGCGCAGAAGAGTCTTCCAGCGGTGATGTGGCCCGCCGGGCCGGGAACGAAATGTTGTTCCAGATGCAGGCCATGATGAATATAGAATTACTTACTGGCTACGAGGTGAAAAAGATTATCACCTGCGATCCACATGCTTACAATACCCTCAAGAATGAATATCCCGATCTGGGAGGGGAGTACGAAGTGATCCACCATTCCCAACTATTGCGCAACCTCATGAAGGAAGGAAAACTTTCTCTGAGGGAGGATGCACTCTCCGGTAAGAAAATCACCTTCCACGATCCCTGTTACCTGGGAAGGGCAAATGGTGAATATAAGGCCCCGAGAGAGGTGTTGGAAGCACTTGGTTCGACGGTGGAGATGAAGCGAAATAAGAGCTTTGCACTGTGTTGTGGTGCAGGCGGGGGCCAGATGTTCAAAGAGGCGGAGAAAGGCGAGAAAGAGGTCTTTATAGAACGCACCGAAGATGCCCTGGAGACCGGTGCAGATATTATTGCAACGGCATGTCCCTATTGCATGGTAATGATGACCGACGGATTGAAGTATAAGAACAAAGAGGAGGAGATCAGTAACTACGATATCGCAGAACTGGTAGCCAATTCTTTAAAGCTATAATAACTACTAACCCTTAACACTCGCGCAGCGAGTAAATATTTTTATAATGGAAGAAAAGAAATTAATTACCGGGGGTGAATTTTTGGTCAAAGAGACCAGTCCGGCCGATGTATTTATCCCCGAAGAGCTCGATGAAGAGCAGCGGATGATTGGGGAAACCTGTATGGATTTCCTGAAAACGGAGGTATTTCCGGTAGCCGATCGCATCGATGCCCAGGAAGAGGGACTGATGAGGAGCCTGATTGAGAAAAGTGGTGAACTTGGACTGCTTGGGATTGCCATTCCCGAGGAGTATGAGGGTTTCGGGCAGAATTTTATTACCACCATGTATGCCAGCGAGGTCATGGGAGCCGGGTATTCTTACGCAGTTGCCTATTCATGTCACACGGGGATCGGAACCCTGCCCATTCTTTATTATGGAAACGAGGAGCAGCGGGCCCGTTACATTCCCCAGCTGGCCACCGGTGAAAAGGTAGGCGCATACTGTCTCACCGAACCAGGTGCCGGATCAGATGCAAACTCGGGGACAACCAAGGCGGTTCTCTCGGAAGATGGAAAGCACTATATACTGAATGGTGCCAAAATGTGGATCACCAACGCCGGTTTTGCCGATGTATTCACTGTATTTGCCAAAATAGACAACGACCGGGTCTTAAGTGCCTTTATCCTGGAACGCGATTATGAGGGGATCACCTTCAATCCTGAAGAGAAGAAGATGGGAATCAAGGGTTCTTCCACCCGCCAGATCTTCTTTAACGATGTTAAGGTTCCGGTAGAAAATATGCTTGGGAAAAGGGGTGAAGGTTTCCGGATTGCGCTGAATATCCTGCATATGGGACGAATCAAGCTGGGCGCCAATGTGATAGGCTCAGCCAAAATGGCCGTGGACCAGTCGGTGGGATATGCCAACGAAAGGAAGCAGTTCAACAGCCTGATTTCACAGTTTGGGGCCATTAAGTATAAGCTGGCCGAGCAGGTGATCCGCACCTTTGCCACGGAGAGTTCTGTATACCGCGCCAGTCAGGCACTGGATGATGCCATCAATTACTATGTGGCCAATGGCGATGATAAGGGCCGTAATACCATGGAGGCCTTTAATCACTTTGCTGTGGAGGCAGCTGCCATGAAGGTCTTTGGATCCGAGTCGCTGGACTATATCGTGGATGAGGGCGTTCAGATCCACGGAGGTATGGGTTTCTCAGCTGAGATGATGATTGATAAGGGCTATCGTGACTCCAGGATTAACCGGATTTTTGAAGGGACCAATGAGATCAACCGCCTTCTGCTGGTGGACAATGTTCTGAAGAAGGGTGCCAAAGGAGTGCTGCCCGTCTTTGAACTGGCGGAAGAAGCCTTTAAGGAGGTAAAAGGACTGAATGGAGCTCCGGCTCCGGCCTCTGGCTATTTTGAAGAGAAGGATCAGTATGTGGCCAACTTCAAGAAGGTGGTCCTTATGCTGCTCAAATCAGCTTCAGATGCCTTTGGTCGCAACTTGGTACATGAGCAGGAAGTGCTGAGCAACATTTCCGATTGTATTATACAGACCTACGCCGCAGAATCAGTGGTACTCCGCCTGAAGAAGATGGAAAGCATGAAGAGTGAAAGCGAGACTGCACTGTACCGCGACATGGCCGATGTATTTGTATATGATGTAGCGGCGCGGATCAGGAAGTTTGCCATGGATTCCGCCAACTCCTTTGCAGAGGGTGAAATTGCTGAGCAGCTTGATAAAGGGATATCCTGGTTTACCTCGGTGGCAGCTGTAAATGTGAAGGATGCCCGCAGAAGGATTGCCGATAAACTGATCGAAGAGAACAGGTACTGCTTCTAACTTTATAATCATCGAATCAACAGATTCTTATACTATTGTAATAATTGGTGCCGGGAATGTGGCTACACACATTTCCCGGCATCTTCATTCTGCGGGCCATAGGATAGACTGCATTTTTCCCAGGACCCTGGCATCTGCAGAGCAGCTGGCCACAGAACTGGGTTCTTTGGTGACATCGGATCCTGATGAGCTGCCCCGGAAGGCCGATTTTTACATCATTTGTGTTCCCGATCATGCCGTGCTTGAAGTGGCAGCAAGCTTAAAGGGATGCGAGGGAATCTGGCTTCACACTGCCGGTGCAATCTCCATGGAAGTATTTCAGGGCATCGCCGGTGAATATGGGGTGCTCTATCCTTTGCAGAGCTTAAGTAAGGACCGGAGTATCCGGAAGGGACACATTCCATTTCTGGTGGAAGCATCTTCTACCTTAGTTCTTGAAAAGATCAGGAAATTAGCCTTCAGCATTTCAGAAAGGGTGGAGGCGGTGGATTCTCAAACCCGCTTAAAGGTCCACCTGGCAGCTGTATTTGCAAATAACTTTTCCAACCACATGGTACACCTGGCACAGCAAATTCTGGAGGAAGCCGGGTGCAATCCCAAATTGCTGGGACCGCTGCTGGAGGAGACCTTTCAGAAGCTCAGGGAGCTGGATGCCGGGAGTGCCCAGACCGGTCCCGCGGTCCGGGGCGACCAGGAAACTATGAATAAACATATTGAATTGCTGAAGGACCATCCTGAATGGGAGAAATTGTATACTTTTATAAGCCGGGATATAGAAAGGTCCCGGGAGTAGCTACGCTCTCGTATATTTATTGATTGCATGACAAATTTTAAAGAAGGATTACAGGCTGTAAAAGCTTTTGCATTTGATGTGGATGGTGTATTAAGTAATCCGGAAGTTTATCTGCATCCCAGCGGTGATATTATGCGTTCCATGAATACCAAGGATGGATATGCCCTGCAGTATGCAATCAAACGCGGATATCCCATCGCCATTATTACCGGCGGAAATACCCAGTCGGTGGCACTTCGTTTCAAGGGACTTGGAATTACAGATATCTACCTTGCGTCCTCATACAAAATGGACGATTTCAAGGATTTTCTTTTTAAGTACGACCTGAAACCGGAGGAGGTACTCTATATGGGCGATGACTTACCTGATATAGAGGTGATGAAAGCGGTTGGAGTACCATGTTGTCCGGCCGATGCCGTGGATGAGGTAAAATCAGTGGCTCACTATATCTCTCCATTTAAAGGAGGAAAGGGCTGTGTCCGTGATGTCATGGAACAGGTGCTTCGCCTGCACGGCCGCTGGAATGATGGAGAACCTTTTACCTGGTAGCAGAACAATGATACGCAGATTTCAATCCATATTCAGTCTGGTCAGGTTCCCAAACCTGCTGATCATCGCATTTACACAGTATGCCATGCGATACCTGATCATGGAGCCCCTGCTTCCATCCGATTCATTTGAACTTCAGTTTGGGGATTTTCAGTTTGCATTGCTGGTCTTCTCCACCATGCTTATTGCTGCGGCAGGGTATATTATCAATGATTATTTTGACACACGGGCCGATCTGATTAACAAACCGGAACGTGTAGTGGTGGGTGTGGCAATCAGCCGGAAGGTGGCCATGATTCTCCATATGATCCTGAATATAGCTGGTGTGGGAATAGGTATTTACCTGGCATTTTATGTAGGATTACCCTCCCTTTCACTGGTTTTTATGCTTTCTACAGGCCTGCTCTGGTTCTATTCCACCAATTATAAAAAGCAGTTCCTGGTGGGGAACCTGACGGTAGCATTTCTGACGGGGCTTGTTCCGCTGATGGTGGTCTTATTCGAGATACCACTTCTGAATAAAGAGTACGGTGAGGTAATGATACGCTATGATGCCAATTTTTCTTACCTGCTTGCCTGGGTGAGTGCTTTCAGTTTTTTTGCCTTTATCACCACCCTGATCAGAGAGATTATCAAAGATGCGGAGGATCTGGAGGGTGATAATGCCTACGGAATGAAAACCGTACCCATTGTTCTGGGGAGCTTGTGGACCAGATTAGTGGTAGTGTTATTGATTGCTATTACGCTGTTTGCATTAGTATTTCTGCTATTTAAGTATATATATTATTCGGTCGATCCGGCAGATTATATCTCGCTTGTATATTTTTCCTTGTTCCTCTTACTGCCTTTGATACTTCTGGCCATCCAGGTAATGGCAGCCCGAAGCAAGAGAGCGTATCACCGTGCCAGCACCCTCATTAAGCTGGTGATGCTATTGGGGATTTTATATTCGGTGGTGGTGTTCTACCTGGTCGGTTTCAAGTATTAAATGCTGTTGGATCCGTAAGCACTCATATGATATATTACTGGCTTCCCAATCGCCCAGGAGATCTGCCCTGATGAAAGAGGCTGGTATCCCCTTCAGGCTGGTTGAAACGGAGCATTCCAATGAGGAATACCCTGCAGATCTTTCAGGAGGGGACATCGCCCTGTACCTGGCAGAGCATAAGTCAGATTCCTACACAAAGAAGCTGGAGGAAAAGCAAATACTGCTGACAGCCGACACCATTGTATGGCACGGGGAGAGCGAATTGGGAAAACCTTCCAGCCGGGAAGAGGCCATAAAAATGCTGGAGTCTCTCTCGGGCGACACTCACCAGGTCTTTACCGGGGTCTGCCTTCGTTCGGATCAGGCGCGAAGCTCCTTCTTTGCTGTAACGGATGTTACATTTTCAAGGCTGGAGAAGGAAGAGATTGAACACTATGTGGACCAGTACAGCCCATTCGATAAGGCAGGAGCTTACGGAATACAGGAGTGGATAGGTCATATTGCAGTAGAAAAAATTGTAGGAAGTTATTTTAATGTGATGGGTCTTCCAGTGCAACGGGTATATAATGAATTGAAGAAATTTATAGCTAAGAATAATAAAGACTAATAAGATGAAGAAACTCTCTAAGCCATCAAAGTATGGATTCATTTGGATCATTTTTGCAGTATTGATGACTGCAGGTATAAAGAATGTTAAGGCCGAGGAGGGAATGTGGATTCCCATGCTGATGGAGAAGTATAACATTGCTGCGATGCAGGAAGCCGGTTTAAGGCTGAGTGCGGAAGATATCTACAGCATCAACCAGGATTGCCTGAAGGATGCCCTGGTAATCTTTGGCGGTGGATGTACCGGTGAAATGATCTCAGTCAGATGGACTGCTTCTTACCAACCACCACTGCGGCTATGGAACCATCCAGAGGCATAGCTCCGTTGAAAATGATTACCTGACCGATGGCTTCTGGGCCATGAGCAGGGAGGAGGAGCTTCCCAACGAGGGACTCAGAGTCACTTACCTTCGCTATATGCAGGATGTCACCGTGGAAATGGAAGAGGGGATTACAGGGGAGTTGGATCCGGAAGAGGCCGAGAAGCAGATGGAGCTCAATATGAGAAAGCTGATAAAAGGAGCCACCGAGGGAAACCACTATAGCGCCATAGTAAGACCCTTCTATTACGGGAATGCGTATTATATGTTTGTCTATGAGATATTTAATGACGTCAGGCTGGTAGGTGCTCCACCAGAGTCAATTGGAAACTTTGGAGCGGATCCGGATAACTGGATATGGCCGCGGCATACGGGCGACTTCTCCATTTTCAGGGTCTATGCCAATGAGGAAAATAAGCCAGCAGCCTATGATCCGTCCAATCAACCCTACAAACCAAGAAAGCACCTGGAGATCGCAGCCGGGGGGATTGAGGAGGGTGACTTTACCATGGTCATGGGTTACCCTGGTTCTACCACACAATACCTCTACTCCGCAGCAGTTCGCTCGATGTTGGAGACCTCTCTGCCCTTAAATGTCGCACTTCGCACCACCAGGCTGGAGATCATGGATCGCTATATGAGGGCCGATGATGTGGTCCGGATTCAGTATGCCAGCAAATACCGGGGTGTTAGCAATGCCTGGAAGAAGTGGCAGGGCATCATCCTGGGATTAAACAGGATGCATGCTGTGGAAGTAAAACTGGCAGAAGAGGAAGAGTTTCGTTCCTGGGTAGAAGCAGATGGTGAACGCATTTTGAAATATGATGATGTTCTGGATGAGTTTGCCCGGATTTATAAGGAGATGGAACCCTATGAGATGGCCATGAATATGATGAATGAGTCCATCATGGCCATAGAGCTGTTCAGGCAGGCCTCCCGTATCGAAAGGATGATGAGACAGGGTGCATCCAGGGAACGCATCGAGCGACAGATGGAAGGATTCTACAAGAATTATTACAGGCCTGTGGACCAGGAAATCTGTGCCGCCATGCTGGAAGCCTATTTCAGCCAGATGCCGGCTTCATTCCATCCTGCTTGTGCCGAAGAGATCAATGGCAAGTACAAAGGGAACTACAGCTCTTACACCCGGGCACTATATGATAAAACTTTTTTTAATCAGCCTGAGAAATTTAAAAAATTGATGGATAAGTATGCCAGGGATTCTGAGAAGGCCATAAAATCGTTTCAGAAGGATCCCATCGTAAATACTGTCAATCAGTTTTCAGATCTTCTTATGGAGGAAGCAGGACCTGTTTATGGCAAACTGGAGGATCTGCTGGACAGGAACTACAAGATCTACATGGCAGCACTTCTGGAGAAGGAACAGGACCGGATGCTTTATCCCGATGCCAACTTCACCATGCGCTTTACTTATGGAAAGGTGGATAGCTATAAGCCAAAGGATGGTGTGGAGTATGACTACTACACCACCCTTGCAGGAGTGATTGATAAGGCTGATGAAGGAATGATAGACTATGTCATTCCGGAAAAGCTGAGGGAGTTATATGAGGCTAAGGACTATGGAAAGTATGGTGTGAACGGAACCATGCCGGTTTGTTTTATTGCCTCCAACCACACCTCGGGAGGAAATTCCGGAAGTCCCGTTATGGATGCCGACGGGCGCCTGATCGGGATCAACTTTGACCGCAACTGGGAGGGAACCATGAGCGATGTACATTACGATCCTTCCCTCTGCCGGAATATTACCGTAGATATCCGCTAT
This sequence comes from uncultured Bacteroidales bacterium, assembly GCA_963753765.1. GTDB lineage: Bacteria > Bacteroidota > Bacteroidia > Bacteroidales. Next base: position 54,349 of record CAVWDQ010000021.1, read on the forward strand.
GTACTTTTTATCATAGATAAGTTTGCAGGGGCGGACTACCTGCTGGAGGAGATGGATATTGTCTGGTAGTACCGGGCATTTAAGCAACTTGATATATGGGCAGCGATAATCGCAAAGGTGCACTCTATGCCATGCTTACAGCCTCGCTGTGGGGATTTATGGCCATTATTCTTAAGGTGATCACCTATGAATCTATCGCCCTTGACCGTGGTATGGTTCAGGTTTGCCATTGCCTTTTTAGTCCTGGCTACATGGACCCTCATATTCAGGCGAAGCGATTTCTCGATCTTTAAACGGCCTCCTTTTCTGCTATTGCTTGCGGCTCTCTTTCTGGCTTTGAATTACACCGGCTTTATTGCAGGGATCAAATATGTAAGTCCTTCCAGCTCCCAGGTATTTATTCAGATTGCTCCGGTCAGTTTTGCCCTTTCGGGGATTATTATCTTTCGGGAGCACGTGAACTGGAAGCACATTGTGGGATTTATCCTGGTGCTGTCCGGGATCGGACTGTTTTATTCGGAGCAGTTGCGTGAGCTTTCAGCCGGGGCGGAGCACTTCACCCGCGGGATGTTGCTGGTACTTGGTGGCGGACTCGCCTGGGCCGCTTTTGCCACTGCCCAGAAGTCCCTGCTAAAAAAGATAGGTCCCAACCAGGTGAACCTGTTTATCTATGGAGCCTGCGCACTTGCCCTTGCGCCACTTGTGAAGTATTCCCAGTTGGTAGGCATGCCGGCTGTTAACTGGTATATCCTGATCTACCTGGGATTGAACACCGTGCTGGCCTATGGCTCCCTGGCCATGGCCATCAAACTTACCGAAGCCACCAGGGTCAGCGTGATCATTACCCTCAATCCCATCATCACTTTCATTACCATGGCCATCCTGACCAGGCTAAATGTTTCCTGGATCGAGCCCGAATCATTTTCCCTGCTCAGTATATTCGGAGCCCTCTCTGTCCTCGCCGGAGCCATTGTGGTGATATCGGCAGGGTGGAAAAAATAATTATTTTAATCCCGCAATATTTAAATTAGATTTCAAAATTACAGGAATAATTATATTAGAATACGGAAGTAAGTCAAAAAAACTATTTAAAAAGAGTTGAATCAATGGGTGGACCTCCATCAGCCTCAATTTGCAGAATTCTGGAAAAGGTGGGTGTGGTGGCCCCATCTTCATAATAGTCGAAGGTGACTAGATTTGATCGAGTTGGATCCGGGACATACACAAACACGACGTCTACACTGCATTCCCCGGTTGAGGTGCATTCAAACAAATTGTGCCCGATGGTTCCGTCAATTCGCTCATAATTCCCCCAAACCATATTGGATCCTGAAAAGGTCGCAATATATAATGTTTCGTCATGAATGACATCAAACTTCAAAGACCTGCCTTCAGGAATATCCACTATAAAGTGTCCCCGAACTTCATCCCAGTTTAACTTTGCTACCTTCACTTCAGGCTTAAGATAATTAAGGCCATCGCTTCCGCTTGCCGGGTATACGAAGTGATTTGTTGGCTCAATATCGAAACTCTCAATAAACTGGTCTATATACTTTTCAAATTCAGGGATCTCATATTCCATTCCCAGTCCTGCATATCTCTGCTCGATGGATTGTCTTATATCCTGCAAATTGGCGGTGTTGATAGCGTTTATCAATTCTTCACCGAGGGACTGATCGTCCAGAGTTCCATCCCCCCTGAAATCCAGAATAACACGGCTCATAAATTCAGAAAACTCCCCGGTAGTCCGGTATCCCTGGAGTATTAAGGATATTGCCAAAAGCATCGCATTATCATCCCCCGATCTGGCAATATTCATCTCTTCAGAAGCAAGCTGGTCCACACCGGTAAACCCGAAGACTTCCAGTATTTCAGATTGGGCCATTTGTTTTGCCTCTTGAAATTCCATGCCCCCCTTCACTAATTCAATGATTCTATCCTTCTGGAGATGCGATATCATATTAATATTGAACGTTTCCTTGTCCCAGATATCAACCAGACTGTGAAGGGTAAATTGAGCTTCAGAGAGCTCGCCGTTTCGCTCATTGAAATAGAATCCATCCGCAGTAATAAGTATGTATGGTGATTCAAGTTCTACAGCAGGGAGATTATAGATTCCCGAATTATCAGAGACCTGGGTCGAAAATACTCGCCCGGTTGGCTGAAGATCATCAGTTAACTCAGAGATTGAAATTGAGGATCCCAGTAAAAAAGGTCCCTTCTGAGCATAGCCATTTATATCAATCGTCTTGGAGAAAGTTTCCTTGACCCTGACAGTAATCAGGGCATCATTTTTCATGGCTTGTATACTATCATTGTCACAAACGGAGACCATACAAACCAATTCCTGATTAAGGCTATCGTTAAACCAGCTTTCGTCCTTTACTGTGAGTAGACCGCTTATGGTATCCAGTTGAATAACCTGAGCTTCGTTACCAGCCTCCATTTTAAATGTCAGAGACTGATCAGAATCACTATCAGTAGCAATAATTCTTCCTATAATCGTCCCGGCCTGGCACCCTTTGAATACAGAAAATATTTGATCTTTTATTTCCGGGGCATGCTCATTCAAGTTATTCAAAACCACTGAAATATTGGCGCTTGACTCCCTGGGATCGTTAGGATGGTTGTCACATACCAGTACCTGCAGATCTATTTTTTGAATAGTTTCGTAATCTAATACTTTGTTGTCTCTCACCAACAGCTTTCCAGTATTCCATTCCAGTGTAAAGCTATGGTCAGAATTTCCCTCAATAATCTCGAAAGTTAAGGGATTTTGCTCATCCAGGTCCCTCGCTTCAACGGTCCCAACCAGGGTCCCGATTCTGCTGTTTTCATCCAGGTAAAAAAACTGGTCTGCAATTACGGGCGGATTTTCATTTCGGTCACATGAGGGAAGGATCAGGATCACCAGAAGGGAAAATACTTGCAGGAGCCGGGTTTTCATATAAAAGTAATACTTGGGGTGCTGGAACTACTTTCAATATACCAATTTAAGAAAGTTACAAAGATTTAGCCTATATATCTTATTATCGGGCAATATAGCTGTCGGCATTCACCATATACAGATCAAAACCTCCCTGTCCGCCGGGTCTGTCGGATGAGAAAATTATAAGATTCTGGAATTCGAAAAAGGAAAAGATGATGGGTCTGTATTCGTCATATTCCGTATTGATTTCCGGTCCGAGGTTTATGGGTGTAGTCCATGCCCCGTTTTCATATAGTGAATAGTAAAGATCGAAACCACCCTGTCCACCTTCCCTGTCTGAGGTGAATACCATGATATCCTGGTAAAGGTAGGGACACTTGTCATTGAAATCGCTGGAAAGAATCACATTTAAGTCGGGTTCCACAACATCCTCACCCTTGAAAAAATCATGTAAGGAGTCTGCTCCGGGTAAAGGGATGCTGTAGATATTAAAATGCTCATGGTCCCTGTTACTGCAAAAGAACATGCTGCTTTGATCCTCTGTAATGCTTGGGTAGAGATCATCTTCATCCGAATTTATCACCTTCAGGGTATCCGGACCCTGGATCGCATTCGTGGCTCCGTAGGTTCCGAAATCTGATTTTAAATGGTGTGCGAACCTGATGTCATAATCCCCACCCTGGTTATCAGCATAAAAGAAATAGCTGAACTCCTTCGGGCCGAAAAAGGTATGAGGCCCCAATTGATCGGCAGATGAGTTTATCAGGGTAAAGAGAGTATTATCATATATGTTATCATTACCGGGATTCGAGTAACGTACGTCCAGCACATCGTCTTTTTCATGGTAGGAGAAAAAAAGGTCCCAGTGGATAATATCATAATCTGAGCCACCGCTGTTTCTGTTGGATGAAAAATACAGACCATAACTTCCTGCCGGGTAGGGCAGGGCAGAATTGTAATCGTCGTGCTGGGAATTGATCCCTTTCAGATTTGCCGGGGAATCCGTAATAATAGTATCATACTCAAACTCATAGTCGTCAGGATCATAGGGGCAGGCACTCAGCAATATTGCAAGTAGTGGAAATATTAGTCGTTTCAAGAGCTTCATTTTAGTATTTATTTAAAGATATCAAAGCTGGTCAAAGGGTTGCGTTAAAGTATAAGCAATTTTTAATTTTCTTTAAAACGGCATATAGAATGGATCAGATATGCTCGGCTTTGCAAAGCTGGAGATCAATGACCTCGATGGCCTGCCCAATGAGCTGTTTGGCAGGAATATATAGGGCTATATTTAGGCACCATTGTTGATGTTTTTAGGTATCACCAAATCCTCATATCATGGACCTGAAGAAATCAAACCGGGCAAGCCTGGAAAATAAGCGCATCACCGCTTCGGTCCTCCGTAGACGAGCATCAGGCTACCGTAGATAGACTTGGGACCTTCGTAGATAGGCTTGGCATCTCCGTAGATGGACAAGGTGTCAGATTGCATCAATACCAGCTATTCGTAGATGGGCTCGTGACTTCCGTTGATACACTCCGGAACAACTGCAGAAGGCAGGGATGACTGTACGAAGGCATAAGACGATCGTCGATTGCCATAAGACGATTGTCAGTTGTCATAAGTTTTTTATTTAGCGACTAAAGCCAGCATTGAAAATAATTCGGGGTATAACCTGGCCAGATTATAGTGTATTGCTTTTCCGAATATGAGCCTGCCAACCGGGTAATAGTATTTTTCAGTTTTACTAAACCCTGCATATTTAGTCAGCATTCCCGAAAGAGACTTATAAGTGAAGTAGTGAAGATGGCCTTCGTCATATAAAGTAACATCCTGATTATCATATGTGATTAATCCTTCAGCCCTGGAGGCGGTGGAGGGAAATTTGCCTCTTAACAATTTAAACCGGGCACCATAATCCGCAATATTGGGGGTGTCTATATAAACAAATCCATCTGGCTTTAATGCAGCTTTTATTTTTTTCATTGTATTTAAGGGATCAATCAGATGCTCGATAAGGGCAATCATAATTATTCCATCAAATTTCCCGATCGTAGTAAAGTCAAAATTTTCGACATCGATTTCCTTCAGCTCCAGCCTGCTATCGTCAATATTACTCTTAATCCCTTCTAGCCTGCTACCAGATAAATCTGAAGCTACATACCTGTCAATATTCTGGTTGGTTTTTAAAATGCTATTTGTAATGATGCCATTTCCAGCGCCCAGCTCTAATATGGAACCACCCTTAAAATTATCGCTGAAATACTTTATAGCGGCTTCATACCTGTTAGTAGGATATCTTTTATAGGTGATTGTTTCGATACTGGTCTTATCCCTTTCTATGAGATATTTGTTTTCATAGAAATCTTTCAGATCATTTCCCATGAGAATATAGTTTTATCCGTTCCGGGTCAGGCACAGGCTTACACTATTCCTCCGCCTTCTTTTTCTTAAACAGCCTTGAAGTAAAGAGCATAAAACAGCCGAACACCAGCATGAATCGCTCTTCTTCTTTTTCTTAAACAGCCGTGAAGTAAACAGCATAAAGCAGCCGAACATCAGCATGGACAGTCCGGAGAAGAGGTTGATGTTGTAGCCCATGGATTGTTCATACATGGCGGTGTCGCCGGCGGTGACCAGCCCCAGGATGGTGAGGATCAATCCCATGATGGTGAACATTAGTCCGATTGGTATTTTTATATCTAGTCCCATTGTATATCGTTTTTTTTACAGTTTACCAGACAAGAATGGTAAGGATGATGAGGATCACGCCCACGATGACGGCCAGTACTTCAGGCTTCTGGTACCAGTGTTTCGAGTCGTCCTTTACCTTGGGGGTCAGTGAGTAGACCAGCCCTTTCAGTTCATCGTCGGTCTTCAGCTTTTTGGTCAGCAGGGTGATCAACAGCGTGAGCAATAGTGCTGTGGAGAAGGCGTAGACCGCCGTCCAGTAGTTCTGCGCCATCTCACTGCCGTAGGTATGAACCATTCCGAAAAATCCGCCTTTGACACCCGCTATGGCACCTGCGGGAAGGGTTAATCCGTGGTGGATGGCTGCGGCGATAGTTCCTCCAATCAGACCCCAGAAAGCGGCATGTCCAGTGGTGCGTTTCCAGAACATACCCAGCAGGAAGGCCGCAAAGAGTGGTGCATTGACAAATGCGAAGACCAGCTGCAGGAAATCCATCACATTGTTAAAGGACCTGGCCACGTAAGCTGTAATGATACTGACCAGGACACCTACAACAGTGGTCCATTTTCCGACCTTCAGGTAATGATTATCGCTCTTGTTCGGCTGGATATAGCTTTGATAGATATCGTAAGTGAAGACGGTGTTGAAGGCGGATACGTTACCAGCCATGCCAGACATAAAGGAAGCCATCAGGGCAGTTATCCCGAGTCCCAGAACCCCTACAGGCATATAGCGCATCAGCAATACGGGGATCACCTTGTCGTAATCGGTCACCATCGTGCCCTCCTTCAGCGGGAGTTCAAGCGAACCCGCGTTGACCAGCGCCAGTGCAATCATGCCCGGAACCACCACCAGCAGGGGCAGGAACATCTTGGGCAGGGCCCCAATGAGAGGGGTTTTACGTGCAGCCGACATGGATCCGGCGGCCATCCCGCGCTGGACCACCAGGAAGTTGGTGCACCAGTAGCCAAAGCTCAGCACGAATCCGAGGCCAAAGAAAACGGCGAACCAGTTCACACCCATCGGATTGGCATCGGCACTTCCTGTAAACTTCCACGAATGTAACATATCAGCGGGCAAATTAGCCTGGATGCCCTCCCATCCTCCGACTTCTTTCAAACCCACAAAGACCAGTGGGGCAAAGCCGATAATGATCAGGAAGAACTGCAACACCTCGTTGTAAATGGCCGAGGTCAGTCCGCCCAGGACCATGTATACAAGGACAATGGCTGCTGAAATGACCAAATAGAAATCAAATTCGCCGATATGGATGCCCAGGAGGTTCCAGTCGATCTGTAATGGCATGATCACCTGTGCCAGCAGGGCCAGGGCATACATGGAGATACCGGACGAGAAGACGGTCATAATGGCAAAAGCGAAGGCATTGAAGCCCCTGGTTTTCTCATCGAAACGGAGCTTCAGGTATTCCGGTACCGAGCGGGCCTTGGATCCGTAATAGAAAGGCATCATAAAAATGGCCAGGAAGATCATGGCGGGAATAGCACCGATCAGGAAATGATGGATAATTATCATACCGTATTTGGCGCCTGAGGCCGCCATGCCGATCATCTCGAGAGCCCCCAGGTTGGCCGAGATAAAGGCCAGTCCTGTTACCCAGGCCGGCAGGGAGCGTCCGGCTTCCAGGAAGGCTGAGGAGTCTTTCATGTAACGTTTCAGGGCCCAGCCTATTCCCAGTACGAAAATGAAATAAATCAGGATAATGGCCCAATCGATGGTTCCAAGTGAGAAGGTAGGTTGCATGGATTAGCGTTCTTAGTTTCCGTGAATAAAGCACTAAAAATAGAAACAATGATCTCAGGATTCATTCTAAATTATTCTGTCCCCTTGAATTAATCTTACTTAAGTGTTATACTTACACTTAATAATTTTTTAAATAACCATTCACCATTAACTATTTACTATTAACCACTAACTAATCCCCCATGGCCCAACTTGACTGGATCGTACTGGGACTCTTTTGCATGGCGCTAATAGGAGTCATTTTCTGGGTACTCAGAAAAAAAGATAAAAATACTTCGGACTATTTCCTGGCTGGCAGAGATGCCACATGGATTGCCATCGGGGCATCAATCTTCGCCTCCAATATCGGGTCAGAGCACCTGGTTGGATTGGCCGGAACCGGTGTTGAAAGCGGAATGGCCTTTGCTCACTGGGAGATGCACGGTTGGATGATTCTTTTGCTGGGATGGCTGTTTGTTCCATTCTATGCGAGGAGTGGTGTCTTTACCATGCCTGAGTTCCTGGAGAGAAGGTATAATTCCAATTCCCGTTCATTTCTTTCCATCATATCGCTGGTAAGTTATATCCTTACTAAAGTTGCCGTTACTGTTTATGCAGGAGGTGTGGTGTTTAAGGATGTATTCAACATCGAGTATATAACCCTCTTTAACCAGCAGGTCGATTTTTTCTGGGTCAGTGCCATTGGCCTGGTAGTGTTAACCGGACTCTATACGGTGTTTGGGGGCATGAAAGCGGTCCTTTACACTTCCATATTGCAGACTCCCATTCTTCTTGCTGGCTCCATTGCCATCCTGGTAATTGGCCTGACCCAGCTGGGAGGCTGGGGCAACCTGATGGAGATTGTCAGGGCAACGGATGCGACTTATCTCAACGACGCCGGAGAGGTGATTTACCGTTCTACAACTGATAGCATGGCAAGCCTTATACGATCGCCAAGTGATCCGAAGTATCCATGGACCGGCGTGATCCTGGGATCTGCCATTATTGGATTCTGGTACTGGTGTACCGACCAGTTTATTGTGCAGCGGGTGCTTTCAGGCCGGGACCAGAAGCAGGCCAGGAGAGGAACCATCTTTGGTGCTTACCTGAAACTGACCCCGGTATTCCTGTTCCTTATTCCGGGAATGATTGCCTTTGCTTTGAGGCAACAGGGTATGATGGATTTCTCTACCAACGATGCAGCCTTTTCCACCCTGGTCAAGGACCTTCTGCCCAAAGGATTTACCGGAATTGTGGTGGGGGGAATACTTGCAGCGCTTATGAGTTCGCTGGCATCACTGTTCAATTCCTCATCCATGCTCTTTACAGTGGATTTTTACCAGAAGTTCAGACCTAATGCTTCCGAGAAGCATTATGTTGTGGTAGGAAGAATTGCAACTGCAGTAATTGTGATTTTGGGAATCCTGTGGATCCCGGTCATGAAGAATATCGGGAAAGTACTTTATGAATACCTGCAGGACGTTCAGTCTTTGCTGGCTCCGGGTATTGCTGCTGTATTCCTTCTGGGTGTTATCTCCAAGCGGACAACCCCAACAGCCGGATTCGTTGGTTTGGTGGTTGGATTTGTACTGGGAATGCTGCGCCTTGGACTGAACATCTATTATGGGGATACAGTTGCAGATGGATTAATCTATCAGACCATCATTGCACCCAACTGGCTGCACTATGAGATTGCGCTCTTTGTGCTTGTGATTGTCGTGATGATCATTGTGAGTTTCTTTACCAAAGCCAAGGATCTGGGAGCGATACAGGGACTTTACTTTGGTTCGGCCACCCCGGAGCAGCGTGCCATTACCAGGGCAAGCTGGGGCAAATGGGATGTGATCAATTCGGCCATTATCATTGCCTTTATCATTGCCTTCTACATTTATTTCTGGTAATAGCGGGATCGGCAAATGAGCACAGAGAAACAATATTACAATGAGCATCCCACCTTTCATGTGGCGGTGGACTGCATTATCTTCGGCTTCGATCAGGGTGAGTTAAAGCTGCTGATTCATAAAAGGCAGTTTGAGCCGGCAAAGGGAGAGTGGTCACTTTTCGGGGGGTTTGTTCAGAGGGGGGAGAGCCTGGATGCTGCTGCAAACAGGATTCTGTTTGAACTCACAGGTCTGGAGGAAGTCTATATGGAAGGATTTCAGACCTATGGAGAGGTAGATCGGGATCCGGCAGGAAGGGTCATTTCGGTGGCCTACTATGCCCTTATTCCTGCCAAAGAATTTACAGAGGCCTCCAACAGCCAATATGGGGCTACCTGGGTTAGCCTGAAGGATCTTCCTCCATTGATCATGGATCATAATATAATGGTGGAGAAGGGATTGCGGCGCTTAAAGAGAAGGGCCACATCTCAGCCCATAGGTTTTGAGCTGCTTCCCAGGGAATTCACCATGCCCCAGCTCCAGGCTCTCTATGAGGCAATCTACCAGCTTGTACTGGATAAGAGAAACTTCCGGAAGAAGATTCTTGCCATGGATGTACTGATCAAACTGAATTCGAAGGACAAGAGCAGCTCCAGGAAGGGCGCATATCTCTACAAATTCGATCCCCGGAAATACATAAAACTGGTGGAAGGGGGGGTTAACTTTACAATTTAAAAAATATGATTATAAAGGATTTGAAGACGCTTGAAGCCTGGTTTGTTACGGGCAGTCAGCACTTGTATGGAGAAGCAACCCTGAAGCAGGTGGATCTAGATTCCAGAGAGATTGCAGCAGCCCTGGACCAAAGCAAAGAGATTCCGGTAAAAATTGTGTTTAAACCCGTGCTGACAACTCCGGAGGCCATCCTGAGCCCTGTGCCGGGAAGCCAATAATGCTGAGCATTGTATTGGCCTGATCACCTGGATGCATACTTTTTCCCCGGCCAAGATGTGGATCGGGGGACTGAAATCATTGGAGAAGCCATTTTTACATCTCCATACCCAGTTTAATCAGGGATATTCCCTGGAGCGACATCGATATGGATTTTATGAATCTGAATCAGAGTGCGCATGGAGGCAGGGAATTTGGTTTTATCGGCTCGCGACTGCGGATCGAGCGCAAGGTGGTGGTAGGACATTGGTCCACCCGGGAAGTTCAGCGCAAATGTGGTGTCTGGCTCAGGGCTGCAGCAGCCTGGCATGACTGGCAGGGCGGCAAGGTGGCGCGTTTTGGCGACAACATGCGGGAGGTGGCGGTAACCGAAGGAAACAAGGTATCGGCACAGATCCAGTTTGGTTATTCTGTCTCCGGCTATGGAGTGGGTGACCTGGTAGCCATGGTGAATTCGGTTGGCGATAGTGAGATCGCTGATCTGCTTCAGCTCTATGAAGTAGAATATCAGCTGCCCGCCGAGGCGAAGGAGGGTGGAAACCTGAGGGATTCCCTGAAGGAGGCAGCCCGCATAGAAAAGGGCATGCGTAACTTCCTTGAAGAGGGTGGCTTCTCTGCTTTTACCACCACCTTTGAGGACCTGCATGGTCTGACCCAGCTACCCGGACTCGCAGTTCAAAGACTGATGGCCGATGGCTATGGTTTTGGTGCGGAAGGTGACTGGAAGACCGCCGCCCTGGTGAGGGCCATGAAGGTGATGGCCCTTGGCATGGAGGGAGGTACCTCTTTTATGGAAGATTATACCTATCATCTCCATCCCGATGGTATGAAAGTTCTTGGGGCCCATATGCTGGAGGTTTGTCCTTCTATTGCCATTGGCAAAGCCGGACTGGAGGTTCATCCCCTGGGTATTGGAGGGAAAGCCGATCCGGCCCGCCTCGTGTTTGATGTGGCATCAGGGCCAGGGGTAAATGCTTCCCTGATGGATATGGGAAACCGTTACAGGATGCTGGTGAATCCCTGTGAGGTAGTGCCTGCCGATGCTCCCTTGCCCAATCTGCCTGTGGCCAGGGTGGTATGGCAGCCTGCACCCAACCTGGAGGTGGCAGCCGGTGCCTGGATCCTTGCAGGTGGTGCTCACCATACCGGTTTCAGCATGGCTGTGACTGCAGAACACCTGGAAGATTTCTCAGAGATTGCCGGGATTGAGTACCTGGTAATTGATCATGATACCTCTATTTCCTCCTTTAAAAAGGAGCTTCGATGGAACGATTTGTACTATCATATGGCTAAAGGAATATAAGATGTTAGAGCAATTGAAGGAGCAGGTACTTGAAGCCAACCTGGCTCTTGTAAAACACCAGCTGGTGGTCTTTACCTGGGGAAACGCCAGTGGACGTGATCCTGAAACAGGACATATAGTGATTAAACCCTCCGGCCTTCCCTACGATCAGATGAGGGCTAAAGACATGGTGGTACTGGATGCAGAAGGGAAGCAGCTTGAAGGGGATTTGAAACCGTCTTCCGATGCACCAACTCATCTGGAACTATACAGAAACTTCCCGGAAATTGGCGGTGTGGTGCATACCCACTCTCCCTGGGCCACTTCCTGGGCACAGGCAGGAAAGTCCATCCCGGTATATGGCACCACCCATGCTGACTATTTCTATGGTGCCATCCCCTGCTCAGGATCTCTGACCCGTGAGGAGGTGGAGAGTGATTACGAAAAAAATACCGGCAGTCTTATTGTGGAAACGTTTCGGCAATTGGATTATAAAAGCATGCCTGGTATACTTATACATGGCCATGGCCCCTTTACCTGGGGCTTAAATGGCATGGAGGCGGTACATCATGCAGTGGTCCTGGAGGAGGTGGCGATGATGGCTTTCAGGACTGAGGTGCTTGGAAACCATCAAGCCGTCGAGCAATACTTCCTGGATAAGCACTATCAGCGAAAGCATGGAAAGGATGCCTACTACGGTCAGGAAAACAAGAACCTATAAATTTCTAAATTGATGAGTTATACCATTGGTGTAGACTACGGTACTGATTCGGTACGGGCACTGGTTGTGGATACCCGGACCGGAGAAGAGATGGGAACCCACGTATTTGAGTATCCCCGTTGGAAAGATGGTAAATATTGTGATCCATCGAATAACCTTTTTCGCCAGCACCCCCTGGATTACCTGGAGGGACTGGAAGTCTCCATTGTGGGGGCCCTGGAACAGTGTGGAACCGATGTGGCCCAAAAGGTGGTGGGCATTTCTGTGGATACCACTGGTTCAACACCGGTAGCGGTCAACCGGCAGGGAACACCTTTATCCCTACTGCCCGGTTTTGAGGAGAATCCCAATGCCATGTTTGTACTCTGGAAGGACCACACGGCTCTGAAAGAGGCAGATGAGATTAACGTAATGGCTCGTTCCTGGGGAGGAGAGGACTTTACTAAATATGAAGGGGGTATCTATAGTTCCGAGTGGTTCTGGGCCAAGGTCCTGCATGTTCTACGTGAAGATGAAGCAGTGCGGGAGCAGGCCTGGTCCTGGGTGGAGCATTGCGACTGGATCCCGGCATTACTGGTGGGAGATACGGATCCTTTGAAGTTGAAACGGAGCAGGTGTGCGGCAGGCCATAAGGCCATGTGGCACAAAAATTTCGGAGGACTCCCCGACGAAGAGTTCCTTGTGAAACTGGATCCCTTACTGGCCGGTCTGAAGGAACGACTGTTTGTAGATACCTATAGTTGTGAGATAAGCGTGGGTACTCTGAGCGGTGAATGGGCCCGGAAACTGGGCCTGCCTGCAACAGTGGCTGTGGGTGCAGGGGCCTTTGATGCGCATCTTGGAGCTCTGGGTGCTGAGATAGGGCCCTATCAGCTCAGTAAGGTGATGGGCACCTCCACCTGTGATATGATCATTGCTTCTCCGGAGGATGTTGGGGAGAATCTGGTGGAGGGTATATGTGGCCAGGTGGATGGCTCCATTGTGCCTGGTATGGTTGGGCTGGAGGCCGGACAATCGGCTTTTGGTGATATCTATGCCTGGTTTAAGGACCTTTTGATGTGGCCTGTTGATCATGTAATTGCTGAGGTCGATGGTCTCGACGAAGATCTCTTAGAGAAGATCCGTAAAGGCTGCGCTGAGAAGATGATTGCTCAATTAAGTGAGGCTGCATCTAAGATTCATCCCGGGGATTCATTCCTGCTGGCCCTGGACTGGATGAATGGTCGCAGAAGCCCCGATGCCAATCAGAACCTGAAAGGTGCCATTTTGGGGCTGACCCTTGGATCAGATGCACCGGCCATCTTCAGGGCACTGGTTGAATCCACCGCCTTTGGTGCAAAGACGATAGTGGACCGCTTCGTGGATGAGGGTGTACGTATCGACGAAGTGATCGCCCTGGGGGGTGTGGCCAAGAAGTCACCACTGGTCATGCAGATTGTGGCCGATGTACTGAATAAACCCATTAAAGTAGCGCGTTCGGAACAGGCTGTAGCCCTGGGATCGGCAATGGCTGCTGCTGTAGTTGCAGGGGTACATGCATCTATTCCCGAGGCCCAGCAGGCCATGGGGGGAGGGTTTGAGACCGAATACCATCCCGATCCGGCTATGGTTCAGGTCTATACCGGATTATATGAGCAATACAAACGCTTCGGTCAGTTTATAGAAAGGGAAAGTACCCGGGTGGATGCAAACAAATAGTTTGTTATATTTGTTCCATAGGATAAGGAATACAGAATGCGAACACTGATTTTCATAGCGGCCCTGCTTATTTCTTTCTCGACACTGCTGGCACAGTCGGCCGAAGAGGAAATGATTCGTTTGAAGCAGCAGACCTCCGAGGTGGTGCTTGTGGAAGCCGATCAGGAAGATGTCGTGCAGGAGGGACCCGAGGGGGAAGATAAGAAACCCGGGCACTGGAATTTTTCGGTAGGCACCAGCTATTCCTATATGAAGGGCTATGGCTCCGGAATGATGTTCTATACGGCACCAACTTACACCCTGGCGCTGAATGAGCGCTGGTCGCTGCATGGAGGCGTGATCGCTTCCTACTATCAGGGCCTGAACTACACCCAGCCTGCCGAGAACATGTTACCCGCATCCTTCTCAAGTCTGGCGGTTTATGCAGCCGCCTCCTATCGAATGACCGATCGCCTGGTATTTCATGGTGCCGGTTACAAACAACTGGTTTCAGCTCCTGTCACACCCTTCACTCCATATCCCATAGATGACCTTTCCTTTGGAGCCACTTACAGGATAGGGGATAACATGACCATTGGTGCTTCTGTTCATATGAGAAACACGAGTGGGTATTACAATTCACCCTTCGGCAGCACCATGTTCCCCTCACCCTTTGGTTGGTAACAATGACGGCTCTGCTCGCCTCCCTGGCTCCTGTCTTTATCATTCTATTCTATATCTACTTCAGGGATAAGTATGAAAAGGAACCCCTGAGACTGCTGATCAAGGCATTATTGCTGGGTGTTGTTATCGTGGTCCCGGTGATATTTTTTGAACGCTTGCTGATGAATTTCATGCCACAATCGGGAAGGGTGGCTGCAGCAGCCTGGCATGCCTTTGTAGTTGCAGGAACTACCGAGGAGCTCTTTAAGTTTCTTGCTCTTTATCTGCTCATATGGAAGAGTCCCAGTTTTAATGAAAAATTCGACGGGATCGTCTATGCAGTCTTTGTCTCCCTTGGTTTTGCCGGGGTGGAGAATGTGTTGTATGTGTTGGACGGGGGGATGCAGACCGCACTTATCAGGTCCCTTACGGCTGTACCTGCCCATGCCATTTTCGGGGTCATCATGGGCTACTACCTGGGGATCGCTCACATGTATAAGGAGTTACAGGGCAGCTACCTGGTCAAGGCTCTCCTGGTTCCCATCCTGCTGCATGGCATTTACGATTTTATCCTGATGGTGGAGGTTGGATGGTTATTGCTGCTATTTATACCCTATGTAATCGCTCTCTATATCATGGGGATGAAGAAAATGAAAATACTTTCTGATAGCTCTGTATTCAAACCACTGGAAGAAGAGGAGGAAGGTCAGTTTCTCAACTGATTTGCATCAATAGCGTTTCGGAGTCTTTCCAATTTTAGTATATTTAGGTAAACCCTAATTCCATACTATGTACGATTCAATAATCCCAACAGCCGATACCATACCGGTTCACTGGCTATGGTTCCAGGTGTTGCTCGTATTTACCTTCTTCATCCATATGATCCTGATGAACTTCCTCCTGGGGGGAAGCCTGCTTACTTTATGGGATCTCCTTACAGGGAAACTGGAAAAGAGGACCTCGGGCAGCATCCCGACACTGGTGGCGCTGACAGTTAATTTCGGGGTGCCACCCCTTCTTTTTGTCCAGGTACTTTACGGACATTTTTTCTACTCCAGTTCTGTTATGATGGGGGTGCCATGGATCCTGGTGAT
Organism: uncultured Bacteroidales bacterium; assembly: GCA_963753765.1. GTDB lineage: Bacteria > Bacteroidota > Bacteroidia > Bacteroidales. The sequence continues at coordinate 69,979 of CAVWDQ010000021.1, forward strand.
TCCCATACTGATCCTGGCTTATTACGGGGCCTATATTTTTGTGAAGCAAACAGACAAAGCACCTATTCTATCAAAGGGAGCACTGATATTTACATCTCTTTCCCTACTTTACATTTCTTTTGTCTTTGTAAATAACAATACATTGGCCATTCAGCCCGACCGCTGGGGGATCTATTTTGAAGATCCGGGGGGGTGGAACCTGAACCTGGGTGAACCCACACTCTGGTCGAGGTATCTGCACTTTCTGCTGGCTGCCCTTGCCATAGGTGCACTGGGCAGAGCCGTAGCCTACCATTTTTCCAAAATGGATGAAGAGGAGAAGGAGAGTCAGATCAAGCGGAATCTGAAGATTTTTGGATGGATTACCGTAATTCAGTTTGCCGTAGGAAGCTGGTTCTGGCTTACCATGCCGGAAACGGTCTGGAAGACCTTTATGGGAGGATCGTTCTTTGCAACATCTATGATGGTAGCCGGCTGGTTGCTGGCGCTATTGATCCTGCACAGCGCTTTTACAGGGAGATTAGTAACTGCCATGATTCTGGGTGGTCTTGAGGTGCTGGTGATGGTTATTGTTCGTGATCTGGCAAGGGGAGCTTATTTAAAAGAGCTGTTCCGCCCCTCGCAGCTTGAGAATGTGGGTGAGCAATCACCCCTGATCGCATTCCTGCTGATTTTCGTGGTTGGACTTTTTGCCATCTACTACATGATCCGTCTTATTTTTAAATCTAAAACTTCCAAATCATGAACTATCCAGTCTGGCATCTTCCCCAACTGGGAGGAGGTTTACTTATCGCAATCATTGCAATTCTGCATGTAGTTATTTCGCACCTGGCAGTGGGTGGTGGTCTGTTCCTCGTGCTTACCGAACGAAAAGCAGTACTGACAAAGAATAAAGCACTACTCGAATATGTAAGAAAACACACCTGGTTTTTCCTCTTGCTCACCATGGTTTTTGGAGGCATGAGCGGCGTAGGGATCTGGTTTATCATTTCCCTGGTTAATCCGGCAGCCACTTCCAGCCTGATTCACACCTTTGTGTTTGGCTGGGCTATAGAATGGGTCTTCTTTATTGGGGAAATTGTGGCCCTGCTGATCTACCACTACCGTTTTGGGAAGATGGATCATAAATCCCATATGGCACTTGGGCTGGCTCTATTTTATTTTTGCATGGCTCAGTCTCTTTATCATAAACGGGATTCTTGGTTTTATGCTGACCCCCGGAAAGTGGATCGAAACCGGCGGTTTCTGGCAGGGATTCTTTAATCCCAGCTACCTGCCTTCCCTTATTTTCCGGACCTGTATCGCATTGATCTTTGCTGGTGTATTCGGGCTGGTCACAGGGGCCTGGCTGAAGGATAAAAAAATGCGACAGACGGTTTTCCGTCTGTGTGCCCGGTGGATGTATGTTCCCTTGCTGGTTCTGGTGCTTACCGGAATCTATTATACGAGGGTGATCAGCGCTGACTCCTTTCAGAACCTGTTTCATTTTAACCGGGAGGGCACCCCCTTTATTACCCTGATCATAGTGAGCTCCATCCTGCTCTTTGGATTGGGATTATTTACCCTGATAAAAACATCACAGGCTTTGCAGAAGGCAGGGGCTCTTGTGCTGGTGGTTATCTGCTTTGGCTGGATGGCAGGATTTGAATATCTGCGGGAGATAGCCAGGAAACCCTTTGTACTCTATGGTCATATGTACTCTACCGGCATCAAACCGGATCAGATGGACACCTTGAACCAGGAGGGATTCCTTGCTCATGCCAAGTGGACTGAGATTAAGGAGGTCACAGATGAGAATATGCTGGAGGCCGGTGCTGAAATCTTCAGGTTACAGTGCATGGCCTGCCATACAATCGATGGCTATAATGGTATATTGAACAAATCGGACCAGCTGACTGAGCGAGGCCTGGAGGCCATGTTAACAGGCATGGGGAAAGTAAACTCATACATGCCTCCCTTTGCCGGAACAGGAGAGGAAAAGAAGGCTGTGGCAGCTTACTTATACAGGGAGCTTCAGGGCAAGACCACAAGCGATGCAGTGGAGCATGAAGCACCGGACCTGCCCCTTGATATACCACCCTTTAATCCCGATTCCAATGCCTACGTACTACTGGTCTGGAACGACCTTGGGATGCATTGTATCTCAGACAATGAAAAGTATTTCTCCTTCCTTCCGCCTGCCAACACCTTTAATGCGCAACTTTTCAAAAGAGGTCCGCTCCCTGAAGTGGTTACCAGTGGCATCACCATAGACTATGCAGTGGAAGAGGGTTTCGAACACCCGGAATATCATTCCAGGTTCTGGGAGTATGATGAGGCGATATTTGGAGCCGACTTCCCGGTGGGTACCGGCCTGGCTGGCAAGGGTGTGCGAGGAACCATGGAGCTAAGTGGAAATGTATATGCTGCACACTTCATACCCGTAGTGCCCTATAATGATGATAAGACCTATAATCCCTATCCGGTATTTACCATCAGAGCCTTTGATGAGACCACAGGAGAGATGCTTGCCTATACCAAAGCGGTAGCTCCAACCTCCACCGAAATGGGGTGCAGAAATTGTCATGAAGGAGGGTGGCGCTGGAACGATATTTCCGGAATGGCCGATCTTACTGCCATCAATATTCTGGATGCCCACGACAGGATGAACGGGACCACCCTCCTGGCAGATGCAGAGAAAGGTGAACCCAAGCTGTGCCAGTCCTGCCATGCTGATCCCGCATTACAGGCTGCAGGAAAGCCAGGGATTCTTAATTTTTCTTCTGCTATTCATGGATTCCACGCAAACTATCTTTCAGGGATGGACCAGGAAGCATGCAACATGTGTCACCCCAGCCGGCCGGAAGGCAATACCAACTGTTTCAGGGGCAGGCATTCTGAAGTGGGTATTGGTTGTACGGAATGCCATGGCACTCTGGAGGATCATGCCCTCAGTTTGCTTGCCACACAGCCGGCCATTGAAGCATCCGCCCGGCTTGCCAGAGGACTGGAACCGGTATATGTCTCTTCTAAAGAGGAGATAGTACCAAGGATGCCCTGGCTCATGGAACCTGATTGCCGCTCCTGTCATACCAATTTTAATATCTTTGAGGATGGCTTTGAAGGAACTGCCTTTAACCTCTGGGCTCCTGGTTTTGGTGCACTCTACCGGAACAGGACCGATAATCACGGGGTGATGTGCTCGGCATGTCACGGATCGACCCATGCGGTATATGGTGCCATAAATAAATATGGCCTGCACAGAGATAACCAGCAGCCCTTGCAGTACCAGGGCCTTGCGGGGACCATTGGAACACATGGACAGTGTATGGTGTGCCATACGATTGAGATGACAAGCAATGGTCACCACAGAAATATGGTCAACAGGGAGTTCCCTGCGGCACTGGTTGAATAAAGATATGGGCTTATCAGCACGATACAGAATTTTGGCTTTCTTGATAACAGGAGTATTGCTCCTGTCTGGTTGTAACTCCAAAGAGAAGGTTTTTCCCATCGGTGAATTTCTTCCGGAAAGTGAAAGCTTCTGGGAGGTGGTTCCGCCGGGTGCGGTAATTGAGCGCATCGGAATTAATTTTGAATTTACCGAGGGACCCGCATGGCATCCCAAAGGCTTCCTGGTTTTTTCCGATATTCCAGGGAATACCATTTACAGGTGGAACGGTAAGAAGTTTCGAAGCTATCGTGATTCATCAAATCAATCCAATGGACTCCTTTTTATGGCAGGGGGTGACCTGCTGGCATGTGAACATGCTTCCAGGAGTATTACCCGTTATTCGCCTGAAGGGAAGCTTACCACCCTGGTGGATTCTTACCAGGGCAGAAGGCTTAACAGTCCCAATGATCTCTGCCGCTCCTCTCTGGGGGCACTCTATTTTACCGATCCGCCATGGGGTTTGGCCGGGCTGAACGATGATCCGGAAAAAGACCTGCCTTTCAACGGAGTTTTCAGGTGGGATCGGGGCCAGGTCTTGCTTATCGACAGTACACTTTCCTGGCCCAACGGGATAGCCCTGTCGCCCGATGAAAAGTATCTATATGTGGCCAATATGGAGATCCTTCAGGAGGATGGAGAGGAACGATACGATGTGTTCTGGATGAGATATACCCTCAATGAAACTGGAGAGCCGGTGGATAAAAAGGTATTTTTCAGGGCAGTCGATACAACTTTACCCGGGGGACCCGATGGGATGAAGGTGGATAAGGAGGGTAACCTTTTTGTGACCGGTCCGGGTGGCATCCTGGTACTGGATAGTGCTGGAACGCATCTGGGTACCATTTCCATACCCATTCCGGCCACCAATCTGGCTTTTGGACCCAAGGAAAATGAGCTGTTTGTGACTGCAAGGTCCACCGTATACAGAATAACTATGGAGTAAGGGATGTATAAACCAAAGGATCATATACTGGTAATTTTTGGAGCTTCGGGCGATCTGACCAGACGAAAACTAATTCCTGCCCTTGGAGAGCTGCAAAAACTGGGACTTCTGCCCAATAATTTTGCGGTACTTGGAGTGGGCAGAAGTAATTTTGATGATGCCAGCTACAGAGACATGATCTCCGGCCACCTGGAAAATGGGGCTGACATGCTACCCCTGCTCTATTATCATTCCATGGATACACAATCCGAGGAAGATTTTGCAGGGCTTGCTCAAAGCCTGGAACAGATGAGCTCTGAGCTGCAGATCGAACCAAGCTATCTCTTTTATCTGGCTACACCGCCATCGCTTTATGAGACAGTACCCAGGCTGCTTTCCGGGGTTGGACTTACCAGGGAGACAGGGGAGTGCTTCAGGAGGATCATTATTGAAAAACCCTTCGGGATGGACTACCTCTCGGCCACTGAACTGAACCGGAAGCTTCTTTCTCGCCTGAATGAACACCAGGTATACCGGATCGATCACTATCTTGGAAAGGAAACGGTACAGAATGTTCTGGTGACCCGGTTTTCCAATGGGATATTCGAACCCCTTTGGAACAGGAACTATGTACAGCATGTGGAGATTACCTCATCGGAAAGCCTGGGAGTTGGAAGCAGGGGAGGGTATTACGATAATTCAGGAGCATTGCGGGATATGCTGCAAAACCACTTGCTTCAGCTGGTAGGCCTTGTGGCCATGGAGCCTCCTACGGTAATCAGTTCCGATGCCATCAGGAATGAAGTACTGAAAGTATTCCAATCCTTCCGGCCTTTAAGCGGTAAAGCCATACATAGACAGGTTATCAGGGGACAGTACCTGGCCTCCCATGTTCGAGGAGAGGCCATGGCTGCCTACCGGTCGGAAGAGGGGGTACCCGATGAGAGCCGGACCGAGACTTTTGTGGCTATGAAATTGTATATCGATAACTGGCGCTGGGGCGGAGTTCCCTTCTATATCCGAACAGGAAAAAGACTGCCCACCAAGGTAACTGAGATTGTGGTCCATTTTAAACCTTCTCCCCATACCTTGTTTTGCGATCAGGAAAGTGGTTCGCCAAATGGGAATCAGCTGATTATCAGGATACAACCAGATGAAGGAATCCTTCTGAAATTTGGAATGAAGGTTCAGGGAGCCGGCTTCAAAGTACAGAATGCCAATATGGATTTTCACTACAAGGATCTGACCGACAGCTATATTCCCGCAGCGTACCAGCGCTTGTTACTGGACTGCATGCAGGGTGACAGCACCCTCTATACCCGTGGCGATGCGGTTGAGGCAGCCTGGCGCTTTGTGGATCCCATAATTAAGGCCTGGGAGGAGGACCCTGCAATTCCGCTTCATGGATACCCCTGCGGCACCTGGGGACCCGAGGTAGCTGATCTGATGTTTGAACAGGAGGGCTATACCTGGCGTTATCCATGTAAGAACCTGGCCGATGATGGCCTGTATTGTGAATTGTAATGGAAAGGAAAAGGAATTATATCTATCCGGATAAGGATACACTGGTAGCTGCTTTTGTATGTGATTTTTCCCGCACATTGAAGGAATATGCAGAAGAGGGGAAACAAATACATATAGCCCTTTCAGGAGGATCCACACCACTCAGTATATTCAGGCAGCTTGCGGAGCAAACCACCCGCGAGGAGTGGTCACATGTGAGTCTGTACTGGGGTGATGAACGCTGTGTCCCTCCCGAAGACCCGGAAAGTAATTATGGCAATGCTCGTAAAGTTTTGCTGGATCCACTGGGACTGAACAAGGACCTGATCCACCGGATCAGAGGAGAGGAGGAGCCCGCTGGGGAAGCTGAGCGGTATGGAAAGGAGCTTTTAAAGTATCTGCCCAGCGAAAATGGATTCCCGGTATTTGACTGGATATGGCTTGGTATGGGTTCAGATGGGCATACGGCGTCCATCTTTCCCCACGAGCTTGAATTATGGACCTCAGGATCGCCATGTGTGGTGGGCCATCACCCCATTTCTGGTCAATCCAGAGTTACTTTGACAGGTGGTGTGCTTAATGCAGCGAAGCGTGTCACCTTCATCACCTCCGGAGAGGAAAAGGCCAGCGTGATCCAGGAGATTTTCATGAAAGAGGGTAACTATAATGACTATCCCGCATTTTATGTGAACCCGGTATCGGAAAACCTGGAGTGGTACATGGATCAATATGCGGCAAAGCTAATTTAAGATGGGCAATCCTTACACCCTTGAATATGCCCGGGCACTTGACCGGGACGATCCGCTGAGTTCTTACAGAAGTGAATTCGTGATCGATGACCCTTCCATGATTTACCTGGATGGGAATTCCCTGGGGCGCCTGCCTTTCAAAACGGTGGAATCAATGGAGCGCGCTATCAGGGAGCAGTGGGGCAATAAGTTGATACGTAGTTGGAACGAAGGTTGGTATATGCAATCGGCCCGTCTGGGAAAGAAGATAGCACAGATAATCGGGGCTCATCCCGACGAAGTGATCGTTTCTGATTCTACCTCGGTGAACCTCTATAAGCTGGCTTATGGCGCACTAAGAGCAAGGGTAGGTAAGACTGAGATAATCTCAGATGATATGAACTTTCCCTCCGATCTTTACATCCTGCAGGGATTGGTGAAGCAGTTTGGCGAGGGCTACACCCTGAGGCTGTTAAAGTCGCCCGATGGGATTTCATCGGATATGACCGAACTGCTCAGAATGGTAAACCATAACACTGCCTTGATTTCCCTCTCACATGTTGCCTTTAAAAGTGCCTATATGTATGATATGGAGCGGGTGACAGAACTTGCCCACATCCACAATACGCTGGTTCTTTGGGACCTGAGCCATTCAGTAGGGGCGGTTCCGGTGAGTCTGAACAAGGCGAATGTGGACCTGGCCGTAGGTTGTACCTATAAATATTTAAATGGCGGACCGGGATCACCTGCTTTTCTCTATGTAAAGAGGGAATTGCAGGAGCAACTGGAAAACCCCATACAGGGTTGGTTTGGGGAAAGGAATCCCTTTGAATTCCACCTGCATTACCGGGAGCCTGAGGGGATCCGTAAATTTCTTGCCGGAACACCACCGGTAATTTCCCTGTCCGGTTTGGAGCCTGCCCTGGATATGATCCTGGAAGCAGGAATCGTAGCAATCAGGCAGAAAAGTGTGGCACAAAGCGAATATTTGCTTTCCCTGGTTAAGCCCTGGATTTCCGGCAGCGGGATCCGGGTGGGTTCGCCTGAGCTCACAGAGAAGAGGGGATCTCATATCTCCCTGAAGCACGCAGAGGCTTATCGCATTTGCAAAGCCTTAAACGATCCGGGTCTGGGGACATATGTGGTGATTCCTGACTTTCGGGAGCCCAATAATATCCGGCTGGGCATCAGTCCTCTCTATACTTCTTATGAGGATATTTACAATGCCATGATGCAGCTCAAGGAGATTATCAGCAGAAAGTTGTATAAAGACTATACCCCGATCAGGGATGCTGTCACCTGATCGCCAGTTGATAAAGATTCTATATAACTAAAGTTTAACATTCCGGATGCAACCATTCAGCCCTGATTTCGTTTTCTATAGAAATATAGAAAACTTGACCAGATGGCTTCACTGAATCCAATCACCGGCGTACTGGGACCAGCCCGTGCTGCTCACCTCTTACGCAGGGCCACCTTCGGGCCCACCATCCCTGAAATCAACCAGTTTGCAGGGCTGACAGCTACCCAGGCAATGAATCTCTTGCTTGACGATACAGCTGAAGATCCGCTTCCTCCCATTGATCCCACTACCGGTTCCACCTGGGTTGATCCCACTGGTGTGGCCGGTCCCCCGAAAGCAAGCGAGGCAAATAGTGAACAGGACCAGCTGTTTGAATATTTTCAGGCCTGGCACCTGGATGTGATGCGTAAGGCCCCGCTAACACTTAAGGAACGAATTACCTGGTTCATGCATACCCATTTGCCGGCGCGATGGACCGAGATCAACCAGAGTGAGGCGATCTATTATCAGAATTGCCTGTACAGGCATTATGCCTACGGCAGTTTCAAGGATCTCTTTAAAAAGATCTGTGTGGACAATGCCATGCTCCGTTACCTCGACGGATATTCCAACAAAAAGAATTCTCCCAACGAGAATTTTGCACGCGAGATGTTTGAGCTCTACAGCATTGGAAGGGGAGAGCAGGTGCTTGAAGGAGACTATAGCAATTATACCGAAGAGGATATCAAGGCTGCCACCCGTGTCCTGACAGGCTGGGGGCTTGATGAAAATTATAGTTTCATTGATCCTGATACGGGATTGCCGGCAGGAAAGATGGGGTCCCAGATGGCCGGAGATGGAACAACTGAACTGGCCACCGAGCATGATACGGAGGCAAAGACCTTCTCTTCCAAGTTTGGCGGGACCGTCATTCAGCCCGCTGCTGTGGTGGAAGGCTTTGCAACGGTTGAAGCAGCATATGATGAACTGGATGAGATGATCGAGATGATTTTTTCTCAGCAGGAGACCGGCCGCTTTATTGCCCGGAAACTGTATCGCTTCTTCGTCTATCATTTTATATCGGATGAGGTTGAGAATGATATCATTGGCCCCCTGGCTCAGGCGCTGATCGATAATGATTACAGCATTCAGGAACTGTTGAATGTGCTTTTAAAGAGCCAGCATTTCTATGACCAGGATGATGCTGTGGTAGAGAACGACATTCAGGGGGCACTGATTAAATCGCCTGTGGATATTTTTACAGGTCTTTGCAGGATGTTTGAGATTCAGTTCCCGGACCGGGAAAGTAATACAGAGACTTTCTACGGTGATATGGCCTATGCGGTCTCCAAGCTTGTGGATCAGGGACTCAATTTTTACGAACCTTTTGAGGTGGCTGGCTACCCGGCCTATCACCAGATGCCTGGCTTTAACAGGAACTGGATCACCACCTATGCCCTTGCATACCGCTACCAGATGGGGGGAGTTCTGATGAAGACCCTGGACCAGGCTACTGAGCGATCATTCTATCTGGATATAGTTGACTGGGTGGAAAACTCGGGCAATGTTTCAGATCCATTCTCTGCTGAGGTGATTATGGACGTGCTGGCAGATAATCTATTTGCTGTTGAACTGACCCAGGAACGCTATGATTATTTCCTCTATACGGTCTTTCTTGACCATCCGGAGGACCATTCCTATGCACTCGGTCAATGGACATCGGTATGGAATGCATATGACAATACGGGGGTTGATACAACGGTTCGAAGTCTGCTGGAACGACTATTCTCTGCTTTAATTGAGACACCTGAATTTCAAATACACTAAGGCTATGAAAAGAAGAAAATTTATACGAAACGTGGCCTATGGAAGTGCTGCGGGGATTACACTGGGCGGGGTTCCAATGAACCTGCTGGCTGCTAACAGCCCTATGGCAAGACTTGCTGCGGAGAGTACTAATGATAAGGTTTTGGTATTTATCCAGTTACACGGAGGTAATGATGGCTTGAATACCCTGATTCCCATCTCCCAGTATGACGATTATTATAATCTGAGGCCAAACATTGCCATCCGGCATACGGGGACCAGATCTTACCTGAATGTGGATCAGACAGTGGATGAAAATGCCCAGGTGGGACTGCATCCCGATATGCTGGCCTTTAAAGAGATGTATGACCAGGAGAAGGTCGCCATTATTCAGAATGTTGGTTATCCCGATATGAACCTGAGTCATTTCAGGGGCCGGGATGTGGTGTTTATGGGAGGAGACGAAGGAGACAACAACCAGTATAATTCCGGATGGATGGGTCGCTATCTGAACAATATCTATCCGGGCTACCCCGATGCCTTTCCCAGCGAAACCATGGAGGATCCCCTGGGGATTGAACTGAGCGGAACCCTGTCCCTGGCCTTTCACCGGGAGAACGGCATTCCCATCGGGCTCAACATTGGAAGTCCGGATCAGTTCTACGAGCTGATCTCCAGTGTGGGAGTTAATCCACCCATCGCATTTCCCGAGAGTCATGCCGGAGATGAACTCCGTTACATCATGGAGTTTGAAAAGAAGTCCAACGAGTATGCCGGTCGACTGAAAGAAGTGTATGATGCCGGAAGCAACTCCACGGTTGAGTACCCGGAATCCTATCCTTATGCCTCACCCATCAGGGCCAATGGTCTTAGCTCTCAGCTGAGGCTTATAGCCAGACTCATCAAGGGGGGGATAAAAACCAAGATTTTTCTCTGCCGGATAGGGGGCTTTGATACACATGGCGAACAGGTGGATGAGCATGACCCGAGTCTGGGGACCCATGCTGCATTGCTATACAATATGTCCGGTGCTGTGAAAGCCTTTTACGATGATCTGAACCAGCTTGAAATCGATGAGAAGGTACTTTCACTTACCTTTACCGAGTTTGGTCGCCGGGCCAAATCCAATGACAGTTACGGAACCGATCATGGAACAGCCACTCCGGTCTTTGTATTTGGAACCCAGCTAAACAATGGGATATACGGGGTAAATCCTTCCCTGAAGCCGGAAGACATGAATAACTACAACCTGATCTATAATATCGATTACAGGCAAATCTATACGTCCATTATCCAGGACTGGTTTGAGGGAGATGATCAGGCCCTTATCGATACCGGTTTTGATGATTGGGTGGATACACGTTTACCCATAGTTGACACAGGAGTCGGGACCCATGCCTATAGTCCGGGAAAGAATCCCACATCCCTCTATCTCTATCCAAACCCGGTACAGGACATGCTTCATATCCAGTACAACCTGGAGTTCAGAGGAGCGTTAGCCTCCACGTCATTGACAGTGCCGGCCGAAAGCTCAAGTCTGTGAGCCGCGAGGGAATGTTTGGACCCAATATGACCGAACTGGATGTATCGGATCTGAAAGAGGGGATGTACCATCTGCAAATGATCCACAAGGGAAACAGGATCCACAGCAGCTTTCTGAAGCTATAGCAAAAGCTGTAGAAGATCGCTAGTCTTCCTCCGGAACAAACTGTTTCGGGGGCATCTTGATCAATAGCGGACGCTTGTATTTGCCCAGGGTATAGATACCTGCCAGGATGGCAATGCCCTGGTCCGCCGGTCTGGATGATATCCCGTACCTCAATCCCCTCGTCAAAATCCCTTGTATGCGTATTTATCAGACTGTCCGATTCCAGGGCATATTGATAGACCACAAGGGAGTTATCATTGGTCTGGGATGCAAACATGGTGTAATCTTCCGCATCCGTATTAAGTTGAAGGGCCATTGCTGCTGCACGGTAGGTAAGTTCATACAGGGGTTCGGCGGGCATATCCTTTACATTTGAACTACTTAGCACATCGATATCAGTGCCGGCCATGATGTAGTTGTTCCCTTCATAGTAGGAGGTTAGCCCAAACAGGGTTCCGGATTTCTGGATCAGAGAACTGATCCCCTCCTCTGTCTGGAAGGAGTAAATATTACCAAGAGCTGACAATGAGGTCCCGTCAAGAAAAACGGTCCTCAGGGTATAGTTATAAAAGCAATTCACAAAGTACCCGGAGGCTGAACTGTTACTGTAGGATCCGATAAAGAAGGGATAGTCCTGTCCCATCTTGTTCAGGTGGCGCTGTATCAGGTACTCCAGGTCTGGTATTTACATGCAACTTGTTACTTTGTTGAAGCTGAAAACTGCTATTGTACTTGGCTATCCAGGAGGAGCTGGTTACAAAATCATAGCCCAGGACCACGAGATTGCCCTGCTCGTCAGTATAAGAATACAGGGGCATGGTAATATCCAGTGCTTGCTGACCGGTTTCTAATCCGCTTTCCGCGTCGACGGTGACCACATAGGCTTCAAATTGCTGATTCATGGCCACAAAGCTTACGGAGCCATTCTGAAGGATCAGCTTTGACGAGGGAGCCAACCAGGGGTAGTCCATGGTCCAGCTAAGCACTCCCGATGAAGAGGTGCGAAACATGGAAGTATATGGATATTCAATCTCAGCATTTTCATCCTTAACTGCTGAGATAACTATATAGCCTCCATCGGGCATTTCCACAACACTTTCGGGAAACAGGGCCAGCTCTTCATCCGGGTGGTTATAGATCTTCACAAAACCATCCTCAGGCATGATGTCCTTCTGGTTTATCTCACAGGCGGACATAAGCAGCAGAAGGACTGAAGAAAGGGCTATAAGGCTTAGTTTTATTCTCATAGTATCAATAAAAGCATTCAACATTGCTATAGTGCTTCTGTTTGGAAAGTGAGAAGAGGATGGCGACATTGAACTGCAGGTCATTAAGCATTATGTCGTCCTGGGCAAAAGTCTCACCGCTACCGGTATCATAGCGCTCATCCTTATTGGTAATGTTATGCAGTCCCATATGATAACCTACGTTCAGATCGAGGATCACATACCTCAGATCAATATAGCTTCCTGCCACGGCTCCCGCAGTAAACTTGGAACTTATAAAAGTCTGGTTGGAAGCATCAAGCGATCCCAGCAGATTACTGTAGGCTATTGATCCTCCTGCGTACGGACGGAAGCGCTGCAGGTCAAATCTGTAGCGGATTTCCAGTGGAACAGAGAAATAGCGAAGAAGATAGGGGGTTTCCAGTTCAACAGTCTCGTTGGTGTAAACAACTTCATTGAGCTTGGAGAAGCGGTAGGTGTAGGTGCCGGGTTTCAGAGCAACTATTACATAATCATTAAACCATTCAATCTGCACAAAATACTGATTTCCAACATTTTGAAATATGGTTGAATACTCATTTACATAGCTGTCCCCGCTTAAGTCCTCGTAGATATTATAGGATTCCAGGGTAACGATCTGAGCCAGGTTGGCTCCACCTCCGAAACCGATCCGGAGCTGATTTAAAAAGCCTGCGTTCTGACCATAGATGGAGCAGCTCAGCATCAATCCCAGCAGGACAATCAGAAAAGTAAGCTTGTTTCTCATTCTATCAAAACAGATTTCATGCAAAAAGGTTGCACCTATCTGTCTTAAACGGAGAAAAGAAAAGTATGTTTTAACTGCTGGACATTCTTTTAGCCCGGAGAATTAACATTTGCTAAATGGAAGAGAGGATCTTTTTCAGGTTGATGGCACTCTGCTCCGCATATTTCAGGGGCTCAGGGGGGAAGTCACTCTCTATAAACAGCTGGTCGATGCCTGCATCGTCCACCTGGCTAAGGATGGATTTAAAATCAATTGCACCTTCCCCGATAATGGTCTGTTTTTTCATCAGCTGCATAAGCATACCCATTCCAGTAGCAGGATCGAAGGTCGTGTAAGGCTCATCCATTTTCTTGTCTATATCCTTGATGTGAAGCAGCCTGACACGTCCCGGATACTGCTTTACCAGTTTTACCACATCTACTCCTGCCACTGCGGCCCAGAAAAGATCCAGTTCAAAACAGACCAATTCCGGATCGGTCTCTTTTACCAGAATGTCGAATAAGCTGACTCCATCATGAACTGCAAACTCGCCGTTGTGGGTGTGGTAGCCATATTGGATCCCTCCCGCTTTGCAAAGCTCTCCAAAGCCATTGTAGAGTTCAGCTGCAGCTTTGTATTCGTCTGGTGTTTGTCCATGGAAAGCGGGACTCAGGATATACTTCTGACCGATGATATTCGCTGCATCGATTGCCTCGTCGATATTGTACTTCAGTGAACTATCAGAGATATGAGCTGAAGTTGATACCAGTCCCAGGTCATCCAGCATCATGCGGATCTCTTTGGGAGTATGCCCGTGGTAACCATAGCCACTCAGGCCCATAAAGGTCACCAGGGGATTGTTTTTAATCTCTTCTTCCGTACTGAAATAGTAGGGCCCGGCAAATTCAAGGTTCTTATACCCGAATTCAGCCAGTTTTTTAATGGTGCCGGGGAAATCATCGGAGAGTGGCTTGGCCAGCGTGTAAAGCTGGATGCCCATATCCCTTGAAATAGCTGCTCTGCGGGAGATAAATCCTGTGTTAAGCAGGGATACTCCCGCAGCAGCCAATGCACTATTTCTGATATAAGTGCGTCTTTTCATGCCATCGGCTATTGCTTTTTGGTCATTTTCATGGGGAACTCGCCTCCCTGTACAAAGAGAAAACCATTGTAGGCATTCTCAGCAAAGGTGCCTTCCAGCTCAATGAAATTTCCTTCAACTTCGAATTCAGATTTTAATACGCCCTCTTCGATGGTCAGGTCATCAATTTCCAACTCACCCATGGGATTGATCATCTTTGCTTTCAGAACACCTTCAACTTTGGTAATCTCAAAGACTCCGTCTATATCTACCGGAAGTTCTTCAACTACATAATCCCATTGTCCCAGATACGGGGCATGAGGATCTTTAGCCACTTTCGTGGAAGCGCAGGATGAAAATGCAATGAGTACAGTGAGTAAGAGTGCAAAATTTCTGATGGTAGTGTTTTTCATGTTTCTTTCTATTGAGTTTATATAATGTGTCGAATATACACAATAAAAATAATACTGTGCAAGTGTTTTCACTAAATAAATATAGGAAATTCAGGCAGCATCTGGAATTAGTGGTCTGCGTTGACTAACTTGTCTGGTCGAACCCAAATAAGAACTATGGCACGCTTTAGCAAAAGAAAACCTGATACGGTGATGGTGAAAGACAGAAAACTGATCTGTCCGGTTTGTGACAAGGACCAGTTTATTGAGACAAGGGCTCAGCTGAATACAGCAGTTGCCTCTTTTTTTGATCTGGACTTTGCAAACAAGGAGGCGCGTTGTTTTGTATGTGCCAACTGCACCTACATCTTCTGGTTCAGGGCTTAGATGACATCTTTACAATCCGATTTACTTCCTTGATTAGCAAGGGAAAAGCCGGGGTCAGCATATTGTGCCCGTATCCATCCATTTCATAAAGCCGGGTATCGGGATGACCAACAACTTTCATCATACGCATCATATAGGCATTCTCTTCGTACCTGCCCATCATCTCCATCTCCCGGTCGCCCGTGATCAATAGCAGGGGAGGGGCATCCTTTCGCACGTGATACAGGGGAGCCAGATCGTCCACCACCGGTTGTGTCCCTTCGATTCCGCGTTCTTTCCGAACGGTAAAATGGGTGATGGTATGACCGCTGAACGGGATCAGGCCCGCAATGCGGTTGGCATCAATCTCATGTTTCTTCAGCCACCGCTTATCCAGTCCCACCATGCTGCACAGGTAGCCCCCCGCAGAATGTCCCGAAATAAAGATCAGATCCGGATCACCTCCATATTCTTCGATGTGATTGAAAACCCAGGCCACGGATGCAGCGGCATCTTCAATATAGACCGGAGCCTTGACTTTAGGATAGAGCCGGTAATTAACTGCAACCACTGCCATTCCCTGTTCCTCCAGTTCGGGCGGAATGGATTTATTTCCAGCGCTCAGCCCACCCCCATGAAACCAGATCACCGTGGGAAATCCCACTTTGTTGTCGGGATAATACAGGTCGAGCACACAGCGCTCTTTTATGTATTCATCCGATTCAATATCAGATTCTGAATAGTAGGGGATGTCAAGCAGCCTGGTGAAATCGCCTGTCTGGGCCTTTGTGAACAGACAGGTAGCAACAAGCAGGATGGTGAGCAGGCTTCGTTTCATGTTTTCCGGGTTATATCGTTTTACAGATTAGTAA
Source organism: uncultured Bacteroidales bacterium (assembly GCA_963753765.1). Lineage (GTDB taxonomy): Bacteria > Bacteroidota > Bacteroidia > Bacteroidales. The sequence continues at coordinate 85,983 of CAVWDQ010000021.1, forward strand.
TATTAAAGATAAAAAAGCTATTTTAGATGTCTATCCTCATTACAGATGAATCAGTACGCTGAGACTCTTGTTAAGGAATTAAAAGTCAGGTCGGTCCCACAAAAAGCAGACTGGTGGAACAGTTACATGAAAGGTGAGATTCGGTTTATTGGAACCAGTATCCCCGAAATCAGAAGCCTTCTGAAGGAGAAGAACAGGGACGAGGGTCTGGATCAACTCCCTATGAATCAACAGGTAAGTTTGGTGAATGGATTGATGCGAAGTGAACTTGCCGAACATAAACTGGCAGCAATCCTATATATGCAGCTCTTTTGGCTGGGAAAACAAAAAAATTCCTTCCTGATGAGCCTGATCTCCGACTGGTTTAACGAGCGCCTTATTCATGATTGGAATACATCGGACTGGCTCTGTGTAAAAGTACTTACCCCCTTAGTTGATACCGGCGATGAAGAGCTTATCTGGATACTGAAAAGATGGAACCGTGATCCCTATCTCTGGAAGGCCCGCGCCTCTCTGGTTCCCTTTGCCCGTGCGAAAAACATGGCTATGTATTCAAAAACTATTTTTAGCTTTTCAGATATCCTGATCCGGCGCGAGGAGCGCTTCGCAAAGACTGCCGTGGGATGGGTGATGCGTGAATACTCCAAGCTGGATGTGGACTTCGTGCTTGACTTTCTTAGCAAACATATGAAGCACACCACCGGGGAGGTGAAAAGAAATGCCCTGAAATACCACCGACAAAAACTAAAGGAATTATGAGAACGCTTACAATCCTGATTATTGCTGCATATATATTGCTGTTGCCTGCCTGCGATCCTGGCAGCCCAATAGGTGATTTTAAGCTGTTGCCAGAGCCTGAGATAGTGGAATTTTATGGCCCAAGCGACTTGCATCCCGATTCCATTAAATATTATCGTCTGGCTGATGGAATCCCTTTACCCCTTCCCCCGGAATTTGTAAAAGGGATGGAAGAAACCTTTAAGATTTCCGGGCCTCAGATTGTGTTTCGGGATGAGAAATCGCTGGTACTGGAAGATGAAGGATTTATGCTGGATATTTCCAGGGATCAGGTGACCATCAGCGCGGACAAAAAGGCAGGACGTTTTTATGGATATATGACCTTTCTGCAGTTGGTAGAGGATGCCAGGGAACAGGGCGTTCTCTTGCCGGAGTGTCATATTGAGGATGTCTCCCAAATTATCCTACAGGGCCATTCACCTGGATATGAAACATCATATGGAGAAGACCGATTACTATTATAAGTTGATCGACCGCCTGGCCCAATACAAAATAAATGCAATAATCGCCGAGGTGGAAGATAAGCTGGCTTATGAGCGTCAGCCCATTGTGGGTTCTGCGGATGCCTTGAGTATTGAGGAGTGGCAGAAGCTGAGCAAATATGCCAAAAAACGTTTTATTGAAATCAGTCCTCTTGTTCAGGGACTGGGCCATGCATCCTTTATTCTGAAACATGACCAGTACAAATATTTGCGTGATGATCCGGATAGCGACTGGGCCTTTAATCCACTCCTGCCTGAAACATATGAAGTGCAGTATGACCTCTACCTGGATGCTCTGGAAGCGATGCCTGATGGCAAATACCTGCATGTGGGAGGTGATGAAGTGCACACCACAGGCCGGAATAGTGGAAAAACGGAGCTGGAATTGCAGCTCATCTGGTTAAACAAGGTTTGTACCTTTGCAGATGAACACGATCGCATTCCCATCTTCTGGGACGATATGCCCATCAAATATGCAGGCCTCTACGAATCTATGTTCAACAGCGGTCTCTCCAGCTATGCGGTTGACAGATTGTGGAAGGACAATGAGGATAAGTTGTTGGAGTACCTCGACATGTTTCCCGATAATTGTATCTACATGCGATGGAACTACAGCCATCCGCAGGCCGAAGGGAATATAAAAGCCATGGAATGGTTTACTGAACATGATCTGAAGGTGATGGGGGCAACAGCCGGACAGACACGCTGGAAGCTGATGCCTCAGAATGAGAGTAATATGGAGAATATCAGGTCCTTTGCCACTACCTCCATAGATATGGAAATCGGGGGCCTCCTGCTAACCCTCTGGGATGATGATTCGCCGCATTTCGAACTATATATGCGTGGAATTCTGGCTTTTGCTGAATATGCCTGGTCGGGCGATATCAGGAGCAAAGAGGAGATAAAGGCCGCCTACCGGCATCGGGAGTATGGCCATGCACTATCAGGAGAGGAATTTGGATTTGTAGATGATCTGGAAAAAGCAGTCGAATGGTGGAATGCTGCTCTCTTGAAATCCGATAGTCGCAACAATCTTCGAAATATGGAAGATCCCACCGAGGCAGTGATTGATCTGCCCTTCTCGGGAGCGAGAAGTGAGTGGACCGAAAAGTATTCAGTAAAGCTCCAGAATGCTGCACTGTCTATGCGGTATTGTAATAGGGCAATTGCCATGATCGACACCATGAAGACATTGGCCGATCGAAACCTTTATCGCCTGGAGGTATATGAACAGGTAGCCAAATTGATTCAATTTTCAGGGAATGCCATGATAGCATTGCAGTTTTATGACATTGCTACAACAGAGCAGGAAAAACAGGAGGCCCTGTCTATTCTTAAAAAGCTTCCTCCGGAATTCGAAGTTCTGAGAGCCGGGTTTGAGGAAGTATATGCTCATACCCGGATTCTGAATAAGCCCGAAGGCTACATACTGGACCAGGATCATCACCGGCATATGGCCAATCAAAGTATCAACTTTGACTGGCAGTTCTGGGCTGAAATTTATTTTCTGGAAAAACTCAGCGAGGAAATCAAAAATCTGTAAGAATGAAACAAACAACTGGATTAATGGCAATTGTTCTTCTTTGTATGACCGTATTTTCTTTTGGTCAGCAGAAGGTGAACCTGGCAACTGCACTCCTGGAGAAGCAGATCAGGGAAGTGAACCGCACTCTCTCTGTGAATGAAACTCACCCGGACGCTGTGGAGATGAATGCAGCCGAGGGCGATGGGCTGGGCATTTTGGAGGAGCTTAACTTTGGAACCGGTACCATTGTAGTAGAGCTGATGGGAGAAAATAATCCGGGCAGAAGCTTCATCGGAATTGCTTTCAACATTCAGGATGAGGAGACCTTTGAAGCGGTCTATTTCCGTCCCTTCAATTTTGTGGCCACCGAGCAGATCCGGAAAGATCATATGGTTCAGTATGTTAATCATCCCGAATACACCTGGTATAAGCTCCGGGAGGAGCGCACCGGTGAGTTTGAAAATGAGATTCCATCACCCCCGAATCCCGATCATTGGTTCAAAGCCACTATAAAGGTCACGGAGAAGACGGTTGAAGTGTTTGTGGATAATAAGGCAGAGCCGGTTTTAAAGGTAGAGCGTCTCGCCTCAGGCAAATCTGACAAAATCGGACTCTGGGTCGGGAATGGCTCCTCGGGAAGATTCAGGAACCTGCATGTTTCTGCAGAATAAGCTATTTTAACACAACTTCGCCACTTACCTCCTCTGTTTCTCCCCGGATCTCATTGTAGGCGGATATCATCTCTTCCAGTTTCACGGGCTGGGTAAGAGCCAGGTCGTTTTGCTCGC